>JBEKHA010000005.1:0-201450 GCA_050012515.1 Sedimentisphaerales bacterium | reverse complement strand
ACGGATACACTGTAAAGGCCCGCGATAACGCGTTAGTGCCGAATTACACCGCTGAATCAAACGAGGCAAACGCAGTTACCGGCCTTGATACAGTTCCGCCAGATCCAAATCCGGCGACCTTCGTGGTAGCCCCTTATGCCACAGGAGCCACTTCAATTACAATGCAGGCAACAATCGCGACCGATGCTTCTGGTCCTGTCTCTTATCAATTCTGGCGAGTCGCAACACCGAGTATAACCGGCAAATTGTCCAATTGGCAAACTGATTCAAACTGGACGGACACAGGTCTCGCTGAAAATACCCAATATAGCTATGAGGTACGAACAGCAGATGCCGCCTCACCTAATAATATAGGAGCATGGTCCGCTCCGGCATCAGCAACAACTTTGCAAACCCTCAAGGGCCAGCTAAACGCAGTCATTTTCGCCACCAACCGTGCTACTACTACTCCGACTTACCAGCCTGTGACTGTAAGCATCATAGCAGGGACGTATAATGAGGACGTGGACTTGAATGAGCCCAATATTACGCTTCAATCGGCGAGCGGCAAAGCTTCTACGATTATTCAGCTTCTTGGTTCGGCGACTATGGGTATAGACATGGAATCCGGCTGCACTATCGGCGGCTCGTCAGGACACGGCTTCACTATTTTAAGCGGTGATAACGACCTCGGTGTGATTGACGCTTCTACGGATACCGCGGGTTATACTATGAATATCTCTTACTGCGACATCAACTCTGTTGCTGCCAGCACAACGAACCACGTCATTAGAGTGGCCTCGTGTCCCAATGGTATCACAATTGCGAATAACAACTTCTATACGAAGGCCGGCGATTCAGCCATCTATCTCGGTGGCGAAGATGGCAGACACGTCGATAGCGTAACTATCAGCAGCAACTTCTGCGATACCGCGATCGCTGCCTTGTTTGTGAATTTCAACATGACCGACGCCAACAACATAACAATCAGTAATAACACTACACAGGACAGCATCAATATTGGGGTTGGCGGTACTGGTACCAAAGTGAAGAACGTCACTATCTCCGGCAACACCTTCAGCGACGGAAGCGGAATCCAACTGTATGAAGGTACCGAGAGCGTTGAACCTAACCGCATGATGAACGTGGCCATTACCGGCAATACGTTCGCGGCTGGAAGCAACGGCTATGCATTGCTGATTCCCAGCAGCCCCAGCAGCGGTTCGAAGCTCGAACCTAATGATGTCAATTGGAATTCCGTATCGTTCACAAATAACGTGATCCTGCGGACTCCAGGCGGCGCCACCAAGACCGTCGATAATCAGATTGGAGCAGCAGCCGCCGATTCAAACAGTGCGTCGTCAATTTTGAACGCGAAGCATAACTATTGGGGCGATCCCAGTGGGCCAACAGGTGGTTGCACCGGCGCCATTGGCGCTTCGATAACTTCGCCGAATACTTATATTCTCTATCAACCGTTCTGGACAACTGCGACGGGAACTGACGCCAATTGTCCGTAGTTAACACTGTTAAGTAGTTTAGAGTTTTTCAGGCGACCCCGCCTCCTCACGAGGCGGGGTCGCTTTTTTATGGGCATCGAGTGCCAAAAATACGAAATTGTTGTTTATTGCATTTCGCCTACAATCTTGTTATCATATCTGCCGACAGCAATTACTGTTCAGGAATCAAAAATGAAAACCAATCCAGCAAAGGAAGTGCAGCTTTTAAGCGACATAGCAAAAGGTCTTGCGGAGTCATTAGACCTGCAACAGACGCTGCGCTCGATTCTGCAGTCGCTGGACACTTACCTGAAGCTGCAACGCGGGACGATCACCCTGCTGAACCCGGACACCGAAACCATAAATATCGAGATAGCCCACGGCCTGAGCGAAAACTCGAAAAAAAAGGGAATATACCGGATGGGCGAGGGTATAACCGGAACAGTTGTGCAAACCGGCAAAGAAATCATTGTGCCTGATATATCGAAAGACCCCCGTTTCGTCCACAAAACCGGCGCAAGGAACACAACAAAAGGCAGGCCGATAACATTCTTCTGTGTTCCTATCAAACTCGAAGGCAAGACCATCGGCGCTCTCAGCGTGGACCGCCAGACCGAAAAAAGCAATGACTTTGAAAGCCACATCCGGCTGCTCAATATCATCTCCACTATGATTGCCCAGGCGGTAAAGCTGAACAAGCTGGTGGAATCCGAACAAAGGCAGCTCCGCGACGAAAACGTCCGGCTTAAGCAGGAATTAAAAACGCGATTCAACGTTCAAAATATGGTAGGAAGCTCCAACGCGATGCAGCAGGTGTACCGACTCGTCGAACAGGTGGCCGACAGCAACGCGACCGTTCTGATTCGCGGCGAGAGCGGCACAGGCAAGGACCTCGTAGCCCACGCCATTCACTATAACAGCCCTAGGGCGGAAAAACCCTTTATAAAGGTCAACTGCACCGCCCTGCCGGAAACACTGCTCGAAAGCGAATTGTTCGGGCACGAAAAAGGAGCTTTTACAGGCGCGACGGAACTCAAAACAGGCAGATTCGAAAGGGCGCACGGCGGCACTATATTCCTGGATGAAATAGGCGATTTTCCAATTAATCTGCAGGTCAAATTATTGCGGGTGATTCAATTCAAGGAATTCGAGCGGCTTGGCGGCAACGAAACAATCAAATCAAACGTTCGGATCATCGTCGCCACAAATAAAAACCTCGAACAGCAGATAAAAGAAGGCATCTTCCGCGAGGATTTGTATTACCGGGTAAACGTTTTCCCGATTTATCTGCCGCCTTTGAGAGAACGCAAAGACGACATAATGCAGTTGGCGGACCATTTCCTCGAAAAGTACGCCGCTGAGAACAAAAAGAACATAACTCGCATTTCAACACCCGCCATCGAAATGTTGACGAGCTACCACTGGCCGGGCAATATCAGGGAGCTGGAAAATTGCATCGAGAGGGCAGTGTTGCTCTGCGATGAAGATGTAATACGCTCGGAACATCTGCCGCCATCGCTTCAAATGATAAAAAAGAGCGAGCAAGTCGCCGGGCACTCTTTGGCCGAGATAATCGCCAACAAAGAGCGAGAGCTTATCATCGACGCACTGAAAAAAAACGGCGGCCAGCAGAGAAAAGCCGCCAAAGAACTTGGGCTAACCGAACGAATCCTCGGCTACAAAATAAAGATGTACGCCATTTACCCGAAGCTGCTTTCCTGATACACCATTTGATTACATTTTTGTAGTCTATATTGAGCACATTTACGTTTTTGTATAAACCACCTCTTCCTTGACCTCCACGACTAAAACACCATAACAACAGCCACACAAAGGAGTTACGTAACAGGTTAACGGCTCTTCCTGCTTCTGGCACGGTTATTGCTTATCTGATATGTGACCCAAGTCCACTGTGCGAAAAAGCGAATAAACACATTAAAAGCTATTTTGAAAGGAGAAGCAAGTGAGGCCGTTAAGAACTGGCAGTATTGTACTGGGACTCGCGTTGATTGTATTTGCGGCGGGAACAGCGTCAGCCGACGACAAGGTTGTTACATATGGGTTTTCGACGGATTACTACAGCAAGTATATCTGGCGAGGCCAGAATGTTGATAACAGCAGCGTGCTGCAGCCGGCCTTCTCCGCAAGCGCGTATGGATTCACCGGCTCAATCTGGAGCAATATCGATATGACGAACAGGTCCAAGACCGCTCCTGATAATGCCTGGGAGTTCAGCGAATACGACCTGACGCTTGATTACACCACTACGATTCCGGACTTCAACTGGGTAAGCTGGTCGGTAGGCACCATTTACTATCAGTTCCCGAATACTCACGTTGACTCAACAACTGAAATTTACGGCGGCTTCAGCTTGACCACTGTTCCTTTAACGCCGTCGTTCAAATGGTATCGCGACGTCCAGGCGATCCATGGCAGCTATTTCCAGTACAGTATCGGGCAGACATTCGACAAGATTTATTCGTTCAGCGAGACGTGCACATGCAGTTTAGTGTTAGGCGCAAGCTATGGCTGGGGCAACGCGGCTTATGACAGGGGCTACTTCGGCGTAAACAGCGGCCAGTCAAATGACCTTACGCTTTCCGCGGGATTACCTGTTACCGTCGGATCCTGGACGATTAAACCAAGCCTCAACTACTCGACAATGCTCGGCAAGTCGATACGGGAAGCCACGAACAAAAGCGACAATTTCTGGGCAGGCGTAGGAATATCAACTTCGTTTTAAGACGGGACAAAACCGATTGAATTATTAAAGGCGAAATGTGATTTGTGGAAACTGCCGATGCGTTTTGAATATTGGCTATCCGTAGTGTTTAGTAAAGGAGAAATAAATTATGTCTACAAGCATAACGATTGAAAATGGGGTTGAAGCCGGTGCGGTCCCTGTGGGCGCCGGGGTCGGGAAAATCGCCGAACCTCAAATAAAAGCCACTCTGGGCTTGTTTGGCGCCACCGCAAACGCTATGGCGCTAATTGCCCCGGGGGCGTTCCTGTGGATTACATACCAGCTCCAGGCCGCCGCAACTTCACCAAGCGGGGCTTCGGTTGCAAGCGATATCTGGTCGGGAATAGTGGTTGCGCTGGCCCTCTGCTTTCTTACCGCGATTTCCTACTCGGAGCTTGCCAAAATATATCCCGAGGCAGGGTTTGCAAGCGTTACCTATTTCGCGGAGAAGGCATTTCTTGACAGCCAGAACCTGAAAAGAGGAACGCCTACCTCCCTGGCCCGTATGTCAAAGATAGTTACCGGTTGGGCCGCCCACCTTTTCTACTGGGTATATCCCGGCGTTATGGTGGCTATGATGGCCAACCTGATTGGTTATCTTTACACGTCTTTTACCGGAAATACGCTGTCAGTAGAGATGCTGGTTATAATTGCCACCGTATTTGCTTTTGTCACGGGATACATAGCATATCGCGGCGTAACCGGCTCAACGATAACTGCAATCTGGATTAACATTATACAGCTCGTTACTCTGGTTGTTTTCACCGCCCTGGCCATTTATTACCGCTGGTCGAATCCCCAGGCGGCAACAAGCTGGTCTTTCAGCGGCGCATGGGACGTCATTCGTCCACATACGCTTAACGGCGTCCTGATTCAATCGACCCTCGCTATTTTGATACTGGTCGGATTTGAAAGCTGCACCGCCCTGGCCGCTGAGGTAAAAGACCCTAAAAGAACGATTCCAAAGGCCATTATCCTGTCTTTGGTAATTCAGGGATTGTTTGCGTATCTGCTGGAATATTTCGGCGCAGGTTATATGATAAATGAAAAGCTGACGTTTACCGCCGCCGGACAAACAGCAGCAGTAACCGGAATGGCCGCTACCGCCGGCTCAGGCGCTCCTATCGGAGACCTCGCGCAAATTCTCGGCAACAGTTTGTTTCATGGTCTCGGCTTTGGCCTGATGATTACTATGGCCGTAACCGTGGCAATCGCCGTAGTCGGCACGACCTTAAGCTGTATGAACACGGCTGTCCGCGTTACCTGCGGTATGGGAGAAGACCTTGAATTACCGAAGTACCTCAGCTTCATAAGCAAACACGGCACTCCTCATACGGCTTTGTGGACGCTGGTAATTGTCTCCTGCGTAATCGCCGCAATAGGAGTCCAATCCGTAGTCGGTCTTACGGGAATTACGCTGGCCTCGAACTTCGGCACCTTTGTCCTCTACGGCTTGACCTGTGTATGGACAATTGTAGCTTTCAAAAAGAGAGCCGACTTCAAACTCCTGAAACACGGGATTATTCCCGTCCTCGGCGTGGTTGCGAACGTCATTATGCTGGCGGCGATAATTTACCTGTATGCCATCGGCAACGTCGATTCGAAAACAGAGGCAAAGATTTGCTTCTATATGTGCGGCGCCTGGGCCATTGCGAGCTTTTTGTATGTCGCCGTCGGCACAGTGAGCAAAACTTACGACTTGAAGATGATATCGGTCGTCATCCGTCCTGAACGGCTTAACATCCTGGCCGAGGTGCTTAAAGATGAAGAGCTTCTCATGGGAATGACGGTAACTAAAGTCAAAGGCTTCGGCAGACAAAGAGGCCATATAGATGTGGATGATGAGGACCCTGACATAGATATGACGTATTTTGTTCCGAAAGTCCGGGTTGATATATTAGTCAAAAAATGGGATGTCCCATACGTAATGAAAATAATAAGAGAAGTTTTATACACCGGCGAAGCAGGCGATGGAAAAATCTTTGTGATTGACGCGTCGGAAGCAATGCGAATTCGAACCGGAGAAAAAGGCGTGTCTGCGATTTAGCAAAGATTGATACCGCTCTAAATACTGAAGATTTTTGTATAGAGCCATTAAGAAAGGAACCTAAAAATGAAGAGGATTGAAGCTATTGTTCGACCCGCCAAGGTCGCTGATATATGTGCTGTCCTTGAAAAAGTTGACTATCCTGGCCTTATGATTACTGAAATCGAAGGACACGGTAAACAAAAAGGCCTCCAACAGGAAGTCCGAGGCAAAACTTATAAAGTAGGGCTGATGACCAAGGCAAGGATTGAAGTTGTGGTCAAAGACAGCGATACCGAGAAAATTGTCAAGGCCATACAAGACACGGCTTTTACCGGCAAGCCAGGCGACGGCAAGATATTCATCTCTCCTGTTGATGATGCCGTAAGAATCCGCACGGGAGAACGCGGCGATTCCGCGATAAAATAACAGGACCCCATAAGGACCGTCCTGGTATTAATGGGCTCTGTTCCACGGCTGGCGGAGCCCATACTTTAAATGCCAAAAATGACATAAATGTAAAAATATCAAGTTAGATATACAAAAATGTAACTGCGCTCTTTGGTAATTTAATACTTTCAGCAAGCGTAACCGCGGCTTTTACAAGGCCTTATGTAAAAACGACCATCAATACGGCATCCTGGCACAGGGTTTGCGAAGAACACTATAGACAGCCGTAGAAGAACACTTATAGATAGCCGTATTGTTGGACAACTAATTATCAATTTTTACAAGGAGTAAAAAGCCGTGAAAAAAATACTTATTTCAACACTACTCATCTTGCTGAGTGCGGGAACTGCATTTTGTGATACTGCAGCGCCCGCGTCGGATGTGACGCCGGCCGCAACAGTTGCGGCTGCGACGCCGAAAATCGATACGGGAGACACCTCGTGGGTGCTTATAAGTGCTGCTCTTGTAATGCTTATGACACCCGGCCTGGCGTTTTTCTATGGCGGCCTGGTCAGACGCAAAAATATGCTCTCCGTGCTTATGCAATGTATGATGATACTGTGCCTGATTAGTTTGCAATGGGTGCTCTTCGGGTATAGCTTATCTTTTGGCCCCGACCACCGTTCGCTTATAGGCGGGCTTGACTGGTCTTTCCTGAAGAACGTGGGACTTGCTCCAAACGCCGATTACGCACCAACAATTCCGCATCAATTATTTATGATGTTCCAAATGATGTTCGCCGTTATCACGCCCGCGCTGATTCTGGGCGCATTTGCCGAGCGAATGAAATTTTCGGCGTTCTGCGTCTTTATGTTTTTGTGGGCGACCGTCGTTTACGACCCGGTGGCACACTGGGTATGGGGAGTGGGCGGATTCATAAGGAACTGGGGTGCACTGGATTTCGCCGGCGGAACCGTGGTTCATATCAACGCGGGTATGACAGCTCTTGCGGCAGCACTTGTTCTTGGCCGACGTCAAGGGTATCCGAATGGCATATCTCCGCCTCATAACCTGCCCTTTGCAGTACTTGGAGCGGCGTTGCTGTGGTTTGGCTGGTTCGGATTCAATGCCGGCAGCGCATTGGGAGCTAGTGGTCTTGCAGTCAGCGCATTTACCGCGACCCATGTTGCCACCGCGGCAGCAGGTGTGTCCTGGGCGATTCTTGACTGGCTTAAACACAAAAAGCCCACGACGCTTGGTCTGATTACCGGCGCAGTGGCCGGCCTTGTAGCAATAACTCCCGCTTCCGGATTCGTCAATCCGATGGGCGCAATATGGATTGGTATCGGTGCCGGGGTAATTCCATGGTTTGCCGTGACATATTTCAAAAACCTGCTTGGCTATGACGATACGCTCGATGCCTTCGGCGTCCACGGCGTAGGCGGTATGTGGGGAGCGATAGCAACCGGTATCTTTGCCACAAAAACGGTAAATCCCGCAGGAGCCGACGGTCTGCTCTACGGGAATCCCGCTCAATTCCTGATACAAGTCAAAGCCGTGCTTGTTACAGCAGTTTATTCTTTTGTTGTTGGAATAGTGCTGCTTAAAGCTGTGGATATCGTAATGAAATTGCGTGTAACCGAACACGAAGAACGCGTCGGTCTGGACTTAACGCAACACCGTGAAGCAGCATATACCATTATTGACTAAGAGAAAGGAATAAACCAATGAAATACATAATCGCGGTAATTCAGCCGGACCGACTTGACGAAGTGCTCAAACGCCTGACGGAAAAAGAGATTCACTTAGTCACAGTATCGAACGTTGTAGGCCGGGGCAGACAAAAAGGTATAGCGGAAGTTTACCGGGGCCACAAGGAACAGGGCAGCTTGCTGAGAAAGGTTAAAATTGAGATAGCGGTGAACGAGGCGTTCGTCCAGCCGGCAATCGAAGCAGTCATCAGCGGCGCAAGAACAGAACAAATCGGTGACGGCAAGATATTTGTGCTCGACCTGCCCGAATGTATTCGCATTAGAACGGGCGAAAAGGGCAACGAAGCCATCGGTTAACAGGTTTGCGACAACGGGACTAACATATTAGTCTCGTTCATGGCGGGCTCTGTGCACGGCTGGCAGGGCCCCCATTTTAACATGAAAAACAACAAAAACGTAAAAAATTTTTGAAAGATATACGATAATGTAGATTATTTCTCTACCTGCTCTGAGGGTTTATTGAACGTAACTTCAGCATAGACAAAGTGTTACATTAAAACGGCCACGAATTAGGCATCTTGGCATAAGATTTGCGAAGCTTATGCAGTACAGCCGTTTTATGTAAACACGAAGAAAGTTCGTTTCAATAAACAGCCGAGGAGCACAGAGATGAGAATAACTCTGGCTATAGCGGTGGTTATTTTATTAACCGCCGGAACAGGGATTTGTGAGACACAGCAATTAGTTAAAGCTGGTTCTTTGACAAGTCAAAATTCGACAATCGACACAGGTGATACGGCGTGGGTATTGATAAGCGCGGCGCTTGTAATGCTTATGACGCCGGGCCTGGCGTTTTTCTACGGCGGACTTGTCCGACGCAAGAATATGCTGTCGGTCCTGATGCAGTGCTTCATGGCCCTGTGCATAATAAGTATCCAATGGGTCGTATGTGGATACAGCTTGTCGTTCGGGCCGGACAAACACGGCATAATAGGCGGGCTGGACTGGGCTTTCCTGAATGGCGTCGGTATGACGCCAAATGCCGCTTACGCGCCAACTATCCCGCACGAAGTGTTTATGATGTTCCAGATGATGTTCGCGGTGATAACGCCCGCGTTAATCATCGGGGCATTCGCGGAGAGAATGAAATTCTCGGCGTTTGTGATTTTCATCCTGCTCTGGGCGACAATTGTGTATAACCCGATTACGCACTGGCTCTGGGGCAACGGGGGCTTTCTTAAAAATATGGGCGCGCTCGACTTCGCAGGCGGTGCGGTGGTTCACATTAACGCAGGTATGACGGCTTTAGCGGCGGCCCTGGTACTGGGGAAACGACAGGGTTATCCAAATGGTATCTCGCCGCCGCACAATCTGCCGTTTGCGGCGCTGGGCGCGGGCCTGCTTTGGTTCGGGTGGTTCGGTTTTAACGCAGGCAGTGCCCTGAAGGCATCGGGACTCGCGGGCAACGCTTTTGCCGTTACGCATATAGCAGGCGCAGTCGCGGGCGTAACGTGGTCAGTGCTTGACTGGCTTAGATTTAAAAAACCGACAACATTAGGTATGATTACAGGCGCGGTGGCGGGTCTGGCGGCTGTAACGCCGGCATCAGGATATGTTACGCCCATCGGAGCTATCTGTATTGGTATAGGAGCCGGGATATTTCCGTGGCTGGTAGTAACCTGTATTAAAACCAAACTTGGTTACGACGACTCACTGGATGCCTTTGGCGTTCACGGAATCGGCGGAATCTGGGGTATTCTTGCAACAGGGCTGTGGGCCACAAAAACAATCAATCCCGACGGAGCAGATGGTTTGTTTTACGGCAACCCGGTACAATTATGGATTCAGTTAAAGGTCGTGCTTGTCACGGCGGTTTACTCCTTCGTAATTGGTTTTGTGCTTCTGAAGTTTGTGGACGTGGTAATTAAACTGAGAGTAAGTGAGCACGAAGAACGTGTCGGCCTGGACTTGACACAACATCGAGAGGCCGCCTATACTTTAATCGATTAAGCGAGAAAGGACGAAGCAAATGAAATACGTAATTGCCGTGATTCAGCCGGACCGACTTGATGAAGTGCTTAAAAGATTAGAGGAAAAAGAAATTCACCTTGTAACGGTGTCGAATGTTGTGGGCCGAGGCAGACAAAAAGGCGTAGCAGAGGTCTATCGAGGCCATAAAGAACAGGGCAGTTTGTTGAGGAAGGTAAAGCTGGAGATAGCGGTAAATGAAACGTTTGTCGAGCCAGCGATAAAAGCAGTCATTGATGGCGCAAGAACAGGTCAAATCGGCGACGGCAAGATATTCGTGCTCGATCTGCCCGAATGTATTCGTATCAGAACGGGTGAAAAAGGAAATCTGGCAATAGGATAAAAAACAATCCGCTCGTAGCGGAAAAAATATTAGCAACCCAATTTTATTAGAGAGGTGGAAAAATGACTCCAAAAGAATTCTTTGATTTTGCAAAAAAGAACAATGCCAAGATGGCGGACTTGAAGTTCGTCGATCTTCTTGGCACCTGGCAGCACTGTACCTTCCCAATCGAGTTCCTGGATGAAAAGGCATTCGAGGAAGGGCTTGGTTTCGACGGCTCATCAATCCGCGGCTGGAAACCAATTCACCAGTCGGATATGATGGCGGTTCCGGACCTGAGCACCGTGGTAATGGATTCGTTTTTCGCGAAGCCGACGGTAAGCGTCCTCGCGGACGTTGTTGATCCGCTCTCACGCGAAGAATATAATCGTGACCCTCGCAATATAGCCAAGAAAGCGGCTGAATTCGCGAAAAAGACCGGTTTGGCGGATACCGCTTATTACGGCCCTGAGCCGGAATTCTTCATCTTCGACGAAGTTCGTTATGAACAGAACCAGCATACCGGAATGTATGCAATCGATTCATCGGAAGGGTCATGGAACACGGCCCGTTTCGAGGAACCAAACCTCGGATATAAGCCGTCGTATAAAGGCGGTTATTTCCCTGTAAGTCCGACCGACACACAGCAGGATATTCGCGCCGAGATGGTCGAAGAAATGCAGAAGGTCGGCATCGTGATTGAAAAGCACCATCACGAAGTCGCTACCGGCGGTCAGGCCGAAATCGATATGCTTTACGCGCCGTTAGTCGAACAGGCCGACAAGCTCATGTGGTACAAATACATCGTAAAAAACGTTGCCAAGAGACACGGCAAAACGGCGACGTTTATGCCCAAGCCGATATTCTTAGACAACGGCTCAGGTATGCACACGCACTTCTCACTCTGGAAGAAGGGCACAAATCTTTTCGCCGGAAAGGGCTATGCAGGTCTCTCAGACCTCGCTTTACACGCAATCGCCGGGCTTATCCATCACGCACCGGCCATCCTAGCATTCGCAGCGCCGACGACAAACTCGTATCGCCGGCTCGTCCCTGGTTTTGAGGCGCCGGTAAATCTTTGTATGTCGGCACGCAACAGGTCAGCCGCCTGCCGCATCCCGATGTACTCACCGAATCCGAAGGCAAAACGCGTTGAGTTCCGCTGTCCGGACCCGAGCTGCAACGGCTACCTGACTTTCGCCGCGATGCTTATGGCCGCCAACGATGGAATCAAAAAGAAGATGGACCCGGGTAAGCCAATGGACGTTGACGTCTATGAGCTGTCCAAAGCTGAATTGGCAAAAACCAAAAAGGCGCCCGGCTCACTGGCAGAAGCGTGTGCCGCACTCGAAAGCGACCACAAATTCCTGACCGAAGGCGACGTATTCACAGACGACCTTATCGAGACATGGATTCAATGGAAACGGGAAAAGGAACTGGATGAGATAGCATTGAGACCGCATCCGCATGAGTTCCATCTGTATTACGATGCGTAAAACAATCGTGGTTTGTTGTATTTAATCAGGGCGAAGCTGCACGAATGGTCGTGCAGTGGGCATTGGGTTGCGGGTGAGGCCCGCTCATGTAATCCCTTAGGGACCAAATGAGTCGGGCCTCGCCCCATTTTATGCAGACAAGCATAAGATATTCTGGAAGTAATATCAATATCTCTTATGAACCATATTACCCGAATAGAGGGGATTTGCAGCCTTGCCTGACGTATAATAAGATGTGCATTCTTCACTTGTGCGAGAAGGATTAGTGAGCTGTTAAATATACTGCAAGACAAACGATGCATAAGAAAATAATGAGACAAAAAGACCAGGGACTTTACGAAGTCCGGAGTGAGCACGATGCCTGCGGCATAGGGGCCGTCGTGAACATAGACGGCGCAAAAGACCATTCTATACTCGAATACGGCAAAGAAATACTGATAAACCTGCATCATCGCGGCGCAGCCAGCGCAGACGAAATGACCGGAGACGGGGCCGGCATCCTGTTTCAGATTCCGCACGAGTTTTTTGCGGAAGAATGCGATTTTACTTTGCCTGAGCCGGCATTCTACGCGGTGGGAATGGTCTTCGGTTCGAAAAACGCCGAAATCCGCAAGCAATGCGACCAAATTCTCGAATCAGCCATAAATCACTATTGTATGAAGGTGATTGGCTGGCGCGATGTGCCAACCGCAAACGACTGCCTCGGCGAAATCGCGCTTGCCGCGGAGCCATCAATAAGACAGGTATTTGTTTATGGAATAGATTTGCAGAGTGACCTGTTTGAACGCCGGCTCTATATGGCCAGACGCAGGGCCGAACGGCTTGTGCGTGAACGATTCGGGCAGGCAGGCGAAGATTTTTACATAACATCATTATCCGGCAGAACAATCTGCTACAAGGGCATGTTTATGGCGAGGCAGTTGTTCGGGTATTATCCCGACCTCGCCGACGAACGAGTCAAATCCGCCCTTGCGATAGTTCACCAGCGATACAGCACTAATACATTTCCGAACTGGCGATTGGCGCAGCCGTTTCGCTGCGTAGCGCACAATGGTGAAATCAATACGCTAAGCGGAAACCGTAATTATATGCGCGCTCGCGAAACGACAATGGCAAGCGAGGCGTTCGGCGACGAAATAGGCGACTTGCTGCCTGTCCTGCCGGAGGATACGAGCGATTCGGGATGTTTTGACGCGGCGCTGGAACTTCTGGTGCGTGCCGGGCGAAGTATGCCGCACGCGATGATGATGATGATACCGGAGGCGTTCGGGCCAAAATATCACATCAGTACCGACAAGCGAGCGTTCTACGAATATCACTCCTCGATAATGGAGCCGTGGGACGGCCCCGCGGCAATGGTATTTACCGACGGCAGGTTCATAGGAGGCACACTCGATCGCAACGGACTGAGACCGTGCAGGTATTTAGTTACAACCGACGGCCTGGCGGTTATAGCAAGCGAAGCGGGCGTGGTAGAGTTCCCGCCGGAAAAGATAATCAGGAAGGGCCGGCTGCGACCGGGAAATATGTTCTTAGTCGATACGATCGAAGGCCGGATAATCACCGACAATGAAATAAAGAGCAAAATCGCGCGTCGCAGACCATACCGGCGATGGCTTGAGGAAAACCGGATTGAGCTGCGAGGGCTTTTCGATACGCCTGAGCTTATTAGCAGCGACCCAGAAAAAACACTGCGAAAGATGCGGGCATTCGGCTATACCAGCGAAGAGCTGAAGATGATTTTGACACCGATGGCGGTAAACGGGCAGGAGCCGGTCGGCTCGATGGGCAATGACACTCCGCTGGCGGTATTGTCAGACAAACCTAAACTGCTGTTCAATTACTTCAAGCAGTTATTCGCCCAGGTTACAAACCCCGCGATAGACCCCCTGCGAGAGGGGCTTGTGATGAGCTTGATGTCGTTTGTGGGCTGCAAGCGAAACTTCCTGGAAGAAAGCCCGGAACACTGCCGGCAGTTGAAGCTGCCGCACCCGATTCTTACTAACGAAGACATCGAACGACTGCGGGCGGTAAAAAGAGAGGACTTCCGCGTCGCGACAATACACGCCGTATTTGACACAGACGAGCCGGACGCAGGCGAGAGCTTGCGAAAGGCACTCGATGAGCTTGTGGATAACGCCGAGAAGGCGATTCGTAATGGTGCATCGCTGGTAATCATAAGCGACCGTAACATCTCGCAGGATAAGGCAGCGATACCGTCGCTGCTGGCAACCGGGGCGGTTCATCACGGGCTGCTTGGGCGGGGTCTGCGAGGCAAAGCGGGGCTTATTATCGAGACAGGCGAGCCGAGAGAGGTAATGCATTTTTGCCTGTTATGCGGCTACGGCGCAAACGCCGTCAATCCTTACCTGGCTTTCGAGACGCTGTTCGAGATGCGGCGACAGGGACACCTGCCGGCGAAAATTGAGCTGACGCAGATTGCCGATAACTATATCGCGGCGGTAAAAAAAGGCATTCTAAAAGTAATGAGCAAAATGGGAATATCGACGCTGCGAAGCTACACAGGCGCCCAATTATTCGAGGCAATCGGGCTGAACCACGACGTAATAGATAAATATCTCACGGGGACAAGCTCTCGCATAAGCGGTATAGGACTGGCTGAAATTGCCAGCGAGGCGATATCCCGCCACAAAGCGGCTTTCGAAGAGCACCCCGCCGGGACGCCCGCACTTGAGCTTGGCGGAGAATATCTGTTCAGGCATACCGGCGAAAGTCATACGTGGAATCCCGTTACCGTTTCGCGTTTGCAGCAGGCGGTACGAAGCAATAATCCGAAGTTATATGGCGAATTTGCGCAGGCAGTCAACGAGCAGGCGGAAAAACTTTGCACGCTGCGGGGACTGTTTGAGTTTGAGCTGGGAAAATCGGTGCCGATTGGGGAAGTCGAGCCGGCAAGTGAAATCGTAAAAAGATTCTGCACCGGCGCGATGAGCCACGGCTCAATCAGCAAAGAGACGCACGAATGTTTGGCAATAGCGATGAACCGCATCGGCGCGATGAGCAACACGGGCGAAGGCGGCGAAGACCCGGCAAGATATACACCTGAGCCAAACGGCGACTCGAAAAATTGCGGGATTAAGCAGGTGGCCAGCGGAAGATTCGGCGTAACAATAAATTACCTGGCACACGCGAAAGAATTGCAGATAAAAATTGCCCAGGGGGCGAAACCGGGCGAGGGCGGGCAACTGCCGGGGCATAAAGTTACCGAGGAAATAGCCCGGCTGCGGTATTCCACAGCCGGGGTTACGCTGATTAGCCCTCCCCCTCACCACGATATTTACTCGATTGAGGATTTGGCGCAGTTAATTTACGACCTCAAATGCAGCAACCCCGGCGTGCTGGTATCGGTAAAATTAGTCGCGGAAGTCGGCGTAGGGACAATCGCCGCGGGCGTCGCGAAGGCAAACGCCGACGAGGTGCTAATAAGCGGACACGATGGCGGAACAGGGGCAAGCCCGCTATCTTCCATAAAGCACGCTGGCATCCCGTGGGAGCTTGGCTTGGCGGAGACACAGCAGGTACTCGTGATGAACCGATTGCGAGACCGAATCAGGGTGCAGGCGGACGGACAAATGAAAACAGGGCGAGACGTTGTCGTTGGCGCGTTACTCGGCGTGGAGCGTTTCGGTTTTGGAACCGCTGCACTGGTAACGCTTGGCTGCACGCTGCTTCGCAAATGCCACGAGGGGGCATGTCCCTTCGGCATAGCTACGCAGGACCCGGAACTGCGGAAACGCTTTAAGGGCAAACCCGAATATCTTGAACGATATATGTTTTTTGTGGCCGAAGAGGTGCGGCAGATTATGTCGCAACTGGGCTTCAAAAAATTCGAGGATATGATTGGCCGCACGGACCGACTGGGAACAAACAAGGCAATCGAGCACTGGAAGTCAAAGGGACTGGACTTTTCGATGATTTTCCATAGACCGGATATCTCTGATGGCAGAGCGACCCGGCAAATTGTCAGCCAGCCGGACAAGTTAGCAGACCACCTCGACTGGCAGATTATCGAAAAGGCAAAACCGGCAATCGAAAACAAAAAATACACCGTTATTGAAATGAACATCCGCAATCTTAACAGAACGGTAGGGGCGATATTGAGCAATCGCATCGTGACCAAAAACGGCCCCGAAGGACTGCCCGATAACACGCTCCAGGTTATTTTCAACGGTTCGGCGGGACAAAGCTTCGGCGCATTTCTTGCGCCGGGTGTTACTTTTAAGCTCACGGGCGAAAGTAACGACTACTTAGGCAAAGGCCTCAGCGGCGGAAGAATCGCCGTTATTACGCCGGCGGGCGCACCGTTCGCGGCGAAAGAAAACATCATCGCGGGTAACACGCTTCTTTACGGCGCGACCGCAGGCGAGGTGTTTATCAACGGTATGGCGGGCGAGCGATTTGCCGTACGAAACAGCGGCGCAATCGCGATAGCGGAAGGCGTGGGCGACCACTGCTGCGAATATATGACGGGCGGCACAGTTGTTGTCTTAGGCAGAACGGGCTGCAACTTCGCCGCGGGAATGAGCGGCGGCATCGCTTACGTCCTCGACGAAACGAGCAATTTCGATACGCTTTGCAACCTCGATATGGTTGAGCTTGAAAGCGTCTGGCAAAAAGAAGACGTAAAAATACTCATGGACCTCGTCCAGAAACATTTCGACTGGACCGGCAGTGCAAGGGCACACCAAATCCTCAGCAACTGGCAGGATATGGTAGGCAAATTCGTGAAGGTCGTCCCGTTCGATTACCGCAAAGCACTGGAGAAAATGCGAGCGGCAGAACAGCGAGATACGGAAACAACACCTGCCACAGAGGAGGTGTTCTATGGGTGAGATAAAAGGGTTTCTTAAATATAGACGTCAGGATACAGGTCACCGTCCGATAGAAGAACGAATTCACGATTTTAAAGAACTCGACCTGCCCCTGACGCCGGAACAGATTCAACAGCAGGCGGCACGATGTATGGACTGCGGCATACCGTTTTGTCATGGCGTGGGCTGCCCGCTTTACAATTACATACCTGATTTCAATGAGCTTGTTTACCAGGAAAACTGGCGAGAGGCGTGTGAGCTGCTTCATTCAACAAATAATTTCCCTGAAATTACGGGCCGGGTATGCCCCGCTCCCTGCGAGACGGCGTGCACCCTTGCGATAAGCGACCAGCCCGTTCTTATCAGGCATATCGAGTTTCAGATAGTCGAACGCGGATTCGCCGAGGGCTGGATAAAACCGATGCCGGCGGTAAAAAAGACAGGCAAACGCGTCGGTATAATCGGCTCAGGTCCAGCCGGGTTAGCAGCGGCGCAGCAACTCGCGCGGGCAGGACACGATGTTGTGGTTTTCGAAAAAGACCAGAAAATCGGCGGAATCCTGCGATACGGCATTCCAGATTTCAAATTAGGCAAATCAGTAATCGACCGCCGGCTAAAACAGTTGTCGGCAGAGGGCGTGCAGTTACGGACCGATATAACCGTGGGCAAAGATATATCCGCACATTACCTGCGAAAACAATTCGACTGCATCTGCCTGACGATGGGCGCGGGCGAACCGAGAGGAATCCCGGTGCAGGGAAGCGATTACGAAAACATCGTTTATGCAATGGATTACCTGACGTCGCAGAACAGGATTTGCGCAGGAGAGGCCATAAACAAGCGGGCAATTAACGCTAAAGATAAAAAGGTCGTGGTAATAGGCGGCGGAGACACAGGCAGCGATTGTGTGGGCACGGCTCGAAGGCAGGGAGCAAAGCAGATTGTTCAAATAGAGATTTTGCCCAAGCCGCCAATCGACAGGCCCGATGACACCCCCTGGCCCAACTGGCCGAGAATAATGCGGACAAGCTCCTCCCACGAGGAGGGTTGCGAGCGGCTCTGGAGCGTGATGACGACCAAATTCACGGGAACAGAAACCAAGGTCAGCAAAATTCACTGCTGCAAAGTTGACTGGGTGCAGCAGGACAATAATTGGAAGCTAAAAGAGATTCCCGGCACAGAGGTTGTGCTTGACGCCGACATCGTGCTGCTGGCAATGGGGTTTGTTCACGTCGTCCACAATGGGTTGATTACCGAACTGGGATTAGAGCTGGATTCGCGAGGTAACGTCGCGACAAAGAACTTCCAGACGAGCCAGCCGTGGATATTCGCAGCGGGTGATACAATCAATGGCGCTTCTCTTGTGGTGCGTGCAATCGACAGCGGCAGAGCCGCAGCAATAGCAATCGACCGCTGGCTCAAGAATAACGATTGACAATTCGTCTGCCGCGCTGTAAAAAACTTCACCAATACCTTGAGTTTATCCGAACCAACGACGGGGAAACTGCGGTGCCAAAACGTAAAGACATACACAAAATACTAATCATCGGCTCAGGGCCAATAGTCATAGGCCAGGCGTGCGAGTTCGATTATTCCGGCGCACAGGCATGCAAGGTGCTTCGACGCGAGGGTTATAAGGTCGTCTTAGTCAACAGCAACCCTGCGACGATAATGACCGACCCTGATTTTGCCGACCGGACGTATATTGAGCCGATAACGCCGGAAATCGTCGAGAAAATCATTCAGCTTGAAAGACCCGACAGTTTGCTGCCTACGCTTGGCGGCCAAACCGGGCTTAATACTGCGGTTGCACTGGCGGAACGCGGCATTTTGAAAAAATATAATGTCAAGATGCTTGGCGCGGACCTGGCGAGCATTAAACGGGCGGAAGATAGAAACCTCTTTAAAAAGACAATTCAGGACTGCGGTCTTGACGTGCCCAAAAGCGGCTACGTCCACAACTGGGAGGAGGCGGAGGTGCTGCTCGAATCCATCGGGCTGCCGGCGATTATCCGGCCATCCTTTACCTTAGGCGGCACGGGCGGCAACATCGCCTACAACAAGGAAGAATACCGCAAGTGCGTCGAATGGGGATTGAACTTCAGCCCAAGACACGAAATCCTCATCGAACAATCCGTAATCGGGTGGAAGGAATTCGAGCTTGAGGTGATGCGAGACCGCAAGGATAACGTCGTCATCGTCTGCCCTATCGAAAATCTCGACCCGATGGGTATCCACACGGGCGACAGTATCACGGTCGCGCCGGCTCAGACGCTCACCGACAAGGAATATCAGATAATGCGAGACGCCTCAATCAAGATTATCCGCGCGATAGGCGTTGAGACGGGCGGCTCGAATATCCAGTTCGCGGTGAGTCCTGAAAACGGCAAACTTTACGTGATTGAAATGAACCCGCGCGTGTCGCGAAGCTCGGCACTGGCCTCGAAGGCGACTGGCTTCCCGATAGCGAAAATAGCGTCGCTTTTAGCTGTGGGCTATACGCTGGATGAGATACCAAACGACATTACGAAAAAGACGCCCGCCTGCTTTGAGCCGACGATTGACTACTGCGTGGTGAAGTGGCCCCGGTTTACATTCGAGAAATTCCGCGGGACAGACCCGACGCTGACGGTGCAGATGAAATCGGTCGGCGAGGCGATGGCCATAGGCAGAACCTTCAAAGAGGCCTTAGGCAAAGCGGTGCGGTCGCTGGAAATAGACCGCCATTCGTTAGATAATAAATTTATCGACAAAACGATTTCGCTTCAGCAATTAAAAGAAAAGCTGCGGATGCCCTACTGGGACAGAATCTGGTACGTGGCGGAGGCGATTCGCAGAAAAGTGAGTATCGAGGAAATCTTCAAAATCACGAAAATCGACCCGTGGTTTTTGAACAACATAAAAGATATTGTGCAGCTTGAGGCAAAAATAAAATCTACCGGCGCCGCCAAATTAACTCCCGAACTTATTCGGCAGGCAAAGGAATACGGTTTCGCCGACAGATATATGGCACATCTGACGGGAATGAGCGAACTTGAATTCCATAAACTCAGAAAAGATGCCGGCGTAAACCCGGTATATAAGCGGGTCGATACCTGCGGCGCAGAATTCGAGGCGACAACGCCCTACCTGTATTCCACTTACGAAAGCGAATGCGAAGCCAATCCGACCAAGAAGCGAAAAATTATCATCCTGGGCGGCGGGCCAAACCGAATAGGCCAGGGTATCGAGTTCGATTACTGCTGCGTTCACGCGGCGTTTGCGCTGAAAGAAATCGGTGTTGAGTCGATAATGGTCAACTGCAACCCCGAAACGGTCTCTACCGACTACGACACCTCCGACCGGCTGTATTTTGAGCCATTGACGTTCGAAGATATTATGTCAATAGTCGAAAAAGAAAACCCGGACGGTGTTATCGTGCAGTTCGGCGGACAAACGCCGTTGAAACTGGCTGTGCCTCTTGAGCAGGCGGGCGTTAAAATCATCGGGACAAGTCCGGACAGTATTGATAAGGCGGAAGACCGCAAGCGATTCAATAAGGTCGTTGAGAAGCTCAAGCTTCTTCAGCCGATGTCGGGCACCGCGATGTCTTATGATGAGACGGTGAAAATCGCCGATAAACTCGGTTACCCGCTTTTGATTCGGCCTTCGTTTGTATTAGGCGGCCGGGCGATGGAAGTTGTTTACGACGAGCAGGCGCTGAAAAGCTGCGTCGAGAGAGCCATAGAGGTTTCGGGCGAGCATCCTGTATTGATAGATAAATTCTTAGACGATGCCACCGAACTGGACGTCGATGCAATCTGCGACGGCAAACGCGTGGTCATCGGCGGAATAATGGAGCACATCGAAGAAGCGGGCGTACATTCTGGCGACAGCGCCTGCACACTGCCCCCAGTGTCTCTCAGCCAGGAAACCATAAACGAAGTGATGCGACAGACCAAGATGCTGGCAATGGAGCTGAAGGTTCTGGGCCTGATAAACATACAATACGCAATCAAGGACGGCGATATATACGTGCTGGAGGTCAACCCGCGGGCATCACGAACCGTGCCGTTCGTCAGCAAGGCCATCGGCGTGCCTTTGGCGAAATTAGCGGCAAAAATAATGGCCGGTATGACGCTTGATGAGCTTGGCTTCACAAAAGAGGTCTGGCCGAAACATTATTCGGTCAAAGAGGCGGTATTCCCATTCCTTAAATTCCCCGGCGTTGACGTCATCCTCGGCCCTGAGATGCTTTCGACTGGCGAGGTAATGGGAATCGCAGACGAGGCGGGCATCGCATACGCCAAGAGCCAGATAGCCGCGGGAAACGCACTGCCCACCAGCGGAACGGTGCTGTTCAGCGTCAAAGACGCCGACAAACCGAGAGCCGTAGAAGCCGCACGCAAATTAAGCCAGATGGGCTTTAAAATCACCGCAACCAAAGGAACATACACCGCGTTTATCAACAGCAACGTCCCGGCGGAGTTTGTGCTGAAAGTAAACGAGGGCAGACCAAACATACTCGACGCAATTATCAACCGAAAAGTCGAACTCATCGTCAACACAACCGTAGGCAAACAGACGGTAAGCGATTCTTTCCTGATAAGAAGAACCGCCCTTGACAAGCAGGTGCCCTACGTAACAACAATCAGGGGCGCGATGGCAGTCGCCAAGGCAATCGAGGCGCTGAAAAAAGAGCGAATCGATGTAAAGTGTATTCAGTTGTACCACCGCAAAGGAGGGCTTGGAAAATGAAAGCAATCCTGTTGCTTGAAGATGGAACGGTATTTGAAGGGACATCCTTCGGAGCAAAAGGACAGAAATGCGGCGAGGTTGTCTTCAATACCAGTATGACCGGCTACCAGGAAATCACGACCGACCCGTCATATTATGAGCAGATAATCACGATGACGTACCCTCTTATCGGCAACTACGGAACCAACGCGCTCGACGTGGAATCTAAAAAGGTTTACGCTGCCGGCTTCATTGTAAAAGAGAACTGTGAATACCCCAGCAACTGGAGAAACGAACAGTCGTTAAGCGATTACCTCAAAGCCAATAACGTCGTGGGGCTGGCGGGTATAGACACCAGAAAACTTGTCAAGCACATCCGCACACAAGGCGCGATGCGGGGCATTATATCTTCAACGGAACTCAAAATATCATCGCTGACGAAAGCTCTCAGCGAATACCCGGGGCTTGTAGGCAGAGACATCGTTAAGGATGTAACATCGAAAAAGCCGTACAAATGGAATAAGCCGTTGGTTGACGTTCTTAAACCATCAGCCATAAAACCCAAACTAAAATACAAAGTGGTTGCGTACGATTTCGGCATAAAGCAGAACATACTTCGACTGCTCATAAGCCACGGCTGTGATGTCCATGTCGTGCCTGCGTTTGCATCCGCCAAAGAAGTTCTGGCGAAAAAACCAGATGGCGTATTTCTTAGCAACGGCCCGGGTGACCCGGCAGCAGTAACTTACGCGGTCGAAAGCACACGGCAACTTTTAGGCAAAGTCCCCATCTTCGGAATATGCTTAGGCCATCAGATACTCGGCCTTGCGCTGGGCGGAAAAACATACAAACTTAAATTCGGGCACAGAGGCGCAAATCACCCCGTTAAAAATCTCGAAACCAAACAAGTCGAAATCACCTCACAAAACCACGGCTTCTGTGTTGATATCGACTCGTTAAAAGATAAAGGCGTTGAGCTGACACACATCAACCTGAATGACAATACCCTCGAAGGATTCCGCTGCAAACGCCTGTCGGCCTTCTGTGTGCAGTACCACCCCGAGGCCTCACCCGGCCCACATGATTCACAATACTTGTTTGATACATTCACAAAACTGATGTCGCAACGCAAAAAAGCGAAATCTAAATAATTGCCCCACAGTATTGCAAACCACCAATTAGCCGGTTATTACCGGCCCATAGTGTGTTTTTTCATTCACTAAAACACCTTTTTCTTCTGAAATCACATGTTTAATTTGCCGATAATTTCACCAGCAAGACAAATGGACTATGAATAAAACGCCTTAGTTATAGGACTTGCACACCTGATATTCACCGCGGAGATCGCAGAGGCCGCGGAGAAAAAAAAGAAAATAACCTCTGCAGTTTCTGTGGTCAATCTATGAACGGCGAGATAAGGGTTTTACAAATAGACGACGACGAAATCGACGTTCGATTAGTCAAACGCGTTTTGGCCAAATCCACCAAATCCTCCAAATTCGTCGTGGAATCCGCCTCCTGTCTGGCCGATGGGCTAAATCTGCTCAAAACCAAACAATACGATGTCTTGCTTTTGGACCTGGGGCTCCCGGACAGCAATGGCATAGAAACAGTCAAGAGTATCAGCAAAGTCAATGCAAATATCCCTATTGTCGTGCTCACCGGACTTGAGAGCGAAGAAACGGGGCTTGAGGCGATAAAGAACGGCGCCTCTGACTATCTTGTCAAAGGCCCGGCGATGGAAACTTCGCTGGTGAGAACCGCTCTTTACGCGATAGAGCGAAAGAAAGTCGCCGAAAAACTGTACGAATCACAGCAGATGCTTCAGCTTGTGATGAACAGTATTCCACAGGCAATTTTCTGGAAAGACCGCAATCTTGTTTATTTAGGGTGTAACGCGGTCTTCGCAAAACACGCGGGGCTGGCCTCACCACAGGAGGTTGTGGGCAAAACCAATGCCGATATGCCATGGAAAAAAGAGGAAACAGAACTTTATACCAAGTGCGACAGAGAGGTAATAGAGAGCAACACAGGCAAATACCACATTTCGGAACCGCAGCTTCAGGCCGACGGCAAACAGGCGTGGCGGGACACAAACAAGGTCCCCCTTCACGATTCGGAGGGAAACGTAGTCGGAGTCCTGGGAACCTACGAGGATGTTACAGAGCTCAGGCAGGCCGAACGTACGCTGCAAATCGCCGAGGAAAGATACCGAACCATATTCGAGAACTCCGCGGTAGGGATTATGATGGCGGATGACCAGGAACGGCTCATTTCCTGGAACAAATTCACAGAGCAACTGCTCGGAATGACCAAAGATGACCTGCATCTCAAGCCCGTCCGGTCGCTTTATCCGGAGGATGCGTGGGATAAAATCAGAACGCACGAGGTAAGGCAGAAAGGAATACAGCAACATATCGAGACACAGATGCTCAAAAACAACGGAGAGGTAATCGAAGTTGACGTATCACTGAGCGTTTTGAAAGACCCAGACGGCCGCGTAACCGGCTCCATCGGCGTTATCCGCGATATCACTGAACGCAAAGAAGCAGACAGAAAAATCAAAGAGGCGATGGACCTCAAATCGCAGTTCATTTCAACCGTGTCTCACGAGCTGCGGACGCCGCTGACCATAATTAAAGAAGATATCGCCCTGATTATGGATGGGGCAGCAGGACGCATCAAAAGCAAACAACGGGAGATATTGGAGATTGCCCAGCGCAATATTGACCGCCTCGCCAGGCTTATCAACGACGTCCTGGACTTCCAGAAACTCCAGTCTGGCAGGGCTAAATTCAATATGCAGGACAACCATATCAACAGCGTCATCGAAAATGTTTATAACACGATGGCGGGCGCCGTAAAGAAGAAAGGTATTGAGTTGCGGCTGGCAGTTGATAACAACCTGCCCAAAGTTATTTTCGACAGCGACAAGATGATTCAGGTTCTTACCAACCTGGTAAGCAACGCAATGAAATTTACCGATAAAGGCAGCATTACCATCGCAAGCCGCAGAATTGAAAACTCGATTCGTGTTTCAGTCATCGACACCGGCTGTGGAATGAAACAGGAAGACCTCCCCAAGCTGTTCCAGCAATTTCAACAGCTTGGCAGCGGGAATCGCAAGACAGGCGGAACAGGCCTGGGCCTGGCTATTTCAAAAGATATTGTCGAAAAACACGGCGGGAGAATTTGGGTGGAATCTGAATTCGGCAAAGGAACAACTATGCACTTCCTGCTGCCAATTAAAGCATCTGCCTGTGAATCCGAACCCGCTCAGCAACTGCAGCAGACGCAAAGCTAAAAAATAGTGAATTTAAAATCACCGCTATACGCCGCTAAGGGCTTTTTTGCCGGCAAGTGCATTGGCAATCTTCTCTTTCAGCTCCGCAAAATCGAACGGCTTGGCGATGTAATCAACAACACCAAAAGAAGAAGCGGTGGCAATGTCGTCCATTTCGCAGGCGGCGGTAACCATAATAACCGGTATACCCTTCAACTGGGGGTCTTTGTTCAAATGCTCAAGGGTTTCGTGGCCGTTCATAATGGGCATGTTTGTATCAAGCAGAATAAGGTCCGGCTTTTCGATTGCCGCTTTCTCCAGCCCTTCCTGACCGTTGACGGCCACTGCCGTCTGGTAGCTGCTCCATTCAAGATGCTGCTGGATTGTAGTCACATAATCCGGCTCATCATCCACGATAAGTATCTTCGGTTTGCCCAATTTTTTGTCTGACTTAAATAATCCAAACATTGCTAATTCTCCTTTTTATCCCTTAGGGATTGGTGGCCCACGCCATTTATTTAATCCATTTCCTACATTTTATCGACCCAAAACGTTATCAAGATTAGCAAAAAGCTGCGACGCCAATCCTGATATATCGCCCGGCTATCGCGAATTCGGCTCAGCAGGCAGCGATAACATAGGCCTGTTTTTTATCTCTTTAAACCTTGTCACTGCCTCCGCCGGCACTGGTTCATTTTCGTTAATATGCGGCGATAAAAGCACAAGCAACTCAGTATTCTGGACCACCTTGTGGTTATTCGAAAAGATAAAACCAATGAGCGGCAAATCGCCAAGCAAAGGCACCTGATCCTTTGTGATTTGTGTACTCTGGCTTCTCAATCCGCCCATCACGACCACCTGGCCGTCATCCATAAGCAGTGTCGTAGTGGCCTCGCGTTTATCGATAACCGGAACCCCTCCGATTGATGTTCCTGTGGTCACGCTTTGACTCGGACTGACTATCAATAAAATTTTCCCTTCATCAGTTACGGTCGCCTTGACATCCATTGTTACACCGACGTCTTTAAATTCCGTCGAAGTTATCGCGTTGGTGCCGCCGCCGCCGGAGCTTGATTGCGTAATCTCCTGATACGGGATTTCCTCAACGGTCTTGATGCTGGCTTTTTGGCCGCTGACGACCATCACGCGAGGACTGGCGAGGATGTCCACATTTGTCTTTTCCTGCAGCAAATGAAGAACATTGCGAATGTTGTCGGTGACAAGCGCCACCTCGCTGCCCAGCCCGATACCCTGATAGGCAGTAGCAGAATTTATATTGTCGGACGTCGGCGGCACAATACCAAAACGGTTCGGATAAACCATATCCTGTCGATAACTTAAGCCCTTGTTACCGGTGCTCAAAAAATCCCAGTCAACACCGATTTGGGTATCGTTTTGAAGCTGAACGTCAATAATAACAACCTCAATCATTATCTGCTTTGGCGTCTGGTCCGCCTTATGTATCTCGACAAGAATTTTCTGTACATTCTCTTCTGTATCACAAACAATCAGCGAGTTGGTGTTGTCATTGACGCTGATACTGCCGTGCGTCGTTGACATCTTATCTATCGCGGTTTTCAGATTAGCCGCGTTAAGAAACTTCAAACTAACCGTGCGAACAATTAACGGCGGCTTTGCCTCCGGAGAATTCCCGTTCACGATAATGTTGGGTTGTGGCAGTGAAGCGTCACCAAAGTCCCCTCCAAAGGGGTCGCCACGACCGGTATCCGCCGTTTGGCCTGCCGTCTGTTCGCCGCGAGGCGAACCTGTCGAACCTGTGCTGTTACAAATACTCGTTGCCAGAACGAGAAAGGCACACACCGCTATTTTTGCTATCAGCTTATTCATATAAAGAATTCTCCACACGTTCTATACAATAAACCGTCAGGAGTACCTGACATCTGAGTTTTCCGGCGCCGCCGGCATCTATTCTCACGGACTCTATCCATACTTTGTGTTCATAGTCCTGTAACGCACCAATAAATTTAGTTATGCCGTTGTATCCCCCAATAATGGTAACCATTGCTTTTTTCGGAGCTATGGCCGGAGTGTCATTCTGTGCATTCCGCTGCGCATCTGATACTGCGCTTACAGACAGAACACCACAGCCGGACTGGACTACAACGGACGGCAAAGACGCAAAAAACCGACGCGCTTCATTTTGCGTAAACAACTGATTTCGCAACCGGTCGGATTCCTTGGTCAGTTCCTCGATTTTGGTCTTCTTATTTTCCACAGTGATGCGCATAAAATCGGCTTTGCGTATAGCCGCATCAAGCGAAGAATTGTATCTCTGCGCAGCCAGAAGCTGGCTGGTGTACGGCGCCAGTATCCACCGGTAAAGCCCGAATACTACAATCGCCGCCATCGCAATCAGCAAAACTCGCCTGTGTGAACGCTCAATACTGGTAATTTTTTCAACTGATATCATCTTCCTTGCCTTTCTTAAGGCCCAGCTTGCAACTAATCTGGTAGTTTATAAATCCCTTTTGCCCCTCCTGTTTACTGGACTCAAGCAGCGTTACCGTCGAGACGCCGGGCGATTTCTCAAGCGAGCTGACGAATAAATTGACGGCGTCGTTAGACAGCGCCAGTCCTTCAATCTGTATCCTCCGGCCATCGGTACAGGACAAACTGACGATGCGAATCGAGCTGGGTGCGGCATCGCGTATGCTTGCGAACAACTGCACCCAGTTTACGTCGCTATACGAGGCCGATATTTTTGCAACGCTGTCGAGGCGATCCGACAAGGCCTGTAACCTGGCGTCGAGATGCCGATTCTTCTCAAATATTTTGTCCGTGTTGCGTACCGATACTTGCGCCGTCTTTCCGGCGGCATTGCCGGATATTTTCTTAATCATATACACAGGCACCGCGACAGCCAGCACCATAAGCAACAGCAGCGCCGCAACAACGGTAGCAGCAACCAGGGCATCCTTTTGGGCCTCCTTCAGCTGGACTACCTGCGGCGGCATCAGGTTCAATCTCACGTCATCTCTCTGCGCTACCAAAAGATTCATCGCCAGACCTACAGCAACTGGCGAGGGCTGCTCATTTTTATCACCTGTTGCCTGACCGCTGATGATAGTGTCTAAATACGCATCTTTCGAAGTCCTGACCTGCAGTGAGCCGGCCTGAATTTTTGATTTAAGAATGCCTTCTGCATCCCGCGGCAACTGGGCAGTATCGGCAAACACGGTTATCTCCCATTTGCCCGTATTATCCACCATCTCAACACTGTAAAATTTTTGTATCTCGGCAAGCTCCTCGGCCAGCCAGCCACACAAATCGTCGCCGGCAGTCGATTTTTGCCTGACGTCCTTTGTCCGTATGAAGTCAACGACTCCGTTTCTCAAAACGAACAATGTCAGAACATTTTCCCGCAGTATGGCAACAAGTATGTTAAAGCCGGATTTCTCCGTTATTTTTTTATCGCCAATGGCCCGCAAATAAGACAATACCGCCGGCTCAACCACCTCCGCGGAAAAACCGGCACGGCCCAAAACATTGACAAGCTCGGCAACTTTTTTCGTCTCAGCGGCAGCCACCAAAACCTTTTTATCCGCCGAACGCCTGCTTGAACCGACCGAGCAGTAATCAAGCACGATATCTCCGCCGGGCATAGCAGCGCAGTGCTTCATTTCCCCACTAACAAACTGGGTGAGGTTGGACGGCATCTGCTTTGGTATTTCTATCATCTGCGTAACAACGGGTCTGGCAAAGAGTGAAACTGCCGCACGGTTTGTCCATATCCTGTTGCGAAATTTTATATCTCGTAATGTCCGCTGAAGCAGTGCAGCATCGACAATACTCCCGTCCCTGACCGCCCCTGCGGGCATCGGCGCAAAAACCGACTTGACGAGCTTCGGACCGTTCCTGCCCAACTTGAGCAACGCTACGCTGATGCGTTCCTGCGTAATATCTATTCCGGCAACTGTCTTCTCGACAAATTTCATTAGTTTATCCCCAACCTATTAATCATGATTTTGTATGGCGAAGTTGCGCCAACTGTTACGTTAGCCACCAGCTGAGCCATATACCCCTGTGACGACGTCCCGATGGAGATAATCGTTAGGGTTGACTGGGTCCCGGTAACAGTCACGGTGTAGCTGCCGCCATTGAACGATATATTGGTAAAGCCGGTTGTCCAGCCCGAGTTTGACCGTATCTGCGCAAAAGCGGCATTCAGCCCCGCCTCAGCTGTACACATCGCCTGTGTGGCGTATAACTTGTTATCCATCAATAGCAATTCCTCTGTGGACATAATAAGGATGCCGACCGTGATTGTCGTAAGCAGCGCAATCGCGAAAATAACTATCAAAAACACGACACCGTTATTTTTCATCCTCATTTTCATATTATGGCTCAAGGTAATATATTGCCCTCGCAGCAGGCATTTTTGTTGGGGTCGCTCGGCGCTATCGCTATGGTAAGCATCCTCGCCTCATTTGCCGTGCCAATTGAGAAGGTCGAAGTTCCGCTGCTGCCGACAAGCGATTGCTTGAGGTATCCGGCACCGCCCGTTACCGTTCCAGTGGTTCCCATCGGTGCTATCGCAAACGTAAGAGTCCTATAACTTTTACTGGCTGTTAGCGAAAAAGAGGATGCGCCACATGCACCTGCGGCTTCTTCTTTGATGTACCCGGCACCACCGGAACAGGAATTTCCGCTGGCGCTGCTTTCGTCCATTGTGATATTTATATGATTAGCCGGCAACCCTGTATTATTGATGTTAATGCTATTGCCGGGAAACGCGCCTATTCGGACTATCATCGCGTTGGCAACCGTCGTAGTGACGGATGGACTGGCCGGAGAGGCAGAAGTGCCGGTCCCCGCTGTGCCTGTGGCATTGATTGGAGTCGTGGAATTGTGGCCTGAGAATCGCATTATCCATCCATACGCCTGCTGGCTTCCTGTCCAGCTAAACGAATAGCTTGCCGCCTCTGATGCCGTTGCCTGCTTGTACCAAACACCCAATCTTACCGTATTGCCAGTATTGTTACCCTGCGTACCAATCGACGTCCAGCCCGTTGCCGTAATATTGGTGGTGATGCCGTATACGACGACTGCCGCAACAAGCAAGTCACCCGTAGCGGTTCCGGTTGGCTTCGAAATTGTAAGAGTTGTGCCACCGGAAGGCAGATTGGCCTCGGTGAACCCCCAATACACCACGCCGGTTGCGTCCATCGTAATGGGACTATTACCGGAAAGACCGGGGTTACCAATAACAATATTGTTGTCATCATCAAACGCACCCAGACGAAGAATCTGGCAGCAATTGCTCGTTGTCGTAACCGCGGGACTGGTTGGCGTGGCAGTGCCGGAACTGCTGGCATACGCAGAATTATTAATTGGATTGGTGGCGTTTTGGCCTTTAAACCGCATTATCCACCCATATGCCTGGTGGTTTCCTGACCAGGTGAAAATATTACTGTTTGCCCCCGCGGCACTTGCATTTTGCCACCAGCTCCCCAAAGTTACCTGATTGAGGGAATCGCTTCCCTGGTTAATCAGATTCCATCCGGAGGGTGGCAAAATAGTTACGCTGCCATTGGCGGCTACCGCCGCGATAAGCAGATCGCCTACAACAGTATTAGGCTCCGTGAAAACAGTAACAGAGGTGGTATCGGAACCGGCCTTGGCCGCGTTGAAGTCCTCATACGTCAGGAAATTGATATTATTAAAATAGGCGGTGCAGAGGGTGCCATCGTTGTGACTGGTAACCGCCAGACCGATATAGGCGTTGGTCGCCATAGTGATTGAGGCGCTGCCAATCTGTATCCAGTTTGAGCCGTTTGAGGAGTAATAGCTGGTGAAAGTACTTCCAGTCCTGTTCAACTTGACCCAGTATGGGGCTACGATGCTGCTACCGGTTCCGTTTGTGGTCGCACTGATGCTGCTGCCGTTAGTGGTGGTTCGGTATTGGAAATCCGTGCCCTGACCGGGTGTAAGCATCGTCATCGCGTACGTCGAACCGCTCGCCAGTGTTTCACGAATCATTACGCCGGCCTTTGCCCACGAATTTGTATTTGTGATACTGTTAACTTCTGCGACAATCTGCCCGTCGCCGCTAAGCGGCTCATAGGCATAATGAAAACCATCGGAAGTGCCCCAGATGTCTGCGCCTGAGCCGATGACAGTCCAAGCATCCGATGAAGACAAATAAGAGGCGCTGCCCGTCGCGGCTGGGGTTCCTACATCCTGGTCCTGCCAACATCCCCCCTTCTGACCATTCGTCCGCAGATAAACCCAGGTGGTGAAGGTTTTAGGTTGACCATGGGAAGCCGAATTGGTAAAGGTAGCATTAACCTCTACAATGCGGACGGCATTGGTGTCGGTAACAGGCGATAAAGGATTATCGCAGGCATCATAGCAGGCAAATGTGAATGAGCTTACAGGACCGGCTAACTCTGAGAGCGACCCCACAACGCCATATTCCACATAGTTGTCAGCCGAAGCGATATCGTATCTGTCATTGAGGTTGTTGTTATCAACAAACTGGATATAGCCTTTGGTAACCGTAGAACCGCTGACGGCGGTTATTCTCTTGGCCTCTGAGAGGTTTCGGCTGATGTGGTCCATAAGCACCCTGCCATTCTGGATTGCTTCGGCTGCCCCCTGTTTGCTGTCCCAACTGTTAAACATTATCGTGAACTGCGGCAAAACAGCGGCAAAAATGATGGTTATCAAAACCATCGCACATATCACCTCGACCAGTGTCAATGCCCGTCGTAATCGGATTTTATCGTTTCTCTTATTCATCTTTTAGTGCGCACAATGTTTCACTTTTCACAGGTTTCTTCGGCACAAAAACAGGGCTGCGTTTCTGAATTCGACGATTAAATACTTGCCTCTACAAATACAAAAAAAACGGCTTAAATCGCAATTTTTAATCGCTCTAAGGGATTTTTATCGGACAAAAGGAGGACGCTTATCAACGATATGCAGGGACTACTCCAATGGTCCTATAAGCTTACCATCGATTGGCGATATAGGTGGTCAGAGTAACCAGGACCTCATTGGAAGACAGCGTGCCGTTACCACTGCTATCGTAGCCCACGGACACGGTTATTTGTTTCAAATCTGTGCTAACGATACTATCCACAACATTGCAAAGATACGAACCGCTAAGAACAACATTACTGGCTGTATAATAACCTGACGAACCAAAATTGTAGACGGTCTGGGCCCTTATGTTATCGAGTTCGCCCTGGGCGAGAACCAGGGATTGTGTCTTTCGCTCGATTTGAGTTGACCACAAATTGGCTTTTGTGAGCGACAGGAGAATAGGAACCATCGCGACAATCAGCAACACAGAGGCCGTAGTCACTTCGATTATGCTAAGCCCTCTGCGCCGTCGATTTGTATTCGAATGTTTCAGACACATTGCCGTTCAACCTCCCGTGCATTCAACTATGCCCGTAGCGGATATAACTGTGATTGTATAAGTTCTGTTATTGGATGAGACGGTAATTGGAGTTGTGCTGCTGCCGGTAAGCAGATTTCCCAAAGGTCCGAATGTAAAAAGGGAACCGCCCGTGCAACTTATCGGGGAACCAATGGTAAGAGAATCCACCGCCGTTCCTGAGTTAACATCCACTATCTGATAACTGGTGTAAGGCGAAGAGCCGACCATTTGCAGGCTATATCCCGCGGAGTGGCTCACTGCGTTTGAAATTGCCAGAGTGCGTGTCCTGCGCAGGTCGGTAACAATCTGTTTGGCAACTGTACTGGCCTGTTTGCGATAAAGAGCAGCAAAATTCAACCTCGGTATCGCTATAAACACCAAGGCGCCCAAAATCACAACCACAGCAATCATCTCGACCAGGGTTAATGCCGTTCTTTTCGCGGCCATTGTTTCGTTCCCGTCAATATAATAGAATGGGATGGCCGACAGATGCCTGCAGCCATCCCACGATTTGTATCTTTGTCACCACCCAGGTTTAACTCAAACCTGGCCCCCGGCCCTGAATTAATGGCTATGGAACGCGACTCGGTTGTTGGTCGTGCTGTAAACGTACGCCGTGCCAAATGGACAGGCAGGCGCGCCATCCGGGAAGTAGTTCGCATCGCCCGTGAGGATAGGCAAGGAAGCCGGATAAGCGCCTTTATCATTATTATACACCTCGATGGATGTATTTAGCGTGTCAACGTTTGTATTGCACGCATTTTTCTTGGCATTGTAGGAGCTGTTGGCGATCCTCGGAATCGCAATCGCCGCCAAGGCGCCGAGAATGAGAATCACAATTAACAGTTCGATTAACGTTAAACCTTTTTTGCTCCGCATTTGTTTCTCCTTAAATAATCCCGCTAATTAAAAGCACACACATTTAGTTCAGTTAACTGATTTATCTTCGACACAAAACTCCGCCTACTTAATCAAAAACCATTGTAAATCCACAAATCTCTACGGATAATATTTTATTACCCTTCGATTATGGGACCATTTAGCCGTTATGTCCTACTTCAAATGCCCCATATAATCGAACATCGGCAGATACGCGCCCATAAGAATCAATCCGACAACGGAACCCATAATAAGCGTCAAAATCGGTTCAAGCTTCACAAGCAGCGAGTTTATTACCCGCTCGATATCCTTGTCGAGAAGCTCGACTCCCTTGCACAGCATCTCAGGAAGCATCCCAACCTCTTCGCCTGAGGAAGCCATCTGTATTATCACCGGAGGAAAAATATCATACTTTTTTAATGACACAGACATTGGAGTGCCCGCCTGTATCACATTCTGCATTTCCGTGGTAATCTCGGTTATTTTGTGATTATGAGCAACCAAACTTGCCATATCCAGCGACCTAACCACTGGTACGCCGACCGAGGAAAGCATCGCGAATGTCCGCATGAAGTGCGACGCAACCAGCATCCTGTTAAGCTTGCCAAACACAGGCACATTAAGTTTGAAATTGTCCCACTTAGCTCTGAACAAAGGATTGGCAAACAATTTTTTAATGACGAGCACAGATATTCCAATAATAATTATTATTGCCCACCACCAGTGCCTTACAAGCGAGCTTGCCGCCACAAGGATGAGCGTGGGGCCGGGCAGCTGCGCGTGAACCTGGGAATACAGCTTAGCGAAAACCGGTATAACAAAAGCAAGCAGGAAAGTAATAACTACCAGACACATAACCGTAACTATTACAGGATACGCAAACGCGGACTTTATTTTCTGCCTCAGCGCAACCTGCTTTTCAAGGTAAGATGCAGTCATTTCAAGGGTTTCGCCGAGCTTGCCGCCTAATTCACCCGCTTCCACCATTCCAAGAAAGAAATCCGAGAATACGCCCTTGTGTTTGGCGAAGGCGGCCTTCAAACTTGCCCCTGCCCCCACGTCATTTTTGACATCTGTCAATATACTTTTAAAGGCCGGGTTATCCACCTGCTGCTCCAGCGTTTCAAGACACCTTAGAATCGGCAAACCAGCCGAGTACATACCCGCAAACTTATACGCGAAAGTAGCGACGTCTGACTGTTTTACCCTGCCTGCTGCGCGACGTTTTTTAACGTCCTGTTTTCCACGCCTGGCTTTGACCAGGACATACCCTATTTTTTCCAATTCGTCGCGAAGCGCAGATTGACTCTCTACGTCGGTATAGGTACCCGTCAGCATCACGCCCTTGTCGTCTTTCGCCACGTATGTATAGACAGCCATTAATCCGCCCTCAAATCCACAACCCGCATCAGCTCATCAATTGTGGTATTGCCGGCAAGCATATCGGCAATTGCAGCTTTCGTCAGTGTCCTCATTCCTTCTTTTACCGCCTGCTGTTTCATTTGCCCGTCGCTGCAGCCATCGGTTATCATCCTGCGAATCTGCGGACTAACGGTAAGAATCTCAAAAACGCCACGTCGTCCGTGATAGCCGGTGTTTCTGCAGCTATTGCAGCCGGTACCCTTATAAAACTGTATGTCCTTGCCGGGGAGGGACTTGCCGAAAACCATCGCCAGTTCTTCCGCCGACGGAGTATATGGCTGTTTGCATTTGTCACAGGTAGTTCTTACCAGTCGTTGCGCAACTGCACCCAGCAGCGACGAAGCGACAAGGAAGGGAGCCACACCCAGATTTATCAAACGCGATATCGCACCTGCCGCATCATTGGTATGCAGCGTGCTCAGAACCAGGTGTCCTGTTAACGCGGCGCTGATTGCTATTTCGGCGGTTTCAGGGTCGCGTATTTCGCCAACCAGAATCACATTCGGGTCCTGTCGAACAATACTTCGCAGCGCAGACGCGAAAGTCAATCCCGCAACAGACCTGACCTGCAACTGCGTGATGCCTTCAAGCCGATATTCAACAGGGTCTTCGACTGTAACGATGTTCTTTTCGGGGACATTAAGCATCTGCAGTAAGGCATACAATGTAGTGGTCTTTCCGCAGCCGGTGGGACCGGTCAGCAGAATCATACCGTATGGATTTGCCGCAAGTCGTTTGAATTTCTGATTATCCTCCACCGAAGCCACAACCGAATCAAGCGACCACCGCAAAGAATGCTTGTCTAAGATTCTCATCACAATTGTTTCCCCGCCGGTCGCCGGCAGAGACGAAACACGCAGGTCATAATCTTTACCATCGTGCTGCACCGACATGTGGCCGTCCTGCGGTGCCCTTTTCTCGGAAATATCCATATCCGACATAATCTTGATATGCGATATAACCTCAAGCTGGGCCGAAACCGGCACATTCAGGGTATCCTGCAGAATGCCGTCGATGCGATATCGCACCCTCATATCCGAATCTCTGGGCTCAAGATGTATGTCACTTGCACGAGCGTCAATCGCACCGTTTATTATGGACGCGACCAGCCTGGTAATCGGCGAATCGGCAACCTTTGTGGATTCCCGTTCGACCTCGGTCAGCTTGTTTTCAAGCAGTTTGTCGTCTTCAATGCCTTGTCCCGGCTCCTGTTTAAGCCGCATCGAGACGATTGTCTGCTTGGTTACGTCGCGGACGCTGAAATGATAGTTAATCGCCTGCTTTATCGCGTTCGGCGAGGCAGCAACCGGCACAACTTCATAACCCGTCTTCATCTCTATCTGGTCACGAACCGACAGATTCAACGGAGAACTCATCGCGACAAACAGACGCTTACCTTCCTTTTTAATCGGGATGACGTTACTGTGGTTAACCATTTCATAAGAAAGCAAATGGGCCATCATCGGGTCTATTATATCCGGCGAAAGATTTATAAACTCGATATTGTGGGCAGCAGCAATAACCCTCGTGAGCTGTTCCTCATTTACGAGATTGCCCTTTTTGAGCACACTTATCAAGCTCTGTCCGGTTTGCCGCTGCTGGGCAATGGCCGTCTGCAAAGTGGCTTCATCAAGGATATTTTCTTTCGTAATAAATGAAATTATAGGGTCTTTTTCTTCCATAATAGCCCTTCATCCTGACGATAGTTTCTCCAACAGCAGTGTTTATCGACACCACCACAGGGCGACTTAAAAACAAAGACAGGAAGTTGCTGTTAGACTGTCAAATATGCCGGGATGAACAGCTAAAGACCTATAAAACTGGCATTTTCAGAGCGAAAGGAATAGGGTCAATTATTCAGATGCATAATTTTGGCGCCATCGAAACCATTAAATTTCGTCGAAGAGGCAGTACTGTATGCTCCTATATTTTCCGTGAAAAGGCAGTCACCGATTTCAAGATTGCCCGGCAACTGCTCCGAAACAGAAATCTTGTCGAAACTATCGCAGGTAGGCCCGACAACAGCACATACCTCTTTTTTGCCCTGCCGAAATGCGCGGAAATTGGGAATCCAGTGGTCATACACCACGCCGGAAAAGGTGTGATAAACCCCGTCGTTTATGTGGTAGAAGATTTTACCGTCTCTTCTGGCTTTTCCGATTATTTCAGAAATCAGTACCGCTGAAGTAGCCACCATAAATCTTCCCGGCTCAGCTATAATCTCAATGTCATGGGGAAACAGGCGCTCGCATTCGGAATTTATAACCGCCGCGAGCTTTCCAAACTTTGGGACCTGAGAGTCATAGGGCACAGGAAAGCCGCCGCCGATATCAACAATTTTAAGATTGTAACCCTTTTGGCGTGAATGATTGAAAATCTGCGATGTTATTGTCAGCGCAGCCGTATAATTATCGAAATTGGTACACTGGCTGCCGACGTGAAAACTCAATCCCTCAACCACAAGCCCCATGTCAAACGCCTGTTTTATGAGGTTATACGCATCTCCCGGCTCTGCGCCGAATTTCGAGCTCATCTCCACCTGCGAGCCGGTATCAGGGACCTTCAATCGCAAAACCAGGCCAGCCGTCTCACAATACTCACGTATCTTCTTCAGCTCATCTTCACTGTCAAAGGTAACGAGGGGCCGGTAGCGTTTTATGTCCCTAAGGGTCGGCCTGTCTTTTATAGTGTTGGAAAAAATTATCTTATCCCAGATATAAAAATCTTTGTCCTTCTCCTCGAAATGGCTGATGTATTTGTAAATCTGCATAAACTCGTTGTATGAAGCGACGTCGAAGCTGGCTCCCTCATCGAACAGCGTCTTGATTATCTCCTGGTTCGAGTTGGCTTTGACGGCGTAATAGGCCTGCACCCTCGGCAGATGCTTCTTGAAAGTGCGATAATTTTTCCTTATCACATCGTGGTCGATAATAAATAAGGGAGTCCCGTGCTTTGCCGCTAATTTCAGAAGCTCTTTTTTCATATCAATCCTGTTTTATCAGGCCATCAATTTCCTGATTAGCTTCCTGAGTTTTTCGACCTCTTTGTTGTTTTCAAGATAGGACTTTATCAGCTTCTTACGCAGTTCTTCGCCGCGATAATATAATTTTTTCAGCTTCTTGGGCCTGGCGGTCTGGATAACATAAGCGACCATAATCGGCAGGGCAACGGTAACATCGAGATAAGCGGTAACGGTTTCCTCTAATTTGGTCGGGTCAATTTTGCCCCAGCTTGCCGCCTCGCTTGGCGGTGCACCCGATAAGCCACCCGTGTCGGGCCTGGCATCAGTTACGTTTATATCGTAATCCTGACCCGCTTCCGGTATCATCAGAACTTCCTGAATCTGCGGTTCGGTCTGGAGCATAAAATTCTTGGGACTACCGCCCCCAATCAGGATGACGCCCGTCTTGCCGTTTTCATATTTTTTGGCGTTCAGTATTATCGCCGTCGAATCATTAACGTCGATGCTCGGATTTATTTTCAGTTTGAAGGCGTCCTGCAAGCCCGATGCCTCCGCCAGAAGCTCAAGGCCGGCAACATTCATACCGATTGTCGAATCCCCCGGTGACGATGTAAAGACGGGAATGCCGTTCCTGTAGGCAGCCGCCAATATGCTCACCTGGCCGAGTCCATGCTTTTCTTCGAGGTCGCTGAGAATTTTGCCGAGATAATGATAAAATTCCCGTGTGCCCATTTCCCTCTGGAATTCAGGCCTTATAAGTATCTCTCTGAGCTGTCTGTCGGTTTCCATCAGGACGTCTTCGTAATCAAACAGGATGTCGTAAATTCTCGTTACGCCCTTATCTCTCAAATCGACATCATCGACCGCGTGACTGCCGCGGAACATAGGCAGATTGAACGCGTAATGTATATCGTGATACATATTCGCGCCTGTAGCGACAAGCCAGTCAACAAAGCCGTGGTTCATCAGAGGAATTATCGCTGAAGGTCCGAGTCCCGCTGGCGTTAACGCTCCCGCCAGGCTCATTCCAATCGTAACGTCCTCCTGAGAATATTTGTCTTTCAACAACTGGCAGGCGGCCCTTAATCTTCCGCCGTTGTACGCGTCCAGATTGTCTATCAGCTTCGCTATATCCGTCAATTTCGAAATCGGCTCAGGAAGAATACGTTTGCCTGATAAATACTTTGTCTTATTAGGACAATTATCCTTATGTTTTGCCATTTTTATACCTGCACCTTCCACGTATTACAATTTTTCGATTACAATAACATTGTTACCATCAACCGCAGGGGGGCATTCTAATTTAACCATAAGCAAAAATCAACCGGTGACTACGGCAGGAATGAGCAAGCTCAATGTAACGGGCGTAATATTCGGCTGGAGTACATTATCCGGCTTTAAGTCGACAGCACATCAGCCAGGGTGTCTTTTTTCCTGTAAACCATTCCCTGAAAGACGGCTATCACCTCGCCTGTCTCATTAGTAACATCAATACTGTATGTTGCCAATTTCGGATTGCAGGCGATTTCCCTGCCGTGGGCAAAGAGCGTTCCGCCTGATGATGCCTTGATAAATGAAATAGACGCGTTTATCGCCACAGCGACCGTGCCGTGAGAATTAGAGGCGGCGGCAAAAACAAGGTCGGCGAGGGTGAATATCGCACCGCCGTGGACGATATTGACGCCGTTAAGATGCTGAGGACCGATCTTCATTCTGGCTTTGGCGGAGCCGGGCGATACTTCGAGAAGCTCAATGCCGGCTAATTCCGCGAACTTGTCTCTTTTGAAAAACTCTCTTAATGTGTCCATTTCGCTGTCTCCATCTTTTAACCTGAATTGTTGCTGATTCTACCACAAAGGCCCAAAAACGCAAAGGAATTTACGGTTTACGATTTTCAATTTATGATTTATGATTGTGAATATGATGAAGAACGGGACAATTGATTTTCACACACACGCGTTTCCGGACGAATTAGCCCCGCGGGCGATGAAGAAACTGCTATCTGAAGCGCCGAGCGTTAGTGCATTTCTGGACGGGACGATAAACGCGCTGACGGATTCAATGAATCGCAACGGCATCAGCAGAAGCGTGATATGCTGTATCGCCACAACGCCTGAACAGTTCACACCGATTTTCAACTGGTGCAGGAAAGCGCAGACAGACAGGTTGATAATGTTCCCATCGATTCATCCGGCTGACGCAAATTACAAAGAGAGAATCGCCCTCGTTAAAGACGCCGGCTTCAAAGGTATCAAGATGCACCCGTATTACCAGGACTACTTCCTCGATGAAGACAGAATGCTGCCTATCTATGAGGAGCTTGAACGATTAGGCCTTATGGTGGCGGCACACACGGGGTATGATATCTCGTTTGCAAATGACGACAGGGCCTGCTGCCGGAGAATTCTGAAAGTTACGGAGATGTTCCCGAAATTGAAGTTTGTTGCGACACATCTCGGGGCGTGGCAACAGTGGGAAGAAGTTGAGCGGAAACTGGCGGGCAAACATATCTATATGGAGTTATCGTGGTCGCTTGAATACCTTACCCCTGAACAGGCAAGGCGAATCATACATGCCCACCCTGCCGATTGCATACTTTTTGGGACAGATTCGCCATGGACCGACCAGGGTAAAACCTTATCGCTATTCAGGAATCTGAACTTGCCGGCAGACCTTGAAATAAAAATTCTGCGGGATAACGCAATGGCTCTTTTAGGGCTGTTATAGCATTATTCGGGGGTGAAAACCCGTCCTGCGTGTTTTTACAGGACGTTGCAGACCTGACATAAATTACGAAATCAGAGTGCAAAAAAGGTCTTGCTTTTTGTGGTGTCTTGAGCATACTAATACCGATACATAATTGAATATGGGACGAACACCGAGATTTTCAGGGGTGGATTTTCGGAACGTCCCGTATGGTAGCGGTTGTCGTTTACATTCTGGCAGGGAAAACAGTTGAGTTTGGAATTGAAGACAAAGGTATCTGAATCACTATGTTACCCGGACATCCTTATGTCATGCAGGAGTTTACTAATAAAAAATCGAGGAGAGGCAATCCAACTTCGGTATTTATGGGTGATTAGCTCATAATTTTAACCGGGCTTATATTGTTAACCGCTAAATTAAGGAGTAGAAAATGGCACAGAAGGAAACAAAGATAGTTTTAGTTTTTGTGTTCTTACTGGCCGGTCTGCTTGTCGCTGCGCAGGTTCAGGCGGCAGAGACCCCAGCCAGTGCGTCGCCGGCAAGCGTACAGGCAACCCCAGCCGGCACGTCGGAGGCAAATGACCAGGCGACCGACTGGTTCCACCATCCGGCACCGTGGCTGGATCAGGGAGGAGATTTCCGATTCAGGCAACACTTCGGTTACAACTGGAAAACGCTCAGAAATGACCAAAAAGTCGAAGGTCTTAACGTAAGCCGTTGGGATTGGGAAAGATTCCGTACACGCCTGTGGGACACATTCAAACTGGATGAAGACACTTCTATTAATACAAGATTCACCTGGGAATTTCGGCAGTGGAATGACCCTGAATTTTTACGTCAGCGCACAGACCTTGACGAAATCATTATGGACACCTTCAACCTGAAAATGAAAAATTTCCTCGGTTTACCCACGACCGCTGTCATTGGACGACAGGATATAACCCTCGGCCAGGGCTGGCTCGTTGCTGAAGGAACACCGGCACCGCTCGAAGGTTCCAGAACTACTTATTTCGACGCCGCTCGATTTACCTGGGATTTGGCTGAAAAGACAACGCTCGATACGATTTATATACACAACATGCCAAAATCCGACTGGTGGCTCAAACCCATTAATGACCGGGATAAATACGTAACTCTGGAGCAGGAAAATGGTGCAATTCTGTATTTGACCGACAAGAGCAACGAAAAAATGCAGGTCGAAGGTTATTTCATTTATAAAAATAATAACCCTATTGAAAAGCCGAGTGTGAATAATTACCTTTCACCGGGGAACATGGCGGCCTACAGTAAAAAAGCGGATATTTACACATTCGGCGGAGCACTTTCAGGCCCGGTATTTAACGACAACTGGAATTACCGTATGGAAGGCGCTGTGCAGACAGGCCGCTCAGCATCGCCTAATACGGAATTGACCGCCCCTAATCAAATGGAACGGCTTTTGGCTTTTGGCGAAAAATCCACCCTCGAATACTGCTTCAAAGATGACCTCGATAACAAAGTGCATGTTACATACGAGTATCTGTCAGGCGATGACCCACACACAAAACAGGTTGAATCATTTAACCCGCTATGGGGTGAGTGGCCGCAATGGAGCGAACTCTACCAGCCATATATAACCAGTATGGAAGACCTCCTGGTATCCAATATGCACCGCCTCGACTTCGGGCACAAATTCAAACTGAATGACCAGTGGGAATTCCTCACCGACTGGAATTTCATCTGGGCCGCCCAAAATACCTATGCCGGCAACGCAAAATTCTCCGATGACGGCAAATTCCGCGGCAACCTGTTCACCTCCTGGATAAGATATAATTTCACGAAACAGCTGAGCGGCAACTTCGTTACCGAATATTTTATGCCCGGTAATTACTATGCAAAGCTCAACAATGATGACGCCTTGTATTTCCACTTCACCATCACGTACGTATTCTAAAAAACTTGTTTGATTTAACGAAAAAGCCCGGTCTAAAGCCGGGCTTTTTTTTATTGAACGCAGACACTTAAATCCTTATTATATATTGTTATATGAGCAAGAATGAAACGTCCAAAAAGGCGCTGCTTTCTGGCGATGAGGCTCTTGCTTTCGGGGCATACGAGGCCGGACTGAAGGTCGCCTGCGCATATCCCGGAACCCCCTCCACTGAGATACTTGAGACCTTAGCCACCCTTCCTGAGCTTGATGTTCAGTGGTCGGTAAATGAAAAGGTGGCTTATGAGGTTGCCCTTGGGGCTGCCATAAGCGGCGTTCGCAGCTTGTTCGCCTGCAAACACGTCGGCTTAAACGTCGCTATGGACCCGTTAATGACGTCTTCCTATACGGGGATACTCGCTGGTTTTGTGGTTGTCGTCTGCGACGACCCCGGTTTGGCGTCATCGCAAAATGAACAGGATACCAGATGGGTAAGCATCTACGCCAAATTACCGATGCTCGAACCGGCAAGTCCAAGAGAGGCGAAAGAATACGTCAGGCAGGCATTCGAGATAAGCGAGAAATTCGATACGCCGGTCATTTTGCGAATGACTACGCGCGTGGCGCATACCAAGGAAGACGTAATGCTTGGCGACAGGGTCGTGTCCCAACAGCCCCCCTTCGAAAGAAATATAGCGAAATACGTGATGGTGCCGGGAAACGCATACGGCAGGCACATCTTCGTCGAACAACGCCTCAATAAACTAAAGGCCCTTTCCGAAAAGACAAAATTCAACCGTATCGAGCCGGGTGACAAAAAGATAGGATTCATCACCTCCGGCGTATCCTACCAGTACCTCAAGGAAACCTACCCGGACGCATCTTATCTGAAACTGGGTATGACATATCCTTTCTGCGACGACAAAATACGCGCCTTCGCCAAGACAGTCAAAAAACTCTGTGTAGTCGAGGAGCTTGACCCGTTCCTCGAAGAGCACGTCAAGTCGCTGGGCTTAAAATGCTCCGCCAAAGACCCATCTTTCAGAATCGGAGAACTTATCCCTGAGCTGATTCCTGCGGTCGTCAAAGGCGAGGTTAAGCACGAAATACAAACCGCCAAACGAAAGCCCCGGCTGTGCCCGGAATGCCCCCACTGGGCAACGTTCGCCACGCTGAAAAAACTCGATTTCTACGTCGCGGGCGATATCGGCTGTTATACGCTTGCCTGCCTGCCTCCCACTTCCGCGCTTCATTCGTGCCTTTGTATGGGGGCCGGAGTAACTTTCAATGAGGGCTGGAGAAAAGGCGCACCCGATAAGAAAATTGTCGGCGTAGTGGGCGATTCGACATTCGTGCATTCGGGAATAACGGGACTTATCAACGCGGCTTATAACAAGGCAAAAGGCGTTATATTCATCCTCGATAATTCCACGACCGCTATGACCGGCGGCCAGCAGCACCCGGCCACGGGATTAACGATACGAAACGAGCCGACGAAGAAACTCATCCTCGAAGACCTGTGCAGGGCGTGCGGTGCGGATAACGTCGATGTCATCGACCCGAAGAACAGGGCCGAATTTGACGCTATTGTTGAAAAACGTATTAACGAAGACGCGTTATCGGTTATAATTTCAAGACATCCCTGTAAACTGCTTAAGCAACAGTAATACGGGAAAACAATGAAAGATAAAACCTACAACATAACCTTTGGCGGAACAGGGGGACAGGGGATTCTGAAAGCCGCGGAAATCTGCGGCTGGGCGGCGATGTACGCGGGTTACCACGTTAAAAAATCAGAGGTTCATGGGATGGCCCAGCGGGGCGGCTCAGTCGAATCTCACGTGCGGTTCGGCAAAAAGGTCTTTTCGCCGCTCGTTCAGCAGGGCGGAGCGGATATTTTGTTATGCTTTCACCCGGAAGAGCACGACCGGCTAAAGGCATTCCTGAAAGCCGACGGCAAAAACCTCACCGAATATCTCGAAAAAGCCAAAACGGCAATCGAAAATCCGCGTCACCTTAATGTTTTTCTTGTCGGCGTCCTGTCGGCCTATCTGCCTATACAAGCGGATTTCTGGCTTCAGGCGATAGAAGCCGTGTTTAAAAAGAAATATGTTGAAGAAAACAAGGGGGTATTTCTTAAAGGAAGGGAAATGGGCCAATTATGATTTGGAAAAAAGAACTCGAGTGTATGGAGCCGGCGGAGCTCAAAAAGCTGCAAACGGATTACCTCAAAAAACTAATACCTTACATATACAAAAACTGTCCCGTATATAAAAAGAAAATCGACGATGCGGGCGTAAAGCCGGACAGCATCAAAAGCATCGACGACATCAAACGCCTGCCGTTTACCACCAAGATTGATATGAGGGACAATTACCCTTACGGGCTTTTCTCCAACAAGGATAAAGACGTCGTCGAAATACACATCTCAAGCGGCACAACGGGCAATCCAACATTAGTCGGCTATACAAGGTATGACGTCTCGCTGTGGTCGGAGGTTATGGCAAGATCAATATGCTGCGCGGGCGGTGAGCCGGGTGACACAATCCAAATCGCTTACGGCTACGGCCTGTTTACCGGCGGACTGGGCTTTCACTACGGCGCTCTCGAAATGGGTATGAGAATAATACCGACTTCGGCGGGACAAACTGCTCGCCAGATAAAAATTATGCAGGATTTCAAACCGAAAGTCATCGCCTGCACACCAAGCTACGTGCTGTATATGGCTGAAGAGGCCAAGGCAATGGGAATCGACCCCGCCAAGGGTAACTGGAAAATCGGCATATTCGGAGCCGAACCCTGGAGCGAGTCGATGCGGACGGAAATCGAAAAGGTCTGGAATATGAGCGCGACCGACGTTTACGGGCTTTCGGAAATCATCGGCCCCGGAGTCGCGCAGGAATGTACCCATAAAGAGGGGCTGCATATATACAGCGACGTGTTTTACCCCGAGATAATCGACCCCAAGACCGACCAGGAAGTCGAAGCCGGCCAGCCCGGGGAACTTGTCATCACCACGCTCACAAAACAGGCCATCCCGCTCATCAGATACCGCACAAGGGACATCGTCAGCATTCGCTATGACAAGTGCAAATGCGGCAGGACAAGCCCGCGAATCAGCAAAATCAAGGGCAGAACGGACGATATGATTATCGTCCGCGGCATAAACGTCTTCCCGTCGCAGATAGAGCACGTCCTGCTGGGCATCAAGGGGACTCAGCCGCATTACCAGCTTATCGTTGACCGCAAAGCCCACGGGCTCGACGAGGTCGAGGTGCTGGTTGAGGTCGAGGAAAAGATTTTCTCCGACGAGGTCAAGAAACTAAACGAGCTGTCCAAGAAAATCAAAAAGGAAATAGAGGCGGCCCTGTCCATCGGCGTCAAGGTTACGCTTGTTGAGCCGAAGACAATCCAGCGAAGCGAGGGCAAAGCCAAACGAATTATTGACAAGAGAATAATATAAAGGGGACGCCAATGAAGCTAACACAGATATCGGTGTTTTTGGAAAACAGGAAGGGTCGGCTCTACGACGTTTGCTCGCTGTTGGGAAAAACCAATATAAACATCCGCGCTTTGACAATCGCCGAGACCGAAAGCTTCGGCGTATTGCGAATCGTCGTGGATAAATCGGACCTCGCCATCCAGACCCTTCACAAAAACGGGTTTGTTGCGAATCTCACCGACGTCATCGCAGTTGAAGTCGGCGACAAACCGGGCGGACTGGCTGCAGTTCTCAAGGTCTTCGCCGACAACGACGTGAACGTCGAGTATATGTACGGCTTCGTCGAAAAGTTCAGCGATAACGCCCTACTGGTCTTCCGTTTCGAAGACGTTGAAAAAGCCCAGAAGATTCTTGTGGATAAAGGCGTAAAAGTCGTTACCCGCAGGGAAATCGAAGGGCTGTAACCGTCGTACGAAGGACACTCGATGGATGTACCTTTTTGGAATAAGGAAATTGAGACAGCCGAGAGGTCTCGGATTGAAGCAATACAATTAGAACGCCTACGGGAAACAATCGGCTGGGCGTTAAAGACCCCCTTTTATCAAAAGCAGCTTCGGCAGGCGAAAATTTCTTCGCCGGATAATATTCGCTCGCTTGCCGACCTGCGCAAAATTCCGTTCACCACAAAAGACGACCTGCGGATAAACTTCCCGCGCGGACTGCTCGCCGTGGATATGAAAGACGTGGTGCGGATTCATTCTTCGAGCGGCACAACGGGAATCCCCACGGTCATCTACTATTCGAAAGAGGACATAAACAACTGGGCGGACCTGATGGCAAGGTGCATATTCGCCACAGGCGCATGCAGTAAAGACGTCTTCCAGAATATGATGACATACGGCATGTTCACGGGCGGCCTGGGGATGCACTACGGCGCGGAACGCGTCGGGATGGCGGTAATCCCTATCGGCGGGGGCAACACCAAACGCCAGATTAAAACGATGAAGGACTTTCGCACGACCGTCCTGCATATCACGCCCAGCTACCTGCTGCATGTTCATACCAAGCTCGAAGAAGCTGACGTTAAACGCGAAGAGCTTGCGCTCAAAAAAGCGTTCACAGGCGCGGAACCCCATTCGGAAGACGTCCGCAAAAAAATTGAGCATATCTGGAATATCGACGCCTATAATTCTTATGGCCTAAGCGAGCTTAACGGGCCGGGCGTCGCCTTCGAATGCGTCTATAAAAACGATATGCACATCTGGGAAGACGGCTATATAGTCGAAATCATCGACCCCGAAACGGGCGAACCGGTCAGAGACGGCGATTCGGGCGAACTTGTGCTGACTAACCTCATTCGCCGGGCAACCCCGATGCTGCGATACCGCACGCGAGACCTCGCCTACCTGCATACCGACCCCTGTCCCTGCGGCAGAACACATCGGCGATTATCGCGTATAATGGGACGCACCGACGATATGCTCATAATCAACGGGATTAATCTGTTCCCGTCGCAGATTGAAGAAGTCGTGATGCGAATACCCGAAGTCGCGACCAATTACATAATACAGGTTGAAAAACGCGGCGACCTCGACCACCTTACCGTCAAAGTCGAAATCTACCCGAAACTGTTCCTCGGCGACCCATCACAGCTCGAAGCACTCAAGGGACGCATCACCGAAGAATTGCACTCAGCGATTATTCTGCATCCATCCGTCGAACTGCACGAGCCGAATTCGCTTCCCGTATCGGAAGGCAAAGCCAAACGCGTAATTGACCTGAGGCCAAAAGAATAGGAGAATAAATTTTTTGACGCTGATTTACGCAGATTAACGCTGTTTTTTATTTTGTTTTTTACAGTGTAAATCCGTGTTAATCCGTGGTTAATAAAAGGAGTAAAATATGGCAAAGCAACTGACAATATTCCTCGAAAACAGACCCGGCCGGCTGATGGCCATGGCCAAAAGCTTAATCGATAACAATATCGACATCCGGGCCTTTACAATTCAGGACAGGGGCGACTATGGCCTTATCAAACTCATCGTCAATAACCCCAGCCAGGCATATCTCGCACTTGCCAATCTCGGCTGCGCCTGCGCACTGAAGGATATCATCGCAATCTCCATCCCCGACAAAATCGGCAATTTCGAATTGCTCACCTCGGCCCTGGCCCAGAACAATATAAACGTCAAAGACGCTTATGGCTTTGTCCTCCAGACGAACCTCAAAGGCGTCTGCTGCCTTGAGATTGAGGAATCCAAGGCCGCCGACGCCCAAAAAGTTATCCAGGCCGCCGGCTTCACTATCCTAAAAGATGATGAACTATATAACCTGTGAGTTTTCGTAACTAAGATGGTATGAATACGTGAAGAAAATATTATGAATGATTATAAAGTACCGGAAATCTCTAAACAACTTTACGATCGCATACGCCTTGTGCGAAGAGATATCGGAGATTTGCTTTTTCATTTTACTCGCAGGGTTAGCCCACACATATTCAATATGACTCCGCAACACACTATCTCACTTTCAGGTTCTGCATCAGACGTTCTCTGGGAAATACTTTTTGAAGGCAAGCTAAAAGGTACCGCAAATTGGACCTACGGAGAAAAATGTATCTGTTTTACTGAAGCACCCATTCAAGAATTCAATTCTATATTTTCACTGATCAGAATCGCAGCATCTAAGCAGGAAAGACCGAGATATGAACCCTATGGTATTGCGGTAAGCAAAAAATGGCTGTTCGAACAAGGGGGACGTCCAGTAATTTATGATCATCCCGAATCGCTTAAAGATTTTCCGGAGGCCTTAAAATATCGTTTCGTTCCATACAACCCTAAAGAAGGAATAGATTTTACATGGGAACGTGAATGGCGTATTAAATCTGAAGCTTTGAAATTAAACCCAAAACAGACATTGGCCGTATTGCCTACGGCAGATGAAGCATTTGATCTTGTATATAACTTTGCAGACATGGAAGCAGATTGGGATTATAGCGATGGTGAAGCATGTATCGCCGGGGCATCTCATGTACCAAAATGGTTGGCAGTCTCATTGGATTTATTTGGTTTTAACTATCACGAGATAAACAGTTAGAAATCGGAGAGAACCGTTTTTAAAGTCCGCTATACGCTACCTGCTGAACGCTGTTTTCGGCGTAAAAACCGAGCTTTTCCTGACCTTCCCCCCGTAAACTGGTGAATTATGTTGAAGGGCCTCAATAAATACTTGCCCGGAAGACCATAATTGTTTTTCTTGTATTTAATTTGTGGATGCATAAAATGCAGTTCTGACAGGAGAAATATTTATGACACAAGCTCAAAAGATTGCATGTCGGCTGCGGTGGGTTTTGCTGGTTCTCTGGATTTTATGTTTTGCTGCCGGCTGTTTGTTCGTATTTGGAGTGATTGTTAAGGCGGGGATTATGGGCACCCCCTCGATAGCCATATTCGGACCTTTTCTCCCTTCTGATGGAAACCTCGATAAATTCGCTTATGTTTTTAGTTTAATATATATCGGGTTGTTTGTGCTGACACAGTGGCTGTTTTTGAGTCCTCGGCAAATGTGGAAAATTAAAGTTAACCCCTCTGGCCGGCCTATGAAACGGGCGGCGGTGGGTGCGGCTTTTGCGGCGGCGCTTTTATCAATTGGATTGTTATACACGGCAATCGATTTATTTAGCGATAAAGCTGTTATCAATATGGGCGACCCATCAGAAACAAAACCAGCGGTCTTGAGGTATGCGTTTTTGCTGATTCCCTTGGCTTTGTGGTGTTTCTGGTCGATTATCTTTTGTGTTTACTGACGTCAGTCGGACAGCTACACCTGGGCAGGGCGTGTAATTCGCGGCTTAATCGCAGGAAGCGTTTTAGAGTTGTTCGTGGCAGTTCCTGTTTATGCGACCCGTCAGGAGGAGTGCTATTGCGCAAGGGGCTCATATGCCAGCTTGGTATTCGGAGGGACAGTTCTTCTGTGGGCCTTTGGACCGGGTATTCTTATTCTGTTTGCCAGAGAAAAACAGCGACGTGAGAAATTATTAGAACAGCAAAAGTCCGGGTAGATAGCCAACTTAGCAGTTAAAATCAGCAATCGAAAATCGGGCTTTGCTCTTACCCCGCCCTTTTATCCACCACCCTGGTTTTGTCATCGATATGGCGGAGGGATTTGGGCTCGACGAGCGTAATTTTGGCTTCCACGTCGAGGACCGTCTTTATGCGTTTGGACAGTTGAGAGAGCATATTTTCGACCGACCTTAAGCCATCGAGGAAGGGAAGCGAGTCCGAGATTTCGACTTTTATTTCGAGGGTATCGACGCCGGCCTGCCTGCCGAGGATGAGCTGGTAACTGGGGCTGACGCCCTCGACATCGCGCAGAATCTGCTCGATTTGCGACGGGAAAAATTCCACGCCTCGGAAGCTAATCAGGTCATCTGTCCTGCTCAGCACCCTCGCCATACGCAGAAAAGTCCTGCCGCAGGCGCACGGCTCAGGATTCAACGACGTAATATCGCCCGTGCGGTAGCGAATCAACGGGAAGCCCTCTTTTGTGATTGTAGTCAGGACTAATTCACCTTCCGGGCCTATGCCGACGGGTTCGAGCGTCCTGGGGTTGATGATTTCGATTAGAAAATGGTCTTCGTTGATATGGAGTCCCTCGCGAAGGTGACATTCGCCCGCGACGCCGGGACTCATTATCTCGGTTGAGCCGTAAGTATCGGTCGATTTGATGTGCAGCCGGTCTTCCAATTGCTGACGAAGCTGGTCGGACCAGCGTTCGCCGCAGAAAAGACCGTGGCGCACATGAAGCGATTCGGCGTGAACGTGCAATTCCTCGATGCCGGAGGCGATATTAACCGCGTGGCTCGGCGTGGTAACAAGCGCAGTCGTCTTGAAGTCACGCATTATCACAATCTGCTTTTCGACGCTCGCCGTAAAAGACGCAGGGATAACCGATGCGCCGATTTGCTCGGCCCCCTGCTGGAAGCCGAACCCGCTTGTGAAAAGATTATAATCGAGGGCAATCTGGACGACGTCGTGTTCGGTGAGGCCTGCGGCGGCCAGAAGCCGGGCGGTGCATTCCGTCCAGTTGCGAAGGTCATCTCGCGTAAAGCCCACGACGATGGGTTTGGCCGTCGTGCCGGAGGTTGAATGTATTCGCACGATATTACGCAGCGGCACGGCAAACATATCGTAGGGATAGCTTTTCTGCAGGTCTTCTTTGGTCGTGAAAGGCAATTCGCGCAATGTGTCCACGTCCTTGATGTTTTCGAGATTGACGCGGTTGGCGTCGAAGGCCTTCTGGTAAAAAGCGACGTTGCGATAGACCCTGTTGAGCGTGGATTGCAGCCGTTCAATCTGCAGCTGCTCGATATCATCACGCGGCATTGTCTCACACTTCGGATTGTAAATTATTGTCTCAGCCATATATTCCTCACTCATCAATTCTCTTGTATTCCTTGCCGAGATACGCCCGCTGAACCTCCGGATTATCGCTAAGCTCCCGGCTTGTACCCTCAAGAACAATCTGTCCTGTTTCGAAAACATATCCCCTGTCGGCCAGAGCAAGCGCGGCCCGCGCGTTCTGCTCGACAAGGAGTATCGTTAGCCCCTCGCGTTTGAGATTGGCTATTGTGTCGTAAATGCTCTTGACCAGCAGCGGCGCGACGCCAAGCGACGGCTCATCCATCATCAATAGTTTCGGCCCCGACATCAGGGCTCGCCCAATTGCGAGCATCTGCTGCTGGCCTCCTGAGAGTGTACCCGCAAGCTGGTTGGCGCGTTCTTCGAGAATGCTGAAAAGTTTATAGACCTGCTTCAAACTCGAAGCGATATCGACTGAAGAGCCATTTCGCTGGCGGTGATATGCGCCGAGGAGAAGATTTTCTTTTACGGTCATAGTGCTGAAAACGTGCCTGCCTTCGGGGACAAGGCAGCAGCCCGCCTCGACGATTTTCTCAAGCGGCACACTCGATATATCCTGTTTATTGAACATAATCCTGCCTGAGCGGGGACGCAGGACGCCAGCGATTGTCTTGAGCAGGGTCGTCTTGCCCGCGCCGTTTGCGCCGATAATCGCGACAGCCTCGCCGGGCAATACGTGGAGTGATATGCCCTTGAGGACGCGCAACTGGCCGTAACCGGCTTCAAGATTTAATATCTTAAGCATCACTATCCCCGAGATAGATGCGAATCACTTCAGGATTCCGCTGAACAGCCCGCGGCGGACCTTCGGCGATTTTACGCCCCTGGTCAAGGACGATCACGTCATCGCAAATCGCCATAACAAGGGACATATCGTGTTCCACGACAAGGCAGGTAACACCCCTGTCGCGAATCCACATAATCAATCTGGCAAGCTCCTTGGTTTCGTAAATGTTAAGCCCGGCGGCGGGTTCATCGAGAAGCAACAGTTCCGGCTCCATCGCAAGCGCACGGGCAAATTCAACGAGCCGCTGCCTGCCGAACGGCAGATTACAAGCCGTCTCGAAGGCGTACTCGGCCAGGCCGAGGTCTTTAAGTATCAACAGGGCTTTTTCTTTAGTTTGTTTATCTTCCCGCCATGTACAGGGCAGGTTCAGCATACCAGAGATGAAGCCGCACCGCGTCCGGCAATGCCTGCCCATCATAACATTTTCGAGAACGGTCATATTGCCGAACAGCTTTGTGGTCTGGAAAGTTCGCGCGATACCCCTGCTGGCGACGGCGTGCGGTTTCAACGCAGTGATTTTTTTATCCCGGAAAATAACTTCGCCATTATGGGGCTGTATCGTTCCGGCTATCAGGTTAAACAGCGTCGTTTTGCCCGCGCCGTTCGGGCCTATGATACCTTTAATCATGCCCTGCTGAACATTTATACTGATATCGTTAACGGCGTGAAGACCGCCGAAAAACCGGTGCAGGCCCTTTGTTTCGAGAAGTGCGTTAGCCATTTGCCCTCCTCGACAGTAACGACGTTACCGTGCGAAACTTTGGCAAACGAAGCAGGCCCTGGGGCGAGAAGAGCATAATAGCAATGAGGATAATCGCGAAAACGGTATCGTCGTAACTGCCGAAAACGCCGCGCAGCGAAAGGAAATTCAGAAGCACTCCCATAAACAGAGCGCCCCAGAGATTCGCCATTCCGCCCACCGCCACGATGACAAGATAGCGGACGGATTTGGTAACCGTAACCTCGGACGGACCTATGCTACCATTATAATGAGTAAGCAAAACGCCCCCTACCGCGGCAAAAATAGCGCTTAAAACAAAAACGAGCAGCTTGTAGCGATAGGTGTTGACTCCCAGTGAATGAGCCGCTTCCTCGTTTTCGTGAATAGAACGGAGCGCCCTGCCAACTCGCGAACCAACGAGGTTGATTGCCAGCGTCATTGCAGCTAGAACCGCGAACCACGCGATGTAGTAACTTTCAATCCGAAACGCCGCTCGACCGTTTACTTCGAGGCCAGCGATAATTTTAAATGGAGGTACATTAGAAATACCGTCCGCCTGGCCGAAGATGCGCCCGCCGAGGACTATGCGGTAGATAATCAGCCCGAAACCGAGCGTCGCCATCGCCATATAGTGTCCCTTGAGGCGAATGACGGGCAGACCAATCACAAAAGCGATTATAACAGTCAGCAGTATCGCAACGACAAAGGCAGGCCAGGGAGAAAAGGCCAATATGTCGGTGCCATAAATATCCTGCCTCTGCACAACTAAGCCCAGCGACCGGCACAGGGAAACCAGCGGCATATCGCGATATGCCATGAGATTAAAGGTAGTCAGGACCGCGACCGTATAACCGCCTATTGCGAAAAAGCCCGCGTGCCCCAGCGATATCTGCCCCGCGTAACCCATCAGCAGACACAAGCCGATAACCACGAGGGCATAATAGGCCGACATTGTGATTTGCGTCATATAGTAGGTTGAGCGGGTAGCTGAAAGCACAACCTGCAAAATAATCACCCCAAGGGCAACGGCTATGACGGGGATATATCTGCGAAAATGCGTCATAATGTCCTCATCGCAGCAATCTCACTTTTGCCGAAGAGACCGCTCGGCCTGAAAACCAGAATCAGCAGCAAAATGACTATCGATACGGCCTCTTTATAAGCGACGTCATACTGGCTCATCACAAAGGCCTCGACAAGTCCCAGCATCAGGCCCGCGGCGACGGCTGCCATACTATTGCCCAGCCCGCCGAGAATGGCCACGGTGAAACCCTTGATTGCCAACGGCGCGCCCATATCGTATTGCGTCTGTGTAACGGGCGAGATAACGCAGCCCGCCAACGCGCCGATACCTGCGCTTAGCATAAATGAAAGTGTAACCATCCAGCGGTCATTGATGCCGCAAAGACGAGCCGCCATACGGTCATCGGCGCAGGCCCTCATCGCCCTGCCGGTCAGTGTAAAGCGGAAAAAAGGCGTAAGCCCCATTACGATAACCGCGCTCACACCGAGCACCCACAGGACCTGCGGCGAAATATGAGCGCCAAGAATTGTAACAGTCGAAACGCCGGTGCCGGTAAAATAAGGAAGCGACCTGACTTTCTCATCCCAGATGTGCAGCATCGCCTCGCGCATAAGTATCGAGATGCCAATTGTTATTACGATAAGGCGAAGCACCGATGGGTTGCGGACCTGCCTGATGAATATAAGCTCAATCAGCCCGCCGAGCAGCATCGTTATTACGACCGCCCCAGCGATTGCAACGGGCAGCGGGACAAAATGATTCAAACTGATGGCGAGCATCGCGCCGACGACAAGAAACTCACCCTGCGCGAAATTGATTATCCCGGTCGTGTTGTAAATGATATTGAAGCCGATGGCAACAATGGCGTAAATGCTGCCGACGGTAACGCCGGCAAAACAATATTGAACGACCTGTGGGAGATTCATTGGGATTCCAATCTTTTACTCGACGCAGGAGGTCGTAATCAATTTTTATATATCACAAATTTGCCGTCCTTCACGGTAAGCATCTCGTAGGCGTTCATATCAAGGCCGTTGTGGTCTTTGGATGAGAAATTAAAGACGCCGGCTATTCCGACTATGCCCTTGAGATTTTCCATAGCGTCGCGGACCTTTTCCCTGTCGGTACTATTGGCCTTCTTGATTGCCTCAGTAAGAATCAACATCGCATCGTATGCGTGGCCTCCGAAGGTGCTCGCGTCCTCTTTGAACCGGCTCTCGTAATCTTTTTTATATCCCATCAGAACCTTCTTCTGAGGATGGCTATCGGGCAGCTCATCGGCAACCAGCAGGCGTCCGCAGGGGAATATAGTGCCGTTTGCCGCCTCACCGCCGGCCTGAACGTATTTTATGTTCCCAAAACCGGAACTCTGAAACAGGGGGACATCCAGACCAATCTGCTTCATATTCTTGGCGACCAAACTCTGCGCCGGAACGATTGACCAGTTGACCACCGCGTTAACGTCCTGGCCTTTAACCTTGGTGAGAATACCCGTCAGGTCGGTCTCCTGTTTGTCATACGCCTCGGAAATGGCAATTGTAACGCCGTTCTCAACGGCGAGGTTGCCCATCTGTTTGCCGCCTGCGACACCATAGCCGTCATTGCTTGTTATTACGCCTATCCTCTTGATACCTTTTGCCTTCATAACCTGATAAATGCGTCTCGCCGCATCGCTGTCTTTCTGGGGAACTTTGAAAACGTAACTTGCGACCGGGTTTACAATATCTTCAGCTGCTGCACAGGAAATAAGAATGGTTTTTCCCTCCTGGCAGATATTCTTTATGGCCATTGTCTCGCCGCTGGTCGATGGGCCGATTATCGCAAGAACATTGTCTTCATCAATAAGCTGCTTGGCGAGCGAAACTGCGTTCTCCGGCTTGCTACCCGAATCCTTTATTATCAATTCAATCTTTTTGCCGTTGACGCCACCTTCCTTGTTTATCTTTTCAACTAACATCTCAGCGGTCTTATTCTCAGGCCCTCCGAGATTCGCCGCGCCGCCTGTTATCGCGAAGATGGCTCCGACCTTGATTGTGGGTGCATCGGCTGCCTTAACGACGCCCGAAACACAAATGGTAAATGCCAAAACCAGAATTGCGACAATTTTCGTTATCCGCTTTGCCATGCTCATCTTCTTCTCCTCTAAAAAAGTCCAAACCTCTCTTGGTTACTTCACCTGACCGGCTGCAAACACAGGGGATATAATAACATATTAAACGGGCAGGGCAATACCCAGAGGATATTGCCCTGTCTTGTTTATATCATTACGGTCTATGCCGTATAGAAAAGAAATTGCTGGTTAATTCTTATATATCGCGAAATTACCGTCTTTAACGGTAAGTATTTCAAAAGCATCCAGATCCAGCCCGTTGTGGTCCTGTGACGAGAAGTGAAAAACACCGGCTGTTCCGACGAGACCTTTGATGTTCTCAATTGCTTCGCGAACTTTTTCCTCGTCGAAGCTTTTTGCCTTTTTGAGTCCCTCGACAAGAATCAGCACCGCGTCGTAGGCGTGGCCGCCGAAGGTGCTCACATCCTCTTTGTACTGGCTCTCGTAATCCTTCTTGTATTCTACTAGAAGCTTTTTCTGGGGATTGCTATCGGGTAGTTGTTCGGCAATCAGCAGGCGTCCGCAGGGGAATATAGTGCCGTTTGCCGCCTCGCCGCCGGCATGGACGTATTTGATGTTACCGTAGCCGTGACTCTGGAACAGGGGCACATCCAGACCAATCTGCTTCATATTCTTGGCGACCGAACTCTGCGCCGGAACGACTGACCAGTTGACGACCGCCTGAACATCTCGGCCTTTTACCTTGGTGAGAATACCCGTCAGGTCGGTTTCCTGCTTATCGTATGTCTCGTTAATATCGATTGTGATACCTGCGAGACCGGCGAGATTGGTAAGCTGTTTGCCGCCGGCTATTCCAAAACCGTCGTTGCTTGTTATTACGCCTATTTTCTTGATGCCTTTTGTTTTCATAACCTGGAAAATGCGTCTGGCGGCATCACTGTCTTTCTGCGGGGTTTTGAAAACATAACTGGCAACCGGGTTTACAATATCCTCGGCTGCTGCGCAGGAAATAAGAATGGTCTTGCCCTCCTGGCAGATATTCTTGATTGCCATTGTCTCACCGCTCGTCGATGGCCCGATGATGGCGAGAACTTTATCTTCCTCGATGAGCTGCTTTGCGAGCGAAATCGCGTTTTCCGGTTTGCTGCCCGAATCCTTCACTATCAGCTCAATCTCCCGGCCGTTGACTCCGCCTGCCTTGTTTATCTTTGCTACGAACATTTCAGCGGTTTTCTTCTCCGGTCCTCCGAGATTGGCCGCGCCTCCTGTCACCGCGAAAATGGCTCCTACCTTGATTGTCGGCGCATCGGCTGCGTTGGCAAACCCATAAACGCACAGGATAACCGCCACAACCAGAAATCCAATAACTTTCACAAACTGAGTCCCCATAACGTCCTTCCTTTCCTGTATCATAGACCAACAATACCTCGGCAAGACAGAAATCCCTTCGCTATTCCGTCTAAACCGTCCTTTTCGGCCTTAATCTGCTTCAAATCCGCAAACCTTCCCCTGATTTATTCGCTCAAGAATTGGTGCTTGTCCTGCGTGCGTGACATTCTCCCGAACAAAATATCCTGAAAACAAAGAATATATGATAACATATTGCTTGTTTGCGGCAACTTATTATGCCGGAAAAAAACAAAATATTGTGTGTGTGAATACAAGGGGAAACCATCTGCTATAAGTGCTTACAAATAAAGCATTTGCCGCAATAATACGGAATTATGCCTTTGACAAAGATTCATCAGCGAACCGCCTTTTTGTAAGTTAAACGCTTACCTTCCGCCCCTAAAATAGCGTGTTCGGCCCGCGTTCCGTCATTAACTTTTCGATGATTCCACCTAAACTCAAATTCATCACAATAACGATTTAGGTGTTGCTTTGAAACGTGATGGAAGACGCCTTCAATACCGCGTTTCAAAAGAGAAAAATACGATTCTGCCGTATTGGTCGTTACGTTGCCTCTGACATATTCACCCGCACTGTGATTTACAAATTGGTGTCCACCTGCAAACTCCCGACCGATACCTCTATAACAATTTAAATCGTCCGTCATTATTGCTGATTGTTTGCCGACTGTCTCTCTGATAGCAGATTTTAAAGTATCACCGTCAACGTGTTCTATGGGTTTGGATATTGCCTCGCCGCCTCTTTCCACCAATACCATTACTGGGGTTTTCTTCGGCCAGCGTCCCAATTTGCTTTCTGATTTATTTGTTCTGCGATGGTCAATATGTCCCTGTCTGCCTCCGTGTCGTGGCTTACCACCGACGTAGGTTTCATCGCATTCCACGATACCATTGAGCTTGCCAGCCAAAGGCCCTTCGTTCATTGCCGCTCGTATCCTGTGTGCTAAATGCCAAGCCGATTTGTAACAATGAAGCCCAAGATTCCTTTGAAGCTGTAAAGCCGATACGCCCTTTTTGTGAGAGCACATCGAATAGAACGCCTGAACCCATTGCCGCAAAGTAATATGGGAACGGTGCATCACCGTCCCAACTGTTACTGTAAATTGTCCGTGACAATCATTACACTGTATAACACCGTCCCGAATTTTATCTGACTTAGCTACAATTCTCTTTACTCTTATACTACCGCAATGGGGGCAAGCTGGGCCTTTAGGCCAACGAATACCCTCAAGGATAGCCCTTGCTTCGTCCTCTGTTAAACGCCCTACGTCTATGGAGGCCATATCGGACAGTTTCGTAAATTTTGGTGGTATATATTTCATATCCAATCCTCTATTAAACTTTTACTATTTAATAAAAATTGCATCTTTTTTTATAAGCCCTATTTGTTCGGAATTGCCTATAAAACTTATTTTATGCAGAGTGCAATTTGTGATAATGCATCCTTCTAACGCTATTGCGTTCAAAATCGCATTATTAGTAGTAACTATAAATGTGCCCTCGATGTCTACTTCCATAAATTTGTTGTGAGATATTACATTGCCGCTTGTGAGGGTAATTATGGCTGGGCCATAGATACGACAATTCTCAAAAGTTTTATTTCGTATTGTAAAGTCTTCTCTAACAAGGTCGCTAATGCGTATATCCATATTTCGTAATACGGGGGATGTTAGTGAGTCGGGCGTGGCAAAATTTAATTGTTTGGGTTCTTTATTATAAAAATGCCAGACAAATAAAGATGTAGCACAAAATGCTATTATTAAAAAGGGAATTACAAACGATTTCCAAATAGAATCTTTTGAAAACGCACTCGTTATCAATAACATCCCACCACACAAACCGATTATTGAAATGGGAATTACGACAAGCGACCAAATGGGAATTATTATACTAATCATCGTCATCACAATTCCCACCCCCAATTCCAATCTTCTAATATTTGCTTGGGGTTTTTTGTTGCCTGATTTTGTATTGTCTTTTCGCATAATGTTCTCATTTTAGACCGTCCCCCCTTCTTTGTCAAGTATATAATTCCCCAATAATACAGTCAGCGTTCGGGATGAAAGTTGTTTAAAAATAGCGATTGAGTATCTCGATAGTGCGCCGGCAAAGCTCACGACCATAGTCGGCCCATACACCTTCGCCCCAGTAACGATAACAACTCGTCTGAGTCAAAAGCAAATGGTAAAGGGCATTGCGAAAACGAGGTTCCGACGGGGAAATATTCTTAGCGAGAACCTTCTCGTTGAACAAAACGCTCGCCTGCTCCATAGGTCCAAGCAATTTTTCGTAACCACGTACCCAGGAGATATTGTTTGTCCAGCTTCCCCCTTCCATATGAAACCGATGGTCTTCTTTGCTTAACTGCTGTATGACTTTTTCCATCGCCTCGGGGCCGGAGCCATCCTTAAACTTTTGCCATATCCGATGCTGGAATATGGGTTCAATCGCCGGAAAATCCTCTTCCTTCACGCCCAAACTATCCAGGTATTCGAGATACTCCGTGACATTAACAGCGGGCGTCGGACTGCTGCTGCATTCCGCTATCGCCTGTTTGTATTTGCCGGGAAATTCGTTCATCATAACGCCGCCGTTTTCGCCGTCGGCAATCTGAGTTACAAGCGAGGGAACTGATTTTGTCCCCAGTTTTATCCGTCCCAGTCCGCACGCCTCGTAATACGGCTGCATCTGCCCGACAAGCTTGGTGTCGCTGCCCTGCGTCTTGATAATCGCCGTTATGGCAAGCGTATCGCCTGTGGAGTTCTTCGCTATCAGCCGATGAGGCCTATGCGGATATTCCAGCCCCCAGCCGTTTTCGACCCGCTCGACGGTATGCTCCTGCACGAGAACCCATCGGTAGCCGCAATCTTTTAATGTCTTGACGAACTGGTAGAAAACATCCGGATGATTCGGCAAGGCCATCTCCGCGGGTGAAAACCCCCTTACCCGCCCTGCCGCCTCAAGGCCGAACAACGCCGCGAAGAAATGCTGCCACGCACCAACGCCAAGCCGGTAATCCTGAACCGGTGTCGATGGCGCCACGGCATGTCCCCAGGAAGAACCCAGCCATTCGATACAGTTACGGTATTTGGAATCACAGGTTATTTTCCTGAGATTTTCGAACACATCTTTAAGGCCCATTTTGTACATACCGTCGAGCAGCGTGCCCGAATAATCGAGCATACACCTCGGCTGGCTGCCCTCTTTAAGCAGCTCAGGTATAAAATCACCCATCCGCTTATAGCACTGGTGGAAAACCTGGGCATTATGATTGTCGCCGCTGCCCAGATGATTCATCATATGCTCCAGATTGCTGATTACGTCCGCTTCAGTCAGCGGCTGGTCAGGATTTGGTATGATTGGCTGATGCATGTGAAGCGCTATCGCAAATGTGCTTTTGACGTTACCCCAGTTAATTTTGCTTTGCGGCAAAAAAACTGGATTACTGTTTCTGGCCGAGGCAATAAGACCCTCCGAGCCGGATATATTCGGAACATCATCTATATACGCAGGCAGCTTAGTCATTTTTTCCCTTACCTTAAAAAATAAATCACAGCAATAAAACAAGCTGTTCTTTTTGTCACTATCTCGTTTTATCGGCACTCTTGCAGTCGATACATTTACTTTTTGCTCAAAGTTCATTCACATCTTCTATTTTCTTTACGGCGCTTCCAGCCGCTGCGTTGCTCAGTAATTTCCTGACCACAGTAAGATAATTGCCTACAAGGTCTTCAAGCTGAATCATTATACTTTTTTGGAATTTCCCCTATTAGGCAAATAAACCATTTTCAGGCCCAAAAATGAGGGTAGAAGGAGAACAGGAGATATTCTTTATGTGTTCCGGCTCAATGCCTCACCTTTTTCTTCAACCTGTGGGGAGCGGAACCATACCGCCGCACCGAAACCGAGAAGAAATAACGTGGCGGACTTCGCTCGCAATGACCTTCATTATGTTAGACGCTCTTAATTTATGGCGGTATTAAATATTCTTCCCCGCAAAACCAATCCCGTGGTGGCAGCCTTAATCACTGTCGCCAGGGGAAGAAAGCACTGTGCTCGCTCCTCATCAATCTGCTCCCTGGTAAATACGATTAATACGATGAATGTGGCATCATGAATGTAACCTCCGCCAGTACCAAAAACAGCCCTAACGTTGTATTTGGCCACAAAATCCTGTGCTGCGATTATCTTTCGCCCTTTCTCGTCAACAGCAGTCCTCGCATCAGACACATAAAAAATACCTGCCGTCTTGCCCATAGTTTCCTGGGTAATCCCCGTGCCATTACCGGAAAGCCAGTCCGAAGAAAATCCCAGTGACTTCAGCAAACGCGATACCATTGGGATCTCGTCGATGAAATCTGCTGAGACCAATGGAATACCAACGTGTCCGCGCGATTTGTGACGGTCGTTCCAGGCATCTTCCTGGCCGCTGGTTCCCATGAGTGAAAGTATCGGTGAATGGTTAGTGAGCCGCGGAGTCAGCCCCTTCGTATCCGCCAGGTTTCTGACAAACTCCTTGTTCGAAGCCGGAAGCATTTCAAAAGGAACGGTTGCGAAAAGCCGAGCCAATACAACAGAACTCTTAAACTCTGAATACACTAAATCCGTGACCTTCTGTGCCGCATCTTCGAGACAGCCGCACCCGGCAATGCTTTTCCCCAAACTTGCTGTAAAAGAAGGGATATTAACATTGGTTATACTTGTCGCGGCTGACATGACTGTCTCCTCAAACAAAGCTTAACTTGCTATCTGTTTTAGTTCAAACGTTTCGCCATTGCCGCACTGCTCAGGAGGTAAACACAACAACTCAAGCGTACAATTAGAAATTATCATAGAGATTACCACCGAAGGCAAGGGAAATTCCTGCGTCAATTGTGCATTGATACGCGGGTAAAAACAGTTCTAAAACTAAGCCCACCTCAAGCAGAAATGGTTATACTTTTTTTTAGAATTTCTCCGTCTTAAGCGGATTTACGGGTAAATAGCCCGTTTTGGGAACCCAAAAGGAGGATAGAAGAAGAATTAGGAGATATTCTTTATGTGTCCCGGCTCAATGCCTCGCTTTTTTCCTCAATACCGCCGGGTCTTTGCTGTGGGGTTATGCTACCGCGGGCCGGTCCAAAGATACAACGCCTGCGGGACAGACACCTCATAAAGCGTCCTGCGGTCAATCTTCAGCGACACATTCGTCTTTGCGCCGAGCATATCCATAATTGAAAACGGCTTTTGATATTCGACTACCTGCGCCTTTTTGACGCCAACGAGCGATTTGGCCTCTTCGATTGCATCCTTGAGATAGCCGACGCTGTCGATTAGCTTTTCTTCGAGGGCGTTGTCCGCCCAGTATATGCTTCCGTCGGCGAGGCGTCTGACGTCCGCTTCGGTAAGTTTACTTCTGCCGTCAACAACGACTTTTACGAACCGGTTGTAAGCCGGGTCGATTATCCTTTGCTGCATATACTGCAATTGTTCTTCGGTAGGCGTCTGGAAAGGGCTTGGCCAGTCTTTTTTCGAGCCCGCCTTGACCACAACCGGCTGTATGCCCAGTTTTTCCTCCAGAAGCTGCTGCAATACGAGATATTCCATAATCACGCCGATTGAGCCGGTGATTGCGGTGGGCTCAGCGATAATCTCATTGCAGGCAACCGAAGAATAATAGCCGCCCGAAGCCGCGACTCCCTGCATAAACGCGACCGCCGGCTGGTTGGTGTCGGCTCGGTATTTCATTATCTCGTTATGAATCTGGTCGCTGCCCGAAATCGTCCCGCCGGGCGAATCGACGCGTATAATCACTCCCTTTACGGCCTTGTCGTCCTTAGCCGTTTTCAACTGCCAGTAAACTTCCTGTGCCTGCTTTTCGTCTATAATGCCGTCTATTGACACTATCGCGATTTTCGCACTCCGCGGGCCGTCTTCGATGACTTCCTCTGTATATTTCTTTTCGCCCATTCCCGAAAACGCGATAACCCCAACGCCTATGAGCATAAGGAAAAGCATAACGTTTCCGAGCATCGATAAGCCGGTGATTATGCCCCAGAAAATTTTCCATCCGCCGCCGCCTTTGCCCTGGGGGGCCGGTTGCGTCACGGGAATACCTAACGGTTGCTGCTGTGAAGGTTCGCCTATATTTTCAAAATCCATAATTTTTCCCCTTATGAGATTATCAATTCTATCCCTTGTTGATTAGCATCCGCTTAACCGTTACAATTATCAGTAATCAATTGGTAATAATCAATGACAAACTGAAAAAGGATTATACGGTGGCGGAGAACAAAGGTTTTACGCATCTTCATCTGCACAGCCAGTATTCGCTGCTTGACGGCGCTATAAGATTCGAAAATCTTTTTGCGCGGTGCAAAGATCTCGGTATGGACTCGGTCGCCGTAACCGACCACGGCAATATGTTCGGCGTGATAGAATTCTACACCAAGGCAATCGCGGCGGGCATCAAACCCATAATCGGTATTGAGGCCTACATCGCCCCCAACAGCCGGCACGACCGCACAAAAACATCTATAAGCGACGCGGCGTATCACCTCGTCCTTCTCGCTCAAAATAATACGGGCTATCAAAACCTCCTAAAACTCGCATCGACGGGTTACACCGAGGGGTTTTACTACCGTCCGCGAATCGACAAGCAAATCCTCGCGGAGCTTAACGAGGGGCTGATTGTAACTTCCGCCTGTCCGAAAGGGGAATTGGCGATGCAAATGTCGGGCGGGGATATAAAGGCGGCGCAGGCAGTCGCCGAAGGATACCTCAAAATCTTCGGACCCGAAAGATACTTCATCGAAATCCAGAGCCACGAAGGCGACGACACCAATATCGCTAAATCGCTGATTGACCTGGCGAATAAAGTCGGCGCAGGCATCGTCGCGACAAACGACGTGCATTTCCTCACGGAAGACGACCACGAGGCCCATAACTGCCTCTGCGCGATAAGCACGGGCAAAAAAGCAGACGACCCAGACCGGATGATTTATCCAAAAGACGTATTTCTCAAAAGCCCCGCCCAGATGCGGCAGCTTTTCCCGGATTGTCCGCAGGCCTTCGATAACACACTGGAAATCGCCAAACGATGCAACGTCGAAATCGACCTCAAAAGCAGGCACGCACCGCATTTCAGCCCGGAAGACGGCTCAACCCCTGAAAAATTCCTGACAAAACTTGTGTTTGAAAAGGCACAGCAAATCTACGGCAAAATCGACGACAGGGTAAAGGAGCGTCTCGAAAGAGAGCTGCACGTAATCGAGTCAAAGGGCTTCGCAAGTTACTTTTTAATCGTCTGGGATTTCTGCAGCTACGCCCACAAAAATAATATACCCGTCGGCGCAAGAGGAAGCGCAGTGGGGACATTAGTCGGCTATTGCTTAGGCCTGTGCGACGTTGACCCGCTTAAATACGATTTGCTATTCGAGCGTTTTATGGACCCGCACCGCAATGAGATGCCCGATATCGATATTGATATGTGCCAGGCAGGCCGGGGACAAATCATCGACTACGTCCGCCAGAAATACGGTCACGTCGCGCAAATCATCACCTTCGGAACGATGGGCGCAAAGGCGGTAATCCGCGACATCTGCCGGGTGCTTAATGTTCCCTTGACCGAAGCCGACCGGCTCGCAAAACTTGTTCCCGAAACGCTTAATATGACCCTCGATGTGGCGCTGGAGACGGAGCCACAGTTAAAACAGGCATACGACAAAGACCCGCAGACAAAAAAGGTCATCGACATAAGCAAAAAACTCGAAGGTCTCGCTCGCCACGCGTCGGTTCACGCCGCTGGAGTCGTAATAGCCGATGAGCCGTTGACTAATTTCGTGCCCCTCTATAAGCCGTCCGGCACAGAGGATATTGTTACGCAGTTCGAAGGACCTATGGTCGAAAAGGTGGGCCTGTTAAAAATGGATTTCCTCGGTCTAAAGACCCTTAGCGTCCTCGAGCGCGCAAGGCAATTAGTCGAGCAGATTCACGGCAAAAAAATAGACCTCGAAAAAATCGACCTCGAAGACCCCAAGGTCTTCGCTCTCTTTGCCGCGGGAAAAACAAAAGGCATATTCCAGTTCGAATCGGGCGGTATGCAGGAACTGCTGATGAAGATGAAGCCCGACAGGATTCAGGACCTCATCGCCGCAAACGCCCTCTACCGGCCCGGTCCGATGACCCTTATCCCCGACTACAACGACCGCAAACACGGCAGTAAATGGTCGCTGCCTCACCCGATTATGAAAGAAGTTCTCGACGAGACCTACGGCATTATGGTCTATCAGGAACAGGTGATGCAAATCTGCAACCGCCTCGGTGACATACCGCTGCGCGAGGCGTACACGCTGATTAAGGCAATCAGCAAAAAGAAGGCCTCGACCATACAAAAAGAAAAAGAACGGTTTGTGGCCGGGTCGGTCGCCAAGGGACTTAAAAAACAGCAGGCCGAAGACATATTCGAGTTAATCGAGCGTTTCGCCGGCTACGGCTTCAACAAAAGTCACTCGACCCGCTACGCCTTCATCGCATATCAAACCGCTTATATGAAGGTATATTGGCCCGTGGAATATATGGCTGCCCTTCTGACCTTCGAAATGGGCAACACCGACAAGGTCGTCGAATATATCTCCGAATGTAACAATATGGGTATCGAAGTTACCGCGCCGGATATCAACGAAAGCGGCGTTGACTTCACGCCTCTATACAAAGATGGCGACGGCAAGAAAGGAATGATTCGCTTCGGTTTGGCAGCAGTCAAAGGCGTCGGCGAAAAGGCAATCGAGCAAATCATCGTCGCGAGAAACAAAACCGGCAAATTCCAGAGCTTGTTCCACTTCTGCGAAAACGTCGATACGCGGGCCACGAACAAGCAGTTAATGGAATCGCTGATAAAAGCGGGAGCATTCGACCGGCTGGGCGGTAACCGCGCTCAGATGATAGCGGGGCTTCAATCGGCTATGGAACACGGCGCGGATACACAAACAGACAAACTCAACGGCCAGATGCGGTTTTTCGCGCAGGCCGCCGCGCCGGATTACTCACAGGACCATAACCGCCTGCCCTACGCGGCCCCCTGGCCCGAACAAATGATGCTGATGTATGAAAAGGATGTTCTCGGCTTTTATGTTACGAGCAACCCGCTGAGTCACTGTGCCGAGACAATCAATATCTTCTCGAATATCAATACCGCCCAGATTGCCGAGACCACACAGGAAAAGGAAGTAACCATAGGCGGTATGATAACAAAAATCCGCTATAACCTGACCAAGACCGGCAAGAACGCTGGCTCTAAAATGGCTGTCTTCACCCTCCTCGACCTCCAGGGCCAGGTTGAGGTTGTTATGTTCCCAAATACGCTGAACCAGTTTGCCTCGAAGCTTGCCGCCGACGCAATCGTATTCGTCAAAGGCCGACTGGATTTCAGACGGGAAAAGCCGAACATAATCGCCTCCGAATTAATCACCCTCGATGAAGCAACCGACAAGCTCGCGGGCAAGGTACGAATCAATCTCGACGCCCAAAATATCACCAAAGAAAAAGTCGCTGAGATAAAAAGTATTTGTATGCACCACAGGGGCAAGAGCAGCGTATATGTCGCAATCAGAACCGACAAGGGCAAGGTTTACGCCTCCGCCGACAGGCAGCTTTCGGTAAACCCCGACCCCGAATTCTGCCGCAAGATGCGCCACCTGATTGGCCCTGAAAACTTACAATTGACAAGATAAGATGACAGAAATAAGAAAAACTCTGAAAATATTAAAAGCCCGCTGGCCGGAAGTTTTGTTCATCATAGCCCTTGAGGTCTTGCCACAACCTATCTATATTACGCAGATAATATTTCACCCAATAGGAAATCTGCTCCACATATTGATAACGCTCGTATATATTTCATTCACCATAATAATTTTTATGCTTATATTCGGTTTCCAGCGAACTGTTTACACAGAAAACCAAAAGCGGCAATCACCCCTTGTCTTATTGCGAGAAGGCAAGCACTTTGTTTTGCCGTTGGTTGGTTTAGGCATAATTTATACTCTCGCCCTGGCATATTTACACATCCTAGTTTTATCGGCCATAAAGTATGCGGCTCCAGATCTTATGGATACACGCTGGGGCACATCTTTAATTTATCAATTGTCTTCCACCTCGGTCAGTTTGATTCTAATGAAGCCAGTCCTTCTGATATTCCCATTAATAATAGTGCTGGATTGCAGCATACTTCAAAGTTTCAAAATACTCGGCCGATGCCGACTAAGAGACGCAAGAGAACTTGTTATTTTATTCCTTATTTCATTAGGATTGCCGTTTCTATGGGAATTGCTGCCACCTCAGCATGGTGCGACAATTTCGTATTACTTTTTAACAGTATTGCATATTATCGTATGGCGATTTATTGCCCTGATGATGGCTGTCATGGCAATAAGATTTGTCGCTTCTCGAAATTTAATATATGATAACGGCTCAAAACCTTTAGATTCACTGAAGCCTTCAATATAGTTGAGGATTAGCTTTGAAAAACAAATTAACTGGCAAGTTTATCGCCCTTGACGGGCCGGATGGATGTGGAAAAACAACGCAGGTAAAGCTGCTTGTCGATTGGCTGGCCAAACAGCAAATCGATGTGGTCAGCTTCCGCGAGCCGGGCGCAACCGCCATAGGCGAAAAAATCAGGGATATACTGCTCAATCCCGAACACAAGGCAATGGATACCGCAACCGAGGTGATGCTTTATATGGCGGCGAGGGTTCAGCTTTGGAATGAGAAAATAGCTCCGGCATTAAAACAAAATAAATGCGTCGTTGTTGACCGCTGGCTGTCCAGCACCTGTGCCTACCAGGGTCACGCGGGCGGATTCGGAATAGATAAGGTCATTAAACTCGCAGCCGACTGCCTTGAAAAGCCCTGGCCCGATTTGACAATCATCCTCGATGTCGATTCCACCACCGCGGCAACACGACTAAAAAACAACCTCGACCGTATGGAGCAAAAGGGTGACGACTATCACAAAAAAGTTCGTGATGGTTTCCTGAAAATCGCCGAACAGCAGAAAAACTTCGTTGTGGTCAACGCAGCGGACAATATCGACGCCGTACATAAAAGGGTGATAGGGACGGTTAGTTTAACTAAAAATCAGTGAAATCTGTGTAATCTGTGGTTTTATGCCGTTGAAAAATATTTTCTGCCAGGAAAAAGCAATCTCAGCAATTCAAAGTGCCTTTGCCGCGGACAAAGTCGCACACGCCTATATTTTCGCAGGGCCTGATGGTATTGGCAAATTCACTACCGCTAAGGAATTCGCGAAGCTATTGCTTTGTAAAAACCCCGTGGAAAGGGGCAACTTCACCGATAGTTGCGGTAATTGCGCATCCTGTCGGGCGTTCGACGCCGGCTCGCATCCCGACTTCGAGCACGTTTATAAAGAGCTTGTTAAATTCACCAAAGAGGGCAAAGATAAAGACACACCAATCGATTTTCCGATTGACGTCGTGCAAGAATTCATCCTCGATAAAGTCAACCAAAGGCCTGCCTTGTCAACACGAAGAGTTTTTGTCTTAACTGAGACCGAGAAACTAAATAACATATCACAAAATTGCCTCTTGAAGGTCCTCGAAGAGCCGCCCGCTTATTGCTGCATCATTCTTATATGCACCCGCCCCGACGCACTACTTCCCACAATTCGCTCCCGATGCCAAATCCTGCGATTCGGCCCCATCGACGAGGAAAAAATAATCGAAAAACTGCGCCAGCCCGGCCTCAGCGAAAAACAGATAAAATTCTTCGCCCGCCTGACCGACGGCTCACTGGGTCTTGCCGGCACATATTCACAGCTTGAAACAGCCGAAGCAGACATATATAAAACCAAAACGGATATTGTGAACGCCCTGGCTGATTTCGAATATAAAAACGCGCTCGAGCTGGCGGAGACCCTTCAAAAACAATCGAAGGAAATCGCATCCATCTGGGCCAAACTCGCCCCCGAAACAAGCGAAAAAGACATAAAACGCAAATCTACCGTAATTAACTTGCAGATTATAATCAGCGTCTTTCACGACGCGATGCTGGTCAATGTCGCTGCCAGCAGCCAAATAGTCAATTTCGACCAGCCCGAACAAATCAAAAAAATCGCTCTGCGATTCAACCCCGAGCAGGCGGCACAAAAAATCGCCGAATGCTTCAAAACCCTCCACTATCTCGAATCATCCGTCAATGAACGGCTTATTTTAGAGCAACTGTTGTTAAATCTGGCCCAAAGTGATAGAATCACGTCTGAACTTTAGAGATTTCACCGCGGAGCCCGCTGAGACCCCTTCGACAAGCTCAGGGCAAGCCGCAGAGAAAATCATATCGTAATCTCTGCGTTTTCCGCGGCCTATGCGGTAAAAATAAGAAAAACAATATGGAAGATACGTCAACAACAAAACCTAAGCCGCCAAGGACCAGAAGGTTTATGCTGGTCCGCTACGGCCGGATGAGAACGCTTGGCCTGTTCGAGCACAACGAAGCCACGATTCCCTCCACGCCGGCGCGCGTCGTCATCAAAACCGAAAAAGGTGTGGAACTTGGCACCATCGTGGGAGGCATCAGCGCTTACCGCACGGGCCAGCTCAAATTGTCCGATGAACAACTGAAGAAATACTTCGACGACTCCGAAATACCATTCACCCCTGAGCCGGCGGGCAGATTCATCAGGTACGCCACGCCCGAAGACATCAACGAGGAAAAGCATTTCCAGAAAATCGCCGTCGAAGAAACAAAGTTCTGCAAAAAACTCGTCAAAGAAATGAACCTGCCGATGAAAATCGTCGATGCCGAGCACATCCTCGGCGGGGAAAGAATTCTCTTCTATTTTATGTCCGACGGCAGGGTCGATTTCCGAGACCTCGTCAGGAAACTGGCGCAGGAATACCAGACCAGAATCGAAATGCGGCAAATCGGCGCACGCGACGAGGCAAAAATCCTCGGCGACGTTGAAAGCTGCGGGCAAAAATGCTGCTGCATCAGGTATCTAAAATCCCTCAAGCCCGTCAATATGCGTATGGCCAAACTGCAGAAAGCGACGCTGGACCCGTCGAAAATCTCCGGTTACTGCGGCCGGCTCAAGTGCTGCCTGCGCTACGAGGACGACACCTATACCGAGCTTAAAAAACGTCTGCCGCCCCGAAACACATTAGTCAACACACCCGAGGGCAAAGGCAGAATCATCGACTACCAGGTGCTCGCTCAAATGGTTATGGTCGAGCTTGAAACCGGCACAAGAACGGCGGTTCCAAGAGACAAAATTGAAATACTCGGCCAGTCACAGCTCAATAACACAAACATAAAACCTCCGAAGGAAAATATCCCGAAGGAAAGCACCCCTGAGGAAAGCATCCCTGAGGAAAGTACTCCTGAAGAAAATATCCCTGAGGAAGATGTCTCTGAGGAAAATAATACTACAGAAGACAACAATACCGATGAAAACCCAAACGGTTGAACTGACGCCCGACAGGGCGTAAAAAAAGGAACATTATGCCGCGTAAAATCGTTGTTACCTCCGCACTGCCCTACGCAAACGGCCCCATCCACATCGGCCACCTCGTGGAATATCTCCAGACCGATATCTGGGTGCGGTTTCAGAAAATATGCGGCAATCAATGCTTTTACTTCTGCGCCGACGACACTCACGGCACAGCGATAATGATTAGCGCAAAAAACAAGAGGATAACCCCCGAACAACTCATAGACGACGTTCATAAAGAACACTACAACGATTTCAAACGCTTCATGATTGAATTCGATAATTACTACTCAACCCATTCACTTGAAAACCGCAATTTCAGCGAGACGATTTTCAACCGCCTGAACGCCGCCGGCTCAATTACAAAGCGAAACATCGACCAGGCCTGGTGTCCCAACTGCAAAATGGCTTTGCCCGACCGGTTCATCCGCGGCACATGCCCGAAATGCAAGGCCGAGGACCAGTATGGCGATTCCTGCGAGGTTTGCAGCGCGACGTATCAGCCCACAGACCTCATCAATCCCCGCTGCTCCAACTGCGGGACAACACCCGTTTTGAAACAATCCGAACATTATTTCTTCAAGCTGACTGACTACGAAAAGCAGCTGCGGGACATATTCGCGAAGGGCTATATCCAGGAATCCGTCTCCAACAAGCTTGACGAATGGTTCAACGCCGGCCTGAAGGACTGGGATATCTCTCGCGACGGCCCATACTTCGGCTTCAAAATACCCGGCGAAGAAGACAAATACTTTTACGTCTGGCTCGACGCACCAATCGGCTATATGGCGTCGGCCAAAAATTACTGCGACAAAAACGGCCTTAATTTCAACGCCGTATGGAACGGCCCCGATTATGAGCTTTACCACTTCATCGGCAAAGACATTATGTATTTCCACGCCCTGTTCTGGCCCGCGATGCTCGTCGGGGCGGGTTTCAAAACCGCGAACAAACTCTTCGTCCACGGATTCCTCACCGTCAACGGCCAGAAAATGAGCAAGTCGCGCGGCACCTTCATAAAGGCCGCGACATACCTCAATCATCTTGACCCCGAATACCTCCGCTACTACTACGCGGGCAAACTTTCCGCGGGTATAGACGACCTCGACCTCAGCTTTGAGGACTTCATAAATAAAATCAACTCCGACCTCGTGGGCAAATTCACCAACCTCGCCTCGCGAGCCGCACCGATGCTCAAAAGCAAGCTCAACAGCCGGCTGGGCAAACTCGACGACGAAGGCAAAAAGCTCATCGAAACAATCGCCGCAGCGGGCAGTGAGATTACGCAAAACTATGAAAATCTAAATTACGCAGCCGTAATCCGGACCGCCACCGCTCTTGCCGACCTGGCCAACCGCTACGTCGAGCAGAACCAGCCCTGGTCCACAATAAAAACAGACCCGGAAAAGGCACGCACAACCCTGACCGCAACTCTCAACGCAGTCCGTATCCTGACGATTTACCTCAAGCCGGTTCTGCCCGCCTTCGCCGAAAAAGTCGAACGACTGCTGAACATCGGCAAACTCACATTTGCGGACATAAACACAACGCTCCAGGAACATAATATCAATGATTTTGAACGTCTTTTCGAACGCGTGGATAAAGAAAAGGTTGACGCTATGATTGAAGAAAGTAAAGACACGGGAGATAAACCTATTGTACCCGAACCGACGCCGGCGATAACCGCTGAGCCGATTAAGCCGGAATGCACAATCGAGGACTTCGCCAAAATCGACCTGCGTATCGCACAGGTCGTAAAGGCCGAACGTGTCGAAGGGGCCGACAAACTCCTGCGGCTTCAATTAGACATCGGCGGCATCCAGAAAAACGTCCTCGCCGGCATCGCACAGGCGTACAGCAGCGAAAATCTCATCGGCAAAATAGTCATAGTTTTCGCGAACCTCAAACCTCGCCAGATGCGATTCGGCCTGTCCGAAGGTATGATTCTCGCCTCAGGCTCAGGCGGAAAAGAAATCTTTATGCTCACCGCCGATGCGGGCGCAAAACCGGGCGCAAAAGTAAGCTGACAAGTTATGACCGAAAAAAAATCGCTTGAGGAAATCTCGGAATCAGACACCCGATACGACCCAAAGGCCGTGCGTTTCGTTTACGAGGGTCTCGGCTACACCATCCGAAAGCTCGCCGCAGGCCAGCCCGGACATATCACAGGCCAAACCCTCTGCGAAGGCCTCCGCCAGCTCGCACTCGAAAAATGGGGTATGCTCGCCCCGCTCGTCCTCGATTCATGGCGGGTCAAAACCACCCGCGACCTTGGCGAAATCGTCTATCTCCTCATCAGGCACAACTGGATGAAAGCACAGCCAACCGACACAATCGACGACTTCAACAACGTCTTCGAACTTAAAACCGCCCTCAAAGACGGCTTTAAGTTCTAAAAAACACCCTTCAGTCGTAAATTACCCAAATTGCCGCCCCTTTCGCTTGACAAATCTCGGCAAGTACTCTAATATATAAGGATATTGATATGAACGGCTATTTTGGAGAGGACATTTAATGCGCCTCGTAGTAAAACAAGGTGAGCGCACCATTAACGAATTTCACTTCGACAAGGGGCCAATCTACATCGGCAGACACACCAACAGCCAGATACTCCTGCCCGACAAGGTCGTTTCGCGCCAGCACGCAGTAATTTACAACACCAAGGACGGCCAGTGGGTCGTCGAAGACCTCGACAGCGCAAACAAGACCTACTTAAATAACGCCGAAATTCGCAAATCCGACATCAAGGCGGGCGACGTCATCCGCATATCCGATTTCAGTATCGAGGTCAACTTTGAAACGGCCTCCGTTTCCGCCGACCCCGGCGAAACAGTCGAGCTTGAAGAGCCGCCTGTCAGTTTGTCTTCCGGCCCGCAAATAATTATCCGAAAACTCGGCGCCGAAAAAGCCCCCGCCGTAAGGTTCCAGGCCGAACGCGCCACTGATTTCCTGCAGGCAATAGAGGAACTGAAAAAAATTGACCACATTGACAAGGCGCTTCTTGTTTTGCTCGATATGGTCTCAAAGCAATTCAAGACCTATCACGTCTGGGGCGCTATGCGTCCCAAACCCGACGGCCCTATGACTGCTCACGCGGGCAGAAACAGAAGCGGTATGGCTATCGAGCAGTCGGAACTCGAATACGGCGACAAAATCGCAGAGGCCCTCAACAAAAAACAGTGTATGCTCTTTATCTTCACTCGTGACCTAAACATCCAGAAGGAAATCCAGATCCGCTCAGTCCTTATCGTCCCCCTGCTTTCAACCGCCGGCTGCTTCGGCGTCATTTACGCCAATAACACATTCCGCGACGACCATTACAACCTCGGCGACCTCGACTACCTGATGCTCCTGGGCCTCCACTCCGCCTCCGTCCTCGCTAAATTCCCGGCATAGGGCTGAAAAAATTCCATTCTTATATCTGTGCCAAGAGAACTACATAATTTTTGCCATAGTATTTTGCGCACTTTGGGCAGGTCGTGTAGAAAAAGTAAAGCTTCCTCAACTCCTTGCCCTTTTGGCGGACATAATCGGTCATCTGTTTTACCCACTGGCGGATATTTTTATATGGCCCTTCAAAAACCTGTGATAAAAATGTCCACGAAATTTTTACCATTTCCGCACCCGGCACGTCTTTGGCCACAGCGATATAAATATCCGCACCCCAAAGCGATTTTTCATCGTTCAGCACCATCGGCCCAGGCGCTAATGCTCCTGCTTTGGCAATCCTTTCCATATTCCGCACCATAACCCTGCCGAAATTCAGCGGGATGTGCAGAAAACAGGTAACGTGGTCCTTAATAAACAGTTTGTCCTTGAACGTTACCTCTTTTTTGTCCCACGGCTCAGGATTAAACCGAGGACAGCAACCCGTTTCCGAATCATACAACTTATCCATAACATTCTCCTTTCGCCACTAAGACAAACCACAGATTACACAGATTTCACTGTTTTTTACTTTTAACTTTTTTTCGTGTTTTCGTAATTTCGTGGCAAAAACTCGCTCATTTAATACATTTAATTAAATCGCCTAATTTATCGCCAGCCAGAAACGCAAGCGACAGAATGGCGATAATCCACATCGTCGGCTTAACCTCTCGCACCTTTCCCGCGGCGGACTTGATAAGCACAAAGGAAATGAAGCCGAAAGCAAGGCCCGTGCTGATACTGTAGCTAAGCGCAATCATCACGATAATAATGAAGGCCGGGAATGCCTCCTCGATATCCGCGAAGTTTATCGCCCGCACTTCCTTCATCATAAATAGACCCACCATAATCAAAGCCGGGGCCGTCGCGTATTCAGGCACCACGCCCACCAGCGGCGCAAAAATAATCGCAAGTAAAAATAACGCCCCCGTAACTACCGACGTTAATCCTGTTCGGCCGCCCTGCTCAATACCCGCAGCCGATTCGACATACGCGGTAGTTGTCGATGTGCCGAACAACGCCCCCGTCATACCAGCCAAGGCGTCAATCGCCAGTAAGCGGTCCAGTCCTTTTATTTTGCCGTGACTATTGACCATTTTCGCGTGATGACAGCACGCGACCAATGTCCCTATGCCGTCGAACATACTCATAAACATCAAGCTGAACACGCTGCCTAAAATGCCCCATTTCAAAGCGCCGAAAATATCCAGATGAAGAGCAATCGGCCTTATATCCACGTCAAAAGACACCCACCGCATCGGCCTGTCAACGTATCCGAACGCAATCGCCAGCAGCGTCGAAAACACAATGCCGATAAGCAGCGAACCTTTTATCCCTCTCATTTCAAAAAACAGCATAAATAACAATCCCGCCAGCCCTATCAGCGTCGTCGCTCCCAAAGGCCCCGCTGAGACAAGCGTCGAATCGTTTTTAACTATTATGTGAAGATTGACTAATCCGATGAACGTAATGAAAAGCCCGATGCCGACGGATATCGCCGAGATTATCCCCGGCGGTATCGCCTCAACGAGCTTTTTGCGAAGCCCAATCAATGTCAGCAGTAAAAATAATGCACCCGAAACAAACACCGCCCCCAGCGCCGTCTCCCAGCTTATCCCTTTGCCGAGCACAAGCGTATATGTAAAAAAGGCATTCAGCCCCATCCCTGGCGCCATCGCAATCGGCGCTTTTCCGAATACGCCTGCGATAATCGTCGAAAGAGCCGTAACGATGCATGTTACCGCCATCAGTGCGCCCTTATCCATCCCCGTTTTGCCCAATATCGAGGGGTTCACAATAATGATATAGGCCATCGTCAGAAACGTCGTAGCGCCCGCTATTGTCTCCGTCCTGACGTTTGTCCCCCTCGACCTTAATCCAAAATAATCGTCCGCCATATTTGACCTCCCGTGTCAATAGCGATATCATTAAATCAAACACTCGTAAACAGCAGGTTGCGTACTCCGTCTATTGGTTGCGCTGCTCGTTTCGTATTGCGTCGTGCGTATTGCGTATTTTTTCGCACGACGCATCGCGCACGACGATACGAGCCGCGTAACCGCAACCGTCTAACGATTCTTTCATTGCGAGCGAGAGGAGTCGAACCTCCACGGGCTTTCACCCACAAGGTCCTAAGCCTTGCGCGTATGCCAGTTCCGCCACGCTCGCGAAATCATTGCTGTTTACCGCCATCCTGTTCTGATGCAATCTTCTCGATGCGTTTTTCCGCGTCCTGCAGAATCTTCCTGCATTGCTTAATCAGGGCCATTCCCTTTTCATACTGCTGCAAACTGTCGCCAAGCGTAATATCGCCCTGCTCGATTTTGCCGACTATCCCCGTCAGCTCCTTTACCGCCTGCTCGAACGTCAGCTTGCTAACGTCATTTTTTACTTCTTCTTTCGCCATTATTCTACCCAACAATCTGTGTTAATCTGTGGTTTCTTTTTACTTTTTTGTTACCTTGCTTTCAATCAAATTTTCCGCCAGTTCCGTTACCAGCGTATCCCTAATCTGCACCTGTGCGGCGTTTTTCAATACCGCGCCGGTCTGTTTGAGCATCGTTATCGAGTATCCGCGTTTCAATACCGCTCTCGGGTTCAGGCCCTCAAGCCGATTTTCCTGAGCGGTAAGCTGCATCCGTGCCCTGCCCAATAATGCCGATACAGCCGCGTTTACCCTGCTTCGCAGTTCATTAACCTCGACCGTTTTCCTGCCCAATAATCGTCTCGGCTCAAGCCGGACTACCTGCTCATAATATCCATTCAGCCGCTCTCTCGCCGCCGTTACCATATCCCCCATTAATTCCTCAAGGTCATCCCCCATCTTATCCAGCTGCTGCTGACGGTTCCGCACCTGCAAAATCGGGTTGCGAAACGCTGCGCTTGCGCATATCGTCTGCAACCTCAGCCCCGCAAGCTCCAGTCGTGAGCCGATATCGTCCGCCAGTCGTTTTCCCACAACCAACAATTTCTCCAGGACATCTTTCGCATCCGGCACCGCAACCACCCCCGCCTTCGTAGGCGTCGATGCCCGCGCATCCGCTACCAAATCCGCAATCGTCGTATCAATCTCGTGGCCTACAGCGCTGATTATTGGTATCTTCGAATCGTAAATCGCCCGCGCCAAAACCTCCTCATTAAACGCCCACAAATCCTCAGGCGACCCGCCTCCCCTGCCCACAATCAAAATATCGAGCTTGAGCTTATCGTTTCGGCGATTGACGTCCTTTATCGCTGAGGCGATTTTCTCGGCAGCCCCCTCGCCCTGCACAGGCACCGGGTAAAAACACAACACGCAGGGCCAGCGGTCAAAAATACTTTTCTTTATATCATCAAACGCCGCCCCCGATTCGCTCGTCAATACCCCTATCCGCCTTGGATACTTCGGCAGCGGCTTTTTATGTGCCTCATCGAACAATCCCTGCGCCGATAACCGTTTGACCAATTGCTCAAATGCCAGTTGCAGCGCACCTACCCCCGCCGGTTCCATTCTCTCGACGTAAAACTGGTATTTCCCCTGCGGCTCGTAAACATCGACGTTACCCGTCGCGAAAACCGCAAGCCCGCTCTCCGGCTTGAACTTAACCTTCTTGAAATTGCTCCCCCACATCACGCAAGGCAATACCGACCCCTCATCCTTGAGCGAAAAATAGCAGTGCCCGCTCGAATGTAATTTCCAGTCGCTAATCTCACCCCGCACCGTCAATCGCCCGGGGAGATTATTTTCCAGCGTCGTCTTTATCAGCGTCGTCAACTGGCTGACGGTATAGATTTGTACCTGCTGATTCGCCATATCCGCCGATTATACCCCCCTGCAACCAGATAGTGCTACTCAATCCTCTTGCGATAAAGCTTTGTTTCCAGCGGCTTTTGCCAGCCCGTCCAGTTGGAATCGCCCGGCTCATCATCAATCAACTTCGTTACCTGGTTCATTTTCGCGTCGAGGTCATCGATATAACAAACCATAAACGCCTCCGCCGTCGCGGGCAGCTTGGGCGAGCCGAATTCATATTCCCCGTGATGCGACAAAATGATGTGCCCCAGCATATCCAATACCGCACCATCAATCTGTACACCCTTGGCGGCTAATGCGTCCACCTTTTTGTGCAGCATAATAATCGTTTTAGTTATGTGCCCGATGAGCTGACCTGAATCCGTATATGAAAACGCCGTATCGTATGTAAGCTCCTCTGTCTTGCCCATATCGTGAATAAATATCCCCGCCAGCACCAAATCCGCCTGCACATCCGGATACAAAGGCAGTATCGCCGAAGCAACCCGCAGCATATTCCACGTATGCTCCAGCAGCCCGCCGATACAATCGTGATGCATCGACATCCCGCCCGGACAACTGCAAAACTGTTTCATCAGCTTTTCATCCGCTATGAATTCATCCACAATCGCCTTCAACTGCTTATTTTTTACCCCGCCGACAAATCGCTTTACCTCCGCCCACATCTTATCAATGTCTTTATCCGTGCGGGCGAGAAACTCCTCGATATTAACCTTGCTCGAATCGATAACGCTGATATTATTCACCACAATCTGCAAACTGTTCTGATATATCTCGCTTCTTCCCTTTATCCGCACGAACCCCGGCTTGGGCAATTCCCCGTACATCGCCTCGCTCGCCTGCCAGACCCGGCCGTTCAATTGACCCGTCTTGTCTGCAAGGAACATCGCTATATACAAATCGCCGCGCGACGTGCTGCGCAGAATCGGCTCTTTCACAAGGTAGATATCGTCAATCACCTCGCCCGGCGCTATTTCGCTGATATATCTGTGTGCCATTAATTGCTCCTAACGCAAATTGCGGTAAATTCAACGGCACGATTATCAACCCTGCCCTATTGATAATCAACCAAAAAAATGGGGCATATATCTTCACGATATGTGCCCTTTGTTTGTAATCTCAAATAATTACCCAACTGCTGTGCTCAACACCCGCCCCTAAAATGACGGCATATCACTTGCAGCCGGAACATATTGAAGCGAGTCGCCCCACACACCCACCTGCACCCTGGTGATATCTTTCTTACAGGACGGATGACTATAAGTTGTGACATTTGACGGTACCCCTATCAGTGCGGCTAAAGTAATTGTCTCCTGACATTGCCATCTCCAGTATTCACTGTGACCGTCGGCAAACCCAATTGTAGTCCCATTCTCATGCATCAAACCGGGCCAGTCGGGAAAATCTTCCCACCACGGCTGGTCAGCACGAATCTGCATAGCATCAGGGGTCATGATTTTTTCTTCTATAAACACTATCTTCTGGAAGGACTTTTTAATCTCGCCTGTTCTCTTAAAAACTATTCCTTCTTGTACGGCTGAAGACCCTGTAAGCGATGAGTCGTGTGCATTCATAGAGGGGGGCATAACATACGTCCGGTGAACAATTTTTATGGCCTCCGGGCATCGGTAAAGCTTTGGGTTAGGGGCATATCGGTAAAGAGCGCCTTTCATCAGCTTCGCTATCCTCTGTTCATAGGTCAATGACGTATAAGTTGTCATGTTATATGAAAAATAATTTACGCCGTCTATAACGCCAATGTTCCAGTCATAACCGCCGTCGTCAGGCGGATTGTGAAAAGATGTGCACCAGTACGGCTCCATCCTCGCAGCATCAGCATCAGTAATCGGGGCCGGGCTTTGCCCGCCGTTTACGAGTTTGCCGTCATTGTTCTCGGCGTATGCCATCCACGCCGCGATAAGCTGCCTCATATTGCTCATACAAACGACTCGCTTTGTCATTCTCCTGGCCTTGGTCAGGGCAGGCAGCAAAACAGCCATCAATAAAGCGATAATCGCGATAACAACCAGAAGTTCGACCAGCGTGAACCCTCCTTCGCTAAAGCCGCGGAGGACAGGCCCTTTGTCTTTCTTTAATATTTTCCTCATCTGTAATTCAAAAAACAGGGCATATATCATGAAGATACATGCCCTTTGAGCCAAAACTTTTCTAAGTTTATCTTACTGGCCCCAACAAGCATTCTGAATCCATAAACGGTCCTTCGTTTGAAAACAATTATCCGCAGCTACTGCTGTTGCAGTTATAACACCATCTGCCCAGGAAAGCGTTAATGGACATTGCCATTGATGGTATTCAGCATGTCCATCTGCAAAAGCGAAATTTGCGCCGTTGCCATGCAGATAATCTATTACATCGCAAAGTGCGCAGTTAGGCAGTATCGGGAACATGAAAGCATCACGACTTATTACCCTCTCCTCAAAAAAAACAGCCCTTTCTTTCGATTTTGTTATCTGTCCCATTCTTTTTGCTACTTTAGCTGAAGGATAACAAGTTTGATCGCCGGTTGCCCATGCCGCATTCATAGAACAAGGCATCACAAATGTCCGGTGTGTTGTCTTGGGTGCCTCCGAACAACGATACATTTTTACGTTCTTAATATATGTATAAAGCGCACCCTGCTTCATCAAACATATCCTCTCTTCATACGGCCAAAGACTGGTGTCCCAGTCCAATCTTGTTGTTGTGCTATATGTGCCGGTCTCATCGGTTAAAGGCACGGGGGGCAAAGCCGTACACCAGTACGGCTCCGTTATTAGCGGAGGAACATCCGCCCAGGGTTGTCCGCCGTTAACAAGCTTGCCGTCGTTGTTTTCAGCGTATAACATCCACGCCATAACCATTTGCCTCAAATTGCCCAAACAAATAACCCTTTTTGCCGTTTTCCTCGCCTTGGTCAGGGCCGGAAGTAAAACGGCCATCAATAGTGCGATAATCGCGATAACCACCAAAAGTTCGACTAATGTGAATCCCCTGCTTTTGCTCTTCGTTAAGTTTTTCATTTTTTCCTCTCTAATTTCTGTCCTCTGGCATCCGTCTCCTGTTATCTGTTCTCTGCCTGCCCTTCCGCCCTAAGGCGTCCCTCACGGGATTAACACCAGCGAAGAAGGGTCTTTGTCGTTTCCTGCGGCTTCCACAGTTGGTGTTATTATACGTTTCCCTCCCGCCATAATCAACCAAAAAAACAAGGGCATATATCTTCACGATACATGCCCTGTAACTTATGGTTCAAAAGCCGACTTTCCTGCCGGTTGTATTACGGTATCACCACACCCCACACCCCGTTTTCTACCCACTTAGCATCACCATTATAAGTATTTCCTCCGCCGCACTTTTCTTTGTCAGCCTGGGGCTTGTATGTGTTTGTTAAATCATTACCCGACACACTACCGCCACTGGCAACAATTTGGCATATTGCCAGTGTCGATGGACATTTCCATTGAAAATACTCGGCGTGGCCGTCAGCAAACCCGAAATTGGCCCCGCTGCCGTGCATAATGTTGGGTAAATCACTGTTCCAATACGGGTCACCAGTAGTACTATATGAAAATTGGAAGGCATCGGGACTTATTGCCTTCTCTTCTTGAAATACAATCCTTTCTTTTGACCTTGTAATATCCCCTAACCTCTTTATTACAGGAGTCCCGGCAGGGTAACCGCACTGGTCACAATATGCATTCATAGATACGGGCATAACGTATGTCCTGTGCGCAGTTTTATCCGCCTCCGCACAGCGGTAACTTTTTATGTTTGAGCAATACCTATAAAGCGCACCCTCTTGCATTTTCGCTACCCTCTGTTCATACGTTAATACAACCCCAATCGAAGTGTTTTGTGCGTTAGTGTTCCAGTCAAAACCGTTTATAGCCGTCGTTGGAAAACCTGTGCACCAGAATGGCTCCGTCACCAATGAATATTTAGCACCAGTACCACTAAGGGCCTGTCCGCCGTTAACGATTTTGCCGTCGTTGTTTTCCGCGTATGCCATCCACGCCGTAACAAGCTGCCTCAGGTTGCCCAAGCATACGATACGCTTTGCCTGCGTTCTCGCCTTGGCCAAGGCCGGAAGCAAAACGGCCATCAATAGCGCGATAATCGCTATAACCACCAACAGTTCGACCAATGTAAAACCCTTGAAATTCTTCCTGGAATCAGTGCGATTCTTCATAATAATGCCATTCTCCTAATATTACCCCGTTTATCGAAGGGCTCGTCCCTTCGAGCATTCCGGCCGCCTGTTTACACCGGCTCCTCGGCGGCACGATGAACTAACACCCTCTCTATATATACCACATCCCCGGCCCAAAAACAACAGTAAATTCCAGTATTGATACTGAAAATTATCGGACGAACTCGAATCCTGTCCGCCAAAAACAAGCCCGCCACGCGTTTTACCCTTGCAATAATGAGTTTTTTGCATTATAAACCGCAATCGATTGTTTGGTATCTGTCCGCCGCGCACCGTTTTGGCTTGGCCATCCCTAACGGGAGGCGGATCAGGTCTTATGTCTTTGGCCTTTTGTCCTGGGTCTAAATAATTATGCGATACAGCAAATTGTTTTTACCGACGGTCAAGGAAGCCCCCGCCGACGCGGAGATTCCGAGTCATAAACTTATGCTCCGTGCCGGGTTGATGCGTAAGCTCGCCAGCGGCACATATACCTACCTGCCCCTCGGCTGGCGATGTCTGCTCAAGGTAATCGGCATCGTCCGCGACGAAATGAACCGGACCGGCGCACAGGAAATCCTTATGCCCTCGGTGCAGCCGATTGAGCTTTGGCAGCAGACGGGCAGGGACATCGATTACGGCCCGACTATGGCGCATTTTCAGGACCGCCACGGCAGGCAAAACGTGCTTGCCCCGACAGCCGAAGAGGTAGTTACGAGCGTCGCCGCGGGCGAAATCAAATCCTATAAACAGCTGCCGATTAACCTGTACCAAATCAGCTTCAAATTCCGCGACGAGTTCCGTCCCCGCTTCGGCGTTTTGCGCAGCAGGGAATTTATTATGAAGGATGCCTACAGCTTCCACGCGACCCCCGAATGTCTCGATAAAGAATACTGGAATATGTACGAGACCTATAAGCGCATCTTCAAACGCTGCGGCCTCGATTACGTCATAGTCGAAGCCGAATCAGGCGAAATGGGCGGCTCCGGCTCTCATCAGTTCACCATCCCCTGCCCATCGGGCGAAGATGTCATCGTTTATACCGAAGACGGAAGTTACGCCGCCAATATCGAAAAAGCCGAAGTCGATGCCCTGCCCAAACAAAAACCCATCGCCAACCCGCCCAAACCGGAAGAAATCCGCACGCCGAACGTCGGCTCCATCGATGCCGTCTGCTCATTCCTTAAAACCAAACCGCAGGATATGATTAAAACCCTTATATTCTCAGCAGATAAAGACGTCATCGTAGCGCTGGTCCGCGGCGACCACGAAATCAATCCCGAAAAACTCACCCAAACCCTCGGCGGAAAACATAACGAGCTGGCTACCCCTGAAACAATCGAAAAAATCACCGGCGCAAAGGTCGGCTTCGCGGGGCCAATGGGGCTTGCGGGCAAGGTATCAAAACTGATTATCGACCACGCCGTCGCGGCTATGCCCATCGGCGTTACCGGCGCGAACAAAACCGATTACCACGTTAAAAATATCGTCCCCGGCAGGGACTTCCCGCTATCAGGCAATAATGTCGTCGTCGCCGATATTCACATCGCCGTCGAAGGCGACACCCACAACGGCAAAAAACTGCTCTTCAAGCACGGCATCGAAGTCGGTCAGGTCTTCAAGCTTGGCACTAAATATTCCTCCAAAATCGGCTGCAATTTCTTAGACGACTCCGGCAAGGAAAACCCCTGCCTGATGGGCTGTTACGGCATAGGCATCAACCGCATCGTCGCATCCGCTATCGAAGCCGCCAACGACGACAACGGCATCATCTTCCCCATCAGTATCGCACCGTTCGAAGTTATTATCGTTTCGGTCAACCAGGACGATACTGATGTTGTTCAGGCAGGCGAGAAAATTTACAACAAGCTGAAAAGTAAGGGTATCGAGGTTTTGCTCGATGACCGTGACGAACGCGCGGGCGTAAAATTCAAAGACGCCGATTTGATTGGCATCCCCGTCCGCATCACCGTCGGCAAAAAAGCCCTTCAAACCGGCAACGTCGAAATCAAACTCCGCACCGAGCCGAAACCAACCCTCATCCCGGTCGATACCGCCATCGCCAAAACCGTAGAACTCGTTGAGTCCCTTAAACAAAAACTAAATGGGTAATAACTAAAAACTCAACACTTAAAACTCAAAACTGCAAATGTGGGAACTCAAAGACCCTCAACTCGTTAAATTGATAATCGGCATCTTAGCCGCGGACGAAACCGCCCTTGCCGCGGCGGTAAAGGCAATAAGCAAATCCTTTGGCGTAATCGACCTGACAAGCGACGTCTGGCCCTTCACCCAGACCGATTATTACAAAGATGAACTCGGCCCGAACGCCCTGCGCCAGTTCGTCTCGCTCGAAAATCTCATCGACCCGGGCAAACTCGCACAAATAAAGCACGATACCAATTCTCTCGAACAACAACTTGCCGATTCACTAAAGCTTTCCCTGCCTCGGCCGGTAAATCTCGACCCGGGATTTATCGAGCCATCAAAACTGATTCTCGCCTCAACGAAAAATTTCTCGCATCGCATCTACATCGGCAATAGAATGTTCGCGGAAGTTACGCTTATGTATGAAAAAGGCAACTGGCGACATTTTGAGTATACGTTCCCTGACTACAGGCAGTCCTGCTATCAGGATTTTTTATCAAAAGTCCGAACCCGTTTACTGGAGCAATTGAAAACGTGACACTAACATACCTTGGAATAATCCTGCTCGTCGCGTCATTCACAGTATCCGCCGGTCTTACCCGGCTTGTCAAAAATATCGCCGCGCGCGTCGGCTTCGTCGCCCGCCCCACCGAAGACAGATACCACCGCTCTACAATCGCCCTGGGAGGCGGCATATCAATTGTGGCAACAATTCTCCTCTTACTCGTCGCGGGTATGTTAATCGTAAGATTCTTAGTCGAGCCGGGCCGACTCGCCCTCGACAAATCCGCCGCCATTCACGCCCCCGGCTTTATCGGCAGAACAAACCAGCTAACAATCGTCATTTTCTGTGTCCTCGCCCTGTTTGTCCTCGGCCTATGGGACGACAAAAAACGCCTCGGCCCATACTTCAAGCTCATAATTCAGTTCGCCATCGCCTTCGCTGCCGCTTTTGCCGCCAATATCCGCCTCGAATTTTTCATCCACAGCAAACTCATCACCTCAATGCTCTCCACCGTCTGGATTGTCCTCATCATTAACGTATTCAATTTCCTCGATAATATGGATGGTGCATCAGCGGGTATCGCGACAATCGTCGCAGCGATTCTTTTCACTGCCGCCGCAATCAGCGGTCAGGTCTTCATCGGCGCGCTGGCGTTGCTTTTCATCGGCACACTTCTCGGATTTCTCGTCTTCAACTTCCCGCCCGCCAAAATTTTTATGGGCGACGCCGGCTCACTGCCCCTCGGTTTTCTCCTCGCCGTTATCTCCCTTAGAACAACTTATTATCATCAGGCCGCCTCAGGCGCCTGGTATCCCGTCCTTATCCCTCTCATCTCAATGGCTGTCCCGCTTTATGACTTCATCACAGTTACGACCTTACGCCTCAGCCAGGGTAAATCACCATTTGTCGGCGACACTCAGCATTTCTCTCACCGCCTGCGAAAACTCGGCTTCACCGATACCCAGACCGTCCTGACCCTGTATCTCGCCACCCTAACCACCGGCATCGGAGCAACTTTCCTCTACCAGGTCAATTGGGCCGGTGCTATACTTATATTCGCCCAGACAATTCTGGTCCTGTTAATTATCGCTGTTCTGGAATCGACTGCTAAAAATGACCGATACGAAAATAAAAATTGATAAGTCAAAAAACAAATTCCCTGCTCTGCTCGAAACACTGCTCTTTCCCTTCTGTATTGCCGTAATCGTTCTGCGTGCCACCAGTTCCGAAGCCCCTACCCCGCAGTCATCCCCTATACAGGCCGTTCTTAACGATACCGTCTTTTCCCTGTGCGTTTCCGGAACGCTCATATTGGCCTTTCTCATCTGGTGCATTGCCAAATTTTTCAGCGGTCGCCCATCCTTCAAAATGTCCTCTTCCATCCTCGGCCTGGTATTCCTCATTGCCGGCATAATTATCGCCACGCTTTACGCCACCAATAAACGCTTCGCAATCAGCGCCGCCGTAACCCTTCTTGCACCGATTCTTATGGCGATTATGCTCACGTGCCTGCTTGACTCGCACACCAAAATCAAAATCCTCCTCATCACCCTCGCCTCGCTCGGCATCGTGGCTTTCATCCAGTCCGCAAACCAGTTTTTAATCGAAAACAACGACCTTATCCGCCAGTACCAGGACGACCCCGACGCAATGCTTGAGCAGCTCGGCATCCAGAAAAACTCTTTCAATCACATCCTCCTCGAACACCGCCTTTACTCCAAAGACGTTCGCTCCTTCTTCACTACGGGCAACTCCGCCGGCTCCTTCGCCATTCTTACATCCTTCGCCGCCATCGCCCTGCTGGCTGAGATAAACCGCAAATCATTCCCGAAACTTTCCGGCAACCGCGCCCTGGCCGCTATGCTCCTCGCATTAATACTTCTCGGTCTTTCATTAAGCCACAGCAAAGGCGCAATTACCGCATTTATCTTCGCGGTCATAATATTCTTTTTCCTTAGGCACAGCAGACGGCCGAAACTATTCAAAAACATAATCCTCGCCGCCTGTCTCGTCGGCGTTCTCGCCCTGGCATACGCCTCGGCTCAGTACGGCCTCAGGACAGGCCGGCTTCCCGGCGGAAACTCCATGCTCGTCCGATGGCAATACTGGGACGCCTCCGTCAAAATGTTCCTCGACAACCACATTATTGGCGTCGGCGGCGGAAACTTCTCATCCTATTATCCTCAATATAAAACTCCTTCCGCCCCCGAAACCGTCTCCGACCCCCACTGCTTTGTTCTGAGCATCCTCACGCAATACGGCCCGCTCGCTCTCCTCGGTTTTTTAATCATTATTCTTGTCCCGCTTTGGCGAAACTCATTGGATGACAACATCAATCTGAAAACCACACAGGCACGTAATTTTATAAACCTCGCCGCGTTCTGCGCCGTCGTTACCGCACTTGTCCTAATCGTTCTTCGCCCGTTCATATTGCCTCACGCCGATGCGCCGACCTTTGATGAGAAAATATACGTCCTGTTTTCCCTTTATGCCGCTCCCGCTGCCGCTTTTGCCGTAAGCGTCGCGCTGTATGCAAAAACCATGCAAACCTCCCCACAAGAATACAATCTGCAAAATACGCATATCACGTCAATCGCGCTATCCTGCGGCATTCTCGGCTTCATAATTCACAACCTCATCGACTTCGCCGTCTTCGAGCCGGGCATCCTCACCGCCTTCTTCACCTCGCTGGCCTGTCTGGTCGCGCTGAATGCCAAACCACAAAACCAGCAAATATCCGTAACGCCATCCCCAATCTGGCTGAAAACCGCCGCCGTCATCAGCGCCATGCTTATCGGCTTCGCGTATTTCAACTACGTCCTTATCCCTGTCGTGAAAAGCACTTCAAATGTCGCAAAAGCATACCTTCCCGTGGTTCTCGGCCAGGGCCAGCTCGCCCACAATTTCCTCGACAATGCTACAATTGACGACCCGCTCAGTTCCGATGCGCCAGCTAAGAATGGCAACCTCTATATCCAGGAATTCTACCGCTCCGACGTGCAAAAAGAGCAATTATACAATAAAGCCGAGCAGGCGTTGTTCATTGCCGCAGAAAGGAACCCCAGGGATCACAAAATTTTTGATTCGCTCTCCGAACTTTATTCCCTCTATGCACGCTTTAAGCCCGAACAAAACGAAGAGCTGCTCAATAAAGCCCTTGATAGCGCCTCTATCGCTGTCGAGCTATACCCTGGCGATGCCGAATTGCACTTCAAGCTTGCCCAAATTGCCGACGACCTTGGTCAGACCGATTTGGCCCTGAAAAATTACAAAGCCGCCGTGCAGATTGAAGATGGTTTCCGCAAACAGTTCAAGCTGATGTATCCGGGCAGAAAAGTCCTCAACCGGCTTAATGAGGACAAGTATTTCTCCGCAACTCAGCGGATTAAAGACCTCGAACAAAAACACCCGCAATACCCCGGCTAAATTACCCCGAAACCTTCGCCATTATATCGTCCGGGATATTGAAGTTGGCGTATGCGTTCTGAACGTCCTCATGGTCTTCGAACTCATCCATCAACCCCACAATCTTCCTCGCCGTCTCCGCGTCGGTTATCGGTATCTCGTTGGCCGGTACCATCGAAACTTCCGCCACCTCCATCGGTATCGATTTGGCCTCCAGCGCCTTCTTCAATCCCTCAAAAGCCGCGGGCAGACACGTTATCTCGTAAAGCCCCCCAATGTTCCGCATATCCTCGGCGCCTGCCCCCAGCGCTATCTCCATCAAATCGTCTTCTTTCACCGCCTCCGTCTTTACCGTTATCAGGCCCTTCTTGTGGAACATCCACCCCACACATCCCGTCGCCCCGAGTGCCCCGCCGTGACGTTCGAATATCTTCTTTATCTCCGCCACTGTGCGTGTTCGGTTATCCGTCAGGACATCAATCATTAACGCTACACCCTTCGGGCCATAGCCCTCGTAAACCATCTCCTCGAAATTAATCGCACCGCCTTCGCCTGTCGCCTTCTTTATCGCCTTATCTATCGTGTCCTTGGGCATGTTCACCGCTTTGGCCTTGTCGATTGCGTATCGCAGCGTCAAGTTGCCGTTCGGGTCCCCTCCGCCCTTCTTGGCCGCCATGATTATCATTCGAGCGACCTTGCTCCACGCCTTGCCGCGTTTCGCGTCCGCCGACGCCTTCTTGTGCTTTATAGTTGACCAATGCGAATGTCCTGACATATCATTCTCCTGTCATTCCCGCCAACAACAAACTATGAACTATGAACAACCAACTATGAACAGATTATACCCTTTCCCTTATGATTCCACAACCCGCCTTCATTAAAAACTATTCCCATAATGGGTGCTCCTTTGGATTTGAACAGAAGACCCAGTTTATCTTGCGTCTGACGTCTTGTGTCCTGGGTCTAAGGTCTGGTATCTGAGGTCTATTTCTTATGCGGCTGGTAAATCTTAAACGTGTTTTTGCCGGCCTGTTTGGCGGCGTAAAGCGCCTGGTCGCTCCTGCTGGCTATATCATCCGGGGAATCCTCGGAATCATACTGGCCAAGTCCTACACTGATTGAAATGGGAATCTCCTCTTTTCGCCAGATAACCGGCGTGCCGGAGACGATATTGACCATACGCTCCGCAACGACTGCCGCGTCGGCCAGCGAGGTGTTTGGAAGTATAATCGCAAACTCATCACCGCCGTATCTTGCCGCGGTATCGATTTGCCGAATCGACTGCAATATCCGGCCGCTGATTTCCTTTATGACAAAATCACCCGCCCGGTGGCCTAAGCTGTCGTTTATTTTCTTGAAGTTATCGACATCAACCATAATCAGCGAAATCTGCTCGCCATAACGCCTTGAACGCCACAGTTCACGCTCCAGGAGCTCGAAGAACGTCTTATGGTTGACTAACTCGGTAAGCCCGTCTGTCCGTGCCTGGTGCTGGATTCGCTCAAACATCGCTATATTGCCGACCGATGCCCCGACCAGCTGGCCCACAAGCTCAACCAAGGCGATATCATCCGGGGTGAACCCCCGTGTGCCCCCTTTGTCCGCCAGATTCAGCACGCCGACGACTTTATCCTGGCACAAAAGCGGGACGATAAGGCAGTTTTTCGTCCCATAGTTGCCGAAGTATGGCCTTTGCGACTTTCTGACGGTCATATCCCTGGTGGAATCAATATCTTCGATGTGGATCAGCTTTTTGCTCTTGGTGGCCATAACCATAAGCGGAGGCGGGTTCTGGTTTATCGAAACGATTTTATTTATCAAATACGGGTGATTGCTGCTCTGCAGGTGCAGCATAGTGCCGGCGGCGTCGAGCAGGTAGAACGAGGCAAGACGGGCATCGAGAAGCCTGGGAATCTTCCGGACGCATATTGTGGCAATGCGCTCAATATCAAGGCAGTTAATCTGCCTCGCCAACGGCGTTATCTGCTCAAGCAGCGAAACGCCCTGGTTGCCGCTTTCGGCTCGCTCATTCGAGTTTATGCTGTGTCGTCCCATAATATTTATATGCTTATTGGGTAATAGTGTTTGCTATATCGGCAGCTTGGCGGGGGCACATAAGTTGGAAAACGGGTATCGTCACGAGCAAATAGGTAACTGAAAACTAAGTATTATCGGACACCAGACCGGGCGGAAGGCGAATTCAAAAATATTCCAAAAAAACTTCAAAAAAATCGAAAAAAACCTTGACGCCGAGAAAATTATATTTTACATTTTACAAAACGTAAACGTTATTTTAATTGTCCCCGGCGCAAAACCGGAAGGAACAAAACTTGATGATGCGAACAAGACAAACAACAAGTGAGATGATTAAAGTGCCCGCCAAGCTGTATCGAATCGGTGACATCGTTCGATACACCCCCTTCTCTCGCCAAACGCTTCATAATTATACGACGATGGGCTTGATTCGCGAAGCCGAGTGGACACAGGGCGGACATCGGCTCTACGACGAATCGGTTTTTGAGCGGCTGTCTAAAATTATGGAAATGAAAAAGACCAAGTCGCTTTTTGAGATACGCAAGATACTGAGCATGGAAGAAAGTTCGGTTCGGCCGAAAGTAACCGGACGGCCAGTTGATAATAATTAAAAGACCTTCGGCATGATGCCGGCGGTAAACCAGGGATGAAATATAAAAGGTGCAGGGATGAGAAAAAGGTCGTCGTTCGAAGGCAGGGAAGCAGCCAATAGGCGATGCGGCCTGTGGGCAGCGTGCCAGGGAGGCCGACTATGAACCTCCCCACAATCACTACAGATAACATCACCGAAGTTCTGCTGAAAATCCTCGAATTCACGCAAAGCAGGCAAAAAATCCTGATTCAGAATATAAACACGATGCACAGCGAGGGTTTTGCGCCCAGGGACTTGCCTGTCGATGAGTTTTCGAGGTTGATGGCCCAGGCGATTGCCGAATACGCACGCTCAGGCCGGCTCATCATGCGGGACGGCGAAAACGTCAAATTCGGCGCTAACGGCAGCTTTGAAGCGACCGCCGCCATCGACGAAGACGCCAAATCCCTTTTCGAGCAAAACCGCGACGAATACCTCCGCATACAAATAGACAAAATGCTCGAAAATTCGCTCAACCAGCGGATAGCCGTGGACCTGCTCAGGCAAAAACAGGCCAACGAAAACTCCCCCGGTCGATGCTTTAATTAAAGTCACGGGCGAAAATAACGATAAAGATGTGGGTATGCACCTTTTGTGACGACATCAATGTGAATTTGACGGCTGAAAAGCCGGGTTTATAGGACTCGAAAGTGAAATCATAATTAAGGATAGCTTACCGAGATGGCTAATCTTGGACAAAATTCAGGGAGGAACGTTATGAAACCCAACGCAGCAGTTCAAATCGACCAGGTCTGGGAACATTACCACAAATCCCACGAAGAAAAATACCGCAATACCCTGATGGAGCATTATCGCTACCTGGTTCGCTATACCGCGGAACGTCTGCACACCAAACTGCCCGGCAAAGTCGAGCTTGACGACCTCATCAGCGCCGGCACATTCGGCTTGATGGACGCCATAGACGCTTTCGACCCCGGCAGAGGCGTAAAATTCGAGACATACTGCTCGCCCCGAATACGCGGCTCAATTCTCGATGAGCTTCGCAGTATGGACTGGGTGCCCAGATTAGTCAGGGCAAGGGCACATCAGTTATCACGGGCAAAACAATCGCTCGAAGCACATCTCGGCCGCAAACCACGCAAGGAAGAGCTGGCGGAAGAGATGTCTATGAATATGGAGGATTTCGAGCGTTTGCAGCAGGACGCCGACGCCATCGGAATAGTATCGCTCAACAGCCAGTATGGTGATGATGAGGGCGAAAAAGACATACGCGAAATCGATATTATCAAGGACCGCAAAAGCGAAGACCCCCCTATCGAGGCACAGAAACGCGACCTCAAGGACCTGCTCACCAAGGGCCTGACGCGAGCCGAACGCCTGATTGTCGTTTTGTATTATTACGAAGAGATGACGATGAAGGAAATAGGCGCTACGCTCGATTTGTCCGAGTCGCGGGTCTCGCAGATGCACTCATCGATTCTCGCCCGGCTCAAGGCCCAGCTCAATACCCGTAAACGCGAATTCTCCGCCTGAATTTTTCCCGCATAGCGAAAGCAACCTATCCTCCGAAGCCCCTCCGGGCGAAGGATGGAAGCCTGCCGCTCATCCTCCACTGCTTCTTTTTTTAGCACGTAATTCCGGCTGGCATCGTATGTATCAATGAGGACGAGCAACGACTTGTCCGAGCTGTCGGCGCGCATCTTCTTCAGCGAATGCTGGCAGCTCTGTTTTTTTTGGTTTTCCTCCTGATTGCCGCAAGAAAAAACAAATCTAATTTGGTTTTTCCAAGCACGTAATTCCGTCAGGCATCGTATGTACTAATAAGGACGAGCGAGGACTTGTCCGGGCTGATTGGCCATGCGTTTGAGCCGACAGCCCTCTTTTTTATTTCCCCATAAGTTTCCCCGCCGCAGGCGTGGTTTTCCCGCCGACTTGCCTACCTCCGCGTTTCGTTTTGCAAAGCAAAATGGCAGGGGTCCGGCGTAGCTTTTAGCGAAGTCAGAAGCTTTAGCGAATAAATGGCTGTCCCTTTGCCAACCCTTCCGCCAGCACAAAATTAATCTTACACATATATTTGACGCTATCCCCCCAACAACCTTTTATTGTTTTGGTGAGAGGTTGATGGTATAATACATCGAAAGCGGGAATCGCGCATAGCGCAATTGAAAAGTTGATAAGGGGGCGAACGGTTTCGACCGGATGTCGGAGAGTCGAGCTGCATACCCAGGACGCCGGTTGGCCTGGTAAATCAATCCGGCACTAAATTTAATTGGCAACTACCAGTTGCAAATGGCCGCCTAAATAGGCGACCCGTCCTTTCAGGTTGCGCCTGCGGGCCTGATTCGGGCGTAAAAAAGTGGGCTGCTCTCGTCGGGGCTTTCGGGCCGACGGGCTAAGACAAATTCCGGAATAGCCGAAGCGATTGGCCGTCGTTTGCCTGTCGCGGAGGCGATAAAAAATAAATACGACTAAGTGTGTAGTATGCTCGTCTTGATGCATTTCGGGACGGGGGTTCGAATCCCCCCGCCTCCACTGGTTTACCCGCTTTAGGTTGGGGGATGAGAACCACGCAGATGCGCAGATCTGCATAAGGGGTTTGACACTCCGAAGGGGTGCCTCGTGTCTTAAAGTATTTTTATTGGGAATTATGCACTTGACAAAGTAAGCCCGTTTTTTCGTTCTTTTTCATAGTTTCGATATTTATGCCTTCTCTGTTTTTAATCAAATAACATTGGTTCTCTTTGATAATCAAATTTGAATATTCTAATAGATGGTTTTGTGTCATCGGCACTGGTATAATCATGGTAGGCTGCAACAGCTTCCCAATCAAGAAAGACATATGTGAGCCAAAAATGTCGAAGAAAGTCGAAATCAAGTGGTTGAGCCAACCAGAAGAACAGGACTATCCAGCAGCTCTGTCGTACTTTTCTCTGCTCTACGATGAAAAGACAGCTACTGCCTATGTGAATAAATTGAAACGCTCAACAATTTCAGAGTTCAAAGCTAAGGATATTTTCAGGGCGTCCGGTTTGTCATTGCTCGGGGTAAGCAATTCTCATGTTGTAAAAGATCAACAGAAAATACAATCGGGGCGAAAGTTATCACCACTCCTTCTGATAAGAGATTCAGTCAATGGAAGAGTTATCATTGCGGATGGATATCATCGATTATGTGCTGCCTACTCTTACAATGAAGATGCTGTAATTCCATGTAAAATCTGTACGTCTTCAGCAAAAATTAGACATTAAAGAAGCCTATTGGGGTCGACATTTTTGTCTTAACGTACTATAAAACAATTCATCCGACGTTAAGTATTTAGGAAAGCTGACTTGACAAGCAGCTTATTACGTTGAAATTAGTCGGCTTTTCTTCGGTTCTACGCTATAATTCTTCCCTCAAGTATTGTAAGACACTGAACAATTAATCCAAAAAACAACAGAATCTAACATCACACTAACGCTTCATTTCTACACTCCATAATCGACAAGCTAACGATGACATGGGTACTTTGTGTGTTTATGTCGCCAATTTAAACAAGGAAGTTTAAAAATGGAAATCAGAGCAGTATCACCTAAACAACGTTCGGATTTTGGCATTTTACCTTCGGAGAGAACAGTCCTACCGAGCTTTTTTAATGAAAGGGAGTTTGAAATCTTTTTTGAGCTGATAAAACACCAGCGACAATTACCTGTCTTTCTCGGGGATTTCTAGCGATGCTATGATTGTGGCTTCGAAGCTGAAGATTTTGAAAAATTAGCGAATCATATTATGAAATTTCATAAGCCCCCATCCCTAAAGACAGAAGACGAGCTTGAACAGGAATTAGCCGTAGGTAGTATAATATACTACTCTCCGTACTGTAAAAATACTCATCCTATGCGAGGTTTTAAGGAAACCTGACCTTGTAAGCAGCTTTCCTTGTTGAAATTAGTCTACTTTCCTTTGGTTCTGCTATATGATTCCTATGTCGGGGGCGTCTTAGCGGGCTTTTGAAGTCATACAGGATGGCGGCCTAAAGGGTGGGATGAATACTGTTACGGTACGGGAAAAACCAAATTAATTGTATTCGTGCCATATCCCGCAGGAAAACCCTTGCAAAGAAACATCGCTGTCTGTAATAAGGATGCAATTCAAGATAGCGATAGTTTGGGCGATTTAAAGGTGAAGAAAATGAATAACAAGTCATGGTTGGTTGTTTTATCGATGTTAATTCTGTGCGTTTTTTCTTCATGATAAGTGTTATTCTGTTGATTTCGATTCCATGCTGAAGGCCTTTGGTATAAAAGCCATCAGAACACAGTTTCAGGCGCCAAATGCAAACTCCCACGCGGAAAGATTTATTTTGAGTATAAAAAATGAATGTCTTAATCATTTACTGATATTTGGCTTGAACAGACTACAATATGTTCTTGATTTGTATGTTGAGTATTTCAATGGTTCACGACCTCATCAAGGAATTGATAACAGAATTCCCGATAATTATGGTAGGGCGGTAAGACCGCGAAGGGATAGTAATGTTTCGAGCTTTGTTTGTAGGAATATCATTCGAAAAGAACTTCTCGGCAGTCTTTTGAAAAGTTATCAAAGGGCTGCTTAAGATTTATGAGGTCATGATGAATCTAATCGTTGATAAATATATGAATATTCGTACCTTATGCTATTGCTTGTCGGGCCGGCTTAATGGTCGGAACCGAGGTTTTATGTGCCGAGTCGCTGATGCGGCATTAACGGCGTCCTGGTAGAACTTCTCCTGAGCACGTATCTTCTTGCCGTGAGGAGATATACGTTTGTAAGTGCCGTCAGGGAGAAGCTGCCATGACTGCACATTGTCGTCGAAAAATGTTTTAAGCATATCCATAACGCGTGCTTTGGCCCTGCCATCAAGAACGGGGAAAAGAATCTCCAGCCGGCGGTCGAGGTTTCTTCGCATCCAGTCGGCGCTGCTTAGGTAGATTTCCTCGTGTCCGCCGTTGCGGAAATAATAAATTCTCGAATGTTCAAGATACCTGTCTAATATCGACCGCACCTCGATATTATCCGAAACCTTTTTTATCCCTGGCCGCAGAACACAGATTCCACGGATGTTCAGTTTCACTCGCACGCCTGCCTGGCTTGCGCGATACAGCGCCCGACAAATTACCGGGTCCTGCAGCGCATTGAGCTTTGCCATAATCAGTCCCCTGTCGCCGGGTGTTGACGCCTGAATCTCGCGGTCAATAAGGTCGAGGAATTTTTGCCGCAGGTTCGTCGGCGCAATAGTCAATTGTTTCCAGCCGACTGTCTCCGACTGGCCGGTCAGCAAATTGAAAAACACCGCCACGTCCGCCGTAATATCCGGGTTACAGGTCATAAGGCCAATGTCAGAATACAATTTAGCCGTGCGGTCGTTGTAGTTGCCGGTTGAAAGATGCGCGTATCGTCTTATACGTCCCTGCTCACGACGCACAATAAGCATTGCCTTGGCGTGCGTCTTTAACCTGGCTATGCCGTAGATAACGTGACAGCCGGCATCTTCCAGCTCGAGGGCCCAGTTGACATTTCGTGACTCATCGAACCTGGCCTTAAGCTCAACAAGAACAGTAACCTCTTTGCCGTTTTCGGCGGCGGCGGCGAGCGACTGGACAAGAGGAGATTTACCGCTTGTCCGGTATAACGTCTGCTTTATTGCCAGCACGTTAGGATCATTGGCCGCCTCATCCACGAGCTTCATCACCGGCTCGAAACTTTCATAAGGGTGAAACAACAGCACATCTTTTTCCTGTATTGTCGCCCAAAGGTCTTCGCTGCCATTGAGGTCTCTCGCCGGCTGCGCAGGCCAGTCTGGCGACTTCAGCTCCTCTGACGGCAGCAAATCAACTAACTGCATTATTCCTGAAACGCTGAGCAAACCATCCACTTCATAAATATCCTGACTGCTCAGATTGAAAAACCTCGTCAACCATCGTTTCATCCTCGGTTCCGTGCTGGATGATATTTCCAGCCGGACAGCGGCACGCCTTCTTCGCTCGCGCACAGCACGCGCTATCGTGCTTAGTAAATCCGCCGCTTCATCTTCCTGAATTGACACGTCCGCGTCCCGTGTGATTCGGAAATACGCCGCCGAGACGATTCTACCGCCTCCGAACAGCATCTGTGCATTTGCGGCTATGACCTCCTCGATGGGCGTTACGAATATGTCGCCTTCCGTCGGTATATTTACAAACCTCTGGAAAATACCGGGAACGGGCACCGTGATAATTTTCGTCCTCGCTCTGCCCATACTTACAGAGAACGCCACAAATAGCTGTAATCCGGGCAGCACAGGAGCAGGATTCAGCCCCTCGATTGCCACAGGCGTCAAAACGGGCAGTATCTCGTTATTGAAATGCTGTCGCAGAAATTCGGCCTGCTCATCGTTCCAGTCCGCCTGCGACAAAACATTAAAACCTTTCCGGGCAAGTTGGCTGAAGACGTCCCTGATGCCTGCGGTCTGTTCGGTGACCATTTTGTGAACGCATTTGTTTATCAAATCAAGCTGGGCCTTGGCGGTCATACCGCTCGGATCAAGCGTCCTTGGATCATCCATACGCTGCTGCATCAGGCCTGCCACGCGAATCATAAAATATTCGTCGAGGTTGGAGCTTACTATTGCCAGGAATTTCAGCCGTTCCGCCAGCGGAAGGTCATCGCGAAGCCCTTCCTGCAGCACACGGTTATTGAACTCAAGCCAGCTCGCTTCGCGGTTTATCAGCAGCTTGGGTGATTTTACATCCTTTTGTCTGCCCATAACGTTCACCTATTCTCTTTCCAGCCGAACCTGCAACCCGTAAATATCCTCGAACAAATCCCCCTGCATCGCCAGCATTCGCTCTTCCAAACTGATATCCGCTGTTGTAGACGTGATGATTTGCAGGTATTCATCATTTATCCTGCAATTGATATTCCGGACGTGCTGCGTCCTGCTGGCATCGAGGGCGTCGGCGACCCGCAACAATGCCGCAAGCTTATTGATTGTCATTCTTCTTTCCCGCGGCAGCGCCATATATTCGATATGTGCCGGCTTTGGTCTGCTTCGCCTGTGGTATCGCGCGACATGCGCGACAAGCTGAAGTTCCTCCTGCGTCAGCCCTGAAATCTCAGAATTGGCGATAAGATAAAAGCTGTGCTTATGATACGCCCTGCCCGACACAAAGGTGCCGATTTCGTGGAGCAGCGCCGCTACTTCAAGAAGCAGCCGATACCGTTTATCCAGTGTGTGCTCAGCCGCAAGCTCATCGAAGAGGCGCACCGAAGTATGCCGCGTGTGCATCGCGTGTTTTAAATCGACGCCGTATTTTTCAGCCATCGAGGTCGCCGAGCGAATAATATCCGCATATGCTGATTTCTCGACAGAACCGGTCGCCTGCTGAGCAAGGTCGAGAAGTAAGCCGTCGCGCATCGATACATTCGATACGACGATTTCTCTTGCGCCGGTTGATTTCAGAAGCACTTGGTAAACAAGCAGCGCCGGAATCAGCGTTTCCGCTTCGCTGAAAGTCAACCCGTAAATCCTGGCTAATTTGTCCGCGGTATAATGCCTACTCTTGCTGACTAATTTATCGAGGTCTCTTCTCGAAACCGAACGCAGGTTGGCTATTTTTGTTTTCCTGCCGACCCTTTCGGCGGCCCACCTGGCGTCCCCTCCGACAGCATAAAAGCCCCTGACCTGCCCAAGTCGCAGCAATCCTTTCATCAACGATATGACACCTGCCACCTGCTGGCGTATCATATCCGATGCCTGGTCAGCCGACTTGGAGCTAGTAGAAAGGAGTTCCTGAAGACGGATCGACCCTATCGCAAGATTACGCGACGCGGCAATTTGTCCTTTGCGAAGAACATTAATCTCGGTACTGCCCCCGCCCACCTCAACAATCACCGAGCTGTTTTTCTCTAATTGCCTTTTGCCCACCTCGTGACGGACCGCGGCAACCGTCAGCCGGCTTTCATCGGAAGAGTTGATAATATCCACATCGAATCCGGTCGCCATCAGGATACGATCCAGAAACGCGTCAGAGTTGCCTGCCTCACGCACTGCGCTGGTCGCGACCACCTTTACGACGTCAGCGTTATACAATTTCAGCACGTTCATGAAATCCCGAAGAATCAGCACCGCCGCCCGCATCGTTGTCCCTTTGATTTTTCCGGCACGAAATGTGTCCTGCCCCAAACGCACCCCTCGTTGCAAGCGTTCCAAAACCTCTATCTCGCCATCAGGCATCGCCTGCGCAATTGCCATTCGTATCGAATTCGACCCGATATCTATCGCACCAAGCGTCCTGATACCAGGGGTCTGCTGATTTGTCTTTTTCACAGGGCTCATCTTAACCCTCATAAACTAAAGTTTAAATCCGTTAAAACCGCAAAGGCTCATAACCAATATCAACACGCCCCGCGTTCAAACACCAGTTTTCTGGCGAATACATCTTCGAAAAGCACACCTTTATCTCTCGCCGCGTCAAATTCGGCATACAGCGGCTGGGCCGAACTACATATCATCTCAACCTGTTTTCCGTTCTCCCGGCAGTTTATATCTTTAACCTTGCTTTGGTGCGTCCGGTCCAGCCCGTCGGCTACCCGCAATATGCCCGCAAGTTTACGGACAATAGCCCGGTCTGTTGCGTCAAGGTCGTGGAAATAAGCATGCTGTTCCTTTGGCAGCGCCTTGCGGTGATACCTCGCCATAAGACCTATTATACGTCTGCGAGGAAAATCGAACAGCAAAACGGGACTATCCATAATAATCCGTAAAGCCGTCTTATGATGCCCCTTTTGCCCTTCCAGCCAGCCGATATCGTGAAGGATAGCGGCACAACGTAGCAAGAACCTCTCCCTTTGCCCAAGTTTATGCAGTTGGTTAAGCTGGTCGAAAATCTTCAACGCAAGCCGCTCGACCTGGTGTGTATGCTCCCGCTCATATTTACATTCTTTCGCAAGAGCCAGCACCGCCTCCATCGCATGCAAATTGCCTTGCACGCCGCTGACAACTGCAATTTTTATGTCTTTTTCCCGCATCGGCTGTGGTTCCGTAAAGCCGTTTACTTGTTCGTCCCTGACGCACGCTGCGACCGTGAGCTTGGGGTTTGAATCATCTCGCGAAGATTATCCGGCAATCCTGCGTCGGCAATTTCCTTCCACAATGCCCTGCTCCTCTCGAAGAACAATTCCCTGTCGGCATGCCGACGTCCCACAAGATATTCAATTCCAGGTCTTAGCCGGCCAAACGCCCTTTCGCTGCCGAAGTATTTGACAGTGCGTTTTTTCTCCTTGCCGGTGAACTTCGCGAGGTCTTCGAGCCACACGTCGCAATCGTGTACCCTGCCAAGAAGCGACTGCAACCTTTTCATAATCTCGATATTGGCGCTTAGCCGTCTTTCGAAAGGCAGATTAGAAATTTCCAGCGTATAACGCAGCCGTTTGGCGGCTATTCTCATCTGGTGATGTCCTGCCTTGTCGTCGGCGTTCTCGAGACAATTCTGGCAGGAAAGCAATTCTTCGAGCCGCCCTTCGATATGCCTTCTGGCCTCTTCAAAAACATACGGGCTGCGGATATCAATATTTTGCCGGGAAAGCCGTCTTTCGGTACGCTTCACTTCCGCACGCATATCTAATATGGTCTCGTCTTTTTTTATGCGGTCTAAGACCTTAACGATTTTTGGCTGGATACGGTTGCGTTTCTGTTTTACCCGCAGCATTACCCTTCGCAGCCCGGGTCTCAATCCTTTGCCTGCGGGGGGAATTTTCAATATGAAATCCTTGAGAAACTCAATCTGCACGTCGGCGTCTCTGGCTGCGCCAAGCCGGCTGGTCAGTTGTTTAATCTGCTTTTGCCATTTTTTCATCCGAGCATCGGGAAAACATCCACCAAACATCCCCAGCGCTGCCCGAAGCCGGCGAGAAGCAACTCTCGCTTGGTGAACATACTCGGTATCCCGCGCAAGCCGGGCGCCTCGCAGATGCCGGCTCAACTCACGTATCTGCGCCTTGATATACTGGCACGCCAGGAATTGATAACTCGTATCAACCGCCGTTATTTCGCTCGAACCAGCCACCAAATCGACTCCATTTCTAAGACAGTAGCCCTTCCGGCCATTTTCGGGCATAAGCTGGCTTGTCGCCGCTCAAAATCGCGGCAAAACACAATAACGCGGCTCTTGCGTCGCCTACCGGATAACCAAACGCGTCCCAGTTTTCACTGTCCTCGCCGTCGTGGTTTGGTATAACAAAATCATAACGCCATGCCTCTTTCATCTCCTTATAGGCGCTCGCCGCGCGAACCTCGATATTCTCAAGGTCCACAAGTGACAGTATGCTCTTCTGCTTTTTTGTTCGCCACAGCAATTTTCGACGCATCATATCTGTCAGCATCATTTCAAAATTAATATCTCGCCTGCTTCTGATATCCTCAATCTCCACTATTGATAAAGGCGACAAAAATACGCTCAGGCAGACAATCTTTTCCCGCCGCGACCATTCCATAAGCTCCATACCAATAATGGGATTGCCCTCGAAAAAAGCATTACCCATGGCAATTGTCTCCCGCAAATACTTCAGGTCGAGCGCCTGCAAATCACCCCGCACATCAGTAACGAGAAAATTATCTTTGCTGCACAGTTGCTCGATATATTCGCGTGTTCGGAAGTGGAAATCAACGCCGTCAACCTCGCCGGGTCTGGGTGCGCGACTGTCGTAAAGCACGACCTTTTTCAATTCGCCGGCTAATTGCGAATAAAATACCTTGAGTGCCCTGTAAAGTGGACCTTTGCCGACACAAGACGGCCCTGAAAGTATTACCAGTCGTCCCATAAGATAACTCGCTTATCTTTGTACACCCTATGCTGCGTGAGCATACACTTTTGAGCGACTGGAATCAAGATTTATGTCGCGAACTTTCCCCGCCGCAGCCGTCCTTGCCTCAACCTCGCATCCGAACACCTGTTCGAACAAATCCGCCTTCTTTACGGCCTTGTTAAAATCAACGCCATCCTCGCCCAGGATATAAAGGACAATACGCTTTCTCTGAACATCACAAGCCAAATCCGTAATCAATTCTTTATGCCCTGCGTCTAAACCATCCGCCAGCCGAAGTATCCCTGCCAGCATCCTAACACATCGCTTGTCGTCTTCATTTAATTGCTTGTAATACTTATGCGTATCCTTAGGCAATGCCCCCTTATGATACCGAGCGATAAGCCCAATTATTTTGCGAATACGCTTTCTGAACGGCAAATTCGCCTCGTGGGCTATGATATCCCGCGATGCCTTATGGTGAAATTCGCCGCTGACACTTTTACCAACGTCGTGCAATAAAGAAGCAACCCTAAGCCAGATTCGCTCGCTGTTGCCCATCCGGTGCAGCGGCTGGAGCTTATCGAACAGTTTAAGCGATAACTTCGCCACCTGCCTGGCGTGCCGATGTTCGAAATCATCTCCACCGCACAATTCCATCGCATTTTCAAGTATTGCCGCTGTTTTCAACTCATTGCCCTCACTGAAACTATTCTTTTACCCTGAGACAATCTTGTCTAATCTAACATCGGCAGAATTATCGGCTGTCTGTTTATATTTTATATATCGGATTCTATTATCGTATTTATTGATTAGCGAATCGTTATTTCTCTGTTATAATTGTGTTAGGAATGGTCTTCGCCGGTGCAGTCAGCTTTTGGGCTTGTAAAACCCTACTTTATCTTCAGCTTGGAAATATCATAGCGTGGTTCTGGAAATTTCATCTTTAACTTCTCAAATTCATGAACCAGTATTTCCGAAATGGCCACGTTCCTGAACCACTTGTGATTGGCGGGTATAACATACCATGGGGCGTAGTCAGTGCTGCATTTGGTCAGCACGTCCTCATATGCCTTGGTATATTCTTCCCAGTATTTTCTCTCTTCGAAATCTCCGGGCTCGGCCTTCCAGTTCTTTGTCGGGTCATCAAGGCGTTCCTTGAAACGCTTCTTCTGCTCGCCCTTGCTTATATGCAGGAAAAACTTGATAACGTGGATATCGCTTTCAACTAACAGCTTTTCGAAATTATTTATCTGTTCGAATCGCTTCGACCATATATCTTTCGGCACAAGATTGTGCACCCGGACAATCAGCACGTCCTCATAGTGCGAGCGGTTGAATATTCGCACCTCGCCCCTGCGGGGCACAAACCGATGCACTCGCCACAGGAAATCGTGCGCCAGCTCTTCCTCCGTAGGCACTTTGAATGACGTAACCTTGCATCCCTGCGGATTCATCGGCCCCATCACCGTTCGGATTGTCCCATCTTTGCCGCCCGCGTCCATCGCCTGAAGCACTATCAACATCGCCCGCTTATTTTCCGCGAAGAGCAGGTATTGCAGTTTCGCTATCCTGCCAGCTAACTTATCCATTACCGGTATCGCCTGTTCTTTGTTATCATATTTGCCTGTGCAACCCGGGTCCCAGTCGGCCAGTTTTGCATTATGTCCGGGTTTCACCATTACTTTTTCTATTTCTATAAGGTTCATAAGTTAATCCTCTCATTGCTAAAGATATTGTCGGCACAAAAGTGGTTGCAATTACAGTCAAATACACAGGTAATAGTATGTTCCGTCTTCAAACCCGTACTATAAAAAAATTCATCCGATATTAAGTTTTGGTAAAGCTAATCTCACAAGCAGCTTATTTTATTGAAATAGGTCTATTTTCCTTCGGTTCTTCGATATAATTCCTATATTGGGAGCGTCTTGGTAGGCTTTTGAAGTCACACAGGAGGGTGGCATGATGGATGGGACGAATATTTTTACAGTACGCGAGGGTGTAGGAGGGCAGTTTAGTATGCCTTCCCCATGTTCACTTCAGAACAGGAATCCTATGCTCAAAACGCTGGTCACCAAGTTTTACGACCAGCTTCAAACTATCAAGTTCTCCCGGTGACACATCCAACTTTATGGGCAAATAGGCGCTTGCATCACATCTATATATAGCTGCAAACCACGCAGAATTCTTCTTGCAGCGGATAATTCTCATGGGTCTTGTTCCCCTGGAGCTGTTTTCCTTATCGAGAGGAAAATCGCACTTTATAAATTCTGCCGGCCCGTCTGTCACAATATCCATGCGAAAATATGATTGCTTGTATGAAAATGATTCCCATATCGAAGAACTCGATGCTGCCGCTGTTTGGGCATTTCTTAAATACTTCCAGCCGGAATCCTGAGGCAACTGCACAGATTGCCATTGGTTTTCCGAGCAGGCATTTGGCTCACCGTCAATATGGGTAACCCAGTCGAATTCCTGCGGCTGTGTAGATTGGACCTGAAAAAAGTCAACGACATATTGATCGCGTATTATACAAGTTCTCATCTGACGGACGCCGGGATATAACAGCGAGGATAAATCACCGATTGTAAGACGTTTAGCACCGGGCAGAATATTGTATTCTATAAGGTCAAGCCGGCGGTCGATATCTCGCTGTTGTTCACCATTGACGAGAACAGTATTATGTGCAAGCGTATGGTGATTTAACTCTCCTACGCTGCCCCAATTGTTGACGGAATGGGCCTCTGAATCGGGAAGCCACAAATGGCCATTGCCGAAAAGCATAATGGAGAGTCTGTCGAGATGGCGATGGATAGCCGCATTGGAATATGTGGCAAATAAGGACCACCCGCGACCGGACCAGTAATCAACACCTTCAACAGAACGCAGTGCTGCATATCCTTGCTCAGGCCATAAACGGGAGTATTGCGGAGGAGGGTTGCTGCTCAAGGGAAGATCAGGTGACCCTCGGAATAATGCCTCATAGCTGCGTTTGCCGGCGGAGCGAATTAACCAAGCATACTTTGGGTCGCCAAATCGTTTATATAGAATCTCATAACCTAATGTTTCTGGCGCAGGCCGCCAGCCGTAAACATCGCCAATTTCGGGTATATAGCCATCAGGAAACATTGTGTTTAAGATAGCGTCATATCCCTGTTTTATGTTTCTGCCATCGGCTGTATCATTGTAAATTCCTGTGGGATAGTTGCAGTTTTTGAGCATTTCGGCCATCAGCAGCATTCCATTAAGCTGGGTATATGCGTATGCAAGAGACGCTTCAAGCCACAGGCCGTCATCTCTAAATCCATGCTTCATCATTAAATCAACGCCGTTCGGACCGTGCAGTGCGAACTCCACAAGCTCGGGTTTGCCATAAAACAAGCCGTGCATGCAAAATGTAAGCTTATGCCAAGCATAATGATTGTTCACCGGCATGTCAGGGTAATCTTTGGCCCAGCGAGCGTCATCCTCTTTTACGGCATTTAGTAACCGATTGAAAAAATCGTCCATTTGCTTGTGTTCGGCGTCGCTAAACTGGTCATATATAAAATCATAAGCTTCAAGGGCTTCTTCACCAAACCTGGCGTAATTTAACGCCTCAGCATATGGCATAGGCGCAAATTCATATTTTGAAAGTGTTAGCAAGCAAGTTTTGGCTTTAGCGGCCAAGTTGGGGTCAAATATACTTGCATAGGCACAATCACGAGCCGTGGTTGACCACTCTTGCGGTATGTGAATGGTTTGTTTGTTGATAACAGTGTAATATTCTTCCTTGCCTATCGGGTTTTTCCACCAGTTGGCTTCAAATTTAGGCAAATTCTCGATTCGCTCTTTCGATGCTCTATAGACAAACTCTTTTGCCATATCGGCTGTTTCTTTGTTTTTTTCAACTGATTCCTTTAAGGCGGCGATATCTGCACGTGTAAAAAGGAGAAACGGATGTTGGGGTACTTTTTCCGCAGTTTGCGAAGAGGTGTTTAAAAAGCCAACCACTAAGAAAATGAAAATAGTTTGTTTCAACCGGGATTTCCCATTTAAATCTGCTCAGCTACGTTGCTGAGCCTAATTTCCAATAAAATACAGAATTTGTCATTAAAATTCTACCCTGTACTATAAAAAAATTCATCCGATACTAAGTTTATGAAATAACTGACCTTATAAGCCATTGATTTTATTGAAATTGGTCGGCTTTCCTATGGTTCCACAGTATGATTCCTATATCCTGAGTGTTTTGGCGGGCTTTTGAAGTCATATAGGAGGGTAGCCTGATGGGTGGGATGAATATTTTTACAGTATGGGGATAAGATGTAAGCGGTCGCACCTTAACAATTTAAGTTTAACAAAGTTTTTACATTAAACTAATCATTTGCTAACATAGACAGCGGATACTGATTAAAAAACATAGGGAAAGGGCTATGCGTGGTCAGAGGAAGCATACTTGCTGTAGATGACGAAGAAGATGTGCTGGAACTGGTGCGGTATAACTTCAACAAAGAAGGATTCAAAGTTGAAACGGCCATTACCGGCGAAGAGGCGCTGAAAAAGGCGAAGGCCAACCCCCCCAGCGCCATTTTGCTTGACCGTATGCTACCGGGAATAGACGGCATCGAGGTTTGCAGGCAGCTTAAGGCCGATTCGAAAACCAGCTCAATACCTATAATAATGCTGACTGCCAAAGGCGAGGAGTCAGATGTTGTCTCCGGCCTGGAGGTCGGCGCGGATGATTATGTTACAAAACCGTTTAGCCCCAAGGTTCTTATCGCTAGGGTGCGGCGGATTCTATATAGGGCAACAGCGGCAAAGCAGGAAAATACGCCCGTCAAGATTCACGACTTGACCATAGACCCGGCCCGATACGAGGTGAAACTCAAAAACAAGCTGGTAGAACTGACTTTTACGGAATTTATGATTCTTTATACGCTGGCGAGGAAGCCGGGATTAGTGTTGAGCAGATACAATATAGTTGACGCGATTCGCGGGAGCAATTATGTTGTAACCGACCGGGCAGTGGATGTCCAGATTGTTTCTTTAAGGCGCAAACTCGGCCAGTTCGGAAAATATATTGAGACCGTAAGAGGCGTGGGCTATCGTTTCAAGGACTAATGGATGGCGAAAAGACGGCTGCTTTGGCAGCTTTATCTTCCCTACCTGATAATTACCATTCTGGCTCTTGTTCTTTTAAGCTGGTATGCGTCTTACTCGTTCCGCTGGTTTTATTACGATGAGATTGCGCACAATCTCGAATCTAGGACTCGGCTTGCAGGCCGGCAGATTTTGCCCGCTGTGATGCAGAAGAATTTTGAGGAGGTTGACCAGTTATGCAAATTGCTTGGTCAAACCGCCGGGATTCGGCTGACGATGATACTCCCTGACGGCCTGGTTGTCGGCGATTCGGACCAGCAGCCGGCCAAAATGGAAAATCACGCGGACCGTCCTGAGTTCAGACAGGCGATGAACGAGCGAACAGGCAGAAGCGTGCGATTCAGCGACACCCTTGGCAGAAATATGATGTATATCGCCGTGTCTCTCAAAGAGCAGGAGCAAACAATCGCTGTAGTTCGCGGGTCGCTTTCGGTTATCGCTGTTGACAAGGCGCTGAATGATATTTACACAAAAATCATCTGGGGAGTCATAGGGGCGGCGGTTTGTGCGGCCGGTGTAACTTTAGTTGTATCCCGTAAGATAACTCGGCCCATCGAACAAATGAAAGATGCCGCAAAGCGGTTTGCCGCGGGGCAGTTAGACCACCGGGTCCCTGTTCCCGATTCTGAGGAATTAGCCGAGCTTGCCGGAGCGCTTAACGAAACCGCAGACCGTCTAAAGCGAACAATCGAAACAATAACAAACCAGAAGAATCAGCTTGAAGCGATTTTAAGCAGTATGGCCGAAGGCGTGATAGCTGTGGATTCGGACGGACGAGTCGTGAGCATCAATAAAAAGGCGGCGATGCTTCTTGAGATAGATGTCGTCTCGGCCACAGGGCATAGTATTGAAGAGACAATCAGGAACGTGGATATCCAGCGATTTATGCGATATACCCTGATGTCCTCTGTGCCAACCGAAGAGGATATTACTACTCTGTCGGCAGAACAGCCCGTTTCACTGCGGGCGAGAGGCACATACCTCACTGACCATCAGGGCAATAAAAGCGGGGCCGTTATTGTATTGAGCGATACGACGAGGATGCAGCGACTGGAAAACATCAGACGCGACTTTGTGGCCAACGTTTCTCATGAACTGAGGACACCGATTACTTCCATCAAGGGATTTGTTGAGACACTCTTAGACGGCGCCATTAACGAACCCGAACAGGCAAAGCGATTTCTCAACATTATAGCGGGTCATACGGACAGATTGATGGCGATTATCGAGGATTTACTGAGCTTGTCCCGCCTCGAAGAAAACGGCCAGACCAGGATGATTGCGAGAGAGCATTTGAAAATCAGACCCGTGCTGGAATCGGCGATTGAGCTTTCCGGCCCGAAAGCAGGCGACAAAAAAATCAAAATCGAGATTGATTGCGATGACGATTTGGAGGCATTGATAAATCCTACTTTGCTTGAGCAGGCGGTTTTGAATCTCGTTGATAACGCCATTAAATATAGTCCCGCTGAAAGCACGATTCAGATAAGCGCACGCAGGGCGGAAAAAGAAGTGATTATCGCAGTGAAGGATTCGGGCTGCGGCATAGAAAAGAATCATCTTTCACGCATATTCGAGCGATTTTACGTTGTTGACAAGGCCCGCACGAGGAAACTCGGCGGGACAGGGCTTGGCCTTGCGATAGTCAAACACATCACAAATCTTCACGGCGGCTCGGTTTCCGTCGAAAGCACCCCCGGCCAGGGCAGTACCTTTACTATTCACCTGCCTATTTAGATAAACATTTTCTCGACTTATTCCAACAACCCCCATTAATTAACGCAATTCTAACATCAATTTAACAGGCCCTTAGCGAAGCTCAAATAATATTTCACCTAAACGGGTACGACGCCATCCGGGGTGGTCTCGGGTCAGCGTCCAAGTAATAAAGAAGTTTTTTGTGGAGGTATGAGTAATGAATAAATTAAGGATGATTTGTGGTTGTCTGCTGCTGGGCCTTGTTTTCGCCTGCAGCGCCAGGGCCGATGAAATCAGCGATATGAAAAAGCAGATAGCTGATATGCAGGCCAGGTTAGACCAGATGGAAGCGCAGCAGAAAAAGGTCGTCGCCGAGGAGGTCAACAAGGCCGTAGAGCAGAAGCAGGCAGCATTGCCGGACAGTATCAAATGGGTGGAGAACATGAAAATCAGCGGCGATTTGCGATACCGCTACGAGGGGATTGATTCACAGAGCAAAGGTAAATGGTCGAGCACCAGCAAGGGCATCAGCAACAGCGACAGCATAGAACGAAATCGGCTTCGCGCCAGGATTGGAATTTACGACAAAATCAATGATGAGGTTGACGTCGGTTTCCGGCTTGGCAGCGGGTCGAACGCTGACCCTACTTCGACTAACCAAACCGAGGGGGATGCCTTCAGCAAAAAACCGATTTGGCTAGACCAGGCATACTTTGACTGGCATCCCAAAGATATAACGGGTTTTGACTTCATAGGCGGCAAAATGGTTAATCCTTTCTATCGGGTCGGCACCAATGAGTTAATTTGGGATGTTGACCTGAATCCGGAAGGTCTTGCCGCCAAATACGAACTGCCGATTAACGATTCTCTAAAGGCATATATCAACGGCGGCGGATTCTGGGTTGGAAATCCCGATAATGTCGATACCTCAGCTGGAGCTTCTACATCGCTGTGGGGGATACAGAGTTATCTGAAGAATACTTTTGAGGACAAGAGTTACCTGCTGGGCGGCATGAGCCTTTACACATACGGGAATATCAAGGGAGAACCTAATGTCAGCTCGACGTGGAGCAAGAACAGTTTCTTCGGCAATACCTCAGTCAACGGGACTTACAAATATGGTTATGACATCGTTGAGGGATTCGCAGAATACGGTACTAAAATCGCGGATTTCCCGGTCGCAGTGTTTGGTGATGTTGCTCATAACACGGATGCACCCAGCGGCAAGAACAATGGCTGGCTCATCGGAACCATATTCAACAAGGCAAAAGACCCCGGCTCCTGGCAAATCGGATATGATTATCGCGACATTGAGTCCGATGCAGTAGTAGGCCAGTTCAACTATTCTGATTTCGACGGCGGCGGCACAAACGCCAAGGGTCACCAATTTAACTTCGTTTATCAATTAGCGAAGAATTTCCAGACCTGCCTGACCTACTTAATCGATGAAAACAGAACCACGAACGATAAATATCGCCGGCTGCAGGCAGATTTGGTTTTCAAATTTTAAAGATGATTTGTTCTAACGAAAGATTAACTAATTATTAACATAATCCTAACAATGTTCGCGTAGTTTAATCTTGAAAGGAGAAAAAACGAAATGAAGAGACTGGTGTGTAGTTTAGTTTTGCTGGCACTTGCAGCCACAGGTCTGGTGCGGGCGGAGACGCTGCAAATCGACGGCTCAACAACCGTCGGCCCGATTGCGGATGCTTTCGCGGAATATTTTATGAGGACCAACCCGGGTCTTGAGATTACCGTCAAGAAGACGGGCTCCGGCGACGGGGCCGCCGCACTAATTGACAGCAGGTGCGACATAGCGACTTTGAGCCGGTTTATGAAGGATAAAGAGTTCAAAGCGGCAGTTGACCACAACGTATTGCCAGTCGCACACGCCATAGCGATGGACGGCGTATGTATCATAGTGCATCCGTCGAATACGGTAACCGCACTGACTACGGCCCAGGTGCGTGATATTTACTCAGGCAAAACCAAGAACTGGAAAGAAATAGGCGGCCCTGATGCGGAAATAGTGATTGTAAGCAGGGATACGTCGTCGGGAACATACGAGACGTTCAACGAAAAGATTATGGAAAAGGAAAAGCTGGCCAGTAACGTCGAATACGTCAACTCGAATCCGCAGGCGCAAGCGAGAGTCAAAACCACCGCCGGTGCAATCAGCTACGTAGGTATTGGTTTCGTTGATGCCGACGTCAAGGCGTTGAAAATCGACGGAATTGCGCCAACAAAGCAGACTATCTCAAACGGCACTTACCCTGTCGCGAGACCCTTGTTTATGTTCACGAACGGCTATCCGAAACTTGGTTCAACGGTCTTCAAGTTCTGCACATTCTATCTGACCGAAAAAGGCCAGGAAATTATTTTGGCGAAGGGATTTGTTCCTGTGACGAACTACTAATTACCTGTTGTTGGAGAGTTTAGCGATTAAAGCAAAGCAGGGAACTTTAAGAGATACGTTAGTGCCGGCGGCCGATTCACATCGGCCGCTGGTGCTTACGCCAACCGAGGATATCAGGGGTTTCCTTACGCTTCACCTCGGCCGGACGGCTTTTTTTCTTGTTACATGCACGTCTGTTTTGGCGGTGTTCCTGATTTTCCTGTTCGTAATCAGGGAGGCACTGCCGTTTCTTGCCAAATTCAGCATAAAAGAATTTCTCACGAGCACTGCCTGGTATCCTGAAGCAGTTACCCCTAAATTCGGGACGCTCGCATTACTTGTGGGTTCGGGATACGTAACAATTGTCTCGATAATATTTGCCGTGCCGGTGGGTATTTTAGCGGCGGTCTTCCTGAGCGACATCGTTTCGATAAAAATCAGGAACATTATAAAGCCGATTATTGAAATTCTCGCGGCGATACCGTCGGTTGCTTACGGTTTTTTCGCGGTGATGGTTCTGGCCCCGTGGATGCAGGAAAAGTTCGGCTTTTCCACGGGCACCAACGCTCTTAACGCGTCGCTTATTCTGGCGGTGATGGCGCTGCCCACGATAATAAGCGTTTCGGAAGATTCGATTTCAGCGGTAGGAAGGGAATTGAGGGAGGCGTCATACGGGTGCGGAGCGACGCGGATGGAGACCATTTTCAAAGTTGTCATACCGGCCGCACACAGCGGGATAATCGCCGGGATAGTGCTTGGAATGATGAGGGCAATCGGCGAGACAATGGTCGTGTGGATGGCGTCTGGAAACGCCGCGCAGATACCGCATCCGTGGTGGGACTTGTCGCAATCGGTTCGGACGCTGACAGCAACAATCGCGGGCGATATGGGTGAGACAGAAAAGGGTTCTCCTCATTACAGGGCTCTTTTTGCTGCGGGATTGCTTCTGCTGGTTATAACTTTGTGCCTGAATATGGTTAGCGAATATTTTCTTATACGAGCCAAAAAGGCGGGCGGAAAACGCTGATGAAACCGGGTATCCGAATCGCGATAGACAAGATATTCACCGTTGTTGCGGGAACCTCGGTGGTTTGCCTGTGCTTAGTTCTGGCAGTCGTGCTGGGGCCAATGCTTTGGCGCGGCGGCTCGGCGGTCGCGTTCAAGGGGACAGTCGAATTCAGGAAGATGCAATTAGTATTGTTCGGGCGCGGCGATGAGGACAAGATAGAGGCAGAAAGCAGGCAGGCAGAAATCGCTCGGGCGAAAATTTACAGCACAATCGAAAAATTCAAAGGGGGCATCGATTCCGGTAACCTTATAGACAAGGCAAGACAAATTTACCGTCAGTTCGGAAACGACCTCCAGCAAACAAACCTGTCCGCGGAGGATGTTGCCGAACTGCGTTCTGTAACCAGAAAAATTCGTGACCGGCTCGAATCAGCTTTCGCAAGTTCAAACATGGCTGAAGTGAACGAATCGCTGGCATACGTTCTTAACTTTAAAGACGACCCACGGTTTAAGAATAACTCCGCGGCGGGTCTCATCGGACTTGCCAAACAATATAGCAAAGACATACACGGGATTAATCTTGCCGAACGCCAAAGATATTATCAGGAGCTTCGGCAGGTGGAGGATATCTTAACCGAACTATTGGGGCCTGCGCCCGGAACGGCAACGCATGCTTTGATGATGAATCGTTTCGGGGCCACCCGCTGGGACCTGGCACAAAAACTGCTTGGCCGACTGTTATGGTATGAGGAATGGATTAAGCAGGGACCGGGACAGCCGATGGTCAGGCGTCTGACGCCTCGTTCGCAGAGGTTTGCTGGCACGGAGATTGAGGGCCTTTTCGCTTACATTCAGCAGAATCTGCCCGAAATGCTCAAGCCAAGACCGACTTTTTACTGGCAATATTTCATAGACGACAGCACTCCCGGCCATTACTTCGGCGGCGTAGGCCCCGAAATTTTAGGAACGCTATTATTAACCGTCCTCGCTATGCTCTTTGTCGTGCCTTTCGGCGTTATTTCCGCCGCTTATCTGGTGGAATGCGCATCCGATAATTTTGCCATGAGAATTATTAGGATGAGCATCAATACCCTCGCGGGCGTCCCCAGCATTGTTTTCGGGCTTTTCGGACTTGCGTTTTTCGTAATGTTTTTTCTGCCTATGTTTGGAGCGCCTTCAAAGGGATGCATCCTGGCTGCCTCGATGACACTGGCTGTATTGACATTGCCTGTTATGATACGGGCAAGCGAGGAGGCGATTCGAGCCGTGCCCCAGACCTACAAAGAGGCGTCACTGGCATTGGGGGCAAGCAGATTTCGCACGTTTGTCAAAGTAACTCTGCCGGCGGCGCTGCCGGGGATTCTCACGGGCGTAATACTGAGCTTGAGCAGGGTTGCAGGCGAGACGGCTCCCGTATTGTTTACGGGAGTGGTCGCGCTTGGGCCGGTGCCCAAGTCAATATTTGACCCGACACGCACGCTTTCATATGGCAGTTACGATATGGCTGTCGGCGATAAGCTGGCCGCTATGGTGCCGCATAACCAGTTCGGGATGGTAGTGACACTGGTGCTGCTGATTCTATGTCTCAATACCGTGGCAATTATACTTCGTTCAAGGGTATTTAAAAAACTAGCGGGTCATTAAATAATGGCGACGATGCGACTTTTACAATCCGTGAACAAAAAGAGGTGTGAACCGATTATGAAAGAGAATATGCGCGACAAGACAACCCAAAACGGGGAAACTGCTCAATGTGCCTGTCCAATAATAAGCTCAAATGACTTCAGTTTTTACTATGGCACAACGATGGGCGTGAAGAATATTACGATGAATATCAATCCGTGTAGTGTTACAGCGATAATCGGGCCGAGCGGCTGCGGCAAAAGCACGTTTCTGCGCAGCATAAACCGTATGAACGACCTCATACCGGGTGTTCGGACAGAAGGTAAGTTGGTCGTGGATGGTCAGGACATCTACGATAAAAGGGTCAATCTTGTAAATCTTCGTCAGCAGGTCGGGATGGTTTTTCAAAAGCCGAATCCGTTTCCGAAAAGCATATTCGACAACGTAGCATATGGGCCGCATCTGCAGGGCATCACAAACAGGACAGCCCTGGACGAAATTATCGAACAGAGCTTAAAGGCATCTGCCTTGTGGGAAGAAGTAAAAGACAATCTGAGAAAATCCGCTTTGGCTCTTTCGGGCGGCCAGCAGCAGCGACTCTGTATTGCACGGGCGCTTGCGACCAGGCCGCGAGTGCTGCTTATGGATGAGCCTTGTTCTGCCCTCGACCCGCTGGCCACGGGCAAAATCGAAGACCTTATCAATCAACTCAAAGACAATTACACAATCGTTATTGTCACACACAATATGCAACAGGCAGCGCGTGTCAGCGAGATGACCGCGTTTTTCTGCCTCGGCGAGCTTATAGAATATGATGTTACCTCAAAGATTTTCGAGAACCCGTCAAACAAGAAGACGGAAGATTACATAACAGGCAGATTCGGATAAACACTTTAATAATGAGGATTCAAAAATGCCGATTCATTTACAGCGAGAAATTGAAAGTCTGAAAAAGAAACTGCTTACATTAAGCGCCAAGGTTGAGACGGCTGTGCGTGACGCGACTCTTTCGATTGAGAACCGTGATTACGAACTTGCCCAGAAGATAATTCAAAACGACCCTCGGATTGACAGTATGGAGGTCGGAATAGAAGAGGACTGCCTAAAGATTCTCGCCCTCCATCAGCCGGTCGCGATTGATTTACGTTTTATCGTAGCAGTGCTGAAAATAAATAATGACCTCGAACGCATTGGCGACTTGGCGGTAAATATCGCGGAGCGTTCGGCGTTTCTGTCAAAACATCCTCCTGTTGGTTTTTCTCTGGGGCTGATTGAAATGGTTGATAAAGTTCAGGATATGCTCAAACATGCCCTGGATGCGCTTATCAGTCTAAGTTCCGGCCTGGCCCACGAGGTTTGCGCAAGCGATGATGCCGTTGACGCGATGAACAGGCAGATGTATATCAAAATTCAGGACGCCATAAGAAGAAATCCCGAACAACTGGAGTCGCTGATTCACCTGTTGTCTGTGTCAAGACATCTGGAGCGAATAGCCGACCATGCTACCAACATCGCCGAGGATGTCATCTATATGGTCGAGGGACAAATCGCCCGCCATCGCACAGAAGATTACAAATAACTGTTACATCCACTACACTGCTGCGAGTTCCTGCTCCAGTTCGTCTTCCACGCTTATTGACATTGGTTCATGATATCTCATAATATGAACCGCCATTTCTTTAAAACCTCTGGACTCGAAGCTGCAGTCATAGCATCGCCAGAAATCCCCGTGAAAGACAGGCAGTTGTCGCCGGTGTCGTATAAGCTCAAAAAAGATTTCAAGGTCTCTTTCGTTGAAGAAACCTGTCAGCACGATTCTCTCTTCCGAAGCCGAAAAACTAAAATCTGTACGTCGTTTTTGTGATACGGCTCTAACTCCCATTTCTGAACCTCCTTGTGTAAAATTACCAAGTAATCACGATAAATACCATGTTTTTAATTACTAAGACCACTGTAGAAATTGGGAGTTAAGGTGATGTTAGGTTCTGTTGTTTTTCAGATTAATTATTCTGGACTCCGAAGCCACCTAAAACTGTGCCATTAAGTATTAGAGGGTATCCGATAAGATTGGTTGAGGAGCAGATCACCTGCCATCGCAAAGAAGATTACAAATAGACATTTGGCTTCCCGCAATAGATACAGCGTCGTTTTATTCCCGTCATCTGTGAAATTAACAGGGGCGGATGTTCCGAACGACCATACTCCGCCCCTTATGAATGCAAAGCAACTTACTGCTTATTATCGTTTCTTTCGTTGACAAGGCAGGCATCATCCTTACTCTTTGGGGATGCAGAACCAGCACCTGGTGTATATTGGGTATTCTCTTTGCCCGCCGACGCCGGAGGAGGAGATACCCCTGCTCCAACTTCAAGTTCCGTAGTCGAAGGTGCCGTGGTATAGGAAGGCCAGAACTTCCATATATTGTCGTTGTTTATTCCGCAATTTGGATACTGCTCGGCAGTAACGTGGCCGTCGTTAAATAAAACGTTTTGCGCCTTTTGGCCATGAGAAGCACAATTGCCTTTGAATTTGTCATCGTGGTATTCCCCGTCTGTTGTTCCCATATAGGGATTGGGAATCCTCGGATCAATCAGGTAATCTTTGGCATTTTTATCCAGGTAGGGGTTTCTGTCCGCACAAACCGGGCTTCCCGGGCTTGACGTCTGGTCTAAACAATATGATTTTGTGATGTCATCGGTGTTTGGAAAGGGCATATGATATGAATAACTGCAGCAAACACCGGGGTTGCCGCCAAAGTCCCAGGCGTCCGAAATTTCCTTGATCATTTGGGTTGTGTCTGTAACACCCATGGACTTATACTCATCGGCTAAAGTAAACTCTTTGGCATCGGCATCATCGGGGCAATTAAATTGTTTAGGCACCATATTGCCGTATTTAATCAACAAAAACAGGCACGAAGATATCGTAGCATTCTTGCCGTTGTTTGCGAATGCCAATTCCCTTGTCGATGCGTCCCATTTCAAGATGCCGGGGGTAGTTGTATTAAATTGTGTCCATGTGCTACCGCGGATGCCTCCGACCGGATAACTCTGCCGGTTCTCTTCCGCGTACATCATTATAGATTTGCCGATATCGGCCAGGTGAGAGCCGCATTTCATCCTGTTCGCAATTACCTTGACACGTGCCAATGAAGGCAGCAGAATACCCATCAATAGCGCTATTATCGCAATGACGACTAACAGTTCCACCAGCGTAAATCCTTTTTTCTTCATAAGCATCTTTTTCTCCTTCTCAATCCATTGTCCAAAAAACAATTCTACGATTCCTTCAAGGAGGAGATATCTGTATCTCCAGCCCTAAAACCATTCTTTGCATCAACTTCGTAATTATCCTGCTGCGGGATACGGCATCTGCCAGCCACATATCTGCCCGCAACACATAGAGATAAGATACCGGCGATACGTTGGCGTTGCGTTAGCAACTAATTAAAATACGATTAAAGTTTCAGGGATATTCCGCCAAAGTTAAAGACAAGACCATCTCCTCAGTGCGTTAGAACTTTATTAGTATTTCATTATTTTTTCAATAAACCTGCGGATATTGCCGACGTAGAACTTGTTAAGGACATGCTGTAAATTGCCGATTACAGTGTTGATTTGGGAATATTGGGTAAAGTGGAGATGAGTTAAAATGCACTTTGGGCAAGCCCAAAAAATCAGTTTTAACATACTTGCTTGCGAGCATATAGCTGCAGAGGTAAGACTTCTTCCAATCGGTAATCGCTTAAAATTAAATTGCCGCGGTTTCTGGCACACTTATCATACGGCCATATCTATATTTACGCTGGCTTTGATTGCGGATGGGCTTAGCACCGTTTATTTTATGTCATACCTTGGCGTTTCTGCGGAGATACATCCGGTTATCCGGTTCGCTTCCGTCGTATTTGGCCCAGTTGCCGGGCCAGTGGTGGGGTCATTATGGAAATGGGCGGCGTGTCTGTACGTGGCGATTTATTGCAGAAAATTCGCCTATTCAATTTTCCTCACCACATCGGTTGTATATATTTTTGCTGCGTGGTATAATATCTGGGGTATTTATTTGCTCGTTTAAAACCGAGCGGCCCCAGGAGAAGTATGTGCTCACTTCTCCCAGGGCCTACCGTTGGAGGTACGACGGGTACTCGCCTCAGCGGCTTATCTCGGCCTATGAAGGAATCCTAAGTTAATTAGTTGTCTGCAGCCATTGATTTGCAAAAATAGCAAAGTCCTCGAAGTTCACAATGCCGTCACCGTTGAGGTCAGCGCTGCCACTGCTAATTTGCGCGTTTTCGATTGGCCCATATTGTCCGCTCTGAGCGGCGAGTGCGATTTCGAGGTCGCATTCTGTAACCCAGCCATCACCGTCAAAATCACCCTGTGCCCAGCCGCCCTGCTGCCCAAGATGAGCGTTAACAATCGCAATGTCGGTAGCATCAACAACGCCGTCGAGATTGGCATCGCCAAAATGCGTTCCTAAGATGGTTTGAACAATAGTTCTGACGTCCTGGATATCAACTACTCCGTCGCCGTTGAGGTCGCAGGACAAGTCCATCCATACAGCATCATCAAGGTTGCTCCAACGCATAGAGTTTTGCCACGCGTTGCAGTTGGCGGGCAAGGTCTGCCCAAAGGCCTGTGCCTTAAGTCCGCCGCGCATTATGAAGTAGAGATAGTCGATGTCACAGGCGTCAATAACACCATCTGCGCTGGGGGCAGCACCAATTGTCGGTTTAGTCGTTCTCCAATTGTGTGTTGCAATGTCGGCCTTTGACCAGCCGGAACCGTACTGATAGGTGCCGTGTGCAAGAGTCGTATTGAAAAAGTTACCCGCTGTCGGATGACTTGGAACTAAAGCGGCAAGAGCTGCAGTCCAGGACTGGTCAACCAATGCAAAACCAACCGAGCGATTGACTTGTCTGCTGACCGGGTCAACTACCGCCAGACCATCGGCAAAGTAACGAATATCATCGGCCGTGAAGTTGCCGTCGGCGGTGAAGTCGCCGATGATTTCCGGGCAAACGCCGGTCCCGCCGTTGGCTGTCTCGAAGCCGCGAGGATTGGAGAACGCAACCATCATAGCAGGTATATCGCCGATGTCGCGTTTACCGTCGCCGTCGAAGTCACCCATAATCTGGTTACGGGTATTCAGATTTCCGCCATTAGGACGAGCAACGCCATCCGAAAAGATGTAGTTGGCACCATTGGTGCCATCACTGTAGGTGGGGCCGACAACTCTTGTCGGGACTTTACCCGGGCCATCGACCCAGGCCGGCGTAATTGGACCGTTTGCTTTGTAATATGCGTTCACATTCGCGTTGTAGTTCGGATTTGTAACGAAAACGCTCGGTGCGCTGTCCTGCGGAATCGCCTGGAGGGCGGCAGCCAGCGACCAGTTCCTCGCCAGGTACTGGCCGGGCATATTATTCTGGTCGTCATTTGTAGTGGGGGCAATAAACTGAGCTACACTCTGTTCGATGTTCCAGAGATAGTCGCGTGCATACCTGTTGTAAGGCATCACGAAGGCAGCATTTGGGTCAGGACTGCCGACTGTCGCGAAGGTCTCATTACCGCCGACTTGCCAGCCGGTATTAATATCAGCGTTGTCCACTGTGTCGGTGAGTGAAGGTCTGACATACTGCTTGCCGCCGGTCTTTTTGAGATTCAGTATTTGATAAGCCGCGTTGGACGCGCCGGTTTGTGTGTTAGCAGTTGTAAGGCCGACGTATCCGACTGCCAGACGCTGGTTCGTAACGGCATTTGCCATAACACTTGTACCGTCGAGGTTGGTTGGCTGATGGATTGGTCCGGGATAAGAGACGTTACCATTTGAGTTCTTGGTGCCCATATTGTCGCCTCTGCCCCAGCTTGGGTCAACAGCAATAGAGTTCATTGCTGCGTCACGAGTGCCTGAACCGGAGTCGCGTGTGCAGGCATAAAGGTTTTCACCGCCGGGCATACGGCCGGTCAAATACAGATACTGCAAATCATTCTGAGTAACATTCTGCAAGCCGGTTCCCTGGTTGGCAATAAACGCGATTGGAACCCAGGCCACAGGTGAATCAACTATGGTCAGTGCGTTAGGAATACTGTTCAAATTGAGGTTGGTCAGGGTTTTCAATTTATTACTCTGGCCGGTATCCCATGATGTAAGCGGGTCTTGGCCATATCCATCGGCCGCATCCAGCGGATGTGCCTGCCAGTAAGCGTTTGCGCTAGCGCCGGCCACCACAAGCCATCTTGTCGGAACATCCATAACAGCCATATCAATTCTTGGCGGCACTACAACGCATCCGCCCGGGTTGGCCGGATTACCGGGGCCCATCAATCCGCCGGAGAAACCCCATTGTGTGCGGTTAATGTATGACTTGTCATTTGGGAGTACAAAAGTCGGGTCGCCAGGACCGGGAGGAGGGAAATTGTAGAACAGGTCAAGCTCTTTGAGACCGGTACCGCTGCCGACGCCGCGGCTCTGCACTACCCAGCGGTTATTCGGGTCATTTGAAGTCCAGTCACCGAATGCCAACTGGTCAGGGAGGTTGGGATTAAACGGGTCATAGCCCATTAAAAAATCCCCGTCAGTATAAAGGCGTGGGCCGACGCTAGCCGCATAATCAAGTCCCTGGTCAACGCCTATCCAGTCGTTAGTTCCCGCGGGCGCTGCGAAGAAAGTCGCAAACAAAGTAGCGCCTGAGATATTAACCTGGTTTTTGTTGCCGTATGCAGTCGCAAAAACTGAAACCTGCAGCATACAGCACAACGCTGCAACCGTAAAAATAGTTTTTCTAATACTCATTTTTCCTCCTAACAATACCTAAAGTTATCATGTTATACTCACAAATTAAATTTTACTTATTAATGTTCAACACCCTCGCCCGTCGCCAGTTTTGCTTTCTACCTTACAATCACTCCTTTCTCCTTCAGTCTTTTTTATTCCCAAAAAATTTCTTTGTTAATTTATTATGCGACTGCCGAAATATCATCCGACATCAATAAAAAACCAGCTGGTCGCCCGTTACACTGTAGAATTTTTTGCCCCATTCAAGTTTTTGGAGCGTCTCCAGAATTGTTTTTCTCTCGGTATGTCCGTCGCAATAAAGGAACATCGTGGTGCCGCCCATATCCTGGTTATCCCCCTTATCGGTTGTGGCTTTCCATGTGCCTGGGTGATGCCTGCCTACCGCGTTAAGCTGATGGCCGCTTTGTCCGTCAATGTAATTGTTAATTGGGTTTGAAATATCTGCCAAGTTCTTAAGCCCCCAGGAAACGTTGGCGGTATTATATCCCGTACCATATTCAAAACGGGTCCCTGCATCTGTATATATGGCGTAGCCGGCATAACCGGCGGCGCTATGCGTAAAAGGAAGAATAGGTCTGTGGCTTTTACTTACCAGTGCTCCGCCGGTGGCATCTTCCGGCCCTTTAATGGCCTGCCAATCCTCGTTAAACTCGGTTAAGAGGATTACCTCGGCGGGGCGTTGAATTTCCGTGGGATTCACAAGCCGGTTATGCCTTGGGTATTGATTGATTGTGTCATCGCAGGCGAATTTATTCCTTGGTATGACCACCGCGTTGGCGGTAAACGCCATCCGAGGCGCCTGCTTATCCTGAAGCGAGGGGTCTGGTCCGGTGCTGCTGGTCTGGTCAATCTGGCCTGTTTCCCAATCAGACAACTTCTTGCCCGGATTTGTGCGAGGACATCCGCCGCTTTTTACCGCGGGGCAGGTAAACGCGCTTGCATCCACGCGCCCGCTTTCGAACAGAAACCACGACCAGTGCACATAGCCGAACGGATGGCTTTCGTCCTCATTGCACACTATATCCTTAACGTCATCTACAGTCGCATCTTTGGGATACAAATACGAGGGCGGATAAGACCCGTAATCGGCTGAGAATGTTTCTATCGCAAGCCCCACGTTATGCAGATTGCCGCCTGTTTTGGCGCAGTATGCCGTTTGTCTTGCCTTGTTTAAGCTTGGTAGCAATATCCCCATCAACAAGGCAATGATGGCTATCACGACAAGCAGCTCCACCAAAGTGAACCCCAACTGCTGCATAATACTTCGTTTTCGTTTTGAGATCCTGTCCTGTTTTGCTTCCACAATTGATTCCTTCATAAAACCGCTCCTTAGCCAATAAAACCCTTATTCATAGTCCGGACCTCCAGGTCCGGGTAACATACAAAAAACCGGCATCTCTCAGATTGGAATGGCTGCCAAAATCCAAAATCTTTTATGAAATTTGGGGATAGTTTTTCTGCACCTTCCGACTGGTCGTGACACCGGTTTTAGTTTCGACACTCCTTTTTTATTAATCACCATATTTGAACTGCAGCCCTAATTCGCAGGGGAATTCTAATGCGTTTTTGTTGATGTGCGATTAGGCATCGATTAGAAAAGAATTAAATTTGCAGCTTCACAATGAGCGTCAAATTGATTTGTGTCCGCTCCTTAATACTTCAGGCATACACATATTGACGTTGATTAACCAATTCCTAACAGAAAATTAATAAAACACTGACGCCCCTTCATTAATCTGGGAACGTAGTAATTGAAGAAGTTCGATAGAGTTCTATGTTTAAGGAGTAAAGAAATGGTAACGATAACAAAAGAGCCGCAGCAAGTTGAAGAAATCAGCCAACACAAATATTACTGGTTTACAACCTTTCTTCTTGCTCATGAAACCAAGGCGCGAAAATTGAACCTGCGCTGCCTGGGCTGCCGGGAACTGATAAAGCTCGATTATAAGAAGCCCACTCATATAAGAGGCATTATAGAATTTAACGGCTTATACATACCAGTCATAGACCCGGGCATTTTGCTGCTTGGTCGGTCTTCAGCATTCAGCAATCTGAGCTGCATACTGATTGTGCCGCACCGCTGGGAAAATCAGCAGTACTATACGGGCGTTATAATAGAAGACATCGATGAGATTATGGAGTTTGCATCCAGCGAACCTGGTGCCGAGCCGCTGAGAGACATCAGCGTCAATATTAGATTTGTCCTCGATATGCGTAAAAGCCCCGGGGCGGAATCGTGGCTTTATGAAAATCATCGAATACTGGATATTTGCAGAAACGAAAACCAGCAGGAGCAGGATTATATCGCCTTTGAACGAAGGTGCTCACAAAGGATGTTAAGCGTATAAAAGCCGAATTGGCTTCCGTATCATTCCACCAGGTTATCTGGTAATTGTTTCACAAACGCCTTTATTTCATCACGCACTCTGCGGTAAATGCCCAATACTTCCTGCTCAGTCGCTGCCTGCTTTGCCAGTCGAGGGGGGTCATCAAAACCAAAGTGAACAACTCTGGTTTTGCCGGGGAAAATGGGGCAGTGTTCGTGGGCGTGGTCACAGACGGTGATAACAAAATCACAATTTACGCCTTTGAAATCGTCGAGGTGTTTTGAGCGATTATTCGATATATCAACGCCGACCTCGGCCATAACCTTGACAGCAATCGGGTCAAGACCGTGCGGTTCGATACCGGCCGAATACGGCTCAATCAAATCACTTTTAAACTTTCTCGCCCAGCCCTCGGCCATCTGGCTTCGACAGGAATTGCCGGTGCAAAGAAACAGAATTTTCAGTTTTCTATGCTGCTGCATATTTTGCCATTTTAGCGAATAGTAATGCGATGATATACTCCTATTTAACAAGAAAAACAAAGGCTCTCTACCACTAACCTTTGCCTTTTCTGGCGGTTCGACTTGGCTTATCGCTTGCCGTCTCGACCAGCGTTATGATAGTTGTTTTTATGTGTTTCGGCAGGTCTGGCCAAACAGTTACTATTTGTGTTAAATCAGCAGGTAGGCTTTCGGGCGTGATATTATTTTGGTGCATACATATAGCATACTTTTTGTGCAAAGTAGTGTTATGGTTCTGTATTGAATCTGTTAAGATTTGTTCTGTTGCTTGATTTGTAAGGTCAGTCACTGTTTGGACTTGTGATGATTTTGTATCGTTCCTGTATGGTTGTTGTATGTTTTCTGTAAATGGGCTTTTTGGTTTCGAATCCCCCCGCCTCCACTCGATGCGGCCTTCAAAACCGAATGGTTTTGAAGGCCTTACTCGTGGCAGGCCATCTCTTGGACTGCCGTGAGTAAGGAGCATCGGGTGTCCCGAGCTTGTCGAGGGGCACTTCAGGATTTTTATCATTTAGGATAAAACACACTTATGTGGCATTTTTACATTCTGAAATGTGCAGACGACAGCTATTACGTCGGCCATACAAACGATCTCGCATTACGCATTCAAAGACACAATTCTTCACAAGCAGCCAAATGGACGGCATGCAGGATACCAGTGAAACTGGTGTATAAGGAACCATACCAAAGTGAGGAAGAAGCAATGCGCCGTGAACGGCAAATAAAAAACTGGTCGAGAGCCAAGAAGGAAGCTTTGATAAGAAGCGATATCGGTGTCCTAAAAATATTGGCCAAGAAGAAACATACTAATCCTGCTTTTTAAACATTGAAATCCGGCTCAGGCCACGCATTCACAAAACGACATTTTTTCTAAGAAGTTGTCTTCCTTCCCCCCTTCGTCAGCCGCATCTTCTCAGAACCTTTCTGCAGCGTCGCCGTATAGTCACAAAGCTTGGCAACAGCTTATTTTGTGAAGCGAACCGCTATACAAATTTTGGCTGATTTGACGATATATGTTTGTGCGTTAGAAGTCATTTCATAACCGGCCAGCAGACGCGTTATCAGTATTGAAATCGCGGGTTTTCGGCGCTATGGAATGTGTTCTAAGGAGAAAAAATGATAAGCATAAAGGAATTGAGGCGGAGTTTCGGGCCGATTGTCGCGGTTGACGGCGTTTCGTTCGACGTTCAGAAAGGCGAAGTGCTGGGCTTTCTGGGGCCAAACGGCGCGGGCAAAAGCACCGTAATGCGAATGCTTGCCTGTTATCTGCGGCCTGACAGCGGCACAGCAACGGTCTGCGGATACGACATTCTCAAAAACCCCCTTGAAGTCAGAAAATCAATCGGCTATCTGGCCGAGAATGTTCCCGCTTACAACGAAATGACGGTAGGCGGGCTGCTGAATTTTGTCTGCGATGCCAGGCAGATTCCCGCAAGTGAGCGCAAAAAGGCACTCGACCGCATTGTTCCGATGTGCGCAATCGATTCGGTCTATCATCAGGCGATTGATACTCTCTCGAAGGGTTATCGCAGACGAGTCGGCCTTGCGCAGGCATTGATTCACGACCCGCAGGTGCTAATCCTCGATGAGCCGACAGACGGCCTTGACCCCAACCAGAAACACGAGGTCCGTCAGCTCATCAGTAAAATGGCGAAGGAAAAGTGTATCATCGTTTCGACTCATATCCTCGAAGAAGTCGAGGCCGTATGCAGCAGAACCATAATCATAGCGAAGGGCAAAATCATCGTCGATTCCACGCCGGAACAGTTGCGGCAAAAATACGGCTGCTCGCTCGAAGAGGTATTCCGAAAAATCACCAGAAGCAAAGTTGCCTGAATCTTCAGGCGGTAAAAAGTTTTTTACTGGAGTAAAAAATGGGCGGTTTTAAGGCAGTATTCAAAAGAGAATTGAAATCGTATTTCACGACGCCGATTGCTTATGTATTCTTAGTGGTGTTTCTCTTTTTCTCAGGGTATCTGACTTTCAAAAACGGTTTCTTCGAGATTCGCCAGGCGGATATGACGGCGTTCTTCATCAATATGCCTTTGCTGTTCGCGTTTATGGTGCCCGCGACAACTATGCGGCTGTGGGCCGAGGAACGCAAAAGCGGCTCAATCGAGCTTCTCCTGACGCTTCCCATAACAGTAACACAGGCCGTGCTCGGCAAATTTTTCGCCGCATGGGTCTTTCTTATTATCGCGCTGGCGTTGACCTTCCCGATGGTCATCACGGTATTTTTCCTGGGAAATCCCGATACCGGCCTCATAATCACCGGCTATTTAGGCACTATACTTATGGCGGGTGGGTTCCTCGCACTGGGGTGCTTTTTCTCCGCACTGAGCAAAAACCAGGTAATCAGCTTTGTGCTGTCGGTTGTCGCCTGTGCGGTGCTGGTTTTCGCGGGAGTTCCGACTACGATGAATTATCTTTCTACGTTTCTGCCGGCGGGCCTGGTCTCGGCGGTTGAGACAATGAGTTTGGAATCGCATTTCGAGTCGATTCAAAGGGGCGTTCTTGAATTCAAGGACGTCTCTTATTTTATCATCCTCATTATCGGCTGGGTGGCTGCCTGCACGGTTGTGCTCGAAGAAAGGAAGGCGGGCTGATGAGCAGAACTATACGAGTGACACTCGCGGTTATTTTTGTTCTCCTGATAACCTTCGGCGCTATAAGTATTTGCCAGAACCTCGGCAAACGCCTGAAAATCGATGTCACCGACCAGAAACTTTATACGTTATCCGCCGGCACAAAATCGATTCTCGCCAAACTGAATCAGCCCGTGACACTCAAGCTTTACTATGCCAAAACCGCCTCAATGAAAGGCCCGGACCAGATTAAGTATTTCAATAATTATTACGAATTCGTGAAATCGCTGCTGGAAGAATACGTCGCCGCCTCAAAGGGAATGGTTAATCTCGAAATTATCGACCCAAGGCCTTACTCCGATGACGAGGTCGAGGCCGCCCGCAGCGGACTCAAAAAATTTTCCATAACGGATGAAGAGAATTTTGTCTTCGGATTAGTCGTCCGGACGCAGTTCGGCGCAGAAAAATCGATTCCGTTTTTCGCCCCTGACCGCCAGAATTTCGTCGAATACGACATAAGCTCTCTTATCGATACGGCTATCACGCGTCAAAAGAAAAATATCGGCGTCATCAGCTCGCTTCCCGTTATGGGCGAGGTCGGCGATTATATGGCGCAGATGATGATAATGCAGGGCCAGCAGCCCAAAATGGCCTGGACCATTATCGAGCACCTCAAACAAAAGTACGAGGTCAAGGGCATCCCCTACGACACCAATGACATTAACGATATCGACGTTCTTCTTGTGATTCATCCCAAGCGCCTCCCTGTGCAGACGCTTTTCGCCATAGACCAGTTTATTTTGAGAGGCGGCAGGACCATTATCTTTATCGACCCGTATTGTTCTGCCGACCAGGAGCCGGGTCAGACAATGATGCAGTCCGACAAGGTTTCGAAAAGCTCGAATCTAAAACAATTCCTGAATAACTGGGGACTCGATATGCCGGAGATGACGTTCGCGGGCGATAAACAGCTGGCGCCCGGGGATACAATGGCCGCCAACCGTGAATCGGAAAAGATTATCGGCTTCCTCAACCTGACGTCTCCGGCGTGCTTTAATCGCGACAATGTAATTACCGCCCAGCTTAACAGCGTCAGGGTATGGTTTGCCGGGGCGTTAAATGTAATCGCATCACCAAATGACGTTGCGGGCGAAGGGCATATCGAACGGACGCCGCTGATTATGACGACCGCCAAAGGCAATACCTTCAAAGTTGACAGTCCCCTGGATTTGCAGATGCTCGACCCGCCGGAACTGATGAAGAAATTTTCGGAAGGCACAAAGCCGGTGGTTATGGGTTATCTTGTCACCGGCAAATTCAAAAGTAATTTTCCCGATGGTATTGTGCGTGAGTCCGAGCCGCAGGCCGATGATGCGAATGCGCCGAGAACAAAAACGCACATCACCGGCCTCACGCAGGCATCGGAGAATTGCGCCGTGGTTGTGTTCTCGGATGTCGATTTCATATCCAACTCGCTTGCCTATTATCGCAACCAGCTTTTCGGCAACATCGTTGTCGGCGACAACAGCACGCTATTGATGAACGCAATCGACGACCTTTCCGGCTCAACCGACCTTATCTCAATCAGGTCCCGTGGTAATTTCCAAAGGCCTTTTACGGTTGTTGACCAGATAGAGAAAAAAGCAGAGGCCGCGACCGCTGATGAGGTCGCCAAGCTCAACGCCGAAATTACCGGCTTTGAGGACGAGTTAAAAACGCTTATTAATTCAGCCAACGAAAAAGAAAAACAGGTCATTGGCAGTTCGATTGCCCAAAAGACAAAAGACCTCGAATTGAAAAAACTTAAGGCCCGCCAGCAACTGCGTGAAGTTAAAATGCAGAAGCGCCAGCAAATCGAAAAGCTCGGCAACAACCTGCGGGCGTTCAATATGCTGGCGGCGCCGGCCGTCATATTGCTCATCGCGGTGGCGCTTGGCATCAGGCGAAGCGTAATGAAAAGACATTACATAAGCCACGCAAGTGACGCGTGATTTTGACGAAGTCGGTCAAGTCAATACGTGGCAAATGAACAGGAGTCAGTTATATGAGTAATCGTAATCTGTCGATACTTGGTTTGGCGGCGGCGGCCGTGGTGGCCCTGGCGGTCATTGTTGCCGGAATCGCCGACAAACCATACACCAGGAAAAATCAAAACGCCTATCTTATACAGGGTCTCGACCCTGACCAGGTCGCCAGAATCACAATAGGAAAGCCGGGCCAGGAACTTATTTTCAATCGGCGAGGGGCCAATTTTGTTATTGCCAATCTTGATAACTACCCGGCCCTGACCAGTGAAATTAACAAGCTCTTCACCACCTGCCTGGATATTCAAACATCCGAGCTTTACACGGACAATCCCGAAAACCATAAAGACCTCGGCGTCACCGAAGATAAATCACATATCCTGGTGAAATTTTATAAAGCCGACTCGTCACCGCTCACCGGCATTATTATCGGCAAACAAAAAGTCGAGGGACAGGGCCTCGGCTATGTCAGGCGGGTCGGAGACAACAAGGTATATGTATCCTCGACACAGATACGGGCTATCAAACAGCAGGCGGGCGATTATATCTCGCCGGAGCTTATCAGCGTAAAAAGAGAAGACATCAACTCGATAACCGTAAGCTGTCCCAACGAAACATACATTCTGAGACCCGGTCCAGACAACAAAACCGTTATATTTGAAAACATGGCTGAAGATAAAAAGCTCAACAATAATTCTGCCAACAAGGTTTTCACCGCCTTGGCGGACCTGAGCTTTGAAGACGTCAACAGAGAATCATCAAAGCGGGGTTTGCAGTTTGACCGAAGATACCTTTGTCGGCTGAAGGACTCCACCGTTTACACCGTCTGGCTTGCCAAAGACGGCAACACCTGGTTTGCCAAATGCGACGCCCAGTTTGCCGACAAAACCCCTGTAACAAAAACACAGGGCGAGGTCGAATCAGACGAGCAGTTGAAGATAAAAGAAGCAAAGCTGGTCGCGCGCGACGCCGCCGAGGAATTCTCTGAAAAACACAAAGGGTGGGTATATCAGATACCCGCTTACCGCGCCGAAGACCTTACAAAGTCCTCCGCCGAACTGTTTGCAACCCCTAAACCGGCCCAGCACCAGCCGGAAGGTACAGAGCTTACGGATGTCACCCACCAGCCGCAACAGGAATAACCAGCCGCTTGAATGGTTCGGGATAACAATAGTACCGAATCCGGCCTGTCTGGTCATAACGCGGTCATTGTCAAACTCATCCCTGAAAATTTCTTCGGGAAAATCCCGGAAATAATATGTCTTTACTACGGCTCAAAGTGATGGTATTTTTGAATGCCGTTTTTAGAAATATCTGAAAGGATTATACGATGAAAGCCATTTCCATAATCACGATTATACTGTTGTCTTTAAGCTCTGTTGCTTTGGCCAGGGTAGTTGCCCCCGACGCGAATGTAGAAAAGCTCAGCAATGTTTTTGCTTTCACCGAAGGCCCCGCCGCAGACCCCAAGGGCAATGTCTATTTTACCGACCAGCCCAACGATAAAATCTATATCTGGTCAACCGATGGTAAATTGTCGGTCTTTTTGACCGGCTGCGAACGCTCAAACGGGATGCGTTTCGACGCCGACGGCGTATCGCTGCTTGCCTGTGCCGACCTGCATAATCGGCTCGTTTCCTTCGACCCTAATGGCAAAATGACCGTTCTCGTCGAAAAATACAAGGGCAAGAAGCTCAACGGCCCAAACGACCTCTGGCGACATCCCAATGGCGGCCTATACATAACAGACCCGTACTATAAAAGGTCTTACTGGACAGACCCCAATATGGAAATGGATGGCGAGCACGTCTATTACCTCGCCCAAGACCGCAAAACGCTTATCCGCGTCACCGAGGATTTGGTCAAGCCCAACGGCATAGTCGGCACGCCCGACGGCAAGCTGCTTTACGTCGGCGACATCGGCGCAAGCAAAACATACGTCTATACAATCAACCCCGACGGCACACTTTCAAATAAGAAGCTGTTCTGCGAAATGGGTTCCGACGGAATGACAATCGATAACGAAGGCAATGTATATCTGACCGGTAATGGCGTAACCGTTTTCAATCCCGCGGGAGAAAAAATCGACCACATCAACATACGCGAGCCGTGGACCGCCAACTTATGTTTCGGCGGCAAAGACATGGATACCCTTTTCATCACGGCGTCAAAATCGCTCTATGCAGTAAAGATGCGAACCAGGGGTGTTGTCTGGCCCGTCGCAGCAGAGACAAAATCCGTCGTCGCAGCAGGCGCAAAAGCAGAAAAGTTAGCGGATGGTTTAGGCTTTACCGAGGGGCCAATCGCCGATGCACAGGGAAACGTTTATTTCGTCGATATCTCAAATAATAGAATTCACAAATGGTCTCTCGACGGCAAGCTTTCAACCTTCCGCGAAAATTCGGGCGGCACAAGCGGCCTTGATATCGACGATAAGGGCAACCTCTACGCCTGCGAGGGCGGCAGCAGAAGAATCACCCGCATCGATACAAACGGCAGTGCAACCGTTCTTTGTGATAACTACAAAGGCAAAAAGCTCAACAGCCCTAACGACCTCTGGCGGGACAAAAAAGGCGGCATATATTTCACCGACCCCGGATACAAAAAAGGCGAATCGGAACTGGACGGCAGTTACGTTTTCTATTTACCTCCTGATTCGAAAGAGCCCGTTATTGTTGTGGAGGATATGACAGGCCCCAACGGCATCGTCGGTACAAAAGACGGCAAACTGCTGTACGTCGCCGATTATTCAGGACGCAAAACATTTGTGTTTAATGTCAAAGACGACGGCACATTGTATGATAAAAAGCTGTTTGTCCCCGTAGGCGCCGACGGAATAGAACTCGATGAGCTTGGCAATTTGTATCTTACGGACCTGTCAGGTAAAGGCGTTAATATCGTCAGCCCGGAAGGCAAAAAAATCGGTTATATCAGCGTCCCCAATTCGACTTCAAATCTCTGCTTCGGCGGCAAAGAAGGCAAAACTCTGTTCATCACCGCCAGAGATTCATTTTACTCAATACAAATGAATGTAAAAGGGCAATAAGAACTGTTCGCTGGCAAGGAAATAAAAATGGCGAGTCGGGAAAGAGTGGCTGCGGTTTTGGGGCACAGACGGCCGGACCACTTGCCGTGTATGCCTATTACGATGCAATTCGCGGCCGGCCGCATCGGGAGAAAATATCACGATTATGTAACGGATTACCGTGTGCTGGTAGAGGGGCAATTACGGGCAGCGGAGGAGTTCGGCTTTGACCACGTCGGCTGTATTTCAGACCCGACACGCGAGGCGGCGGATTGCGGTGCGGCGATTATTTTTCACGAGGATTCGCCGCCTGATATCGATGAAAGTAACGCCCTGCTCGCGGATAAAAGCAGATTAACAAAACTGAAAATGCCGGACCCGCTGGGAGGCGGGCGGATGCACGACAGGATAAAGGCGGCGGCATTATTCAAAGAAAAAGCCGGTAAAGACAAGATTATCGAGGGATGGATTGAAGGCCCTTGCGCAGAGGGAGCGGATTTGCGTGGCATCAATACGATAATGACGGATTTTTTCGAGGATGCTGGTTTTGTGAGAGAGCTTTTTGAATTCGCGACGGAGCTTGGGTTGAGATTTGCCAAAGCGCAGATAGAGGCAGGCGCGGATTTGATGGGGATAGGCGATGCCGCGGCGTCATTGGTGGGGCCGAGGATATACGAGGAGTTTGTGCGGCCATACGAGAAGCGACTGGTGGACGGCATTCAAAAACTCGGTGCGGCTGTCCGGCTTCATATATGCGGGGACACGCGGAAGATTCTGGAAGGGATGGGCCGACTTGGGGCGGAAATGATTGACCTGGATTATCCCTCTCCCATATCGCTGGCCAGGGAAAAAATGGGGCCGAAGCAGGTCATCTGCGGCAATATTAACCCGGTATCGGTGTTACGAGACGCGTCGCCTGAGGAGATTTACAAGGCGGTTGAGAACTGCCACAAAGAGGCGGGCGAAAATTTCATAGTCGGGGCCGGCTGCGAAGTCACGCGTGATACACCTTTAGAAAATATAAAGGTGCTTGGGCACTACGCATCTTCTCATTAAACTTTTTTAAAAAGGGGTGGTATATGAAACATTCAAACGCAAAAACAGGTCTTGTTGTTGCGGCATTGCTGGCATCAACTTGGTTTGCGAAAGGCGCTGAATCAAATCCCGGCTGGTTTGATACGGGGCTGGGAAATCTCGCACTTTTATCCAACGCAAAGACGCGGTCGATAGGGCCGGAGAACCCGACGGGTGAAAAAGGCAAAGGCGGCATGGCAAAACCAGGCGAGGGGTCGGCGTCTCATGCCGCCGGCGACCTTGGACAGGGTTGGAAAGTAAATCCGTATGTTAATATCAAACCGGGCCAGACGTTTGTGCTGGCGGATATAAACGGCAGCGGCTCAATCCAGCATATCTGGATGACACCGGCCGGAAACGACCGCCTGAATATATTGCGAATCTACTGGGACGGCGAAGAGACCCCTTCCGTGGAATGTCCCCTTGGTGACTTTTTCGCCTGCGGGATGGGCGAGTATGCACAGGTCACTTCGCTTGCGGTATGCGTTAATCCCAAGAGCGGGTTCAACTGCTATTGGCCTATGCCTTTCAGGAAAAGCTGTAAAATGACAGTGACCAACCTGGATAAAAATCAGATGACGTTATATTACGAGATTACTTACTGCCTTGCCGACGTTGGCGAAACGGCAGGATATTTTCACGCACAGTTTCGCAGGGTCAATCCCGTTCCATTCAAAGAAGTTTACACAATCGTCGACGGCATTGTCGGGAAAGGACATTACGTGGGGACATATATGACCTGGGGGGCGAACAGCCCCGGCTGGTGGGGAGAAGGGGAAATAAAATTTTATATTGATGGCGACACGGAATTTCCGACAATATGCGGAACGGGGACAGAAGATTATTTCTGCGGCTCATACGGATTTGACAACCCCAAAGGAGGCGGGTATCAGACGTTCAGCGGTCCATACGCGGGTATGCCTCAGATAATCAACCCGAATGGCAAACCGATAAGAAAGACGAAAGTTTACGAAAACGGCAAATTCATCGAAGAGAGAACTGTTTTGAATCCAAAGGACCAGCCGAGATTTGCGCTATATCGCTGGCACATTATGGACCCCATAAGGTTCGAGCAAAACCTGAAAGTGACAATACAGGCGCTGGGCTGGCAGGACGGCGGCAAATATCTGCCATTACAGGATGATATTTCCTCCGTCGCCTTCTGGTATCAGACCGAGCCGCACGTGCCGTTTCCGAAACTTCCAGACAGGGAACAGCTACGAATTACAAAGTAAATTATTTCAGCAGACCCGCCGTGTGCCTTGCGGATTCGACGGTGTTGTATAGGAGCATTGTAATAGTCATAGGGCCAACGCCGCCGGGGACGGGAGTGATGAGCGAGACCTTTTCTTTAACGTTCTCGAAATCAACGTCGCCGACGAGACGATAGCCGGCTTTTTTCGTTGAGTCCTCAACGCGATTAACGCCTACATCGATGACCACGGCACCATCTTTTATCATATCAGCGGTAATGGTGTTTGGATGACCCGCTGCGGCTATAACAATATCCGCCCTTTTCGTATGCTCTGCCAGATTTTTTGTACGAGTATGGCAAACGGTTACGGTTGCGTTACCGAGCGGGCTTTTCTGGATAAGTATATTGGCAAGGGGTTTGCCGACTATGTTGCTTCTGCCGACAATGACAATGTTTGCGCCTTCAATCTTAACGCCGCTTTTAATAAGGAGCTGGACGACACCGTGAGGGGTGCAGGGCAGAAACGCTTTTTGGCCAGTTACCATTTTGCCTACGTTTATCGGGTGAAACCCGTCAACATCTTTTGCAGGGTCGATTGCCATCAGCACTTCCAGTTCATCGAAGTGCTTCGGCAGAGGCAACTGTGTCAGTATGCCGTGAATTTGTGGATTTTTGTTGAGGCGATTGATGTGCGCCATCAGTTCTCTTTGGGAAACGGAGGCGGACAGGCAATTGTCATCGGAATATATGCCTATTTCCTCGCAGGCCTTCTGTTTGGCGGTAACGTAGGATTTCGAGGCGGGGTCATCGCCGACGAGAATAACGCCGAGTCCCGGCACAATACCTTTTTTGGCAAGGGCGGCAACATCAGCCCTGAGTTTTGCCCGCATATCCGCGGCGATTTGTTTTCCATCTATTATCTTCGCGGTCATTGTTTTCTCCGGCTTAGCGGTGATTAGAACAATCCTTTTACTTTCCCGGTATTCACGTCAACATCAATTCTTCTAAAGGCCGGGTCTGAGCTTGTGCCTGGCATAAGTTTGATTTCACCCGCCAGCGGCACAATAAATTCCGCGCCTTTGTAAACCAGGACATCCCTGATGGGTAATTGCCAGCCGATGGGACGGCCTTTAAATTCCGGGTCGTAAGACAAACTAAGGTGCGTCTTCGCCATACATAAGCCAAACTTCTGCGTCGCAGGATTTGCTTCCAGCGTTTTTAGCTTTTCGAGCGCGACCTCCGAATACGAAACACCATTGGCGCCGTAAACCTCTTTGGCAATCAGCTCTATCCGTTTTCGCAGGGGCAATTCGTAATCATACAAATACTTGAAGTCGTTTTTCTGCTCACACGTATCAATCACGGCCTGTGCCAGTTCAATTGCGCCCTCGCCGCCTTTGAGCCAGTGTTCGGAAACAACCGCTATTGCACCCTGCTGCTCAGCGATTTTTTTTATGAGCTTGTGCTCGGCCTTGGTATCCGAACTGAAACTGTTTATGCACACAATCGGCCTGACGCCGCTTTTTTTCACTATGTCAATGTGTGCCATCAGGTTCTCGCAGCCCTTTTCGAGCAGGTCGAGATGCTCTTTTGTGTATTCCTCGCTGAGAGGCGCGCCTGGCCTGACCGGCGGGCCGCCGCCGTGCATTTTCAGGGCGCGAACGGTCGCAACTATGACCACTGCGCCGGGTTTAAGACCGGAAATTCTGCATTTAAGATTCCAGAACTTTTCGTAACCGACATCGGTACCGAAGCCGCTTTCGGTTACGTGATAATCGCCCAGCTTTGTCGCGACGAGGTCGGCGATTACCGAGCTTTGGCCTATGGCTATATTGGCAAAGGGGCCTGCGTGAGCAAATATCGGCTGGCCTTCCATCGTCTGAAGCAGGTTGGGATTAAGTGCATCGAGCATCCAGGCGGTCATTGCTCCATCAACCTCAAGGTCCGCGGCTGTTATATCATTGCCTTTGCGGTCCCTGGCGACCACTATTCTTGCGATACGCTGCCGGAAATCGGCGAGATTCTTCGAAATCGCCAGGATTGCCATAACTTCACTGGAGACGGTTATCTGGAAGCCGGAATTCATTTCGAAGCCGTTGTTTTTGCCGCCCAGACCTATTCTTATATTGCGAAGCGATTGAGCGCAAAGGTCAATCGCCCAGCCGATTTGTATGGAATCGGGGTCGATATCGAGCCGTCGCAGGTTTCTTTTCGCGAGCCGTTCGTCATCATAGTTTTTTTCATGCTGCATTCGGGCGGTCAGCGCAACCATACACAGGTTATGAGCATTTGTAACTGAATCGATATCGCCTGTCAGGCGAATTGAAAACGGGATAAGAGGGACGCACTGCGCAAGACCGCCGCCGGCAGCCCCACCCTTAACATTGAAGGTAGGGCCTGCGCTTGGCTGGCGAATTGCACCGGTTGGTCGCTTGCCGCATTTGGCAAGGCCCTGAATCAGACCGATTGTCGTCGTAGTTTTGCCTTCGCCGAAAGGCGTCGGCGTGATGGCGGTAACATCGATATATTTGGCCGTCGGGACATTTTTAAGCCGGTCGAGAACCTTTGTAAAGTGGACTTTGCCCAAAGTATGCCCAGCCGGAAGCAACTCGTCTTTTTGCAGCCCTATTTCTTCGGCCAACTGGAAAATCGGTTTGATATTGTTCTCAGCCGCCTCTGCTATTTCCCAGTTTTTCATTTTCGTCGGGTCAAGTTTCATTGAACATTTCCTTCGCCGCTTGGCAATTAAATCGCGTTTTATTTTCACACACTGTTATCCTAATCGAACTTCGATATCTACAATGCTGCCCGCCTTAAATACGCCGACAACGTTGCCGGCGGTTTCTTTGCCGTTGACCAACATTTTCTTTACGCCTCGCATTGCGCCGTCGGGATTCAATACCTTTATCTTATATGTCGCCCCTCTGAACTTGCGAGTAACAGTAAATTTTTTCCAGTCAGGCGGAATACAGGGGTCAATCCTGAGTCCGTCGTGCTCCGCCCTGACGCCAAGGATATATTGTGTCAGCGCGGTAAAGCTCCAGGAAGCGGTTCCGGTAAGCCAGGAGTTCTTACCTTCGCCGGGTAAAGGGCTATCGTGGCCTGATATTGTTTGCGCGAAACAATATGGCTCGCACTTATAAACGTCGGCATTGTCTTCCTTGGTGCTGGGGCAGATTCGCGTATAAAGCTCCCAGGCCTTATCCCCCCTGCCGACGATCGTTTCGCCGATAATGACCCAGGTGTTATTGTGGCAGAAAATACTGGCGTTTTCCTTGTAGCCAGGCGGGTAAGAGGTAATCTCGCCTAAGCGATCTTGGTAATATGTAAAGGCGGGCTGATTTAGGACCATACCATTGGCGTCCGCGAGATATTGCCAGGCGCTGTCGAGCGAAGCAAGGGCTTTACCGTCATCAAGTCCGATTCGGGCCATAACGCCCCAGCCCTGCGTCTCAATGAAAATCCTTCCTTCGTCGCAAACCTTGGAGCCAACCGGCTTTTCGAAATGGTCGTAAGCACGGATAAACCATTTGCCGTCCCAGCCATGTTTTAGAATAGTACTGCGCATTGTGTCCGCCTGTCTCACATAAGCATCGGCTACTTCTTTCTGGCCGAGATGTTCCATTATGCCAGTCAATTCTTTAGCCGCGTAACTGAACAACTGGGCGACCATAACAGATTCCGCCTTGCCGCCCTCGATATCGCCGCTGGTTTGAAAGCTCTCGCCGGGGTTGTTACTGAAGCAATTGAGGTTGAGGCAGTCGTTCCAGTCGGCGTGCTGAATCAGGGGCAAGCCGTGAGGGCCGCGGAGGTCAAGGACATGTTTCATCGAAAGATGCAGGTGGTCCATCATCGTAGTGTTTTTTTCGCTGCCGGGGACATCCTGATAGCCGGCTGGAGCGTCAAGAATCGTCCAGTCACCGGTTTCCTTGATATAGGCGGAAGTCGAAACAATCAGCCACAGGGGGTCATCACTGAAACCCGTGCCGACCGCATCGTTGCCCTTCTTGGTCAACGGCTGGTACTGGTGATAGCACGAGCCGTCGTGGTTTTGTGTCGAGGCGAGGTCTATTATTCGCTGGCGGGCGCGTTCGGGAACAATGTGAACAAATCCGAGAATGTCCTGGTTTGAATCGCGGAAGCCAAGCCCCCTGCTGACGCCCGTCTCGAATGAGCTGGCCGAACGGGAAAGGTTGAATGTTACCATACACTGATACTGGTTCCATATATTGGCCATTCGCTCGACGTGCTCGTTGTCGATTTTAACCTGATAGCCGGAAAGTGCTTCCGCCCAGAAGTTTTTGAGCTTCTTCAACTGGGCATCAACCTGGCCTGAGGTTTTTAATCCTGCGATTGTTTCGTAGAATCTCTTTTTATTTATAACGCCCGGAGATGAAAATTTTTCCTGCTGCGGGTTTTCAACATAGCCCAAGACGAAATGCAGGCGTTTGGTCTGGCCGGGTTTGAGGAACAATTTAACCTGATGTGAGCCAACCGGCTGCCAACTGTGCGCGACACTGTTTGTCGCCTGACGACGCTTTACAACATCGGGACAACCATAATCATTAAGCCGGCCAAGAAAAGCGTCTCGCATAGTATCGAATCCCGCTATCTTTTCGCTGCACCAGAAACCAACATAATGATTCCGGCGTTCGCGGTATTCGGTCTTGTGAAATATCGCACTGCCTTCGATTTCCATTTCGGCGATGTTCCAGTTCCGCTGAAAATTGGTGGAGTCATCAACGGCATTGTAAAGGCAAAATTCAGCATAGCTGAACAGGTCAATATCTTTTAATTTGCGGCTTTCATTGGTTACCGTAACCGACCAGATTTCGGCATTGGCGTCGATTGGAACAAAATACGTCGTCGAGACCCTCAGTCCATCCAGCGTCCCTTCGATTACCGTATAGCCGAGGCCATGCCTGCATTTGTAATCGTCGAGTTTGGTCCTTACGGGTTTGAAGCCGGGGTTCCAGGTTTTTTTACCGTCGCAGACATAGATGTATCTGCCCGGGTTGTCCTTTGGTATCGCGTTATAGTGGTATCGCAGCAGGCGACGCAGGCACGCATCGCGATAGAAACTGTAGCCGCCCGCGGTGTTGGATATGATGCCGAGATAATCCTGACAGCCCAGATAATTTATCCACGGTGTAGGGGTATCGGGCCTGGTAATGACAAATTCCCTGGCCTTGTTATCGAAGTAACCATAACGCTTGTTTTCCGGCATAGCTGACTCCTCTGAATCTTAAAATTAAGACATTAAACCCGGCAACTGCCTTTTAAGCCCCATACTATACCCCCCCTGCCTGCGAAAATCAACCCGGCTGGAATTGACTCATTCCCAGTTTGAGAAATGCCTTGTTATGGATTTTATAAAACAATCGTTTGCGGACCGGATTTCAGGTCGGCTGATTTCCCATTCCAGAAAAATTTTCCGGTCAAGCCCGGGGGCAAAGTTATACTGCCTTTGATGCCGGTTTTTCCATCGCGTTCGAAGCGAACGGAAATTTGTCCGAGAGGATGGGGCATTTTACCCTCGACCCAAGTTAAAGGGCCGAGGTGCGGTTCGATTCTGACAGATTTGAAACCCTCCTGGGCCGGCTCGATTCCGCAGACGGTCGCGAGTAAATCATAATTTGGGCTTGCGCTCCAGGCGTGGCAATCGGAACGGGTTGGTTCGGGATTCTCCGCGAATGTCGTAAGGCCGATTTTGAGCATATCGCGCCAGGGCTGGAGCATTTCAATATAACGGTCGCCGAGGCCGACTTTTTTCATTGCCCGGACAAGATAATACCGGAAATAAAACGTGCACTGCGTAAGGTCTTTTTCTGAGATGACTTTTTCCATCAGTATTTGCTGCTCGTTGGGTTCAACTAAATCGACGAGCACCGCAAGGATATTTGCGTGCTGGCTGAAAATGGTTTTATCCGGCGTATCGGCCAAAAGACCTCGCTTATCGTCCCAGCAAAGTTTATAGGTGGATTTTTTGAGCGAATCGGCAAGCTGCCTGTAATGGTCGGCGAAATACTTTCTGCCAAGATTATCATTCAGTTGGGCGGCGTAGTTGAGGGCGTAAATATATTGAAGCGTGAGGATTGAGGATTGGCCGAGTTTGTCACAGGGGGGCACGCCGCCAATATCTACTTTGCTGTCCCAGGGCCAGGACCAGTCAACGAAATTCCACCACGGGAGCGGGCCGAGCATTCCATTTGAGCCGATGTACTTTTCGTGCCAGTTCAGAACGGAGTCGATGCCGGGCAAATATGATTTGACGAATTGGGGGTCGTCGCGGTGCATCCAGTAATCGTGAACCATCGCAATCCAGAAAAGCGAATAAGGCGGGATAATCTGCATAGATGAGCATGGGTATCGGCTCTGAGTTAGCCCATCGGCGACACGTGAATCATCGAAAGCGGTGATAGCGTTTCGCATAAGGCGGTCATCGCCGGAAACATAAAGCGAAATAAGCGTCTGGATGCGGGTGTCGCCGGTGTACTGGAGCTGTTCGTAGTAGGGACAGTCGAAATATGTTTCGTTGGCGCAAAGCCGAGCGGTGCGCCAGCCGACATCCCAGATATTTTTTATGGATGGGTCACTACTGGCAAAGGTCGCGTTTTCTTTGAATGGATACGCGGTGAATCTGCCATAGAAATCGTTGATTGTTAAGGGGGCGTCCTTGGTTCGTATATCCATCTGGAGATAACGCCAAGTACGAAACCACAACGTGCTGAAGAGGCAATTGTCGCCGCCGTCGGGCAGGAAGGTATCTGTGTAACCGACAATTCTGCGGCCCTCTACTTCGTCGCGGTTACCTTTCTGCATTCTGGAATCGAAAAGTGCTTCGCTATATGTCAGGGTAATTTGCGAATCCTTACCCCCGTTGATTGAAAGTTCAGGATAGGCGGTAGTGAGGAAGGTCTGGTCGAAGAGAATTGTCGCCTTTGCGTTCGGGGGAATCGTCAGTTTCCGTTGGCCGTCGAAAGAAAAATCGTTGATGTCCATTCCGGCTGCTCTTCTTATTTTTTCAATTCGCTGCAATTTGTCTTCCATCAGCGGAATCGTTCGAGGAACAAGCATCCAGGAATTATTGGTTGCGACACCGGGAGGCACGGCTTTGTCGAGGAGGCGAACGTTTAGCCATCCGGCATCGTTGAAATCGGTCTGCTGCCAGCCCCATGGGTATTTATCGGCTACTATTTTTTCGCCCGGGCCGACGACGTTGAAACCACTCAATGAGGATGGAATGGTCAAATAAGCTGTGTCCTGAATGACCTTCCATTTCTGGTCAGTGTTGACAAAATTGAATTTCGAGTCGTCGGCCGCAAGCACGAAGGCCGTGCGCAGGGTCATCTGCGCAGCGGGGATAAATTCGCCGAAATTCCATACGACCGCGGCGATTGCGTTTTTGCCTTTTACGAGGTATGGGGCGATATCGACTGTCTCGAATCGCCAGTGCATAAAGTCGCCCCGAGCAGGCCCGCGGCAGACACTTTGACCATTGACGAAGAGGCGATAGCGGTTATCCGCCGAGACGTGAATGATAAATTTTTCGGGCTGCGTTTCAAAGTCGAACGTCCTGCGGAAATGATACACGCCATAATCCTTCGGCGACGCCGTGGGATGTGAAACCCACGATGCCTGCCAGCGTTTTGTTAAGAGGTCAGGATTGATATTCATATCCGATGGTTTTGCGACAGCAGGCAGAATAGATAAAACGCCTGCAAAGAACAAAAGGCCGATTTCATATCTTACCCTTGCCATAAGAGATCCTTATTTAAGGTTATATATTTTTCTCAGTGTTGGCCTGAGCAGCGCTGCCCACTTTATATCGGCTCCATACGTGAGATGCACGCCATCCTTCTGATAATCATTGGGGTCAGGCAGTCCTTTTGAATTCAACATTCCCGTGGTGACATCGGCATAAAAAAGATTTTCCTGTTTTTCACAAAGCGTTTTGACCTTGTTGTTCACTTCATCGCACAATTTACGAATGCCCCACGAAGCAGGTCCCGGTTTAAGAGACATATAGATAATACGTGTTTTTGGTAAAGCGCTATGAACAGAGAAATAAAATGAGTTGAAATCCTGGAAGACCTGCTCGGGAGTTTTTTCCCCTAAATCATTGCCCCCGCAGTAGAAGACAATAACTTTCGGCTTATAGGGGATAACGATGCGATTCAAATAGTAATTAATATCGGAGGTCTGCGCGCCACCGAAGCCCCTGTTAATTACCGGAAATTCGGAAAATAACTGGGCTGTGCGCCACCATCGAATGCTTGAGCTGCCAACGAATAAGACGGCGTCTTTAGGAGGGCTTTTTTTGGCATCCTGTGCCTCAAATGCCTTTATGGCAGGTTCCCATTGGTTCTCCGCCAAACTGACAGCAGGTAGAACAAAAAGGACACCTGCTAAAAATATTATCTTCTTCGTCATTTGAAATTACCTGCAATAGCTTTGACTGTTTATTTTTCCGGTTCGATTACAACCGCTGTGCCGTAACAGAGGACTTCGGTAGCAGAGTCGCCAACATCGGAAGCGTCATATCGCAGGCCCATAACGGCATTGGCGCCTACTTCCTGCGCGTGCTGCACCAGCAGCTCGTATGCCTGCTGCCGGGCCTGTTCGCACATCTGGGTATATGCCCCTATTTTTCCTCCTATGATATTCTTTAGTCCCCCCATAATTCCCTGGGCAATCGTCGGCGAACGGACGATGATGCCGCGAACCACGCCCTTGTATTCCCTGATTTGAAACCCTTCGATTGTGAAAGTTGTCGTTACAGGCATTTGCATTGCCTTTCTCCTTTCGTCCGCAGTATTGCGGCGCATCTTGCTTTCTGATTTTACACATACCTTTCCCATTTTCAACAGATAATCGAGTTACTTACAACCCCGGCGTAAGACGCCATGCTAAATATAGTTCTTCCGTTTTATGGGTAATGTGGTATAATGCTGAAAATATGACTCAATCCAGACGTGTTGTGAAACATATCGTATGGTGTCATTTCGAGCGAGCCAAAGGCGAGTCAAGGAATCTTTTTGCTAATAGATTTCCCTTCGTGCACCAATTGTGTCCCGATGAATCGGGATTACGGTCGAAATGACGGGCAGAAAATAATATTTTTTTAGGATTAACTGATGCCATTTAAGACATTTGGACTGGCCGACCCGTTAGTGAAGGGTATTCTGGCCACGGGCTACACGGCCCCGACGGAAATTCAGACGCAGGCGATTCCCGCGGCGGTTGCGGGCAAGGACATTATCGGCTGCGCCCAGACGGGCACAGGTAAGACGGCGGCGTTTGTTTTGCCCATTTTGAACCGGCTAAGCCACGAGCAGGCGGGCAGAAAAAAGGTTGTTCGCGCGCTTATTTTGACGCCTACGCGGGAGCTGGCGGTACAAATCGTACAATCCGTACACGATTACGGGCGGTTTTTGCATTTGCGGACATTAGCCGTCTATGGCGGCGTGAATATCAATGGGCAATTCAGCGCGCTGCGCCAGGGCGTTGATATTGTTGTCGCGACACCCGGCCGGCTGCTCGACCATATGAACCGGCGAACTATTGACCTGCGGCAAGTTGAGGTGCTGGTTTTGGATGAGGCGGACCGGATGTTCGATATGGGTTTCATCCGGGACGTGCGGAGAATCATTTCAGCCGTGCCTACAAATCGCCAGACAATGCTGTTCTCGGCAACGGTAACGCCCGAGATAAGTAATCTTGCGGCGGGTGTGCAGAGGTCGCCCGTGATGATTCAGGTCGGCAGGCCACGCAACCCCATCGAGACAATCAAACAGCATATTTATATGGTTGAGAAGGACCGGAAAATCGGGCTTCTTTTGCATCTGCTGCAAAATGGGAATATGTCGAGCGTGCTGATATTTTCACGCACCAAGCACGGTGCAGACAAGATTAACCGGCATCTCGAGCGGGCGAACGTCGAGTCGGTAGCGATACACTCGGGCAGGACACAAAGCCAGCGACAGCGTGCGCTGGACGGCTTTAAAAACGGGGATTATCGCGTTATGGTGGCGACGGATATCGCGGCACGCGGCATCGACGTTTCAGGGATATCACACGTCATCAATTTCGACGTGCCTGCGATGCCGGAGGATTATATTCACCGCATCGGCAGGACCGGCCGGGCCGAGATGACGGGCGACGCGATTACATTTGTTTCAAGTGAGGAGCATAAGCAGCTTAGACAAATTGAAAGGTTCATCGGGCGGGATATCGCTCCCATTGAATGTCCCGGCTTTACCTATGTTCACATCAAAATCGAGACGCCGAAAGTACAGCCGGGGCTGCACAGGGGCAGATTCTCGATGATGAGCAAAAGGCATAAAATACGGCGAAGACGTTAAATTTGCCACCAAGACACAAATGGCAAAGCCATTGGCGTCTTTGCGGTGAGTATTGGTTCGCGTGCAAAATCCCTTGCATTTTGCTAAAAACGTTATTAGAATACAGAATTCGTCTGGACTTGATGAAATGGCGGGGCAGCTTTATTCGGCTGCCTTTTTTGTGATAATTTAAGGAGTATTCGTATGGGTTGTAATGTGGCAATAGCAGGCGTGACCGGCGCGGTCGGGCAGGAGTTTTTGAGTATTATCGAAGAAAGGGATTTTCCCTTTGATTCTATAAAGATGCTGGCCAGCAGCAGGTCCGCGGGCAAGACAATCCAGTTCAAGGGTAAGGAATACGTAGTTGAGCAGATGACGGACAAGAGTTTCGACCGGGTCGATATCGCGTTATTCAGCGCAGGAGCCGACAGAAGCAAGACCTTCGCGCCGGCGGCGGTGAAAGCAGGCGCGGTGGTGGTTGATAACTCCTCGGCGTTCAGGATGGTTCCGGATGTTCCTCTGGTTATCCCGGAGATTAACCCGCAGAAAATCAAGGAGCACAAGGGCATAATCGCTAATCCGAACTGCTCGACGATTATCGGCATCGTTCCGATATGGCCTTTGCACAAGGCAAACCCGGTGAAACGTATGGTTGTCAGCACCTACCAGGCGGCGAGCGGCGCGGGGCAGGCGGCGATGCTGGAGCTTGAGCAGCAGACGCGCGAGATACTGGCGGGCAAAAAGCCGACGATTAAGGTTTTGCCTTATCAGCTTGCGTTCAATGTGTTCAGTCACAATTCTGCGCTGGACTCTACCGGCTATAACCAGGAAGAAGTCAAAATGGTCAACGAGACCAGGAAGATATTCGACTGCCAGGATATCGCCGTTACCGCGACCTGTATTCGCGTGGCGGTTTTCAGGGCGCACAGCGAGAGCATCAACCTCGAGTTCACCGACCCGATTACGCCCGATGAGGTCAGGGATATCCTCAAGGATGCGCCGGGTGTTTCGCTTCTCGATGACCGTGAGCATAACCGCTTCCCGATGCCGATTGACGCGACCGGCAAAGACGACGTCTTCGTCGGCAGAATCAGACAGGATTTCTCGATACCGGAAAATCGCGGCATAAATATCTGGGTAGCAGGCGACCAGCTCCGCAAAGGTGCGGCATTAAACGCGATTCAAATCGCGGAAAAACTATTGTAAAACCACGAAGACACCAAGGCACTAAGAGTTTATAAGTAAAAACCTGGTGTCTTTGTGACTTAGTGGCGAAATAATGGCGCTGCGTAACGTAAAACTCACGATATCATACGACGGCACGAGCTATCACGGCTGGCAAATACAGCCCGGCAAAAGAACCATACAGGCAGAGCTTGCCAACGCGGTGAGCGAACTGCTCGGCTGGCGGACGAGGATAACAGCCGCATCGAGAACCGACGCGGGCGTAAGCGCAAAAGGCCAGGTCGCGTTAATTCAAATCGACTCGCCTATCCCCACAAAGAACCTTGCCAAGGCCATCACCGACCGATTGCCCCCGGATATAGCCGTCGTTGAGGCGGTTGATATCCCTATGGGCTTCAACGTCATAGGCGACCCGAAGCGCAAACTCTACCGTTATTCCATTTTCACAGGCCAGGCGAGACCTGTCTTCGAAATTCATCACTGCTGGCACCTTGCCAATGCAAAGCTCGACGTTGCCCTTATGAACCAGGCGGCCCAGTTGCTTATGGGCAAACAGGATTTCAAGTCATTCGCCACGGCGGACGACCACCGCACCGATTCAATCCGCACGATTTTCCGCTGCGAAGTGTATTCATCGAAATTTCCGCCTCAGGACCCGAGTGATAAGCCGGTGATGAGTGATGACTGGGTATTTATCGATGTCGAAGGCGACCGTTTCCTTTATAATATGGTAAGGAATATCGTCGGGACGCTCGTGGAAATTGGCGTGGGCAGAATGAAGCCGGAAAAAATACCGGAAATAATCGAGGCAAAAGACCGCCGGGCCGCAGGCCCCATCGCCCCGCCGGAAGGCCTTTGCTTGATGTGGATTAAGTATTAGAATACAGAAAACAGGAGACAGAAAACGGACCTTTTGGGTGTCAAAAAAAAGATGTTTGAAAGGACTATACGATGAAGGTTTTAGACTATCTACGTATAATATTTCGCTATTCAAGTCTTCCTGTTTTCACTATTACCGTTAAAAATGGTCAAGCATTTTTGTCGCAGGGTAAAATACCTGAAAAATTTATCACGGAGTTCTCATCTATTGCGCAAAATCAGAACATTCCGAAAGGTGTTATTTATGGTGTTAGGGACAACCAAAGAATTATTCTTGATTTTTCTTCTTCGATATCCGATGCGGATCGTCAACGATTTAGAAACGTCTTGAATCTATATCATATTTAATTTTCATAGTTATGAAAATAATTCATATAATAACACGTTTGATTTTAGGCGGCGCGCAGGAAAATACGCTGATTACCTGTAAACTGCTTGCCGAGCGAGGGCATGATGTTACGCTGCTGACTGGGCCTGCGCTTGGGCCGGAGGGAGATCTGTATGAGTTTGCGCAAAATCAGAAATTCAATTTTCTTATCCTCAACGACCTGCGGCGCCAGATAAATCCCTATTACGATATACCGGCGTATTTTCAAATCAAGGATGTTCTGCGGGAATTGAAGCCCGATATTGTTCATACCCATTCCGCCAAGGCGGGCATCCTGGGTCGATACGCGGCGCATTCGCTTAAGGATAAATGGGGGGTAGGTCTGCCGAAGGTTGTTCACGGCGTTCATGGTTTGGCTTTTCATCCGTATCAAAGCGCGATGCTCAACAAATTTTATATCGCGGTCGAGAAGGCCGCGGCCAGGCGCAGCGACTTTTTTATAAGTGTGGCAGATGCGATGACCAAACAATCACTGGCTGCGGGTATTGGCTCACCCGATAAATACGCTACGGCTTATTCCGCGATTGAGGAAGACGATTTTCTCAGGTCCATTTCTGATGAGGATAAAAACCAGTTCAGGCAAGAATACGCCATACCGGAAGATTCGATTGTGCTTGTGACTATTGCGCGGCTGTTTCATCTAAAGGGGCACGAATTCATAATCGAATCCGCCAAGTCGCTTGCCGAGCAATTCCCGAATGTAATCTGGCTGTTCGTCGGCAACGGGATTTTAGGCGACAAATATAAAAAGCAGGTTGACGGGCTGGGACTTGGTCACAGGTTCAGATTCACCGGTTTACTGTCGCCAAATATGATGCCGACAGTTTTGCAATCATCGGATATTCTCGTTCACTGTTCGCTGCGGGAAGGTCTTGCCCGGACGCTTCCGCAGGCAATGCTCTGCGGCAGGCCCGCGATATGTTTCGACCTCGATGGAGCAAGAGAAGTGGTCAACGAAAACACTGGCCGGCTGATTGCGCCGGAAAATGTCGAGCAACTGACTGCCGCCTGTGCGGAATTGATTCGGGATAAGGGACTTCGCGAAAAACTTGGGGCTCAGGGACGCGAGTTTGTGAGGGAAAAATTCAGCCCCGATACGATGGTTGATACCATCGAAGCCGTTTACCAGCAGTTATGCGGGTGAGGGTTTTATTTTTTTAGGTTTTGCTTTTGAGCTTTCGCCTGATGCAGGCGTTGCGGCCGTTTCTTTCTTCTCGGTGCTTTTTTCCGGCTTTTCTTTCTTCACGGATTCCTTGTAATTTTCGCTTCGATAATCGGTGGCGTAAAAGCCGCTGCCTTTGAAGATGAGCCCTGCGCCCGTGCCAATGAGCCGTCTGAGGGCGGATTTGCCGCACTTCGGGCATTTTCGTAATGATTTGGAGGTGATGCCTTGCATTTGCTCGAACTGGTGGCCGCATTTATCGCATTTGTATTCGTAAGTAGGCATAGCTACTGCGTGTCCTTCGTTTCTGGTTCTTCGGACTGCGGTGATGTCTGCGGCGCGGGCGTTTTGTTGATAACTACCCTGCTTGCGCGAATCACCCTGCCGTTGAGCTTGTATCCTTTTTGCAATTCTTCCAGAACAATGCCGTCTTCCTTATCCTGCTCGGCTCGCTGCGTCAGTGCCTGGTGGCGAGCAGGATCAAATTTTTCTCCAGCCGCATCAAGTTGCTCGACGCCCTCCAAACGCAGAACTCCTTTAAGGTGCTCATATACGATACCGATTCCCTTTATGACCGCGTCTGCGTTTTCGCTGCACTGAGCGTTGACCAGCACACGTTCAAAGTCATCCATTACCGGCAGTAACGCCTTAATTATCTTTTCCGTTTCGTGCGCGACGGCTTCCGTTGTCTGTTTTGCCGAGCGTTTCTGGTAATTATCGTAATCCGCCGCTACTCGCTGCAATTTGGCGAAGATATCATCTTTTTCCTTGCGAAGCCCTTCCAGTTGTTTTTGCAGTTCCTGCATATCCTGAGCAGGCGGTTCGGCTTTGGGCTGCTCCTGTGGCGTCCCCTGCCCTAAGCTTGTCGAAGAGGTTTGCTGGGGTTCTTCTTTCGAATTATCTTTCTTTTTCGGGAACATTGTTAGCTGCCGCCAAAATATTTTTTCAAATGCTCAACAAAACCACTCGCTTTTGGAAATACGCTCTTATTTTCGGTTTTCGCGAACTCTCGCAACAATTCTTCCTGTTTGTCGTTCAGTTTCGTCGGTATCTCAACCATTATATGCACAAGCTCATCGCCGGTGCGCCTGGTTCTCAGGTCGGGCAGACCCTGGCCTTTTATTCTAAACATGCTGCCGTGCTGCGTCCCTGCGGGTATTTTCAATTCTTTCATGCCGTCCAAGCTGGGCACTTCGATTGTCGCGCCGAGGGAGGCCTGTGTGAAGCTTATGGGGACAGCAGCAATGAGGTCATTTCCGTCGCGTTCAAGAAATTCGTGCGGCTTAATTTTCACGTAGCAGTACAAATCGCCTCTTGGTCCGCCGTAACGTCCCGGCTCACCTTCTTCACTTACTCGCACACCCTGGCCCTCGTGGACTCCGGCTGGTATCTTTACGCTGACGACTCGCTGTTTGGGCATGTGGCCGGAGCCGCTGCACTGCCTGCACGGGTTTGTTATCACTTCTCCCGTGCCCCTGCATTGCGGACAGGTTGAAACCATCTGGAAGAATCCGCCGCCTCTTGCGACTTGTCCTGTGCCTCCGCAGGTCGGGCAGGCGCTGGGCCTTGCGCCTTTTGCGCTGCCGGTGCCGTTGCATTCGCTGCATAGGTCCTGGCGAGTGAATTCGATTGTTTTTTCCGTGCCCTTGGCCACTTCCTGCAGGGACAACTCTACCATTGTTTCGAGGTCGTAACCTCTCGTGGGACCGCGTCTGGCGCCTCTTCGGCCACGCGATGCGCCTCCGAAAAGGTCGCTGAGGTCTCCGAAGCCGAATATGTCCTCGAAGGAGCTGCCGATATCCTGCCATCGCATATGTGAATAATCGCGGACGCCCGAGCCGCGCAGACCATCGTGGCCAAGCTGGTCGTATCGCTGCCGTTTTTCGGGATCGCTGAGGACTTCGTATGCCTCGGCGCACTCCTTGAACTTTACCTCGGCTTCTTTTTTGTTGTCGGGGTTTTTGTCAGGATGGTACTTTATCGCCATGCGCCGATACGCGCGTTTGATATCGTCCGGCGATGCGTTTTTCGCAACCCCTAAAACCTCGTAGTAATCACGTTTAGCCATAAGTTAGCCCCCCAATTTATTGGGTGGCCTGATGGTATCGAACATCAAATTATCTTACAAAACCAGCAATCGGCTCAGCATCTTTGTCATCATCTTTGAGGTCGGTAATCAGCACGCTGGTAGTCAGCATAAGCCCCGCGACTGATGCGGCTGTTTCAAGAGCGGTCCTGACAACCTTAGCCGGGTCAACGATGCCGGCCTTCAGCATATCCACAAACTCGCCCTTGTTGGCGTCGTATCCGACGTTCTTTTCGCTGTCTAATCGTTCCAGCAGCTTGGCAGCGATAACGTCGCCGTGCTCGCCGGAATTTTCCGCAATCTGCATCGTGGGTTTGCGAAGGGCCTGGGCAATAATCTCAAACCCGATTTGTTCGTCGCCCTTCGCCTTGCTCTTTTCCTTTTCGACTACGGCAATCGCCCGCAGGAACGCCACACCGCCGCCCGCGACGATACCTTCCTGTGTCGCTGCTCTTGTCGCGTGCAGCGCATCGTCGAGCAGGTCTTTTTTCTCTTTCATTTCCGTTTCAGTAGCCGCTCCGGCTTTGATTACCGCAACGCCGCCAGTTAGTTTCGCAAGTCGTTCCTGGAGCTTTTCTTTGTCGTAACTGCTCGTCGTTTTTTCCATCTGGTTGCGTATCTGGGCACATCTGGCCTGAATATCTTTTTTATTGCCTGCGCCTTCGATTATCGTCGTGTTTTCCTTGTCTATGACGATTTTCTTGGCTTGTCCCAATTGCGACAGTTCAATCTTTTCCAGTTTAATTCCGAGGTCTTCGCTGATAACCTCTCCGCCGATTAACGTGGCCATATCCTGAAGCATCGCCTTGCGTCTATCACCGAATCCCGGTGCTTTGACTGCGCAGACCTTGAGGACCCCCTGCAGGCGGTTAATAACGAGCGCCGCGAGAGCTTCACCTTCGACGTCTTCTGCCACAATCAATAATGAGCCGCCGACCTGCGCGATTTTTTCGAGCAGCGGTATCATTTCACGCACGTTAGAGAGTTTCTTTTCGTGCAGCAGGATATGTGCGTCTTCAAGCACGCATTCAAGCGTTTCAGGGTTGGTCATAAAGTAAGGCGATATGTAGCCGCGGTCGAATTGCATACCCTCGACAACGCTGACTTCATTTTCCGTACCTTTGCCTTCTTCAATCTCTATGACGCCATCTTTGCCCACCTTCTCCATCGCTTCGGCGAGTAATCTTCCGACTGATTCGTTGTTGTTGGCGCTGATTGTCGCCACCTTGGCAATGTCATCGCCTTTCACGGGCGTCGAAATCGACTTTATAAATTCGCTGGCCTTGGCGACCGCCTTGTTGATGCCCCGCTGTATCGCCATCGGGTTGACTCCCGCGGTAACGTATTTGAGGCCCTCGTTGTATATCGCCTCTGCCAGTATCGTCGCCGTCGTTGTGCCGTCGCCAACCTCGTCGGCTGTTTTACTCGCCGCCTGGTTGACCATTTTGGCGCCCATATTTTTGAAGGGCTGCTGCAGCTCAATTTCCTTGCTGACGCTTACGCCATCTTTTGTGATTTTGGGCGAACCCCAGCTTTTTTGCAGTATCACGTTTTTGCCCGTAGGCCCTAATGTAACCTTCACGGCGTTTGCCAACTCGCTCAATCCTTCCTTGAGCTGCTGCCTCGCCGCATCATCAAACATCAATTGCTTTGCCATATCTTCAACCTCTCAATTTTCTTTGTCATTCCCGCGAAAGAGAAAATCAATTTCCATCCGCAATTTTTACTTTTTACTTTTTGCTTTTTACTTTTCTATCACGCCGAGGATGTCGCCTTCGTGCAGTATGACATAGTTTTCGCCGTCAATCTCGACCTCATTGCCTATGTATTTGGCGTAAATGACCTCATCGCCTTTTTTGACGTTCATTTCGCCGCGTTTACCGTTATCGAGCATCTTGCCCGGTCCTACGGCGATAATTTTTCCTCTTTGTGGTTTTTCCTTCGCCGCATCCGGCAGTATGATTCCGCCCGCGCTTTTTTCTTCCGCTTCCGACTGTTTTATAACCACTCTGTCATCCAATGGCGCCAACTTCATATCCAAATCTCCTTTTATTTTCAGTTATCTTAAATCTTAACTTTTTTCTTTGTGCCTTAGTGTCTTTGTGGCAAAAATTTACATTCCGTAATCGTCCATGCCGCCCATTCCACCCATGCCTCCCATGCCGCCGCCCATTCCGCCCATACCGGGGTGCTGGTGTCCCTCTTTTTTATCCTGCGGCTTTTCAGTAATAACGCAATCCGTCGTCAGCAGCAATCCCGCGATACTAACTGCGTTTTGCAGTGCGATTCTCGTAACTTTAACCGGGTCGATGACGCCGGCAGCAATCAGGTCCTCGTAGATGTCTTTGTCCGCGTTGTAGCCGAATGCACCTTTGCCTTCCGCAACTTTGCTCACCACCAGGTTCGCTGTCGCACCGGCATTTGCCGCTATCCAGTAGCACGGCATTGTCAGTGATTTTGCTACGATATCCGCGCCAGTTTTTTCATCTCCGGTCAGTTTCAACGCCTTTATCGAGTCGATGCAGCGAATCAATGCGACACCGCCGCCGGGAACTATGCCTTCTTCAATGGCCGCCCTTGTCGCGTGCAGTGCGTCTTCGATTCTCGCTTTTCGCTCTTTCATTTCGGCTTCGCTCACTCCGCCGACTTTAATCTGGGCAACGCCGCCGGTGAGTTTCGCCAAACGCTCCTGTAATTTTTCTTTATCGTAGTCGCTGGTGGTTTTCGATATTTCATCCTGAATCTGTTTGATTCTGCCTTTGATTGCTGCCTCGTCGCCTGCGCCTTCGACGATAATCGTGTTGTCGCCGTCGATAGTTACTTTCTTTGCCTGGCCCAATTGCTTTGCGCTGACACTCTCAAGCTCGATTCCCAAATCCTTGAATATCGGGTCTGCGCCGGTCAATACGGCGATATCTTCCAGCATTGCCTTGCGTCTGTCGCCATAGCCCGGGGCTTTTACGGCTGCGCACTGAATAATTCCCTTTAATTTATTGACCACCAATGTCGCCAGCGCCTCGCTTTCGACGTCCTCAGCAATGATGAGTAAAGGCCTTTTCGCTTTTGCTGATTTTTCCAGCAACGGCACTAACTTCGCCACGCTGCTGATTTTGTCTTCGTAAACTAATATCAACGGCCGTTCCAGCTCGCAGGTCATATTATCGGGATTGGTAACGAAATGGGGCGACAGGTATCCGCGGTCAAACTGCATACCTTCGACGAAATCGACCGTCGTTTCGAATCCTTTGCCGTCCTCGATTGTAATGACGCCGTCTTTGCCGACCCGCTGGAATGCGTCCGCCATCTTATTGCCGATTTCGCTGTCGTTGTTTGCTGATATTGACGCGACGTTGACGATATCGGTCCTCTTGCTGATATCAACGGGCTTGGCGAGCGTCTTTAGTTTCTCAACAACCGCTTTTGACGCCTCCTGCATACCGCGGTTAAGTGACATCGCGTCTGCGCCGGCCGCCAGGTTCCTGAACGCCTCGGTGGCCATCGCCTCAGTCAGGACGGTCGCTGTTGTTGTCCCGTCACCTGCTATCTTCGATGTCTTGCTGGCCGCCTCTTTGACCAACTTGGCGCCCATGTTCTCGTTTTTATCGGATAGTTCGATTTCTTCCGCGACGGTAACGCCGTCTTTTGTGACGGTAGGCCCGCCCCATCCTTTATCGATAATCGCATTTCGGCCTCTGGGCCCCAGGGTTGCCCTGACCGCCGCTGCCAACTTCTCAACGCCCTTCAATAACCCCTTGCGGGCTTCAACATCAAACGCCAACTGTTTCACTGCCATTGCATACTCTCCTTACTAATATTTAAGATTTCTCTTAGTGCCTTTGCTTGCCACGGCGTAGCCATAGGCGAAGCCGGGTCTTGGTGGTGATAACCTGCAAATACTATACCAATACGGCTTGCAATACCAGTTCTTTTCCTAACTCCTTTTAATATAAGAAGTTAAATCGGCATAGTTATTGGCTGTGCTTCTTTATCAAACCACTTTTGGCAGTCATGGTAGTCATTATGACAGGGTTTCGTTATAATCGCATTGATGTTGGCTGAGCAACTGAAAGAGATTTACGATTTGCTGTTTGAGCGATTCGGGCCGCAGGACTGGTGGCCGGGGGATACGCCTTTTGAGGTTATCGTCGGCGCGATTCTTACCCAGAATACCAATTGGACCAACGTCGAAAAGGCAATCACCAATCTGAAAAACGCCAAAGCGCTTTCCCCTGATAAGCTGCATCGTCTTGATATAAAAAAACTTGCGGAACTGATTCGTCCAGCCGGGTATTTCAATATAAAGGCAAAACGATTGAAAAACTTTCTCGACTGGTTTTTTAAAAATTATTCGGGAAAAGTGGGAAACTTCGAAAATATTCGGACGACCGAGTTGCGCGAGCAACTGCTAAGCGTAAAAGGTATCGGCCCCGAAACAGCCGACTCGATTTTACTTTATGCTCTCAATCGTCCTGTCTTTGTTGTCGATGCCTATACCGCTCGGATATGTTCACGCCATCATCTTATCGGTGAAGATGCTGATTATAACCAGATTCAGGAAACCTTTGAATCGAATCTGCCTTCGGATCCGGCTTCGGCTTGGCATAGCGGTTCTTCTGATAAATATCGCGGCGCCTACGCCGAGACAAGTATTCAACTGTTCAATGAATACCACGCTCTTCTTGTTCATCTTGGCAAGGATTTCTGTAAGCCGACGCCTAAATGCGAAGAATGTCCGTTGAATGGTTTGCCGCACAGCATTTGACTCACCGCAGAGCACGTTGAGACCGCAAAGTTTTTTAGATATAGATTAAATAATTTCTAACTTGAAAAGGCCTAGTTATATTGGTTAGGATTTGGGGACTATGATGAAAAGAAATTACTATCGATTCGTATTAACCGTTTGTTTGGCAACTATATGTTTCGCAACGAACTTACTTGCGAAGCCGCCGACCGCATGGGAGCAGATTGAACGGATGGGGCCGGGCATCAACTTAGGTAACGTATTTGATGCGCCTGACGGCGAAGGGTCATGGTGGAAGGGAACGGCTAGGCCAGAATTTTTTGATGACTTCAATGCGGCCGGTTTCAAAAATGTGCGACTGCCGGTGACATGGCAAAAACATACAGCGGAGACGGAGCCATACGCCGTGGATGCAAAATTCATGGAGCTGATTGCCGAAGTGGTCGGATGGGCAAATCAACGCGGGTTGGTGGTGGTATTGAACGCACACCATGAGGGATGGTTCAAAAAAGACCCCAACGGCCAGATGAAGAAATTCGAGACACTATGGAGGCAGATTGCGACACGCTTCAAAGATGTACCGGATGAACTATTAGTGTTCGAAATACTTAACGAATCAGACGAAAAGACAATTAACGCGGCCCAGACGACGGAGATGAACGAGCGAATCTTAAAGGTCATTCGCGAAACAAATCCGACACGCTGTGTGATAGTAGGAGGGATTGGCGACAATGACAAACATCTCCTAAAAGAACTGATTGTGCCCAATGACCCTTATATAATCGCAACCTATCATTGCTATGACCCGTGGTTTTTTGTCTGCGGCGAGCCACGTAATCCCGCTGAAGCCAAGTGGGGTTCTGAGGCACAAAAAGCGGAATATCTTAAGATAATGGACCCGATTAAAAAGTGGTCCGATCTTCACAAGGTACCTATTTATCTTGGAGAATGGGGGACAAGCATTAAATGCGATTCAAAGTCCAGGATTGAATACTACCATTTTGTTTCCTCACAGGCCAAAGCTCGCGGATTCAGCTATGCAATCTGGGATGAAGGTGGAGATATGTTGATTTATAAACGGGAGACTCGCCAATGGAATACCGATATTTTGCAGGCCGTGTTCCCGGCAGAGGCGAAAGCAAAGGACCCAAACACGAGTATCACAAAATCGAAGGAACCAGACACGAGCGACGCAAAAACGTATGAGCCAAAAGACATGAATACTTCACCTGCCTCGCTGGTAAGCAAGGCCTTACAGGAAAATAGGACCGGCCAATTGCTCGGCGGTATGTTTGTCAGTGACAACGGCGGAAAATTGCCGTACCGCCTGTATATCCCAACGCCTGACGCAAATACGGGCAAACTGCCGCTTGTTGTATTCCTGCACGGCGCAGGTGAGTTGGGCGATGACAACACCAAACAACTCGCCCATTTTCCCCGACGGTTCATCAATACGGAGAACCAGGCCAAATATCCCTGCTATATCCTCGCGCCGCAGTGCCCAAAATCCGACGCATGGTCGAGTTTTCCTGAATACCCTGCCTCCGCGAAATCGAGTGCGAGACCAACCAATGCGATGCGTCTGGCGATAGAGTTGATAGAAAGAACCATCTCCGATTGTAACATTGACAAAAATCGCGTCTATGTCACCGGCCTTTCATTAGGAGGCGAGGGGACATTCGATATTGTCAGCAGGCGGCCCGACCTATTTGCGGCCGCTGTCCCTGTGTGCGGCATAGCCGATGTTGAAAAAGCGGACTCCATGAAATCCGTACCCTTCTGGGTCTTCCATGGTGATAGTGACAACATCAATCCCGTGAAATATTCCCGTGATATTGTCGAGGCCCTGAAAAAAACAGACGCAACGCCAAAATATACCGAATACAAAGGGGCGGGTCACGATGTCTGGGGCAAAGCTTATGGTGAGCCTGAATTGCTTTCATGGATGTTTGCCCAGCATAAGTAAGCACACATCGACGAGTAAGTTGTCGGATAGTGTTTGATTTATCACAGTTTTTTTAGGCACTGATTTATTTTTGTCTGAGTTTATCTGCGAGGGATTGGGCTAATTTTGCAGATTCTGCAATGGGGCCGGAGAAGGTGATGTGTGAGAAGTTTTGACCATCAGGGTCGCTGAAACAGGCAGATATAGATATTTTTGAACCGTCGATTTGTGCAAATACTCCCGCTGGTGCGTGACAGCCGCAGCCCAAAGCGGAAAAGACCTGACGTTCAATGGTTGTTGTAATGCGGGCATCTTTATCGTCGAGTTTTGAGACGATTTCTTTTGTTTCGGTATCATCATCGCAAATCTCAACAGCAAGGGCGCCCTGGGCAGGCGAAGGGATAAACTTTGTCGGGTCAAAAATGATTGAAATCCTGCCGGTAAGATTCAGCCGTTCGAGGCCTGCGCGGGCGAGGACAATCGCGTCGAAGTCGCCTTGTTCTAATTTTTTGAGGCGGGTGGTGACGTTGCCGCGTATGGGGACACACCGCAAATTGTTGCGCAATCGTTTCAACTGGACGGTTCTTCTCAAGCTCGATGTGCCGACGAGCGCCTCATTGGGCAAATCGTAGATGGATTTGATGGGTGAGGCGGTTACCAGACAATCTTCGGGAAATTTGCGCTCAAGGACTGCGCCGATAGTTAAACCATCACGAATCGCGGTGGGTAAATCCTTGTAACTATGAACCGCTATATCCGCTTCGCCTGCCAGCAATGCGTCTTCGAGAATTGACGTGAAAAAACCGGTCTCTTTCAATTCCCAAAGTGTTGTCCGGCGGTCTTTGTCGCCGTGGGAGGCGATTTTTTTTATGCGGATATCAAGGTCAGGTAAAAGTTTTTGTATTGCGGAGACGACGATTTGGGTTTGGACAATAGCCAGCGAGCCGGTGCGAGTCGCGATGGTGAGCGTTTTTTTCATTTCGGCTGCTCTTCGTCAAGAAGGAACATTTTATTTACCAGGTCAAGGGCGCGAAGCTGCTGGGTAGTGGGGTCATCGGGGTCGGCGTCCTTGATGAAGCTGACGGGGCCGTGGAGGAGCTTTTTGGCAAGCGATTCGGCGAAGGTTTCGAGTTTGGCTGCATTTTCGATGCCAAAGTCCTTGGCATAGCGTCTGGCCTCGGCACGCGCCAGTTCAATCGCCCTTTGAGTGAGCTGGGTAACAACTGGGACGACGGATAACGAGTCGCGCCAGTTTGCGAATTGTTTTGTGAAATCATCGACGATTTTTTCGGCTTTTGGGATTTCGGTCGAGCGTTTTTCCCTGTTGACGGCGATTCGCTTGTCGAGGTCGTCGATATTAACGATTGTAACGCAGTCGAATTGCGCGATGCGCTCGTCGATATCCCTGGGAACAGCGATATCGATAATCAGCAGAGGTTTTTTGCGTTTACTCAGGACGTCTTTGACGTTTTCATAATTGACGACGGGCTGCGTTGCGCCTGTTGAGGCGATTACGAGGTCGGCTTCATCGAGGCAGGCGGGTATTTCATCAAGACCTATTACACGGCCTATGCCTAAGCGTCCGCAAAGCTCGTCGGCATTGTCCTTGTTGCGGTTGGCAATAATGAGTTGTTTAAGTCCCCCCTTGACTAAGTATCTTGCTGCCAGCTCAGCGTTTTCACCCGCGCCGATTATCATTGCGACAGCTTTATCGGATTTGATTTTTTCTTTTACCAGTTCTACCGCTGCCAAACTGATTGAAACGGCACCACAGTTGATATCGGTTTGTGTTCGCACTGCCTTGCCTACGCGAAACGCAGTATGAAATAACCGATGAAAGATAAACCTGCTTGCACGGCATCCGATTGACTCTATATAAGCGGCCTTTACCTGCGAGAGTATCTGGTTTTCGCCAAGCATCTGCGAATCAAGGCCCGCGGCCACTTCAAACAAATGGTGTGCGACGTCAATGCCGCGTTTTTGTATGCAGTATTTTTGCCAGGTTTGCCCTGCTTCATCGCCCAACTGCCCCATAAGTTCGCTGACGGGCTTTTTCCAGTCGATATCTTTTTTGGCGTAGAGGTAAATCTCGGTGCGGTTGCAGGTCTGCAAAATGGCCGCCTCGACAATTCCATCCTTATCAAGCAGCGCGCGCAGCATTTCCTGCGCCTGACCATTGGCAAGCGACACCTTTTCCCGCCGGCCAATCGGACAATCGTGATAATTTACGCTCTGAAGCACTAATTCCATATCGGGCCTATTATAACCACCGTTACCCCCTACTGCCATATCTAACCGCATTGTGCTTGCGAACATGGTTGTTTTTGTGATAATGCGTTTTTCATTTTGTCGGATTTTGAAGGTGATTATGCAGTCAGCAGGTTTAAAAAGCGGTTTAAGACGCGCTGCCTTGTGGGCAGGATTGCTTCTGATCCTGCTTTTGATTTTGCTTTCAATATATGGGGCATTCATCGGGGCTGAATCCGCGAAGGGGTTTTTCAATTCGATACCATTAGCTGTTTACTGGCTTGCGTTCGCAATCCTGTTAATCTCGGCAATAGCCCTGTTCCGTCGTCTGCTTTGTTTCAGGGGGCTTTTTCTGATTCATCTGGGCTGCATAATTATCCTCGCGGGCGGCATAATCGGCTCAAAGGCAGGATTTAAGATTCAGGATAAATTATTCGGCACAGACACGATTCGCACGGGCCAAATGATAATCAACGAAGGGACAACCGAACGGGCGGTGGAGTTGGAAGATGGTGTAACAAAAACGCTGTCCTTCGCGATAAAGCTCGTGGATTTCAAAATTGAATATTATCAGCCGGGGCAATTGATTATAAGAACACCAAATGGCGATGGGTTTAAAATCTCCGCTGAGCAAGGACAAAAATATGTACTTGGGGATGAATTAGGCAGTATTGAGATTGTCAGACGATTTGATAATTTCAAACTGACGCGGGAAGGTGACAAGCGAATCGCGATTGATGATGCCAACGGCGGGCCTAATCCGGCTCTTGAACTCTTATTGAAAAACAGCGACGGCAGCGAGAAGACAAGATATGTCTTTGAGCGATTCGCGGGACATTCAAATCCCGATGATACACTGTCGTTTTCGTATCGACTCGCAGTACGGACATACATAAGCGACGTTGGGGTCGTCAAAGATAATAAAATTATTGTGCGGAAAAGCATCGAGGTCAATAAGCCGCTGCATTATGGCGGGTATCTTTTTTATCAGCAGGGTTACGACACAGATGCGGGTCGATATACGGTGCTTGGTGTAACAAGCGACAAGGGGCTGGGCATAGTTTTTCTCGGCTATATCCTGCTCTGCGCTGGGGTCTTCTGGCATTTCTGGCTGCGTCATATCTTCGGCGACAGGGAGATTGAGGACTAATCGATGGCGATTAAATATACCATTCAGGGTTTGCTGATTTACGCCACGATGGCGGGGTATCTGCTGGCGTTTGTCGTGACATTGTCGCGTCAGCGAAAAGCGGGGCATATTTTCTTTTGGGCTGGGTTCCTCGTCGGCTGCACAGCAATCATTTACCGCTGGTTGCACGTCGGGCATATCCCGCTACAGAATCTTTTCGAGGTGTTTTTGTGCCTCGGTGTTTTGGCGTATCCGATTTCGATTTTCTGCAATCGCGTTTTGCGAGTAGGCGGTGTCGCGGCTGATATGCTGATTGGAGTAATTGTGCTTTTCCCGGCGGGATTCGTTTTCAGCGCAGAGCCGATGCAATCACCTCCCGCTTTGCAAAGCTGGCTTTTCGGCCCTCACGTCCTTGTTTATATGCTTTCTTATATCCTGATGACAAAAGCGGCTGTTCAGGCAGCAGCACAAATGACAGACAGGCCCTTTAACTCCGCTCAGGACAGGCAAACCACCGAAAATTTACTTCTTCCTGAAGAGGCGACATATCGAATGGTTTGTGCGGGTTTTCCATTATTGACGCTCGGTCTTGTTCTCGGAAGTATTTGGGGACAAAACGCCTGGGGCGACTGGTGGGGATGGGACCCCAAGGAATTATGGTCACTCGCTTCATGGCTGGTTTACGTCGGCTATTTCCATTTCCGCCATATGTTCGGCAAACGATTCCAGCGGATAAATTCGCTCTGGGCAGTAGTCGGTCTTATCGTCATCATAATTACATTGTTATGGGTCAACCTCTCCCGCCTTTTCCCTGGCCTGCATAGTTATGCAATGTGAAACCTTGCACTTGGCAAGTGAGGCGGTTTGGGGTATAAAGATGGGGTTTGGAACATTAATCAGGTTTTGAAAGGATAACAAAAATGGTCAGGAACGTGATTTTGGGTTTGGGGATAATTGCATTGTTTGCGACAGTTGCTAATTGTGCAGAGCCGAATGCAGCGCCGGCGCCAAAGAAGCCGGAGATAATTCAGTGGGTGGAAGTTGACGGCCAAAAATGGATGGTTCACGATGAAAAAAGACCGATGGCCCCGGTTGTCACACCAGGTGAGGCAAGCTGCTATGACAAGGTCGGCACTGCTCCTTCGGATGCAATTGTACTGCTTGAGGGTAATGATGTATCGAAATGGGAAGGCGTGAAGAATCCCAAGGGGCCGTTCCCGTGGAACGTCGGCGATGGATACGTAGAGACGGTGAAAGACGCCGGCTTCATTCGCACGAAACAGAAATTCGGGTCGTGCCAGCTTCATATCGAATTCGCCACGCCGGAGAAGGTAATGGGCAGCAGCCAGGGACGCGGCAACAGCGGCGTATTTATGATGGAGATTTATGAGATTCAGGTGCTCGATAACTACAACAACAAAACTTACGCGGATGGTCAGTGCGGGGCACTGTATGGCCGCAACGTGCCATTGGTCAACGTATGTCGAAAGCCCGGTGAATGGCAGTCATACGACGTAGTATTCCACAGACCTACTTTCAAGGATGGCAAGGTGGACAGGAAAGCAAGATTTACTGTATTTCAAAACGGCGTTCTCATTCAGGATAACGTCGAACTTCAGGGCGGAACCGGCTGGATGGGCCCCCACGCTATAAGTGATTACTTCCCACATGGCGATAAAGGCGCGTTATCTTTGCAGGACCACGGCAACCCAGTTAAATTCAGAAATATCTGGATTCGCGAATTAAAAGATTAATACAGACAAAAATCAAAAACCAAAAGGCCGGGTATTTATGCCCGGCTTTTTTTATGCGCAGAAGGCGTTTATTCACCCCGAAAAAGTAATCCGGACCAAAAAAGCAGTATTTTTAAACTAAAACACTCGCTAAAATCGTCAGGTTAATAGTTGAAGCTTCAACGGCTATATAGCTTTGGAAAGTGCGTGGATGTCAGAAGACAAACAAATATTGAAACGACTGCAAAGGGGCGACAAAGACGCCTTACGCCAGCTATATGAAAAGTATACGGATATTTTAGTCAGTGTTGCCGTGACGCTTGTTCACGACGTTCAAACCGCTGAAGATTGCCTTCACGACGCATTTATTGATTTTGCGACGGCTGTGCCGGGGCTGCGGATTCACAGTAACCTGCGGAGTTACCTGATAAGCTGCGTCGCAAACCGAGCGCGTGACCTGCTGCGAAAAAGAGCAAGGTCGGCGAACATGGACGTAGGGCTGGTCGAGCTTGCGGCGAATACCGATGAACCGAGCAGCCGGCTAACAACCAGCGAAGGCGCACAGCAGGTATTCGATGCGATTGCGCAACTACCATACGAACAGCGAGAGGTATTTATCCTGCACGTACAGGGAGATATGACCTTTCAGCTGATTGCCGAACAAGTTGGGGCTTCAATCAACACGGTGCAAAGCAGATATCGTTACGGGATTGAAAAATTAAGGTCCCTTTTGAATACAGAGTGTGAAAATGAATAATGAAAAGATAGAAAAACTGGCCAAAGAAATACGAATCAAACCGGATGTTATTAACAAAGACCGGATTCTTGCTGACGCCGCGAACGCTCTCGACAAGGCCATAGCGGCAAAGGCGCCGGCCGCCAGGATGAGTTTATGGAGAACTATTATGAACAGTAGAATAACCAAATTCGCCGCTGCGGCGGTGATAACAATAGGAGTAGTGGTTTTAGCGACGATATTGACCAAGACAATACCAACAGCTTCGGCTGCGGCGGTCCAGATGCTTACGGAGGCGAGTAAGGCGGTTGAAGACGTCAAGTCAATTCACATCAAGGCGCAGATGCGAACCCTTCCGGGCGACAATTTCGGCAATATCGGCCTTGATTTGGATTTTGCGCCAATCGAAATGTGGAAGAAAATAGACGATGCGAATGTTTTACGATGGCGAATAGAAAAACCTCAGCGCGTGATTGTTACGGACGGCAACTCGACAATAATGTTAATGAGGCCCAATTACGCCGTCAAAGCAGAGAGACCGTATCCGATTGGGTGTTTTGACACGTGGTTTGGACCTTTGATGAATGTTGAAGGCCTTCTGGACAGCGCTATGCGAAAGGCGAAAAACAGGCCGGATACCGAATTACATCTGCGGCAAACAGTGTCAAGCAGCGGAACGGAATCAGTGCTTGAAATTGATAGCAATGCGGCCGGCGATTTGACAAATGATTATCTCAAGAACAAGTTCATTTTTGAATCCGACCACAAGGAGGTCTATTACTTTGACGCCCAAACCAAGCTCCTGAAAGGTTTTGAGGTATTCGTGCACACAGACAAAGGGGACGTCCTGATTTTTGAGGTCAATGAGATTGAATACAACCCGCAAATCGACGATGGGCTGTTCACGCTTATGTTGCCGCAGGATGTTATATGGTCACAGCAGCCGCAGGTCCTGCCGGACAACGAAAAATATGTGAATATGACACCGAAACAGGCGGCTGAGGCCTTTTTCAATGCCTGTGCAGATGCAAACTGGGATGAATTCCTCAAATTCTATGGGAGCTCACGTGTTGATGAGCGACTAAAAGAGATTTATGGCGGACTGGAGATTGTAAGCATCGGAGAGCCATTCAAGTCCGGTCTATATGGCGGCTGGTTTGTGCCTTACGAAATCAAATTGCATCCGAAGGAAGTTAATGTGCGCCTCTCCAACGCCAACACTGCCAAGCGTTTCGTTATAACCGGAGAGTATGATTCTAAAATGCAGCTCACAGAAGAAATAAAATGGCCGAATGAGCCGGAGGTTCTGGCGGATAACGATACTTATGCCAAAATGTCACCGCAAGAGGTGTTGAAGAAATACTACGATGCGGTTTCAATGCTGGATTTTAACGAAATGGGGAAATTCGTGCCCGACTCTTATGTTAAGAAGTTCAAGAGTGAATGTGAAACGGCGGCAAAATACGGCATTGATGTGCAAAAACAATTACCGATTGTTGAGGTAGGCGAATCTACCTGGTCGGCGGAACAGTCCGCTTACTTTGTGAAATGCCGTCAGGCCGGCGTTAAGAAGTGGAATCTGGCGGTGAGAAACGATAATCCCGCAAAGCGCTGGATTGTTGACGGCGGATTATGACACTTAAAGCAGTTGAGATTTTAATGCCGCAGGGCAATGCGGCAACTACAGCCGCGCAGCCCGCTTGAGATAAGGAGAATGATTATGAGAAGGACAATAGCAAAATTAGCCGTCGCAACAGTAGTTATCGTCGCGGTGGTCGCGGCCATAACGGTTTTGAACAAATCAGTTCCTGCAGCCTTCGGAGTTGAGCAGCTAGTTGACGATTATAACAATGTCCGCTTTTTGCACGTAAAACAATTCAGGGACAATCAAAAGGAGCCCGACGAATTCTGGATTAAATCTGACGAACGGGGCCATGTCGCAAAAGCCAGATATTACCTGCCGCTAACTGAGGATGGCGTTAAACTCATTACGTGGACGCCGGAAAGAACCGAAATCTGGTTTAAAACCAAGAATAGCTTGCTTATTTGTCAAAACAAACAGGCTGAGGACTGGATGCAAAAGATTCTGGAGCAATGCCAGCCCAAATTGGTTATGAAAAGGCATCTTGAAGACCAGAAGGCGGGCAAGGTTGACATAGACAAACAAAGACCGGAGGATAAGCAAAAACCTGCCCTCCTAGTTGTGACTTATAAAACCAAACCCCAAAAAGGTATTTACTACATTGACCAGTCAACGGATTTGATTACTCGCATTGAGGTATATAGTACCGAAAACAACAAAGATGTCCTGAAGTCCACGATGCAGTTTTCTGACTATAACGTCCCTATAGACGAAAAGATGTTTTCTCTTGAAAGTGACGTACCTAAGAATATAACCTTGGTCAATCAGCTCACCCAGCTTATCGGTATTCCTCAGGGAAATATGACCGATGAGCAGGCAGCGGCGGAAACAGTACGCCAGTTTTTCCAGGCACTGATAGACAAGGACTACAAAAAAGCAGGTTCGATATACTCCGGAGTTTCCGAAGAAAAAGCGAAAGAAATTTTCAGCCGTCTTAATGTTACAGCAATCATTTCAATCGGCACGCCAACTCCGCATCCGGAAACAGGGCCGCATAGTTTCAGGGTCCCTTGTGAACTGGAAATCACAAATCCCGATGGGAAAAAGACCACTTGGAAGCCCTATGGCCCGTTCACAAGATGCGGAGACGACTCAGTGCATCCGGACCGTTGGATAATACATGGCGGGATCTAATAACCTGATGTGACAACGATAATAGGCCGGGTGAATTTGCCCGGCCTTTTTTATTTTTTTGTCGCAAAGTGGGTGTTTTCATCACTATATAGTGAAGACCCAGGGTTTTTTTGATATGTTAGTATGTGGAGTTTGAAAATGCCTGAAAATGACGGATTTTACATTCAGCGTTGCCTTGACGGCCATCCGGACGATTTTCGACACCTCGTCCGGCGATACAAAGGGCCTGTTATGGGGTATTTAGCGGGGCAGCTTGGAAAAAGCGATTTGGCGGAAGAGGCGCTGCAGGAAGTATTCGTCAGGTGCTACTTCGGTTTGTCTTCACTCGAAAAGCCGGAATCGTTTTTCGCCTGGATGCTCGGCGTCGCCAATCGCGTCGCAAAAGAACAGGTAAGAATCGAGCAAAAAGAACGTCAAGCCGCGGAAAAATTGGCTCAAATGCCACCACAGACAAATAACGTCCGTGATTGGCCCCTGGCAAAAACGGTTGCCAAGCTCGATGATTTTTCAAGGCAGTTGATTTTGCTTCGATACTATGGCGGGCACACCTGCAAAGACGTCGCGACCATAATGAATATCCCCATAGGAACGGTGACCAAGTCTCTTTCGAGGGCTTATGCACGGTTGCGAGAGATGCTTAAAGACGAAGCAGCACAGGAAAGTGAGGTGCAGTTATGAATTGCTCCCAATGCAGAGAACTTTTAGTAGGTTACATTGAAGGGCTGCTTGACGCCGGCCAGAACCAGGCGGTCAAATCGCATCTGAATACATGTGCCGAGTGCCGCAAAGAACTCGAACAGATAACATCGCTTCAAAACCGTCTTGTCGCCAATGGCACCAGCAGCATTAAAGATGACCTCGAAAACGCAGTGATGGACAGAATCGTCCGCGAACAGGCATTTAAACTCCGGAAAACGAATCAGGATAAACAGAACTTGAACTTCTGGAGGTTCATTATGAGAAGTACAATTACAAAATTTGCTGTGGCCGCGGTAATAATCGTGGCCGCGATTGTGGGTATTCACTATTTTGCGGGCAGCGGCACAAAACCGTGCCTCGCGTGGGACTGTGTCATCCGCTCGATTATGGACGCCAATACCGCGGAATTTGACATCATCGTCGGCGAAGAAGGCAATGCGCCTGTGATTCACGATATGATTATGGGGTCAAAAATCAGGCGGACTTTAAGCGGTATGGAAGCAGTGAGTATTATTGATTTGGGCACCTCGCAAATTCTGTCTCTCGACCCCGCCAACAAAAAGGCGGTGTATATCTCGCTTAAGGACCTGCCGCAGATGCCCAACTATATGGACCAGCTTCGCAACGTTATAACTATGCTTGAAAAACTACCGGGCTTTACTGTCGAAGATATAGGCGACCAGGTTATCGACGGCCAAACCCTGTATGGCTTAAAGGCAAAACATCCAAAAGTTGAGATCGAAATATGGGCGGATCCGAAAACAGGACTTCCGGTGCGAATACTGCAGCAGGAAGGGCAAGTGAAGGTGATTTGCAAAAACATGCGGTTCGACGTGCCTATGAATGAGTCGCTTTTCGATATGAACGCCCCTGAGGGTTACAAAGTTGAAAAACAGGATATGAATCTTTTTAGCTCCACCGAAGAGGATTTTATCGAGGGGCTGCGCGTTCAGGCAGAAGTTCTTGGCAACGGTGTTTTCCCCGATGACGTCTCAATTGAGCAATTAGTGAAACTGGCGCCGACTATCAAGGAGAAATTTGACAAGCTAACGGTGTCAGATGAGGAAAAAACCCAACTTGGGCTTAAACTGCAAAAGGGGGTTATGTTCATCAGATTCTTCAAGGGCGAAGGCAAATGGGTTTATGCCGGCAAAGGCGTCAAGTTAGACGATGCCAATACCGCGATTTTCTGGTATCGTCCGGCCGGCTCACAGACATACCACGTTATTTACGGTGACCTGAGCGTCAAAGATGCCGCCGAAGCGGACCTCCCCCGCCCTGTTGACAAACAACAATAGGCGAGAATAGTGTATTATCACCAAGGCCGGGCGATTTCGTCTGGCCTTTTTATTTCCCCAAACATACTAAAACATACCCCTTCGGTGTTGTATAATTGACAGTTAATTGTCAAACCCTTGGGAACTGAAGAGTGGATATCGAAGATAAGTTACTTATCTGGCGTTTTAATCGCGGCGACTGCGAGGCGGTCAGGCGGATATACGAGAAGTATAAACACGAGCTCGTGGCTCTGGCTGTCGCTCTGCTGAAAAATACCGCAGCCGCGGAAGATGTCGTGCACGATGTGTTCGTATCGTTTCTGAAGTTAGAGCGATTTCGGCTGACCGGCAGCTTGAAAGGGTATCTGGCAACTTGCGTGGCAAACGCCGCCCGAAACGTAATCAGAGCTAATTCCAGACATAACCAGGGTTCGCTGGACGATGCGCAGCCGATTGCGTCGAAAACAAACAGCCCCGATTGCGAAGCGATTTTCGGCGAGGAAAGCAGGCGTTTGAGCCGGGCGATTTTGGAATTGCCTTACGAGCAAAGAGAGGCAGTGCTACTGCATATTCACGGCGGGATGAAATTTGCGGCAATAGCCGAATCGCAGGATGTTTCTGTTAACACGGTGTTAGGCCGATACCGATACGGCCTGGAAAAGTTACGGTCCGCACTAAATGGTGAGGTGCAAAAATGAGACCGAATGAGAATATCAAAAAGTTAATAACGGAATTGAAAGTCAACCACAGCGCGGAACTCGACGCGAGAGTGAATAGTGCTATCGATAACGCGCTGGTCCAAAGAAACCAGCTTGCCTCGGCTGATTACAAGCCGGGTATATGGAGAATAATCATGAGAAGTCCAATTACAAAACTGGCTATGGCCGCTGTGGTAATAATCGCAGTCGGTCTGGCTATACATTATTTTGCGGGTGAAGGCACACAAAAGTGCTGCGCATGGGCGCAAATCGCAGACAAAGTAGCACAGATAAAAACGTGTGTTTACAATATGCACGTTCACGTATCCAGCAGAACTATCGGTCAAAAGGGACAGGATGTAGAATCCAAGGTATATATCTCATCGGATTATGGTCAAAGAATAGACACCTTCCTTGACGGTAACATTATGCAGCAGATGTATGTACCGGCCGACGGCAACGCTATGATTTCTGTGATGCCGTCCGAGAAAAAATATATGCGAATGGTTTTGACGGACGAGGTGCGGGCAAGGTCAAAAAATCAAATGCAGGACCCGAGAGACGCTATAACAAAGTTTATGACCGGTCCATTCAGAGAGCTTGGAAAAGACACAATCAACGGCATTGAAGTCAAGGGTATTGAGGTTAATAATCCTCCCGCGGTCCAGGGCGTTTATAATAATTTCATCGGCCGGACGTGGGTCGATGTTGCTACTGAATATCCGGTGAGAATTGAAATCGAGACGGATATCGGAACCGGCGCTGACACGATTAAAATGTTGATGGTTATGGACAATTTCGAGTGGGGCGAGGATTTAGACCCCGGCATATTCGAGCCGAATATACCCTCCGATTACAAGACGATGGGAGAAATGAAGCTCCCGGGTCAGGACGAAGCAAGCGCTATTGAGGGATTACGCACTTTCGCGGAAATGACAGATGGTCATTACCCCAGTCAGATGACTGTAATGACTTTAACCAAAGAGAGCACAGAGGCATACGCTAAAAAACTGGGCGCCAAACTAACAAAACCGAGCGATGAACAAATGCAGCAGGCGACAGCACAAATGATGAAGGTTCAGGCGCCGGTTTTGTTCTATACCAAACTCACCCGTGATGGTAATGACCCCGCCTATTACGGTAAAGACGTCAAGGCCAGCGATGCGAATACGGTATTGATGCGATGGAAAATCTCGGACGGCGCTTACAGGGTCATATACGGTGACTTGTCCGCTGAGAATGTAACCGCTGAAAAACTCAAAGAGATGGAACAGGCGGCACAGAAGTAAATTCGTTTCAATATTAAAATTAAAGGCCGGTTTTACCCGGCCTTTTTTATGCACAAAACAAGACGTATTCGTAAGTGCTTATATTTACTCAACTTAAAAGGTATTGCAAAAACAGCGGAGATGGTTATAATGTTGCTTTCTATTGGTAAACCGAAATTCAAGAGTCCGAACGGCGGCGGTTTTTTCAGGAGAATATTTAATGGAATCAACGACACAGGCACAAAGCGGAATCAATTTGTTCGGCGAAGAAGCGCTGAGCATAGAACAAATAAAGAAACTCTCAGAGCAGGTTCATTCGAGCGAAGCAAGCCGGCTGGCATTCGCGGAGCAGGTTGAGCAGAATATGGGCAAGACCGGCGGCAAAGGATGTCTCGCTACAGGTATCGGATTATTTATCCTGGGCAGAGATGCCGAAGCGGTCGAGAAACTGCAGAAGGGCAGCGACTGCAAGGAAAAGTTTATGTGCCTTGCGGCTGCTTTACGTCGGCTTGGCAATTATGACGAAGCGATAATGAACTTCCACGCCAGTGGAAAACAAGGGGCGGACTCACTCGCGGTTTCGCTCGAGAAAGCTGCCACATACCGCATGGCGGGCAATTTAGAGTCAGCGGAAAAAGAGCTTAAGGGCTGCGCCAATTTCAAGAACGTAAGCGCGGAGTTTCATTATCAGCTTGGCCGGCTGCGTGAGATACAGGGGCTGTATGATGAGGCGACCGAAAATTACAAGGCAGCGCTGGAGCTTTCGCCGAAGCATCAGGAAGCGATGTTTCATCTGGCGTACCGTTGCGACCTTTCCGGCGATGAGGACGCGGCGATTGACTACTACAAGGCGATTACATCATCGTCGCCGATTTACACAAGCGCATTGCTGAACCTGGCGGTGATTTATGAGGACAAGGCGGATTACGACAGGGCCGAGAGATGCGTGCAGAAGGTTCTGGCGTGTCATCCGAATCACAAGCGGGCAAATTTGTTTCTGAAGGATATCCAAAGCTCCAAGACGATGGTTTACGACGAGGAGACGGAAAAGAAAAAGACCCGTAAGATGCAGATTCTCGAAACGCCGTTGTCTGATTTCGAGCTTTCGGTACGAAGCAGGAACTGTCTCAAGAAGATGAATCTCAATACCCTCGGGGACCTGCTGAGGACAACCGAAGCGGAACTGCTTGCGTTTAAGAATTTCGGCGAGACAAGTTTGCGTGAAATAAAAGTGATACTGGATTCCAAGGGCCTGCAGCTTGGTATGATGCCGGAGGACAGACAGTTCGGGCCGGCCGACCCGGTGCCGGCAGCCAGTGTTGCCGAAGAGCCCACAGCCGACCATGGATTGGCCGGCAAGCCGATAGTGGATTTGCAATGGTCGGTCAGGGCGAAAAAGGCGCTGCTGAAGCTCAACCTGCGCACGGTCGGAGAGCTGACGCGGATTACGGAAGCGGAGCTGCTGGGCTGCAAAAATTTCGGCGTAACAAGCTTGAACGAAGTCAAAAGGGTCCTGGCGAATCTCGGTTTGTCGCTGCGTACGCTGGAATAAAGTTTTTACAAAATGGGGGCGAAGACGTTTCGCGGGCGCCAGCGAAATAGATTTTGCATGGCAGGTGGTCTGAAAAGTATGCGGTTTCGGCAATTCAGGTGGCGTAACGATTTCGGGGCGTGGAGAACAATCGGCAATTGTCTGCTGGCCGGGTTAGTGCTGGCGGCTGGCGCGGTATTTTTCAGTTGTCACGAGCAAATAGTCGTGGAAAGCACTCCGCAGATGAACGCTGAGCAGCCGTATATGGTACGGGTGCTGCTGGCCGATGACGTCAATCACTGCGCGATAAAGATGCGAGGGGGATTCGGCTTATTTAACAGCGACGGCAGCGTCCTGATTCCCGGGACAACATTTACCGAGCGCGGGCAATTGATGAACGTGGCTGTTTCGGGGGGTGAATTTACCATCGGGGGCAGAAGATTCGCGGCCCGCGAGATAACGATTTTGCCGGATGAGCCCTTCACGTTTGTTATGGACGGCAACGAGTTTCGCGGCAAACTGCTGCTGAAAGCCAACGTTGACGGCCAGACATTCGAGGCGATAGACATTGTGCCTCTTGAGCCGTATCTGGCGGGGGTTGTTGGTGCGGAAATGCCTGACCGCTGGGAAGCGGAGGCATTGAAGGCACAGGCAATCGCAGCGAGAACCTATTGCCTTTATAACAAAAAGAAATTCGGGCTTATGCGCGACTGGGACGTGGCAAGGACACAGACCAGCCAGGTTTACCTTGGATTGAAGGGAGAATCGGCGAGCGTGTGGAGAGCAGTCAACGAAACATCGGGAGAAGTCCTGATGTGCGAGCAGGCAGGGCTGCCTGGCGCGGGGGCATCAGGTGAAGAACTTTTCCCAGCGTATTACAGCTCAAGCTGCGGGGGACATACCGAGGATGCCAAAAATGTCTTCGGAGATTCGTTCGGGCCGCTGGGTGGAGTTGAGTGTCCGTATTGCAGGGCCGTGGCAAGGCCGGATGTGTTTTTCTGGCCGATGGTCCAGTTTAACAAAGGAATGGTTACGACAGCCGTGCAGAAAAAATATCCGCAGTTAAAAGGGCTTGGTGATATCGCGAATATCTCGGCGGTCAAACAGAGCGACTACCCAGATTTCTCGCGTATAACAATGGTGAAACTTACCGGCAGCAACGGCAGAAGCGAATTTTTGAGAGCGGAGGACCTCCGGCTTACGATTGACCCGGCGGGCAACAGAATTCGCAGCGTCGCCTGCAAAATTGCCGTTATAGAAGACAAGGTCGCGTTTTTGGCGGGCAGAGGGTTCGGGCACGGCGTTGGGATGTGCCAGTGCGGCGCACAGGGGATGGCAATGCAGGGAAAGACCGCAAACGAGATTCTGCAGTATTATTATCCCGGCTCAAAATTAGTGAGAGCTTATTAAATGAATGGCTTTGAGGTAAAGTGCCGGGACAAAAACAGCGCAGCCAGGTGCGGTGTTTTGAAAACGGCGCACGGGGAGGTTGCGACACCGGCGTTTATGCCCGTTGGCACGGCTGGAACGGTTAAGGGTATCACGCCCGCCCAACTGCGGGATGTTGGCGCAGAAATCATACTTGCCAATACTTATCACCTGATGCTTCGCCCCGGCGTTGACGTGATAGAAGGTATCGGCGGGCTGCACAAATTTATGGGCTGGGACAGGCCTATATTGACCGACAGCGGCGGCTACCAGGTATTCTCGCTTAGCTCGCTGACCAAGATTGACGATGATGGCGTCGAATTCGCCAGCCACATCGACGGGGCCAAGGCATATCTCGACGCGGAGGGCGCAATCAAAATTCAGAATCGGCTGGGCTGTGATATCGCGATGTGTTTTGACCAGTGCCCTGCTTTCGGCTGTGAACAGGCGGAATTAGAACGGGCGGTCAACAGAACGATTCGCTGGGCGAGACGATGCAAAGACGCACACAGTAACCCAAAGCAGATGCTTTTCGGGATAGTGCAGGGCGGGATAGATTTGGCGATGAGGCAGCGTTGCTCGGCGGAGCTGGTAAGTATGGATTTCGCGGGCTATGCGCTGGGCGGGTTGGCAATCGGCGAGGGACACGAAAATATGATAAAGACGGTTTGCCATACCGCCCCGCTATTGCCTGATGATAAGCCGAGATATTTGATGGGTGTCGGGAATCCAGCGGACATTATCGCAGCTGTTATGGCGGGCGTGGATATGTTCGACTGCGTGCTGCCTACCCGGAACGGGCGAAACGCGTATGCCTTCACAATGACCGGGCCGCTGCGTATGCGAAATAACGAGCATATAACCGACGCGGGGCCAATTGAGCAGGGTTGCGACTGTTACGCCTGCGGGAATTTTTCGCGGTCGGCAATTCGCCACTTTTTCAACGTGGGCGAGATGATGGGGCCTATTCTTGCGACGATTCACAACCTGCGGTTTTATCAGCGGCTGATGAGCGATATAAGAAAACAAATCGAAAATGGGAAAATGGCGCAGTGGGGTAGCCAGCAGCTTGGCAGGATGTTGGCCTGGAACGGGCAGGCAGAGGAAGGGTAATCTGAAATTTTGCAAAATTAAAACTTTGCACAGGCCGAGACGTATGTTAGCTTTGTGCGAACGGGTAACAATTGGCTGTTGTGTAAATAACTTAAAACAGAGGTATGCAGGGGCAAAATGGGCAGTAGTTTAAAAGATTTTATTTATACGGCGGAGACGTGGCCGGATGAGATATTGGCGCCGGAGCCGCCGAAGAAACGTTCTACATCGGGCGGGCAGAGCAGCGACAAGGAAAATAACCAGGTAAACAATAACAAGTTCGAACTGCCCGAAGAGCTTGGAATCCTCGCGATAAGAAACGCGGTTGTTTTCCCGGGGACGGTCGCGCCGCTGGCGGTCGGCAGGGAAAAAAGCAAGGCGCTTTTGAAAGACGTGGTGCCGAATGAAACGGTTATCGGGATATTGACGCAGCGTAAGCCCGATATCGACAAGCCGGATTTCCCGGACCTTTATGATGTGGGCACGGCCGCAATGGTGCTGAAAGTTATCAGGGCGCCGCAGGGTTCGATTAGTATTTTCGTTCACGGCATAGCCCGGTTCGAAGTAACGGGAGTAGCATCGACCGAGCCATACCTAAAGGCGAAGGTTCGGCTGCTCGACTCGACGGCGAGAATGACCAAGCGATTGCAGGCGCTGATGGTGAACGTCCGACAAACGGCGAATAAAGTTATCTCGCTTAGTCCAAACGTGCCGGAAGAGGTTTCCGCCCTGCTTGAGGAAATCGAGGACCCGTCCGCCCTTGCGGATTATCTTGCCGCCAATATCAGTTTGAAGACCGATGAAAGACAAAAACTTTTGGAGGAGCTTGACCCCGCGAGGCGTCTGGAACGGCTTTCGGTTGAGCTTGCCAACCAGCTTGACGTTCTTGAGCTTAGCCACAAGATTCAGGGACGGGTTCGCGATTCGGTCGAGAAAAGCCAGCGTGAATATTTTCTTCAGGAGCAGTTGAAGGCAATTCAGACGGAGCTTGGCAAAGAGGACTCAAGAGTCGAGGAGTTAAAGCAGCTCAGTGATAATATCAAGAAGGCGAAAATGCCCGAGCGGGTCGAGGCGGAAGCGATGCGTGAGCTTGACCGGCTGAGCAAGATGATGTCCGCTTCGCCTGAATACAGCGTGATAAGGACGTATCTGGATTTTGTGTGCGAATTGCCGTGGTCTGTGGGGACAAAAGACCGCATAGACATAAACCAGGCGCAGCGAATCCTTAACCGCGACCACTATGACCTTAAAAAGGTGAAAAAACGTATTCTCGAATTCCTCGCGGTGCGAAAACTGAATCCGACAGGCAAAAGCCCGATACTTTGCTTTGTTGGTCCGCCGGGGGTAGGCAAGACCTCACTTGGTAAATCAATCGCGGCCGCATTGGGCAGGAAATTTATCCGTATATCGCTCGGCGGCATACGGGATGAAGCCGACATACGAGGCCACAGGCGAACGTATATCGGCGCGCTTCCCGGCAGAATCCTGCAGGAACTGCGAAAGGCAAACTCCAAAAACCCGGTATTTATGCTGGATGAGCTTGATAAAATCGGCGCAGATTTCAGGGGCGACCCGGCAAGCGCGCTTCTGGAGGTGCTTGACCCGGAGCAGAATGCCAATTTCACGGACCATTACCTGGACCAGCCGTTTGATTTATCGACTGTGATGTTCATTGGTACGGCCAACTACACCGAGCCGATACCACCGGCACTTCACGACAGGATGGAAATCATTGAGCTGCCCGGCTATACCGAGACGGAAAAGCTTAACATCGCGAAGAAATATCTTGTGCCGCGGCAATTGAAAGAGCACGGGCTGAATAAAAACCGGCTCAAAATCAAAAGCGAGACAATCGCTGCGATAATAAAGAGTTATACACGCGAGGCGGGCGTACGCAATCTTGAGAGAAATATCGCGGCGGTATGCAGGGCCGTGGCGACTGATATCGCGAAAAATAAAAAAAGGAAGGCGACCATCAAGGCGGACGGCTTGGCCAAGATTCTCGGGCCCACGCAATATGAATCGGAGCTTGCCCTGCGTGCCGGGATACCGGGGGTGGCGACCGCGCTTGCGTTTACGCCCGTGGGTGGCGAGATACTGTTTATCGAGTCGGCGTCGATGCCGGGTAAGGGCGCTTTGCAGCTTACCGGCCAAATAGGCGACGTGATGAAGGAAAGCGCACAGGCGGCATTTTCAATCCTGAAATCCAACGCAGGAAAGCTCGGCATAGAGGCAAGTAAGTTCACTAAATCCGATTACCATATACACGTCCCGGCAGGCGCGATTCCAAAAGACGGGCCAAGCGCGGGCGTAGCGATGTTCAGTTCGCTTGTCAGTTTGCTTTTGCATAAGCCGGTGAGACCCGATGTGGCTATGACGGGCGAGATTACGCTGCGCGGTTTGGTGCTGCCGATAGGCGGATTGAAGGAAAAGATATTGGCTGCCAAACAGGCCGGCATAAAGACGGTAATTTTGCCCGCCCGCAACAAAAAAGACCTGCCTGAAGTGCCAAAGGAAGCCAAAAAGGGCATGAAATTCAAATTCGTCAAAAACACAAACGAAGTGCTTAAAATCGCCCTGAATACTGATTAATTAAACAGCAGGCGGGGTTTGCGATCAATTCTTTTTCTTATCCGTCGTGGTTTTCGGCGAGTTCGGCAATATCAACGGTTTTCCGCTGTCCTCGCGTTTCGCTTCAATCATCGCCATGATGATAACACCGATGACTGTTGCCATCCCGATTATTACCAGAAGAACCATACCCAAATGACTGCTTATGCTCATATCACACCTTTTCTTTTATTATCGCATTTGCTGTTTTAACAACATCAATCATTTTTGCAACATCGTGGACGCGAACAATTGATACGCCCACGGAGGCACAAAGTGCGACTGTGGCGGCTGTGCCGAAGGTCCTGTCGGCAGAATTTTCTTTGCCCGTTAATTTGCCTATGAACCATTTTCTGCTTGGGCCGACAAGGACACGATAGCCGGTCTTTACGAATTTATCAAGATTGGCTAAAAGCTTGAGATTATGCTCAACGGTCTTGCCAAAACCGCTGCCTGGGTCGATGAAGATTCGCTCTTTAGGTATTCCTGATTTTTCAGCCCGCTTTGCTTTATCGAGTAAAAATTTCAAGACCTCGCTGACCACGTCCTTATATTTCGGCTCGGCCTGCATCGTTCGCGGCGTTCCCTGCATATGCATCAGAATCACAGGCATTTTTCGTTTTGCGGCTAATTGCGCCATTCGTTCGTCCGCTAAAGCGGTGATGTCGTTTATAATATTTGCGCCGGCGTCTAATGCGGCTTTGGCTACTTCGTAATTTGTCGTATCAATACTTATACACGTCTCTGTTTTCTCTGCGATTGCGCTTATGACGGGAATAGCGCGTTTTATTTGTTCATCGGCAGAGACAGACTCGGCGCCAGGCCTTGTGGATTCGGGGCCTACGTCTATTATAGCCGCTCCCTCGGCAGCCATTTTAATGCCCTGTTCGATGGCCTTATCTCGGTCGATAAATTGTCCGCCGTCGCTGAACGAATCGGGCGTAACATTAAGAATGCCCATAAGAAGACAACCACTGGAAAAATCCAGTTTGCCGGTCGGCCATTTGAGAATGTTTTTAGTATTACCTGCCATCTATTTTACTTGAAACCCTATTCCGCTTAACTTGGTCTTCAGCCCGTTCCCTGAGGTCATTATGATTTTGGTATTTTGGAATTCCCTTCGCACGGGGTAATTTTTACGGAGGTCATCAAAGAATTTGCCTCTTTTCTCCGGCTCGACCATAGCGATTTCGCGGGTATTAAAATCGTCGCGGTTGATTACGTAAACCTGCCGGACTATTTCGTGAAGAAGCTTCTGGTGGTCGGGGCTGATTTTATCAATTGTTATTTGCGGCACCGCCGGCGGAGGGAGAAAATCATTTATTTTGTGTTTTGGTTTTAAGCCGAAGTGTTCGCAGGCGGCGTTGTAAATCATAATCATTCCCGCGATTTTGCCGTCAAGAGAATAACCCGCGATATGAGGCGTGGAAATATCAACAAGCCGAAGAAGTTCGCAATCGATATTCGGTTCATTTTCCCAGACATCGAGGATGACCGCGCCAAGTTTTTTATTTTGTATTGCGGCCTTGAGTGCGGCAGTATCGTGAACGGCTCCTCGACAGGTATTTACGAAGACACATCCTGGTTTCAAGTAGGCGAAAAATTTCTCATCTGCCAAATGGTATGTTTTGTCCTGTCCTTCGCGGGTCAAAGGCGTATGCAGCGTAATAAAATCGCAATTAAAAAGCTCATTGATAGGCCGGTATTTTGAGTCGCCGGTCTGGCGGAATAACGGCGGGTCGTTGAGTTTGACAATCATACCGATGGCATCGCATTTTTTCGCGACTTTGCTTCCTACGTTGCCGACGCCGACGACGCCGATAGATTTGCCTTCGAGGGTTATTTTGTGTTTTTGAGCGACAGAGAGCAAGGCCGCGACAATATAATCAGCGACGGAATTTGCATTTGATCCGGGCGCCGAGGCAAAACCGATACCTTGATTTTTCAGGTAATCGACATCTACGTGTTCGAAGCCGATTGTTGCGGTGGCGACGAATTTGACATTGCTGCCGGCCAGAAGCTTTTCATTTACCGGCGTAATGCTGCGAACGAGCAGGCAATCCGCGTCGGCCACAGTTTCCGGTGTAATCTGCCTGCCGGATAGCGTTTGAACGTCGCCTATTGACGCAAAACATTCTTTTACAAACGGTATATTTTCATCGGCTACTATCTTCATTTTTTATTCCCATCGACCGGTGATTTTTTCGCCGCAGTCGGGGCAGTGCGAATCCTTTATTTTGTTCGAGGCGATATTATAGCCGATTCGTTCGACGAGCGGGTGGCTGCATTTATAACAATATGTGTTTTCCTGCTTTGAGCCGGGGACGTTGCCGAGATAGACATAGTGCAGGCCCGCCTGTTTGCCGATTTCATAAGCCCGCTGGAGCGATTTGGGCGGTGTGGGCTGTGAATTGGTATATTTATACTGCGGATAAAATCTGCTGACGTGCCAGGGGAAATCGGGGCCGGCTTTTGTAATGAGAAAATCAGTGAGCTGCTTGAGTTCCTCGTCGGAATCATTTTCATCGGGGAGCAACAGCGTTGTCGTTTCCATCCATATATTGGTATGTTTAGCGATATATTCGATTGTGTCGAGGACGGGCTGGAGCTTCGCCTTGCACAGCCGGTGATAATAATCCTCGCTGAATGCTTTCAAATCCACATTTATTGCGTCTAACCACTCGGCTGCGAAATCAATCGTCTCTCTGGTCTGGTAGCCGTTGCTGACGAAGACGTTCTTAAGACCGTGCTGCTTTGCCAATCTGGCACAGTCGGCGGCCAGCTCCATAAATATGGTCGGCTCGGTATATGTGTAGGAAATGCTTTTGCAGCCATATTGAATTGCAGCGTTGACGATTTGTTCGGGGCTTATGGCCTCACCCTCAAATTCGCCGGTTTCGACGACGGCCTGGCTAATCTGCCAGTTCTGGCAGAATTCGCAGCGGAAGTTGCAGCCCATCGTCGCAATCGAAAAACTTTTACTTCCCGGCTGGAAATGAAACAACGGCTTTTTCTCTATCGGGTCGGGATTGGCCGAAACAACCTTGTCGTAATTGAGCGAATACAGAACGCCCCCGATATTCCTGCGGACGGCGCATATACCGGTTTTACCCTCGGCAATCAGGCAACGATGCGCGCAAAGAAAACACTGCACCTTATTGCCTTGTGCCTGTTCCCACAAGACGGCTTGTTTTAGATGTCGCTGTGCTGTCATTTGTTTCACCTGATATATATACCTTCCGGCTTCGCCGATTCAGTATATTGAATTGCTCAGGCGAAATCAAACCCTTCGATGTTGTCCGGGGCGGGTCCCCGTTACCATCGGGACGCTATGCCCTGCCGATGCGTTTCAGATAGGCCTTTGATTTTTTAAGTCCCATCCTCGACGCTTTCTTTTTCACGGCGTCGGTTTTGCGTCCAACCTTTTTGGCGATTTTGGAAGTGGCGGTTACAGGAAACAACCTTTTGAGCTGGTTGAGGTCCCCTTTGCTCCACTGTCCTCTTGGAGTTCTTCTCTTTGCCATTTGTGTCCCCTTTCACAAAAGCCCGGTGCCATAATATATCCCCATCGAGGGACGACACCGCTACGTGACAATCTACATATACGACGCGATGGTGTCAAGTGTTTTTGGCGACAATAGAAATATAAAATTATCCAGCCCAAAAGCATTAAATAAGGGCCGCCATATACTTTACAGCCCCGTGATTTGAGGTATACTGCTTATTATGGCAAACTCGAAGGAAAACTCGGTTGGTATAGTTAAAACGCAGATAATACGGGTTGTCGAAGAGAATAATCCGCTGGAACTTGCGTGCGGCAAGACGCTTGGGCCGATTGACGTTGCATACGAGACATACGGCAGGCCCGACGCGACGGGAGATAATGTTGTCCTGATTTGCCATGCCCTCAGCGGCAACGCCCACGTCGCGGGATTAAACAGCCCTGACGACCGCAAACCCGGCTGGTGGGATAATATGGTCGGCCCGGGAAAGGGTATAGATACCAATAAATATTTTGTGATTTGCTCGAATTTTTTAGGCGGCTGCTCCGGCACGACTGGGCCGTCGTCGATTAACCCCAAAACCGGCAAACCGTACGGGCTCGATTTTCCGATTATCACAATAGCAGATATGGTGAAGGTTCAAAAACTCCTGCTCGATAAGCTCGGCGTGAAAAAATTATTGTCCGTGATAGGCGGCTCGATAGGTGGGATGCAGGTTTTACAGTGGACCATTTCGTATCCGGATTTTGTCAAAGCAGCGATACCGATAGCGACGACAAGCCATTTAAGCGCACAATCCGTAGCGTTTGATGCAGTGGGACGAAACGCGATACTGGCGGATCATAATTTTGCTGACGGACAATACCACGACACCGGCCAGCCCGCACAGGGGCTTGGCATTGCCCGGATGATAGGGCATATTACGTATTTGTCCGAAGAGAGTATGCGTGATAAATTCGGCAGAAAACTTCGGACTGCCGACGACTATAAATATGATTTTGCCTCGGAGTTCGCCGTCGAGACGTATCTTGATTATCAGGGGCAGAGCTTCGTCGAGCGGTTCGACGCCAACAGTTATCTGTATATTACCAAGGCGTCGGATTATTTCGACCTTACCAAGGACTACGGCTCACTGCAGCAGGCGTTCGCTAACGCGAAAAGCCGATTTCTGGTCGTGAGCTTGTCGAGCGACTGGCTTTTCACGCCCGCGCAATCGAGGGCAATAGCCGAAGCGATTGCTGCGAATCGCAAGGACGTAAGCTACTGCGATATCGCCTCGCCTTATGGTCACGACGCGTTTTTGCTGGAGATTGACACACTTGGACAGTTTATCTGCTGTTTTCTGAAAGCGACCTATGACCCGCAGAATCGCAAACCATGTTCCTGTATCGCCAAGCGAGGACAAGGACTGGATGCTTTTGACCAGCCGAAGAGAGCACGCGTTGATTACGACCTCATTGAATCTCTCATAGAGCCAAGAAGCAGTGTGCTTGATGTTGGCTGCGGCAGCGGGGAACTGCTTGCAAATCTTGTCCGGGATAAACACATAAAAGGCGAAGGCGTCGAGCTTGGCCAGGAATTTGTGCTGGATTGCGTCTGCCGGGGATTGCCTGTTATTCAGCAGGATGTCGAGCAGGGGCTTGATTATTATGCCGACAAGAGCTTCGATTATGTGATATTATCGCAGACGGTGCAGACGCTGAAAAATCCCGAGAAGGCGCTTCTTGAAATGCTGCGGGTCGGCAAAAAGGTGATTGTCAGCTTCCCGAATTTCGCGCACTGGCGGTGCAGATTACAAATGGCGATTCTGGGCAAGGCGCCGGTAACCGGCAACCTGCCTTTCGAATGGTATAATTCGCCGAACGTGCACTTCTTTACTATTAAGGATTTTGACAGATTTTGCGACAAACTTGGCGTAAAGGTTGAAAATAAAATAGCGTTGAGCGAAACGCGGGGCAGCCAGGTGAAGTTTGCACCGAACCTTTTCGCCGAGCAGGCGGTTTACGTAACGAGCAGGGATTAGTTCGCGAACCTCAACGGGTATTGCGGGAGAAATATAATGGCGGGTATAGAGCGGGTTGGTGTGTCACTTGAGAAGGAATTACTTGAGGCATTCGACAAGCTGATTGCCGAGAAGGGTTATCAGAGCCGGTCGGAGGCGATACGCGATTTAATCAGACAGCAATTAAGCGATAATCGACTGCGGAACGATAAGGCCGAAGCGGTTGCCGCGGTTGTCCTGGTATATGACCATCACGCAACTGCAATTATGGAGCGATTGACCGACCTTCAGCACTCACACGTTTTGAAAACCATTTCTTCCCTGCATGTTCATCTGGGCCACCATGACTGTCTCGAAGTGATAGTCCTGCGCGGCAAGGTAGGCGAGATAAACCGGATGGGCGAAAAGCTCATAAGTATTAAAGGCGTTAAACTTGGACGCATTAATCTGCTGGCAAGTGAAGGACTGTAAGCAGAGTATGCCCGCGTTTGGACTTGACAATAACAGGCCTAATCGTTTCTAATATGATTGTGCAGGGCGATTAGCTCAGCTGGTTAGAGCGCACGGATCACACCCGTGAGGTCACAGGTTCGAACCCTGTATCGCCCATATATATAAAGCCTTGCAAATGAACACCTTGCAAGGCTTTGTTTTTGACATTTTGAATATTAACCAATTAACTCGAATTATTTTTAGACAGTATTTAGACATTATTTTCATAAGTCGTTATTTTCTAAATTTTTTTTGGTCGCCCCGGCGTTCGCTTTTTTTCGCCATTTGCTATTACATATTCCAAGTCAGATTTGCTGAATGCGAGAAACCTTCCGATTTTTCTTGGCTTGAGTATTCCCTTCCTGACCATTCTGTAGATAGCTTGTTCCGGATGTGTGAGGCCTAACCTGTCAAGACCAAGATAACTTATGGCCTCATGCATCCAGTAGATTGGTGCTTTTTCGATGCCAAGATTAAGTTCTGTGTTTTCCATTTAGTTTTTGAGTATTTCCATGAATCTATTTCCACTCGTACTCACATAGCACTCTCAAAACCGTATATCAGTTGAACCGTTCTCTGAAGAGGAAATAGCCTCTTCCGTTGATGAACCCCCACCGCCATCAGTCTTACCTTTATTAGGCAGGCCGAGCAGTTGAAAGTTTTCGATAGTAACGCGGTGTTTACTGTGCTTGGAACCATCCTTGGCAGTCCATGAATCAAAAGTGAGTCTGCCTTCTATGAACAGCGGATTACCTTTTTTGCAGAATTTGTTGAGATTCTCGGCAGATTTACCAAAAGCCCTGCAATCGACAAAACATGTTTCATCTTTCATGGTGCCATCCTGGCCTTTCCACTTGCGATTTACAGCAAGCCCGAAATCTACCACTGCCGTCTGGCTGGGTAGATATGACAACTGCGGATCTCGCGTCAGATTGCCCAATAATAATACTTTATTGAAATTAGCCATTTTCAGTCCTCCTTATCATGTTCTTCTATATCATCTTCATATTTGAAATCTTCTTTTTCATAGCCCGGCCATTCATATTCATTTTCAGCCCACATTTTTTCGTAAGCAACTTGCTGATCACAGTTGTGTATGCCGCAAAGTATCGGGTTTTGAACAAACTGTAAGAACACGGCAATATTTTCAAAACATGCTTCATAAATATCTTTTATGAGATATGGACAAACTTGCCGCCAGCCCGGCATGTACTCTTCTTTTCCAAGAAACAGCGAACACACGCGTGGTTCATTTTTATAATCTGTACTTATGTGTTCCGGGAACAGAATAACCATCCGTCGGTCGACTTTAAATCTAACCAAGATTTCGCATGTGGCACTTGAAAAATATGAAGCTAAATGTGCATCTCGAAGTATGAACCATCTCTCAGACGGGTTGCCTTCTATTTTTAAATTATATCCGGGTGCGTTTTTTATTATATTGCCAACTACAAATTCTATCAGGTTATCTTCTTCCATATAAATACTCCTTAATGCTGTCTGTTTTTACAGCCACACAATACCTTTATCATCTTGCTGTAGAGGGCTCATCAAAGCCAATAACACGGAAATATTGGTTTTCATAAAAGCTAATACACACATTGTCATTTAACACCGTCCTTTCAAAAATTGCCCTTAGCTCTATCCTGCCGGATACACGCGCATCCGTCATTTTCGTTTCAAAACCATTGACTTTGCCCGCCTTTTAGAACGCCTGGGTCGCTTTTGCTTTTTGTTCTGCAGGCAAAAGTCCCTGTACAGCTGCAAATAAATTACCCTGCCATCAGCTCTTATTATCTTAAAACTCATTGGGATTTACCTTGAGCATTGTCTATTTTGATTCTTCAGTTTGGCATAGAAGCATATTTCTTTTTTGCAATATTTTCGTAAGCTCGTGTTATCACAGCCCGGAAAGCCTGGATGGTTATATCCCCATCTGACAGACCGTTCGATACTCGTTGGGTCAGGGATGGGATTACGGCTGTCGATTTTCTGAATCCGCTCTAATATTTCGAGGGGATGCATGCCTAAAAATGCTAAATAGCGACTCAGGTCCGTGTAAAGATAATGCCGTCCGCCATCAGCGACTGTCGCTTCTTCAATGGCTTTAATGCATGGCGGGACACGCCAGCCACGCTCAGACTCCAAAGTCGTCTGTGACGACACAGCGGGCGTTTTGGACTGTTTTTCTACCACAAAAACAGCTTTTTGAAACCAATCAGCCGTTGCTTGACAAAATTCGCAAGATGCAAAGCTATCATCGCCTCGAGGCTTTTTGGCCAGACCGGCAATTCCAGCAGCATCCATATCACGCAGTTCTTCGTGGGTAAGCGGTATTTTATAGAGACCTTTCTTGCTATTGATTGAGTTGGGCAGCCTCCAAAGCCTACCCTGGGTATATATCCCAGTATCGAGCGATTTTACGCCCATGTCGACAGCTTTAAGGGCCATGCGCTTGCAAAGTTGGAGTATGTATGGCGATGGTTGGGGTCCAAACACCTTCCATGAAACTTCAAAATGAAAACCTTTAGAGCCAGAAAAAAACAGTCCTAAACAATCGTGCCGTACTTTGGCCCTATCTTCAAGCAACTGATATAAACCCAGCGCATCAGTTCTGGCCTGTTCGAGATTATTGTGATCATCCAGATCGAAAAATATCCCTGCAATAAACGGACTATTTCGGCTCTGCTGTGAATAAATGCCCGCCGATGTAAAAATATCCGTATTGTTGAATTTGGTTCGCCACCGTTTTGCCGCATCACTATCATCAATGTGGAAAAACTGGTTCCGTACCATTTTGCCGTTAGGCAAAATAGCGGCGTATTCACGCCAGACGTAAATATCACCTTTTGTCATTTGCACAGCACGTCCGTTAATTTGACATATGAACACAGTCTATTTTTACGAACACTCATATTCTTCACAGCAAAACTGCGATAACGGGGAGCACATTCCTAAGCACCACCAATATTATTAGTCCTACAATCAACTGGCCTTTAATAGGAAGCTCGTTATTTCTCCATCGGCTCCAGCATTTATTGACCACGGCGACAAAAGAATTTACAAGGTCTTTGCCGGCAGTATCAAACGGCACAAGCCACTTTATTTGCCGCCACATCAGCAGCAATCTGACGATTATGAAGAATTCGAGGATGTCGACCCCGACACCGACGATATCGAGGATCACTTTTGTCAGTATTCCCATTGCCTTACTCTCCTATATTCCGGTTAACAGACTTGTAAAATTCAACCGCCTGAGGCGGAAACAATTCGCTTGACGGCGTCGCCGACGGATCCAGCAGGTGCGCTTTTGTAAAATAGGTGCCGGCCTGGTCTATCTGCCCAAGCTGATAAGCCATAGCTCCAAGCAAAACACAGGCATTGAATTTTTCTGAAGTCGACAGCCGGCCATCTTCGAGCGATTTTTTGAGAAGGGTGCCGGCCCGATCCCATTCAAGAATTCGGTATTGTTTCAGTGCTTCGGCAAGTGCCGACGGTTCGGCTACCGCCTGTTTCTGTTTGACCACATCTTTCGCAGCCTTATCGCTGTCCCTTTCCTCATGTTGACCGGCAACGACGGGTGTTTCCGGCTGCACGGGTTTACTTGCCGCAGAAACTGCCGTGGCAGGCTTGCTGGCAGCAGACGCACTCGCAGTTGGCGAGCTTTCGCGGACAATTTGTAACGCCTGTTTATCATTGTGTTCAGGATATCGTCTTGAAGTTGCTCCATAAGTTTGCGGATATGAACCAAATGTGCTGCGTGAGGGGCACGAGAATAGAGGCCTGCAATCATTCCTGAAAGCACTTCCGCCGGTATTACCGAAGCCAGGAGCAGCGTCGGCACATCCTAAAATCCATGCAGAAACAAGTATCGCGAAAGCTATCGCACTCTTTTTATCTGCATAAATAGTTTTTTTATTGCTGATCGACATAAACTCGCTCTCCTTCAAAATCAACTTTGATAACTGTCTGTCGGCCTGCCTGCAGGGTTATTTTTCTTGTCAAAACCTTGCCGTTACGCTGCAGCACAAGTGTGTGGATACCCTCGCTGACTTCAAACGCCGCTGTCTGACCGCTTGCGCCAAAAGGCCGGCCGTCCAGTTCCACATCGCACCACGGAACAGACAAAACCCGCATCCTGGCCATGGGCGTTTTAACTATCGGTGGAGTAACTGGATAGGTGGCGACACGCGGATTTTCTTTTTCCGGTTTCGCAGGGACACTTTTACGCATACTCCTATTCAGAGGTGCTTGCGTAACACACAGCGACGTAATTACATACATCATCGCCGCCGTGATTAAGAAGCCTATGCCCATTTCCACCATCCGTGGCGGCGACCAAGTAGTAGAAGCGGCACCGGAATAGGTTCGGCGGTCTGGCGGCGGATAACGCCTGACCACATGTTTCTGGAGCACTTCCCATGCCTGGGCCAGTTCTGCAACCTGCTGCTGCGCCTGCTGGCGGATTGCCACGGGATGCCCCGGTATCAGGAGCAGTTGCAGTTCCTGCATCCGGACATGGTACAATTGCTCAAGCTCAACCGAATCACTGTCGGCTCTTGCTCCCACCACACGATATGCCTCAGCAACGGTCATCTCGTTCCAGACCTCCAGACAAGTGATGTGGCAAGCTGCTGGTAGTGTTTTACCAGACTGTCAGTATCCTTAATAAACCAGTAATGGTTAAGGCCATCGGCATCTGTGGTCGCAACACGGCGCAACAACGGCTCGTCCACAGCTGACGGTTTTCCGCCTATGCCAATCACATCGAGCAAAATACCGTCGTTTTTGGCTTCCTCTGCTATGTGAAGAGGATTACCACCTCGGCCATCGGTAAGCAGCAGTATTCGCCGTACCCTATTTGTCTCAATATTCATCAACAGGCTTTTTAATAGCAGACAACCATAGTTGATACCCGTTGCCATATCTGTGCCGCCATTACCTCTTAACCTCCATACCGCATTAATAATACTCTCGATATTGCTAATGCTGGTTAAAGGCAACTCGATTGTTGCAGAAAGTGCAAATGAAACGATTGCGACTCTGTCGTTGGGGCATATTGCCGCGCGAGTTCTGACATATGTTTCCACGGAATGCTGACTTGCCGCAAGCCGCGACGGCCGGCAGTCTTTATAAGTCATACTTGTAGACCTATCGAGGACGAATGCGGTATCCCACGGACAGGAGGAACAATCAGATGGTTTAAAAGTGCCTTGTGATATCTGCGTCGGCTCTCTATCAGTATCCACTGGTTTGGTCAAACCCAGGCATCGCAGCAGAAGACCATCTGTTTTCTCAAAGAGTTTCGAAATCCTGGCCATTTATGCACCTTTTTCCTGCTCGAATTGCCGGCGTTTCTGGTCGATTTCTGCTTTGGTTAAGCCTGCGGCGTGCACAAAAGAATCGGTAATGGATTTATCAAGCAGTTCATCTTTAACGGTGATATTCACCACCCCTTCCTCGGTAATCTTGCCCTCTACTATAATCCTATCGGTATGCTTGTCCGAGGGGCGTATCGGTACCCGCACTTCATGCAGAACAGGGCACGGGGCGCTGAGCTGTTCGGGCTGCCCGCTGACAAACTTTACTACCACAGACGAACTATGGGGGTCGACCGGCGCAAAACGTTCACGGAACTCGTATGGTAAGGGGGTATTGGCCGGTACAACACAGCAGTTGTATTCATTAGTGTCGCTGCCGCCAAGGCTTCTGCGGGCTGCCACGCATATCGCGTGCGACAGGACAGTCTGCATATTAATATCTTTAACCAGGTGACTGCCGGGGCCGATAAGAATAGCTTCGGAACCGTCGCCAAAGCATTTTACAGCCCATACCGCCGCTCCCTTTACGATACTATTATCTGGATCCGCATCACAGCATGGTTCCATGCCGAAGACCTTTCTGGCCATGCCAGACACGTGAAAGAGCCTGCTGCTGCCACCGACCATAAGTACACGGTCTATTTTCTTGCCGCTGCTCCTTAATTGGTCGACTACCCTTTGGCAGCACTGTTTGTAGCGTTCGTCAATCGGCTGGACTATTTTTCTGAATATTTCGCGAGTAATCGTTACAGGTTTTCTTTTGCCGTTTGCTTCAGCGATAATCACAACCTCTTCCCGTCTGGATAACATTTCCTTTGCTTCTCTTGCCCTGTCTAAAGCCTGATAAAAATCAGAGAGATTCTCTGCGGATATGATTATCCCGTCCTTTTTTGCCTCTTCTACCATATAGGCCAAAATAGCCTCGTCGTAATTTACGCCGCCAAGCTCGGTGTCGCCATCGGTAGTTAAGACTTTCATTTTCCCGCCCTTGATTTCCATAACCGTGACATCAAGCGTACCGCCGCCAAAATCGATAACCGCCACGGTTTCGTCCCGGTTCTTTTCGAGGCTGTAATAAAGGGCAGCTGCTTCAGGCTCATTAAGAATCTGGACATCGGTGAAACCGGCTATTCGTGCGGCCGCCTTAGTGTTTTCACGGCCGATTGAGTCAAAATAGGCCGGCACGGTAATAACCCCCTTTGTAATCTTGCAGCCCAGGTATTTTTCCGCACTTTCCTTCAGATAAGCCAGAATGTCTGCGGCTGAATCCACAGCCGTTATTTCATTGTTTTGAGGGCCGGTAAGAATAGGAATAGGTTTGCCGCTTTCAGTGACCTTGCACATAAAACGCTTTGAGCATTTTATAACGTGCTGCGGGGCCATAATAAAGTCGGGTATCGCTGCTTTGCCCACAAGATGTTTGCTTTTTGCCACTGAAACAATACTGAACGACTTTAAATCCCCATCCTGATTGGGAATCACTTCCACAATACCCGCCTCGTTTACATCGGCAACCTCGCTCAAATAGGTGCCCAAATCAATCGCAATTACTTTTTCCATAGTATTTTCCTTTCCTTTTCTATTGTTTATGACGAAATACACTTACGCGTGCCTGCCGCAGCACCTTGCCGCGGTAAATTATCCCGGCAGTTATCATTTCGCTGATACAACCACTTCGCGACGAGTCGTCGGTGTCACTGTAACTGCAGACGGTGTGCAGCTTCGGGTCAAAACAGTCGTTAAGAGACGGTGCTATCTTTTCAATGTCCAGATACCTTAGCCTGTCCTGGGCGATTTGGCCCGATACCGCCAAATCGTCAATGAGTTTCTGCACTTTGGCGCATGCCAGACCATCTCCAATCAGTTGTGCTGCCAGACCGTGGAGGCGTTCGAGTTCATTGGCAAGCAGTACGACACTTTCAATAGCGGGATTGAGGGCGTGACGGTCGAATTCTTGGTTTAAAATCTTTGCCGTCTGCTCCTGGCAGTTTTTAACAGTATTCAAACACTGCTCAAATCCGATAGTTTGACGCTGCACAGACGCCGTAAGCTCGCCAAACTGCTCATGCTGGCGGCGGAGCAATCTGCTTATAAGCTTATAACCACGATAAAGGACGTTCAAAGACGGCCCAGCATCCAGTGGTGATACGCTGTCGGCTGGCGGCACTGGCACTCCTTGTGCGCCTTCCTGTGTACAATTATTATGTGTGTTTTCGTCAGCCATAATTAATTCTCCTCATAATTCCAGATAATCCGCAAGCAGCTTCATATGAACGTTAGCCAACGTATCGATAGGAATACCGCGTTTTTTAAGTTCGCTCTCGACAGCCCTGACAAAATCAGAATCCCTGGCAACCAGGATAAACTCTGAACTTTTTGATATGGGCAGATTGAGAAATTTCTCGATGGAATCGCATTCACGTTGCACATTAGAAACCCCAATATTAACGAGGGTTTTAGATCCCGACTTCGGATCGCTAAGCAGTACATCCACTCGCAAACCGCCCACGTCTTCTTCAAAAGTAACGGCACTGCCTTTTTTCCTGCCGTCAGCCTCGACCAGGTCAGCGGCGGCATCGTGTTCGAAAGCCCCACCGGTTTTTTTCTTTTTTCTTGTAAATCCCTTGCTTTCCAGTAGTTTCCAACCTTCCGGAGTTATTTCAACCAAGCTTACCTTGCCACCCCGCTTACCGGTACTGAATTGATGTACCCTTATAAGACCAAGCAACTCGACGTGTTGCGTGAGTTTGGCACCGGCAGCTCTGCTTATATTCATCTGGTCATAATATTTCGTGATTGGCCTTGGAATGCCGATATGTACAACCACCATAAATTCCAAACCTCGCGTAGGCAGTTCAGGCATCGGCATGCCTTTATCGCCATCCGTCCCCTGCGGACCAGCAGAAGGCGTGAATGCGGTTAATAGTGCAGGAGGGGCGGTTTTCACATTTGCAAAGAATTTATCAACAATTCTTCGTCGTTCTGATTCATCCAACACACGGGGGAAACGAACTTCCTCAAATCTTGCAAGCTGGGGCTTGTCGGCAAGATCAGGATTAAATATTATGAATTCGCCCAGCTTGAGGCAGGAAACTCGTTGTACCTGTGATGCATCCAGACAAATCGTATTGCAGAGCAACTGCGGATTATCAGGCACAGTTGCAAACAGCAGCCATGTTTGAATATTCTGGCGGATGATGCGGCTTAGTTCAGAAAGACTTTGTACCAATATGATACTCCCCATATTGTAGCGCTGCTGCATAATCAGGCACTCGGCAAACGGCGCTATTCCGGAGGGTGAGTCCGAATCAAGATCCTTCGTCGTGCCGGTCATTATGTCATCGCATACATGGCACACCAACCTTGCACCTACTTCTATTCCACTATAAAGGCGCTTAAAATAAATCCACCGCATCATATATGTTGTCACAAACGTCAAATCTTCTTGCGGGACGGCCTCGGCCTCGATAATTTTTAGGCCCGGCTCGCTATATAACTTATCAAGCATGCCACTGCTGCTGAAATCCCAGATGCTACTACCGTCGACACGTCTGGTGCTTGTTAAAAGGGACTTCAGACACCATAGGATTGACTCCTTATAAGAAGCCTCGCGCAAACCAAAACGCGGTTTAAACTTTTCGAGCACTTCGATTATCTGTCGCAATGTCGGGTACACACCCACAGGATGGTGCGACAGGAGATCGGCAATTATGTCGCTTAACAGTCGCTGTGCTGAAAATCGGCCATAACAATGAGCCACCAATCGGGTAATTTCGTTGCCCCACGCATGCTCCGGCACACCTGGGGGCGGCTCCAATAATGAAAACTTCAGTTCTTCTATCTTAAAAACTGTAACCAGGTCTCCAACCTCTGGCAGGATTGAGAGGTCCCTTATCTCACGTTTTTTTACAACCGCTACCAGACAGTTATTTTCGAGAAATGGGCGGTTCCTGGCTAATCCGCCTATAAAATTGCTTGTCTTACCTGACCTTGTTTGCCCTACATAGGCAACGTTTCCTTTGGTTTTACTTGCCCCAAAACCCATTTTGGCATTAAAGCGCGTCGTTCCTACCTTGACAAAATCATGCGGGTATTTAATGTCCTCCGTACGGACATAATTACCCCAGAACCTATCTCCTGATTCAAATGCCTCCTTGTCTTTTTGCTCAATAACGGTTTGCAGCATTTCCTGGGCATCTGGATCAGATGCATACTGTGCTAACTGGATATGAGCTGGATTATCCGTCATCCGCAATTCTGGATGCTCGTCTATAAACTTTCTATCCTGGTGCGGAGAGTACGCTTTTAAAGGATTATCACCCTGCGAATTTTGAAATCCGCGGAACTGTTCTCGCAAAGATTTAGGTCTGTTTTTTGATTCGTCCCATTTATTCATCGGTCGATGTTCCATAATTTCAGCCAGAATTTTTTTAAAATGCCCGCATTAGCTTCATCCGCGCAAATTTTGCATGCTGGGATAAAAACAACGATATTTTCATTATTATTCTTTTCACGAGTATCAGAGATTTCGCCTGCGCATTTTCTGCAGTAATAATCACCGCAGATCGAACATTGGCTTACATTGTCCTTGTGGTAAAGATTTAGGCAATTCGAGCATTCTCTAATGTCGCCAACAGTGTCGACAGTACGAGAATCTGCAAGAGGCGGTGTCACCTCAAATGCTTCATATTGCCTAAAATTGTTTGCATCCAAATTTTTCATATTTAACCAACGTACTTCAACATTCGTGCCAGAGGGAGTAGTCAACCGCTCAGCTTTTTCCTTGACCATGTTTATAGGTTGGCTATTTGGGTTTGAATTTGAATTAGCATCGGCCATTTTTCTCGCCCTACCAAGAATTGCTAAGCCATCTAAGATATACCCAAACCGTTGCACGCCAGATTGTCACCGATCCAAGAAAAAGTCCGCAACAGGTGACAAATATAATCAGAATCGCAATGGGAATCCTCCATGCCCAGTCAAGAATCCTTAGGGTCATTTGCCATACGTCTTGGGGTCCCGGCATCATTGCCATCTTCGGCTCCTTTCGCTTATTATCAAATTCTTACATCACCAATTGTCGCAATACTCCGCACTTGCGCGCAGGGAGCTTGCAGGTTTTTTATTGTCATATTTTGGTTCCACTAGGCGTATTTTGGAGTATCTTGGATTCTTTAAATACCAACTCTTTGGCTTCCGTGCCGTTGTTATAGACGGAAATTTCAAACCATTTCCCTACGCCAAGCATATTTACCCGATTACCAGGGCCGACCTTTGCATGGTCCATACAAGCTTTTGTAATTCTTATCCGCCCCTGACTGTCTATAGATGCCGGCAAACCGCTACATAACAACCTGAAAGCCCTCTCGGCCTCAGAAGATTTTGCAAAATGCTTTTTTACTGTTTGAAAAAACATCTTCCAATTACCAGGAGGGCAGAGAATAAATCCCACACCGGCTGGATCAGGACACCGATAAAGCTCCGTCACCTTATGCTCGGTCAATATGCCGAGGACTTCCTTCGGAAAACGAAGTCGTGACTCATCGTCTAACTTCGGGTCATATTTTCCCCAGCAGAAGCCGTTTTTCAAAATATTGTCGTCGGGCGGCAAAAGCATTTCGTCACCAATTTCTTATCAAGCCAGTTGAACAGTTCTACAAATCAATCCTTTCGGAACCTGCGATATACAGCTGGTAAATGCGTCTCAAAAAACACCCGCTGCTTTGGCCGCAAATTCTTGGTGTGCAACTCCTCTGGATATCTTCCGAATTGAATTCGTATATATTTATTTCCGGTTTTTGCGTCAGTCTCAAATACTGGACGTTTTTTCCCTGGGTTTATATAGCAAGATCCCTTATCATCTTCATAACAGCAGTGCATAAAGACCTCGTAATCGCTAACCGGTGAAAGCCCGAAATTTTTGGCTGTATACCCCACACATCCACTAGCCTGCATCAAGCGAAATTCCTTTTCCGTCATTGGTTGGCCGGCAGCCATCTTTCCAACCCAACTGCGGCAAAAATATTCATGGATTTTATCAGCCAACGCTTTAACCTTCCGGAGACGAGCCCAGAGGGTTTGGTCTGAATCAGTGGCTTGGACAGAGTACCCAAGCTGTTTTTCAATAGCCTCTAAATCTTCCGCTGCCTCGTCGACCGCTTGAATAATTTTGTTAATATTTCCGCACCATTCCTCTGATTGTTCTTTCCGTATTTTCATGTTTCTTCTCCTTATAAAAACCTCATGGTCATATCGAATCACTATTGATTACCGCCATATCACATAAAACTGGAAATGGCACATATTGTTATCTTACGCCAGTATTCCCCAAAACAAGTTGCGACGTGTATTTGCTAATCGCTGATTCGCGCACGCATTTGCTTCACGTAATTGAGCGGTCGAATTTCAGAGGCTGGGACAGGTCTATAACAGAAATGAGTAAGAGAAAGTTTTCACTTCACGTATTTGCTTCACGCAGATATGATAAAGAAATACAGAAATATCGTTTTTATTGCAGAATAAGCTTGACACAGTTTTTTTACGGAGCAATTCCAAATGCCGGGCTTGGAAAAAATTGGGTTTTTAGTCGCTCTTCAATCCAACCCCCCTGCTGCACGCATCGCGTATGTCTTGACAAACACAGAGGATACAAACAATATGTGGCGCATCTGGGATCCTAATGACATCCCCGGAACCAGGCAAAAACTCAGTGCTGAACGATATGCCCAAAGACTGCTTGCTCTCTTATATCACGCTTCACACAAAGCAATTAAAGTCTCTAAAACAAACAACTCGTCAAAAAAAGAAGATAAGCAGAAAACACCTTTCATTATTGCCAACATAGATAGGAATTTGGGACACGCAGTTAATGGCGTATACAACGTGATTGATGCCCCAAGACAATATGGAGCCATTCCTCACCATGTACGGGAAGGTCTAGAGCCGCTACTTATACCAAGAAGTCGAAGAGGCGGCAAAGACTTTCTGCGAGTCGAAATTGTTTCCGATTGTCATGAGAGAGTGTTCTTCTGGAATGTTAAGGCAGAACCTTTTGCTTCGATTGATTTCCAAGAATACCTTAAAAAAGAGCGACCTATCTGCCTTGATCCTGTACCTACCAATCACCCCGATGTTCAAGAAGCCATTTCCACGTCACAATATATGTCCCGCCAAACTCACACTTGGCAGGATTTATATCGCAAGGCTTTAATTAATAGCATTAAGATTCCGTATTTTGTTGACAATATTGCAAGTGTTTCGCATGAAATACCAAACCTCATAAACCATACTGATGAATCCAATCAAGTTTTAAAACAGCGTACTGCTATTCGCATAACGAACTTACTACACCATCACCACAAGGTTCTTCTAACGGGCGATGCTGGTTCCGGTAAAACCACAAGTCTACAGCATTTGGCACTTCAGTTGGCCCATGGTGACAAGTATCCCGAGGATATGCTGCCGATCTACATGCCTCTTAAATGGTATGGTTTATTTTCTGCAACAGTTAAGAGTCAAAATAGTCTTTGTGAACACATGGGCTATTGGATAACCAAAACGATTTGTGATAATATTCCATATGAAGAAATAATAAAGTGCGACATCTTTGCAAAACATTCTTCTCGGAATCATAAGCCAACCGTCGCTTCAGTTTTTGATGGCTTATACCTCGCCATTCGAGATTCTTTCATAAGAAACAAGAATGATTTATCTGATATGGTGTTCCTGTTAGACGGGTATAATGAAATTCCCGTCAATAAATTACCTCTGCTTGAACCAGAACTTGAACAGCTGACGCGAACTAATGCACTATTTGTAATTACCTCCCGTAGTTATGGCGCTGCACGCATATTGCCTCAATTCATTCATATCAACCTCCAAGAGTTTGACAAAGACACGATTATTGAATACCTTAAGTTACGCAAAAAGAACGAAGCAGAAACTTTTTTCGGCACACGCATTGCCCCGTACAGAACCGCTCGAACTATGGCTCATGTACCGTTTTATCTCGAACTTCTCTCAGAATTTTATGAAGTTAATTCTGGTAAAGCTCCGCCACGGTGCACTGCCGACCTCTTGGCATTATTTATCGACAGACAATTTGTAAAGAAACATAAGATAATATTGACTCATTTTTCTGATTTGAACGAACCTCAAATCAGTTTTTTCCTCCGGAAATTGGCTTTTACATTGATTGAGTCCAACCGCTCCGCAATACTTTTCCCCGATAGCACATACGAAGTATTTCCCACAATGAGCTATGCTGAATTTTCCAGATATGCGCAAGCGGCTGAAGCTATCGGCTTTCTTGATAAATCTGGTATCATTAGCGAACAGCCTTCCAGACATGGTTTTGTCTCATTTAGCCACGATAATATTCGTGATTACTTTGCAGCCCTTGAATTAAGAGAACGAAATGTTTTCGAAAATGCGAGCAACGCACGGATATTTCTAGAAGAAATGAAATGGGATAACGCATGGCTGATGATGTGTGGCATATTGCTTGCCGACTCGGATTTGACCAAGGCATTGAATGCAACTGCAGAATGGGACCCTTACTTTGCAACAGAATGCCTATTCACCTCGCCCTTAGCAAATAATAACCACACAAATCAGTTGTTGTGCAAGTTCCCTAAGGAGCGGATCGAGAAATTAATTGATACGGGCATAATTCCGAATTTGGCAAGAATTCTAAGTTTTTCTGAACTGGAAAAATTGAAAAGTTTATACGCTGATAAGGAAACTCGTGATTACTTACGCAGAGCTATCCCTCAGGCAATTGTGCTTGCTGCTGATGCCGATGCATTTACAATTTTGAAAGAAATGATTGACCAAACCGAATCCTCTCCTGACAAGGATATCTTACACATTGCCCTCACCAATATATATTCTTTCCAAGCATGGGACTATCTGGTCCAACAACATCTGAAAGCAGCCAGGCAAAATGATCATAACCTTTGTATGTTCTTTAATATTTTATTGAATCGCATGCAATATGTCCCGAGTTTAGCAGCGATATTGGACAAGATTAAATATATCGAAAAAACAAAAGAGTCGGATATCACTGTCATATTAGACCATATGGTAATGCGATCTGTGGTAAGACCTATAGAGCATTTTGGTCCCACGAGAGAAAGCGAACTCCTCAAACTCAGAAAACATCCAAATGAGATTATTGCAGAGGCTGCTATCAAAGCATTAAGCGCCTTTGGTCATACATCGGTTATAGAAGACTTGGTCGCGCAAGCTCAAGGTATGCTTTTAGATAAGCATGAGGCAATTACGGCTCTTGCCCAGTATGGCGATCCTTCAATAGACAAATTGCTTTGGGAGCACTTTGAAAGTGATATTATTAGTCCTCTCGCTCTCGGCAGGGGTTTCGCGGTTGTTGCTCAACTCTTAGCGACGAGAACAGAAAAGGCTAAACTCGATAAAATGATTACGCTAGCATTTGAGAATGATACCGAGTTGGCCGCAGGGGCTCTAATGAATTTTACTTCAGCTATCTCTGAATATATGCTGAAATTCATGAAGGCAAAATACGTAAACGTTCCCAAAAACACTCGACTTTGGTATAGGATTGTCAGCTGTTATGCACTCTGCGGTGACAGAACACGACAACCAGAACTTCTTGAAATACTTGCTGACATAGATAAAATTACTTTCGTGGAAGAGCGAAAACCGTGGGTATGGCGGAGTATTGATTTCGACCAAGCTCATTGTAAACTATTCGCAAAGACCTCAAATCAGGCTTTTCGCAATTTGGTTTTTGAAGCTCTGTGCAGGCTGAAATTGTTTGAGGCAATACCAATCTTGGAAAAGTTTTTTGATGAATCAGTAGATTCATTTATTCGTGGCGCAGCATATCATGCCTATGTGTATTTGACAGATCTTTTAACTGAAACCGATGAACAAACTCAACGCCTTGCCTCGGAGGTAAGTCGTAGTAACCATGTTTTGGATTTTGATCTCTGGCGTTTGCGGTTTGAACGCTGTATGGAGGAATGGGCTATAAAAACAAGGCAAGAATTTGTCAAAGCTCTTGCCGTAAACATGGAAAAATCACTAGAAAAAGAAAAGGACCGTTCACGACAGGTTTTACTTTCATGCATTAGCTATGTACGCAATACGTGCGGCCGTAGATTTCTTGATTTTCTCGCTGGTTGGCCTGTAGTTCCTTTTGATGAGCAAAAACCAACTCAAAATTCTTCATGATATGGCCAATAACGGCCGGGTTAACCCCGGCCGTTCACCTAAATAAAATTCACGGTCTTCTCATCGGCATTTTCTCAACTGTCACCGGCGTTTTCTTCGTTTGTAGCTCATCAATCATCCTCGAAGCCTGATTTCGTGTAAGCCCTTGCGGCGGAAAATGGCCACCAAGATTCTTTATATAGGCAATTTGCGCCTCTGACGCAGGTAAATCAGCAGTTGAACTGTGATTATTTCCCTGCCTCATTTCAGCTGCACGCATATCCTTGCGGATTTCAGGCAGTATCGCAAGCGCAGTTGCCGGATCATCGACCTGTTCTTTGATAGCTTCAATCAATTCAAGATATTCGCTTATCTTGCTTTGTTCGTCAAATCTCATTTTTCATCCACCTCCTTTCAATTCTTGTGAGCATGGCGGCGAGGTTGGTTTACCCTCGCCGCTGTCAGAAAGAGTATTATTTGATTTGTCGTTTTCAGCAGATTTGCATTCGGAACTACATTGCCCGCTGTCTGGCTTTAACTCCCCTGCCGCTGTTTCCTTATCGTCTTCCTCTTCACAAATTTCGACGTTATCAATAGACTGGCAATCGTCATTGAATTCAATATATTGGTTGTCACACCACTTCTCTTCAGCTTCCTCCTCTGTTTCAGCCTCAACAGTAGCAAAACACTCGTGGTACTCATTCCAGGTAACTGAAAATTTTTTATTTTTCTTCATTTTGATATTACGTTATGACACTTCCTTTCAATTATTGGAAAACATACGAGCCGGGATATTTCCAACCCCAGCCCATAAAACAAAAATCTGCCCCTCATTTTTTCAAGCTCCCAGACAACTGCTTGGCAATATCCTGCAGAAACTCATTCATATTGCGATTCTGCTCCTGTCTGGATATAGGCTCGGACTCAGAAACAGGCAAAGGTGTCCCTATAACCTCTACCTGACTCTGTTTGAGCTCAATCACAACTCTGCCGTTGTAATCCCCATACCACTCTAAATAGGCTTGACCAGACACATAATCAGCAGGCGGCAGACCCGCCGTCATATCGCCGACCTTGCCTGTTTGATGTTTCGCGAAACCGTGCAAATACGCCTTTGCTTCTGGCTCTGTTTCTGAAGCATCACCCTTAAAACGAATCTTTGCTCCCCTGATATCTCTGTGGAAATTACCTTCCAACTCAAAGGTAACCTTTCCGCTCATACCCGCAAATCTCATCCAGCCGGTGACTTTGCCAAGCTGTGTATTGTCAAGCTCACCTTCAATAAGATAAGCATTTGGTCTCCATGCCATTTTAAAACACTACCTCCTTACATTTATTTGAATATGAAGCCAGGGAGGAAATCTCCTCCCGGCTCTTTCTGGTCATTACCACATCTGCGTCCATAAGTTCCACTTCAGGACAGACAGTCCAGTTATTCTTATGCACTTTCCAGACCCATTTGCCCAGGGACCTAAGCTCGGCCTGACTAATGTTGCCGAACTCTGCACATTCAGGGCATACAGACAACTTGGCGTAACCAAACATTATCTGGTCGTCTTTGTAGACCTTTCCGCCAATAACACTGTCTTGCTTGTATAGGTATTTGGTAATGAACCAGTAGCTGCCATCAAAACTTTCATAAATCTCGATGACAGGCACACCTTTTATAGTAACTACTTTTGTCATTTTGCATCACTACTGTCGGTAGCACCTCCTTTCAATTGTGATGATTGCCAAGTAATGATTGCATCAAGTTCGGCAAGGTCTTCAAGCAGCATGTCATATTCAGATTCGCTATTTACCGCGTCTAAAAGCTGCTTAACAAGCTCTCTTGAGCCGACAGGGTCTTTCCACTGGCGGTCTGCCAGCCTCGGATATTGTTTAGGGATCCACTCGCCATTTTCCCCAAGCCTGCCATCAGGTTCTGGCACCAACCAGTATATCTTTCCGGCATCGGTGTCTGTTTCGATTAATGTTGTGTTTTTCATGCCCTGACATATTTTCAGGGCTCCCATTTACATTTTCTCGCTCTGGTTTCAGAGCGGCAACCTCGAAACCAGAGTTTTCTCAAAAACCCGAAGGGCGAAAAATCTAAATAGGGAAGAAAATACCCGTAGGGTGAAAAACACACCGAAACAGACACAACAATCGGAAAGCATATGAAATGTGTGCCATAACAATAGCGGCACCTTGGGGCTATTGCAACCGGATCCCTAATCTTATTCTGGCAGACCGCCGCTTACCATGCTATCAAGAGAGCGTATAAGCTTTTAGATGCCATAAAATTCTAAGTTTGACATGCACAGACCTTGCCGAACCGAAAAGCTTAAATACTCCTGCACTATTATCACTTGAGAGTTACTACAAAATGATGCCAAATCGAACCTATGAATTGAGGAATTTGTATTTTCAGCAGAATTTGTATCCCGCCGCAGATTCCAACAGCTACGCCTATCCTTCGCTGCTTCGACTGCCTGCTAATGGCTATTTTGATAGGCTAAAACCCGACACACAACTGCTTGAGGAGGTGCTTAGACCCTCAATTGATACTCCCGCCACTATTTCAGAACAGATATTCGGCAATGAAATGAAACAACAGTATTTCGGCCTCAAACACCTTGCCAACCTGTTTTACGAACGCTGCAAACTGCATAAAAGACACGTGGATGATATCAGGCACAGGCATCTTCAGGTTCAGTCAGACAGATTTTGCGCTATAATCAACAAATCCCCCGACAGTACAAAAAGATTGTCAAGTCTTGAAAGCCAGTTGTTACAACTCGAAAATGCAAAACGTGAGGAGGAGCTTGCTTTCTGGAAAGACACCACCGAAGTGCGGGAAAAGCTATTCGAGACCGCCGGCCTGTACAGGAATGCAAAGAACAGGTATTCAATCTTCTCGGGTCTGGAGGCTGATTATGGTAAACAGGGTTAGTTCAAATCCCGACCACGTCAGGGAACTGTGTTTGAAGTTAAAGCCCGTCCTTGGCTCAAAGATGGACCAGGTGTTTGCTGCCTACTGCGCCGAAGATGTCGAGGGAAAAAACCAGATCGAAAAATATCTTGAGCTTGCTTGTGCCAAATATCTGCCGCAAAAATTAGAGCAGCTCGAATCAGACCTTATTCCACCCTCAAAGGAACAGGCAACAGGTGAATACCCCATAGGTTTGGTTCACTATGCGGGAAAGGATTTATATGAATTCGGCCTTCGAGAAGATGAATGGATTCAGCATGTGGCGGTGCTGGGCAGGTCCGGAGCTGGTAAAACCAATGTAGGCTTTGTGCTGCTGCGAGAATTAACCAAAAAAGAAAAGCCTTTCCTGGTCTTCGATTGGAAACGAAACTATCGTGATCTGATTTCACTGCCCGAATTTAAAGATGTTGAGGTTTATACCGTCGGCAGAAACATTGCGCCTTTTAGATTCAATCCTTTAATACCACCGGCTGGAACTAATCCAAAAAACTGGTTAAAACGAATAAATGAAATTACCTCATGCGCTTACGGGCTTGGAAACGGCGTATTGTTTTTGCTCCAGCAGGCGGTTGACGCGGTATATGAGGAAGCAGGAGTATATGACGGCACTGTTGAACAATGGCCCACATTTAAGGATGTTTTAAATAAAGCAAGGGGCATGGATGCCCGGGGAAGAGAATCGGGCTGGCTGTCTTCTACGTTGAGGGCTTTGGCAACGCTATGTTTTGGTGACATGGATACATTACTTAATACCAATAACAACAAAAGTATCGACCATATTCTTGATAAGAACGTTATTTTAGAACTGGATGCTCTTACGCAGTCGGACAAAACATTTTTTGTACAAGCCGCGATGTTGTACCTCCACCACAAAAAAATGGCTGATGGGAAGAGAGAGCAATTTAACAATGTGGTTATTTTGGAGGAGGCTCATCATGTATTAAGCGATGAGCGAAGGTCTCTTGTAGGAGGCCAATCTGTGATGGATATTATATTCCGTGAGATACGTGAATTCGGTGTAAGCCTTATATTCCTAGACCAACATCCAAGCAAAATATCTCTTTATGCACTTGGAAATACATATTGTACGATCTGCATGAACACTAAGACTCGGACAGATATTAATGCCGTCGCCCAATGCCTTCTGCTCGACAAAGAAAAAGAGTTACTGGGGAGCCTTGAAGTAGGCGAGGCGGTCGTAAAGCTTCAGGGTAGAATTCCGCGGGCGTTTCAGGTCAGAATCCCAGAATTTGTCATCCATAAAGGGACTGTTACAGATGACCATATTCGGGTATATATGAAAAACACCATATCATCGGTACAACAAGATTCATCATTTCGTCTTTCCGCTGAATATCCATCAGTCACAGCAGAAGAAAGCGCCGGCGACCGCAATGACCCGATTATTCAGTTGCTCAGGGATATCCAGGATTATCCGGACAGCGGTGTCGCAGCACGGTATAAACGTCTCGGTCTGTCCGTGCGACAAGGCCAGAAACTCAAAACAAAGGCCTTGGAGCTCTCGCTCGCTCACGAGCGACCCGAAACGACAAGAACCGGCAGGCAAACACTAACTCAACTCACAGAAAAAGGAAAAGCGGTTCTTGGAGTGGAGGCTGGTCCAGTTAAAAGGTCTCAATGTCCTGGATAGACGTCAGTTTTCATGTCAAACCGCTAACGATAATCTTGCTGTATCGTACCCGGAATCATAACCCATCTACAGCAATCCAAACATTTCACAATACCAGCCAACTCACACATAGTCCGTCCTTGCGGTGAATCGAATTTAACGCTGATGAACGGCTGTTTCGTATCCCTGAATTCACCCAGTCTTAAATCAATCGTATAGTCTATGCCTTCAAAACTTATATGTGGTAAAATCTTATATCCAGCTGTCATTTTTTATCTTTCGTAGCCCCCACTTCCAGTTTTTTCGATAGATAACGAAAAAAGAAATAAAACCAAGCATCCTCTTTGAGGATGATAGGATTCTTCCAGATGATTCTTCTCGAATCGTAACCCCAATCGTTTGGGG
>JBEKHA010000004.1:0-201508 GCA_050012515.1 Sedimentisphaerales bacterium | reverse complement strand
ATGCGTAGGCAATCTGTTCTTGGGTAAATCTGGTCTTCTGCATGTCTGAATCCTTTCCAAAAATGAGATTATAAAAATTTTACTCTCATTTGGAATGGACCAGTTTTCGGGGGGAAGGTCAACACATCAGGTAGCCATCCTATATGGCTTAAAAAGGCCGCCAAAACGTTTCCGACATAGGAATCATATCGAGGAATCAAAGGGAAGCCAACCAATTTCAGCAAAATAAGCTGCGTGTAAGATTAGCTTTCCCAAATACTTGGCATCGGATGAGTTTTTTTATAGTACGCTGTAGGCGTATATTTTGCGGAAATGACCAGCTTTATCCGCCTGCGGCGGATTGATTAAAAAAGCAGGCCATAGAATTGACTCTATGGCTCGCTGATTGTCATTCTGACTCTAAATTCGCCGAGACGCATTACGCAATACGACTCGCCTGTCCGCTACTTGCTAAACGCTATCCGCTATTTTGAACACCTCCGCCGCCTTAGCATTGCCACCCCCCCAAGCCCAAGCAAAACGAGCGTGGCGGGTTCGGGAACCGTAGTGTCCGTTAGATAGATCAAGGGATACCAGTTGCCATTGGGGATTAGAGGATCACTCGGGTAGGGGCCGGCATTAAAACCGATGTTAAAGCCAAGATTGTCTTCATCTTGACCGCCCGGGAAAAAGCACCACGTATCGCCATCGCCATCCGAAAACCCGGTATTGGTTATCGTATATCTCCACGCGATGAAGGGTGCGGCCGTGGTGGCCGTTATAACGACATTGTCGGGCCACCCGGGTCCACTGGCTGTGTCGCCCGGACCTCCCCCGGATGCGCTCCAAGCGGGGAAGGAGCCAAGTTGCATGAGGACGGTGGGACCCGCTGTGAGTGTGAAGTTCTCGCCTAGCACTATCTTATCGCCGTCGTTTGCGTATATACTCAATGGGGGGTCGTCATATGTGACGCCGTTCACGACGAATTGGAGGGTTCCGGAGGTGCCAGAGTAGGCGTCAGTCAGCACCTCTGCCTTCGCCAGAGCGGAACAGAGAAACACGCTGAACATGCACACTAACGTCCGCATTGTCATAATTCGCTCCTTTAACCGTTTCATTTTTCTTCTTAATCTTCAAAAAGTCATAATGGTTTTAGCGCAGATTGTGCGCACAATTTTTTACTTAAGCGGATTGCTCCCAAAAGACGTGCTTCTTCTCTCATACCCTTCTCCAAACTTCATTGCCTTTTGCCCCCAGCGGTTCGACCGTGCTCACCAGAGCCCAAAGGCAATTATATTATACCCTTTTGCCGATGACAGTCAAGGGTAAAACAGGGAAAACTTTGCCTTTTAACCCATTTTCGCTAATATGGCATTATATTCAGGTTAAAATCGGCAATCGACAATGAGTTAATCCGCAATCCGCGCTGCCTTCTGTCCTCAGTCCTCCGCCTGCCCTGCGTAGCCGCTTCGGCGAAGAAGCGGTGTCCTCGGTGGTGAAAAAAACAGCGCGAATCTGCGCAATCAGCGTCTAAACCTTTTGTGCTTTTTTGCGGCAATTAGAAGCAGTATTAATCCGCCTGCCCTGCGTAGTTTCAACGAAGAAGGGTGTAAATCCGTGTCTAAACAAATAAAAAAAGCCAGATTCTTTTTAAGAGCCTGGCTTCGGAGGAGGGTGATGAAAATCCTATTAAAAATTACTGTCTTATCTGCGATTCCATCATTGTCCTTAAGTAATTGCCAATATAAAACATCGGGGCATAGAACGTCTATTGGGAACTTGCTTAATGCTAATTAGGCGATTGCTTAGGGGGCAACGCAAAAAAACTCTGTGTGCTCTGTGTCCTCTGTGGCTAAATAAAAACATTATTTGCTCTGTGGCCCGGATTTGCGGACTTGTTCTTTTATCCTCTGTATATGTCCTCGGCCGAGGCCTTTGACTTCGCAGCCAAGCTCGAAATACCGCCGAATCTCGTCGTCATCCAAAATCCCGAAACAATCAACGATTGCAATTGGGCCGCCTGCCCAATCCACTATCTGTTTTGGCTCAAGGTTGAGGTACTGTTTATGCGGAACAGCTAAAATCACCGCCTCAACTCCCTTCATCGCCGCCGGCAAACCCTTCTGTACCCGGAGATTTACCAAATCTTCCTGTTTATGGAAGAATCTCGCCCACGACTGCCCCGGCGCGGGAAATGTATCCTGCTGCTCTAATTCATACCAGTGCTCGACGTAGGGGTCATGAACCGACATCTCCGCACCCATCTCCGTCAGTTTGCGCACGACGATTTCCGAGCCGCTGTATCGCGTGTCGCCGACATCCTGTCGATAGCTTGCCCCGCAAAGCAGCACCTTCGCGTTGGCGACCATTTTGCCCATATTCCGAAGCGCATTGCGCGTCAGCTCCGCGACGTGCAGCGACCGCGTATCATTGATATCAATCGCCATCGTCGTCATCTTGAATATATCATCCTCATACCCAAGAATATGCTTATACGCCCAGAACCCCAGCCCACCGTCCTTTGGCAGGCAATATCCGCCCACGCCCGGCCCGGGGAATATCATATTATTATGCGTAGGCCTCATCTTGATGGCCTTGATTACCTTAATCAAATCAACGCCGTTGCGTTCCGCGAACAAACTCCATTCGTCCAGAAACGCCAACATCGTTGCCCGAAACGAATTTTCGACAATCTTGCTCGTCTCCGATTCGATGGGTCTGTCCATCACCGTCAGCGGAAATTGCTCGGTGTTTAGCACCTCGCGCAAAAACTTCTCCACCCGCTGCTTCGCTTCATCGTTGCATCCGGAGCATACTCGCCAAATATCGCGAATCGACGAGACATAATTTTTCCCCGGCATCACGCGCTCATAACTATGCGCAAGCAGCGGCTCCGCTTTTAATCCTCTTGCCGCGAATGCCCGCTTCATTATGGGCCAGCCGATATATTCCGTCGTTCCCGGCGCAACCGTCGTCTCTATCAGCGTCAGGCATTTCTCTCCGACCTTGCTTCCGATTGTCTTTATCACCGCCTCAAGGGCCGCCATCTCCACGCTGCCCGTCCGCATATTGCCCAGGTCCTGCTTGGTATAATCGCACTGCACGTCAACCACCACGCAGTCCGCAAGTTTCAGGCAATCATTATTATATGTCGCCGTCAGCGTCTTTTTTTCCAGCACGCATCGCCTTATCATCGGCGCAACTTCCGGGTCCTCCGCCTTGACGGGCGAATTGCCCTCGTTGACCATCATAATCTTCCAGTAGCTTCTATCGCTTGGCAAATCGCACCCGATGACAAACTTATTCGGCTTGCCCGTCTTCTTATCGACCGTGTCGGCTATTATCGCCGCCATCACCGCCCCGACAAACCCCACCCCCATCACCACGACAACCTCTTTGCCTTGCTTGCGTGCCGCCTCCGCCAGCGTTTCAACGCGTTTGAATTCCTGCGCGTAATCGACCTCGCCCGGCAGGGGGTATCGTTTGCCTTCTGGACTCACCGAATATTCCAGCATTCACTGTTCCTTTCTGCGTTCCGTGTTTACATATTATTTAACGTCAATAAATTCCGCAGAGTTTACACGTAAAACTCCATCAGGCAAGGTTTTTTTACCACGGCGTTTACCTCGGCGTAGTTTCTTAACGAAGCCGGGAAGCGTAGCGAAGCCGGGTCTTGCCGTTTACCAAAACAAAAAAGCCCCGTCTTTCAACAGGGCTTTCAATAACTATCCGCTATCCTCCGTCTGCTATTTCTCATCTTCCTGTTTACTGCATTCCGCCAGCCCGCCCGGCTCAGCGGTTTTTCTGTAGCCCAGCGCCTTGATTACTTCCAGCACTTCGGTCCATGTCGGGAATGGCCGGGCGTTGGCCTTTTTGTATTCATTGATAGCCATCAAGAACTCGAACTGCTCATCGGACATCTGTCCTTCTTCGGCGCTTCTGCGGTCCTCGCTGCGACGACGGCCGGGTCCTCTTCGCCTGTCCAGGCCGATTCGTCTGTCGAGTCCTGCTCGCCGGTCAATACCGACTCGCCTGTCAACGACACTGCTTCTGAGGTCCTCCTCGGTATTGAATCCCACGGGCTGTTGCTCATTATTCAGTTCATTTGTTGCCATTGCGTCTCCCTTGTTTATTGACTGCACGCCGTACGCTGTACGCCGTGTCCTGGTTTAACTAATCCTCAAAAATATCACCCTCTAAGTCATCCTCGTTTTCTTCGTCGAGTCCGAAATCATAAAAATCATCGTATGCGTCCTGCGACTCGATTACCACGTGTGCCTCATCCACCATATCGTCCGGCACATACACCGCGTAATGAAAGCCCTCGCCGAACTCATTCGGCCTTTCCTTCACCATCGCCGGGATATCGTTGTTCTTCAGCAGTGTCTCGCAGTCCTTCGCCTCATCCAGCGAACTCGATGTTGCCACCACAACAAGTTCCTGCGTTCCCCGGCTGTGGTTTCGGCCGCTGCTCTTCGGCGCCGAACGCACCGATATCGAATTACTTGCGTGTGTCGATTGTCCCTTATGTGCCTTTTTCGTTTTCTTATTCATTATTCCATCTCCCTGTCTTACATCTCGTTTCTCGTCGTATTGCGTAGTTAGTTCGCACTACGCAGAACTCTCGCTAATTTCTTCGTCAATTACTCAACCCCTGTTTATCAAAAAATCCCATCCTTTTTTAAATATACCGCCTTCTCCTAACCCCTTATCATTGCTTGATTTACTTCAATATTGGCCATTGGCTGTTGGATATTAGATATTGGATATTGTGCGTTTATTCGCCGTATGCCGTTTGGCATCCCTTACGGGATCGAGAGTAGTGCCTGCCCTCCGTAGCATTTGGCGAAGGAGGGGCTATTGGCAGTGGGGCAAAAACGAAAAAGGCCACGCATTGCGTGGCCTTTTGTCTGAGTCAATTGGTGGTCGTCTATTTCGGTATTACGTTTGTCGCGCAGGGGCCTTTTTTGCCCTGGCCGACCTCGTACTCAACTACCTGACCTTCGCTCAAGCTTGAATACCCGGATGCCTTGATTTCCGAGTGGTGAACGAACAGGTCTGGGCCGCCGTCATCAGCTACGATAAACCCGAAACCTTTTTGATCATTGAACCATTTTACTTTACCTGTACTCACTAACATACTCCTTGGCCTTTTAATTGGCCGTCAATCTATAATGCCTCTCACATTTTGTGTTTGGAATATCCTCGAGAAGCGAAAAGATATGCCCTACAAGTCAGTCATTATACCACATCTTTCCCTCGACGCACCATAAATAATAAAATATTATTCAAATTTATAAAAAAGAAAATGGGATTAGACGCTGATTTACGCAGATTTACGCGGCTCAAATGCTTGCCCTGTGCAGTTTCAACGAAGAAGGGTGTTATTTCCGAAGCGGGCTCGTCGCTTCGCTCCGTGTGCTCGGCTCAATTCGTTTCGGCCAGCACGACAAACTTATCGAAGGAAAAGCAGTCAGCTTTATAAAAGGGCAATAGGAAAAAGTTGTCAGCCGGAATGCCATTTATGACGGGGCGATTGTATCGCCAGGCAGACGAGTAGCGGGCATTCACAGATACGAGTATCGAGAAATGACCGCTGCGAGTATGCTCCCCGGCTGACTTAATCCGTGTCCATCCGTGTTAATCCGTGGCTAAAAAAAATATTAGTGTCTTTGTGCCTTTGTAGCGAACAGCCCCCCCGATTAAAAATTTTGCATTTATAGGCATTTTTCTGTTGCAAAAGTTGTAGCTATCCTACATATAAGAGAACAATTCGTTTGCCGGCTCAATGGTGTGGGCCGGCTGTTATGGACTTTAGGTTCTTTTTTTATGGAGGTTTTTTTAACATGGCAAAGGCAAAAGAAGTTTTGATTGTAGCAAGCAAAGTCAGAGCGTATGTAAAAAGCAAGAAGATGATGACCTCGTCTGATGCGATCGGCGCCATCAGCGATAAGGTCTATTGCATGCTCGACCACGCCTGCGAAAGAACAAAAGCAAATCGTCGCAGCACTCTTAAACCACAGGACCTCTAATCTTCCGTTTCATTGCAAAGCAGGCAGCTGTTTGGCAATGGCGGTATTGGTCCGAACGTAACACCCTTAGTTTAAGGGGGTTATGTTCATGGAAGCAGAAAGCATAGAAAGGCCGATATATCTTCGGAAATATCGGCCTTTTCCATTGTTTTTTAAGGTTAAACTACGTTCCGCCGGTTGTAATACTGCCAACTCCGGCTTAGTTATCACCCCTTAAAGCTGTCGAACGCCGGCATTTCAAAAAATCCCGAAAATTTTCAAAAAATTTTACATATTTCCCATATTGCCTGACTGCCCTCTGCCAGACCGGTAAAATCCAATTGCGCAGGGTTCAAACTGCTTCCTCAGCCAAAAAAAACTCAACTGTAAGCCCTGAAAAGCCCGATTATTGTATCAGATAGCTTGTTTTTGGATGCAGCGTCCGGTTTTGTTTTTGGACGTAATTTAAGATGGTCTAAATTCCTGACGATACCGTTGGAGTGTGCGGTCGGCGGTTTGACGGTTTATTGGAGTATTTGTTATTCCACACCGCTTTTTATGGAACGTGGTTATAAATCATTGCAAATTAAATAATTATAATTAACGAACTTGCAAATTAACGCCTGTTAGGCAACGAGGAAAACAATGAGAGTTTTTATGCTTGGTTGGGAATTCCCCCCGTACATCAGCGGCGGACTGGGTACGGCGTGTTATGGCCTGACCAAGGCACTGGACCAGATAGGTGTCCAGATAACTTTCGTGCTGCCGACGGTGGTTCAAACTCAATATGCAAGTCATGTGAAATTGATAAGCCCGGCAATGCAGCCGGAACTGAATAAGCCGATTCGTGTTAAGCAGTTGAAAAATGTCAAATTCAGAACTCTTACCTCAGCGTTACAGCCATATCAGACAGCAAACAGCTACCAGAAAAAAATCGAGGATTCGCTTGCCCAGATTCATATGGCACATGGCAAGACAGACCAGTTTGTCGGGACGCTGGATTACAGCGGGGATATGTACGCGGAAGTTCAGCGTTACGCGGAGCTGGCGGTGCGATTGGCGGCGAATGAGGAATTCGACGTTATTCACGCCCACGACTGGATGACGTATCCGGCAGGGGCGGCGGTGGCAAGATTTACAGGCAAGCCACTGGTGATACACGTTCACTCGACGGAATTTGACCGCAGCGGCGAGAACGTCAACCAGATGATTTACGACATCGAGCGGATGGGGATGCACGTCTCGGACAAGATAATCGCGGTGAGCTATCTTACGAGGAACATAATCATCAGCCGATACGGGATAAGCGGGGACAAGGTCGAGGTTGTTTACAACGGGGTGGAGAGAAACGGCAATAACTGGCCCATCGGCGATACCGTAATCAACAGGGACGAGAAAATCGTTCTGTTCCTGGGCCGGATAACAATGCAGAAAGGGCCCGATTATTTCCTGCGGGCGGCCAAGAAGGTGCTGGAGAAGATAGACAACGTGAAATTCGTAATGGCCGGATCGGGGGACATGATGAACCGGTCGGTCGAGATGGCCGCGGCGCTGGGGATAGGGAGCAAGGTTTTGTTTACGGGTTTTTTGCGTGGCGACGATGTTCATAAGATTTTCAAGATGGCAGACCTGTATGTTATGCCGTCGGTGTCGGAGCCATTCGGGATTGCACCCCTTGAGGCATTAGACAACGATGTCCCCATCATAATCAGCAAGCAAAGCGGCGTTTCGGAAGTTATTCAGCACGCGCTGAAGGTTGATTTCTGGGACGTCGATGAGATAGCGAACAAGATAGTTGCCGTATTGAAGTATCCGCCTCTGGGGATAACGCTGCGAAGCCACGGCAATTACGAAGTAAGAAAGCTTCGGTGGAGTGATTCGGCGGCAAAATGCGCAAAGATTTATGAAGATACGCTTGTTGGCGCGGGCGCATAATTGGATTGCGGATTGATAACGATAAAAGAAATATGCAAACGGAAACGGGAACACGAGGATAACAAACTTTAGACGAGGGCAAAGGAATGGCTTCGGTTTGCTTTTACTTTCAGGTTCATCAGCCGACACGGTTGAGGCACTACACCGTATTCGACGACCACAGCCATTATTTCGACGACTACAAGAACGCGGAGATTTGCCGAAAGGTTGCCAACAAGTGTTATCTTCCAGCCAACCGTCTTATGCTCGATTTGATTCGCAAATACGACGGCAAATTCAAAATCTCATACAGCATTACGGGAGTTCTATTGGAGCAGCTTAGCGTCTATTGCCCTGAGGTGCTGAGCACGTTCGATGCGCTTGCGAGGACGGGGTGCGTGGAATTCCTGGGGGAGACGTATTATCACAGTTTGAGTTTTCTGTATTCGCGCAACGAGTTTTTGGCGCAGATAAACAAGCATACACAAAAAATAGAGGAGCTTTTCGGCCAGACGCCGAAGGTATTCAGAAATACGGAGCTAATCTATAATAACGAGCTTGCGTCGATGATTGAGTCGATGGGGTGTTTCGACGCTATAATCAGCGAAGGAGCGGACCATATACTGGGGTATCGAAGCCCGAATTTTGTGTATAGTCCGAAGGGGTGCAGCCGGCTGAAGCTGCTGCTTAAAAATTACCAGCTGAGCGACGATATCGCTTTTCGGTTTTCGAACAGGGACTGGGCGCAATGGCCATTGACGGCGGATAAGTTCGGGCACTGGATTAGCAAGGTCAACGGCAACGGTTTTGTGGTGAACCTGTTTATGGACTACGAGACGTTAGGCGAACACCAGTGGAAGGAGACGGGGATTTTTGATTTTATACGGCATCTGCCGGCCGAGGTTTTCAAACATCCGGACAATGACTTCAAGACGCCGAGCGAGGTTGTGAAGGCGTATAAGCCGATAGGGGTGATTGATGTGCCTCACCTGATAAGCTGGGCGGACATCGAGAGGGACTTGTCGGCGTGGTTAGGCAACGCGATGCAGTCGAACGCGATTCATGAGCTTTATCGGCTGGAAAAGAAGATTAAAGCGTCAGGCGACCAGAACCTTATAAATGACTGGCGCAAAATGCAGACATCGGACCATTTTTATTATATGTGCACGAAGTGGTTCGCCGACGGCGACGTGCACAAGTATTTCAATCCTTATGATTCGCCATACGAATCATACATCAACTTCATGAACATTTTAGGCAACCTCCAGGGCCGATGCGCAAGGCAGCAACAGCAGGCGGCGCCGGCAGGGGCAGTGGCGTAAAGTTATTTGCGATTTTCGATTGCGGATTGCCGATTTTTTGCCACTCCCTAAGGGATGCTTTACGGCAAGATTGCACAGATTACACAGTTTTTTTATGGCTTGGCCATCCCTAACGGGAGACGCAGATTGCGCAGATTCCGCAGGTTTTGTCAGCCGGAGGGGGCATACTCGATAAGGTCTGTGCTCTAAACGTGGTTTATGTGCAAGACCTTTATCTCGTCTGCCGCCCCTTCGGGGCATCGCCAGAGGCGATTTACCAGCCTCTTACTCCTTTTTTCCCTTGGGTTAAACAGGACTAAATACGGATGAGGATTGGGTTATATTGACTCGTAAAAAACGTTTGACGATTCCTTTTGTCTTGCGGTAGAATAACCTCTTAGTGGAGCTGTAATTCTGATACGAAAAGCTTTTTTTGAGAGGGACATAAAAATGAAGAATGTAATTATCTGTATCGTTATCTGTATACTTAATCTTCCTGCATTGGCGTTAGATTACAACGATTTCCCACCGGATCTGCAAAAAATTCTCGACGATAGGACGGCTGATTTTGACCCCAATGGCGGGGTATTTATCGCAGGCAGAGTTACCATGGATGATGGGACTCATATCGGAAGCGGAAAGGATATTAAAGTTAATCTCGAATATAGTTTTTCTGATTCGCTTTGGGTATATGATGATGGATGGTTTATTATGGGTCGACCATATAAGTCCGTTTCTAATCCGGGTCCTGCTAAACTATCAGTGAGGGCTTTTGGGTATGATCCTATTACTGCATCCATTCCTGTCTCACGAAATGATATTACCTACTTGGAATATGTAATGCATAAGACGCCTGATGAAAAATTGTCGTCGATTGCTGGCGTAATCATAAACGACCAGAATGAACCTGTTGAAAACGCAATGATAGATATATCATTTCCATTGCCTTATCGTGAACAACCGAGTATGTCAATATATACGGAACCAAACGGATATTACTTATTTGAAGGTTTATCTGCAACCGAATATAATCTCCTGATACACTCAATACCAGGATACGCCTCAATTTCCTGCTACGTTACATCAGTTGCAGGTAAGACAACAATAAGCAATCACAAAATATATAGAAACCTCGGTATTGTTATTGACTACGTTTACCAGTCTGACGGTAGCCGCAGTTTCTCTCAAGGGGAACTCAAAACTGGTTCGGTAGAATGGACTAATTGTGGTCATGGGATGGATTTCTCGGAGGGTAAATTGAAAGGTTATGACCCCAAAATGCTGCGCGACCTCGAAATGATGCAAAACGAGGACAAATTAAGTTTTTTTGTTACTTATGTTAATGGGAAAAACGGATTTTATGATGCGGGGGAAACGGATTTTGATTCAATAACAGAGGCGGCGGAAGAGGATTATACGACAGGGTTCAAACCGTGTTTAACCGGACATGTCTATGTGATTCGCACATACGAAAATAACTATGCGAAATTTATTGTGAGAAGCATTTCGGTTAACAAATGAACGAAGGCGAGGGAATCAGGAGATCAGGTAATCAGGGGAACAGGAAATCAGGGAAGAGCAAATGCGCCGCCGTGCCGGCGGCGGCTAAACCTGCGGCGGGGAAATCCTTAGTAAATGTCCAATATCCAATATTAAATGTTCAATGTCCAATCCGCCTTCGGCGGATAAATATTAAATGTTCAATGATGAAGTAACCCCGTCATCCGCCAAGTAACCCCTCAATAAATTGAGGGGCTAAATTTCTGGATTCCGCATCAAGTGCGGAATGCCCCTCCTTCGTTAAAACTATGGAGGGCAGGCACTCTTAATAAATGTCCAATGTCCAATATCGAATGTCCAATAATGAAGTAAATTACGCTTACGGCGGGGAAAACCCTTAAGGAATGTCCAATATCCAATATTAAATGTTCAATGTCCAATCCGCCCGCGGCGGTGAAGAAGTTATTCGAGAATGGAGGTGACGGTTTGTTTGGCAGCGCCGTCAGGTTTGAGGACTTTTTCCATTTTGGACGGATTCGAGGAGCGTGCAACGGCCTCATCTCTGGCGATGAAGCCCCTGAAATAGGCGTCGGCGATACTGTTGTCCATCGTCTGCATGCCGAATTTTCTGCTGGTTTCGATGACGTTGGCGATTTCGTAGATGCGGTTTTCGCGGATGCAGTTTCTGACAGCCGAGGTGCAGAGGAGGATTTCGGTGCAGGGGACCATGCCGGGCTTGTCAACTCTGCGGAACAACGTCTGCGAGACGACGGCCTGGAGGGTATTGGCGAGCATTGTGCGAATCTGGTTTTGCTGGCCCGCGGGATAGATATCGATGATACGCTCGATGGTTTGAGCGGCGTTGATAGTGTGCAGTGTTGAGAAGACGAGGTGGCCCGTTTCGGCGGCGGTTACGGTGGAACGGCAGGTTTCGAGGTCGCGCATTTCGCCGACCATAATGATATCAGGGTCCTGACGCAGGACGCGTTTGAGTGCGGAACCGAAGGTTGGGCAGTCGTAGCCGATTTCACGCTGTTCGATTACGCACAATTTGTTTTCGAGGGCGTATTCGATGGGGTCTTCGAGGGTGATGATGTGTTTGCGATATTTGGAATTTATGACGCCGAGCATCGAGGCGAGCGTGGTGCTTTTTCCTGCGCCTGTGTGGCCCGTAACGAGGACGAGGCCTCGTGGCAGGTCGGTGAGTTCTTTAACGATTGGGGCAAGGTGCAGTTCTTCGATATTTGGAATCTGATTCGGAATCAGACGGAAAGCGATAGCGATGGTTCCTCTCTGGTAGTGGGCGTTGACACGGAATCGATGGCCGTCGTCGAGAGTGGTTGAAAAGTCAGCGTCGCGGAGCGTTTCAAATTTTTTGAAGCGGTCGGGGCCGAGCATCGCAAGGACCATTTCCTTGGCGTGTTCGTTGCTGATGACGGGGAAATCCATATCAATAAGGTCGGTGTTTTTACGGAGAATTGGCGGCAGGCCGACGTTGATGTGAACGTCGCTTGCGCTTTGTCCAATAGCAGTCGAAAGTATTGTTTTTACGTCAACCATAAACCCTCACTCGGAACAACTCATTTAAAGTATAAGATGTTTATTCAAAAGTGCTTATCGCAATACCAGTAATTCCGCATAATTTCATCGACATAAGGAGGGGACGACTGAACCACAGATTACGCAGATTTCGCGGATTTTTGGGAAAGAAAACGAAGGAAGGGCCGATAAAAACGCGGATTATATTGGGTTATGTTTCAGGGCGATGCCGTAGAATCGCCAAACGGACTGGAAATCTTTATAGGACATTTTGATTTTGCCGATGGCGGGGTCGCCGATTATTACGTTTTTATCGGTGACATCGAGAATGGCGACGCAATGGTCGAGGAGGAAAGCGTCTTTGATGACGGCAAGGGTAACATCAGCATCTTTCAATTGATTGATAGAGTCGAATTGGCGGAAGCGGCAATCGACGCCGGATGCGGCGTATCGGTCCTGGATAGCTTTGCAGAGCGACCAGGGCATAGTGCCAACGATGGGGCTTGTGTGTGAGAGGACGGCTAATTCGCCTTCCTGGGCTGGGAAGCCGAGTTTTCGAAGAGCGGTAACAGCGGCAGCTGGGCCGCAGGTGTAGGAGGTTGATTGAACGCAGATATTGTCGGCATTGGTTATGGTTGGCAGGTTGGTGAGGTCGTTTTTGAGTATTAAGGGCAGTGCGAAAGGCAGGACCGCGCCCCAGGTGACGACGCCGAGCATAAACACGAAAACGACGAATTTTTCGATGCGGTTTGTGAGCCGGCCTATGAGGGTCATAGCGCCCATTGTTACGGTGAGGGCGATAATAACGAATCGCAGACGGCCTGAGGAAATCCAGGCGAAGAGGGGATTGAAAGCGTTAAGGCCTGCGATTGTGATGAAGAGGAGCAGGCAGATGATGGCCAGGGGGAGTATATAGCCGAAACCCCACCAAGGGCTTTTTAGACGCGAAAAGGAGCAGCCGCATTTGGCTCCTATGAACGCTGCGAATACGACACCTGCTAATTCAAACCACCCGCCCATTCTTCTTCCCCTCCGGCCTGTGCCGGAATAATTGAGAAAGCTCTTTTAATTTAAGATTAAAGCTCCCTCGTTTGATTTTGATTATAGCAGATTACGGGGCATAAATCAAGCAAAATCAGTGGATTGACGAATGTTGATTGCCGATTGACGATTGATTATTCAAAGGCGATTGACAGGCGCGGTGAGATACAGGCGTTTGATGAAGTTTTGTTCGCTGGATGTGAGCGGGACGAGGCCGCCGAAGTGCAAGGCCCAGAGGCGGACGAGGGTTGTGCCAGCGGCGAAATCCTTAACGATGGGAGCGTTTTTTTTGTCGGCGGCGATGAAAAGACCGATGCCTTTGACGAGAAACGCAGAGACAGGCTTATTGCCGGCTCGCACTACTTTTTTCATATCCCGTGCAATTGCTTCAGGGGACGGAGTTTCGACCCACATCGGGGTGCCATTGACATAGACCATTTCCGCGGGTTCGAGTGGACCCATAGCGAGGAGTTTTGCGGCGTCGGGACGGTTCATAAAATGGGCGATTGCGTTATTGTAAATGAAGGATACTGGCAGGCGTTGGCCTGTTGTATTGAGGACGGCTTTTTGAATGGCGTATTTGACGGCGAGAATTTTTTTCGCGCGGGGGAGTTTGAGGCGTAAAGGTTTTAATTTGGGGAGATTATTTTCGCAGCGGTTGAGGACTTTGTGCAGGAGGTGCATTGCGCCGGGGGCGTTTTTGGCAGCGACGAACAGGCCGTGTTTGGCGAGGAAAATAATCGCGGGTTTTTGGCTGTAACGCTTTTCGTAGGCGGTTACGAGGCGGGAGGTTTTAATCGCGAGCGGGAAACCGGGCGGAGCGTAGGGAATCCAGAGCGGGGGATATTTTTCGGATTTGAAGAGTTTAAGGATTTCCTTGCGGCCATTTTTTGAATTGACGTACGCGCCTATGACCAATGGGTGCAGGTGAATGACGCATTTATCGAGAATGGCGTGCAAGTTGGCTTCGACGGAGGGGCGGGCTGTGCCTGCGATTCCATCGCAGCAGTATGTAAGGTGACGGCTGATGATTTCCTGCTCACGTTTGGCGGCGGGGAGTTTGGCGAGGCACTTATCATTGATGACGCCGTGAAGTTTGTCGAGGCGGAGTTTTCGCCAGCCGCGATTGGCGTTCATATCTTTGAGAGCTGTGCCGCTTGCCTTGATGAACATATATTTGCCGTCGCTGGTTTTGACGGAGGTATTACCACCCGCGGCCTGGGTAAGAGCAGGGTCTTTGCCTGTTTCGTTGGATATTCTTATCAGAACCGAAAGGGCGTTATCCATTTGACACAGGGGAGGCATATCGTTCGAGGAGTTTTTGTTCGGCCTGGGCGGTCCAGATTCCATTGCTGAGGCAGGTGGCGACGTCGGTTAATTTTTCGGTCATTTTGGCAATCATGGTGAGGGGCAATCCTTTGCAGGCGGGGTAGGCGATGATTTTTCCGGCGATGGAGCGGTTTTCGATGGCGCGTATTCCATCGCAGACGCCGTCGAGGCCGCAGACGGCAGCGACGGAGATATTGGTATCGAGGAGGCCTGATTCGAGTTTTGCCAGCTCGCGTTTCATATCTTCGAGGACTGAGCCGCTTGTGCCGACGAAATACATTTGCTTTTCGATGTAGGCATCGAGGTTTATTTTGGCGGTCATCGTGTCGGGGATTCCGGCGAAGATATTTATGATGGCGCGTTTACCTGCGCTGAGGACGGCTGCTGCGGCAAGCTCCGGGGCGGGCGCCATAATGACGGCGTAGTCGGTGCCTTCGGGCATTTTGTCTTTGACGGGGCTGTATTGTTTATAGGGGACGTTTTTGGCGGCTGCCATTGGTTCGGCGATTTTCAACAGGGTAGCGAGGCGGGCATCATCGGAGTCGCCGGCGGAGATGCTGACGCCTTCGATGCCGCGATAGATATTGCGAATGACGTGCATTGTGCCCATAGGGCCTGCTGCGCCGACGATATTGATTTTGTCGCCTTTTCGGACTTCGCTTGACTGGGGGATGTGTTTCATCGAGTTGGCGGGTTCGTAGTTGATGGTTCCTGTTATGCGGATTCCTGCGTAATGGATGCGGCCGATTGGGACGGCGACGTCTCGTCCGAAACGTTCGCCACAGAGGACGATATTGAAAAGTCCCTGCGGGCCGACCTTTGAGAAGAGGGCCTCGACTCTGTCGGGGTTTGCACCGAGATAAATCACATCGTCGAAACTGGAGTTGGTGAGGCGGGCAATTTCGGGGCAAAGCTCCATATTAACGCCGGGGACTTCGGGAGGCCTGTATTGTGAGGCCCAGATTACTTTTGCGGGCTGCCCCCATTGTTTGAACAGTTCCGTGAGGTCGTTGGGGGTAACAATTACGTCGGCGACAATGAGCATTGTGTTGTCCGGCTCGATGCGCTGAGTTTCGTCGGAGGCATAAGCGTTTTCGACGCAGCCCCAGGGTTCGATGAGGGCGATAGCGGAGGCGCTGAGTTTTTCGGGCGCCGGGATGAGCATCGATTCACCCTGCGGGGAGGTGATGACCCTTTCGTCCATGAGGACGTATTCCTGGAGTGCGCCTTCGAAATTGTAGCCAAAGGCGCTGGTGGATTGAGCGGTGGGGAGCCAACGGTAATCGGTTTCGACAAGGAAACGCTGGCCCTGCTTGAATTTGGTTACGCCTTTGCCGACGGCTTCGATTCGGACGACGGTTTCGTGGCCCGGGACGGTCGGTTTATCCGCGGGGACGTAAGAGCTGATTTCCTGAAGAACGGCGGGGTTGATTCCGGATATTATTTCTGCTTTTCGAGGATGAGCGGCGAACTGCTTGATGAGCTTGAGGTCGCTGAAGCAGAGGCCGACCGCTTCGACTCTACAGAGGACCTGATGAGGCCCCGGTGCGGCGAGGGGTTTCGATTTGTTGAGGACCAGCTCGTTGGCCGCGACTAACTGCACGGCGTGTTGCGTCTTTGGCAAGTCCGACATATTTTTAGTTAAGGCCTTTCAAAAATATCAACCGAATCAACTCAGCAATCGTTAGTTTATAGATATTGGCCGAGTGATGCAATGTCTTATCGTTTTTTTATAATATTTTTTTGCGGCGGTGTGTTTTGCGGACGGTATTGCTTCGGCGTAAACGAGCGGCGGACAAGATGTCTTGCCTGCGAGATACCGCCTAACTGCCCGGTTGCGCGGGCCTGCATCAGGATGTTGCCTATTGCGGTTGCCTCGACGGGGTCTGCTGTAACAATTTTTCCTGTGGCGTCGGCGGTGAGCTGGTTGAGCAGGTCATTTTGCGAGCCGCCGCCTAAGACGTGCAGGCGGTCGAGCCGATTGCCGGTTACATCTTCGAGCTGATGTATTGTTTCGGCGTACTTTCGTGCGAGATTTTCGAGAATCGTTCGCACCATTAGACCTTTATCGTCGATGGTTTTTTGTCCGGTTTTGGCGAGGTAATCGTTTAGCCGATGGGGCATATCGCCGGGCGAGAGAAAACAACTGTTATCGACATCGATGGAAGCGGAAGCGGATTTTGCCTTTGCCGCCAGTTCGGTCAGCTGGTTGTATGAGAGGTCGATACCCTGTTTTTGCCAGTGTTTTTTGCATTCCTGCAGGAGCCAAAGCCCCATTATATTTTTGAGCAGCCGGATTTTGCCATCGACGCCGCCCTCGTTGGTAAAGGGATACGCGAAAGTTTTGTCATTTATGACGGCGGCTGGGGATTCGACGCCCATCAGGGACCAGGTTCCGCTGGACAGGTATGCCCATCTTGTTTTGTCATCGGCGGGCACGGCGGCGACTGCGCTTGCGGTGTCGTGTGAAGCGACTGCTATAACGGGAATCCGTGGGCAGCCGATTTCTTTGGCCACTTTTTCCGTAAGTGTTCCGATTATCGTTCCCGGCTGTACGATTTCGGGCATAATATCGAGAGGCAGGTTCAATTTCTGAAAAATAACCTGCGACCAAATGCCTGAGCGCATATCCATAAGCTGGCTTGTGCTCGCGAGGGTATATTCAGCAAAGGCGCTACCAGAAAGAAGGTATGAGACGAGGTCAGCTATGAAAATAAGTCGTTTTGCTTTTGCCAGAACCGGCGAACTGGATAATCGCAATGAAAGAAGCTGGTAAACGGTGTTCAACTGCATAAACTGGATGCCGGTGTGCTCATAAATTTCTCTTTGAGACATCAGTCGAAACGCGGCATCAAGCATCCCGTTTGTTCTGCCGTCGCGGTAGTGATAGGGGTTTTCAATGAGGTTGCCACTGTCGTCGAGAAGGCCGAAGTCAACGCCCCAGCTATCGACGCCGATGCCGGCGACGTCGCCGGAAGCTTTGACAGCTTTAGCGATACCGGTTTTGACTTCCGACATAAGGCGGGAGAAATCCCAGCGTAAAACCCCATTCTGTTCGATTGGCCCGTTGATGAATCGATAAATTTCCTCGAGACGAATTTTGTCTGCTGAGACAATTCCCAGCATCACACGCCCGCTCTCGGCGCCAAGATCAACCGCTATATATCGCTTTTCGTCTGCCATGGTTTATGTATTGTTAATCTTCAGGCGGGGCGGTGAGGTTGGCTGCCTGCTGGATTCCCGAAGACATTTGGGGAATAATACCAAGCTTGACGTAGATTGGGCGGATATTTTTTCTCATGTCCGGCAGTTTTAGGGCGAATACGGCAGCTCCGAGGACGCACAATGAGCCGCCGATGGCGAGGGTGTAAGGGACGCCGATTTTTTCGGCGAGAGTTCCTGCCATTAAGCTGCCGAAGGGCGCGGTGCCGATAAAGGCCATAACGTAGAAGCTCATAATGCGGCCTCGTTTGTCGTCATCGACGATAGTTTGAATAATTGTGTTGCTTGCGGCCATCTGGGTCATCATTCCAAGCCCGATTACGAACATCAGAGGCAGGGCGAACCAGAGGGTGCTGGAAAATGAGATTAAGATGAGGCCGAAACCGAAGGCGGCGATGGCCAGAGGGATAATTTTCAAAAGTCCGCGGACGTTTTTTCTTGAGGCGAGGTAAGCCGCGCCCGTCATAGCTCCTATTCCGGCAAAACTCATAAGCAGGCCGAAAGTGCCAGGGCCGCCGTGAAGCATTTTGTCCGCAAAGACGGGCATAAGCACGGTGTAGGACATTCCCGTAAAGCTCACAAGCGCGAGCAGCAGGATGAGATATTTCAGCGGTGTGAAGCTGGAGACGTGGGCGAGTCCTTCCCTGAATTCGAGGAGAATGTGTTTTCTGTCCGGGTTTACCTTTGTGGGAGTTATTTTCATCATAAGCAGGGAGGCGATGACGAAGAGGAAACTGACGGCGTTTATGGCGAAACAGACGCCCTCATTAGAGGCGGCGATGATTATGCCGGCGATAGCCGGGCCGATGAGGCGTGCGCTGTTGAACATCATAGAATTCAGGGCGATGGCATTGCTGAGGTCTTCCTTGTTTTCCACCATGGCAATGACGAATGATTGGCGTGTTGGCATATCGAAGGCGTTTATAAGGCCGAGAAAAACGGCGAGAAGAATTATGTTGGGGATGCTGATGTGACCGGTGAAGAAAAGAATTGCCAGGAGCAGGGCCTGAAGCATAGAAAGGGTCTGTGTGGCGAGGATGATGCGGTAGCGGTTCCAGCGGTCAGCCATAACGCCCGCAACGGGTGCGAGAAGGAAGGCGGGAATCTGGGTTGCGAAGCCAACCACCCCGAGGAGGAACTTTGAGCCAGTGAGGCGATATACCAGCCAGGGCAGGGCGATTTGCTGAGTCCATGTGCCGATAAGGGATATAATCTGGCCTATGAAGAAAAGGCGATAATTCCTGTATCGCAGGGAACGAAAGATAATCTGATGTTTTTTCAACTCATCCACTTTATACTCACCGGCGCCGGCGGAATGTATTCCGGCGGTTTTTATTCATAATCATCGGTCATAACCAATAAATAGTCAATACGCAGTTGCTCTTAATCGGTGCGGGTTTATAATCTTTGTCACGATGAGAGTTTTGATTTATGGAGCCGGTGCGGTAGGTTTGGGTTTGGCGAACTGTCTGCTGAAATCGCAAGTTGGGATTATGATCGTTAAGGGCAGGAGCTAAAATGCCATTCAAAAACAAGAAGAACGCAGTGAAAATGTGCGGTCTTTGCATTCTTTTGTTTATTTTCTTTGTGATATCAACAAAGATTGGTGTAGAGATGGAGAAACGTTCTTTGTTTAATGCTGCAATTGCCTTTCGGATATCCTCTTTTATATTTTATCTTTGTTTTGTGATTTCCTTTTTAACAATATTTATAAAGATGGCCGTAACAAATAACCTTTTACTTGCGTTGTTTTATCTTTTGTTGATTGCTGTTTCCTGTCCTTGTCTGAGTGTTCTTTATTTAAATTTCGACAGGGCCATTTTAAATCTATCGCGGCCAACGTTTCCTGAACGATTTATAAAGAATCCTGTCACAGTTAAACAGATATCTTCATTAGCAGAAGAATTAATATCCCGGCGCAATATTTATTGGGTAGAAAATAGGGGTAGGGAATCAATTTATGGAATAGGATTTACGGATGGTGCTTATATATTTAATTCGTGTAATATCCCAAAGGATTACAGATTCGATATTCCTGTTAAATCTGAAGAGATAAATTTAGAGAGATATATTGCTTTGCCAGATATGTCAAATAAACGAACTTCAGGTTCGAAAGTTATTGACAAATATGATTACGAAGTTTGTACTCGTGCAAGCGCATTAATTCGTCGGATAGGGTTTGACGATGTTAAATTTTATCCAGAACCAAACATAGTTAGATATGAAATACGCGATACATTAGGATGGGACTCGCCGGTTTATTATTATGTTTATTACTATTCTCAAAGCACACAACCGCCAGACAATTTTAAATACGAAAGTAAATTGAATGATAATTGGTATTTCGACTCAAAACCAAGGTTTTGACAGGTATTAGAAATGAAAATTCTTATTTATGGAGCCGGTGCGGTAGGTTTGGGTTTGGCGAGCTGTCTGCTGAAATCAGGCAGCGAGGTTTGTCTTATTGGCAGACCTGATACTGTTCGCGAGTTGAAGCAGGTGGGCTTAAGCAGGACGGGCATATTCGGTTCTTTTAAAGCTGGGCGGGATTCCTTTACGGCGGAGCAATCTTTGGATGAAATCAGAAATACGACCCTTCGACAATGCTCAGGGCAGGCGTTTGATTTTATTCTTGTTTGCGTCAAGTCGTTCGATTCGGCTGAGGCGGCTGAGGATATCTCGAGGCATCCGGGAATTTTCGACGAGAATACGAAAATTGTTCTTTGTCAAAACGGCTGGGGCAACGCGGAAAAGTTCACGGCTCATTTCCCGAAAGAACGTGTTTACAGCGCACGGGTGATTACGGGATTTACACGGCGAAAACCCAACGAGGTTGAGATAACGGTTCATGCGGACGCGATTCATATCGGCTCGCTTTTCGGATGCGGACTTGAGCGAGTCGAGCCGATTGCCGGGGCGATAGCCAAAGGGGGTATTCCTGCCGTAACCGTTGGCGATATTGAAAAGGACCTGTGGGCCAAGATGCTGTATAACTGCACACTTAATCCTCTCGGCGCAATTCTCGATGTTCCTTATGGTGTGCTGGCTGAAGATAATTACAGCAGGGACTTGATGAACCGAATTGCCGGGGAGGTTTTCGCGGTTATGACGGCGGCGGGTTTTAAGACGCACTGGGTGACATCGGACGATTTTCTGAAGGTTTTTTATGACAAGCTCGTTCCAGACACCGCCAAACACAAGTCATCGACTTTGCAGGATATAGCTGCCGGGAGAAAAACCGAAATCGAAGCATTGACCGGGTCAGTATTGCTACTGGCGGACAAACACGGGGTTAATGTCCCTTATAATCGTGCGGTTTATGCGATAATAAAGTTTGTCGAGGCACGGCGAAGCAGGCAATTTTGATAAATTATCGACGCCTTACCTATTTTGAAGCAGGCAATAAAATGCTTGTTTGATAAAAAGACACTTGACAAAAGGGGGCTTTTTCAAGAAACTATAGCATAGTTGCCGATTAAATAAGGGGTGGGTTTTATGAGGCCAATGAAACTGACGAAACGAGTGCCGAGTGGCAGAGAAAAAGACCAGGCAGCTATAATCAAGCTTGAGCAGCTTCGTGAGAAGGTGTATGCCGATAATCCATCCGTTGCGCGTCATGCGGCGTTTAACCTGTCGTGGATGCAGGAGGACGGATACGATATTCTCAAGGAAGCGTTATTCGGCACGGCTTCCAGGGCGACGAAGGGGGCGGCGGCATACGGTCTTCGCAAGATGCGGGGCAGGATGAAGAAAAACGGCATAGCCCTTCTCGTGGAGGGTCTTAAGCATTCGAATATAGGGACGCGTCAGGTTTGTGCGCGGGCATTGCTGCTTGAAAAAGAATCGAAGGAACAGGCGGCCCAGCAACCGCAGCAGCCGGATTCACAGCCGAAATTCAAGCCGAAATTTAAGCCGCAATTCAAGATTTCTGAAATATCTCACAAATCGATGCGGGAGAGGCCCAGAAACGGCAAAGGAAATCCGCCTCACGCTTCGAGATTTAACCGATAAAACCGACCTTCGCCTCAGGCCCATCACACCGATGGCGGGTAAACGCAGGGGCTAATCCTATAACTGGTTGAAATAGCACGTCTTATTTCGTAATATGTCTCCCGATTGAGTTTTTTCGCTATTCGCCGGTTCTTGAATGCTGGAGACGATTATGACAAATTTAGCAGTTCCGATAGCAGCCAAGACATTGCAGGAAGCCGAGGAGCAGATACAGGCCGCGGTTATAGCGGGCGCAGAGCTTTTAGAATTACGCACGGATTATCTAGTGCATTTGTCCGTTGAGCTTGCGTTACAGGTTATCAGGGCGGCCAGACAGCTTGCGCCGGGGCTGCCGATTATCGTTACCTGCCGGGATTATCAGCAGGGGGGGACGCTTCGTCATCCGAATGATTTGCGAACGAACGTTCTTACCGCGGCGGTTAGGGCGGGGGCGGATTTCATCGACGTCGAATATGAGAATTTTATATCAGTGGCAATCGGCAGCAAAATATCGCTTGCGCTTTCGGCGGAAACAGGAACGCGGCTGATTTTGTCGGACCATAATTTCCAGACGAAATTCAAGAATATCGTAAAGCATTACTGGGAGATTGCCAACGCGGCTGCCGGCGCGATACCAAAGCTGGTATATTCGGCGCATCATATCAATGATTGTTTCGATATCCTGGATTTGATGCACGGCGCAAAAGGCGAGATGATTGCGTTTTGTATGGATGAGCCGGGTTTTGTGACGAGGATTTTAACAAAGAAGTTCAACGGTCTTGCCGGTTTTGCGAGTATCGGTGCAAATACGGCGACGGCGCCGGGTCAGCCGACGGTTGACCAGTTGCGAGACCTTTACCGATGGGATTCGATAGATGCTCAAACAGAGTTTTACGGCGTGATTGGGGACCCTATTGCGCATTCGTTAAGCCCCGCGGTTCACAACGCGTGTTTTGCGGAACGGGGTTTGAACAAGGTTTATTTGCCATTGCTGATTGCGGGCGGGCAGGCGGAATTTAACTCCTTTATGGATAATATTCTCGCTCGGCCGTGGCTTGGTTTCAAAGGTTTCAGCATTACGATTCCGCATAAGGAATACGCTATTAACTACGTCAAAGAAAAGGGCGGCGTTATTGACCCGCTTGCCGAAAGAATCGGCGCGGTCAATACAATCATAATTAACGGCTCACAGTTGTCGGCTTACAATACCGATTGTGTCGCGGCGATTGACGCGATAATCGCGGGGCTTGGTATCGATAAGGCCGGCCTGCGAAAAATGCCTGTCGCGGTAATTGGTGCGGGCGGGGGAGCTCGGGCTATTGTCGCGGGGTTAGCAGACGCAGAAGCGAAAATAAAAATATATAACCGCACAGTCGAGCGGGCAAAACATCTGGCCTCTGATTTCAAATGCGATTACGCGTCCCTTGACAGCTTACATAAGCTGAAAGAAAAGCTCATTGTCAACTGCACGAGTATCGGTATGTATCCGCACATTGACGCGTCGCCGGTTGATGTCAACCTGCTGCAAAAGCATATGGCGGTTTTCGATACGGTTTATAATCCGCCTGAGACGCTGCTGCTGAAGCACGCAAAACAAACCGGCTGCCATATAATCTCCGGCGTAGATATGTTCCTCAAACAGGCATCCGCGCAATTCAAGCTATTCACAGGTATTGTGCCAAATACCGAGACAATGCGAAAAGCCCTTTCATAAAATGCGCATGGCGGCGAAATAATTTTCTGCTCATTGTATTGACAGGGGGTTGTGGTATAATGAGGGGGAAGGCGGTAAAAAATATGAACAGCCATGTAGCGATACACAGAGAAAAAATAGAGGCGTTTTGTCAGCAGCACAATGTTTGCGAACTTGCGCTTTTCGGCACAGTTCTGCACGATGATTTTCGCGCCAACAGCGGAATCGGCGTGCTGGTCGGTTTTAAGCAGGAACACATGCCCGAATCAGTCAAATTAGGCGAAATGCAGGATGAACTGGCGAAGATATTCGGTCAGAATGTTGACCTTGTGGAGCGTCAGGCCGTAGAGAAAAGCGAGAACTATATCCGCAGACGGCATATCCTGAAAGCTATTGAGCCGATTTACGCGGCGGGGTAAGACGAACAAAGCGACCCATCCTTGAAATCAATGCCGAGAAGGCGTTTTCATACCAGCATAAAACTTTGCTAAAAGTTACTGTCATTGTCTTTCAATAACCAAATGTGTATAATTCCCGTTTTGATAACATTAATTGAGGATGAAAATGGCGAAGAAGGAAAAAGTAGTATTGGCATATAGCGGCGGGCTGGATACGAGTGTTATTCTGCCCTGGCTGAAAGAGACGTATGGTTATGATACAATCGCGTTCGCGGCGGATTTGGGGCAGGGCGATGAGCTTTCGGGCATAAAGAAGAAGGCGCTCGCAAGCGGCGCGTCGAAATGTATCGTCAAGGATTTGCGGAAAGAGTTCATCGAGGAATACCTCTGGCGGCTGCTCAAATCCGGGGCAATTTATGAAAATGGTTATCTGCTGGGCACAAGTATTGCGCGTCCCCTGATTGCAAAGTATCAGGTTGACGTGGCTCACGCGGAAGGGGCGATGGGAGTCGCTCACGGGGCGACAGGCAAGGGCAATGACCAGGTGCGTTTCGAGCTGACGTATATGGCCCTTGACCCGACGCTGAAAATAATCGCGCCGTGGAAAGACCCGAATTTTAAATTGACCAGCCGTGAGGCGGCGGTTGATTATGCGAATAAGCACGGGATACCAATTGAGCAGAGCAAAAAGAAGATATATTCGCGAGACCGGAACATCTGGCATATCAGCCACGAAGGTGCGGACCTCGAAGACCCGGCGAATGAGCCGAAAGATGAGTTGTGGGTGATGTCGGAGCCGGTCTCGAAGACGCCAAATAAGCCGGATTACGTGGAGATTGGTTTTGAGCAGGGCATTCCTGTTAAATTAGACGGCAAGGCGACCGACAGTGTGAAGCTGCTTCAGACATTAAACGAAATCGGCGGCAAGCACGCGGTGGGGCAGATTGATTTGGTTGAGAATCGTTTAGTCGGAATGAAATCTCGCGGGGCATACGAGACGCCCGGCGGGACGATTCTTATGACTGCTCATAAATCGCTTGAGACGCTGACGCTTGACCGCGAGACGGCGCATTACAAACAACAGGTATCGCTGAAATACGCGGAGATGGTTTACTATGGCCAGTGGTTCTGTCAGTTGCGCGAGGCGCTCGACGCGTTCATCGATGTTACTCAGCAAAATGTTACAGGCACGGTGCGGGTGAAGCTTTTCAAGGGCCGGTGCACGCCTGCGGGAGTGAAAAGCCCGTTCAGCTTGTACAGCGGCGCGTTAGCCAGCTTCAAAATGGGCGCGGAATATAACCAGACCGACGCGATTGGTTTTATCCGGCTGTTTGGTCTGCCGATGCAGGTTGCGGGCGCGGTGCGCAGAAATACTAAAAAGAAATAAGCAGTGAGCGACGATAAATGCAGGGAAGCGAAATAGTAATGCCGGTGTGGTTTTGGATAGTATTTCTTTTTGCTATCGGCTGCTGCGTCGGCAGTTTTTTGAACGTCGTTGTTTATCGCGTTCCTCGCGATAAATCGCTTGTCAGTCCGGCGTCGGCGTGCCCGTCGTGCGGAAAGCACATTCGGTTTTACGACAACATACCGCTTTTTTCCTGGCTGGCTTTGGGAGGTAAATGCCGGTATTGCAAGACGCGGATTTCGCCGAGGTATTTTGTTATCGAATTGCTGACGGGCCTTGTTTTTGTCGGCACATTTTGGCTTTTCTTTAATTCCGGATTGCGTCATGGAATACCGGAGTTTTTATCGGGGGGCTGGATTCTGTACCTGATTTCCATTGTTATGCTTTCCGCGCTTATAGCGTGTTCGGCGATTGACCTGGAGATGTGGATTATCCCATTGTCTGTCTGCTGGTTCGCAACTGCGGCGGGGCTGATTGGCGGGGCGGTTGCGCCGCTGCTCATTCATCCGGCGACCATTCGCCATTATTTCCTGCTGCCTACAACCACCGATTTAATATTTATCAATCACACTGCGGTTGCGTCATTATCGCTGGGGGCGGCAATCGGGCTGGGCATATCGATGCTGCTGCTGGTAACGGGAATTTTAAAAAGAAGTTACAATTTTTCCGGGAATCAGGATTTGCCTGAAAATTCTCAAAATTCTGAAAAGCCGACCGGCCCATCTGCTCAGCCGGGTTTGGGGCAGGGTAATTTGCCCGCTGACGGGGGATTTAATGACCGAATTGAGATGCTGCGGGAAATGCTTTTTCTGCTTCCCATAATCGTATGCGCACTGGCTGTTAACCGGCTTTTCAGCGGGTATTCGCCGCTGCATCAGTGGTGGATGTGGTTTTCGCAAAGGCCTGTCGTTGAAGGGTTTATGGGAAGTTTGGCGGGGTATTTTGTGGGCTGTACGGTTGTCTGGGCGACGCGGATTTTTGGCACACTGGCGTTCGGGAAGGAGGCGATGGGCTTAGGCGACGTTCATTTGATGGGTGCGGCGGGGACTGTAATCGGGCCTTTGTTTATAATTATCGCTTTTTTTGTTGCGCCATTTTTCGGGCTGATCTGGGCGGCGGTACAGATGTTTTCAAAAAAAACCAGGCAAATTCCTTATGGTCCCTTCTTGTCAATGGGAATAGTTGTTGCTATGATTTTTCACAATGGTATTATTGACTATCTGAAAGTTGTGTTTGGCAGATAAGAAAGGAATCGCTTTAATATTTTTAAGGAGGCACAGAAATGCAGTTTACAAAGAGCAAAGTTGCGTTACTGGTTGCGTTGATGGCTGTTACAATTGTTTCCGGCTGCACCGACTGGAAAAAGAAATCCGATGCGCTGAATGTCGAGAACCAGAATACGAAAGGATTGCTGGAACGTGAGAAGGCGGAAAATGCGCAGATGGCCGACCAGCTCGCGAAAGACCAGCAGACCATTCAGGACCTGCAAAAACAGATTGTCGATAAGAAGCGGTCTCCCGCTGACGCGACCGGATTCGGCGAGGGTTACGATGTGAGCTTCGATGCCAACGCCGGCACGATTACGGTAACGCTTCCGAACGCGATTTTGTTTGACGCGGGCAAGGCCACGCTGAAGGGCGCTACAAGTAAAGAACTTGACCATATTTATTCGGTGCTGAAGGCCAAATATCCCGGCAGGCATATTGAAGTGGCGGGGCATACCGATTCCGACCCAATCAAGAAATCAAGCTGGAAGGACAACCTGGAGCTTTCCTCGCAACGCGCAATGGCGGTTGCCAGATACCTTATGCAAAAAGGTGTTGCTGAGAACAAGATTTCGGCGACGGGCTATGGCGAAGGAAGGCCAATCGCGTCAAATTCAACAGTGGAAGGCAAAAAGAAAAATCGCAGGGTTGAAATTGTGGTTCATATGATGAAATAACACAATCGGCCTGTTGCTGAAAATCTGCAGGATTACCAAAGCAGCCCGTTAATAAGCGGGCTGCTTTTCTTTTGCGAAGGCAGCCGTGCTGATAATCCCCTGTTTATTTATACAGACGGTTACCGCTCCGTTTTTTCCGGTGTAGTACGATTTCAGTCCTGACCGCGGCCCGATGACCTGTCCTTTTTCATAAGAAGATTCGCTGCAACTGGCGATGGTAACGACGGCGCCGGTTTTATCGACGAAGGATGGCTCGGTGGTTTTGGCGGAGCCGTGGTGAGGCAATATTAAAACGTCGGCTTTGAGGTCAGGATAAAGCCGGAAGATTTCATTTTGCGCGAATTTTTCGATATCCGAACATATCAGAACTCGTTTGCCGGCGTATTCAATCAGTGTTACTACCGATTTGTCGTTGTCACTGATTGAATTATTTTCCTGTATATCCGAAATCGGCCAAAGCACCCGTATTTTAGATGAACCGAATTTTTGCGGGAGGTTATTTATTTCTGTTATTTTTTGCAGATTGTTCCGCAGGAATTTTGTTGTTTGCCGATTGTCTTCGAAAAAAGCTTTACTTGCATAGACGACTTTTGTCCGGGTATCCCATGTGATTTCCGGCATGCCGTTGATGTGGTCGATATCGCCGTGGCCTATAACGACGGCGTCAATTTTTCCTATGCCGCTGTATCGCAGGAATGGTGTTACAACTTTTGTTCCCACGTCGCTTCTGTTCTGTGAGCCGGCATCGAGCAGGATATTACTTCCTCCCGGCATTTGAGCGAGTATCGCCTGGCCGTGGCCTACGTCGAGAATTGTAACAGTCAGATTGTCCCCGTGTGTCCTTTGCCACCAGGGCAGCGCCAGCGAGACGACGAGTATGACGGCTGCCGTTACGCAAATGATATTTTTAAGCGCATGTCGGCGCAGGGGGAAGAAGAACGCGAATATTGTCAACGCGTAGAATAATAAAATTACTGCGACGTTAGTTTTTCCCGTGAGCATTTCGGATATATTCAGACCTGCGAAAAGTTTGACAATCCAAATCAGCAAATCCGACAGCCGGTTAATTATTATTCCCATCACGGCGGAAACGCTCGGCAAGAATAGTGCTATAATCAGTTTAAGGTATCCTAAAAGAGATATCAGTCCAATGAGCGGAGATACGAGCACCGTCCAGACGGTGGTGAGATACTGGATGCCGTAAAAGTGATACAAAAGTATACCGACGTTTGCGAACCAGGCGGCCACGCTTACTGCGAAGGCAGATGTGATAAGTGATACGATTTCAAAAATACCGCGACGAAACAGGCCTCGTTTTTCCAGCTCGACGAACCAGCCGGAAGTAGTTTCGTTGAGGAAGTTTTGAATTGGTTTTGAAAACAGCAGAATGCCGAGTACTGAAACAAACGAAAGCTGCCAGTCGGGCTGGAAGATGCCTGTGGGTTTCATAAGCAGCAGGACAACAGCCGCCAAGGCGAGCGAATTGAAAGGATTAGACCTTCGGCGGAATATGAACGAAGCGCAAAACGCGAAGCATATCACCGCCGCTCTGAACGCCGGGGCATTTTCGGGGACGACCATCAGGAAAAGCAGGGCGGCAATAGTGCAAACAATCGCGCGGCCCGGTTTCATAAGGCCGGCGGTTTTGCAAACCCACCAGACGAATCCAATCACCATCGCAAAATTCATCCCCGAAAGACAAACAAAATGCAGCAAGCCCGTTTTGCGAAAGGCGTTATAAGTTTCTTTGTCGATATTTGTCCTGTAACCGAGGACGAGGGCCAGGAGCGAGCTTTCGGATTGGTCTCGCGGATACGGGCCGCCCAAAAGCGAGTTAACGGCGATTCTGCTCAACCAAGATTTTGCTTTGGGGTATAGTCCTGCGGCGTCGCTGCTTAATAGTTCGATTGCCTGTCGAGAATCTGCTGAGCCGGCGACAAAGACGCCATTGCGAGCCATATATTTGGCCATATCAAACTCGCCGGGATTGGCGGGGCCGTTAAATTTGTTCAGGATACAGTATATTTGAACACGGTCGCCTGCCCGCAGGTCGAAAATCGGCTCATTGACTCTTACCCGGACAAGTCCGCCAGTTTTTATCCAGCCGGTGGTCGCTTCTGCTTCGGTAAGTTCCAGGTAAAAACTGCTGCTCCGGTCGGCGGGAGTGAATTTTGAGAATTTCCAGTCGTTACTGTCGATATACGGCTCGGTAACAATCACACCGCGCACGGTCGCCAGGTTCGGTTCGTTACCTATTAGATTGCGGATATTATTCGGCGGTGCGCTATTAAAACTTGCCATACGAATCGCACCGAGACAAATGAAAAGGACAACAGTAAGGAAGGGTAAGGTAACGAAATTTTTTGTTCTAATCACGGGCCATATAATAAAAAGTGCAGGTAACGCGATTAGTATTACCGCGCAGGTTATCATTAGCGAAGACCAAACCTGAATCGGTATGGGTAAATGGTCTTGTATGATTATTCCCGCAATGAGGCCAATGGCGCAGAATACAAGCGGGGCTGTGCTGATGGTTTGCTTATAATAATATGCCGGGCATCGGTCGAACTGCCTGTCGATCTCCGCTAATCTTCGCCGTATCTGGTTCGAATTTTCAGCTTTTTGCTGGTTTTCAATATCCATTTCTTATTCCAAATTATCACCTTTTTAGCTTGACAGGGGATATAAACGTGTTATAATTTATAATATCTGAGAGGAAAAGACAATTTTAGGAGCTGGAAAATGAGACAACAAATCGCAATTCTGATTGCCGTAATAACACTCGATTGTTTTCTCAGTCAGGCGCAGGGCGGCCCCATTTATTTTCTTGTCGCTGAAGCAAATAATCCTGTTAATAACGACTCATACATTCTGCCATTGATTGAGCCAAACGACATTGCCCACGCCAGGGATCTGATTACCTATGGTCCCTCGGCTGGCCAGCCCATTATCGTCGCGACGATTGCCTGCGGTTCCGATTGCATTAACCGTGACTATCTTGGCGCTAACAAGCCGGCGTGGTACTGGCATATCGCCAATTTCAACTATTTTTCTGATACACCGGTGAGTGGATATCAAACGCCTGTATCTGTTAACTGGGATTGTAATTCGGCAGTTGTTATTGCCTGTTCGCTATATACCATTGTTGATGAGCTTGGCACAAACCCGAAACACTGGAAATGCAATTTTAACGGTGATAGCGATGTCGATTTCAATGACTTTGCCTCGGTGGGAAATGATTGGGGCAATACCTGTACCGCACCGGATTGGTGCGGTGGCATAGACCTTGACCACAGCGGAAAAGTTGACTTTAATGACTTGTGGATATTTTCTGAGGCATGGTTAAGCCCTTACGCTGGTTTGCCACCTTCAGGTGGTATTGAGTATCCCTGCTGGGCATGGCAATATCAATGCCGTGGCGACGCCGACAATAAAGTTGAAGGCAGCGCCAAAACAGGATTCTATCATGTAGGACTACAAGACCTTGCGTTGATAATGAGCATCTATAAGAGTATGTGCTGGCCTTGTGAGCGCGATTCTAACTGTACTCTGGGACCTCCTTGCTATAATCCTTGTCTTGATTTTGATAGAAACGGTGTGATAGACGAGGCAGACATCGCCATTTTGAATGCAAACTTGCAAAAGACCAATTTGTCCACTTGTTCGCCATCGTTAATATGCGAACCTTAGCGATGACCTCATATTGAAATTGTTTTTATCTTCTATGGCGACTTGTTTTACAGTTGTATGTATTCTTTCGGCTTAAAGTTTATTTCCGTTGTCGTTTTTATTTGTTCGCCGGGAAAATCGTCCACGGACGTGGGGGCAAATTAGGCAAATATCCTTTTAGCCGGCTGTACTGTGGATGCTCGGTGAGAAAATCCGCCGAGTTGAAATCCCTGTCGCAGGAGCTTCCCCATTTGGCCCATAGCTGCCAGTTCTTAGCCATTTTGGAATCGACAACCTTACCGTCGATTGCACCACTGGGACTATATGGTTTTCCACTTGCCGGCACGGAACCATCGTCCAGTTCAGAGTGCCCGCATATAGTCCTCGATGAGCGGTTTTCTTTTTTGAGGTAAACGTCATAATGGTCAGCCAGCAGATTTTTGGCAATCTCCGCGGTTATCCTGCCGTAATTTTCCTTCATAAGCTGTTCCCAGCGGACCCGCCTTGAAACGCATGGATTTCTTACATCGTCATAAGTAGCATTTGTTTCTTTCCTTAAAATTTTAAGGTCTTCTGCGACGTTGGAGCCGGTGAAGTATCCATTGGTTTTTTTCTCGAGGTTATGATATTTCAGTCCAAGCTCCAGCCGGGCGATTTCGCCTGTATTTATATCGCCGACCAGCCAGGAGTTGGCATAGGCGCCGCTGTTTTTGTCAATCAGTATCTTTGCCCATTCATTGATGTCGCGGGCATACTGCATCGCTTTTCTTGCCCGCTCAAAGACAGGTGTGCCTTTGGCGTCAAATCCCTTGAAGGCGCCAATGGTGGTCTCGGTCCCAATCAGGCCCGCTGAAGTTATAAAAAAATCCGTCGCGCTGTATATGCACGGTCCCCACGTCTGCATCAGTATGCGATTACCTTTTTCCGGGACGATATCCACGATAATATTACAGAACTGCAGTTCCGTATAGGAAGCCCATGAGTTATGCGCCATTACTATGGAACCATCTGCTGTTGCGTCACCGGCGGCTATAAACGCGCTGCAGCCGGGGCCATCGCTGCGAATCTTGTCTTTTTCCTGTGGATACCAGTACCAGGCTATATCAATAAACCCGTTCATTAGAAGCATCTGGTCGTATGTTATCTCTTTGCCTGCCGCCCGCGCCCCAGCCGCCATACCCTGCATTTCCTCGACGTATTCCTTTGATACCTTGTCCTTGAATAACCTGGCCGCTGCCTTGACAAAGAAATCCAGTTTCTCACTCGTTTCAAACTCCTGCACGTATGCAAGCGTTTTATTAAAATCCTCTATTTCATTTGCCGTCAGATACCCGCGCTGAAATCCCCTTTCAAATGGAGCGCCTTCGATATGCAGAAAAATCCAGCCGTTTTTGTCGTACCGGTATGCTTTGCTGAGCCATTGTTTTTGCTGCGAGGCGCTTTTGACGTCCCCTTGCGACGTGTTCACTGGTGAACACGATTGCATTAAAAAGGCAGATAATAAAAGAAGACAAGCCAGGAATCGATTGTTTGTGCCCATACTATTTATCTCCTTTTTCTGACTGGTTCAATTTCTGTCAGGCGATTATAGCTGGATGTACTCTTTGGGCTTGAAGTTTGTCTCCATTGTCCAGGTGGTTGCCTTGCCGTGTTTGAGGCAGTAAACGACGAGGACATCGTAGCCCTCCTTATCGACCCATTCTTTCAAAAACGGGAAATCCTTTACGACCTGTTTTTTGAGTTCAAGGTCTTCAATTTCCTCAACCGAGCCGGAAATACGTATCTGACGTCCCTCTGCGGCATTGTAGAAGCACATCTCAACATTTTCATTTTTTGAAAGCTGCCTGTGCAGGTCTTTGTTCTCGCCTGTATTAAATAGAATGCCGTTTTCGTCTGCCCGGTAGAGCATCATCATCCGGACGTACGGCTTATTATCCTCAGCCGTAGCCAGCGCAAAAACAGGATTATTTTTGATTAGCTTGAGAACCTGTTCTTTTGTCATCGCATTATTCTCCTGATTATGATTTTGCGATTCGTTCCAGTCCGCCCATATAGGGCTGCAGAACCTTCGGCACCGTAATCGAGCCGTCGGCGTTCTGGTAAAGCTCCAGGATTGGTATCAGGACTCGCGGGCTTGCGATGACGGTGTTGTTGAGCGTGTGGCAGAAGAGGTTTTTCTTTGTCACGGTGTCCTTGTATCGCAGGTTCATTCGCCTGGCCTGAAACTCGTAAAATTTGCTTGCGCTGTGGGTTTCGCAGTAATTATTCCGCGAGGGCATCCATGCCTCGATATCGTATTTTTTCGCCTGGCCTCTGCCGAGGTCGCCCGTGCAGACCGCGACGATACGGTAGGGCAGTTCGAGAGCTCTCATCACGACTTCCGAATTGCTTAAAATTTCCTCGTGGTATTTGTTGCTTTCCTCGACGCTGTTTTTGCAGATTACGACCTGCTCGACCTTGTCGAACTGGTGAATCCTGTAAAGACCATAGGTGTCTTTGCCCGCGGCGCCTGCCTCGCGTCTGAAACAGGTTGACATTCCGACAAATTTAATCGGCAGCTCTTTTTCTTCCAGAATTTCGCCCATGCGGTAAGCGGTAAGCGGCACTTCGGCTGTCCCCGCGAGATTGACCTCATCTTTTTCCATTCGATAGGTCTGCTCTTCCGAGCCGGGGTAATATCCCGTTCCTCGCATCGCTTCATCACGCATCAACAGCGGCACCGACATCGGCGTATAGCCCCTCGCAATCATCACGTCCATCGCGAATTGCAGTACCGCCCAGTGTAATCTCGCTCCGTCGCCCTTGAGGAAATAACTTCGTGTCCCCGCCAATTTTACGCCACGCTCAATATCAATTATTCCGAGGTCAACGCCTAATTGAACGTGGTCTTTGGGTTTGAAATCGAATTTGCGAACCTGTCCCTCTCGTCTCAGCTCTACATTTTCTGTGTCGTCCTTGCCCAATGGCACGTCGTTGTCCGCTGGTTGCGCCACAAGCATCATCAGTGAATCAAATTCCGGCTGGCGTGTTTTAATCCACTCTTCTAAGGTTTTTTCTTGTTTCTTAAATTGGGATAAAAAACCTAACTGCTCATCTCTTACAATTCCTTTTTCTAGTTTAGGAATACTTTTACTGATCTGGTTCTTTTGAGTTGCGATATCCTGAAGTGTCTTCCTTGCCTTACTAAGGTCTCTATCCAAATCTATCAATCTATCGATATTTACATCGATGTTTTTATCTTTGGCAGCTTTTTTAAAACGTTCCGGGTTTTCTCTTATTTCCTTGATATCAATCATTGTCTTTTCGCCTTTAGTCCTGGTACTTTTTTACAATGACGACGTTATTTTGGCCTCCGAAGCCGAATGACTCTTTCATTGCGATATTGACCTGCATTTTTCTCGGCGTGTTGGGGACATAATCCAAATCCAGCTGCGGGTCGGGGTCGTTGAGGTTTATTGTTGCGGGCACGATACCATCGCGGATTGCAAGGACGCAGGTAATCAGTTCCGCGCCGCCGGCCGCGCCGATTAAATGGCCCATCGAGCTTTTGATGCTGCTGACAACTATCTGTTTGGCGCGTTCTTTGAATACGGCTTTAATTGCCTTTGTTTCTATCGAATCGTTTTCCGCGGTGCTTGTGCCGTGGGCGTTGACGTAATTTACATCTTTATAAGTTAGACCAGCGTCCGCGATAGCCGCTTCTATCGCCTGAATCGCGCCTCGCCCTTCCTCGTGCATATCAGTAACTCGAAATGCGTCTGAGCTGCTGCCGTAGCCGATGATTTCCGCGAGTATTTTTGCCCCGCGTTTTTTCGCGGAGGTCAAGTTTTCCAGTATCACAATCGCTGCACCTTCGCCCAGGACGAATCCGTCTCTGCTGGCGGTAAATGGTCTCGATGCGGTCTGCGGGCTGTCGTTTTTTCTCGACAGGGCGGTAAGGCGATTAAAGCCCGTTTGTCCGAGGGGGTGAATCATCGAGTGTGCGCCGCCTGCAATCATAATATCCGCGTCGCCTCTGCGAATAGTCATTGTTGCTTCGCCGATTGCTTGGGTACTTGCCGCGCAAGCGGTCAGGCAGCTTCGTATCGGTCCTCTTGCGCCGGTGAGCATCGACAGATGCGCCGCGGGCATATTCGCTTCCTGTTCCAGCTCGTGCACTGCTCTCATTTGCACCGCCGCGACGTCGGTCCACTTTGTCCAGTCCATAGCGTTGGCCTGATTGTCCCAGCCGGCGGCGATTGCGCCAAAGAACGCCTCGTGATTCGCTGCTCCTTCGCCCGCGCCGAGATAAATCCCGATTCGTTTGCGGTCGATACCGTCAGTCGGGTTGTCGGTTTCGATGTTTATGCCCGCCTGTCTGCATGCCTGGACAGCCGCACCAACAGCGAATTTGCTTCCACGATTGCCGTTTTTATGCAGGTCGGGATTTTTTACGAACTTCGCGGCGTCGTAATTTTTTACTTCTGCGCTGAAAGTTGTCGGGAAGGTCGAGGCGTCGAAAATGGTTGTTTTTGCGACACCGCTTTTGCCTGCCAGTAATGCCTGCCACATTGTTTCAATATCGTGTCCCAGCGGGCAAACTATGCCCATTCCTGTAATTACGACACGCTCTTTTTTTCCATTTTGTATCATTATTTTAATTCTCAAATTTTTTGAGTATGACAGCGGCGGTTTGTCCGCCGTAGGTGTAGCCGCAGCACAGGGCGTAGCGAATATTCGCCGTTTGTGTTGTTGTTACGATGTTGAGGTTACAGCCGATAGCTTTTTTAGCGCAGTTTTTCGCTGCTGGTATAATGCCGTCTCTCATCGCTAAAACCGCCGCGACAACATCCAGTCCTCCGCAGGCGGCGCCGGTGTTAGTCAACATGCTTTTCGTCGGCCATACGGGTATTCGTTTTGCCTCTTCGCCGATTGCCGACTCAATTCCTTTCGCCTCGGCAAGGTCATCCTGCAGTATGCCCGTGCCGTGCGGTATTATCAAATCGATATCTTTTGGCGATATGTTCGCCTGCGACATTGCTTTTTCAATTGCGATTGTTAGCCCATATCCATCCGACTCGATATGCTCATACGTCGAGTTAATACAGGCGCTTTGGCCCGTGCCGACAACTTCCGCGTAAATTTTTGTGCCGCGTCTGGTCGCGTTGTCGAGATTTTCAAGCACGACGATTCCGCCGCCGTCGCCGAATATCGAGCCAGTTGCGCCTGAGTCGAAAGGCCTGCATGCCCCTTCGGCATCGTTGTTGTGCTGATTTGTAGTTCGTTTAATCAGGCACTGGCGCATTATCAATACGGGGTTCACTTTCGATTCCGCACCGCCTGCCAGTGCGATGTCACTATTGCCCCGTGCGATGACCTCTGTCGCCTCGGCTATCGCGATATGTCCCGAAACTTCTGCGCAGGTGATTGTGTTGCTCGGCCCCTGTATGTCGTGAATGATACCGACGTGACAAGCCAGCATATTCGGCAAATACTTCAACAGCCACAGAGGCGTTACCAAGTCGAGACCGTCTTTGCCCCATTTTTGAATATTGAATTTGCCGTCGGACAAGCTTTTGGCGACCGCCGGGGCGAGCTCGCAGGGGTCGCAGCTAATAAGTCCTGCGCCGATATTGATTGCCATACGCTGCGGATTGACGTTAATTTTCTGCTCGTCGATGGCTTTTGTAATTAAGCCGCTATCCCTGACCGCCTCATCCGCGGCGATTACCGCAAGCTCAATATCCTTCGACATCAGCTTGGTCGCCTTGCGGAATGATTTGGGGACATACTGCTGGATTTTGTATTCCTCGACTTCGCCCGCCAACTGGCAGGTAAATTTCGCGGGGTCGAATTTAGTTATCCGTTTTATGCCGCATTTGCCCGCGCAAAGTCCCTCCCACGTCCGGGCCGATGTTAACCCCAGCGGGCTTACCGCCCCAATTCCAGTTATCACTACACGGGTCCGTCCCACAGGGTTTGTCTCCTATTTGTCGGCTTTCTGGAAAACCGCTCCCTGCAGAAGCGATTTGAACATATCGGTGAACACAAAGTTTTCCTTTGGGAATTCCTTGCCCGCAAGGTTTTGGTCGATATGACTGAACATCAGGTCGATGTCGGCTATCGGTTTGTCGCCGCATGTGATTGTTCCGGTTGTGCTGGCGGCCTCAGGGGCTATCGACTCAATCTTCGCAGATAACCTCAAAGTATCACCCGGCCTGACGTAGTCGTGGAAGACCGCCTTTTTTATCTTCGCCAGGATAACCTTTTCCTGGAAATTTTTCGCTTCGCCCACCAGTATTCCCGCCGTCTGCGCCATTGCTTCAATCATCAGGCATTCGGGCATAACGGGAAAGCCGGGAAAATGGTCGTGTAAATGCTCCTCAGCAAGCGTTACGTTCTTTATCGAGACCGCCGATTCGCCGCTTTTAAACTCAACGAACTTATCTATCCAAATCCAACGCATAGCCCGGCATAATAAGACAATTTCCCCGATTTCTCAAGCAAATCTTGTCCATTTCAGGACATAGGCAGCACTTCGGGGCATAGCTGTCCAGGTAATGCGGTTGCGGCTATCCCTGTAAAGCTTTCAGCGGGCCATAAATTATGGTCTGACTTTTACCGCGATGTCCTTTGTGAAATCCGGCAGTGTGTAAGTCAATGTGCCTGAGGAGGAATTCGCCGTGCCCGAAGCGATAACCCCGCCTGCGCCGCGGGTCGCGTAAACTTCGACAAAATATTGACCGTTATCGAGACCTTTGACTATCATCTTCTCGTTATGGAAGGTCCCGCTGTCAGTCAATCCATATTGACTATTCACGTCGTAAATCCAGATATAAGCACGTTTATTATTCGAAAGGCCAATCGATTCCAAGGCCGATGCATCGGCTGGAGTAAATACATAGCTAGTTATACGAAACCATTCGTCGCCGGTGTTTTTTATCTGCACCGTCCGCGTCCCTGCTGATAACGGAACCGTTATTATGTAATTTTTAGCGCGATTGGTCTGAACTTTATCGTAAGCCACGGTGCCGTTGACAAGCACCTGAATTTTGTTGTTGCCCTTGGCGGCTGCTTCTGCGATGTGGATTTTAAGATTACCTCCCGCGGGCATATTCAAATGAAAATTGGGGTCCGACTTCAGTGCCTCCTGCGACGAACCCTGGAGCCACTTCGAAAGGTTGTCCATTCCATCGAAATAATCTCCCTCAAGGGTTAACTCCTTCGTAGTGGATACCGTCCAGAATGCGTTAAGCCCCGGAATGGCATAATATGCCTTGGTTCCCGAAACAGCCCTCTGCGCCTTGACTAAATTGTAGTTCGCAAGATTCTCGTTTTTAGCATAAATAGCAAGCGGCGTATATACTCCGTAAAGATTACACGGGTCGATATAATTATCCCACCACCACATATGCCCGCTGCTTTTGACAAAGAAGCTTGCCCAGATGCCATTATGCATTTCCAGTCCTTCCTTCAGTTGTGTTGCCATCGGTTCCTGCTGTCGACTTCCTTCTGGTTTACCCCCTAATCCGAACTCCGCCATAATCACCGGCTTATTGTATCTCGCCAGTATTGAGGCAACCCGCTCGAATATGTGAATCGTGTCAGGTCCATAGTAATGCTCCTGGACCAGGTTGATATCCGGCAAATTCCATAAATTTTCAAAACTGCTGCCGTGACTGCTGGTGGTTACTGGGTGCTGATAAGGGTCTATGCTGTGAATATATTTGGCCATTATATCATGCCATTTGACCACGCTTTCCCGATTATTGTTCCAGCCGTTGGTGTACTCCACTTCGTTAAAAAGTTCCCAGGCGAATATCGATGGTGAATACCCCCACCTCGCAACAATATAACGATATTTGTTTTTTGTGTATCTTATTGCTTCTGCGTCAGTGAAAAATTGCTCCGGATTGCTCAGCCAGCCGCCTGCCGCGTCTCGATAAGGATTGTCGTTGTAGTCAGGATTTGCGGTTGTGCTGAACTGGCCATGATGCTGAAGACAAAGCTGAATGCTAATTCCGTTTTGTTCCGCGATTTCGACGTATCTGTCTAATCGAAGCGCAATCTGCATCGACAGCTTTCCCGCCCCCTGAAAATATCCGCTGTATGTCTTATCTTTCCATTCGAGCAGCGTTCCCCCATCGGTCCCGTACCGGCACATCCACAGCCGAACCCAGTTTCCGCCTGCTTTATGTAATTTAGTCAGATATTTGTCCCAGGCGGGAATCCTGCCGTAGATCCAGCCGATATTCTGACCGATATTCAGGCAGGTGCTTCCATTGTCATACTTCAGAAATGCCCGATTATTCGGGTCAACCCTGATGAATCCTTTTTTACCGCTTTCGACGCAGGTAAAACTAATATTGGGATCAGATGTATAAGTGCCGTTCTGGTCGATAATCCTGATTTGACCGACGTGATAGACGCCCAGTTGAGCCGGCGCGAAGCGTACTTTCCAGCACGGATTTTTGCCGTTGATGTAGTTACCGTCCGTATCCTGTTCGTAATCCTTATAATAAAAAGCTGGAACCGCCACGTTATTGCCATCCGGCTTTATGATATTAACCATTATATCAACGATATTTATATCGAAAGGATTGCTATACGTCCGGTCCAGGGTAAAAGTCATCTCGAATTTCTCGAACTTTCCGATAGTCGAGCCGTTTTGCGCCAACGTCGTAATTGCAGCCGCCCCCGCCATAGCAAGATTTAAACCCAAAACCAATAAAACCAGACAGGCATACATTAATCGGCTGTCTTTTCTCATAGCGGCACCCTTATGTTATCGCAAAGTGTAGTTTTCCTTACGGTGACGGGTTATATCAAAAAATAAGGCCTTTTCCCAGCAGTTTTTTGGCGTATTGCCCCTTCCTGGAGGACTGGATAAACCCGGGAGCATAATAATCCACGTTTTTGTGCAGAAACGGCCTCGGGAAAGATAAGTCTTGACAATTAAGGCCGATTTTCGTAAAATTACTTGTGTCACACCGGGTATCGCATGGGAAAAGTATGTTTTTTAGCCGAATAAATGGGGTTTTTCAATTCAGAGATACCATCAACAGAGACCAAAGCCGGTTACAATGAAAAACAGCTAAAATAATCGTATCAACGGAGCGGGTTATGAAAAGAACAGCGTTAATCATTTCGGTTTTGTCATTAATAATTATTTCCACTGACGCATTCGCAAGCAAACTTGTCTGGCTCAAAGTTGTTGACAATAACTACATTATGGCCCAATTCAAAGACGGGGATGCATGTTTTTTAGACAATGCGCAGGGGCAATATGCCTATATGGGTGATCATTACACGGGTTGGGATTGGGTGGTGAGTTACGGAAGCGCACTGAACTTAACAAATGCCGCCGCGACCACTAACTGGGTCATAACATCAACCAATGACGCAAATTACGGCACAAGCGGCAGAAATCCAACCAACTGCTATCGTAAATCAAAACTCAATGGTGCGTCTGAAGGTAACTGGGGCAGCTACGACTGGATTTATACATATACCATGGAACACACCATTTATTTGAAATTGCCATATTCTCTTGTGCAGGGGGATAGCTATATTGTTACAATAAATTCAAATACAAATTCCGACACGCTCAGCCCGAGCATTACTTTCGATATGTTCAACAGCCCGTCGGAGGCAGTGCATGTAAATCTGGTTGGATATCTTAACGATGCCAGCACAAAAGCCATCGATTTGTATATCTGGATGGGAGACGGCGGTGCGCGTGACTATTCGTCGTTTGTCGGTAAAAAGGTTTATATATACAACGTAAATACCGGCGCCAGCCAGCAGGTGGGAACCGTTGCGCTTTGGAAAAACAGCGGCTCGGACGTAGGAGGTTACAACCTTACGATGTCAAATGTCTGGAAAGCGGATTTTACGGGATTTAATACGCCGGGGACATACCGCATCGCAATAGAAGGAGTGGGGTGCAGCGAAAATTTCGAGATTAAAAAATACGCGTATTTTGAGCCATTCAGGGTGAGCACTATCGGCTATTTTTATATGCGTATCGGGCAGGAAACAAACTATCCCGGGATGCCGGTTCCCCGCCAGCCTCTTTTTATTCCCGGTGTATCGCCGTCAAATACGACGGTTTATATAACTAATATATCACCCCTTAACTCGAGCTGGAGTGATGGTTTTTGGGATAATCCATCCGCAATGGCCCCTTATATAACAGGCGCTCAGAACAACAACGCCTACGGGGGACACTCCGATGCGACGGACTGGGACAGGAATCAAACGCATATTTCAAACATTTATGATATGCTGCTGCCATACATTCTTACCGACGGCAACCTGAATGATGACAACCTGCAAATTGCTGAAAGCGGCAACGGCATTCCTGATATTCTCGATGAGGTCAAAAACGAAGTCGATTTCTGGCTCAACTTGCGAGACCCAAACGGCGGATATAGTTACGGACTTACTAACCCCACCAGCGAGACCAACCCCATCCTTTACCAAGCGGGAACCACGCCAATATCAGCGTGGGCAAGCGCCGCGAACGCATCTATGCTGGCTTATTGTTTTATGCTTGCAGGATTGAATGATTTAAGAGATACATACACAAATGACGCAGTAACGGCTTACAATTATGCCTCAGCCCTGCCAGACCAAATGCTTACTGAAACGGTGGGTATCGGTGATGTAACAATCAGGGGCAAGGACCTGAAAATGACGGCTGCGGCATACCTATATAATCTGACAGGAAATACTGCTTATGAGGATATGGTGAATTCATTAAGCGAAGTTACTTCAAGCACCTCGACGATATGTAATGATTCGAGCTATGATCAACTTTGGGCAACTGCGGGTTATCTCAAAACCAAACAAACTGTTCATTATCCCACGTTATTCAGCAATATGAAGGCATCCATTATTAATGAAGCTAAAAATCAGGAAGCAAATTATTCTAACTCCCGGCCAACGCGCAGGGCTACGGACAATAACACAGGATACTTTAAGACCGAACAGAACGTGCAAAGGTGTATAGTTGCCCATGCGGTTGCCGACAGTAATTCGGATAAAACATTATTCGAAAATGCGATGGTACTGGAAGCTGATTGGGAGCTTGGGCGCAATTCCATGAACAGGATTATAATGACTACCGCCTGTACCAACCTGGCAAGCAAGCGAAGTATTGAAAATATGTACACTACCGGCAGAAATGACGGCTACCCCGGTCTGCATCCGGGACATACACCCTATTTGAATACCGACGACTGGGATTCTTCGAGTACAGGTATGACCGGGAATAAGCCGAGCAGGTTGACTGCTCTATGTTACCCCGCTTACGGGACGACGTCCACTACCGGCTGGCCGAAAGCGGAAGGTTATTTCAATGATAGATATGTATGGGCCCATTCGGAATTTACGCCGCAACAGACGATGCGGGGCAAAGCAGCCCTCTATGGCTATTTATATGGTTTATATAAGCTTCGTGCCGATTTCGACGGTGATTCAAACGTGGATTTTATGGATTTGATTGTCTTTGCCGGTTCCTGGTTAAAAGTCCCCGGCAATGTGGGCTACGATTCACGTGCAAACCTTTACGCAGATTCGTCCGGCATAGTGGACTTGCGTGATTTTGCTGTCTTCGCGAATGAATGGGGCGGAAACTAGGGACAGATACCTATTGTTAATATTGTGCTTTTGCGCAGCCCTACAGCGTCTTGTTTTGCGTAGCGAAGCAATGACGTTTTGCGATTTGTTTATAATAAGACAATCGGCAGGATTGCTCAGGCAAAACCTGCCGATAAGGTTCAAAAACAAGTGTTTACATATTAAGCTGCCTTCAGCTTGCTCTGGACGTAGTTGACAATCATACCCACTGTGAACAAATCGGGTAATTTGCTCAGTTCCGGGTTTTTCGCGAATTCACTGACGTCGGTATGGGGCATTTTGGCCTTTAACTCGGTGACGCCCTTGGCGGTCAGTTTGCCGTTACTTACAAACTCGGGGTTGTTCATCAGCGTTTCAGCAGGGAACAATTCTTCCCTTGCGATTTTAATTCCGAATGCCTTTTCCAGGCGGAACACTATATCGAGGAAATCGATACTCTCCGCTCCCAGGTCGCCCATCAGTGTTGCTTCGGGCTTTACCTCGTCGTCATCGACTCCGAGTGCGTCAACCATTACCGTCTTGACCTGTTCCAAAATCTGTTCTCTGTCCATAGCCATAGCAATCCGTCTCCAGTTTCTTTTTCAATCTGAAATCTAAAATCCGAAACCTGCAATCAGCTTATTTTTTCAGCAATTGCCAGCGTTTTTTCATCTCGCTGATAATGTTGGCATCTACCGCCGCTAAACTTGAATCTTTTTCAGCGAGATTAAAATGTCTCAGGCCGAATCGTGCCTCGACAATCTGTTCGCCGTTTGATACGCCTGTGCCCGTGAAACTGCTTACGTTCTCCTCGATTGTTTTGGCCTCAACCGAGTATTCTATCTGCATTCCAGGCGCCAGAAAGGACTTATATCTAACATTTCTGGCCTCTTCGAGCAAGACCATACTATGCGCAAAGTTTTCCGTCGCCCGAACCAGCCACGATGCCGACTCGATTAAGCCCTCTAAAAGCAACACCCCTGGCAGGACCGGGAAGGTAGGGAAGTGGTCCGCCAGATATTCTTCCGCCAGCGAGACGCTTTTGACTGCCTTTATCCGTTTGCCGTTTTCGATTTCAACAATTTTATCAATCAGTATAAATCGCATATTCGGGGCAATTGTAGCCATCGGGCTGGATTTTTCCAGCATTATTTGCTTTAAGATTACGGTATTGAACTCTGGAAACGTTTTCAAAGTATGTTATACTTGATTAATTATGAAAGTTCGCAGTGCAAATGTTACTGATGTAAAGGCCATACACGCCCTGATAAATTGTTTCGCGGAGCGTGACCAGATGCTGTTTCGCTCGATGGCCGATATTTTTACAAATCTCCAGACCTTTCTTGTCGCTGAACTCGATGGTCAGGTAATTGGCTGCTGCGCACTTGAGGTAATCTGGTCGGACCTTGCGGAGATAAAATCATTAGCTGTTCACGAGGCGCATCAGGGCAAAGGGGCGGGGGCGATGCTCGTAAACGCCGCGGTTGAGCAGGCGCGTCGGCTGGGAGCACCTAAAGTATTAGGCCTGACGCTTAAGCCGGAGTTCTTCGGCAAACTTGGCTTCCAGGTAGCCAACAAGGATTCATTGCCTATGAAGGTCTGGAGCGATTGTGCCCGCTGCACCAAACAGCAGAATTGCGACGAAACAGCCGTCGTTAAACTTATCGAGGGAAGCAGTTGTCCTATTCGACAGTAGGACGTCAGCCGACCTGTCTTCGCTGGAATAACGCCACTGCCAACGCTAATATACCTCCCGCATAGCAAATCGCGTATATAGCGGTGATGAATATGTATTTGATGGATAATGTGCTTCCCTCAACAATAGCGTCACTTATCCAGAAAACCTGAAGATTAGGAATGGCGAAGTAGCATATTTTTGCCCAGAGATGGGTTTTGGCGAGGGCACCGAAGGCCCAGTCAGAGACAAGTCCGAGAAGGAAAATGCCCACGCAGGCCGAGAGGGTTACCACGATATTGAACCGGCAGGACAGAGCCACTGCCAATGCCGCGATTATAATCGCCGCCAGAAAGAGCAGAACCGAGCCATAAACATCAACCGCGTTAATGTTATTATTAGCAGGGTTGAACTTCCAGTCGCGGTCGAAGAAAATCAGGAAAATCAGCGCAATTGTGCCTAAGCCGGCCAGTAAAACCATAGCAGTTGAGGTGGACTTCCAGTCATAACTATAGTTAAAGAAAGCAGTTAGGAGACAGGTAAGGACGAGGATAATCCCTCCGGCCGTTAATACAGTATAGTCGTTGTTTGAATCGACGTTTTCCAGAACACCGTTTCTTATGGCCATTATCAGTGCTATGGTGCAGATATAATGGGCCATAGCGACAGCCCCGGTAACTCCCAGGAATTTAGCTAAAATAAATATCGGACGTTGTACGGGCTTGCTTAAAACGGTCATAATGGTTTTATTCTCGATTTCCTCCGCCACAGCCCCTGAAGCAGAGAAAATTGCGATGAACAAGCTTGCCATGAAAAGCGTAGATAACCCCAATTCGCGCAAAAGCTTATTATCGTCATCCAGTGTGTACATCGAGATTCCAGGACTGACGAGAAACAGCATCAGGGCGGCGATGATAATTATCGCATAGACCGGCTGGCGTATGGTTTCTATGAAGGTATTTTTTGCTATTGTAAATAACTTTGTCATTCTCAACGACCTTTCTGGAAATCATCGTTTTTCGGCATCTTTTGAGTTTTAGGCAAGGTTTTTTGCCTAATTTTGGCGATATATTCTTATATGTTATAAAAACCGGCTTGTAAATAGCCGGGAAATACTATATCTATATGCCCTTTGCTTTCAGGGGTTCGTTAGAAACTTTAGGAATTTGATAAATGACAACATCATCAAGACCGGCAAAGCTTGCTGCAATTGTGTCGCTGATAATCAGCGTCATCTTCTTTGTCATTACGATTCTTATCGGCAGATGGAGCGGTTTTGTATCCGTCTATTCAGAGAGTTTTGTTCTGCTTGGTTCGGCTTTAATCTGGCTGGTTTTGCTTATCCAGTTCCATCAGCGAGCTCTTGCCGAGCAGGAAAAGCTCGATATGAGCGCTCTTGCCGGCGAACACAGGGCAGATAAAATCTTTCAGCAGAAAGGCGAGCAGGCACAGTTGTTCGCAGTCGCCCAAAAGCGTCTTGCGATATTTGAAAAGTGGTTCCTGCCGATTTTTTCATTCCTTATCGCTGCTTATCAGGCGGCCGTAGGTCTGTATTTGATCAGGGGTGTTTCGGATTCGAACCCGGCTATCGGCAAACAGCCGCTGTTGTGCGCGGTTTGTATGATTGCTGTTGCGTTTGTGAGTTTTCTGATGTCGCGTTACGCGACGGGGATGTCAAGACAGCCGGAATGGAAGCCGATGCGAGCGGGAGGCAGTTTCCTGTTCGGCTCGGCGATTTTGTCATTTGCTCTGGCGATAGCGCTTGCGCTGGTTCAGTTTAAATTAACCACCGTAATCAGGGTGATTGACTATCTGATTCCAATCCTGCTTATCATTCTTGGCGTCGAGAATCTGCTTAACATTATATTTGATATCTATCGTCCTCGCCTGACCGGCCAATACAGCAGGGCGGCATTTGACAGCCGGCTGCTTGGGCTGGTCAACGAGCCGGGCGAAATTCTTCATACGGCCACAGGCGCAATCGATTATCAATTCGGATTCAAAGTTTCCCAGACGTGGTTTTACAAACTTCTCGAAAAAGCCGTTGTGCCGCTCTTTTTCTTCGGTGCTATTACGCTCTATCTGCTTAGCTGCGTCATCGTTATTAATCCGAATGAGCAGGGGGTAATCGAGCACTTCGGCAATCCGAAAGACGCCAAAGGCAATGTCTGGCTGGTCGGCCCGGGTATCCATTTCAAAAGGCCATGGCCTATCGATATCATTCGAATATACCCCACGAGCGATATAAAGGAACTGCAAATCGGCTACGTGCCGAAAACAGACCCAAAAACCGGGCAGATAATCCGCGAGCCGTTGCTGTGGGGCAAGGACCATTACAAGGAAGAATACAACCTTCTTGTTGCGAGCCGTCTCGGCGCGGAGAAAAATCCGCAGGGGGCGGTGCCGGTCAGCTTGCTCAAGGCAAATGTTCCCGTGCATTACGTTGTCAAAGATATTTACGCGTTCCTTTATAACTACGACAATCCGGAGAAACGACTCGAAGATATATGTTACCGCGAGCTTGCGAGGTTTGCCGCGAGCTCAACTATTGAAGTTGACGATGAGGTCGCTTTGCAGACCAGCTTGCTTGGCGCCGGCAGGGCACGGGCCAAGCAGGTTCTGACGCAGAATATCCAAGCCGCCGCAGACAAGGCGGGTCTTGGCATCGAGATTGTTTTCGTGGGCCTGCAGGGGATACATCCTCCTACACAGGTTGCCGCCGACTATGAGAAGGTTATAGGCGCGATTCAGAAAAAACAGGCGATAATTCTCAGGGCAGAGGGAGACCGTAATCGTACCCTCAGCACACTTGCCGGTTCGGTCGAGGGTGCATCCGACCTTTACGTTCTTGCCTCGGATTATCAAAAGGCAAGACAGGAAAATAACCATCAGCAGACCGATGAGATTGCCGGCCGGCTGGATAAGGCGTTTGGCCAAGCGGACGGCGATATATTCTGCATGCTGCGGGAGGCCCAGAGTTACAGGTTTGAAAAAGCCACTATCGCCCGCGCCACCGGTGAACGCTTCGACAGCCAGGTAAAGGCGTACAGGGCTGCGCCGGAGATTTACAAACGCCAGCAGCGTCTTATTGCGCTGGAGGAAACACTCAGACCAATCAGGAAATACGTTATTGTCGCCGACCCGAATGACGCGGAGACATTTATTGTTGACCTTAAGGAAAAATTAACGCCGAGTTTGTACGACATCGGCGGAGTTCAGGAGAGCAGCTCACAATGAAAAATATAACAATAACCATCTTTATCGTTCTGCTTTTTGTCATTTTGGCTCTTGTGTTCACGATGTTCCAGGTGCGAGAGACCGAATCGGCCCTTGTGATGACCTTCGGCAAGGCCACGCGGCAGATAACCGAGCCGGGTTTGTATTTCAAATGGCCTCCGCCAATCGAAATGGTTCAGAAGTTCGATTCGCGGTCGAGAGGTCTTGTGGCCGAGATAGGCGAGACGCCCACGAAAGGGGCGGTGCCGATTATCGTCAACACGTTTGTCGTCTGGCGTGTTGCCGAGCCGCTTGCATTTTTTAACGCGGTCGGGACTGTTTCGGAAGCCGAGAACAAGCTGCTTACCCAGATAAGCGATACTCAGAACAAGGTCATAGGCCGGCATGATTTCTCCGAATTTGTCAACAGCGACCCGGCAAAAATAAAGCTCGATGAAATTGAAAAAGAGATGCTGGCCGAGATTCAGAAGGCCGTACGAAGCGACTATGGGATTGAAATCAAGGCGATCGGCATCAGGCAGCTTAAAATCAGCGAAGATGTAAGCAAGGACGTATTTGAGCGGATGAAGGCCGAGCGGAATCGCAGGACCGAGGCGACAATCGCCGAGGGCAACGCCGCATCCAAGAAAATCGTTACAGACGCTCTTTCGATGCAGACCGAGCTGCTCGCGGCCGCAGAGGCCAGGGCCAAGGCCATTCGCGCACAGGGCGACGCTGAGGCCGCCCAGTATTATAAGCTGCTCGAACAGGACCCGCAGCTTGCTATGTTCCTGCGTGATATCGACGCGCTCAAAAAGATACTCGAACAAAGAGCGACGGTTGTTATCAGCGCGGATACCGAGCCGTTCAAGCTGCTCAGGCAGATGCCGGACCTGAAACCGAAAGAATAATTGCTGTTTGTTTCATAGGCGGATTTGAAAGATATGAAGGAAGAACACGGACACCATCACGAGCACGAACATAATCACGATCACGCGACTCCGAATGACGCGGGCCATGTGCGGCAGGCGGATCCCGGCTATGACTACCTGTCGGGGGCGTTAAAGGTCAGCTTCGCCGTCCTCAAGGTCATAATGGTCATACTGATAATATTGTTTTTGCTTTCCGGTATCCGGACGGTAGGGCCTGGCGAACGGGCGATTGTTCTGCGGTTCGGTAAAATCAGCGGAGTCGGCGAAGGACGGCTTCTTGGTCCGGGATTGAAGCTGCTTTTGCCCTATCCGATTCACGAAATCGTTCGAGTTCCCGTCGAGAAAAAGGTCAACCTGGCAATCAATTCGTTCTGGTATTATCAGAAACCCGGCGATGAGATGGGTGACGCGGCCAACCCAAAATCATACGCGTTGCCGACGCTTAATCCCCTTAGCGACGGCTATTGTTTGGTAAGGGGCGAAAAACAGGAGGGGACCGCAGCCGTCTCCGAAGGCAGCGATTATAATATCCTTCACTGCAAGTGGGTTTTGACCTACCAGATTACCGATGCGGAAAGATTCTACAAACACTGCTATGTGCAGGACGAACATCTTTCCGCCGGACAGAATTACTCGGACATCATTGAGCAAAATATAAACCCGATGCTGGAGAATGTTTTCTCCGATGCGGTTGTCGCAACAATGGTAAATTACACAATCGAAGAGGCGATGTTTGAAAAGGTGGCTTCGGTTACGGATAGGGTCAAGGAGCGTCTTCAAAACAAGCTCAACGCCTTAGACAGCGGCATTAAAGTTGTTTCGGTTCAAATCCGTGATATAACCTGGCCCAGGCAGGTAGGGGCTGCCTTCCAGGCGTCTTTAACCGCCACCCAGGATAAGCAAAAGGCAATCAGCGAGGCAAAGCTAAACGCGGAAAAGATTCTCAATGAGACCGGCGGCCCGATTGCCGGCGAGCTGCTTGCCTCTCTGCATGATAGTTCCTATGACAAACAAAAACAGGAGCAGTTGTGGGGACAGGTTGCCGGCAGGGCACAGGAGCAAATAGCCGATTCACGCGGCTATCGGACAAAAGTCGTCGAGGACGCCAGGGCGAACGCAGAGTACCTGCAAAGAATACTTCCTGAATATCGAAAGTATCCCAAGCTTGTCATACAGAGGGTCTATCAGGACGCGATTGAGCAGGTCCTTCGCGACGCCGATGAGAAGACGGTAATTGAGCCCGCGCAGCACGGAAAAGCAACCGATGTCAGGGTTCTAATCAACAGGGACCCTGGGATAAAGCCGAAATCCGAACCCGGAAAATAAACTTAGTGAGGAATCCTGAGAGATAAATAATGGCCCACGAACATCTGCATTTTAAGGACGATATAGCAGTCGAGCATACGCACGGCAAACAGGTTCGCGTCAGTTTGGCGCTGCTGGGGACGCTGGCAGGAGGGACGCTGCTGCTAAGCCACTATGTAAGCAAATGGTTTGTTTACGGCCCCGATGCCTTCCAGACCGAGATTCTCGCGTTCGCGGGCGCAATTCTGCTTGGCTCGCCTATCATCTGGCACGCAATTAAAAGTTTAGTGCACAAAGAAGCCCATATGGATGAGCTTGTGGCCCTTGCGATACTCGCCGCCATTGCCACCCGGCAATATCCTGCCGCCTGTGTGGTTGCGTTTTTTATGCTGCTTAGTGAACTGGTCGAGAGCAGAACAGCCCTTGGCGCAAGGGCATCGATTGAATCGCTCATTAAACTCACCCCTCGAAAAGCAAATCAACTGCATTCCGACGGCTCCGAAACCGAGGTTATGGTTAGTCGGATTAAGCCGGGCGATATTGTTCGGGTAAGGCCCGGCGATAATATCCCGGTCGATGGCGACGTCGTAAAGGGTTTAAGCTCGGTCAATGAGGCCACAATTACCGGCGAATCGCTGCCCGCTGATAAAGTTCCCGGTATGCAGGTCTTCGCGGGCACAAGCAATCTTACGGGTGCTCTCGATATTACCGTTACCAAAGCGGGTAAAGATACCACCTTAGGCAAGGTCCAGTCGCTGATTTTGCAGGCCGAGCATACCAAGATACCGATTATGCGGATTATCGACCGCTATGTTAAATGGTACACGCCGACCGTTCTTATGATTGCGGGCATTGTCCTGTTCTTCACGGGCAATATCAACTATGCCATTACCATTCTTGTAATATCCTGTCCCTGTTCATTGATTCTGGCGACGCCCAGCGCGATGGTTGCGGCAATATCCGCTGCTGCCCGCCTTGGCATACTCGTCAAGAACGTTGCCGACCTCGAAGCCGCGGGCAAAATCACTGCGATGGTCTTCGACAAAACGGGAACAGTAACGACCGGCCGATTATATGTAACGAAGCTCACCCCTGCAAATGGGATTGAGCCGTCAACACTGCTTTCACTGGCCTCCTCCGCTGAAAAAATGAGCAAGCATCCCGCCGCAAGGGCTTTGCTGGAGGTTGCCAAACAGGCAAATCTCATTTTGTCCGAAGTGGATAATTTCCAGGAAACGCCCGGCAAAGGCGTTTTCGCCAAAGTCGCCGGCAGCAGGGTAATCGTCGGCAGAGATTCTTTCCTCAGGGAAAACCAGATTAATATGTCAAATGTTACTCTGCCGTCTTTGCACGAAGAGCAGGGTTTCAGCACACTTTTCGTTGCTTTGGACCATAATTGCATCGGGTGGATAGGCCTTCAGGATAAGACCAGGCCCGAGGCGAAGGAGGCCGTAGCAGACCTTTTCGCACTTGGCGTCAAACGTGTAACTATGCTCACGGGCGACAGGGACGAAGTCGCAGGACGAGTCGCGGCAGAACTCGGCTGCACCGATTACAAGGCGCATTGCCTGCCCCAGGATAAACTGGCTATTGTGGAAAAAATCAAAAAAGACGGGCACACCGTCGTTGTCGTGGGCGACGGCATAAACGATGCCCCCGCGCTTGCCGCGGGCGACCTCGGCATAGCGATGGGAGCGGCCGGTTCCGACGTAGCAATCAACTCCGCCTCAATCGCGCTGTTGAGCGACGACCTCAAACGACTGCCCGCACTGGTACAGCTTTCACGCAGAACGCGTTTTGTTATCAACTCAAACCTTGCCTTTGGCGTCAGCTTTATCATCGTGGGCATATCGCTGTCGTTTTTGATTCTGCCGACAACGGCGGCGTTCCTGCATTTCGCAAGCTCTCTTGTCGTTGTCTTCAACAGCGCTCGCTTAGTTCGTCACGGCGAAGAACTTCAGCACCATGCGGGTGATGCTGCGTAGAATATCTATATACGGGCCTGACGGGATTAACTGAAATTATGGAATATGCGATTGAAACATTTTCTCTTACAAAGATTTTTTCCGACTGGTGGGGCCGCAGCAGGGTTATAGCCGTTGATGACCTTAATCTGAAGGTTCGCCCCAATGAGGTTTATGGTTTTCTCGGCCCTAACGGCTCAGGCAAAACAACCACGCTCAAAATGCTCCTCGGGCTGCTTCATCCAACAAAAGGAAAGGCAATCGTTCTCGGGGGCGATGCCACCGACCCGCAAATCAATCGCAGAATCGGTTTTTTGCCTGAAGAGTCATATCTTTATAAATACCTGACGGCCCGCGAAACTCTCGATTTTTACGGCCAGCTGTTCAAACTGCCCGCGAAAGTCCGCAGGATGCGAATCGAGGCGCTGCTGGATATGGTCGGCCTGAAGGCCGTCGCCAACAGGACCATCGGGACATTTTCAAAGGGTATGGCAAGAAGAATCGGTCTTGCCCAGGCCCTTATAAACGACCCTGAGCTGCTTATTCTTGATGAACCAACCACAGGCCTTGACCCCATCGGCACAAGACAAATCAAAGACCTTATCCTCGAACTCGCCAAACGCGGCAAGACGATTCTGCTTTGCAGTCACCTTCTTGCCGACGTCGAGGACGTATGCAACAGAATCGCGATTCTTTATGGCGGCAAGATTCAGGCGGAAGGCGACGTCCGCGAACTGCTGCGGCACTCCGATAAGACCGAAATCCTGACCGGGCGTTTAAGTCCGTCGGTGATCGAGAAAATAAAGCAGACGCTTGCCGAAGAGCACGCGGAATACACTATCGGCTCGCCGATAGATAAGCTCGAAACGTTCTTTATCAATATCGTGGCCCGGGCGCAACAGCAGGCCGTCCCGACAAGCGGTGCGGAGAGCAAGACGCAGATTAGCAATTTTCTTTCCGCCGGTACTAATGACCGTGCGAGCCGAGAAGCGTTACTTAACCAGCTCGTTTCCGCCTCTGACGAACGACCGGCTGTTCCTGATACGCAGCAGGTCAAATCTCAACCGGCACTGTTGTCGCCGGCTGATGAAAATCTGCTCAAAGAGCTGACCGAGCAAACCGATTCAAAACCGGTTGTTATCCAGCCGACACAAACCGAACCAGCGCCGGCGCAATCCGACCAGCCGAATAAGAGCATTCTCGACGAATTAACGGGCCGGTCCAATGCGGATACAAAGAAAGCTCATCCCGGAGATTCCGCCAATGCGTAGCATCTGGGCCGTTGCTGTCAATATGATAAAGCAGGCCCTGCGTCTCAAAATCGCCGCGGTCTTTATAGTTCTGCTGCTTGTGCTGCTGCCGGTAATGGGATTGACTATGACCGGTGACGGCACGGTGAAGGGGCGTATGCAGGCGTTCGTCAGCTATGGTATGTCACTGACGGCGTTTTTGCTGGCGATGCTTACCATTTTCACAACCGCGTATTCGCTCACAAGCGAAGTAAAAGACAAGCAGATTTATACCGTTTTAACAAAGCCGATTCGGCGGTTTCAGTTTGTGCTCGGCAAATTGCTCGGAATTGTTATTTTAGACGCGGGTTTGCTCGTTCTTTTTTCCGTTATCATTTACGGCATCACCATTTTATTGCCGACGGTTCTGCACGCAGACGAAGCCCAGATGACCCAGATTCGGGACGAGTTTTTTACCGCCAGGGCGTCGGTAAAGCCCGAAGAGCCGGATATTTCGCAGGAGCTTGCAGAGGCGTATAAAAAGCTTAAGCAGAATGGCGAGGTTCCTGCCGGTGTGGATGAAAATCCGGGTGCTCGTCATAATTATATGAATGAGCTTGCTCGCCGTATTGGGCTTAGAAGGCGGGCCGCCGCGGTGGGCGAAGAGTTGCTCATGGAATTCAATAACGTTAAGCCCAAAGAGCCCAACCAGAACTTGTTCGTGAGATTCAAATACGATGTTGCAGTCAATCCTCAGGACCTTTCGATATACAGTAAATGGGTTGTCGGTGACGTTCGCCAGCTTCGCCTGGCGGCCAATCTGGATACGCCGATATATTCACTGGAACGAAAAGATGTTATACGCACGTTTCGTGAATTTTCAGTTCCTGCCGACGCGGTTGCGGGCGACGACTATCTTGCCGTGGCGTTTCTTAATGTTCCTCTTAATAATACGGTTGTTATTTTCCCGTTCGAGGACGGTCTTGAGCTTCTTTACAAAGCCGACACTTTTACCGCCAATTTTATCAGGGCGGTACTGTTAATTTTTGTTTGGCTCGTTTTTCTTTCCGCGTTCGCCGTTTTTGCGGGGTCATTTTTATCGTTTCCAGTTGCCATATTGCTTTGCCTGGCCGTGTTTACTATGGCCAATATGACCGGATACATCGGTGAGTCCTTTAACGTTGTCGGCGGCAATGTCAGCCCGGTATATACGTGGTTTCTTCAGCCGATACTTTCGCTTTTGCCGCATTTCGACAAGTTTGACCCTTCTCAATTTTTAGTTCCGGCCCGGCTGTTGAGCTGGTCTTTGCTTGCCTGGCTTGGCTTTTCGACGCTTTGTATCAGAGCCCTGCTGCTGGTGATTTTGTCGCTGTTGATTTTCACTTACCGCGAAATTGCAAAAGTTATCGTGTAACGTTATTATTGGCCCGTGCCGGAGGCATGAAAACATCCGCCGGGCATCCGCCGTAGATTATTAAGTCAATACGATTATGCGTTTACGTGACAAACTGATTATTGTTGTATGCGTTGTGCTGATGGTTGTCCTGCTGACCGTTGCGGGCGACCGTCTGGATTATATAAATTCACAGCGGGTTGAAATGAAGCTGATAAGTAACGAGCCGCTGCAGAATGCACCGCCTTCGCTGGCCTTCTCAACGGTTGCGATGGGGGCGTTCAGGGGGCTGGTGGTTGATATCCTTTGGATGCGGGCTGATAAGCTCAAGGAGCAGGGCCAATTTTTCGATGCAAAGCAGCTTGCCGAATGGATTACCGTTCTTCAGCCGCGTTTTTCACAGGTCTGGGCGTTTCAGGCGTGGAATATGGCTTACAATATCTCCGTGGCTATTCCCGCTGAACAGGCGGACCAGCGATGGCAGTGGGTGAAAAACGGCTATGAGCTTTTGCGGGACAAGGGCATACCCCTCAATCCTAAATCAATTGGCTTGTATCGTGAGCTTGGCAGAATCTTCCAGCACAAAATAGGCAGCAACAGCGACGATGATAATAGATACTACAAGTTACAGCTTGCTCTTTCGATTGAACCGTTGCTCGGACCGGCTGACAACGCATGGTTTGAGTCGCTTGCTAAAGTTCCTGCTGACTGGAGTCAGATTGCCGCCGATGCGAACATTGCGCCGTTTATCGCTGCTCTGAAGGCTGCCGACAAGAACTTCGAGGACGATTCGCGATTTGTGGGCAATTACCTTTCTCTCCGGCAAAATCCAAACAGATTCGCACCTGCCGCTTTCAGGGTAATCGAGCGGTTCAGAGACACAGCAATACTTCGTGATTTCGATGTTTTCGCAAAGGCATGGCAGCTTCGAAACGTCTGGAAACTTGACCCCGTTCTTATGCTCGAATTAAACCGCATGTACGGCCCGACAGATTTCAATGACCCCAATTATCACTACCCGCTTGACTGGCGGCATCCGGACGTTCACGCAATTTACTGGACGGTTAAGGGGCTTCGCGTAGCAGGCAAAAAAAATGCCGTTAAGACAGGCAGGGGAGAGTATCCGATTGATGAAATCAATACCGACCGGATTGTTTCAAGCAGTTTGCAGAACCTGTTCAGGTATGGGAAAATCTTTATCTACGATACGAACGAAAATCCGGCCTCACCACAGGGCGCCGAGCAGGTCGCTGCCACGGGGCCGACAAAAGACATATTTCTGCGTGCCGATTTCAGGATGTTCGATTCTTACAACAAGGCCATAACGGAGATTATACACAAATACAGCGACCCAAACGACAAATGGGATGATTCGCATATGGTTCAGCACCGCAATATGCTTACCAATGCTCTGACGATGTTTTACCAGGCGGGTCACAGGCAGAAGGCGCAGAAGATATATGATTATGTCAGGGCGTTGTATCCTCGTCCGGAATTTAACGATCCGGCCGTCGAATCTTACATCATCCAGCAGATACGCAAGGACCTCAAGACCATCACAATCACCAAGGCGATGGATACGATTATGCCGATGCTTCGCGAGTCGTATTTCAGATATGCCCTGCGCGATGACGACGCTTCTTACGCTCTCGAAAAAATGGCTGAAGACGTATATAATGTTTATACCAAACAATATGGCGATGAGGCACGGCTTCGTTTGCCGGAGCTTAAAGTAATGAAATATAACGCGTTTATCGATTTCTTTAACGACCAGGAGTATCCGCTGACAATGCGTCAGAACCTTCTTGCCCGGATAAAAATTGAGCAACCGAAGCTTGCTGAACAATTTTCGCAGATTGAAGAACAGTTGATTCAGGAATCGCAGCGGCAACAGCAACAATCAAACTCGCAATGATGTTCCTCTCGACCAATAAACGTGATGACGCATTTGCTTCCGAACTGACCGCTTCCCAGCAAAAGGCCGTATTCCACCGTGATGGTCCCTTGCTTGTTATCGCCGGGCCGGGAAGCGGCAAGACCCGCGTCATAACCTGCCGCATTGCCGCTCTCGTAAGTTCAGGTGTCCCCGCTTATAATATCTGCGCCATCACTTTTACCAACAAGGCCGCCGACGAAATGCGCCAGCGTGCATTCAGATTTGCCGCATCCGCAGGCGCACATATCAGCACCTTTCACTCCCTGTGCGTTCGCATTCTCCGCAGATATTCCGAATTTGCCGGTATTACCCCAAACTTCAGTATATACGACGATTCCGACCAGTCCAAATGTATAAAGCAGGCAATCGTTGACTGTAATCTCAATACCACCGATTTTTCGCCCGCGCGGACACTCGATGCCATTTCTACTTTGAAAAATAGACTCATTGACGCCGATACCTTTGAAAAGGAGGCAGACGATTTCTTCTCAAAGACGCTGTCAAAAATCTATTCCCGCTATCAGCAAGTACTCAAGGACCTTAACGCCGTTGATTTCGATGATTTGCTTATGAAAGCGGCCTTTCTGCTCGAAAATAATGCTGCTGTTCGTGAGGAGCTCGGGCATAGATACAAATATCTTCTCATCGATGAATACCAGGACACAAACCACGCGCAATATCGAATCGCAAAGGCGCTCGCCTCCTCGCACAAAAATATCTGCGCGACAGGCGACCCGGACCAGTCAATCTATCGCTGGCGGGGGGCTGATATTCGCAATATCCTCGATTTTGAGCGTGACTGGCCCAACGCCGTGGTCGTCCGGCTCGAAGAAAATTTTCGCTCTGTCCCCTGCATCCTCGAAGTTGCCGACCGGCTCATCGCCAATAATCAGAGCCGAAAAGAAAAACGCCTTATCGCGACAAAGCCGCCCGCGGGCAAAGTCGTTATTGAGCCGTATGAGGATGAAGTCGAGGAGGCCATCGGCGTCGCGGAAAATATCAGGCGTTTGGTTGACGAGGGCGTGTCCCTTTCCAATATAGCCATCTTCTATCGCGTCAACGCCCAGAGCCGGGCAATCGAAGAGGCCTTCATAAGGAGCAAAATCCCATATCAAATAGTTCGCGGCGTCGAGTTCTACAATCGAAAGGAAGTCCGCGACGTTCTCGCTTATTTGAAGGTCATCGTTAATCCCGCTGACAGAATCGCGCTTCTGCGAATCATCAATACTCCCGCGAGAGGCATAGGCAAAACAACAATCGACAAAGTTCAAAACTTTGCCTCCCGCTGCAATATCGGCTTATATGAGGCAATCAAGACCGTTTCGCAGATATCGAGTATCCCGCAGCCCACTGCCGCCAAACTCACCGCCTTTCTTAATATGATTGAGGGCTTCCGGAAAAACGACTCCGGCTCAGTCGCGGAAATGGTCGAACGCGTCTTCACTGATTCTGGACTTGAAAAATCGTTGATTGCCGAAGGCGCCGAGGGTAAAGATGCTGCCGCAAATATCGAGGAGCTTATCAGCGCAGCCGCCGTATATGATAAGCAGACCGAAGCGCCTTCGCTGGTCGATTATCTCCAGCAAATAGCGTTGTTCAGTGACGCCGACGCGTATAATGCCTCGGTTGAACGCGTTGCGCTTATGACGCTGCATTCTGCCAAGGGTCTCGAATTCGATAACGTCTTCATCGTAGGCGTCGAAGAAGGTTTGCTGCCTCACGAAAGAAGCGCGGATAATGAGAATGAAACCGAAGAAGAACGCCGGCTTTTCTTCGTCGGCATAACCCGCGCAAAGATCAACCTGTTTATCGCTTTTGCAAAATACCGTCAAATCAGGGGCCAGACCCTCCGCACCATACCTTCGCAATTTCTCTTCGAGCTTGGTCTCGCCTTTTCCGAATCTGCTTCTCAATCAGAAATCAGAAATCATAAATCAGAAATAGAGAATGTTAAATCTGAAATCCGGAGCACACAATCGGCAGCTCCTTTTCATAAAGGGGATATTGTTGTGCATAAGAAATTCGGCATAGGCACTGTGAAGGAATTTGCCGATATGGGTGATAACTCCGTTGTTACCATCGCCTTCAACACCGGCCATACAAAATCCCTGATGCTAAAATATGCCAAACTTGCCAAAATATAGCTGGTTCAGTAACTGTCGCAGGTACAATGAAGATATGTCTTTTAAATTCGATGATGTGCGCTGCCTTGTTACTGGCCGGCTGTGCGGGAACATTGCGCTGGTCGCGTACAGGTGAGTATAGAAATCTCGCATTGAACCCAAACGATACCCACGGCCCGGCTGTAACTTATCCACACGCCACAAGCAACAGCGAATGCAGGAATGAAATCTGCTACGCCGCCAAAAACGTTATCGACGGCAATACCGCCAATAGAGGCCACGGCCCAAAATTTCCCTCCTGGGGGCCGGATAAACGCACAGACCTGTGGCTCAAAATAGATTTTGGCCGGCCCGTCGAAGCGGATAAGGTAGTCATTTACATAAGGGCTGATTTCCCGCACGATGCTTACTGGAAAGGGGGCACGATTGAGTTTTCCGACGGCTCGAAAGAAAAAATATCCTTTCAGAAAACCGCGATGCCTCAGGAGTTCAAATTTACTCCTCGCCGAATTGAATGGCTCCGCATAACAGACCTTGTCCAGGACGAACCTCTCGGCTGGTGCGGCTTCACCGAGGTCGAGGTCTGGGGCCGGGGGGATTAAAAACCACCAGTCAGCAATCAAAAACTGCTTTGTGCCCTTGTGTCTTTGCGGCTAATGCCTATTTCAGAATCGGGTAATGGATTTTCGGATTCTTGTTTTTAACCCAGGGCAGTTTTTCCCATGTAATGGTTTCGTTACAGTCGTAGGCCTCGCGGTTCGCTGCACGGGGTAGATTTCCCCATACCATAAACCACGTCCACTTCGGCTGTTCACGCAGTTTTTCCAGCGGAGGCGGTGTTCCCACCTCGCCTAACGCGATTGGTTTGTCGCCCGCTACAGCTAAAAGCTGGTTATAATCGTTCGGGTCAAAGCCGTTCCTATAAACATCAGTCGCTAGGATATCCACCACGTCATCTCCCGGGTAAACGCTGTCATAAGGCAGCACGTTTTCCCTGATTTCATTGCAGTTATAGACCCATATCAGGTTATTGAGCTTGTGGAAATTTACCAGCCGGTCGTAAAGCATCCGGTAAAGTTTCTTCGTGCCATTGTCGCCGGTTTTGCCGTTCCACCAGAAAAAGTCGCCGTTTATTTCGTGATAAGGTCTCCACAGTACGGGTACATCTGCGTATTTCAGTTGTTTCAGGAAAAACGCTATCACGTCCACCTGCGATTTCCATCGCTCATTGACAGCGGTTCCCGGCGTAATTAAATCGTTCCATTGCTCATCTGTTATGCGGCTCTGAATGGATTTCCTGAAGTCAACCGGTTCCTCTTCAGTAGGAGGCACCGCGTGCCACATAATTGTAATAATGAACCCATCGTTGTTTCGTCTTATCGCCTCATCAACAATATTCTGGCGAAAATTTATCCCGTCCCATGTACCTGGTGCGCTGAAGCCGAAGTCGAAGCCGCACAATGCCGGGTAATGCCCTGTCCATTTTTCATTATAGGCGAGCTGCGTCGTGGCGACAAGCGGCGCACAATGCTGGCCGACAAGTGTCTGTTTGCCCGAAATGCTGTAAAGATATTCGAGCAGTTTCACTGCTTCCGGCGAAGCGTTCGGCGTTACCGGCTTCTTCGTAATGTTGGCAGTCGGTTTTGTTTTTGTCGCCTGATTTGCATCCGCGGATGATTTCTTTGGCATACCTGGTTCTCCTGCATTGGCACAAAGCGAAAAAGAAGCTGCGCAAACAAACAGCGTGAAAGCAAGTTTACCAAAGTACATCGTTTCTGTCTCCTTCAATTATTCTTCAAAAAAGGAATTACCGCGTTAAGGTCTTTATAGGTTTCGTAATTCCAGTTGTTGCAGTCCGCCACCCTGATTACAGTATGCCCAACTTCGAATGAAAGCAAATCTTCGATGAATCGTTTGTGCTCGTTTCTCAAATACGGAAGAACATCGCGCTGCACCTGCTGTGTATAAGCCCCTCTGCCGTAAACATGTTCGTCTGCTGAGACAATAAAAAGATATGGGTCGATTGCCTTAAGATAATCTTCATCGACCGACCCGTGAAAATGATGATTCGCGTGATAGACGTGGGTTTTCAGGAAATCAGGGTTATTTGCGTATCTTTGGAGGATTTGATGCTGATTCTGGCCGTAAATATCACCCCCGTGGGTATAAACAAATCCTTTGTATTCCATTCTCATCGAAAGGGATTTGGGGTTCTCGTCGTCGATGTTTATGCCGTTCTGGTATGAATTTAGAATCGTAACATTCACTTTTTCAAATTCGAGTTGTTCGCCCGTATTGAAATCCTTGTAATCCTTTTTGGTTAGATTTTTGTATTTTTCCGTAAGCAGGCCCATGCCGCCGCAGTGGTCGTCGTGATAATGTGTAATCCACAGATAATCAGGGACGATTTTATGCCTGTCTAAGAAAGGGATAACACGTTCTTTACACATTTGTTCGGTGCCTGTGTCAATAAGGAGAGTTTTACCTGTGGGCAAAAGCATTAAAACTGACACGCCGTGGCTCACGTCCAAAGAAACGATTGTCCATTCCGCTTTTCTTTCTGCGTCTCTTACATCAAGTTTGAATTTAACAGGTTCAGTATTGCTGAAGTTAAACGATATGTCGGTCCCGCCCGTCTCCAGTGTTGATAAATACTCCTTTGGGATTTTGACCATTTCGGCGTCTTGCGTATAAGAGACACTTTTTTCTTCGAAAGGCACCTGCTGCTGCTTCTGTGTTATTGAAACGAGCTTGTTGCCATTTTTATCCAGTTCAATGAACATGTCCGAAGTTGTTTTATTCTTGTAAAATGTGTTTGTAACAGGAGAGATTTCAGGTTTTTCAAAAACAGGTTCAGACACTGTGATGTAATCGATATCCATATTTCCCCAGGATTTACGGATCTCGATGGTGTTGGTGCCTGCGTTTAATCCTGCGTTTTTCTCAATTTCTGCCCATTTTGAGCTTGCGGGGAAACCGATTTCCGGCGCGTATTCCGTGCCGTTGATTAATATCCTTTGAGCATTATCTTTGCCGGGTGAGCGGTATACGATGCCGATTGTATATCTTCCGCTGCTGTTGACATCAACGCGGAAGACCACTGTTCCGGTTTTGCCCATTCGGAGGAATTTGCCGCCGCTTGCGGACGCATCCTCCACAAGAGAAATGCCGTCAAGCAGATTCCCGTCTTCCGCTTCATAGGTTTTCTTTTGACCAGCTAAAATATTTTCGCCGGTATAACCGAACCACACTATTGCCAGGGAAAACAGTAGAATTATTTTTTTCATATCCGCTGCTTATGCCTTAATATGATTTTTTAGTTATTGGTTTTAAAAGCCGGCGGCTTATCAGTATTTTTTTATCAACTCCAGCATTTTGCGGTCGAGTTTGTGACCCTTATAGTCCTCATACTCCACGTCTTCGCGTTCGCTGTCCATCACGCCGAACGGCCCGCGCAAATTCCACATCGCGTATCCCCAGCCGACCTCTTTCCACAGCGAAAGTAAATCCGTCATCCAGCTAATCGCTACGTCGTGAGGTGTTTTGTTAAAGCATCCCCATTCGCCCACGTGCACCGGCACGCCCTTTGCCATCAGCGGTTTCCACGTATCAATCAGAGTTGCCCTCAGCGCGGCCTTATCCCAAATTTTACCATCGTCGCCTTTCAGCGGCCAGGTTGGGACATTAAACGTTTGAAACGCGTCTTTCGGCACCCAGCCCGCCGTATAGTGACTCACGCTCATTGGGTCATACCCGCGTGTGCTCTGCACAACGCCTAAATCCGCTATGCCCATAATAGGCAATCTCCCCACGTCCTTGCCGTCAGCCACAATCAGCCGATTGGGGTCTTCTTCCCTTATTCCCTTTACCAATGCCGTAACGACCTCGACGTGGCGGGTTTCTTCTTTCAGGGTTGGCGGCTCGTTAATCAAATCGAAGCTGAGCTGCGTGCTTGGTATGCCCTTATATCGTTTCGCGAACATCTTCCAGTGAAAGACCGCCGCATCAAGCGCCTTTTGCATTTTTTCAGGCGTATCTTCATAAAGGTCCATCGGCTCCTGGTCCCGCCCGTTGATGCAATATCCCGGTATGCGATGGAGGTTGAGATTGATATGTATTTTGTATTGCTTGCCTTTCTCCACTACCTTGTCGATTTCCTTGAGCACTTCCTCATCGATATTATACCAGTCGTTTTTGTCGGCCCAGTTCCAGTAAGACATTGGTATCCGGCCAAAGTCAAATCCCCACTCTTTTATTATCTCGAAATCCTTTTCATTGAATTTTCTTCTTTGCGGGCCTTTTGAGCCGAACCCTACCGGGAAATTAAATCCGCGATAGCGTGGAAACTTCAGGGTTGTTTTCTGAGGATTTGCTGTCATATTCGCTCCTGACGCCGGCGTATCGCTGCTTTTGCATCCGGAAATTGCCGCTGCTGCTATTACGCTGCCTGTTTTTAGAAAGTCACGTCTGTTCATTCAGAGACCCCCATTTTTTTGCCGGTTCTGTTTTTCGTATCTGGTTCCAGCCGTCGATATTCTACCATCCCGCGAGACCATGTCAACGAGGTCCTTTACAAATGTAAATATGTCGAAGGCATAGCGTTTCAAATTCATCGTTAGGATGATATTTGCCTTTGTCTGAAGGGACTACTATAATACCTGCCGGTTGGTTCTTGTAACCGAAGATTGAAAAAACAATGTAAGGAGTCGAAAGATGAATTATGTTTGCAAAAAGCATAATGTTGTTGTGCTGGTTATAGTGCTTGTTTTGGCCGGCGTATTGTCAGCGGATGTCCGGCTGCCGTCTGTCATAAGCGATAATATGGTCTTGCAGCAGGGCAAAGCCGTGCCGATTTGGGGCTGGGCAGATGCTAATGAGGCGGTTACGGTTACAGGAAGCTGGGGAAGCGATCAATGGAAGACAACAGCCGACCAGGATGGCAAGTGGATGGTCAAAATCGATACAGGTAAAGCGGGCGGCCCTTATGAGATGACGGTCAGCGGCAAAAATCCTATAACGATTAAGAATATTCTTGTAGGAGAAGTGTGGGTATGTTCGGGCCAGTCGAATATGGAATTTACGGTTAGGCAGGCAAAAAACTCGGCTGAGGAAATGGCTGATGCCAACAATTATCCTAAGATTAGGAGTTTTACTGTTGGCCGGAAAGTTATTTATACGCCGATGTATAATTGCAACGGCAAATGGCAGGTATGCAGTTCTCAAACGGCAGGAAACTTTACGGCGGTTGGTTACTTCTTCGGCCGGGAGCTCACTAAGCAGCTTAATGTGCCGATTGGTCTGATTCACACATCGTGGGGCGGAACGCCGGCTGAGTCGTGGATGAGCAAAGAATACCTTGAAAATGACCCGAACTTTCGGCCGATTCTAAAGAGGTTTGAGGAGACATCAGCGGATATCAACGAATTGAAAAGGAAGTATCGGGAAGAGATGCAGAAGTATGACTCGATAGTGCCAAAATTAAGAGCCGAAGGCAAACCGCTGCCGCCAAGGCCGGAAGAGCCGATAGGACCGGGACATGCTTATTCGCCGACGGGTCTTTATAATGGAATGATTGTTCCAATTCTTCCATACGGCATACGCGGGGCGATTTGGTATCAGGGCGAGTCGAATGCCTGGCGTGCATATCAGTATCGCACGCTTTTCCCGACGATGATTGAAAACTGGCGGGACGCCTGGCACGAGGGCGATTTTCCGTTCCTGTTTGTTCAACTGGCAAACTGGGAGCCGGTAAGTCCTGAGCCGGGAGAAAGCGACTGGGCGGAGTTGCGAGAGGCACAATTGATGACACTTTCGGCGCCGAATACGGGAATGGCGGTTACGATAGATATCGGCGAAGCGAATGATATTCACCCCAAGAACAAGCAGGACGTCGGCAAGCGTTTGGCGCTATGGGCATTGGCAAAGACATACGGCAAAAATATTGTTTACTCAGGCCCGATATACAAATCAATGAAGGTCGATGGCAATAAGGCCATACTTGCTTTTGACGATGTCGGCAGTGGACTGATGGCTAAAGGCGATTCGCTGAAAGGGTTCGCAGTAGCCGGGGCAGACAAGAAATTTGTATGGGCGGACGCAAAGATTGAGGGCGATACAATTATTGTAAGTTCCGATAAAGTTGCTGCGCCGGTTTCAGTGCGTTATGCTTGGGCGAAAAATCCGGTATGCAACCTATATAATAAGGAAGGTCTGCCCGCGACACCGTTCAGGACCGATACCTGGCCTGGTATTACGGACGGCAGGCGTTAACCGGAGCGAATTGTGGCATATACTTTTTCGGGTCGGCGTGCAGTCGTCGCCGCAATACAATGACTAAGGGAAATTCATTCCCGAAAGCCAGCCGGCTTCTCGCGAACAGCCAGTTCAGGTTTGTCTTGGCGAAGCGATTGAACGCTCGCGATGAGCTTCTTTTGCTGTTTGCCCGCGAAAATGGCCTCGATTACCCCCGCCTGGGCATATCTATCGGCAAATCCTGTGGAAACGCGGTTGTTCGCAATCGGCTGAAACGGCTGTTACGCGAGGCCTTCAGGCAAAATAAACAACTTATAGCCCCCGGTTTTGATTTTGTGGTTTTAATGTCGCCTCAGTGGGTAAAACAAACCTGTGAAACAAAGAATGTAAAAGCTGCTTTGGGGGCGATAAAATACGCACAAATCCGCGGTTCCTTCCTGAAATTGGCGGCCCAACTGGCTTCAGCAGGGGGTTAATTTATAATCTTTAGCCCCTCTGATGCCGATAAATGCTTATGTGAGCAGAAGTTGCCCATTGGGTCCCAAAACTGGATTAATTTCGATAGGTAAGGCAGCGAAAGAGGCGGGCGTATCACGCCAGTCGCTGCAGTATTACATTATGCTGGGATTGCTCGAAGCAACCAAAATCACAAAAACCGGCAGACGAATGTTCGATGAGCGAACCATCGAGCGTATTAAACTTGTGAAGAAGCTCAATAAAAGCGGCTATCCCTTACGGGCCATACGCGAGTTGTTCCTTGAAGGCAGAACGGATATGAAAGGAAAAAGGCGGTGAGCGATTACGAAACAATGCAGCGAAGACGCAGTATGGTCGTCGGGATTTTTGTCATTGTGGCGGTCATCGCATTTTTCTGGATGATATTCAAATTCGGCGACCTGCCTATTTTGGTCAGCGAGATAAAGTCCTACGAGGTTAAAATTCAGTTCCCAAGCGCACCGGGCGTGCAGAGGGATACGCCGGTTCGATTTTGCGGTTACCAGATAGGCACGGTAACAGATGTCAAGCCGCCGACTGTGCTCCAGGACCTCAATACCAAAAAATGGTATCATCAGACAATGGTCATCGTCAGTATTGATAATCATTTTAAGGATATCCCTGACATAGTACAGGCAAAGCTGATGACGCGGGGGCTTGGTTCTAGCTATATCGACCTGCGTATTCCGCCTGTTGACGCTTTGAAGGGGAAGGTTCTTGTTGAGGGCAGTTTGCTTCAGGGTTCGACCGGTGTTTCCAGTGAATTTTTCCCCGAGGAAACCCAGGCAAAACTGGAAGAACTGATTACGGATGTTACGGCGTTTGTCAAAAACAGTAACGAAGTTGTGGGCGACGTCAATAATAAGGCGAATATCAAAACCGCACTGGCCAATCTTGCAGACGCCAGCAAGGAGGCCAACGATGCCATACGCCAGATTAAGGAAGCTGCTAACGCTGGCAAGACAATGTTCCGGAACGCCGATGCCAGGACTACCCAGCTTACCACGTCCCTTGTCGCAACCAGCGATAAACTCGGCGAGGTTATGACCAATCTCGACAGTGTTCTTGCAAAGATAAACGAAGGCCAGGGAACAGCCGGCAAGTTAGTGAACGACGGCCGGCTTTATGAACAACTGCTCGAAGACAGCAAACAGCTTCATCTGGTCCTGCAGGACATGAAAACCTTCGTGACTGAATCAACGGAAAAAGGCCTTCCCATCAAGCTGAAGTAGGGTTGCTTTGCGGGTCGCAGGATGTTATCATTTGCCTTTCTTTTAATCGAAATCGTGGAAGGTGCGCGCAAATGGCGAAAAGTTCCGTAATCCGTCCAACGGCGGAAGACAAAAAAGCAGTCAGCAAAATCGTAGAACTGGCCAAAAAAGCCGGTATCGATATAAAAGGCGGCAAGATAAGAAGAACGTCATCGCGGTTTTGTCTCGGCGTTGAGCACGGCGATTATAACGGAACCGAGCTTTTCGGCGTGGGTACTGACCGATTTATCTGGATGGCATACAGACCAGCCGAAGATTCTTCAATGCGGCTTTACAGCGGCAATTTCCCCGGCGACGGCGTGGTTGAATTTGAGCTGGGTAAAATCCCTGAGCCGAAATCACAGCAGACAGCCGACACGTGGGCGCGATTTGCTTATGGCGTTGATTTTGTTCTGCGCCGGGCCGACTATAAAATCACCAGAGGAATCAACGCCGTAATCTACGGCAATATCCCCGGCGGCGGGATGTCCCGTTCGGCGTCGCTTGCCCTTAACATGATACTGTCCGTCCTGGATGCCAATGGCATTGAGGAAGCAGATAAGCTCAAGATAGTTGATTTGGCGCAGCAGGTCGAAAATGACTACATCGGCTCACCCTGCGGCAAATTGGACCAGATTATGATACTCTTCGCCCGCGAAGGTTTCGGCACTTACTACAATCCTAAAAAACAGTCGGTCGAGTATGTCCCATTGGGCAAACGTGCCGCTGATTTTTCGATTGTCGTAATGGATACCGGCACTGTTCGCCCAGGGCTGGAAAAATCGACTTATAAAATCAGGAGAGCCGAGTGCGAACAATTAGTTTCGATTCTCCAGAGAACCGGCTATAAAATTTCCTGTCTTGCCGACATCAAAACCGACGGCCTGTACGAAAAGATATTAGCCCAGTTTGCCGGCCAATACCCCGACCTTTGCGACCGGTTCAAATATATTTTTGCCGCCCAGCAAAGATTTTACGAGATGTTAGACGCCTGGAAACGTGGTGACGTAGCTACGGTAGGGCGGATATTCCGCGAAGACGGGATTGGCTTGCGTGACGAGTATAAAATCTCCGGTCCTGAGCTTGAAACGATGTGCGATATCGCAAGAACCATTCCCGGCTGTTTGGGCGAACGAATGTTAGGCGGCGGCGACAAGGGTGCAGCCGGCGCATTGGTTAAAACGGCGAATGTCAAGGCCCTCAAAAAGGCGGTGGATACCATATATCCTCGCAGCAGGCCCGATTTTGCCGATAAGTATGCAGTTCACGTCTGCAAGGTCGTCGATGGCGTGAGAGTATATGACGGGCTGATTTAGAAGCCGCGGAGGGTGGTGCTTTGTCGGCGGGGCAGGCCGGGTTTGGGCAGACGTTTTAAAATAACATATTCAATTCCATTTGCTTTGCAGAAGTTGCGTTTTTCGGGCCTGTCGCCATCTTCGTTGACCGCGTAAATATCCGGCTTGATTCGGCTAATTTCTGGTTCCGCGTCCAGCCAGCCGTCGCTGGTGGAAATTAAGGACTGCTTGACGTATTTGATTGACTGGACAACAAACCATCTTTGCAGTTGCGAGAACATTGGATGTCCCTCACCTTTGTAAGCCCTGATGGTTTTATCGTTACCGACGGTAACGTAGAGGTCGCCCAATTCGGATACTTCCTCGAAGAATCGCACGTGGCCCGAGTGAAACCAGTCGTAACATCCGGTGACGATAACTCTCTTCCGTGATGATTTCGTTTTTTTAACGGCGGGGTTGTATTCAGGGATATGATTCAATACTTCGTTTTTCAAAACATGATATTTAAGGTTGTTTGCGGCGCAGAATACTTTTTTTTGAGCGTTATCGTTTTGCTCATCCACAATCCAAATATCCGGTTTAAATCCCGGTGTTTTCGGAAGGGCATCCGGATTAACATCGTTGCATACTATTACCTTATGGATATAGCGAATTGAATCGAGCAGATATAGCCGTTCTTCCTGCGGGAATTTTGGCGGTTTGCCTGTTATTTTTACTATCGCATCGTCGGACCAGAGCAGGGTAACACAATAGCCGAGTTTTGCTGTTTCCTCGAAAAACCTGAAATTGGTCGGCCTGAGGTCGTCAAATGCTCCGCAGACAACTACGGTATTGGTTGTCATTTTGCCACTCTCACTGTAGCGTGGAATGCGCCGGGCACGGGCTCATCGGAAATTACGTAGAGATAACCGCCGCCGCAGCCGGAACACATCGCACCGGCGTACTTGTGCTGATAAAAATCAAGCAGTTTCAGAAGGTCAAGGGTCAAAACGGGATGCTTGAAATTTTGCGGCAGGAGTATCTCCCAGCATCGCATATTTTCATTCAGCGATTCGCCGAGACCTTTTGTATCCATTCTTGCGATTGCGTCGAAACAATCCTTTCCGGCCTGTCCGAGCCGGCAAATCCATTTTGGGTCAAGATTTTTTACCCCGAGGGGATTGTAACCTTCCGGCCGAGGCATAATCGTAAGGATGTGAATGACCCGCGAGAGCCACTGTGCGATTTTGGGGTTGTTGTTGGATTCTATATGGCAGGGGAATATGCCCCCCTCATAATTGAAGTCGTAATCCAGCCGGTTTATGCCGGGATAAATTAAACCGATCATATCCTGTGAGCCGGATGGTTCTGCCTTACCTTTATTTTCCGCATTGTAAAGTTCCTGAACCAGCTTGGCCGGGTCGCAATCCGGTATGGTATCACCCCACAATTGCAACGCGACTGACCGGGTGCTGCCGCAAATGCCGGCCCTGTCCATAAAACGAAACTCCGGCTCAATATTGACCACCACCATTGAGCCCGGAGGCGACGGGTTGTGTTTCGAGACGAAGGGCTGGTCAATCCATCCGCCCGCCAGTGCGAGGCGGTATGGTATCCTGCCTATGAGGTCGGTTATGTGAGGTTGCTGTTGTCTTGTCATCAGATAATAATTTTTCTGCCTGCTTTTCGGGTCGTATACTGCTGCTCTATCCATTTGTACGTTGCCTTTAGCCCGTCGCGCAGTGTAGTATCCGGCTCCCAGTTCAAAATTTTTCTAATCATCCTGTTATCGCTGTTTCTGCCTGCCACGCCTTTGGGGGCGTCCAAATCGTATTCGCGTTTTAGTTTAACGCCGCCGATTTCTTCGACAATGCTCACTAATTTGTTGATGGAGACCAGCTCGTGCGAGCCGAGGTTGATGGGGGTGGCAATGAGGTCTTCACAGTGTGTAATCATATCGATACCCTTAGTGCAGTCATCGATGAACATAAAGCTGCGGGTTTGTTTGCCGTCGCCCCAGATTGTAATTGTTGCGTTACCTGTATCTTTTGCCTCAATCACCTTACGGCACATAGCGGCTGGCGCCTTTTCGCGTCCGCCATCCCATGTGCCCCAGGGGCCATATACGTTGTGGAACCGGGCGATGAAGGTCTTGAGGCCTCTTTCGGCCCAGTATTCCTGGCAAAACATCTCGGACATAAGTTTTTCCCAGCCATAGCCCCTTTCCGCCATAGCGGGATAGGCGTCCGATTCCTTCAATGCCCTGACTTTGGGGTCTTTTTGCAGGTCGGTGTTATATGCGCAGGCGGAAGAGGAGAAGAAATACCGTTTTGCCCCCGCTCGCCATGCTGACTCAATCATATGTGTATTGATTAGAATACTGCGAAGGCATTCGATTCTGAACCGCTCGATAAACCCCATGCCGCCCATATCCGCAGCGAGGTTGTATACTTCGACTGCTCCTTCGCAGGCCTTTTTGCAGTTGGCTTCGATGCTCAGGTCCATACAAAGACATTCCACGCCCGGGACACGTTGATACCATTCCGGCAATGGTTTCTTGTCTATCGCGCGAATCCGGGTGAACCCGCGGTCGTGGAAATATCTGGCTAAGGAGCCGGCGATAAAGCCGCCCGCGCCGGCTATTACAATCAAATCATCTTTTTTCAGTTCTGAACTGACAGCACTTGTTTTCGGCATAGTAATCATCTCTTTTCCGGCTGGATGCGGACCAGGATTACACCATGGGGTCGAACCATTGCCTCGAAGCCGTTGCTGTATGTACCAATATTCTTTTGTCTCCAGAGGTCGCGGACGCCCTGATTGCCGGTTACGCCAAGCTGCTGCCAGGTTATTTTGACGGTGTTCGGCTCTTCACCTGTATTGAAAAGTCCTACTGCTTTTGAGCCGTCTTCGAGATTCTTGACCAGAACCTTGCCGCTGCCTGCTGTCGCGATTTCTTTTGCCTGTTCGCCGAGCGGGTCCTGATTTAATGCCAAAACCTCATCGTTGGTGAGCAGGTTCAGCGTGAAGCTGTCGAGCTGGTCTAAAGGGCAACCCAGCAGCAGTGGGGCAGACCATAAGCACCAAAGAGAGATATGTATGTATTGCTCATCGGACTTTAGTTTTGTCGGGTGCGGACTTCCCCAGCCGACCTTGCCTACGACCAGCATATCCGCGTCGTTCCAGTGCCCTGGGCCGTTAAAGGATGCCCATTTTTCGTGTTGTTTCCAGATGTCAAATACGCCTTGTGCCCACTGACTTTCGCCTGGGGGCAACTTAGTTTTACTCCAGATATCGCGAATATCGCCGGTGGTTCGCCAGCAGTTGGCTAATTTTACCCACGTTGCCGCTTTATTGAATGGTGCGCTATTGGAAAGCGAATATACGATGTCACGTCCGCTTGCGCGAAGGGCGTCGGCCATACGTTTTGTGTTTATCTCATCGTTGGGATTCCAGTCGTATTTGAGATAATCGATTCCCCAGGCGGCCCACTGCTCGGCGTCGTTTGAATCGAAGGCGAATTTACCCACGCGGTGGTTCTTTTTGGAATAGTTTTCATAACCCTCGATTTTTTCCCAGGAGCCGTCCTCATTATCGCTGGAGCCGCCTATATAGCCGCCGTATGTGGTTATCCAGGGTGTCGAGTAAATGCCGGATTTAAGGCCCAGTGAGTGGACATAGTCGCAAAGCCCCTTCATATCCGGGAATTTTTTGTTTGGCTGTATGGCGTTTAATGGTCCGCCTCGGCTTCCTTCCCAGGTGTCATCGATATTGATATAGGTCCAGCCGTGGTTGATAAGTCCGCTGTCAACCATTGCCTTGGCGGATGCGCGGACGTTTTTATCCGAGACCTGGGCAGCCCAGCAGTTCCAGCTGTTCCAGCCCATAGGTGGGGTCAAGGCAATACTGTCGCCGACGACAATTTTGAATTCTCTTGTTGCCGTACCGAGGATATTTTTGGCCTTTAGCGTTACGTTATATGTTCCCGGCGTTGTGAGCTTTCCGGTTATCAGGCCTGTGCTGCTGTCGATTGTCAGTCCTGTCGGGAGATTATCCGCGCCAAAGGTTATTGGCCTTTGGCCAGTAGCGGGGACGGTGAAAAGGAAAGGACTCCCGGGCCTGACACCGAAAACCTTTGCGCCGTTAATTTGCGGCACATCCGGGGCTTTTGGGGTAAGGATATATTTCGCATCAGGGGGCAGCTTTGCTTCTTTAGGCGAGTATATTTTATTTTGGCCGGCCATATCACACCCGGAAATTGAGATAAGGGCTGCCAGAACGCTGATTATCGCGATTTGTGTTCTCATAAGACCCGTCCTTTCTTATTCTTAAAACGACCGTAAGCATTTGTTAATTGCCGCATAAGTGATTTCAAACTTTAACTTATTGCGGGCTGGTTATCAAGCACAGAAAAATTGTGGCAGGGCGGTAAAAATTTTTCGACTTTCATTATGAGCCATTTTATGATATAAAAGTCCCCGCGAGTATTGCGGTGAAATTTAAAATATTGAGGAAGACAGTATATCTGGAGGGCATTTGTAACTCCTTCGGGGTCAAATCTTTAACTACAGGAAATGGCAATCACAAATGAAAGCGATTGTAATAACAGAATGTGGCGAACTGGATAAGGTGGTTAAACTGGCTGATATCGCCAAACCTGTACTGGCTGCCGGCGAGGTGTTAATCCAGGTAAAATCTGCCGCCCTGAATCATCTTGATATATGGGTCAGAAAGGGCAGGCGTGGAGTAACTTTGTTGATGCCTCATGTCCTTGGCTCGGATGGGGCGGGTGTTGTTAGCGAGATTGGAGCCGGAGTCGAAGGTATTGCTGTGGGTGATGAGGTCCTTATTAACCCAGGGTTGAGCTGTGGTAAATGCGAGTTTTGCGGGCGGGGTGAGCAGAGCGAATGTGCTTCGTTCAGTATCGTTGGTATGGGCAGGAACGGGACATTTGCGGAGTACGTCGTTGTTCCGGCGGGTAATGTTTATCAAAAACCGGGCCACCTTAGTTTCGATGAGGCGGCGGCTTTGCCTCTTGCCTATGTTACCGCTTGGCGAATGCTGATGACGAGGGCCGAGTTAAAGCCGGGGCAGACATTGCTTATTCACGGCATAGGCGGGGGGGCTGCTCTTGCGGCTTTGCAATTAGCAAAATTGGCGGGCGCGGTGGTAATCGTAACATCATCATCAGATGAAAAACTTAAACGGGCCGAACAATTAGGCGCGAACAATCGAATAAACTATAAAACCAGCGACATTACTTCGGCTGTCAGGGACATAACGGGCGGACGAGGAGTTGACGTCGTGTTTGAGACTGTCGGGGCGGCGACGTGGCCGGTCGATTTCGCCTGTGTTCGGCGGGGCGGCAAAATCGTAATCTGCGGCGTAACCAGCGGGCCGAAGGCGGAAACGAATCTGCAGGCGTTGTATTGGAACCAGGTTACGATTATGGGTTCGACAATGGGTTCTAACGAGGATTTTCGCGGGATGCTTTCGGCGGTTTCAGCCGTGAAGATGAAGCCCGTGATTGATTCCGTTTTTTCTTTTGACAGGTTTTATGAGGCAATGACCAGGATGGAGCAGGGCGATCAATTTGGAAAAATTGTTTTGAAAATACAAACTTGATTAATTTTAGGAGAACACAAATGAAGCTTAAAGGAACACAGACGGAGAAGAATTTTCTGGCCGCATTTTCGGGCGAATCACAGGCGAGGAACCGTTATACCTATTTCGCAAGTCAGGCCAGGAAAGAGGGCTATGAGCAGATAGCGGCTATTTTCGAGGAGACCGCCAACCAGGAAAAAGAACATGCCAAAAGGGAATTCAAATTCCTCGAAGGCGGCGAGGTTGAAATTACAGCGGTGTTTCCTGCCGGCAAAATCGGCAGCACACTGGAAAACCTCAAGGAAGCGGCAGGCGGCGAGCATTATGAAAATACAATTATGTACCCGGAGTTTGCCAAGACCGCGGAAAAGGAAGGATTCCCCGTGATAGCGAATGTTTTCAAAAGCATCGCCATTGCGGAGAAGAGACATGAGCAGCGTTATGTTGCACTGGCCAAGAACATAGCCGACGGGGTTGTGTTCAAAAGGTCAAAGCCGACCAGATGGGTTTGCAGAAATTGCGGATACGTTCACGAAGGAACAGAAGCGCCTGATAGCTGCCCGGCCTGTGCGCATCCGAAGGCACACTTTGAACTTGAAGCGGTTAATTATTAAAGGGATATAGGCAACCTCCCATCACAAAATAGGGGATTTGCTTATAGTAACAGTTTTATCGTTACTATATTGTGATGAGCGAGGGGCAAAGAAGCGAAGCCTGGTTTTATCCCAGAAGAGGGATGAAACCAGGCCGATATCCCGGCTGTATGTTGGAGAAGTGCGTTATGTTTAAAAGTTGGATGACAATCTGTATATGTGGATTGGTTGCATCGGCGGCGTTATTGTTTACAGGATGCAAGGAGAACATTATGGAAGAACGTAAAGGTTTGGTTACGATGAAGGGTAAGCCGGTTACCCTTGTCGGTCAGGCGGTAAAAGTAGGACAAAAAGCGCCTGATTTTGAAGTTACGGCAAACGATTTGTCGCCGGTTAAGTTTTCGTCTTTTGCCGGCAAGGTGTGCATCATCGCGTCGGTGCCTTCGCTGGACACGTCGGTCTGCGATTTGGAGACCCGCAAGTTTAACGAAAAGGCGGCCCAGCTTGGCAGCGACGTTGTGGTGCTGACAATCAGTATGGATTTGCCGTTTGCGCAGAAGCGATGGTGCGGTGCGGCGGGTATAAAAAATGTTCAGACTCTGTCGGACTACCGCGACGCCTCATTTGGCAATGCCTACGGTGTGCTGATAAAGGATTTACGATTGCTGGCAAGGGCGGTTTTCGTTGTTGATAAAAAAGGCGTTGTGCGTTACCTTCAGATAGTACCTGAGATTGCCACTGAGCCGGATTATGACGCGGTGTTGAAGGCAGCCAAGGAGTTGTAAGGACAAAGCTATAAAAGGATTTTGACTTATGACCAACGAGATTAAACCAAATGTATATGCGGTGGGGGCAATTGACTGGGACAGGCGGTTGTTCGATGAGTTGATTCCGCTGCCGGACGGCACAAGTTATAATGCCTATCTGATAAAGGGCAGCCAGAAAATCGCGCTGCTCGATACGGTTGACCCGCACAAAACGCACGTTTTGCTGGATAATCTTGTCAAAGCGGGAGTCGAGCGAATCGATTACATTGTTGCTCATCACGGTGAACAGGACCATTCTGGTTCAATACCTGATGTGTTGATGCTTTACCCTGACGCGAAAGTAGTTACCAACGCCAAGTGCAAAGCGATGCTGATGGACCTTTTGCGTATAGAGGACGACAAATTCATCGTCGTCGAGGACGGGCAGGAATTGTCGCTTGGTGATAAGACGCTTAAGTTTGTTTTTATCCCCTGGGTTCACTGGCCCGAAACGATGGGCACTTATCTGGCGGAGGACAAAATACTTTTCCCCTGCGATTTTTTCGGGTCACATCTGGCGACGAGCAGCTTGTTCGTTGAAGATGAGCCGATGGTTTATGAATGTGCGAAGCGATATTACGCTGAGATTATGATGCCTTTCAGGGCGCCGATAAAAAATAATCTCAAGAAGCTCGAAGCGTTTGACATTCAGATAATCGCGCCAAGTCACGGTCCGGTTTATCAAAGACCTAAATTTATAATAGATGCCTACAAGGACTGGGTTAGCGACGACGTTAAAAATGAAGTGATAGTGGCGTATGTCTCGATGCACGAAAGTACGCGGGAAATGGTTGAGCATTTCGTAGATGCGATAGCTGAGCGAGGTATAAAGGTGCGGCAATTTAACCTGACAGGTGTGGATATAGGCGAACTGGCAATGGCGCTTGTTGATGCGGCCACGGTAGTTATCGGTTCGCCGACGGTGCTTGTTGGTGCGCATCCTTCAGCGGCTTACGCGACATTCTTGGCCAATGCGCTTCGGCCCAAGACCCGATTTGTTTCGATTATCGGCTCTTTTGGCTGGGCGGGCAAAATGGTCGAGCAGTTATCGGGTATGCTGGGCAATCTGAAGGTTGAAGTTATAGAACCGGTGATAACAAAAGGTGTGGCGACGGATAAGGATTTTGTTTCCTTGGACTTGCTGGCAGATAAAATCGCTGCCAAGCACAGGGAAATCGGAATTCTTAAATAATTACTAATGGTTGGGCGAAAAACTGGAAAAAGCCAACTCATTTTGATATGAAAGGGGCTTACAATGGCTGAAAGATACGAAGTTTATGAGTGTAAAGTATGCGGCAGTATATTTGAGGTGTTGCGAGGCGGCAAGGGCGAACTGGTCTGTTGTGGACAGCCGATGAAAAAACTGGTTGCCAATACAGTGGATGCCGCAAAGGAAAAACACGTGCCGGTAATCGAGAAACTTGCCGATGGCTTTAAGGTCAAGGTCGGCAGTGTTCCTCACCCTATGGAGGAAAAGCATTATATTGAATGGATTGAACTTTTCGCGGACGGCAAAGAGTATCGCCAGTATCTCAAACCGGGCGCCGCACCGGAAGCGATATTCAATATAAAGGCGACAAACGTGACGGCTCGCGAACATTGTAACATTCACGGCTTGTGGGAAGCAAAGTAACCGTATAGCTCGACAAGGAGCTTGGTAAACGAGGGACCGCGAAGTAAGGAGATTACTAATGGCGATAAGTTTCAACCTGGACGAAATTTTCGAGATGGCCGAGCAGATAGAAAGAAACGGCGCCAGTTTTTATCGCGAGGCCGCCCGAAAGACCGGCGACAAGGCGACTCAGAAAACATTTGCCAACTTGGCGGCAATGGAAGACGGCCATCTGAAAATATTCCAGGAAATGAGAAAACAGCTCGACGCTTCAGACAGGGAGCCGGCGACATTTGACCCTGATGACGAGGCCGCTTTGTATTTGCAGGCGATGGCCTCCAGTCACGGAATCGAAGGTAAAAAGGACCGGCTGACCAAACTGTCCGGTAACGAAACGATAAGAGAGGTATTCGAGATAGCCGTCAACGCCGAGAAAAATTCGATTGTGTTTTATACCGCCCTGAAAGACATTGTCTCCGCCACAGGCAGGGATAAGGTCGATACAATTATTTCGGAAGAGCTTGGTCATCTGGCAATACTTAAAATGCAGTTGGCGCAATTGCCGCAATAAAGGTTGAGACCGGTTTGATTTACGCTGAATAGGCAGGAAGCCGAACGATGCTTGATTTGGAATCACTGTTCAAACTAAGCTATGGTATGTGCATCCTCACTTCAAAAGAGGATAATAAACTAAACGGGTGTATTGTTAATACGGTGTTCCAGTTGACGCCCGAGCCGCCTGTGGTGGCCGTAAGTGTTAATAAACAGTGTCTGACTCACCAGTTTATCAGTGCAAGCAGGGTCTTTGCTGTTTCAATACTTTCAGAGGCGGCGCCGATACCATTCATAGGGAAATTCGGTTTCAGGACGGGCAGGGACATCAATAAACTCGAAAAATTACAGTATCGCATCGGCGAAACAGGAGCCCCGATAATTCTTGATTACGCCGTCGGGTTTCTCGAAGCCGAGGTGATACAATATGTTGATGTTGGAAGCCACACGCTTTTTATAGGCAAAATAGTTGCCTGCGAATCGCTCGAAGGCAAAGGTTATCCGATGACCTATGCCTACTATCGCGACGTCAAGCACGGACGAACGCCCAAGTCGGCGGCTACGTATATTGAACATAAACCTCAGGCGGCTGAAGGAGTAAAAAAGATGAAGAAGTACAGATGTATTATGTGTAGTTATATTTATGACCCGGCAGTGGGTGACCCGGACAACGGTGTCAAGCCGGGGACGAGTTTTGAGAATTTGCCCGCCGACTGGGTTTGCCCGGACTGCGGCGCGGGTAAAGACGAGTTTGAACCGGTCAATGACTGATTTTCCGGCCGGGCAGCCGTCGTCGCTGAATTAATGGGTGCCTGCTATGAGCGATATTTGTCCGACAATTTTACCGCAGGAAATCGCCTGTGCGGAGGTTAACGCTCCTCCATGTGGTATAGTTGTATTCGGAGCTTCCGGCGACCTGGTCCGCCGTAAATTGCTTGGCAGTGTATTTGAGCTTTTCAGGCGAGGCCTGCTCAGTGATAATTTTTATCTTGTGGGCTGCGGCAGGAGCAGTTTTTCCGACGAGCAATATCGAACCGACGTCGGCGACACCGTGCGTGAATCCGTCGGTGATGTTTCCCCGGATTTGCTGAGACGTTTTGCAGATAAGATTTATTATATTGTCGGTGATTATGAACAGGAGTCGTTTTACAAATCGATTGCCTCGCGGCTGACCCGTCTCGACAAAGAGCATAAAGTCGGCGGCAGCCGTATTTTTTATATGGCTGTGCCGCCTTTGTTATATGGCACAATAGTAAAAGGTCTTGATTCAGCGGGTCTTTCCTGTCCGGGGTTGCCTGGCTGCGAACAAATCCGGATTGTTGTCGAAAAGCCGTTCGGAACCGATTTGAAAAGCGCAAACGAGCTTAATAGCATCATTCAAAGGCATTTTACCGAACGGCAGATATACCGTATCGACCATTACTTAGGCAAAGAGACCGTCCAGAACATTTTAATGTTCAGGTTTGCCAACACGATTTTCGAACCGGTCTGGAATCGCAATTTCATCGACCATATTCAGATTACAATAGCCGAGTCCGATGGTGTTGAGCATCGCGGCGGCTATTACGACCGGGCAGGCGCATTGCGGGATATGTTCCAGAATCATATTCTCGGAATGCTTGCTTTTGTTGCGATGGAGCCGCCTGTTTCTTTCGATGCTGATTCCGTTCGCGATGAAAAAGTCAAACTGCTGCGGTGCATAAGGCCGTTGACCGAACAAAGCATAAACACCGATTTCGTCAGTGGACAATACACAGCCGGCGAGGTTGAAGACCAAAAAGTTTGCGGCTATCGCCGGGAGCCGAAGGTCGATGCCTCTTCGGTAACCGAGACGTATGTGGCCGCGAGATTATTCGTGGATAACTGGCGATGGCAGGACGTGCCTTTTTATCTAAGGACCGGCAAACGACTGGCGAGGAAAAATACCGAGATTGCCATAACGTTCAAGAAGGTTCCTCATTCGATGTTTGTTTCCGCCGGCCTGGGTGATTTGCCCGCCAATACCCTGGTGATGCAGATACAGCCGGAAGAAGGAATATCGCTGAGCTTCCAGGCCAAGCGTCCCGGCTCCAAGGTTTGTATGGGGACGCTGAGGATGAGATTCAGCTATGCCGAGGTCTTCGGGGGCGAGCCGCCGGAGGCGTATCAGCGATTACTTCTGGATTGTATGCTCGGTGACCAGACGCTTTTTACCCGCCAGGATGACATCGAGGTTTCCTGGGGGTTGCTTGACCCTGTTTTGCGGGCGTGGGCGAATAAACCATCGATGCCTTACGAATACAAGGCGGGTTCGGAGAGTTTTCCGCAGGCCGACCGGCTTATCGAATCCGAAGGCAGGACCTGGCGGCCCCTGCGTGAGATATGAACTTATCTGTTTGGAGAAATATACGATGAACATATTTGATTTCGCTATTGAAAAAGAACAACTGGCGGAACAATTTTATCGCGAGCTGGTGAAGCGAGCGCAACACAAGGGACTCGTAAGCATCCTCACAATGCTTGCCGACGAAGAGCACGGCCACATTGATGTTGTTACGAAAATGAAGGAAGGAGCCCCCGCCAAGGTTGCGGATACGATTTTATTGACCAATGCCAAGACAATCTTTGCGAAGATGAGGCAGAGCAGAGACAAGTTCAAGTTCGGTGACAGCCAGATTGACCTTTACAAAAAGGCGCAGGACATAGAGAAGGACAGCAGGTCGTTCTATCGCCAGAAGGCACAGGAAGCGGATAATCCGAGCCATAAGGCGATTTTTAACACGCTGGCGGAAGAGGAAAATAAGCATTATTTCCTTCTCGAAAACATAATCGAGTTCGTTTCCAGGCCTCAGACGTGGCTGGAAAACGCGGAGTTCCATCATCTCGAAAAGTATTAATGGGCGATATTTAAAAAGGGGCGGATACGGGTATGGCGCGGGAGAAGCATATCACAGTGCAAGGCATTTCAATAGTTCTGTGCGGCCAGGCGGGTATGGGCATACAAACGGTCGAGGGCATCCTGACCGGTATGCTGAAACTCGCCGGTTATAATGTTTTTGCGACAAAGGAGTATATGTCCCGTGTGCGCGGAGGCAATAACTCCACGGAAATACGAGTTAGCTCCAAGCCGGTTTCTGCTTATATTGACCGTATAGATATTCTTGTTCCGTTGAACAAGGGTGCAATATCGCACTTGCGGGACAGGATTTCCGCAGACACGGTGATTATCGGCGAAGCGGAATTGCTGGGCGAAGATGTTTCCGGTGGCAAATTAAAATTCGTCGAGACGCCGTTTACTAAAATCGCCAACGACCTCGGTAATAAAATTTACTCCAACGTCGTCGCTACGGGGACATTGGCGGGATTACTCGGAATGAGGCTCGACGAGGTTTGCGAATACGTAAAACGTGCATTTTCCACGAAGGCTGCGGATATTATTTCTAACAATGTTAAGGCCGCAGAGGCCGGTTTTCGGCTTGCTGGAGACGTGGCGGCCAGGGCCGATATCAAAATAAATATCAGTCCCGACGCGGGCGTTAAAGACCAGATTATACCGAGCGGCGGCGATGCAATAGGGTTTGGCGCTATGGCGGGGGGATGCAATTTTGTTTCCTCGTATCCGATGACGCCCTCGACGTCCGTGCTTAGTTTTATGGCAAAGCACGGGCGGGATTCGGGAATAATCGTTGAACAGGCGGAAGACGAAATCTCCGCGATAAATATGGCGATTGGCGCATGGTACTCCGGCGCACGGGCAATGGTGACAACGTCGGGAGGAGGTTTTGCCCTGATGGTCGAGGGTGTGAGCTTGGCGGGTATGCTCGAGTCGCCTGTGGTTATTCACCTCGGTCAAAGACCTGCTCCTGCCACGGGACTGCCCACTCGAACCGAGCAAGCCGATATAGAGCTTGCGCTTTATGCGGGCCACGGCGAGTTTCCCAGAATCATTTTTACGCCGGGTACGCTTGAGCAGGCATTTTATCTTACTGCCCGCGCGTTTAATCTTGCCGACAAATTCCAGATGCCGGTTTTTGTTCTCAGCGACCAGTATCTCGTTGATTCTTATTACAATACCACCGCCTTTGATGTGTCGAAGGTCAAGGTCGAAAAATATATTGTCAAAACCACAGCCGATTACAAACGTTACGAGATGACCCCCGACGGCATATCACCTCGCGGCATTCCCGGTTTCGGAAAGGGCCTGGTCTGCGTGGATAGCGACGAGCACGATGCCGAAGGGCATATAACGGAAGATTTAGGACTTAGAACAAGAATGGTCGATAAACGACTGCGAAAACTCGAATCCGCCAAAGCGGAGGTTATCGAGCCGCAGCTTTATCCAAATTGCAAATACAAAAATCTCGTTGTCTGTTGGGGTTCGACTTATCCTGTCGTCAAAGAGGCGATTGAGCTTTTAGGTAAATCCGATACTTCTCTTTTGCATTACAGCCAGGTTTATCCACTGCACCCGCAAACCGCGGATTATCTGTCTAAGGCAAAACGAGTTGTCATAATCGAGGGCAACGCCACCGCCCAGTTTGCCAAGTTGATAAAATTGCACGCTGGTTATGATAGTGAACACAAAATCCTGAAATACAGCGGCCTGCAATTTTCGGTCGAGGAAGTAACTGTCGCGTTGAAAAAAATCCTGAAGTGAGGTTCTTATGGATACGAATGTTTTCGATATGGGTGAGATTGATATTGCCTGGTGTCCTGGCTGCGGTGATTACGGTATTCTCAACGTGCTCAAAAAAGCCCTCGCCGAGCTTGATATCGCTCCGGAAAAGCTTGTTATGGTCTCCGGCATAGGGCAGGCGGCCAAGATTCCACATTATCTAAAGACGAATTTTTTTAACGGCCTGCACGGCCGCGCCCTCCCACCCGCCACCGCCATTAAAGCAGCGAATCCCTCGATGACCGTTATCGCGGAAAGCGGCGACGGCGATATGTATGGCGAGGGCGGCAATCACTTCATCCATACCATCAGGAGAAATCCCGGCATCACGAATATCGTTCACAATAATATGGTTTACGGCCTTACCAAGGGTCAGGCCTCGCCGACGAGCCAGCTCGGTTTCAAGACCCCCGTGCAGGTTGCGGGTGTTATGCTTGAGCCGTTTAATCCGCTGGCAGTTGCGATTGCCCTCGATGCCGGTTTTGTCGCAAGGGCGTTCATTGGCGACGCCGACAAGACCAAAGAAATCCTCAAAAAAGCTATTACACACAAAGGATATGCCTTAGTCGATATATTTCAGCCCTGCGTTACTTTTAACAAAATAAATACCTGGCAGTGGTTCAAGGAGCATACTTATTATCTTGAGGATTCTTACGACCCGCGTGACCGCTCGGCTGCTTTCAAAAGGACACTCGAAACTGACAAACTGCCGCTGGGAATTTTTTATATCAATCCCAATAAAAGCACATTCGAGAATAATGTCGGGATTTACCAGCAGGACAATCGGCCGTTGTTTGAAAGAGAACCAGATGTGAATCGATTACGAATGCTTATTGGAAAATTCCGGGCCGCCGGCTAATCGCAGGAGTCGTGAGTTAATGAAAACAATTACTGCTAATTCACCAACCGATTCTTCTGCGGCAAAACCAGAAAAGCTAAGGGCATTGTTCGAAGGGCTGTATAAAAAATACAACCGGAAAGAGTTAATAAAGCCCGACCCGCTGCAATTCGTTTACCGATATAACAATCCCGCGGATATGGAAATAGTCGGACTTCTGTCCGCCTGCCTCGCATACGGCAGAGTTGAGCAGATTCAGAACGATTTGAATGATTTGTTTGGAAGAATGAGTGATAGCCCTTATGAATTTGTGCTCAATTTTACGAATAAAGACCGGGCACTGCTTGAGGGTTTCAAGCACCGTTTCAATACCGGTAACGACATATCCGACTTGCTTACGCTGCTGAAAGACGTGCTTGCAGAACACGGCAGTATCGAGAAATATTTTGTGCTTGGTTTTAACACCGCCCACGAAAATACGATTTTCTCGCTGATGCGTTTCTGCGATTCACTTTTGGATAAATATCGTATGATACATCAGGGGCGTAAATCCAAAGGGCTTGCGTTTCTTCTTGCTGGTCCCAGCTTAGGCGGGGCGGCCAAACGGCTTAATCTTTTTCTTCGCTGGATGGTTCGCAGCGACGACGTTGACGCGGGCCTTTGGCGATCGGTTGATAAATCAAAGCTGATTGTCCCCGTCGATGTTCATATCGCCAGGCTTTGCAGGATTCTTGGCTTTCATAATCACAAAAACGTTTCTTTGAAAACTGCCGTTGAAATAACGCGCAACTTTGCACTGGTTTCGCCGGACGACCCCGTAAAATACGATTTTGCTCTTTCACGCATAGGCATACTCGAAGATTGCACGGGCCGGCGCCGGGATCAGTGTAATATCTGCGAATTACTGCCGTGGTGCCGCAACAGGAAGGACTGGTAATGACGAAGATTAAACCCGAAGACCTCGAAAAATACAGTTCAGCCGTAACTCTTTCGGATATGGAGGTGTTCGTGTTCCCGGAATTGTTCTACGCACTGATTCTGGCAAATATAATGAGTCCGCTTATCTGGAAGTGGCGTGACGAGGACTGCTTCAAAAAACTCGAAGGCAAGGACAGCTTCAAAAAACTTCTTCGACTTCGCCAGTTCATAATGGACGAATATGATTTCAACCTCGACCTGGAAACCTGGGGGCTGACGAGCAAAACCAGGGAACTGGAACGATTTGCCAAATTTGTTTCGCCCAAAGATGTTGCCAAAAGCAACGGCCTTTTCGGCTACGAGGGCGACAAATACTATTTCGATGTGGATATACGAAAGCACTTCGGCCTGGATAAGTACGACACCGATGTTATTCCCTATTGGAAGACCGAAACAGTCGAAGCGATGGAGGCATTTATTCACAAGCCAAACTACTCCCAAAAAGCCGGCGAGTGCGTCTCGCTGTCTGCTCTTTACGCCGCCGCGGCGTTTATCGTCTGCGGCATACCGCTTGAAAATATCTACGCGATACTAACCCCGTTACATTCACAGAATTTCATCGATATCCGCGACGGTGTCCTTACCAATAACCGGCGCCTCGTTACAAAGGCGATGTGGTTCAACGGCACGGAAATCTCAGGCAAGGCCCAGCGTGCGCTTCGCAACGAAAACGTAACAATTGTTTCTCATTCATCCGGCCATATTCATTGTTTTTACAAGGAGGCCACAATAAAACCGGATGTTTATGAGTATTTTGTGAAACAGATTCGCTCGTATCTGTCCAGTGAGCTTTCGCTGGTTGTTTTCGCCAACTATCTCAGGAGCAATTCGTCATATCAGAAATACTTCCAGCTCTGCAGGGACTGCCATGGTCACCCGCAATTTTTGAAGGCTGAAACGTTATTCAGTTACGAACACGGTAGCGATTACCGCATTGCCGATAGTACACACGAAAAACTTCTGGCTGAGGTGATGGATGAGGATTTTGTCTCCAAAGAAATTCCGGGCAGGGTGCGATGTGATTTTCTATGTGACTTTATAACCAATAAGAAAATCGACGTTCGAACGGCCGAGGGCAGGGCGGCGATAACCGGATTCCTCCAGCCGGTTATGCCAGATGTTAAAAAATTTGTCGATGGACTCGCTGACTTTGTTTATTGTGAGCCGAAACTGCCGTCGCCCGAAAAAAATTATCTCCCCACCCCGGCCATTGAGATCGGCGTTGACTGGACGCGCGACAAAATTATCGATTACCTGCAAAACCTCCGTGACCAGAGCGTAACCGCTGACCTTGCCTTTTATGCTTATCGCGATATGGAGACCTGTGACTGGACGCCTTTCCTTAAGGCCGTTGTTGAACGCAACCCTGTCTCGGTGGAGATGGCCCGGTCAATGTCGCCCGATGCTGTCTATAAGCTTCTGCAAAAAATGGACGGCGTATCGATATACGACGGCATTCGTCTTGCCCAGCCCGATGAGGTCGCAAATTACCGCAGGGGTGACGGCCTCGAAAAGGCATTACTTATGGCTAACGTCATTCACCAAAAAGTACCAAATGAAAATATTGATATTGCTGTTGCCGACAATATTGTTGTCCTTAGAGGAGCAGGCGAATACCGCTTCGATTCATCGAAGGGGCTCAAAAAACAGGTTCACATTTCGTCTGCCGGCGAGATTATCGTGTCCGGTTGAGAACCGGCGCGGTTATTAAATTAAAAAAATTATAAAGAAACGAACCATTTTGTGTTGACACCGGTATTTAATAGGACTATATTAGTCCTATAGCTGTTAATCTTAAGGAAAGTATGGATATTATCAGGCGAAATACGGATTACGCATTAAGAGCTGCTGTGGAGCTGGCAGGCAGGTTCGGCGGCGAGCCGGTTTCCACCAAAGAGATAGCGGACAGGCAGGAAATACCGTATCAGCTTGCCTGCAAGCTTTTGCAGCGTCTTCATAACGCCGGGATTGTAAAAAGCGCAATGGGGCCGTCGGGCGGGTTCCTACTTTGCAAAAACCCGTCGAAGATAACCGTTCGCCGGCTGGTCGAAATCATTCAGGGACCTGTCCGGCTAAATAATTGTAAGCTTTGTCGGCTCTCTCGTTGCTGCACTATAAATCCGGAATTAGCCCGTCTGCAGGGCAAAATCAATGAGTTTCTTGGCGGCCTTACTTTGAAGCAGTTAGCGGATACAAACGGTAAAAATAAACCGAGGTAAGTTTAAAGGAGGTATTTTATGGGTATGTTTTGTTATCAGTGTGAACAGACGGCGAAAGGCACCGGATGCACCGTTTTAGGGGTTTGCGGCAAAGAGCCGACCACGGCGGCCCTGCAGGACCTTTTGATTTATGCGTTAAAGGACCTTTCACGCTATGCCAATCGTGCAAGACAATTGGGCGGCGTCGATAAAGACGTAAACGTTTTCACCGTCAAGGCGATGTTCAGCACACTGACAAACGTCGATTTTGACCCAGCCCGTTTTCAAGGGTTTTTGAGAGAAGCGGCCTCGATAAAAGAAAGGGCCAAATCGCTTTACGAGGCCGCCTGTAAACGCTCCGGCAAAAAAGCAGAATACTTGCCCTGCGAAGTTCAGTGGTGGGCTAATCTCGATAATTTGGATGTGCTGGTTGAAACCGGAGCTCTTATCGGAGTTCAGGATAAAATCAACAAGCTCGGCCCCGATGTCGCTGGCTTGCAGGAACTGATTGTTTACGGACTCAAGGGGCTTGCCGCGTATGCCGACCATGCCCAGATTCTCGGAAAAGAAGATGACGCGGTTTACGCATTCATTCACAAAACACTCGACCGGCTTACTCAGAAGCCGACAGATATTGGCGAGCTTCTACAGACAGCTCTCGCAGTGGGTGAAGTTAATCTCAAGGCGATGGAATTGCTCGATGCGGGTAACACAGGCACTTACGGTCATCCGGAGCCGACACAGGTTCGCATTACCCCCATCAAAGGCAAGTGCATTGTTGTATCTGGCCACGATTTGAATGACCTCGAAGGGCTGCTCAAACAAACTCAGGGCAAAGGCATCAACGTTTACACGCACGGCGAAATGCTGCCTTGCAATGCCTATCCGGGTCTGAAAAAATATAAGCACCTCGTCGGCAATTTCGGCGGCGCATGGCAGGACCAGCGAAACGAATTCGACGCCTTCCCCGGCGCAATCCTGATGACTACCAACTGCCTGCAAAAACCAAAAGACAGTTATAAAGCGAGAATCTTCACCTCCGGCGTTGTCGGCTGGGCTGGCGTAACTCATATCTCAAATGGGGATTTCACCCCAGTTATAAACGCTGCTCTGGCTGCACCGGGATTTACAGAGGATGCTCCTGCAAAATCCATAACAATCGGCTTTGCCCGAAATACTGTTATGAGTGTTGCCGGCAAAGTCATCAAGGCGGTAAAAGCGGGCAAAATCAGACACTTTTTCCTCATCGGCGGCTGCGACGGCGCAAAACCAGGAAGAAACTACTTCACTGAATTTGCCCAGAAAGTCCCCAATGACTGCATCATTCTCACGCTGGCCTGCGGCAAGTATCGGTTCAATAAACTCGATTTCGGCGCAATCGACGGCATACCTCGCCTGCTTGATTGCGGCCAGTGCAACGATGCCTACTCCGCGATTCAGATAGCCATCGCCTTGGCAGGGGCCTTCAAATGCGGCGTAAACGACCTGCCGTTGTCATTTATCTTGTCCTGGTACGAACAAAAGGCGGTTGTAATTCTTCTGACGCTGCTGCACCTTGGCATAAAAAATATCAAACTTGGCCCGTCGCTGCCTGCGTTCATCAGCCCGGCCGCCCTTAATGTCCTGATTGAAAAGTTCAATATCGCTCCGGTTGGTTCTGTGGACGATGATTTGACGACGATACTGGCAGTCAAATAAAGGAGGCACTATGGCCTTGCGGAACATAATTGTTATTGACGAAGAAAGATGCAACGGCTGCGGGCTTTGTGCCAAGGCCTGTGCGGAAGGCGCAATAAAGATAATCAACGGCAAAGCAAAATTGGTCAGCGAGACCTATTGCGACGGCCTTGGCACCTGCATCGGGCACTGTCCGCAAAATGCCATCAAGATTAAACAGCGGGAAGCCAAACCCTTTGACGAGGAAGCGACAAAAGAGCATCTAAGCCAAATGAAACAATCACAGCCGGCTTCATTTGTGTGTCCCGGTATGGCGTCCGCGCAATTACGAAACACCGCCGAAAAATCCGATCCGGCGATGGGCGACACGTCTTCACAACTCACGCACTGGCCGGTTCAGCTTAAACTTGTCTCCGCGCACGCACCATATTTTGCGGATGCCCGTCTGCTGCTTGTGGCTGATTGTGTTCCTTTTGCGATGGGTGATTTCCACAGCAGGTTTCTCAGGGGCCATAGCATTGTTATTGGCTGTCCCAAACTCGACGACGCCCGTTTTTATATCGAAAAGCTCGCTGATATTTTGCAGGCCAACAAACTCAAGTCGCTGGGCGTAGTACATATGGAAGTGCCTTGTTGTCATGGCCTTACTCGAATCGCACAAGAAGCGTTGGCAAAGGCCGGAGTAAAGATGGCTTTTGATGATGTTACGATAGACCTTAATGGCGGCGTAAGCAAGGTTGAACAAATATCGGTTAATTGACCGGTCTTGATATATGGCAGATTTTGTTAAATCGATAGCGATGGGTTTCTGGAATACGGTTCTTGAGATGTCGCCATATCTGCTGTTCGGTTTTTTTATGGCGGGATTGCTCAGTGTTCTTGTATCGAAGCAGCTTGTTGAAAAACATCTCGGCGGCAGGGGGCTTTGGCCTGTTATCAAGGCGTCTCTTTTGGGTGTGCCTCTGCCTTTGTGCTCGTGTAGCGTCATACCTGTAACAATGTCGCTTCGCAAGCACGGCGCAAGCAGGGGGGCAGCAGTTTCATTTTTGCTCTCCACTCCGCAGACGGGTGTTGACAGCATTTTTGTTACATATGCTTTACTTGGCCCGGTTTTCGCCATATTCAGACCGATAGCCGCGTTTGTTACCGGCATAGTCGGCGGCGTGATGGTCAATCTGTTCGGAGATTCTCTCGAAAATAACGTGCAACAAAACCAGAGTTGCGAGGACGAATGTTGTTCCTGTGAGCACAAAAGCAATCCTATTACGCGAATGTTCAAATACGGCTTTATCACGTTGCCCCGCGATATCGGCAGGGCGATGCTGCTTGGCTTGGTTGTTGCTGCCTTCATTTCGGCCCTTGTTCCCGACGGCTTTTTCGCGGACAAGCTCGGGACCGGCATTTTCCCGATGCTTGTAATGATGCTTTTTGGAATACCTATGTATGTTTGCGCAACCGCTTCGGTCCCGATAGCTGCCGCACTGATGATGAAAGGAGTGACGCCTGGGGCTGCTCTGGTTTTTCTTATGACAGGTCCAGCTACCAACGCCGCGTCCATTGTTCTCATCTGGAAAATTATGGGCAGGGCCACAGCGATTACTTACCTCGCTGCCGTTGCCGGATGCGCATTGCTAAGCGGCATAGTTCTCGATTATATTATCACCGGCATTACATTTGCCCATACTGCTTATCACGGATGGATGATGTCGCGGAATATTGAGTATATTTCAGCAGTTGTGCTTTTTATTGTGCTGATGTTTGCTATAATCCATAAACCCAAAGAATAAAGGATTAACGCACAAAATTTTTACGGAGATAAAAACAATGGCAAAGACAAGTCTGCCGCACGCCGGCCACAACAAACACCTTTGTTATTTGAACAATCTTGGCTATCAAATAAGCAACCCCAAGGAATACAAGGCCCTTGTAAAGAACGCCAAATTTATATGCAAAATATGCGGCAGGGTTGCTGCCAGCGATAAAAACCTGTGCAAACCTGTAGTTCTCTAACAATGGTCCCATAAACCGGCGTCAGGGTAATTGGGTTTAATTGCAGTATTGGCGTTTCTGTGACAGTTTCTGTCAGTCAATACGCCAAAAGGCCGGTGCTGTATAGGTGGTTTTTCGCTCCCAAAAGAGGGTTTTCCTTATCACATTTTACGGTAGTTACGCCGATAATTTCAGCAAGGGTGCTTTGCAGGCCTGTTTTTGGGGTTTCATTTAAGTATGCGCAATCTAAAACCAGTTCTTCTTTTGGAAGATGACAACGTTGATGCGATAACCGTTAAGAGGGCGCTGAAAGACCTTGATGTCAAAAACCGTCTTGTCCATGTGCTCAACGGCGAACAGGCGCTGGAGTATTTGCATAATAGCGCCAATGTCGAACCCTGCGTGATTCTTCTTGACCTGAATATGCCCAAAATGAACGGGATTGAATTCCTTAAGATTGCAAAATCAGACCCAAGATTGAAATGTATCCCGATTGTTGTTCTTACCACTTCCAGGGCCGACCAGGATAAACTCGAATGTTTTGACAAAAGCGTTGCCGGCTATATAGTTAAACCGGCCGATTACAAGGGATTTCTCGATGCAATGAAGATACTCAACCTTTACTGGACACTCAGCGAATCACCTTGTAATCTGGTTGAAAAGCAGGATGTTGAACCCCAAAAAGCTGTCTGCTCCTAACCGGCAAAATTGCCAGGTCCCATAATTACCCAAAACCGTTTCAGCAGCTAATCCGGTATTGTCACTTCTCGAAAAGAGTGATTTTTCTTCTTAAATCAGCCGTATTTTGTGCCGATAATTCTACCATGTTTTATGTACTGTCAGTAAATTTACAAAAGGGACATTGATGAGAAATTTGAGACCAATACTGCTTGTCGAAGACGATAGCGTGGATGCTATGACAGTCAAACGCGCCTTCAGCGAACTTAAGGTTACCAACGAGCTGGTAAGGGTAGTTAACGGTGAGGCGGCGTTAAACTACCTGAGAGAACATCTCGACAAAAAGCCCTGTGTCATTATGCTCGATTTGAATATGCCTAAAATGAACGGCGTAGAGTTCCTCAAGGTTATGAAATCTGATAAGGAACTGCGACAAATCCCCGTAGTTATCCTGACGACCTCAAAAGACGACCGTGATAAAATGGAAAGTTTCAAAGCATGTGTTGCCGGCTACATAGTAAAACCAGTGGATTACAAGAAATTCGTAGAAGCGATGAGAATCCTCAATTTATACTGGACACTCAGCGAAATGCCCGGCAACGCCCTTGAAAATACGGCTGTTGCGCCTCAAAAAGCCGTCTGTACCGAAAGCGCATAAGTTGAGATTCGACTCTGGTTACTAAGGATTAAGATTTACAAGCCCAATGTCATTTTCCCGTCACCGTTTACATCTCCTGGCACTGTTACGAGATACCACATCGTTTGATATGTCGGCGACAGTTCGATAATCGTCTGTCCGTTTTCTACATATGTCGGCACCGTGGTTTTTATTGTCCCATCAGGTAACAGTGCGTAACATTTAAGTTCCTTGAATGGGATTTTTATCTTCGCCCGGACAGGTTCTATTTGAACGGGTGCATGTCCCCAGTTGGTGCCTACTGTCATACGGTCCGCGGAAAATATCATCCCCGTGTTTTCGCTCCGGCCTATAGCCGTAATGAGAAATTTCTTCTTTTGAGGCGGCATGTTTATTGTGTAGGCCGGTTCAAGTGACGTTATGGTCAGCGTAACATAATTTGGTTCATTAACCTCGATAGTATTGTTGCTCGCGGCAAGAAACTTCTCTTTATGGCCGATATAAACCTTTGCCGATTTGCCTGTAACCGTATATATACCGCTGCCGTCGCTGCCGATTTGCCAGTTTACAGTCGTTTGGTTCGGCTCAGCAGGCGTGTTAATGGTTCCCGTTTCAAACAAAGCATTGGTTATGCGTTTTGCAAGCAGGTCCTGCCGGGTTATGCTGGAATTGCTGGTAAGTATTCTGAACATATCACTGTTGTATCCGAGATACTGTTCCGCCAAGGCCGGTACAGGCGAAGCTGGGTTTGTTAATGCAATATAAGATTGAGTATTTCCCACCGGCCCAATTCCGCCATATCGGAATATGCTCGCGCCGGCCGGAAAAAACCCCCATTTCGCGGGATTGTGAAGTATATCGAAATAACCATTGAAATAATTGTCGTTCCATTCATTGGGACCGGAGTCGTAGCAAAACATCCATATTCCGTCCCAGTCCTGGGCCGCCGCGAAAGATGCGAGCATCGGCACACAGGACGCCTGACTGTCTGACGGGGCGGGATGATTGTATTCGCTGACAGTAAATGGTTTGCCTGCATGATTGGCGCTTTTGCCCAGCCGGCAGGCCGCCAGCTCGAACAGGGTCGCTTCGTTGATATAGTCGGTCATTGGCTTTTGCCGGGTATACCAGTTGACGGGGTCCCACGGTGTTCCCGGGAATGCGGGGTGTTGCCAGTAAGCGTGACTATCGACAAAATCCATATCGCTTTGCGCGTAGAGTCCCAGTGGGCCGAAAACAATTGTCCCGGTTACTAACGCCTTACATCCAAGGTCATTTTTTATAAAACTGCGCATATCGTCAAAATATGCCTTTTCAGTTTCCGCGAGGAATCTCAGTTCGTCGATTGTCCGCTTTTTCACCTCGCCGCTGACGAACAATCGCACCGTGCCTGTCTCAATAAATTCATCTGCCTTAAGACCGGTTTGCCCGCCGCGGCGCAATTGCACGTTCGTTATATAAAACGGTGTAGTATTTGCTCCGAAACTGAATGTTACTTGTCCATTGTCATCTGTTGCTGCTGCGGTGAAGCCGTAGGTGAATGTTTGCCACGTCGTGCCCAGCGTAACCTGCTGAGACAGGCCAAGAGTGTTCCATGGATCGTGGTACTGCGTCACATTGCATGATATTGAACGCGGCTGCTCGGCAACTGCGTCGAAGCTAAGAGTGTAATATCGGCCTGCTGTCAAATGCAGGTGGCCCTGTTTGGCCTGGAGATGCCATTTAGTGTCGTCGATAACGGTTGGGGCAAATTTAGCTCCCATTCTTGACTGGTATTGCGCAAGCCCGAACGTGGCCTGACAGCCGTTGTGCTGTTCCAGATACCATTTGTCGTTGGGCTCGACGTTTTGGTTATTGAAATGTGCCCCAAAACCTGTAATGACGTTTTTCCCCAGCGGCTCAACGTGTGCATTCCAAGCGATTCTCAGCCCGTTTGTATCGCCATATTGTCTGCCGAGCCAGTCATTATATTTCTGTTTCAGTATATTCGCGTAATACCCCGGCAAATTTCGCAGTTTTTCAGGCCCGTCCCACATGAAAAAGCTGTCCTCGTTTGTGATTTCGACGAAAGCGATTGCCGGGTCGTCGGCGACGCGAATATTGCGATAGGGATTTACGCGGTTCAGCATATTCCGGGCGTATGTTTTTTGCGCATTTATCGACGCCGGCGTGAAAATGCCGACGATTTTGTCGTATTCCGTTCCCGGGTCGGGCAGACCTAAGTATTGGCTGTGCTTTCGGCCGACGTGAAGATTAAGGTTGACGTAAATACCTTTTTTCGCAAGCTCGTTAACGTAATAATCGAAGCGGTCCAATGCTTCCGGATATATTGTTGCTCCGCCTGAAGGGTCCCAAATCCCGCCCGGATAATTCGATGTGTCCATATGATGGCAGCGAACGGAATTTACCCCTGCTGACGCCAAACGCTGTGATGATGTGGCTGCATCAGAATGATTAGGTAAGTTCCCGCCGAAAGTTAAATTTACGCCCCAGATTTTTATTCGTTCCCCGTTTCGCGTGAAATGGTCGCCCGCAACCACTATTCTGTCTTTGGTATTATCGCCGCCAATGGGCTGATTTTGCATGGCTATCAGCGAGTTTGGGTCCTGTTGGGCCGGGATAACAAATGGGACCATTTCCGCCAAACAGATAGAATGATTGAGAAAAAGAAAAACTGCGAAAATTGGAAAGTAACGCCAGTTCATCCGGCACCATCCATTTCTTTGCCAATGTGATGCTATAATCGCTTCTTGAAGCATTATAGGGTATCATACAGGATTCTTCCTCTTTTGTCCAATGCTCCCACAGCAAAGAAATGCGGCAACCCCCCCTCATACACAGAAGATTTCAATGCGCCCGGCCAGATTCGAACTGACGACCTCCGGTTTAGGAATAGTTCTCTCTGAAATATACGCGTATCCTGCCCCCTTTTCTCCTGCTTTTAAGGGCATTAAAACAGGATACCCCCTGCAATCGGACACCAGACAAACACCGGCCAGAGACGAAACGAACAAAAAGAGACGTATTTGGGACGTATGAAGGACGTATTATGTCGCTATGTTTATTGAGTAAGCTAGATGAAAAAATCGTCATGACGGATTCACAGAATGAGGCACGGGTGGTAATCAAACCATACCTGAGAACAAAAAGCGGAGCGCCTAACCTGCCACAGCATATCAGAGCAGCGATTCGGAACCTGGTACAAATTCCTACATAAAGGATATTGACTAATGGGTCTGCGAGAAGAAATGTTAAGTCTTCCAAGCACGGGGGTTATGTGTGTTTTTTGAGTGGCAATAGAGAAAGTGAACTGAGAATATAGTGGCCGACTACTGAATGTAAAGTCAGTGTAAGTATATTTAGACACTGGCTTAGACACTGGATTTGCCCTTTTCGAATTTCAAAGCTTTTGAGTACCGGGAAATTCTTGTCCAACGAGTTACGGGTGTTTTGAAGAAAACATCGGGGGAAATTAGCTTAATATTTTTAAATATTTTTTATTTTTTCGTCAAATGTTAGTTACTCTGCCTTTATTTATATTTATAGCGGAAGCTAAATTTTGTGTTTGTTTTGTTATTAAAAAGCAAAGAATAAACGTAAATAGTTGATTATCAGCATAAAAATAAGGATTTAGTGTTTTTTTATACTCACTTTTGGCTAAAAAGAAACCATGTTGACTACTTTTGGATGTAAATAGTTAGTTTTTAGCATAATAATAAGGATTTTATGTTTTTAGATGGCTTACAAGGATTATTCAGGAAGCCCAGACAGTTGCCACCAGAAGCTATTTTAGCTCCCCAGAAGGGTTGGTCTGAGGAAGATGCAAAGATGATGGTCAATCTGGGGCTTACTGTAAAGCAGATACAGGAAGCTGCTCAGGATGCTGAGAAGATAAGCTTTGAGCGTACTGTGCTCTACCGGGAGATAGATAAGGCGTGTACAGAGCCACTGGTGAGTTCTGCTGCTGAATTGTATGCTGATTACAGTTGTCCTTACAACGCACTACAAAATGCAAGTGTATGGGTAACATCTAAGGACAAGAAGTATATTTCCAATCTGACGAAGTTCCTGAATGACATAGGGATTGAAGAACGCATCTATGACTGGGGTTACACAACCGGCTGTTATGGAGATATGTTTGTTGAGGTTGAGGGAGAGCCGGGAATCGGCATCATATCTATTGAGGATGGTGAGCACCCGGTAAATACTGCGAGAGTTGATTACCGGGGTGTCTTGGTTGGATTCTATAAGAATCAGTTTGATACCGGGGCTATGGATGTTACTCCGGGAGCTACTGAGTTATTGAGTCCTTGGTCGAGGGTGCATTTTAGAACCTTGGGAGCCAAGAAAAGAAGGGCAGCATAAGTTTTTTTTAATTCTTGACTGCTATAAACCTTCTCTTTTGAGGTATTCGATAACCCTTAAACCCCCGCTAGGATTTACTAGGACCTACCAGGATGGACTAGGATTAAAAAAGTTTATGGATGCTACCAACAGAGCTAAACAAGTTCACTTGCAAAGCAGCTTTCCCGAAAACTTAGAATCGGGTGAGTTTTTTTATAGTACAGGTCATTGTAATATAGATTTATTCATTTGGTTCGGCGGGTTTGTCTGTTTTTGTGAGAACCCAGTTTTTATATTTATTAAAAATATCTTCGCTCACCCATACACTTTTGTCCCAGTTGGAGCCGATTTGCACAAGTAAATTTTTCGCTTCCTCCTTGTCATCATAGGCACAGGCCAGAAAACAAGAGAAGTTGAGAAGGTAGTTGTTGTTTGCGTCAGGATAATGTTTTATTAGGTCGCCCTGCGCCTGCTGGAGCGTTTTATAAGAAAAGCCGAGTTGTTTAAAATCCTGCGGCTCAGAATTGTTCATGCCGACCGTTACGCCGGCTATTATCAAATATAAGATTTGCCCCTCTTTTTCTTTGGTCAATTCGACGGCGTGTCTGGCAAATGCCTCAAGCTGACCCGGTTTGCCGCCCCATCGCGGCGTAATCGCATAAGCTCTATTTATATAAAGCGGCCAGTAATATTTTTCTATGGCGATACCTTTTTCAAATAAAGCATTCATGTCATCATCGGTTTTTCCCAAACCCATTCCCACGGTTAACCAAATAGAATATAATACAGGGTCGGAAGCATTGAGGTCTTCTGCTTCAGTTAAAACTTTTTCGGCGTTTATCAGGTTTTCTTTAAATCCTTCCCATCCTTTTTCGGATACTTCATTCGCATATCCGCTACCGCGTGCTTCCCACGCGAGTTCTCTATATGTCTTAGCCAGAGCGACGCGAGGGGTTATTGAATTCGGCTCCCCCGTAATCCATTTGTCGATTTTATCTTTGAATTTTGGAAAATTATGGGGATTTGCCCATCCCGAAACCAACGCCTCATAGAAATAACTGAGTTGCCAGTTTCCGTTGTGAAATCTGCTTTTTTCGGTCCTGAGTCGAGAGGCAAGGGATTCCAGCTCAGGAAACTTATTTCGCACTAATAGACCGTCAACATCGCGAAAACTTATTTCGCCATTATCTTGAATATCGTTGTCGCCGATTTCTGCTCTGAATCCGTATCCTAAATATAAACCACATCTTTTGTTGTTGAAGCAGTGATTTGCATATATTCGTGATTTTGCCCAGCTGTCGGCAATGCTAATACCGTGCCATTGATTTCCACTGCATATATTGTTAAGGGCTTCACCGCCTGTCCTGTCACCGAAATATATGCCGCATCCATTATTGTCATTTGCCTCATTTTTTTCGAGTATTGGGTTTGTTCCGTTGCCTGTAACGGTTATTCCGTTATTGGTATTTGCCCGGCATATATTACCTATAGCAATTCCCTTTGCCCCTGGACTAAAATAAATACCACTTCCTTTGTTATTTGCGCAGGTGTTCTGAGATAGATTTACGTTGGTCTGGTCATTATTAAGAGAAATACCATTGTAAACATTTTCATTGCAGGTGTTTCCGGTAAGATCACCCGAAGCATTGGCGGCGAAACAAATGCCATTTCCGCCGTTTCGGCAGCAATTGTTGTTTCTAATCGCAACGTGTGCGAAACCATTAATTACGATACCGTTGAATTTGCTATCAGAAATATCACACTCGCTAATAGTGCTGTCCCAATCGGTTATGCTGATACCGTTTTTACCGCTGTTTTGTATTTTGCATCGGGTTACGGTAATTTGTCCTGATTTAATAAGCAACACGGGAAACCGGCCTTCAAAATCAGCAGACATTCTTTCCATCCCTGTGTGTTTCAAAGTCAGGTCAGAGATTATCAACAAATTGCAATCCTCAGCTTTCATCACAGGGCCATCTATTACATCGCAATGGATAACAACGCCGTTTACATCAAGCCCTTTAATACTGACACCGCTTTTGAGAGTCAGTGATTCTTCATAATCACCGGCCCTGATGTTGACAACGTTACCTTTTTGAGCAGCGTCGATGGCATCCTGAATTTTAGGATATTGATCGGGCACCAGAAGGACTTTGGCGTCTGATGAAACGTATTGAGGAGCCGAGGGGGGGCTGAATGAAAGAATTTCTGCATCAGGCGCAGGTTCGATGAGCAATGTAATCTTAAGGCCTTGAGGACTGTTAGCATCAATGTTCTTGGCCATTTGAAGGTTTGCTGCAAAACCGATGATATTGATTATATCCGCGTTTTTCATGGCGGTTTTCGAAATTGTGTTCAGTGAGGCGTATTTTACTGTGCCGAAGGATGTGGATTCACCCGAAACGAAAGAATTGCCACTATTTATAACTGTCCCTACTTTTAATGGCCCCCAGTTAATTGGTATATTAGAATCATTTACCTTCAAGAGAGTGAATTTTAGGGTGAAATTATCGTAGTCTTTATTCTTGAAGCCAACAAGTTTTCCTTCGCCCCCCGTAATTGATGATACATATTCAACAGTGTCAGTTTTAAAATTACAACCGGGCGGAAAATACAAATCGAATTCGACTCCGAGCCCAGGCACGTCACGCTGCGCAATTATTTTGGCTACATCATGGTCGCCTAAAAATTCTTTTCCGTCACAGTCCAAAAGCAAAAGCTGCTCTTCAGAAAGCGTAAAACTCTTTGCCTGGGTCCATCCTGCGTAAATGCCTAAAACCAGCGAGACAATACAACCAGCGGCCAGTAGGTGTGTTTTTTGGGACATAACAATTCCTCCTATGTTAAAAATCTCCTTATTTTTTATGGTATTTCCCATATTAAACGCATGGCTACGCAACCGAGCCTTTCAAATCTACAACCATAGCCCGCCAAAACGCTCCTGACATAGGAATCATATCGAGGAACCAAAGGGAAGCCAACCATTTTCAGCAAAATAAGACGCTTTAAGTTAAGCTTTCCCAAATACTTGGCATGGGATGAGTTTTTTTTATAGTACGAGCATAAATAAACGCGTTGTTTCGGTCAGATTTTAGGTCGATTCCCAAAAAGAGGTCTATGGCTCACCCTAAGCCGAGTTCGTCGATTCTTCAGTCCAAAGACCTATCCTACAGCGGTTCTACAAGATTCTATGGACCGCCTTAACTGCGTTTCCTTCTCAGCATGAGACCACCCAAGCCGAGCAGCAAAAGCGTGGCGGGTTCTGGAATAGGAATATCCGAGTTATATCTAAAACTCCCGGACACCCAATTAGCAGTCACGCTATCGTCGTATTGCGTGAAATCGACAGCGAATGACACAATGTTTCCACTGATGCCATAATCCGCCTGCAAAACGTTGAAGTAGCCGGTGAGCGTATTGTCGGCCCTCCCGTTTCCCAAAAAATCAAGGCCTACACCTGGATTGCTTACCGAATATCTGGTTGCATTCGGATAGAATCCTACGGTCGGCAACGTTTGAGCAGGCCCAATCAGGTCGAGAAAATACCTGTTGGTAATGCCATCAATAAATCTAAGCGATACTTCATTGTCGTAAGGTTCTATAAACACCGCTGAGAAGTCAGTTGTCGGGGAAGTGAACGTTTCAGTCTGCCCATGTCCGACCCAACTGCCGGGAGCACTGGTGAAGTAAAGGATATTCGCTGCTTTGAGTGGTTCGTTGATAAATAGCCAACCCAATGCTATCAAAACAGCTAGAATAAGTCGTTTCATTTTCTCTCCTCTCAAAAATTGTTGATATTTATAGCGTACCGATTGCGCAGATAACTATTAATATTGATTGTACCGAATAGACGTGTTTCTTCTCTCATACCCTTCTCCATTCTTCTCTGCCTTTTGCCCCCCAGCCAAAGGCGAATAATATTATACCCTTTTGCCGGTGACGGTAAAGAGAAAATACGAGGTAATTTACCGCCTTCTGGCCGCTATCATCGCACCCAGGCCGAGCAGCAATAGCGTGGTGGGTTCGGGAATAGAATTAAGCTATGCTCGACTCTTTTTGCGTTTCGACTTAGCTACTTGATGAAGTAACCAGAAACTCTCCAACTGCCGTCCTTGTCCAACATTGGCGTGACGGTTTCGGTCGCAGACCCTTTGTTCTTGAACGAGGTTGTGAATTGGATTATCACGTATTGGCCATCTGGTGCGCCAGGGACGGAAGTTGTGTATTGCTTGGACTTGACTACTCTGGACATCTGTGCGCCTAAGGGAACTCTGGCAGCTATCATTGCTTTCTCCCATTTGTCCTTAGAAATCGCATTCCTGAAATACTCGGCAGCTTGTTCCCAACTCTCGCTGTACTGTCCAAGATCAACAAGAATTAGCCACTTTTGTGCTGCATCAATGGCAGCCTGTTCAGCGGCAGGGTTACTTTTAGGAGTCTTAGAACATCCTGAGGCACTCAAGAACACACCAACTATACAGAGACATAGCTTAAACCTCATTTTAGATTCTCCTTTTCTTGTCCAATTAATGATTATACAGTCTGTATAAAACGGGAAACGCAGACTGTCTCTTTCTGTATAAGAAGTTGCTGCAACTCCTTAATTATCCATCTAATACCCTTCACGTCAAGCCGTACTGTAAAATATTCATCTCACCCATCAGGCCGCTTTCCTGTACGACTTCAAAAGACCCCCAAAACGCTCCTGACATAGGAATATATTGAAACAGAAAGGTTCTGAGTTGTTGTCTGGCCATTTGTTACAACCACGTTCTGGACTTGAACTATGTCAAAATATCCATAGTCAACCTTCACAGTATAAGTTCCACCTGCGAGATACTGCACCTGATAATACCCATTGGCATCCGTGGTGGCGCTATTGGTTGGATTGTTTTCGTTGTCGTAAACGGTGACAAACGCGCCTCCTATACCGGTACCAACGGATACTATCGATACTGTTCCTGATAATACGCCGGTGGGTAATGGGGGCTCAGGTGTGCCGGTCAAGTTTATACCTGATGTTGTCTGGCCCCCTACAGTCACGACCCCCTGACACGATGTAAAATCATACCCGGGATTAATTGCTTTAACGGAATATGTTCCCGCCGGCATTCCAGTGATAGTATATGAGCCATTTGCGTCCGTTATTCCTCCGATGCCACAGGGTGTGTTTGTGCTATCATACGCTGATACATCAACCCTCTCAGCAGCGTTGCCGTCGACTGTGACCGTTCCTGAAATTTTCGCTTCCGGCTCCAGAGTAATATCAAGAGTGCACGGTATCGTTATGTTTCTGTAAACTTTTCGTAGATAGCCGGCCGCATGTGCGTAAAAGTCGTAAGTCCCCGGACTCAGATTGAAAATAGTATATTCATGAGCGACCTCGCCGGGACAGGAACCTGCTTTAGGATAATATTTGAACCTTTGAGAGGGAGCCCAACTTCCATTGGAATACACAATGACAGAAGCAAAATTCGGTTGAATGTAACAACCTCTTATGCTCCCGTAGCTGCGAGATGTACAAGGAGGTGGCTGCGACGAAATTGTTCCATCTCCTGGATCGTCGCTAAAACAGATGTTAGGACTCGACAGGAAACAAACTATCGCAATTATTACAAGGAGCGGCCTGAATCTTCGTGAAATCATTTTCAATCTCCTCTAAACCTTTTTGATATTTAGGATTTCATTATTTCTTTTCCGGGACCTGATAACCAAGGCCTTCCAGTTTTAAAATTGTGCCTTTGGCCTTACGGCAATTTGGATATTTTTCCACAATGGTTTTATAAGCGTTAATTATCTTCGGCATTGCCTCGGATTTAGTTAGAGCGCCTGCCTCCAGTAACTTCTCATAGCAATCTCCTAACCTGTGTCATTGCTGTTGATACGTCAAACAGTTTTTATAACCAGCCTTTATCTTGCCAATACTGGTATTCTCCTGCCCACTCTTTTTTTCTTGCCTCGATTATTCGTTTGAAATGCTGCTTGCCTTTCGCAATAAGTTCTAGCTGCTCCGGATAACTCTTTTTTTCTTGTATATCCACGACAAGTTTCCTGCCCAGTTTAATGGCTTCCTCTTTCTTTTCCCCGACCGATTGTGCAGCACAGGATACCCCTCCTGAATACTGGGCTCCGCAGGTATGCCCATAATACTCGATATAACCCAGAACCTCCTTATCCTGTCCGCTTCCCGAAGAAACAACCCCAGCGACGTATTTACCTAATAGACTCTTACAGTGGATAAAATGAGTCGAACGGTCAAATAGTGCCTTCATCGAAGCGGTCACCTGATTTATATAGTTGGGTGAGGCCAAAATAATCCCGTCTGCTTCAAGCATCTTCTTAAGGATTACGTGCACATCATCCGACAAGGGGCAATGCAGGATATTCTTATGACACTGCTCACAATGCTTGCAGAAAAACACCCTGAAATCATGTAAATGGATAGTTTCAATATCAGCCCCTTCCTGCGAAAGACCTTTTAAGACATCCTTGGCCAAAGAAAAGGTCCTGCTTTTTTCCGTATGCGGACTTGAAGAGATTAGTAAAACCTTTGTTTTCATTGGTCGCTCAAAGCCCCCAGTTTTTTATTATTAGCCACTATTCATCTCCCTACATAAAGTTCGGAATGCTCAGCATGTTTATTCCAATTATCAATATATTTTGCCGCCAAGTCAACACTCCGAATTGTCAGGAGGTGGGATAGCTAGGAAACATCGTATCTCGTACTACAAAATAAATGCGTTGTTTCGGTCAGATTTAAGGTCGATTTCCAAAAAGAGGTCTATGGCTCACCTTGAGCCGAGTTCATCGATTCTACAGTCCAAAGACCTATCCTACAGCGGTTCTACAGGATTATATGGTTCGGATTAACTTCGTTTGGGGGAAAGACACCATTATTTCGCAGACTCAGCCAGAAGTTTGCCTAAGTCTGTAAGGGCCTGTGTTGCTTTTTCATCAGGATGGCCTTTTACAAGAACAGGCTCTCCTATAATCTTGAACTTAAAGGTCTTGCAGATATTTTTTACGCTTTCAACAGCTTTGCCACCTCCTCCATGTGTAACAAAGATTCCGCAGGGTTTATCTGTCACAGGACCCTGGGTTGGATAAAATGTCCTGTCAAAGAAGTCCTTTAAGCCGCCTGCCATGTAACTGAAATAATCTGGCGTTCCTACGGCAACAGCATTGCAGGAAAGTAAATCATCTTTCGTCGCATTTAATGCTTCCTTGATTATAACTTTGGTTCCTCTGAATTGTTTTGAACCTTTGGCCACAGCCTCGGCTGCCGCCTTGGTGTTGCCACTTTGCGAATGGTAAACAATAAGAACTGTAGCCATATTTGTGCTCCTTGCATTAATTGTATGAGTATCAAATGCGATTATATCAACTTGACTGACTTTTTAAAGGAATTTTGATGCACCTGAGCCAAAATAGTGCCTAACTGGATGCAATTCGAGGAAGATTTTGATATTATTGTGGCATTGAGAGGCTTGGTTGCGCAGCCGAGCGTTTAATATGATAAATCCCAGATAATTATTGCTGGTTAAGGAGAGAATAATGGAATTTTTACCAATAGTATCTGATGATGGGAAGCGGGTATATGCGGGATTTTGGCCCCGTTTTTGTTCCGTATGGGTAGATTTCTTTGTACTGTTTCCTTTTATATTTCTTTTCAACTGGCTTGAGAGCTTAGACAAGAACGTTGCGATTCTTATTACAATTCCATCAGCAGCATTGTTTTCAATGTACCATGTTTACTTCAATGCTCGCTTTGGCGGCACTCTCGGCAAACTGGCCGTCGGGATAAGAGTCGCAAAACCAGACGGGACGAAAGTTGGTTGGCCGGAAGCGTGGAAGCGGTCTTCGGTTGATATAGGATTCGCATTGCTGATATTATGTATTCAGATTTGGGCTCTGACGCAAATTAATGGCGAACAGTATTCAGCAGCCGCATTCATTAAACAAAGACGGTTACTCCAATCGTATTATCCATCCTGGTTTTACATAGTCACAATTGCTCAGAACGTCTGGGTTTGGAGCGAAGTTGTCGTTCTTTTATTAAACAAGAGAAAACGGGCGCTGCACGACTTTATTGCTGGAACAGTAGTAATACACAAAGAATTTGCAGGATTCGTACCGAAATCCGTATCACAGGTTGAGAAGGGAGAATGTTCCTGCTGCCATAAGTTTATTCCGTCAAACCTGTTGATTAAAGGAGAAATGGACAAGGTTTTGTGCGCGGAATGTTTTCTCGCAGAGGCGGGCAGGAAATAACATTAACAAAATAAAGGGAACTGCTTATTAGAGGCGAGAAATGTTATCGTTGAAGGCCAGGCGTATAACGAAAATAGTTGTTGTTGCGATATTCGCCTCGTTATTGTGTGCGTATATATTTCTCCCATTGTCTTTGGTTCTCCTGTTACAACCGATACTTGCAATTGATACGGCAGGGGTAACTCATAGTCACGCAAGGGCATTGCTTATTATTTACGGGACGGAAGCGGCCGACGTGATAAATGTCGGAGTTTCAGGTCTTTTGATGGGCGTATTAATAGGCTTTGTAATGAAAAATAATCGGATGGTCACGACAATACTTGCGCTGTTGTTAGTAACGATTATCATCATCATTTATTTCTTGAAAGGCATTCCGAATATTCCACATGATTATAAAAACGCTGTACTAATACGCCTAAGTATAAGATATTTTCTTTCCATGGTATTTTTATCGGGATGCGCTTTTTTAGGTGTTTGGCTTGTGTCACGCAGGAAACGCAAAACAGGTCAGCAATTGCTTCCGGGCGACGAGCCAAAGGCCGTGCCGTAGCCGTGATGTTTAATTAAAATCTAAATATAAGATGATTGTGCAAAAGATTGGGTGGGTAATTGGGAGGTTGAGTTTTCGAACACGATAAAAAGGGGGATTTGGCGATACTCTGATGCCGCTTCGTGAAAAGATGCCCTATGGTTCACCCTAAGCCGAGTTCGTCGATTCTAAAGTCCAAAGACCTATCCTACAGAGGTTCTACAAGATTCTATGGACCGCCTTAACTGCGTTTCCTTATCACTGCCAATCCACCCAGGCCAAGCAACAAAAGCGTTGCCGGTTCTGGCGTAAGGGCATAACCATCTACGCTTTCGCTCGCAATAGCGGTGAACCCCGTCCCCTTGGGGGCGTTGGAAACCATCCCTGCGTCATATCCCCATACCACCACCGTACTGGCGTTAACGTGGTGTACATACGTAAGCAAACAAATAAGAGCCATTGCCATGATTGCTCGATTCATCTTCATGATATTCTCCTTATCGCTGTGCCGGGGGCGTCGAGCAGGACACTGGCCCGGTGGTAAATTGTAATTAACTTTTTCATTTTCTTCCCCCTTTAAAAAAGTGGTTGATATGTATGGAGCGAGCTGCGTGCACCAACTCCGGCTGATTGAAAATAATGAACCTTGACCCTTCTCCGGTCATTCCTACTCTCCTTCTATTGCCTTTTGCCCCCCAGCCAAAGGCGACTAATATTATACCGTAGTTACTCGCCGCTGAGCCAGTTCTCGGCGAAAATCGCAAGGTCCTGTATATCGACAGTGCCGGAGTAATCCATATCCGTGCCGCCGCAGAAGTTATTGGATGAATTGCACCCGATTGTACGCCACCACTCGGCAAAGTATGCAAAATCGGCAAAATCCACGCCGTCCGGACAAACCCAATCTGCCGTGGGAATCACTTGCCAATTCAGTTTAGGATAATTCATTCCTTCACATCTAATCCGCCATATAGTCGTAAAATCCCAGCCCGCCGACGTAAACGTGCTTTCTGTTTTCATTTGAGCCGTTGTCTCACCTGTTCCTCCGGCGCTGGTCGTCAGGCCGGAGGTGTTTATATCCCAGAAACTGCTAACAATACTACCTCCATTGTTCCCTCCCACCAGCCCGCCGACATTAGAAGAACCGCTGACCGTACCTGTTGAATAACAGTTGCTGATACTGCCGCCGACAAATTCATCGGGTGCGCCGATGCCATCCAGCGGGATCGGGGCAGATTTAGTTTCGTTCTCTCCCACTAGACCGCCGACAGAATAAGTGCCGCTAACCGAACCCATCGAATAGCAATTGCTGATACTGCCGGAAAAGCTCAATCCCACCAGACCACCCACATCCGAAAAACCACTAACCTTACCCGTCGAATAGCAATTGCTGACATTGCCTTCTAAGTTCTCTCCCACCAGACCGCCCACACCCGAAAGACCACTAACCTTACCCGTCGAATAGCAATTGCTGACATTGCCGTAGTTAGATCCCACTAGACCGCCGACACCTTCAGAACCAGAACCACCGCTGACCGTACCCGTCGAATAGCAGTTGCTGATACTGCCCCAGTTCTCCCCCACCAAACCGCCGACATAAAAATAACCGCTGACTACAACAAAGTCCTCAAGACCGAGATTTTTAACCGAGCCGGAGTTAGTGCCAAATAAACCGATGTAGGAATTATTTCCGCCATTGATGGTAAAACCAGTGATTTTATGCCCGTTGCCGTCAAATGTTCCCGTAAAGGTGGTCCCTTGAAAGCCAGTGCTCGAACTGGTATTTGCCGCAATGATCGCCGTTGTAAAGACCTGCCCTCCCATATCAATATCCGCCGTCAGGATAAAGCAATTGTTGTAATCACCTGTATTGGCAGCCAAAGCCAACAAATCTGCTTTTGTGGCGATTTGGTACGGGTCACCTGTTGTACCGCTGCCGCCGCTATACGCTAAGGCACTGCCAGCCGCAAGGGTTAGTATGGTTGTAAGGAAAACGATAAATGTTGTTCCCGTTTTCATTTTCTTCTCCTCTTTGCCTTTTGCCCCACCCTGCAAAGGCGATTTTCATTATACGCTTTACAGCCGAACAAGCAAGGAGAAAACAGATAGATTTACCGCCTTCTGGCTGCTATCACCGCACCGAGGCCGAGCAGCAAAAGCGTGGCGGGTTCGGAAATCGTTCTATATTCGATTTCTATTTGTGTACGCAGGCGGGATTGGACGGCTCAACAGAACAGTCCACAAGCCAGTTGTTTGCCATCGTCGCGAAATCCATCATATCGACCTTGCAGTCATTGTTCAAATCGCCGGCCAGATTATACAGGCAACCTTTCAAGCCAAGCGAATGAAAACTGCCGGCCGCGATGGCCGTAAAACCCGTGTTGGGCGACGGCACATCGCATTCACCATCCACGTTGTATCCCCATGCCACAATCGAGCTGTTTTGTTTAAGGCCAAGCGAGTGCAACTCGCCAGCCGCGATGGCCGTAAAATCCGTATTGGGCAAGGGCACATCGCATTCACTTTGCTCATCGTTTCCCCAGGCCACAATTGAGCCATCTGCTTTTAGACCAAGCGAATGCAACATGCCAGCCGCGATAGCTGTAAAACCCGTATTGGGCGACGGCACATCACATTGACCGTAAGTGTCGTCTCCCCATGCCACAATCGAGCCGTCTGTCTTCAAGCCAAGCGAGTAATACCAGCCGGCCGCGATGGCCGTAAAACCAGTATTGGGCGACGGCACATTGCTTTGACCGTTACCGTTGTCTCCCCATGCCACAATCGAGCCGTCTGTCTTCAAGCCAAGCGAGTGATACCCGCCGGCCGCGATGGCCTTAAAACCCGTATTGGGCGACGGCACATCGCATTGACCGTAATAGTCGTATCCCCATGCCACAATCGAGCTGTCTGTCTTCAAGCCAAGCGAGTGATTCAAACCCGCCACGATGGCCGTAAAACCCGTGTTGGGCGACGGCACATCGCATTCGCCGCTAAAGTCGTATCCCCCCCAGGCCACAATTGAGCCGTCGGTTTTGAGGCATAGCGAGTGAGCCCAGCCAGCCGCGATGGCCGTAAAATCCGTATTGGGCAAGGGCACATTGCATTGACCGTAATAGTTGTATCCCCACGCCGTAACTTCTCCGACGGCATATAACGGTAGAGGGAAAACAAAAGTGAGAAGGAAAAAACAGAACAAAACAACTGTGACGAAAAAATACCTTTTGCTTTTTGCGATTATTCGCATTGCATTGTCCTCCTGATGAAATTCCATTTAATCGGGCCTTATCATATCAAGCCGTTTTGTCTTTTGCCCCCAGCCAAAGGTGATTTTCATTATATGCCTTACAGTCAGACAGGCAAGGAGAAAACAAATAGGTTTACCGCCTTTTGGCTGCTATCGCCGACAGGTTTCGAGCCGACAAATAAAACAGCAAAATCCTTGTGCTTTAGTCCTGTTAAGATAAAATTTAAGAGAAACTGGGAAAAACTTAGAGCTAAGACCGCAGAATTTAGACAGGAGATGAAATACATGCCAACAGCTCCAAAAGGCCTCTTATGGGCCGTTGTATTTTCAATGTTGTTCTCCGCCTGTTTATTCGCGGCCGGATATACGGGCTTTGTCCCCGACCAGCAAAAGATTCATAAATATCTCCAGATGCCCTGCGGGGATGTTTGCACGGAATTAGGCCAATTACCTCCAACGGAAGCAATATCCTACTCTATGATGCTGGCCTCGATACAATTATCCCAATTCAAGAACATCGGCAGCGCCCAAGATTACTGCGAATACGGCCTGAAGACGGCGAGCATTCACGACATGAACAGAGCCGAGATATTATATCTCCTGGCGGCCATTGCCGACGAAAAGAACAATTTGCCCGGATGCATAGAAATTCTGGATAAAATGGTATCGGCCGCAAAAAAGGAAAATGAACCGAACCTGTTGAAAGAGGGTTTGTCATTTCTGGGCAATACCTCTTATCGCTATGGAGATTTCAATAAAAGTCTGGCGGCCTACACAGAGTTGCTGGGACTTTGTAAAGAACCTCAGGACAAGCTGTTAGAGGCAAGGGCATGTTTTGATGCAGGTGAAGTTTATTATCGTCTGGCAAAAATCTCCGAAGCAAAACAGGCGGCAGCTCATTCGATAGAGATATTTAAAGATATTAATGATGAAACAGGATTAGCGGATTGTCTCAAGCTGTTAGGAAACGTTTACTCCGCAGAAAACAATGACATCAAGGCAGAAGAAAATTTCAGATTGTCATCCCAGCACTACGCAAACTCAAATAACTGGCACGGACAGGGCAACTGCAGCTTCAATCTGGCTCTTGTTTACCAGAAACGCAAGAAGTACGATGAGGCAATAGAAGCCCTTAACAAGGCCTGTTTCTGTTATACCAAGTCTGCATCGACAGAAGGCATCGGAATCACCCAGATGGAGATTGGAAGGACATACTACCTTCAAAAACATTATGCTCAGGCGGAAACATCATTTAAGCAGGCCGAGTTTTTGCTTACTGAAAGCAATGCTAAATTTCGCCTCGCTCAGACGCAGGACCTTATTGGCGACTTAAAGGTCTCTCAGGGTCAGACTGAACAAGCTGTGGCTTATTACGAGAAGTCCATTGAAACCTACAAAGGTATAAAGCTATCTGCCGACGCGGACACAATAAGAAATAAATTGAACAAACTGAAAAAGTGAATTCGGCAGCAGAAGGTGTGGCCTATGAACGCATTTCTAATCCAGCGTGTCAAATTATCTGAACAAGAGATAATTTGATAATAGACTACCTATTCCCGTCATAAAAACACCTAAACCAACAGACAACCAGCCCCACCGAAGTTCAAATAGTTTAGCTAGTGCAGTACCGACTGTACTTCCCACAATAGCAAAAGAAATTATGATAATCAAAGTAAATACAATTTTGTTAAATGTCATAATATAACTCCCTATTCTTACTTCAATCTGAACATCTTATCACTGTTTCCCCGTACTGTAAAATATTCATCTCAACCATTAGGCCGCCCTTCTGTATAATTTCAAAAACCCACCAGACGCTCCCGACATAGGAAGTATAGCTGTGTTTACCCTCTATTGGAACTTTGTGGCTGTACACCCTTTTTGTAAGCCAAAAAATGTTTTCCCATATTACCAATGCAACAATGGTAGCACCTGTATCGATAAGCCATTCTGTGAAACTTGTGTTGCGACCAAAAAACTGCTGCGTGTATTCATCTATAGCACCATAAATCGTCATAATCAGCAGCACCACCACGATGCGGCGTAGTGGGCTGAAATTGAATGCTGCTAAAGTTAAGATGAACCAACTGCTCAATCCCAAAAAGCCCAATACGTGCAGAGTAAAATGTCCTAAGTCACGAAACACCCTTGGAATTGTGTTATATGGAACATGGGTAGCAGTAAACGCTCCTATCCACATAAGAATGAAAATGACCAAGATTAGTTTTCGATGACGATATAGCAGTGAATTATTACTGTGCATCTATGGTTCCCTTTTTAGGACTCATCCCATACATCAGGCCTTCTGTATGACTAATACGCTCAGGACATAGGAATTATATTGCAGAACTGTAGTAAAGGCGACCAATTTCAATATATTAAGCTTAAGGTCAGCTTTCCCCAAAACCTAGCATCGGATGAGTTTTTTTATAGTACGCCTCACGGTTCAAATTTGACAGGGACGGAGAGATCGAAACCTGCCCGCTTCAACTGTTCGGCATTTAGGATCACTGCGCCGTCTATCTTGACATTTTTGAACACAACCGGAGCGACGTTTTTCCCCATCATCAAGCTTGGCTTGGTCGTCTTGTAAAAAACGCAGTTCTCGAAAACAAAGTTCGTCAGGGGCAAGTCGCCGCCGTCAATGTAAATGTGCCCACCGTCATTTTCGAACGAGCAATTGATGAATCGGAAATCGTCCAAAGCGGCATTTGGGCTGAACCTGGCGCCCGAGGAATAGCCACGTCCGGTGAAATACGCGGGCGTCAATTGAATCCAGATAGCAAACTTGTTGTGGTTGGCAATGAATTGCGCATCCTCCAGACGCAGGTGCTTGACGGGCGGTGCACCGCCGTACCCGAGAACCAGAGAGGAGGTGTAGGAGTAATTGACAAATCCTTTTACGACGAAATCCTCAATGCCCTGGGGCGGATTTGTCCAAGTGCCTCTGCCACCATAAAAAGCCCACGTGTCGTCCATGGTCATTGCGAACCCGTTTTCTATCAGGATATGCCGGCTGGAGCTAAAGTCGTAAGCATCGTCATGGTACTGCTGCTTGCGGTTGACAATTTTGATGTTGCGGGAGGTGAAATTCTCGCTGCCGATGACGTGCACCGTCCAATAGGCGCATCGGCGGAGCACCAGGTCCTGGAAAGTAATGTTGCGGCTGTTATAGATCACGTACCCCCTGACACCGTTGCCATGAGGGTCGTTGACTTTCCCGTCTTCCGAGCGGGCGTTTGTGTCTAAAGTATCGGGCTGGAAATCGTGCCACAACCACGGGTAGCCCTGCATGTCTATGGTGCCTCGTCCCATCAGGCCGGCGTTTTCGACATTGTTGAAGATGAAGAAAGCTCGAAGCTGTCTTTCCCCAGCCGACGCGGGCAGCGATGTGTAATCTGCATTCTTGGGCGAGCCGCGAATGAGAGCGCCGGCGTCAACATAAAGGTGGACGTTGCTCTTCACGAACAAGGTGCCCGTCAGGTAGATGCCCGGTGGGAAAAAGAGCACGCCGCCACCGGGTCGGGCAGAGACGTCGCTGATGGCCTGATTGATTTTGACTGTTTCGAGTGTTTTGCCGGTGCTGTCCACTTTGTAGTCCAGGATGTTTACAACGTTCGGGTCGCCGAGCTTGGGAGGATTTTTTTCAGGTGGTTCGGCAAACAACATCAATCCGGTGCTGTAGAACATTGGCTCGTCGTTGAAAAACAGGACCAGATAACGCGGCTGATCCAAGTCGAAACTGACCGTATTGCCGTTGATTTGTGACTTGATGCCATAGGCGAGCGGCCTAACGTAGCAGGTAAGTACTTTCCTCTCGCTGATGAGGTGGGTTATCTCAACGTGGACCTTTCCGGTCATGGCGAAACTGGCATAGTCCATCCAGTTGAACTGATCGAAAGTGAGAAAACGATGCACGAACACCGGCTGACCGTTCACCGTCACTTTGTAGGATTCACTCGGCACTGCGCCTGGGTAAGGAGGATAAGGGGTAACCTCGGCGAATGCTGATGCCGGTAAGAGCATTAATAGCAATCCAATCGGACGGGCCAACAATCTAAACATCATTGTATTGTTCTCCTTTCGTAGGATAGCGTATCATAACAACATTCATCCCATCCATCAGGCCGCCCTCCTGTACGATTTCAAAAGCCCGCCACGCTGAAACCCGCGGTGTCTCATTCATATTTTTATGTTTAAATCAGAGAACAAAAATATTTTTCCGTGACCAGGATAAACCTTTTTAATGTTCAACTTCTTCAATTTCTCAATACTATTTTTAAGTTCCTGAAAATTATCAACAAATATTGCAATATCGGGCTTTTTTGAGTTAACCAATGTATCTCCAGCAAACAAATCACCTTCTTCGGTTAAAATTCCGATAGAGCCTTTTGTATGGCCCGGCAAATGAATAATTTTCGCATTAAAGCCGTATTCTTCTAAACTTTGTCCATCCCGTAATAAAATATCGGGTTTAAACTTCTGTAAACTTATCTTTTGTCCTCGTAATTTAGAAAGTAGAATGAGAATTCTGCCGGCTAAGGTTCTTACTTTACGCTTCAGGAATACACCGTCTTCTGCCATAAAAGCATCGGCCTCGTGCATTGCTATCTTAGCTTTATATTTTTCCTGAAATTTCGCACAATTACCTATATGATCGCGATCTCCATGAGTGATAATGATGAGCTTCAATTTAGAAGGAAGGCAACCCGTGGTTATTAATTCCGCCTCCAATCTTTCCCAGTGCTGAGGCATACCTGTATCAATCAAGACAAAGCCATCTTTTGCCTTAACCAGAAAGGCGTTGACGAAATCCAGTTCAATAATTTTAATTTTATCATTCATATTTTGCTTTTCTCATTATTTATTTTCTTCTCTGTTGATCTGCCCCTTTTTTTGCACCAGTTGTTGTGAGAGGGTTTCAGACTTATCAGGCCGCTCTTCTGTATGGCTTCAAAAGACCGCCAAAACGCTCCTGACATAGGAATTATATCGCAGAACCAAAGGAAAAACGACCAATTTCAGCAAAATAAGCTGCTTGTAAGATGGGGTTTACCAAAAACTTAGCTTCGGAAGAGTTTTATAGTACGGGATGTAATTTTTGGGAGGGACAATACGCATCAAAACAGTCATTTGCACATGAAATATTATGAGAAGTTGTAATATTCACGAATCTCTTGTATAATTTGCATATGATTTTTAGTTGAAGTTGTATGATAGAAAAGGAAGGGCAGTGAAAAAGTCTATTGGTGCAAAGACTATTGTTTTCCCGACTCCGGTTTTTATAGTCGGAACTTATGATAAATTAGGCAAACCAAATGCTATGGCTGTTGCATGGGGAGCAATATGCTGTTCTGACCCGCCTTGTGTTTGTATTGCTCTACGAGAAGCTACATATACTTTCGGCAGCATTTTGGAACGAAGGGCTTTTACTATAAGCATCCCATCAGAAAAATATATAAAAGAAGCTGACTATTTTGGTATGGTGTCTGGGAGAACGGAGGATAAATTTTCTGCTGCCGGCCTTACACCCGTAAAAAGCGACCTTGTAGATGCTCCCTATGTTAAAGAGTTTCCTTTTATTTTGGAATGTACGCTGCTTCAGACAGTTAAAATAGGCTTACATACACAATTTATTGGTGAAATTAAGGATATAAAAGCAGACGAAACAGTGTTGGCAAAAGAAGGATTTCCTGATATTGAGAAAATAAAACCTTTAATTTTCAATCCTGCAAATCGTACCTATTACGGCGTAGGTAAATATCTCGGTAACGCCTTTTCTATCAGCAAAAAGAAAAAAGAGTGATTTTGTGAATACAAGAACGATTTTACTAATCTCTTTCATTTTTACCACTATCTTTATTCTTCCGATTTCTTCTTAGCGTCGGATGAGTTTTTTATAGTACGAGCATAAATGCGTTAAATAATAACCGTTGACGGCTGCCCTCATAGCAGCATCGGATGAATTTTTGTATAGTACGGGGTTGCGAATGAGATAAGAGTAGATTCGGATTTATAATACGAAATGACACAGGCCCGTCCTGCGATATATTGGCAGGACGGGCCTGTTTTTATCGTTATTAAGACTACTTCGCCCGATACATCAATTCGAATAAGGCATTATTCTCTGGCACTAGGGAGCGGGCAGTCGATGAGTCTATTGACCACCAGAAATCCGCGCTGGTAAAAGTCTCTTGTCCCTCATCAAGGTCACAAAGATATGTTCCATCAATAACCAGTCCTGTGCCACTGGAATAAATTGAGCCGTCGGAGTTGTAAGTTGTCCAACCGAGGGTAAGCTCATTATTTTGGGCTTTGTCGTAGGCCTGAACAATCATTTTGCCGTACCTATATTCACTGGTTCTGTAAATAAACCAAGTGCCGGGCCAGAATTCATTGCCGTCAGAGCCGTCGATGCTCCCAGCACTCATCTGGCCTAATATAGCAGCGATGTCGCTTGCATCGATTAACCCGTAGGACTGACTTGCCCAGTTAATCCAGCTATTCGGATCTTTAAGAGTCAATTGAGTCACAATGGCATTTGTGACCTCGTCAACGTTATTTCCGTTGCTATTAGCACTCGCCGTTAGCTTGGAGTCTAATGTCAGTGAAACCGTTGCCGTTCCTGAAAGGAATATGTTACTAACGTTAAGGGTAAGTTCATCGAACCACCCTTCGCCTTTCATACTTGTGGGAACATACTTTGTCACCAAAGTATTGGGGTCATGCTTGTTAGGTTCGTAAACGTTCGTTGCCTTACCTTTGCCGACCACGTCAAACCCGAAATCGAAATCCGTGAAGGAAAACATCTCAATATAGCGCGGATCATGCGGGCTGACGCTAATCGCGTTCGGGATCAATTTGTAGATCTTATCTTTTTGATTATAAATCACCGCCTCCGAATCAAACACCAGTCCGTTATTGGCGTCGGTAGTATCACAGACGTCCACTGCCAAATAACCTAGAAACGAGTCAGATAACAAATTAACCGGGTTGTTGGCGTCAAAAACCGTCTGTGCTGCTGTAATGGTACTTGTGTAGACGAGGACATAGTGCCCGCTATTGATGGCCCCATACGAGAGCGTACGCAAGGCAAACATCGCCAACACCACTAAACCTGCCAATAATCTTTTCATTCTCTTTCTCCTTAATTAGTTGCTTCATGTTTATTCAGGATTTTCCATATTAAGCACTGGGCTACACAACCAAGCCCTTCTTTGCCTTTTGCCCCCAGCAAAAGGTGATTTTGATTGTACTATTGTGCCGGTGTCTGGCAAGAGAAAAAAAGAGGTATTTTGGCAGGTTCGATGACGATAGATGGGGTGATTTATAGGGATAAACGGATTGACGTAATAGAGCAAAGGCTTGACCAGCATAAATAAATGCACTGTTTCGGTCAGATTTAAGGTCGATTTCCAAAAAGAGGTCTACGGCTCACCCTAAGCCGAGTTCGTCGATTCTGCAGTCCAAAGACCTATCCTACAGCGGTTCTACAAGATTATATAGGATGTCTCAACTGCGTTTTCTCACCATCGCCGCACCGAGGCCGAGCCAAAGGATAAAAAGCTAAAAGCCCTTTAACCAGTTGTCGCACATTATCGCCAAATCGGCCATATCCACCGTGCCTGACAAATCGAGGTCGGCACCGTCGCAGTTGTTGTTGCTTGCACAGTCCGTATTCAGCCAGCGTTCGGCAAAAAACGAATAGTCAGCAAAGTTGACCCCATCGGGACAGACAAAATCGCCGGGCACTATCTGCCATTTAAGTTTCGGGTAATTGGCGGTTTCACAGATGTGCCAGACGTCGCTAAAGTCCCATCCTGCGAAACTGCCTTGCTGTTTCATTTGCGTGTCTGTCAGCGGCGTGCCATACCCGTTATTCGACCCGCTGGTTATAAGAAAATAACTGCTGCTGATAGTGCCGCTGGATTTCTTTCCCACCAGCCCGCCGACATCGGAAGAACCGCTGACCAATCCCGTCGAATAGCAATTGCTGATATTGCCGAGGGTGTTGTATCCCACCAGCCCGCCGACATAATACGAACCGAAAGAACCGCTAACCGCACCCGTCGAATAGCAATTGCTGATACTGCCGTAAACGCTGAATCCCACCAGACCGCCGACATAAGAAGTACCGCTGACTGAACCAGTTGAATGGCAATTGCTGATACTACCGTCGTTGTATCCCACCAGACCGCCAACATAATAAGAACCAGAAAGACCGCTGACAGAAAAGTTCTCAAGACCGAGATTTTTAATCAAGCCACCGGAGTAGATAATGCCGAATAAACCAAGAAAACAATTATTATTTCCACCGTTTATGGTGAAATCAGTAATCTTATGGTCGTTCCCGTCAAAAGTCCCATTAAAAAACGATCCTTGAAAATTGTTGCCTGAGGTGGTATTCGCGGCAATGATTGCCATCGTAAAGGCCTGGCCTTCCATATCAATATCAGCCGTCAGGATAAAGCATTTGCTGTAATCGTTAATATCGGCAGCCAAGGCCAGTAAATCTGCTTTTGTGGCGATTTGATATGGGTTGTTCGGGTCGCCTGTCCCGCCCGAGTATTTGGCCTGTGCGGATGTGACGATTGCAATCACCAGAAGCACAAAAATCACGCGTTTCATAAGTGTGTACTCCTGAAACTCCTCTTTTATGATATTTCCCGTATTAAACACTTGGCTATGCAACCAAGCCCTCTTTGCCTTTTGCCCCCAGCCAAAGGCGATTTTCATTCTACGCTTTACGACCGGACAGGCAAGGAAAAGAGGACAAGTTTAGTGCCTTCTGGTTGCTATAAACGCACCCAAGCCGGATTAAGATTGCAATCGAATTTTTGTTGCCTAATGAAAATTTCCTATTAAATATGGAACATCAGTTATATCTACACGAATACTGCCTTTATGAATAGTTTGGGCGAAACTGATTACCAGCACTGTCAACAGCAACAGCGTCCAAAGTTTCGCCCAATTATTCAAAACAAATCCAATACACTTTTTCATTTTTATTCTCCTAAAAAAAGTAGACCTTTGTTTACTGATAATATGCTTTTCGCTAAAAACAATCAAAGGGGGTTTTATAAAGCAATCTTGCCAGTATTTATGCCCCCGTAATATAATATACTTAACAGAACAGATTATTTAATCGGGACGACGGGCTTGCAACCCGTACTGTAAAAGTATTCATCCCATAGCCCTCCTATATGACTTCAAAAGCCACCTATACGTTCCCGACATAGGAATCATATCGAGGAGCCAAAAGGATGTCGACCAATTTCAGCAAAATAAGCTGCTTTAAGGTCAGCTTTACCAAAAACTTGGCATCGGATGATTTTTTTATGGTACGAGCATAAATAGATGCGTTGTTTAGGTCAGATTTAAGGTCAATTTCCAAAAAGAGGTCTTATGGCTCACCTTGAGCCGAGTTCATCGATTCTACAGTCCCAAGACCTATCCTACAGCGGTTCTACAAGATTCTATAGGATGTCTCAACTGCGTTTCCTTCTCAGCATAAGACCACCGAGGCCGAGCAGCAAAAGCGTGGCGGGCTCGGGGGTCAGTACCACATTATCGATATAACCTTCCGTTGTTGCCGATGAGCTCAGACCGTAGTAATTCCCGCCGTCGCCAACACCACTATTGGAGATGCCGAGGTACCTGAGGTCATTTGTGAATCCGTCCCCAGGCATGGTAAAGGAATAGGTCCAAATACTGGTACTGCTGCCGCGAGCATTAAAGGCGAAGTCAACTATGTCTGTCGCAGCGTCGTAGTTGAGATAGCAAGTGTACCAAGTATTAAAATTCCACAACGGGTTAAGAAAGTTATAGTATGCCTCACCTCCACAGCCGCTGGCCCCATTAGCATAAACACTCAAACCATAGCCCGGACCGGCGCCATATTCTGACAAGTCTGTAATAAGAAGCTTCGCTTGGATACTTTGACCGCCGCTCAGGTAAGTATTACCAACTGGATTAGTTTGCAGTTCGCTGTCATAGATACCAAAAGAAAGACCTCCGGACACATCGCATTGGGTTATCTGTATATCCCATTGTAGTTTAAAGCTCCCCACGGATTCGGGCAGCAGCTCATAAGAATACCTGCTTGGCGTATAACCGGGACAAAGGTTCTCAGTTCTGGCATAGTAGGTCTTATTTGCCGAATTCCAATAGAAATTACCGGGCTGGTCGGTAATCCATCCGGGGTCAGTTGAAAAATCGGTAGAGTAAGGTATCGTCGCTGCAAATGCCGGTAGGCAAAAAACCAATAAGCCTAAAACACAGGGCATTATTGAATGTTGTATTTTCATTTTCTCCCCCTTCTCAAAAAAACATAAGGGTTTTATCGCAGCGTGTGCGCACGGATGTTTATTTGCGGGTATCGACCAAGACAGGTGTTTTTCTACTCTCATACTCTTCTCCATCTTCTTTGCCTTTTGCCCCCCAGCCAAAGGCGAGTAACATTATACCCTTTTGCCGGTGACAGGCAAGGGGAAAAAAGAGGTGTTACCGCCTTCTGGCCGCTATAACAGCACCGAGGCCGAGCAGCAAAAGCGTGGCGGGTTCGGGGTTTCCTACTTATGAATCAATTTAAACAATTTGTTTGCCAGTTCGGTATCCAAGGTTTTTAAGATTTTGTATTCTTCGAGGGCTGAACCCTTGTCGCTAACTATTAAATAAGCAACGCCAAGACCATAGTGTGCCTTAGCATAGTCCGGCTTGATTCTAATGGCCTGCTTATAGGATTCTATCGCATCCTGATAGCGGCGAAGGTTGATGTAGGCAATGCCAAGATTATAGTGTACATCGGCTAAATCCGGCTTGATTCTTATGGCCTGCTTATAGGATTCCATCTCGTCCTGATAACGTCCAAGATTGCCGTATACAATGCCAAGATTATAGTATGCATCGGCATAATCCGGATTGATTCTAATGGCCTGCTTATAGGATTCCATCGCATCTTGGTAGCGGCCAAGTTTGTCGTAACAATAACCAACCTGAAACCACGTATTGGAATCTTGCGGGTTCTTTCCTATCACCTTTTGAAAACAGGTAAGTGCAGCAGACCAGTTTTCCTGCCACAATTCCTTTAATCCTTTTTGATAAAATAATTGAGCATCGTTTAAATCAACGGCCAGCGCATTAAATATAGGGGTTTGAGAGGTTTCTTTGAGAGCGATGATTTTGTCGCTGGGAATCGCAAAATTGAGATTCTGGCCTTTTGTAACGACAAGGGTCGCAATGCCAATCACCTCACCTTTCATATTCACAACAGGGCTACCGATTGAACCGGGCAAGACAGGAGCGGTTATCTGAAATATTTTGCCAAAGCCTGGAATATCTCGAACTGCCGATACAATGCCGGCTGATACAGTTGATTCGAGGCCGAGGGGATTGCCTATAACAACAATGTCCTCACCTTCAGATGGCACATTCTCGCTGAGATTTAAAAAGGTTATATTGGCATCCGGTATGTTCACGACGAGCTTGACAATATCGGCTTCGATGTTTTTGGCAATGATTCCTTCAACTGGATATTCCATACCGGACGAAGTTTTAACTGTGGCGTGATAAGCACCTTCGAGAACGTGATGGTTTGTAACGATATGACCTTTATTGTTTACAAAAAAACCGCTGCCCTGGCCAATCGGCTTGTCGTTCTTGTCGAAGGTTTCTATAAGAACAACGCTGGGCTTTACTTTTTTTGCTAAATCGACAAGAACTTGGTCCGCCTGTGCTGGTGAAAGATTTATCAATATAATGCCAGCTAACAATAAGATGAGTTTTTTCACGTTAGACCCCTTAAAAGTTTTGACTGGCTCTCCTGCCTTTTGCCCCCCAGCCAAAGACAATTAATATTATACCGTAGTTACTCGCCGCTGAGCCAGTTCTCGGCGAAAATCGCAAAATCCTTAAAATCAACAGTACCTGAAGCGTCCATATCTGTTCCTCCGCAGTCGTTGTTGGAAGAGGTGCAATCACTTTCCAGCCATCGCTGGACAAAGTAAGTAAAGTCCTCCATACCGACACCATCAGGGCAAGCGAAATCGCCATACTGAGCATATCCCCAGTTCAACTGTGGATAATTTACTCCATTCACGCACATTCGCCAATAATCACTCGTCCCATTGGCTGTTTCATTGGTAAAATCCCATCCCGCCGAGGTAAATGTCGAAAGTGTTTTCATTTGGGCTGTCGTCATCCCCGTTCCGCCCATGCTGGTCGTCTTACCAGAGGTTTGTTTATCCCAGAAACTGCTGCTAATAGTGCCAGAGTTGTTTTGTCCCACCAGACCGCCGACAACATAAACACCCTTAACCGAACCCGTCGAATAGCAGTTGCTGATACTGCTGTAGTTCCATCCCACCAGACCGCCGACGACAGAAGAAACAGAACTGGGAGAAACGCTGACTGCACCCGTCGAATAGCAATTGCTGATGCTACCGGTATTAATTCCAACCAAGCCGCCAACACCATCAACATCGCCGCTGACTGCACCCGTCGAATAGCAGTTGCTGATATTGCTGTAGTTCCATCCCACCAGACCACCGACATTTGTAGAACCAGAACTTCCGCTGACAGTACCCGTCGAATAGCAATTGCTAATATTGCCTTTGTTGCTTCCAGACAGCCCGCCGACACATTGATAATAAGAACCACCATTGACCGCACCCGTCGAATAGCAGTTGCTGATACTGCCATCGTTAATTCCCACCAGCCCGCCGAGGTTGGATGAATAATCTCCGCCGGTAGTGGTACCGATAACGGTGCCTGTCGAATTGCAGTCGCTGATACTGCCTTCGTTCCATCCCACCAGGCCGCCGACATATTCAGAACCGGAAGAACCGTTGACCGTACCCGTCGAATAACAATTCCTGATATTGCCACCGTAATTGTATCCCACCAGCTCGCCGACACAATAAGAACCGCTGACCATACCCGTCGAATAGCAATTGCTTATATTGCTATAGTTCAATCCCACCAGCCCGCCGACATAATACGCACCACTAACAGAACAGTTCTCGAGACTGAGATTTTTAACCGAGCCGGAGTTAATGCCAAATAAACCGATGTAGGAACCACCTCCGCCGTTTATGGTGAAATTATTAATCTTATGGTCGTTCCCGTCAAAAGTCCCTGTAAAGGGAGGCCCAAAGGCAATAATTGCCATCGTAAAGACCTGCCCTCCCATATTAATATCCGCCGTCAGGATAAAGCAATTACCGTAGTCGCCTGTATTGTTGGCAAGTGCCAGCAAATCTGCTTTTGTGGCGATTTGGTATGGGTCACCCGCTGTACCGCTGCCGCCGCTGTATTTGCCGAAGGCACCACCTGCCGTGAGGGTTAGTATGGCTGTAAGAGACAGGATAAATATTGCTCCCGTTTTCATTTTCTTCTCCTCTTTGCCTTTTGCCCCACCCTGCAAAGGCGATTTCAATTATACCCCTTACAGCCGGACAGGCAAGGACAAAACAGACAAAATATTGCCAAAAGATACCCTTTGAGATACACTAACGGTGTCAAAAATTCCCTAACTATATTGTTGTTTAACGGGGAGCACTACAAACAGTCTATTTACGATATTTTCACTTCCACACTACTATCCAGCCGTGGAGCTGCAAACAGCTCAAAATCTAATATCATTCCAGCATCCCTGAATGCTTTGCGTGTCTCTGCTAGGGCGATATGTGGTTCATTCCTCTGTAAACTAAGATGCCCCAACATAACTGTCTTAGGTGGTTTCCTGCTCTTGCTCCTGACTTCACAAAGCATTTGACCGGTTTTGAGATTAGGCATGTGGAACTTGCTGTTTGGGTTAAAATAAAGCCTTAGCAACTCCAGGTCATGATTCGACTCGACAAAAATGAAATCACTATCAGTGAAATAGTCCAGGGATTCTTGCCAGCTATTGAAATCCGTAGCGATGACTGCCTTTTTGTGCTTATAGGTTATGACAAAGCCATAGGTGAAGAAGTAAGGATTATGAGGGACTTCAAAGGGCTTGACTGATAAATCACCTACTGTAAACGATGTATCCCCAAAGGGTTTTAATTTCAATGAACCAAAGCCATATCCGCTAAAGTGCTTATCTTTAAGCTGTGGCACACAATTCTCATGGATTCTGATTGTAGTTCCAAGTTCTTCTAAGACCCTCAGGGGGTAGTAAGAAATATGGTCAGAGTGGTTATGAGATACGATGACTGCATCCAAATCCCTGGGATTTCCCAGATGTTTAGTGAGTGTTTGACAGGTTTTTTTCATTGAACTAAGACCACAATCGATGAGTAATCTGGTCTTGTCAGTCCAGAGAAGGAGACAATTGCCAGAGCTGCTGCTGCATAGTGATTTGAAATGAAGGGTCATAATTGCCTTAACTCAGTCCTTCCTTAGTTTCGTCCATTTTCTACAAATGGGTTTCGTTCAAATTTGATGGTTTTAGATTTCTTGATTCTAAGGTGCACAGGACGCTGTAGCAAGCGTTCTACAGGATTCTATGGACTGGTACAATGGCAAATATACGAGCTGTAAAATCCAGCCTCGCTGTCCGAATGAAAACGGTGATGTAGAGCTTCAACTGCCCAGGTATTATGCCGACACCTTAGTCCGTTACTTAGCCATATCCTTGAGGGCCTTGAAAGGCCGAATCTTGATGACTTTGCGAGCGGGCTTGGCCGCAAATACCTGCTCCTGCTTGGTGAACGGGTTGATGCCTTTCCGTTCGGGGGTGGCCGGCTTATGAATGACTTTGATCTTCATCAGACCCGACAAAGCAAAGATGCCCGGGCCTTTCTTGCCCACGGCATCCTTGATCTGGTCTAAAAGGGCATCGAACACCGACGCCACCTGCTTGCGGGAAAGCTGCGTGGCCTCGGCGATGTTGGACAGAATTTCACTCTTCGTTGCGGGTTTGGCACTCTTTGCCATTATTCTGCTCCTTAGTCTGGGATTTCGCACATAACATTTTATATTCTTGCTCAGCTACATCACTGAGTCTCATTTATTATAGAATCTCAGCTTTATCTAAAAAGTCAAGGATATTCGGTGGCAGAACCATTTAAGATTAGCGTTTCCTCACCATCGCCGCACCGAGGCCGAGAAGCAAAAGCGTGTGCCATTCTTTTAGCAGATTTTGCCGTTGTAAAATGATTCGGTTTGGGTAAAATTAGTGGCATTTATCACTCGAAAGGAAGAAGAATGGCAAAACTAATCTTTTCAGTTCCCGAGATTTTAGAGATTATTAAATCGAACTATTCGATACCATGGCAAATTGAATACCTAAGAGCGGAAAAAAATCAGGCTTGGTTTCGGTTAGAAACTGGACTGAAATTCCCTGCAAAAATTGAGGTTTCGCTCGAGTTCTTGAGATTTGAACGTGATATGGTCATTTTTCATACAAACATAGAATGGGTTACATCCATTTGCTCATTAGGGATACCTGATATGATTTTGAAACTGTTAATTCGCTCTTTGTTGAAACTGAAAGAATTAGGAATATATATAGAGTTGAATGAATATCCTAACATCGCCATTAACCTTAACAAAATACTAACAGATAAGATAAAGGGTATCCAAGTCAAAGATGTTACCTTCGATGATGGACTATTTACTATAACAACGTAAGACTATTTGAAAAAGACCTACAGCAAAACGTTGCCAGATGATACCCGTTGAGATACACTAACAAATGTATGGAAAAGGCCGAAATAAAGCGTATTTGGCATGGATAGGGAAAAATGATGGATACATTTTGGTTTTGGGCTGCTTTATTTGTTTTCATAATATTTGTTTTGGTTTGTTACTTTTTTATATCTCGCCGTAAGCCACACAGCGAGCCTATAAAGCGTATCTCACCAGGAGCATCTAATGAAAAAAAGTCATTAGAATGGGATATTTCTTTAGATGCTATTTTATTCGGTTTTGACAAGGAAACTAAAGCAGAAAAAAGTCAAATCGTTCTTGAGAAATCAAGGCTATTACCTATAGAGGACAATAGGATATTTATTGACGAGCAAAAAATTACATGCGATGGTTTATTTCAGATTATGCTCACAGCGAAAAGTAAAGGAGTCGGCAGGCCCTCGGCGTAGCGAGGCGATTTCGTTGCGGTGGTGCGATATTGATTTTGAGAAGGGGAAAGTTTTGATTGCCAGCCGTAATGGGACTGACGAATTGCCTCCATTCGACATAAAGGGCCACGCTGCACGCAAGATACCACTGCCAAAAGATACGATTGATTTGTTGACTACATGGCAGGCGCAAGCACCCGAAGGCGTCCCGTTCGTTTTCTTGTCAAAGGAACGCTACGAGAGGATAAAGGTTAAGTGGCAGCAACTACGCAAACAGGGAAAGCCGTGGTTGAACCGATACTGGACGAATAACACACTGCGCGCTTTCAAAGCGCACGTCAAGCGCGCCGGGATAATCGCTGATGGCGTTTTGACGATTCACACACTGCGGAAAAACGCTTGTCAAAACTGGGTGGATGCCGGGCTGCCGATGAACGTCGTCAAAGAGTTTATGGGGCACGCGGATATAGCAACAACACAAGAATTTTACTCACAGGTCGATGCTTATCACGAACAACTTGCGGCGACTAAAATTCAGGATATGCTGGATGGCGCAGATACGAAAACTGAAAAAGTTGACGTATGCGATACGTATGAGCCGTCACCGGCCACAACAAAAGGTTAAAACGCTAATGAGTATGGGCAGGATAAGTCATTATATATCAGAGAGTTATGCGTCAATGCGCCCGGCCAGATTCGAACTGACGACCTCCGGTTTAGGAAACCGAAGACAAAAAACGATAAAGACTTACAGCAACAACCACTTACAGAAAACAGCCAAACCGACTTGGCGCGTTTCTTGGCGTTTTTATCCGAAAAAGACCCTGTTTTATCAATAGTGGTCGAGCGCTGGTTTGACCTGCCGGAGCATATAAAACAGACAATCAAAACGATAGTCAAATCTCAAAAATAAGGGAGCTTTCGATGTTACATAACCTGACAAGGCGATTAGGCAAGATTGAGCAAAAGGTAGGTGGTGATACCATCGTGATTAGGACTCTTGCTGACTTCCTTGTTTATACAGACAACGTGAAAAGGGGAATTAAGGTTGGCAAAGTAATAGTTGAGCCGAAACTGGCGGAGATAATAGGACGGGCTGCCCGCGCTAATAGAGAAAGTAAAGACAATGAGCAAAAGCATTGAAAGTCGTCTTGAGAAAATCGAAAAGATGCTTTCTATTGGCAAAGAGGAACGTCAGTTTGTGTTTATATTGCGTAGGTCGACCGACCGGCCTTTTATTGATTCACTTGGGCCGATAGAACAGTGGGAAACCTACAAACAAGCCACTACCGGCTGTAATTTGGTTTTTTTCAGAGCTGACCCGCAAAAAGAGATTGAGGCAAGGAAGAATCAAAAGGCAATCGAATGAAAGACCTTGAAAGACGTATTAAACGAATCGAGGACAAGCTTAACGTGGGCAAAGAGCCGATTGTTGTTAGTGTAGTCCACTACGGGGACGAACTGCCCCCAGACAAGACGGAAAACGGAATAACCGTCAAATTTGTCCGCTATACCGATTTGAAGCAAGAGAATGAGGCAATAGAAAGTAAATAAAGGTAACGAAAATGAGCGAATTGAGCACAAGACAACGCAGGGCAATACCGTTTATCGTGACCAGCCCGACCATCATCGAGGGGGTTAGTAAGGCCGGTCTGAACCCAAAGACCTTTTACCAGTGGCTAAAGCAGCCGGAGTTTAAGGCGGAACTCGACCGGCAAAGAGACGAGGTAGCGCAAGCGGCTTTCGATACCTTGAACGGCGCATTGACTAAAGCCGTCGAAAACCTTGTCAAGCTGTTAGACCACACTGACGAACGACTGAGACGCCTTGCCTGCAAGGACGTCATCGAGTATATCCTTGAGCATAAGACGGTTGAGGACTTGACGAAACGAATTGAGGCAATAGAGCAAAAGTTGTCGAAAACGAACTAATCGAGCTAAACAGCCTGGTCAGTGGTAACACTATAAAAATGCTATTAAGCTTGCGTTTCTCAACCACTGCATATTATTGAAATACACTGCTCTTTGTGTTAGACTTTTAGTGTTTTATGGAAGGTCTGACAAAAGAACAAAAAGAAAGTAATAATGAAAGAAAAGCTCATAAAAATTGGTTTTTCAGAGGAAAAGAGTGACTTGTTAGTTTTGGAAGCTAATGGTTACAAGATTCAAGTAAGATACAATCCGAAAGAACCAAGAAATTCTATAATCGATTATGGTCCAAAGATTAAGATTTGGCGAAAAACGACGTCAAATTTAGCACAAGATGAAAATTTAGTCGTTCTTGAGTGCGTAATTAGACTCTTACGAAAAGGATACAGACCGGAATTCCTTGAACTTGAAAGAACATGGAAATCAGGACACGGAACGAGCGGACGTCTAGATATTCTCATTAAGGATAACAAACAAAATGTCTTTGCAATGATTGAATGCAAAACATGGGGCGAAGAATATGAAAAAGAGCGGAACAATATCCTCGAAGATGGCGGACAACTTTTTAGTTACCTTGTCCAAGAGCGAACTACTAAATTCCTTATTCTTTATACCTCTTCCGTTTTAGAACATATTGAACATCAATCCGAGTGCATTGACCTGCATGATATAAAAGGTAGTAGCAATGAGGAATTACACAAATCTTGGAATAAGACATTCGTAACTGGTGGAATCTTTGAAGAAGAGGCGTCCCCTTACAATATAAAACGTGTAGAACTTAAAAAATCAGACCTTAAGGAACTTGATGAGAACAGCGGTAAAGGGTTGTTTCATGGCTTTGCCGAAATTTTAAGGCGTCATGCTATTTCTGATAAATCCAATGCATTCAATAAAATATTTAACCTATTCGTCTGCAAAATCTATGATGAAGATACGCACAGTCCCAATGATATACTGGATTTTCAATGGAAACCAAATGATGACTATGATGACCTAATTAAGCGGCTTTCACATCTATATCAGCATGGAATTCAGGATTACCTTGGGCTTTCTGTTGAAAAAGAGTATTTCTCCCCTTGCTCAGAGTTCGCATTTATAGATATATACAATAAGCAATCGTATATTGACAACTTTGCACTTGTTAGGGAGACCGTCGAACTACTTCAAAGATATCAAATTAAATATACTCAGAAGCACCAATTTCTAGGCGATTTTTTTGAGGATTTATTGAACTCTGGAATCAAGCAAGAAGCTGGTCAGTTTTTTACCCCTACCCCTCTTGCAAGATTTTTTATTCGTGCGATTCCAGTAAGGCAATTAATCGAGAAGGCAATAAACAACAAAGCTCAAGAAATTATTCCAACTGTGATTGATTTTGCATGTGGAGCAGGGCATTTCCTGACCGAAGCCATAGACGAAATTGAGAAAATTATAAAATCAGTAGATTATAATCGCTTGGTCGGACGTGCTCAAAAACACTTCATAGCAATAAGGGATAATTTCTATTGGGCCAAAGATTACGTGTATGGCATAGAGAAAGATTATCGTCTTGCAAAAACCACAAAGATTGCGCTCTTTTTGAACGGAGACGGTGACGCCGTGATTGTAAATTCTGATGGTCTCGGCTCTTTTCAGAAAGAACCAAGATTCCGTGGGTTATTAAAGAAGGAACAGCCAGGACCGGTATTGGGACAATTTGATATATTAGTTTCTAATCCTCCATTTTCGATTTCAGGATTCAAGAAGGATTTAGTAAATGGGAAGATAGATTTTGCATTAACTGAAAAGGTATCTTCTAAGAGTTCCGAAATTGAATGCTTCTTTTTGGAACGTGCCTTTCAACTATTAAAAGATAACGGCTACCTAGGTCTCATCCTTCCTCTGAGCATTTTAAATAACGAAAGCAGTGTCTACATTAATGCTCGTAGAATATTATTTTTCTATTTTGAAGTCATTGCAATAGTAGAGTTACGCGATAAAACTTTCAAGCCAACCAATACCACAACAACCGCGATTTTTGCACGCAGGCGAAATTTAAATGAAATTAAAACATTCATAAAGAAGGTCACAACAAAGGAAAGGAAAACGCTTCCAGAAATTGCTTCAAAGATGCAAGTATCCGTCGAACAAATTCTAAAATCAATTGCAGGCGACTCTTCAAAACTTGGTGTTCTAATATCCGAATTTTCTGCCAGTGCGTTGTTGGATTTAAGCGACTTAACATATAGAGGACTTTTGCAAGTTATCAGTCAGAACAAAAATATTCTACTAGGATATGCGGGAGAAAAGAAGGACCAAGAAGATTTCCTAGGATATAGGTTCTCGAAGTCCAGAGGCCAAGAAGGTATTGAAATCTTAAAAGAAGATTCCGGAAAGATTGCGACAAAATTATTTGATTCAAGTGGCGAAGAAAATATTAATAAATTAGATTACTATATTCGTAATGCATTTCTTGGAAATGAGCCGCCAATTGACGATTCAATAGCCTGTAATCTCAAGCGAGTTTCTTTTTTGAATACAATTGGTAAATTAGAAAATCTTGTGATGGATAACCCTTCCAAGTTTTTCATTTCTCGCCATCTTACCGTAAAATCATATTCTCCTCTTGGCGATTTTGTCGATAAACACGAACAAACGACCATCTCTTTGTCACAGTTGAGAGAGAAGGGAGATTTATTTTACACAACGGGATTGATTTACAACAAAAGAGAAGCGGAAGTTCCTTATCAGACAAACAAACGAGTTCTTACCGCAAGCAATCTCTGCCTCGAAACAACACGAATCGATTTGGGACAAAAGATTTTATACCTAAGAAACGAATTTGAAATCCCAGAAGAATTGCAACCACACGCAGGTGACATCATTATCTCAAACGCTAGCGGAAGTTTAAAACATTTAGGCAAAGTAATTTGGATAGAAGAAAATTTAAAAGATTATGCCGTAGGTGGTTTCCTAGGGATTTTTAGATTTCGCAACCTTGACCTTGCGAAAGCAATATTTTACAGGCTTCTCTCGGAAAAATTCCGCAGATTTGTTGTTGGGCTCAGGGGGCAAAATATTAATAATCTTGATTTTGACAAGGTGAATGATTGTGGATTGACCATTCCTAAAGATATTAAACAATTCACTAAAGATGCTTTGGAGCGAGAGCATAGATTGGAAAGTCTAAATAAGGAATTAACTAAAATCAGATAATCTTCAATAAAGCACTGCACTAGTCGAAATGTCTCAGACCGATGGAGCAATGACGATTCAAAAGAAAAACGGCAGCTTGGCGAGATATGGGGAAAATTAAGTAACGGCCATTGTTTATTTGTTATGCCGAAGGGCAAAGGCTTTCAAGCGATAAAGAGCAAAATAAGTGTTTAAAATGCTACTTAGAAAAAAACAGAATGAGTTGCAAATAGAAATCCAATAATTTCTATTTGTTGAAGTTAACTATTACCATTATTTTTATTAGGGGACATAACATGAGTCTATGTTGGTTATCGTATGATTTGGGTGTCAAAGGCGACTACGAAGGTTTATATTCATGGCTTGATTCACATAATGCCAAAGAGTGTGGGGATGGTCTTGCTTGCATTGAATATACTATTGGTGTTAACTTTCCTGCGACACTTGTAAGAGAAATGAAGCGGGTAATAGAAATCAGTAAACGGGATAGAGTTTATATAATCTGGAGGAGACCGCCGGGGATTGTTAAGGGAATGTTCATATTTGGCACAAGAAAAGCAGCGCCCTGGACTGGATATGCAGGCAATCTACATGAAATTCCAGAAGAGGGCTGACCTTGGCTAAAAACATTATATTTGATTCGGGATTTTGGTTTGCTCTATACAATCCGAGAGACCAAAACCATGATTACGCCGAATTATATTCGGAATTTTTGACACTCCATAGAATTCTCATTCCTTGGCCTGTCCTATATGAAACTTTAAATACTTATTTGATGAGGCGTAAAGAATGGTTGTTGTTGTTTACTGCACTACTTCGGCGAAACAATGTTGAGCTGATTCATGACGAGCAATATAGGGACTTCTGTTATCAGAGCACAATGTCAGACCCAAACCATATCAGAACCATTAGTCTTGTTGACTGTGTAATCAGGGCGATGCTTTCAGACCCAAATATTAAAGCGCATTCTTTAGTAACATTTAATCCAAGGGATTTTATAGATGTATGCCGTAAGATGGATATAGAAATACATTGTCAAGAAGATTGGCTTTGAAGAAAATAAATACATAAAAAGACGCACACACAAAAATATATCGACAAGTTTTGTGAATGTATTGACAGACTAACACCCTTTTCGGAATGTCAAACGAGAGTTTAGTTCAAATCGGGACGACCGGCCAGCTACCGGTTAAGCGGTCTGGACGAGAGCGGGTTGAATCCCCCACGTTGTTTCACCTGATGGAGCGATTCGGTATGAGAAATCAGAAATAGACCAGCTCATCGAGCGAGGCAAGCGGAAGGTGGCCTATGACCAGTGAAACCCCTGCAAAAATTGAACCTGCCCTGCTTGTGATTCCGTGGCATAAAACTACCCCGAATTTGCAAAGATACTTCCGACTGTTAAGACCGCAAGGGGTTAGTTACTACTGTTCTATAGGAATTTCATGTTTTTTGAAAAAATATTTCATGCCATAAGTTGTGAGAAACAAAAGAGATATGAAAATCGCGCAAAAAATCGACTAAAAAATCTTAATGTCCCCTTTACACCATATCGAACAATTATTAACCTGCTGATACTGATTTTGCGGGCGTTACACTATATGGCATTATTTTGCCCGCCTTAACAACATATTGTATGTATAACCTTTAACCGCCGGATGGGTGGTTTTGCGCAACAAGCCTAACTGATTCCTATTGCTAATTTTATTGCGCGCGCTCCTCATGTTTTCTATTGTGAGGGCGTTACGGGATGAAAAAATATTATGAAATTATGTCTGTTACAGTATCAGGTGGCGTTTGGCGAAGAATATAACGCCCGACTAAAGGATTTACGGGATAATACGAGAGTGGCGGAGGGTGCGTTTTGACCGCTGACCTGCAAACTCTTGAACCCCTGCTTTTACGGGCTGACCAAGCGGCCCGGCTTTTGGGCATAAGCCGAAGCGCTTTTTATAGCAAAGTATCATCGGGCCTTATTCCCCCCGCTATTTATATCGGCGATAGTCCGCGCTGGAGTGTCGAGGAACTCAAAAGCTGGACTCAAAACCGATGCCCATCGGCAGAGAGATGGGCGGCGATGAAGGAGGCAGCACGATGAGCGACTTAGGACAGATTGTTAAGACATACAACTACACGGACGAAAACGGAAATCTCGTCTTTCAGGTATGCCGGTATGAGCCGAAAACATTCAGGCAACGGCGGCCCGATGGCAATGGCGGATGGATTTGGAGTTTGGATGGAACAAGGCGCGTTTTATATCGGCTACCGGAATTGATAAAAGCCCCGATGCAGGATTTTGTTTTTATCGTCGAGGGTGAAAAAGACGCTGACAATCTTATCGCAAGGAATTTTATCGCAACGACCTGTCCGGGCGGCGCAGGAAAATGGATGCCCGAATACAATCAGTATTTTCGCGGACGACTTGTTGCGATACCCCCCCATAACGACGAACCGGGACGAAAGCACGCGCAACAGGTTGCTGAGGCACTTTACAGAATCGCGGCGGAAATTAAAATTGTCGAATTACCGGGCCTGCTGGATAAAGGGGGGGACATAAGCGACTGGTTTGAGAGCAGCGGGCCTGAAAAAATCAAAGAACTAATCTCGCTGATAGAAAATACAGAAATATTCAAGCCGACAAAAAGCAATTTTCCCTTAACCGATGCTGGCAATGCCGAAAGATTTGCAGCCATGAACGGGGACAAGCTGCGATATTGTCCCGAAGATAATCACTGGCATTTTTACGACGGTTGCCGTTGGAACGCTGAATTGGGCGAAGAAAAGGCCGGGCAATTAGCAATCGGAACGGTGCGGGCAATCGCAAGGGACGCGGATGATGAAAGTTTAATCACAAAATCAGAGCGGGAAAAAATCCTGCAATTTTCTTTATCGAGCGAGAGCGCGAACAGAATCAGGGCAATGTTATCACTTTCAAAAAATCTAACCTCTATTGTTTGCCATGCAAAAGAATTTGACAGAGATGGTTTTCTGTTTAATTGCGCAAACGGGACAATAGACTTGAAAACGGGAAATCTTAGAGAGCATAACGCGAACGATATGCTGACAAAATTATCTCCGGTCGAATATGACATGGGCGCAGAATTAGAGCTATGGGACAAATTTCTCGATGATTCGACAGGTGGGGACATTGAGACGAAAGAATTTTTACAACGTGCTATCGGTTACACGCTGACAGGTGACACAAAAGAAGAAAAACTGTTTTTCGTTCACGGGCCGACAGCCGCGGGAAAAAGCACGTTTTTAGAGGCGATAAAATCAGCACTTGGGGACTATGCCTTAACTACTGATTTTGAGACATTCGTTAAGCGAGGGCAAGTCGGCGGCATACGCAACGATGTTGCACGTCTGGCCGGAACGCGGTTTGTTGTTAGTATCGAAGTCGATGAGGGCAAGGAACTGGCCGAGGGCCTTGTTAAGTTGATGACCGGCGGTGATACAGTATCGGCGAGATTCTTATATCGAGAATCGTTCGAGTTTGTCCCGGCTTGTAAACTATGGCTGGCTGCTAATCACGCGCCGAGGGCGTCTGACCGCGACGATGCTTTATGGCGGAGAATCCTGCGAATACCCTTTGAGCATACCGTCCCGGAGAACAAAAGAGACACGCAAGTCAAGGCGGTATTAAGAAACCCGAAAACAGCAGGCCCGGCGATACTGGCTTGGGCGGTGAAGGGGTGTTTACAGTGGCAGCAAAAGGGCCTGGCTATCCCGGTATCAATACGCGATGCAACGGAGCAATACAGAGAAGAACAAGACCCCCTACGGGACTTCTTTGATAACGAGTGCGAGTTTGACAACGATTGCTATATCCCGGTAACTGCCCTTCGGCAGCGATATGATGTTTGGGCAAAAGAGAACGGGCTAAAATTTACGCTTGGGCCTAAACAGTTTAACGAGCGGCTAAAGGACAAGGGCTGCGAGCAAAGGATACGGGAAACCGAAAGCGAGGTTGGAACGCTAAAGCCGACAAGGTGCTGGCTTGGTGTAACACTTCAGGCAAACCCTAAACGCAGCGAGCAAAAGGAAACGACGGTATGTCAAGAGAAAATCCCATTCTAACGGGTAATAACAGCACTAACGGGCTTTTGTATAACTTCTCTATATACACGCGCGTAAGATAGAGTTACTGGAAAACCCGTTATCCCCGTTACTGCCCGTTAAACGCGGTTTTGATAGCTGAAAGAAAATACTAAGAAATACTAAGGTTCAGACGAGAAAGTTATTAAAAAACATTAAGGTTTGGAATTGAAAAATGCTGCGAGCGAGTTGAGCTTTTATGACGATGCTAATAAAATCTGATAATCCGGTAATTTTATTGTTGACGAACAACAACAGCAAGCGTATATTAAGGCGTATGCTGATAGAACTTTTGAGAACGCAAATAAAAACATGTGGCAAAAGCTTGAACCAAATCGGCAGAGAAACAGGCATAGACAAGGCCGCCCTTAGCCGGATTACGAGAGGCGGAAGCTGCAAGGCTGAAACCGTCGAAGCCCTGTTAAAATATTTTGGCTTTGAGATTGTGCCGAAAGAACCAAAGAAAAGAACTAAAAGAGGATAAAAATGGGAATTTCTGAAGAGTGGATGCCAGTTGTGGTTTTGTTTTGGCTTTTAGCTTCTGTTGCTATTATTGTCTTGGCTGTTGTCTTGCTTGTTATTTTGACACGTTGGATTTTTCGGATAAACGAAATAGTCGATTTGTTAAAACAAATCGCTAAAACTGACGAGAAGGATGCCGTGATTAGACGTCAATCAGATTTGAATCATTGTTCGGCTTGTTGGAAAGAATACCCTGCCGGTAAACTCGTCAAAATTGATTCAGGCCAGTTGCTTTGCCACCCGTGTTATAAGATGTATGAAAATAAAAAAGGAAAAAAGATATGAGAATGTTCAAACCTACATATAAAGGCAAAAGCGGGGAAAATCTCGAAGTCAAAAAACACTGGCTGGAGCTGCGCGACCACAAAGGACATATTAGACGTTTTCCGGGTTACATCGACAAGGAGGCCACTGAATCGCTTGGCAAGCAGATAAGACGGCTTATCGAGTGCAGGGCGTCAAACGAGCCGGTAAAACCGGAGATATTGCGTTGGCTGGAGCAAATACCGGGCAAGTTGCGAATGAGATTTGCTAAAATAGGGCTTATCGACCCGGAGCGTGCTGGCGGTGGAAAACTATTATCCGAACACCTAAACGACTTTCAGGCAGCTTTGGCGGCTCGTGGTAATACAAAAGACCACGTTTCGCTTGTTGTGTCGAGGGCAAAGCGGATAATCGAGGGTTGCAAATTTGTCGTTTGGTCTGATATTTCCGCAAGCAAGGTGCAGCAATACCTTGCGGAATTGCGGCTGGATAAAACGATAACCGAAAAAGACAAAGACGGAAATGAGGTTAAGCGAGTAAAGCGCGGCATAAGCGTCCAGACGTTCAATTTTTATCTGCAAGCGATTAAGGAATTTGCCCGCTGGATGGTGCAGGATAGGCGGGCTTCTGAATCGCCGGTGCAATTCCTGAAGGGGCTTAACGTGCGAACCGACAGGCGGCACGACCGCCGGGCCTTATCTCCAGACGAGGTTAGGCGGCTATTAGAGACAACACAGGCACAGCCGGAGCGGTTTGGTATGAGTGGCGCGGCAAGGGCAATGCTTTACCGGCTGGCAGTTGAGACGGGGCTTAGGGCAAACGAATTGAGGACGCTGAAAGTATCATCGTTTGACTTCGATAATAATACGGTGGTTGTCGAGGCCGCGTATTCAAAGCACAGGCGGCGCGACGTATTATGCTTGCGGCCTGATACAACAGTGATGCTTAAACAGTTCCTTGCAGGCAAGATGCCGACTGTGAGCGTATTCGATATGCCGGACAAACCGGTTAAGATGATTAAGGACGACCTGAAGGCCGCTAAAATCCCCTACGTTGATGAATCGGGGCGATTTGCGGACTTTCACAGCTTGCGGCATACCACAGGGACGTTATTGGCCGCGGCGGGCGTTCATCCGGCAACGGCGCAGGGCATAATGCGGCACAGCGATATAAATTTAACTATGGGCCGATATACTCATACCACGTTAGGACAGGAATCACAGGCGATAAAATCCCTGCCAGATTTATCACAGCCGAGCCAACAGAAACAACAAGCAATTGCTACGGGGACAGATGGAAAAAACTTGGCGCGTTTCTTGGCGCTTGAGACCGGAAAACATCGGACTGCATCGGACAATATGGGACAAGGTAACCGCGCTGGTGACAACGATAATGCGAGTTTAAATGCGCCCGGCCAGATTCGAACTGACGACCTCCGGTTTAGGAAACCGGCGCTCTATCCAACTGAGCTACGAGCGCTACCGTATTCATTATAGGCGGGAGACGAGTTTTTTTGAAGAATAAAAATTTGAGCGTGGTATGTTTCAGGCAAAATGAAAAAAGCCGGCTATAACACCGGCTTCTTTTGGTTGTTGTTTTGCCTGCCGCTAATAGATTATAGCGGTTGCTTCTTCAATCTTGCGGACGATCTCCGAAACGTCAGTGGGCATTGAAACATACCCGTCAAACCCTTTATTCAGTAATGCCGCCGCTTCGCCGCCTGCCAGGTGATTCACAAGGGCGATTATTTTGATGGTCTGTAATTCTTCGTCCGACCGTATATTCCTGCATAGTTCCTCTGAGTCGATATCTTTGGCCAGCAGGTTCACAAGCAAAACGTGCGGCTCAAATCGGTGGACCGCAGTTCCCGTCTCGAAGTTATTTTTCGCAACGCTCACTTCGTAGTCCGATTTGGCCTTCAGCGTCTCCGCCAGTTTTGATGCCGATTCGACGTTGCTGTCGACTATGACAACTCTCATTTTGCCGACGGGAACCGCCGGCACCGGCATATTATTCTGCTTCATAAACCGAATCAGCTCATTGACAGGTATCCGCCGGTCTTTGCTTCCCGGTATCCTGTAGCCCTTCAACTGCCCGCTGTCGAACCATTTGGACACTGTTCTCGGCGCGACGTTGCAAATCTTCGCTACATCACCTGTCGTTAATACGTTCTTGCCTTTTGCCATTTTTATATTCCCTTTAGGAGTGGTTTTTTGCCACTTGCACGTGATTTATCGGCTTTACCATGTATGCCGTTTAGGACAACCACTCCATTTCCAGACCGTATTACTGATATTGGCCTTAGCCTCTATTACTACGTCCCATAAGCCGAAACAGTTCCTGACGGCCAAAATGGGGCGGGTGGAAAGTATTTGGCAAATTTAGGTCTGAACGGTAAAATCTGTTCTTTCGTATAATCTGCATTTGATGCTGTAAGGAGCTGTGTATGCGTATATTTTTGTCTCGTCCTGACATTACCGACAGGGAAATTCAGGCCGTAACTGATGTGCTCAAAAGCCCCAATCTTTCGCTTGGCCCGAAACTGGGAGAATTTGAGCAGGCATTCGCTAAATATATAGGCAGGAAACGGGCCGTCGCCGTCAACAGCGGCACAAGCGGCCTGTATCTGTGTATGCTTGCTCTGGGTATCGGGCCGGGTGACGAGGTAATCACAACGCCGTTTACCTTCATCTCTACTTCAAACGTTGTGCTTATGGCAGGGGCCAAACCCGTCTTTGTCGATATTGACCCGGTAACTTTGAACATTGACCCGGATAAAATTGAACAAAAGATAACAAAAAAAACAAAGGCGATTATTCCCATTGAGGCCTTTGGCAGTACAGCAGACTTCGATAAGTTTCGCCGGATTGCAGACAAGCATAAACTTATCTTTGTCGAGGACAGCTGCGAGGCCCTCGGTTCCGCGTTAAACGGCAAAAAAGCTGGCACTTTCGGCGATATTTGTACCTTTGCCTTTTATCCCAATAAGCAAATCACCACCGGCGAAGGCGGCATCATTCTTACCGATGACGACAAATTGGCGGATATGTGCAACTCGCTTCGAAATCAGGGCAGGGGGGTGGGCGGCAGCTGGCTCAGCCATGAACGGCTCGGCTTCAACTATCGCCTCAGCGATATCAATTGTGCCCTGGGTATTGTTCAGCTTTCAAGAATCGAGGAAATAAAACGCAAACGCAGACAGGTCGCCAAATGGTATCAGGAAAACCTCGCCGGCGATGACCGCCTGATTGTGCCGACCGAACCCGCCGGCTGTGATACTAATTGGTTTGTCTTTGTGGTTCGTCTTGCCGACAAATTTACTCGCCAGAATCGCGAGAAGGTTTTGCAGACGATGCGCGATGCCTGCATCCAGGTCAGCAATTATTTCACGCCCGTTCACCTCCAGGCGTTTATGGTCGAGCGTTTCGGCTTCAAGCCGGGCGACTTCCCCGTTACCGAGAAAATTGCCGAAAGGACCATCGCTTTGCCTTTCTACAATAATCTAAGCAAAGATGAGGTTGGTATTGTCTGCGATGAGCTTCGCAAGGCAATCGATAAGCTTTAAAAATAATTCTTACTGCGCATAAAAAAAACGCCGCCAGGTATTAATCCGACGGCGTTTTTGTATTTAGATAGGAGGCGTATTATTTGGGCAACTGGTCTTCGGTCATCTCACGCACTGTCAGGTCCGCGTAGATAACGTGGTATTTCTCGCTGCCTGTTGGGCGATACCAGAATATCGGCGTATCAGGGGTATTTATCTTCACGCCGTTACCAGCATACCGCCATTTGCTTTCCTCTCTGGGCAGTTTGGCCACGAAAAGCAATGCATTGAACATATTACTGGGATCAACTTTGTCCCACGTAGAGCCTTTTAGTTTGCCTTGTTTGGCCATATCCATACAGACCTTGGCCAACTCAGTACCGGCCACCATCGGCGGGAATGTCTCATCGGTATTTCCATTGGCCCACCAACCCAGCCAGGCGACGAACGTTTCTTCCGTCTGGAGGGCATCATCACTTTTCATCTCGGCGCCCATCGGTTTGTATCCTGCCGGCGGAGTCAAACTGAACAGCGAATCCTCCAGATCTACATCGAACTTGATATTCTTTATTATCGTGTTCATGCCCGGGGCGCTGGCGTACTTGTGTTCCACCTGTACAAGGTCGCCGGTCTTTGCGTCCAGCCAGATTATCGAGGTCAGGTCACCCTGCGTTACTCTGTATCCATCGCAGTCAATGCCGTCTATCTCCTTTGCTCCGAGGTTCTCATCGGCCTTTGCCGGCAGGTTCCTCATTGCCTCGAAAGATGCGAAGGGTCCGGAGTTACCTGTTAGCTTGAGGCTGGTTAAGTCGCCGATGGAATACCCGCCCTGCGGCACAATGGACATCATCTTGCCGCTTGTGAAATCTCCAATACAGACATAACCGTCAACGGTTGATGTTCGCAGATGGCCAGGTTCCTTGTAAGCTACGTCCGTTTTCACCGTCTCACCGTTTCCCTCGTTCGTTTGTTTTATCAATGTATAGACGACCGTACGGGCGTTTCTTATTTCCTGAATGACCTGTGCATAGGCGTTTGTTCCTGTCAAAAAGTGAACGCATAACAAGCTGGCGACAATAATGGCAGCTGCCGTCGAAAGTTTTGTTATTCTGCTTTTCATAATAATTCTCCATATATTCGCCTTCTCGGAAGGCGTTGGGATTCTTGTTTGTTCGTATGCCTTTATTGCGTCGTCTAAAATCTGCTTTCGCAATTCGGCACCGGCTGAAAAATTCATTTTCTTTACTGAATTTTCTATTCTTTCTGACGGCCTCATTTTTGCACCTCATCATTCAATATTGACCGCAGTTTGTCTAATCCGTATCGATATCGACCTTGAACGGTATTGATTGACACACTCTGCAGGGCTGCTATTTCCTTGAATTTCATACCGCCTTTCAAATGCAGGACCACTGTCTCGCGTTGCTCGTATGGCAGTTCCGCCAGAGCCCTGTTCATCCGCTGTGATACCTCGTTGTTTATGACTACCTGTTCAGGACAGTCCGACTCACCAGTCAAAGCATCTTCTTTTAATTCGCCCGGCTGATATTTGGCCCTGCGAATCTGGTCGCGTGCCTGGTTTACTACGCAAGTTGTCAAATAGCTCTTAAGGTTCCCATGTTGGCTAAAACCCTGCCATGAGGCCGCGAATCGAACAAATACGTCGTGCACGATGTCCTGGGCCGTATTGTAGTCGCTGGCAAACCCCACTGCCAAAGTCAGCAGATAGTCGAGATACTTCTCGTATATGCGGCAAAGTGCCTCTGAGCTGCCTTGCCTGAAACGCCATTTCAAAATTTCATCTTCTATCATCTGGTTCCGGTTTAAACCTATTTAACGGCCGTCATTTACTAATAACACGGTTGCGCTATGTGTTTTAGTATAGGCAAAATTACATTTTTAGGAAGCGCATAAAAAAAACGCCGTCCTTTAGGGACGGCGTTTTGGGTTTTACATCTGCCTGAGTTATTTAACCTGGTAATCTTTGGCCGGTATCACCGAGTTAACAAGACCGTCCAGTTCTTCTTTAGTTAATTGCCCATTTATCGCGACTATCAAAATCGTTCCCGAAGGCGTCTCAATGAGATAACCACTACGGTTTGCTGCCGGTTCGATACCGCTGCTGCGAAGCGTCAAATCCGTCCACCATTCCACCGGGCCGGCATGTGCCCATAACTTGCAACCATTCGGGTAAACGGTTTTTTCTAACGTTTTTCCGGCCGCTTCTACTTGTTTGGTTATCGAGGCAAAATACTTGTTGTGCGTTTCGGACTGGGCAAGTATTACGTCTCGTTTGTCCTGGGCTTTGTAGATCGCCACGAACATTCGCTTTGGTGCGCTCATTGTATCAAGCACGTCCACAATCATTCGCTGCTGTGTCCAGTTCGGGTCAGTCGCGAATATATACGCATCGAACGAGGCCCGCTCGACCATGTCCCGAACGGAAATATTCGGGATGGCAACGTCGGATGCTACGGTAACTGCGCTGGGTGCTTCGCCGGCAAGTTCTTTGTTGCTCAGTTCAGCAAGGTTCCACGAAAACTCCGGCTTCTCAACCGACTCGCTCAGCACTCTTCGTATGATAATTTGCGGCTTTCCGTTGGCGATATATTCGATTTCGGCGACAATCTCGTCGCTCTGCCGGACCTTAAACAGGTAATAAGTGTTCTGTTCGCCCATTATGCCGGTAAAGCCCGCCTTATATACGGTTACTTTTGTCCCGTCTGTCAATACGTTATTTGTGACTGTCTGCACCGGCTGACGCAGGCACTTTTCATCGAGGCACTGCTGGACGCCTGCCGTCAAACCCAGGAACTCAGCAGGATTGTCCGGCGCCTTGAAATTTGCCGCAACGGCTTCGCTCTTCATTTTTATCGTTCCGTTATTCATCGATTCGGACTGATATACGAAGCTGCCATCGTAAGAGTTGGCGAAGATAATGTTGCCGTCTGTTTCCATAACACGCGCGAAACGTCCCGTTGCAGCGTCATACCACGACTCATCCTGGATTATATAGGCCTGTTGCGCATGTTCAGATATTTTAATACGGTTCGTCTCGGGCCACCCGTTGGCCTTTAGCGAAGATATCGGAAGCCAGCTTACCATCCACTGACTAAAAATTTCGTGATTTATTTTGTTGACTTCTTCAGCGGATTTCGTTGTATCGCTCAGTTTTTCGATAAGCTCTGCCCCTTTGTTAGTGGTCGGATAAACCGTAATTTCACTGACTAAATGTACAATCCCGGTTCTGGCAAACAGCGACTTTTCCGCCGCCTGTGCCTTTGCCAGAAGATCCATTGCCAACATTGGTTTTACCACATTGTTGCGGAACATCGCCCAGCTTCCGATTCCCACCACGGCGATTACTGCTGCGGCTGCTACTAATCTCATCTTGTTTTGCATAATCGTTCTCCAAACCCCGTTTTGGCGGGATTGTCTTTCCTGTTGCCATTGGCGTCGTGCAAAAGCAGCCAGCAGTTCCTGTTCCAGCTTATCGCGGTGACGGTAATCCGGTTTGTCGTCGAATGTCATCTTGCTCATAATTTCTTCAAATTTTCTTTCATTAGGATTCATATTGTCACCTCCTGCCCGTCAAGTTGGGTCGAAGAGATATGCTTTCGCAGTTTTTCAATTGCCCGCGATAACTGACTGCGGACCGTACTGGCGCTTGTACCGACTACCTCGGCGATTTCCTCTGTTTTCATGTTCTCAAAAAAACGCATTGTGACGATAGCTTGTTCTTCCGGCTTTAGCGTGAGCAGGGCTTTCTTGATGGCGGCCTGATTACTCTGCGACTCGTCAGCCGCAACCGCCTCATCGATGCCTGCTTTGCTCGACCCCCGCCATACCCAGGTCAATATCGCGCTTCGGCGGGTGGTCTTTCTAATGTGTTCATTGACGGCATTGGTCGCTATCCGGTAAAGCCAGTTCCGGAATTGCTTCTCGTTGCCGTCAAATGTCTGGAAGTTCTCCACCATTTTCAGGAAAACTTCCGATGTGATGTCCTCTGCCGTGGTTCTCTCAAAGAGCCGGTGTGCACAATACCTGAAGATGGCATCGTAGTGACGTAAATATAACCTTGTGAAGGCCCCGGGGTCACTTTTCGACTGCGTCATCGGGTCCGGCTCGAAGGCGAAACCACTGAGTTCGCTTATACCCATCATTCTGCTCTCCAAGTCAAATTGTAAATTTCTTGCTATCATCACGATTATAAATGCGCAACCGCTAAAAACGCGGCAGTAAATCTTTTGAAATCCGGTGGTTTTGGGGAAATTTGAGCTTAAGCGCTTATATGGCAGGTGGTTATAGCTGTATTCCGAGGTCAATTATTTTTGCTGTCGGTATCCGTTTTTTTATGATTTCGCCTGCCAAATCGACCCATCTGCCGCATTTATCCAAAATAACGCTGTCGCTGCTTGTGACGATTTTATCGCCTTTTATCAGCACTGCGTCTGGGCTTGCAACAAGGTCTATTTCCCATTTCCAGTTGTTTTTTTCCGCAAGTTCACGAAGAAGAGTTTTTAATCTCCCGCTGTTTGAAACAGGACTGTCCAACAGCCATAGCGCCTGGCTGATGCCGGTTTGTTGCAGAAAACCGCCTATAAGTTCGATAGCTGGCTGTGTTTCACTAACCCTGTGGTATGTCCCGTGAATGCTCGCCAAATCCCTGCAGCACCCGTCTTGCCCCCTGAAAATCAGCCCGCCGCTCATAGCCGCTTCAATCGTTATCAAGACATTATACCCGTCAATCGCGATTACTTGCCCCGCGATATTGCTGATTTCGAGTTGTCGGTTTTTACGACTTGCCAGCTGCTCATTCGAACACGCGCTTCGCATCACCGCTAATCGCTGTCTTTCGGTCAGTGTGAATCGGTCGCCCACAAGTTTCAGCGAACTTTTTTCAACGTACCCCTTGTTCAGCAAAAGCGAATAATCCGCTACCGCGCATCGAATGTCAGGTATCCTGTCAGCCGCAAACAGCATTGTGTCGGAAGGGTGCTGTCCTCTGTGAATCCGCTTGTCGGGCATAAGCGCATTTCCTGTTTTATACTGATTCTGTTTTTGTTATTTTGGCTTATCTTCCTTAAGTTGTTTGGCTTTTTCGAAGCACAAATTCGCATCCTTTGTATTGTTTATTGCCGAATACACCTGGGCAAGATGGGAATACGTCTGTGCCGAGTCGCCATTTTCTGACAGGTCTGCCTGCAGTAGTTTTATTGCTTCCGTGAAATGCCTCGAAGTCCCTTCATTGTCGCCGGTTTTGTTTAAAGCGATTCCAATATAGTAATGGAGCATTGCCGTGAATGGCTTGTCGGACTTTATATCATTTTCCGCCAGTACCGAACCCATCACTCCTATGACTTCCTGCCACTTATTGTGGTTTGCTAATATCTGCCACATCGAATAAGTTGCTTTCGCCGATAGCGCAGGACAAGTTTTAACCACCATTCGATATTTTTCGAGAGCATCCTCCCATTTGCCGGCCGAATTCAGCTCTTGGGCCTGGGTGATATACTTATCAGCTATTGATATAGCCGATACCGCTCGCACAACAGGCGTCATAAAATTCTCTACAGGCGCATAGTCATCATCGAGGACAATCCAGTCCGCCTTCTTCTCGAAGACGGCAAGATCACTTTCATCGTGAATTATCAACTGTGCGTCCGAAAGGTTTTCCTCTGTATTGAGGTTCTCAAGATTAACCGGCCTTTTACCCGCAATCACTATGAAATTAACCGGCAAATCATAGGAAACAGATCTAGTTACCACGTAAACGTATGGAAAGGTCTCCTTCATTGTGACGACGAAACTGGCGACGAATTTGCCGCCGCTGCGCATATCAATCAGGTTCGCAATATACAAGCCGTCCGCCGCTAATATATTGAAAATTTTCTTATTGAACTGCCGCGTCACTAATTGAAATGGCACCGACAAGTCGTTAAACGCGTCCATATATACAAAATCATATTGCGGTATCTGTTCACCCAGGCGTTTCTTTTCCAGCAATTCGTCAACATAGTTCCGGCCGTCAAGGTGAAACGTCCGGATAGGCGTATCTCGCGGCAGTCCGAAGGCCTGTATTGCCGCCTCGGTCACCGCCGGGTCTATTTCCACCACGTCCACGCTGCTGCCGGGCCATAAGTCCAGAATGTATCGCGGGAAAACATATCCTCCGCCTCCTATCGTCAGAGTGCGGAGTTTCTCTTTGCCCGCAGCGGTTTTTCGAGTTGCCGCCCCGTAAACACGGGTATAGAAAAATCGCAGGTCCCGAATCTTATCCATTATTATCTGGCTGTGGCTTTTCAGATTATCCAGGACAAACTGTCGTTCATCCAGTTGTTTACTCAGTTGATGAACCGCTATATAACTGTATTGGCTCTCGGTTTCATACAGCATATCCGGCTCTGGCGGCTGTCTCAGTGACATTGCCGAACCGATATATTGTGCCTGTTTCAAATTTGTTGTCCCTGCTGCCGCCAGAAAAACAACCGTAACGGCATACATATACATCCACACGGCTCTCGGCTGGTATATCAGGGCGATTATCAGCAGAATTCCCGCCGTTACCCATAGTGTATCGACCGTCCCGATTGTCCCAATAAGCCAGAAGCCCGCGAGGAATGTCCCAAGTATGCTCCCGGCTGCGCCAAGCGCATACATCCTGCCCACTGTCCGTCCGCTGTCCTGCCTTGATTGCAACGCTATCTTCACTGCCAGGGGACTGACAGCGCCTATAAGCATCGATGGAATAAAAAACACAATAGCAATATGACACAGCACTCGTTGTGCCATTTCCATACGCCACAAAAAAGTCCACTCGCCCATAAGGTTGTTCAGGATTATGGCGGCGATACAGGCCCCCGATGATGCAGCGAGAAGCAGGCCCATTGTTTTTCTTGTCGCAAATGAATCCGCAAGACGCCCGCCAAGATAATAGCCGAGCGTGATTCCCCCCAGTATAACGCCTATAACAGCCGTCCATGTGTAAAGCGACGAGCCGATATGTCTCGCCGCCAGCCGTCCCGCGACAATCTCCATCATCATAACGCAGACGCTTGCGAAAAATATCGTCGCCCCCGGTGCGACGTTCGATGAAAATGCCTTTTGTTCTGTATTTGTTTCGTTCATCTGGACGGCAGTTTATTATTTCCTGTGCCTTTTCGTTAAGGTTGATTACCAGTCCGTTAGCCGTTACAATTATCATTTATCGATTATCAATAATCAATGCGTTATTTCAGAAAGATACGATGCCGAGCCATAACTTAGCGAAAATTACGATAGATGACCTGGATATAATCGGCTATTCGATTGCCGGCGAAGAAACCGTTGTTGCTATGCCTCAACTCGACGTCTGCTTCGATATCGGCAAGGCCCCGGACCAGATTATACCAATAAATCATGTTCTCCTTACCCACGGCCATATGGACCACGCCGCCGGTATCGCTTATTACCTTTCTCATCGCAATTTCTGCGGACAAGCTGCCGGCACAATTGTCGCCCCCGAAAATCTCCTACCTCCCATTAGAGACATCATCGACGCGTGGTCTCGTCTCGACGGCAACAACCTTCCCGCCAATCTCGTAGGCGTTAAGCCAGGTGACGAGTTCCAGATAAAACCGAACCTGGTCGCCCGCGTTTTTCCCACAAAACACAGCAGGGGGTCTGTCGGCTTCACTGTTATCGAAAAAAGAAAAAAAATAAAACAGGAATTTGCCAATCTCTCAGGCCCGCAGATTGTCGAATTGAAAAAGCAGGGCGTGGGAATCGATAATCCTCTTGAAATTCCGATTGTAACTTACCTCGGCGACACGCAGTACGTCGATTTCTCACAACTTAAATACATCGCCGAAAGCAAAATCCTCATCGCCGAATGTACTTTTTATGTTGATGAGCATGCCGACAGGGCTCACGCCGGCAGACATATGCACATTGATGAATTTGTGAAATTGGTTACTGAGCTTAACAATCAGCATATCATAGTTACGCACACTACCCAGCGAACGCCTATGAGCCAGATTCGCAAAATACTCAAAAACGAAATACCTCCCGACCGCTTCGACAGAATCATCCTCCTGATGGACAAAAACCAGAATAAGAACACCGTATAATCGAAATGCCATTCTCGCTATTTCTGGCGATACGGTTGACCTGCCTGATACAATTTTATATGACTTTGGATCTCGTTGGTAAGGCCTTCCTGGCTGCCGGACTTTGCGATATCGAGAGCTTGTTGGGCTGTCTTCACCGCATCATCGAATCTGCCCGCGGCAGCATAGGCGGCCGCTAAAGTATCCAGGAAGCTGGGATTCTTATACCCGGTTAGCTCACAAGCGTGCTGAGCCAATTCAACGGCCTTTTTGGCATTCTGAACAGATACATCGCCGGTAGTGGCCAGCAACCATGCCAGGTTATTTAGAAGTTCGGCATCATCTGGTTTTAGCTCTGCTGCCTTTGTCCAGTTTTCGATTGCAAGGTCATACTTACCAAGTTGAGTATAAGCGGTACCGAGGTTTGTATATATCTCCGCCTTATTTTTGCCCGTTTGAAGGACCTCGTTGAGGTGCTTAACAGCTTCGTCAGATCTTTTTTGCCTGTCTGATGCTACGCCCAGATCGTAGTGTGCCTCTGCTAAATTCTCGTATTGTTTTATAACCTCGTTAAAACACGCGATGGCTTCGTTTAGCTTTCCTTCTTTGAGGAAAACTTTACCCAGGTTATTGCGGGCGTCTATATACAACGGGTCCATTTTCACCGCTCTGCTTAGGTGAAGAATCGTCTCATTTACTCGTCCTGAATCATACAAAGCGCATCCGTAATTGTTTTCCGCAATTGGGTTGTTTTCAGTTATCTTCAGGGTGTGCTCGAATAGCGTCAAACTGTCCTGCCAGTATCTTACCTGTGTTCGACTAAGTATCAGGGCTGATGTTAACACAACTCCGGCTGATATTGCGGCTGCAATTTGCAGGTTGCGTTTGTTGCTGACAAGGTCTTTAGTCCCCCATGCGATGATAATAAGCAGGCCCAGTATCGGTATATACATATAACGGTTTGCCATCGCCTGCGAGCCGGATTGTACCAGCCCTATCACCGGCACAAGTGTTCCTATGTACCACAGCCAGCCCATTGCAATGTATTTTCTTCGCCTGCCGATATATATGCTGAGGAACAGCATCAGGACAAATAATATGATACAACCCACTGTGCTTGCGTCTGAAAGATTGGTATTGCGATAAGGATATATCACGGCCAGCTCAGTTGGCCATATCATTTTGCTGAGGTAACTTATGTAAGAGGTGAACGTATTGCCTATTCGGCCTTTTAATGAAATCTTTCCCAGCGAAACGACCACTCCTCCCTGATGTTGTACAATGAAGGTTATCACACTTAGTATCACCGATAGTATCAGCAGGGGGATTTTCTCTGTTATCAGCCGTCCAGCAGATACCTTCCCGATTCGCTCAAGAGGCCAGTAATCTAATAGAAGCAAAACAAAAGGCAGTGTCACAACAACCGGTTTGGTCATAATACATAAAGCATATACCATAAAGAGCAATAAGTATCGTCTTATGCCCGGTCGTTTGGTATACCAGATATAAACGGCTATTGTGAGAAACCAGAAAATACCGCTTAACACTGTTTTTCTTTCGGCTGCCCAGGCAACCGACTCAATTTGTAGCGGATGCAGGGCAAATACCGAAGCTACAAATGCGCTTGGCCACATTGCGCCAGTCGTTGCTGTGAGTATCCAAAAAATAAGCAGTGCATTAAGAATATGGAACAGCACGCTGATAAAGTGATGCCCTGCCGGGTTTAACCCGAAAATCTGACAATCCAGCATATGACTTATCGTGGTCAGCGGATGCCACATAAAAAAATGCGGCTTTGTAAAAGCTTGACCTAATGATTGCCAGCTTATCCCGGCTGTTATCAGCGGGTTTGAAGTGATATAACCCTGGTCGTCATAGCTGATAAAACCATTGTGCCGTATTGATTCGTATGTCGCTAAAGTCACCGCGACGAGCGCTATGCTTATGATAAAAACCTGTCTTTGTTTGAATCTCGTTGTCATTTTATAGCATTACAGTATATATATAATTTGTACACTTACAACTGATGGGCAGTGGAAAAAACAGAACCGTTTCATAGTATCAGCCGACTGCCGACTGTTTCTCACAGGCCTGTTCTATCAAGGCAAAAAGGGGCCAAGAATTGTTATTCGGTTTTGGGGCGTGATAAACGTTTTTTGCTTGCGTTATGAGCCGGTTTGGGTAGATTTTAGGGCGATAGTTAAATAATTTTGCAGGAGGCCTGGTTATGATAGGCAAAAGCGTTCGTTTAGAGAGAATAATCGACCGCAACAGCGGCAAGACAGTCATCATCCCGATGGACCACGGCGTGACTGTTGGTCCCATTAAAGGGCTTGTGAACCTGCGGGATGCAGTGAGTAAGGTTGTGGCGGGCGGCGCTAACGCGGTGCTGATGCACAAGGGTTCGCCCCGGTTTTGCCATCGCGGCAGCGGCAAGGATGTCGGGCTTATCATACACCTTTCCGCGGGGACGACACTTAGCCCCGACCCCAATGCCAAAGAGCTTGCCTGCACGGTTGAGGAGGCGCTGAAACTTGGGGCAGACGGCGTATCGGTGCATATAAATCTTGGAGCGGATACCGACAAGGAAATGCTTAAGCAGCTCGGATACGTCGGGGAACGGTGTATGGAATGGCAGATGCCGCTTCTGGCGATGATGTACACACGCGGGCCGAAGATAAAAAACGAATACGATGTTAATAACATCAAGCACGCGGCGAGAGTGGCTGCGGAATTAGGCGCGGATATTGTCAAAGTTGTTTATACCGGCAGCCCGGAGAGTTTCGCGGAAGTAGTCGAGGGATGTCATTTGCCTGTGCTGATTGCGGGCGGCGAAAAGATGGAGACAGACGAGCAGATTATGAAAATGATAGAGGGGGCCTTGAAAGCAGGGGCGGCGGGGTTGTCGATAGGACGCAACGTGTTCCAGCACAAGGACCCCACGAAGATAGTTTCGGTTTTCAGTAAAATGGTACACAAAGGTCTTTCGACGGCTGACGCATTGAAGATGCTGAAAGAATAGAGAAAAAGGGGTCAGGCCCCTTTTTGTGGAGATTAAAATATGATAGGTAAGAAGATACGATTAGAAAGAATAATTGACCGCAACAGCGGCAAAACGGTAATTATCCCGATGGACCACGGCGTAACCGTAGGGCCGATTCCCGGCCTGGAGGATATGCGCCAGGCGGTCAGCAGCGTCGTGGCGGGCGGGGCAAACGCGATTTTGATGCACAAGGGAATCGTGGGTGCTGGCCACCGGGGAACCGGCAAAGACGTGGGGTTGATTATTCATCTTTCGGGAGGCACAATGCTTAGCCCGGACCCGAATGCCAAAAAGCTCGTATGCACGGTTGAAGAGGCAATACAACTGGGGGCTGACGCGGTGTCGGTGCATATAAACCTGGGAGCGGAAACCGATAAGGATATGCTCGGCCAGCTCGGCTTTATCAGCAAAAGGTGTATGCAGTGGCAGATGCCGCTTGTGGCGATGATGTACACACGCGGGGATAAGATTAAAAGTGAATTCGATGTAACATACGTCAAGCACGCGGCCAGAGTAGGTGCGGAGTTGGGCGCCGATATTGTCAAGGTTCCCTATACCGGCAGTATTGCGAGTTTCAAAGAAGTGGTCAGGGGCTGCCCCGTGCCGGTGGTTATAGCGGGCGGGCCTAAGATGGATAGCGACGAAGACATATTCATAATGACTGAAGGCGCGTTAAAAGCGGGCGCAGGTGGAGTATCAATCGGCAGAAACGCCTTCCAGCACAAGCATCCCGAAAGAATGGTCGCCGCTCTTTGCAAAATGGTCCACGAAGGTGCGAGCGTCAAAGAAGCGATGAAAATGCTGCGGGTGAAATTGAAATGAGAAAACTTTGGGTAAATGCGACGCCGTATGACAAGAAGATAGTAACGACCGCGCTGGAAAGCGGGGCGGAGGCGATTGTTTTGCCGGAGGGCAAGGCGAAAGACGTGCGGCAATTGGGCAAAATCAAAATCGTCGCAAAAGACGGCGATATCGTCCCCGGCAAAGATGTTGAATTTGTCGATATAAAGGGCAAAGCGGACGAGGACAGGGTGGCGGCGGTTCCGGCAGAAAAAATAGTCGTGCTGCGTATGCTGGACTGGACGATCATCCCTATTGAAAACCTGCTCGCCAGGCGCGGCAAGAACATAATGGTGCAGGTGGCCGACGGCAAACAGGCGAAATTGATGGCCCAGATACTGGAAAAAGGCGTTGATGGGGTTGTTTTGAATACGACGGACGTCAATGAGATTAAGAAGACGGCTGATATTTTGCAGGGCATAGGCGAAAAGGTTGAGCTTGTAATCGCGACGATAAAAACCGTAAAGCAATTAGGTATGGGCGACCGAGCGTGTCTTGATACCTGCACGCAGATGTCGCCGGGCGAGGGGATGCTGGTTGGCAATACCGCATCGGGGTTCTTCTTAGTTCATTCGGAATCGATAGAAAACCCTTATGTTGCTGCCAGACCCTTCCGCGTAAATGCCGGCGCGGTTCACGCATATACGCTCGCGCCGGGTGGCGGGACAAAGTATCTTGCTGACCTCAAGGCGGGTGACGAGGTGTTGATTGTCGATTTCAAAGGCAAAGGGCAGGTGGCGTACCTGGGCAGGAACAAGATTGAGAAACGCCCGATGATGCTTATCGAAGCAGAGGCCCAGGGCGTTTCGATATCGCTTGTTCTGCAGAATGCAGAGACGATTCGATTGGTCAGTCCGGAAGGTAATCCCATCTCGATTACCTTGCTGAAGCCAGGTGATAAGGTGTTTGCCCATATTGAAAAGGGCGGCAGGCACTTCGGTATGAAGGTTGACGAAACACTTATAGAGAGGTAACTATGGACTGGAATCACGATATAATTCCTGCGCTTCTGGCGATTGGATGCGGGGCCATCATCGGTATTGAACGCCAGTTTAAACACAAGCCCGCGGGGCTTCGCACAAACATTATGATATGTCTGGGTGCGGCGGTCTTTACCTTAATCTCAGAAAGGATGGCTTTGGGCAGCCAGGATTCGGTTACGCGAATTGCCTCAGGGATAGTTACGGGTGTCGGTTTTCTCGGCGCAGGTGCGGTCATCCAGGACAGGGGGGGCATTCACGGTCTGACGACCGCGGCGACGATATGGCTGGTGGCGAGCATCGGTATGGCCTGCGGTGCAAGGTTGTATTACCTGGCGGTCATTACAACGTTTCTTGCGTTGGTGGTGCTGGTTGGCCTCGGGCGTGTAGACAAATATTTAAACCGCAACGACGAGCAAAACAAAAGCCACTAACAAAACCGGTCTTATTGGCCGGCGGTAAGCGTCGCATCATTCTGGTTGTCGGGTTCATTTCTGTAACTACAAATCCCAGCCGGCGAGCGGTTTCCCGGCCTGGCTCGTCCAGTGTAAACGCTGTATTTCACACAGGAGGTCGCCGTTACGACTGTTTCGCAGGCAATCGGAGATTATTTTAGCGTTTTGCCTGAAGTAATACTGCATCAGGGCGGCCTGTAGTCGTTTTTCCGCCCGGCCATTAGGGATATGGATTGAATTCTCCTTTGCATCCCGTTCGCTTACGAACATCGCGGTAGAAAGCGTTAAAGGCACCGGGACGAAATCCTGAACCTGTCTGAGCCGCCAATGCCGTCGCACAAGGTATTCGGTGAGTTTAATCGCATCCTCGGTTTGGCAGCCGGGGTGTGCGCTTATGAAGTAGGGCACTAAATACTGCTCTTTTCCCGCTTTGCGGGTTGCCTCGTTGAATTTTGCCTCGAATTGCTCAAAAATCTCGAAGCCGGGTTTTCCCATAAGCTCAAGTACGTGCGGACAATAGTGTTCCGGGGCGACCTTGAGATGACCTCCCACAAAATGCCTTATAAGCGTATCTATATAATCATTGCTGTGAAGTGCAAGGTCGTGGCGGATACCTGAGGCGACATATACGTTTGATTTTTTCGCTCCCGTGGTTTTCCATTTCAAGAAGGCGTCAAACATTTTTAGTTGCGAACTATAATCGACCTTCATATTTTTGCAGACGGAGGGGTAGAGACAGCTTGGCCTGCTGCAGGCACCTGCTTTGTCGCATTTCATTCCAAACATATTTGCGGTGGGGCCGCCTATGTCAAATATTGTGCCGTGGAAGTCAGGATGTGAGCGAAATCTGTCGGCCTCGGCAATCAGCGATTCGATTGAGCGTGAGGAAATGTCTTTTCCCTGGTGGAAATATATTGAGCAGAACGAGCAGCCGCCGAAACAGCCGCGATGGGTGGTTATGGAAAATTGCACAGGTTTTAACGCAGGCACTCCACCCGCGGAATCATATTTCGGATGCCAGCACCGCGTAAAAGGAAGCTCATACAGCGAATCGAGGGTGTCACCGTTAATCGGCTCAGCGGGCGGCAATACCACGATTTTGCCGGGGTCCTGTTCCTGAATTACAGCGTAGCCGGCGGGATGCGCCTGTTTTTGATATTGAAGCTGGGCCGACATAGCAAGCGTTTTGTCTGCCTGCTGCTGTGACAGCGAAGGCAGGGGCACGGCATTTTCCGGCAGTGGGATTCTGTTTTTCGCGGGATAGGCGGTGCCGGGGATATCGGTCAGTCGGTCAATTGATTCGCCATTATTTAGGCGTCGAGCGATTTCGATAATCTGATGTTCGGCCATACCGTGAACGAGGATGTCCGCTTTTGCGTCGATTAGCACCGAGCGTTTGAGTTTGTCCTCGATATAGTCATAGTGAGCTAATCTGCGAAGCGATGCCTCAAGTCCGCCAAGAACGATTGGCACGTCGGGAAATGCTTCGCGTGCCCTTGCTGAATAGACGAGCAGGGGCCGGTCAGGCCTTAGGCCCAGTTTCCCGCCGGGGCTGTAAACGTCTTCTTTTCGCTTGTTGCCGAGCGAGGCGTAATCATTCAGGCGTGAGTCGATGCAGCCGCTGGTTATGCCCCAGAATAATCGTGGTTTGCCTAACGTCCTGAATGGTTCGACGCTTCGCCAATCCGGCTGGGCCAGAACCGCGACGCGGAAACCTTTGCTTTCGAGAAGCCGGGCAATCAGCGCAACGCCGAATGACGGGTGGTCAACATACGCATCACCGGTAATCAGGATGATGTCTGCCTGATGCCACCCGTGTTGCTGCATTTCCTCCGCCGTTGTCAGAGGAAAACAGTTCATATTTTGTGCCCATTTGTTCATACAACTATTTTACCACTATTTGTTTTATTCTGTTCGATAAAATGGGCAACTGTTCAAGTGAGATGTATGTGTTGTATCGGACTATCAGAGAGGTTATTGGACGCAAATTGGTTGCCCAGATTGCCTGTATTTCGCGGTCAATTTAACCGTTATGGGCAGTTGTTGCCTAATTCAAAAAGTGTGTAAAAAAGTGAAGCGATATTAAAGAGATGGCCGAAGTGCTAAAGTATTGACAAGTAAAAAATTGTGGCTCTGAAAAATGACCGATACGGTCATAATTAGCCAGGCCTTATTGACCCGACACGCAAATCGCACACAAGGCAGATGGTGATTCTGGGTGCAACAAGCGACGGCTAACCTAAAAAGGCAAGAGCCATTCGAATAATGGGAGAGCGTCGTTCGCTCTCCCATTCTTTTTTATCGGGATTAAATCACATGGGGCAACAAAAAAGGGAGGCAAGGACTCAGCTTTTCATCATTGACCCTATCGTCGGTCTCGATTTATTTTTATCTGACCCGCCTCCCTTGCGAAAACAATTCCATCGGACCGTGGTGATAAAGAACCACAAAACCGCCAACCTGATTATAATGAACGGTTTCCAGGTCGCCAATAAAAAAAGAATAAAAATGTATTTTTTAGCAACCGACTCGGTTTTCTGTGTCAAACCGGCCTTTTTTTCGTAAATAACACCTTTGCACGCTAATAATATTTTCAATGTATGCCGACAAATATAATAAGGCGTTGGCAAATGCGAAATTAAAATACAAATAGAGGTGTGCAGTGAAAATCGGAAATATAGCCGGCGATATAATTGTTTTCTCAGTACGTGGGGAACCTTATCTTGGAGACGAGCTGCAGGCCATAGCAGAGATGGTTGCCGGTGACGTTGATAGTAACGTCATCGTCAATTTCGTATGCGTCGATATCATCAAAAGCTCGAGCTTGACTAATCTGCTCGAACTCAGGCAGACATTGGTTGCTCGGGGGCGCCAGCTTGTACTTTGCAGTATTTATCCTTTAACTCAAAGCATACTGGAAATCACGGATATCAACAGCGTTTTTGCCATTGCCGCCGACAAAGAAGCCGGCGTATCCTTAATTCGCAACAACCAGTTTGCCCATGTATCGTAAATCAGGCAATCTGCGGAGCCAGTCCTAAACATACCTAATTTCCGAAAACCTGTTGCAATTTTCGTGAGGAGCGGTTAGCATCTATTTGGCCGGTCTGGCTTAGGATGTTCCACCATGACCGGGATTGCCGAGCAGGGACACATAGGTCAGGCAGGTTGGCCCCGATGGCAGAAAAAACCCAAAATAAGCCGGGTAAAAGCGCCCCTAAGGGGGACGTCGGCGAATATATCAAGTCGCTAAGCGAGGAGTATCGCATGCTCGTCGTCCTCAAGGCGCAATTGTATGGCGGAAGCTGGGAGCCGATGGTTGATGACCTTCGCAATCGTCTCGTCGGCAAGCCGTATATTTTCAAGCTTGCCAGCAGAATCCAGGATGATATCGCGCGAATCGAACAAATGCGGAAATTCGAGGCCGACCATAAAGTTGACCTCGCTGATTATGTAGAAGTGTGATAACGCCTCGGGTATTGCCCGGGCATAGAAAATGTCGTCGGTCCGTAATTGGCCGGCGATGGAGGTGATGAATATGCTGAAATCCCGTTTAGCACTGATTGCAGTGGTTTCCCAGATTGTTTTCACGTCGATGCTTTCGGCGCAGGATGATTCGCAATGGCTGATTCCGCGAGCGATGGTCGCTTCGACCGAGCTTAAAATCGTCTGGCAGTTTAACCTGCCGATGGCCCAGGGCGAATCACTTAACGAAATGCTTTTATGCGGTAATCGGCTTTGCACGTTATCCAGCGGGAATTACCTGTCCTGCATCAGCAAAGCCGACAGCAACGTGATGTTCGCAAGTTCCATTGCGTCGGCGGGGCTGCCGGTTGTTGACCTCGAATCATATAAGGGCGAGTTACTTACCATGGTGGGCAATAAGCTTGTCGAAATCAGCGCCGATTTCAATACCGAGAAGACAAAAATGCAAATAGATACCGGGGTGGCATGCCCGGTTGTTCGCAATGAGTCATTCTTTTATATTGCCGGCGCCGACAGGCGTATTCACGTATTCAAGGCCGACGACAAGATTAAGGTTTTCGATGTTGCTGCGGAGAATGATTCCCGTATAACGTCGGTTCTGGCTGAGAATGATTTAGTTGTTTTCTCTACAGAGGCAGGTAATGTAATCCGAATAGCTGCCGATAAAGCTGCGAAAATTTGGCAGTTTGATGCCCCCTCGGCTGTCGTCGGGCCGGTTGTTCACGACGCAACATCGCTGTATTTTGCCTGCCGCGACACATGCGTTTACCGTATCGAACTGTCTTCGGGCAAGCTGTTGTGGAAATACCAAACGCAGGGAATTCTTGATACAGCATCTCAGCTCGGCGGCAAACTGGTTTACCAGTGTGTCCCGGGCATGGGTTTGGCAGCGATTGACAAGCAAACCGGCAAACTTGTCTGGCAGGTTAAAGACGGCGCAGGGATGCTTTCCGAATCGGGCGACAAGACGCTTGTTGTTACCAAAGGCGGGGCCATAGTGGCGATGGATAACGCCAAGGCAAAACAGCTTTATTCGGTCAATGTAGCCCTGCCGCTTAGATATGCGACCAACACGGCTGATTCGAGGATTTATATAGCCGACGCACAGGGGCGAATTGCCTGTCTTGAGCCGGCCAAGTAATCATTTTATCAATATCTGGTTGTGATTTTGAAAGGGGACATTCAAATGGATGTTAAAATCAAAACTGCTCTGATTAGTGTCTCCGATAAAACCGGGGTTGTCGATTTCGCACAAACGCTCGCTGATATGGGCGTCAAAATCATAAGCACGGGCGGCACCGCCAAAGCATTTGCCGAAGCCGGCCTCGATGTTATCCCTATCGAAAAAGTTACCGGTTTTCCTGAAATGATGGACGGGCGGGTCAAGACGCTGCATCCCAAAATTCACGGCGGCTTGCTTGCGATTCGAGACAAGGCCGACCACAAGGCCGCGATGAAACAGCACGGAATCGAACCGATTGATATGGTTTGCGTGAACCTTTATCCTTTCGAGCAAACCGTCGCAAAGCCGGGCTGCAAATTCGAGGAGGCAATCGAAAATATCGATATCGGCGGCCCGAGTATGATTCGCTCCGCCGCTAAAAATCACAAGTTCGTCGCTGTCGTTACAAGCCCCGACCAGTACGACAGGGTCGTTGAGCAGATGAGAAAAAATAATGGCTCTGTAAATGAAGAGCTTCGCGGCGAACTGGCCAGGGCTGCGTTCGCCCTTACGGCATCTTATGATGCCGCGATATCACGTTATCTCAATAAACAAGCGGGAGTCGAATTCCCGGAGCGTCTTTCGATTCCGCTAAAAAGAGAGATGTCTCTTCGCTACGGCGAAAACCCGCACCAGCCGGCGGCATTTTATAAGCTTGCCGCCAGCGGCGAACCCTGTGTCGGTGCAGGCAAAATTATGCAGGCGGATACCGAAATCAGTTTTAATAACCTGCTGGATTCAAACGCTGCTTTCGAGCTGGTCAAAGAATTCGATGAGCCGGCGGCTGTTATTATCAAGCATCTCAATCCCTGCGGCTGTGCTATCGACGATGATATTTGCGTCGCTTACCGCAAGGCATACGAGGGTGACGTAACAAGCGCGTTTGGTGGAATAGTGGCAGTCAATCGCAAAGTCAATATCGAGCTTGCTCAAACGATTATGGAATCATACAGCAGGTTCGGCAAGGCCCTCGGCGCAGAGGGATTCTTTGCCGAGGTAATTATCGCTCCGCAGTTCGAGCCCGAGGCAATCTCGATAATCCGTACGCTGAAAAGCTGGGGCAGCCGGGTGCGCCTCGTTGAGACGGGCTCAATCGATAAAAACAAAATCGACACAGGCGAATTTGACCTTCGCTGCATAGTAGGGGGTGTGCTGATTCAGAAACGCGACCTCGTTGGCTGGGAGCCGAAATTACTGACTGTCCCCACGAAAACGAAACCCACCGAGGAACAGCTCGCCGACCTCCGCGTCGCCTGGCTTGCCGCCAAACATACAAAAAGCAACGCCATTGTTCTCGTCAAAGGTCGCAAAATCATCGGTATCGGCGCAGGCCAGATGAACCGCGTGCAGTCGGGTTTCATCGCAGTCAGACAAGCAGGCGAGCAGTCAAAGGGTTCCGTAATGGCATCCGACGCGTTCTTCCCGTTCCCTGACAATGTCGATAATGCCGCACAGGCGGGAATCGTCGCGATTGCCCAGCCGGGTGGCTCGAAAAAGGATGATGAAGTTATCGCCGCCGCAAACAAATATGGCATTGCGATGGTCTTCACCGGCAAACGGCATTTCAAACATTAATTGAATCGGGACATATCTCGCCAATCATATAAAAATAAAAAGCCCGACGTGATGTCGGGCTTTTTGTATTTTTTCAATTTGTGGCCGGTATTGTTATATGCCTGCTGCCTTACGCAGTTTTGCGGCCATATCGGTTTTTTCCCAGGTAAACTCGGGTAGGTTTCGGCCAAAATGTCCGCCGTGGCTGGTCTTCGAATAAATCGGCCTTTCAAGTTTCAGGTGGTTAATCATTCCCTTTGGGGTGAGCGGGAAAAGTTTGCGGACGATACCGCTTAGTTTTTTCTCGCTGATTTTGCCCGTGCCCTTTGTATCGACGAGAACCGAAAGCGGGTCTGCGAAGCCGATGACATAAGACAGTTGAATTTCGCAGGCGTCCGCAAGACCGGCCGCGACGATGTTTTTGGCGATATATCGCGCCATATAGCTTGCGGTCCTGTCAACTTTTGTGGGGTCTTTGCCGCTGAAGCATCCGCCGCCGTGTCTGCCTTTTCCGCCGTAGGTATCGACGATAATTTTTCTGCCCGTCAGGCCGCAGTCGCCGGCTGGGCCGCCAATGACAAATTTGCCCGTTGCGTTGATGTGAAAGATAGTGCGTTTATCGACAAGTTTTTTCGGCAGGACCGGCAGCACAACCTTTTCGATTATTTGTTTGCGTAACTGGGCGTGAGAGATATCCGGGTCGTGCTGTGCGGCGACAACGACAACGGGGATATGTGATGGCTTGCCGTTGGTGTATTCGACTGTTACCTGGCTTTTGCCGTCGGGACGCAGCCAGGGGAGTTTCTTTGTTTGTCTCATTTGCTCAAGGCGGGTTGTTATTGCGTGTGCCAGTTGAATCGGCATCGGCATAAGTTGGGGCGTGTCTTTGCAGGCGTATCCGAACATCAGGCCCTGGTCGCCGGCCCCTTGTTCCTTGTGCAGTCCGGCGCCTTCGGTTACGCCCTGTGAAATATCCGGGCTTTGCCGGCTTATCGAAACCAGCACCGCGCAGTTTTCGTAATGAAAACCAATTGCTGGGTCATCATAGCCGATTTCTTTAATCGCCTGGCGTGCAACTGATGATATGTCAACTAAAGCTTTGGTGGTTATTTCACCTGCTACGACAACCATATCGTTTTTTACAAGCGTTTCACAGGCAACCCTGCTTTTCTTGTCCTTAGCGAGGCAGGCATCCAGTACCGCGTCGGATATGCAATCCGCTACTTTGTCCGGGTGTCCCATCGTTACTGACTCGCTGGTGAAAAAATACGTTTGGTTGCCGCTATTTTGTTTTGCCATTTTTGATTTATCCCAATTGTTAAAAAATTTTGTTCAATCCGGTTTATTAGCCGGCACGATCGTTAAGCGTCCAGTCGTATCTGAGAAACTCAACCGTATAGTTGCCTGTCTCAAGATAATCGACGTCCTGCGGAGAAATATAGTTGGTCAAAAAGTTGAGGATTGCCCTTACAGCCGGCTCCTGCTGCTTGAATTTCAGGTCGGTGCCGTATTTGGCAATAAACTGGTTGCCGTACCAGGTGGATTTTAATATCGACGACACATATACCATCCGATTCTCCCTGTCAATCTTGAAGGCGTTCTGGCCTGCGAGAAATTTCTTTACCTGGTCGTCAAACTGCGTCGAAAGATTTCGGCCGCGATATGCCTCGTTTCGCAAAGGCGGTCCTGAAACCGAAGCGTATGATATCGCAAAGAAGGCCAGTGGTTCGTTGAATTCTTTTTGTAAGAACCGCTGGTCTATTTCCTGCAGGGTGAATTCCTCGTTCGTTATGATAAACTTGTGCTCATCCCATATTCCATTTATGTGCTTGATGCTGTTGGGGGGCCAGAACAGCCGAAGCATCCTGTTTGACTCTATCGGGTAATTGTCCACGATTATTTTTATGAAGTTCAGGTTATACGCGTTTATCCAGAATGCGAGCTTATCGTCTTTTGACCAGGAGTTATATTCGTTGCGGTCAAGTTTTCTGAATTGCTCAAGCAGTTTAACCATCTCCATTTTTTTGTGTGAAAGCGCCTTATAATCAACCATTCCATCCTGGTTCACATATTTTTTCAGAAACGCTGTGACCTGGTCGAACAGACGGGTCGCTGTACTGTTTATGGCAGGTGGTGTTGGCCGGGATTTTACAGAATCGGTTTCGGCCTGCATCGGCTTCGGCATAACTGTCTGATGCGTATTCGGTTCGGCCGGTTTTGCCGCTTGTGCTGTCGGCTCAACTACAGTAACAGCGGTTGTATTTGGTTCAGCAGGTTTTGTTGCCTGCACAATTGGAGTCGGCTCGGCTGCAGGGGCTGCCGGCGTATTTGGTTCCGGCTGAACGGCCTGCTCGATTTTTACCGGTTCCGGCTTTACCTCAACCGTATTTGGCTCGATTGCCTTTACCGGTGCTGTTGCCGGATGCTGCGTAACGGCCGCGGCAGTAGGATCTGATTTTACAGCGACGTTTGTCGACTTCTGCTCGCAGCCACAGCTAACCAGCAATATTACAGTTAGTATTCCTGCAAAAACGGTGTTTTTGCTCATAATTATATATTCCATATTAACTCGTAATTTATATACAGACATCAGCCTAAAGCGCCTAATGATAAAAGAATTGGCCGATAATTGCAACAGTCAAGTGACCGCTTTTTCTGTTGTTAACGCATAAGGCATTACCCTTTCAGTACCGCCAGCGGGGTCATTCTGGCTACGGGCTTTGCCCAGCCGCACTGGGTTACAATCCTGACTACCTCATCGATGTTCTTATAAGCCGCAGGGGCCTCTTCTATACGGCGTTTGTCGCCTGTAATCAGTGTTATACCGGCCATACTCCTTTTGAATTCAGCGTCGCTAATCAGTGCGGCTCCGGCATTTTTCCCGTGCCTGCCCATGCCTGATGCGGCAGTTCGGCTCATAATCCGGCCTGCGCCGTGATTCACCGAGCAAAGCGACTCTTCCGAATTGCCCGTTCCCACCATAAGATAACTGGCGGTTCCCATTGAGCCGGGTGTGATTATCGGCTGGCCTACCTGTTCAAAGGGGGTTGCTTTCATAAGCTCCGGCCCGAAGGCACGCGTAGCGCCTTTGCGATGAACCCAAAGCGACTTACCCTCGTGCGTTTCCAGTTTAGCCATATTATGCGGCACGTCATATACCAACGGCATAGGTGTCGGCCCGAACATCCGCGAAAAACATCGCCGAACCAGTAACGCCATAACGTGCCGATTCACGAATGCGAAATTTGCCGCGGCGCCCATCGCGGCAATGTACCTTTTACCCTGCGGACTGTTTGTATCGAGAAAACTGAGCATTTTCCGTCTGCCCTCCATCTGGGGCTGGTTGGCCGCGACGCTCATATACTCATCCGCAACCTCATACCCGAAACGCCGAGAGCCCGAGTGTATCATTACTACTATCTGGTTTTCTAAAAGCCCGAAGAACTTAGCTAATTGCTCATCGAAAATTTTCTGCACAAGCTGTATTTCGATAAAATGATTGCCGCCGCCAAGTGTTCCCAACTGGTCTGCGCCTTTTTCAATCGCCAGTTTCGGCGCCGCTCCCATATCTGCGGGCATTTGACCGTTGTCCTCAATCCTTCTTATGTCTTCGGCAAACTCCCGCTCATCAAATGCCTCCCATGCCCTGTGTTTGACTTTTTGAACAAGTTTCGGCAGCCCGGCGACGCCTTTAGTTGTTACGATTTCGAGCTGGCGCTTGTCCAATGACAAATTGCTCATTCCTTCGCCGAGCGGTATGTCTCTGGCAATAGAATTCGCAATATCGTCGGTGTTTATCTGGCCTTTTGTGAAGGGTGTCCGCAATAGCCGCATTCCGCAGTTTATGTCGTAACCTACTGCGGGCGGCATTATCGCGTCTTCAAGGCCCAGAACCGCCCCGATAGGTATGCCGAACCCGACGTGTATATCCGCCGTTGCCAGAACCTTTCTGGCGGGAGGCAGGCACGCCGAATCGTAAAGCTGCCTTATTGCCTCCTGCTCGATATTTATTTCATTCGACGCGAATACTGTTGCATCGACTACCATTTGGCCTTTTCGCTCCATCCACAGCCGATACGGGTCTATCCGAACGAGTTGTGCTTCTGTTCCAGTCATAAATAAATCCTTATGGCATATTATACGCCGGGCCTGCGAGACAAGTTAGCGTAAAACCCGCAAAAAAGGCCGGCCAAAGCGAGTTTAATTGGCTTGACAAACAAACGTCTGCGTGTTACTCTATTGTATTGTGAACAAAGAGGTTGTAACCCTTTAGGGACGTTTAGGGATGACTATGAAATCATTATCGCTTGTCGTCGGTATCATATCTGTTTTTTGTGTTTTTTCAGCATCTGTCAGGGCGGTTGACAGTTTGGCTATTGAGGCCGTTCGTGCCAAGTCGGTCCTCGATGATGCCGACCTGAAGACCATCGATGATTTTGTCGCTAAGGCAGTCGCCGAGATACTTATTACCGAGGACTTCTCTTCGATTTCCAATACCCGTGCCATAATCGTTGCCAATAGTGCCAGCACCCAGCCAAGTCAGACGCAGTTTGCCGAGCAGTTTTCCAAGTCCGCCCAGAACTATATCTCGGCGGCGTTGCTGAAGGCCGAAGGTATGACATCGGCAGACCGCAGCTTTAAGCTTGTTACAAATCTGCTTATGCTTATTGATGCTCTTGCGGACGTTCGCCTGGCGGAGGTGGCTCTTAAATACGTTGACAGCAAAAATGAGGTGATTCGATACTGGGCCGTTCACTGCGTGACGAATCCGGAAATCACCGAAAAGTTGAACAGCCCCAAGGCGATTGATACTGCCCGGCAGGTAATTAATCGTCTCGATGAAATCGTTGCGACAAGCAGCCCCGATACGCTGGGGCTTATCGCTTCTGTTGCCGGCTCGATTAAGATAGCGGAAGGCGAATCGCTTCTGCTGAAGGTAGCCGACCGGCGAATCGCGTCTTATGCGGACTGGACTGTTGAGCGGGAGCTTACGGACGGCAAGATTTTGCAGATACTCGGCGACAGGATGGCCTCTTCCAGCGCCAGTAAGGAGGCGGTCGGGAAAAGATTCGGACAGTTGCTGTCATACGTTTTTCAGCGATATATAAAAGGCGTTGAAGTTCTTGACGCTGGTCAAAAGGAACAACTCGTTTCCGTTCTTGTCGATACGGAACAGTCCTGCCTGAGCAAAATTACAGGCAAGCCCCGGTTCAACATTAAAAAAGCGATTGAATCCGGAGATATCAGTTCCTTACAACAGGAGCATAACAATCTGCTTGGCGATGAGACAAAAGCGGGGGAGCTGAATATTAATTACGGTAAAGACGCCGGCGGAGCTGTGATAACACATCCGCTTGCCCTTGCCTCGCCGCCAGCGGGTTCGAAATAGCCGACGGAAGTTTTAGAACTGAAGGAACGTTTAAGTTTCGCCAGACATTGGAGGTTTGGCCTTATAATGAACCATCGAACGAACGCCGTGTGGTTTTTCCTGTTATTTCTTCTCGCAGGCGTAATTGCACTCCAGATTTTATCGATGATCCGGTCGGACCGCCTTTACGTCGCACTAAACAAAATAGAACGGAGCATCGAAGGCGATAATTCACAGGCAAAACCGGATACCGCATCGAAAGTTTCTCAGCCCGCCGGCGAAGCATATCCCGGTGATGACGGCGACTGGTTAATCTGGGCGATGCTGGTTGAGCCCAAAACCCTCAATCAAATCAATGTCGACAACGATATTTATTCTCGATGGATTACGTTACTGAACATCTATGAGCCGTTAATGGTATATGATTTCGATGAGGTAAAGCTTAAGCCGTGCCTTGCGGAAAGCGTTGATATTTCCAGTGACGGCCTTGAGATTACGTTTCATCTTCGCGGTGACATTTACTTTTCCGACGGCGTCCCGATTACAGCCGACGACGTTATATTCACCTATCAAACTGTCATAGACCCAAATATTGACGCCGCGAATCTTGCTAATATGTATGTTGACGTTGACCGCGTTGAGAAAATCAGCGACCGCGTTGTTAAATTTTACATGAAACGGCCGTATTTCAAGGCCCTTGAAGTGCTTTCATTCTGGGACATAGGGATTTATCCAAAACACATTTATCGGTTCAAAGATGCCAAGGAGTTCAACAAGCGGGTTTCCGCTCCCATCGGCAGCGGCCCGTATGTTTTCGAACGCTGGGACATGGGCAAGCAGATTGTCCTTCGCAGGAATGAAAATTACTGGGGGCCTAAACCTCACATAAAAAAAGTAATCTATAAATTCATCACAAATCCAATCGCCGCCGTGCAGGCAATTAGGGCACACCAGGTTGACTTGATTATTCCTGAGCCGGATCAGTTTGCGGATCTTGTTGCAGATGCACAGTTTAACAAGGAGTTTGATTGTCTGGCCGTTTGGTATCCGGGAGTTCCTTTTTTTTACATCGGCTGGAACGAAGACACACCGTTTTTTGCGGATGCTCGCGTTCGCCTGGCGATGACGCTTAGCATAAACAGTGAGCAAATCGTTTCGGAACTGCTGAAAGGGCACGGTCAAATCATTAGCGGTCCCTATTACATCATGAGCTCACAAAATGACGCAACAATTAAACCGTGGCCATATAATCCCGAGCAGGCGAAAAAATTGCTCGATGAGGCCGGCTGGATCGACCATGATGGCGATGGAATACGTGATAAAAATGGTGTTCCATTCCGTTTCAAATTTCTTTTCTCAGTAGGAAGCGACACATACACGCGTCTCGCGTTGATTTTGAAGGATGAGCTGGCCAAAGTCGGCGTTGAGGTTATTCCTGACCCTTATGAGTGGTCAGTACTGGTTCCAAAAATATCCGACAGGCAGTTCGAGTCGATGGTAATGGGCTGGGGCGGGGACATCGTCGAGGACTACTACCAGATTTTCCACTCTTCTCAAATCGGCAAAGGCGGTTATAACTATGTGGGTTTCCGTAATTCCGAAGCAGACGTGATTTTAGAGCAAATCAGGCGCACAATTGACCCTGTCAAATCAGATGTTCTCTGCCATCAGTTTCATCGGCTTATTTATGAGCAGCAGCCATATACATTTCTATTTGCCCGGCCGAATTTCTACGCTGTTGATAAACGATTCCAAAACGTTAAGATTCATAACCTGGGTCTGGATTTTCTTGAGTGGTATGTGCCGAAGGAAAAGCAAAAATATAAATAAAGGATGATTTTATGAACGGACAGTCGGGCATATTCAAATTCTTTTTGTTTTTGTTTCTCAGCGTAATCATACTTTTACAGTTCCTTTCGATGATTCAGTCCGACCGTCTTTATGAACGGCTAAATACTCTTATCGGCCGGCTGGAAAGCTCCGCTTCCGCTCCGGCCAGGTCTGTCGAAAAACCGAAAATATCGACTTCCCCTAAAGAAGAATATCCCGGCGATGAAGGTGATTGGCTGATTTCAAACGAAATAGGCGAACCGAGGACTTTAAACACTCTTTCAGTTGAGAGCAGTATCGAAGCGAGGGATATTGTCTCAAGGAATATAATTGAGACGCTTTTTTATTATGACCTTGATTATGACGGGGTCAAATTAGTGCCGGTACTGGCGGAAAGTATGGAGGTATCAAAGGATGGGCTTGAGATTACGGTGAAACTTAAAAAAGACATCTGGTTTTCCGATGGTGTTCCGGTTACTGCCGACGATGTTATTTTTACATACCAAACAATGATGAATCCGGAAATTGACGCAGCTGATATAAGGAATTACTACAATAACGTCAAGCAGGTCGTAAAGATTGACGACCGAACGGTCAAATTTGTCTTGAAGGAGCTTTACTGGCAGACAATCGAGTCGGTCGGCGTTTTCGATGTCCTGCCCCGGCATATATATCAGTTCACCGACCCGAAACAATTCAACAATCGTCGTTCGAACCCCGTCGGCAGCGGCCCTTACGTATTTGAGAGGTGGGACGTTGGTCAACAGGTTGTCCTGAGGCGTAATGACAATTACTGGGGAAAGAAGCCGAAGATAAACAAGCTGGTTTTCAAGATTATTACCAACTCCATGGCTGCGTTACAAGCGCTTCGTTCGCATAACATAGATACAATGGAGCCGTCTTCTGAACAGTTTTTTGAATTGTCGAAAGATGAACAGTTCAAGGAAGATTTCAATATGCTGTTATACTGGCGGCCAAGTTTTGGCTACAACTACATCGGATGGAATGAGGCCAGAGCGTTTTTCAAAGACCGCAGGGTTAGGCTGGCTATGACTTATTCCGTGAATCGTCCCGCGATAGTCGAATATATTCAAAAGGGCTACGGTAAAGTCATAACCGGGCCGTTTTACATTTACGGCAAACAAAATGACCCAAACATCAAGCCATGGCCTTTTGACCTCGAAAAGGCGAAACAACTTCTTGATGAGGCCGGGTGGATCGACCACGACGGCGACGGTATTCGCGACAAAGACGGCGTTACTTTCAGGTTTAAGCTTTCATATCCGTCAGGCAGTGAAACGGCCGAACGTATAATAAAAATGATAAAGGATGATACCGCCAGAATAGGTGTTGATGTTATACCCGACCCCGTTGAGTGGTCGATTTTTCTTGAAAGGTTGAACCGCGGGGATTTCGATGCGGCTTTTTCCGGCTGGGGAGGGACAATAGAAAGCGATCCGTATCAGATATTCCATTCTTCTCAAATACAAAACAGAGGCAATAATCGTGTCGGCTTCAGTAATGCCGAGGCCGATAAGCTGATGGAGGAGGCCAGGCGAACTCTGGACCCAGATAAGCGATACGAATTGTATCATCAATTTGACAGGGTAATTCACGAGGAGCAGCCATATACTTTTCTTGTAACACGTCCTTCTTATACGCTGCTGGATAAACGGTTTGAAAATGCAAAAGTGCACAAGCTTGGGATAGATTTTCTTGAATGGTATGTCCCTAAGGATAAACAGCGATACAAATGACGACATATATAATTAGACGATTACTTTTGATGATACCCACTCTTTTGGGTATTACCATTGTTGTTTTCGCTATCAGCCGGATGGCGCCGGGCAATCCGGTGACGCTGTCTATGGGCCCGGGCGGTATGATGGACGCCCAGCGGGCCGCAGATGTTCGCGAGGCGAGGATGAAGCTCTACGGCCTCGATAAGCCGGTTTACGTTCAGTATGCTATCTGGCTTGGCCGGGTCGCTCGTCTTGATTTCGCCGACTCAATCAAGCATCATCGCCCCGTCATTGACCTTATCAAAGAACGCCTTCCCATTACGCTGACGCTTAATCTCATATCTTTCGTCATTATTTACGCTATTTCAATTCCGATGGGAGTTCTCTCGGCGGTGGGTCGCAAAAAATTTCTCGACCGCGCCGGTTCCGTTATGCTGCTGATGTTGTGGTCATTGCCGTCGATGTGGGTGGGGCAGATGCTCATCGGTTATCTTTGCGGGCCGCCTCTCAGTTGGTTTCCGCCTGCGGGTCTCTCCAGCAATGACGCTGAGCAGTTCCCGTTTTTCCAGTGGTTTGCCGACCGCCTCTGGCATCTTGTGCTTCCGGTCTTTTGCCTTACCTATGCGGGTTTCGCGTATTTGACAAAACTGGTTCGGGCTGGGATGCTCGATAATCTGCGTGCCGATTACGTCCGCACCGCCAGGGCAAAGGGGCTTTCAAACTGGAGCGTTATATTCCATCACGCCTTCAGGAACAGTATTATCCCGGTCATTACTATCATGGCGACACTGCTGCCCGCGATGTTTGGCGGGTCAGTCATAATCGAGGAAATATTCAGTATCTCCGGCATGGGGCTGCTTGCTTTCGAGGCGGTTACCACGCGGGATTACAATGTTATTATGGGTGTTGCCACAATAGCCGGCGTTTTGAATCTTATTGGGCTACTGATGGCGGATATTGCCTATGCGATGGCGGACCCGCGAATAAGTTTTGAGTCATCGGTGTAAAGCTTTATGAATGAAAATAAACAAACATGGGGCACATCATACGGCGAAATGGTCTGGCACGAGTTCGCCAAAAGCAAGTTCACGCTTTGCTGGCTGGGTTTCATAATCCTGCTGTTTTTGCTTGCTATTTTCGCCCCGTTTCTCGCCAATGATAAGCCCTTTGTCATCAAAATAGACGGCCAACTGCACTGGCCCCTGTTCAAAGCGTTCACCGCGAGCGATTACAGTATTTTCCTGGCAGCGACTGTTGCCGTAATACAATTACTGCTTGTTCTGCGAAACCGAAAAAAAGTTGACCCATCGATTCGCTCAGGCGTTTTATGGCGGCAGATTTTCATAAGTGTCTTTGTTATCCTCGTTGGTATTATCCTCCTGTATATCTTCATACCTCGCCGGCTTGACGCAACCGATTACAAGTCGATGGTCGCCGCCGGTAAAGCGACCAATGCTGTATTCGCCCCCGTTCCTTATGGTTATGGCAGGACAGATTTGAAGGTTCGTGAGCAGCCGCCAAATCGCCAGCACTGGCTCGGCACCGACGATGTCGGCTCCGATGTTCTCTGTCGGCTTATTCACGGCAGCAGAATCTCCCTATCCGTCGGCTTTGTTGCCGTCGGTATATCGAGCATCATCGGAATCATCATTGGCGCAATCCTCGGTTACTCGGGCGGCAAAACTGATTTCCTCGGTATGCGGTTGGTTGAGATTATGATGGCCGTCCCCGTCTTTTTCCTCATCATCACAATCGTCGCGTTTTTCCCCCGAAGCTTATTCAACATAATGCTGATAATTGGTCTGACCACCTGGACCGATGACGCGCGTTTTGTCCGCGCGGAGTTTTTCAAACTCCGCAGGCAGGATTTCGTCCAGGCGGCCGTCTCGCTGGGCCTGCCCCTGCGAAGCATCCTTTTTAAGCATATGCTGCCCAACGCAATCGCGCCTGTTCTCGTCAATGCGACCTTTGGCATCGCCGGCGCGATATTCATCGAAGCAGCGCTGAGCTTCCTTGGTTTCGGCGTTGCTCCTCCGACGCCGAGCTGGGGACAAATACTCAGTTTAGGCGTCAGCACAACGGGCAGATTCCTCTGGTGGCTTACTTTGTTCCCCGGTCTGGCTATATTCTTCACGGTTCTCGCGTATAACCTTGTGGGAGAAACGCTGCGGGATGCTATTGACCCCCGGTTGAGGGAATCGACGTGAGCGATAACAGCATACTACTGGATATCAAAGGCCTTTGTGTTAATTTCTTTACCGAGAACGGCGTCGCAAAAGCCGTGCAGGACGTCAGCTTCTCTGTGAAAAAAGGCGAGACGTTTGCGCTCGTCGGTGAAAGCGGCTGCGGCAAAAGCGTTACCGCGTTGTCCGTTATGCGTCTTATAGCCGACCCGCCGGGCAAAATTGTCGCAGGCGAAATAAATTTCGACGGCCGAAACCTGCTTGAAATATCTGAACAGCGGATGCGCGCGGTTCGCGGCAATCGCATCGCGATGATTTTCCAGGAGCCGATGACCAGTTTGAATCCCGTCTATACCGTCGGCGAGCAGATTGTCGAGACAATCCGGCTCCATCAGAAAAAAAATGAGGTCGAGGCCTGGGAGCTTGCCACTGAAATGCTGCGAAAAGTCGGTATCTCCGACCCCGGCCAGCGCATCACCGAATACCCGCACCAGATGTCCGGCGGAATGAGGCAGCGCGTGATGATTGCTATGGCAATATCCTGCGAACCCGAATTGCTCATCGCCGACGAGCCAACCACTGCGCTTGATGTTACCATCCAGGCGCAAATCCTTGACTTGCTCGACAAACTCCAGCAACAAAGCCAAATGAGCGTTTTGCTGATAACCCATAACCTCGGCATAGTTGCCGAACGTGCCAGGAATGTCGCCGTGATGTATGCCTCAAGAATAGCAGAATTGTCTGATTGTAAGTCCTTGTTTGATAACCCTTTACATCCATACACACAGGGCCTGCTCAAATCCCTGCCGCGTCTTGGCTTTACCGGTAAACGCCTTTACACGATCCCCGGTATCGTTCCGGAGCCGCTGCGTTTTCCTGCGGGTTGCAAATTTCATCCCCGATGTCCCATTGGCTGCAACGATAAAAGATGTCAGACAGTCGAGCCGCAGTTACGCTCACTCGGTAACGGCAGGGCGGTTGCCTGCTGGTTTGCCCCCGGCTATGAAAGGCCCGATGGCCCGAAATGAATACTGACACCAATACAAACGGTTTCCTTCTGAAGGTTAACGACCTCAAGACCTACTTTCCCGTCAAAAAAGGATTATTGCGGCGCACCGTCGGTTACATAAAGGCCGTCGATGGCGTTTCGCTTGCTGTAAAACCGGCGACGTCTTTCGGCCTGGTCGGTGAAAGCGGCTGCGGCAAAACCACCGTTGCCAGAAGCATCCTTCGCCTGATACCCGTTACTTCCGGCAAAGTCATCTTTGATAACACCGATATTCTTTCTTTGGATTCCGCTCGTATGCGTGATATTCGTGGGGGCATAACCCTTATTTTCCAGGACCCGTTCGGCTCGCTCAATCCGCGTATGACCGTCGCCAACATCGTCGGTGAGCCGCTTAAAGTTCACAAAAAAATAACAGGGTCGGAGCTTACTGAACAGGTTCGCCTTATTCTTTCCAAAGTAGGTCTCTCGTCGGATGCTATAAATCGTTACCCGCACGAGTTCTCAGGCGGCCAGAGGCAGCGCATTGGTATCGCACGCGCGCTCATCCTCAAGCCCAAACTCGTCATTTGTGATGAGCCGGTAAGTGCCCTCGATGTCTCCATCCAGTCACAGATACTCAACCTTCTTAAAGACCTTCAGCAGGAGTTTTCTCTGACGTATCTGTTCATAGCGCACGACCTGGCTGTTGTCCAGTTTACCTGTGATATTGTAGCTGTGATGTATATGGGCAAGATTGTTGAACAGGCGACCGTAAGCGAGCTTTATAATAATCCTCTTCATCCCTATACAGTTGCCCTTATGGTCGCTATTCCCAAAATAAGCGTATCTCCGCAGGTATCGACGCATCGGCTTAAAGGCGAAATTCCAAGTATTTTCAATCCGCCTCCCGGCTGCCCCTTTAACCCAAGATGCCGATTTGCCGGCGACAACTGCTTTGCCCAAAACCCGCCGCTTGTGCCTGTTGCCGGAAATGATGAACATCTCATTGCCTGCTGGCATATAAAAAAGTGAATTGTTTTATATTAGTGATTGTAAAATCTGCCGAAATAAAGGAAAATCGACTTTGATAATGTCATTTTAAGCGGATAATTGGATTGCGGGGTTAATATGGTCGAGGAATCGCTTGACCAAATCACAACTGAAGGCGATGTTGCCATTGTTACTTTTAAGAAAAGCTCGATAAGTAACGTGGAGGATATTTCTATTACCGCGGAGCATGTTGCCAGGTTTATCGCGGACAACCGCCCAAACCGGGTCATCTTCGATTTCAACGGCGTAAAGTTTTTCTCATCGAGGGTTCTTGGTCTGCTGCTCGAAACACGCGCCTCTTTATCCTCTTATAACGGCGATGTGTTCGTCAGCGGCATCAACCCGCAGCTTCACAGGGTATTCAAAATTACCAATCTCGACCAGGTATTTGACTTTTTTCCGGATACCAAAAGTGCCTTAAAAGCAAAACGTTCTACTTAGGTCTTTTTTTGCAGGAGGCAACACTATGTTTGTAACGACGCAGTTCTCAGTGTTTATGGTTAACAAGCCGGGCATTCTCGCTCACATTCTTGCGGAATTCGCCAGGGCCAAAATCAATATCAATGCTATGACCGTTATGGATTCGGTTGAGCACGGGGTGTTGCGGGCCGTGCTCGATAATCCCGAGCTGGGTGAAAAGATTCTAACTGCCGCCAACCTGCCTTTTAACAAGACCGAAGTGCTTTGTGTCAATCTCGATAACAGGTCGGGCGCTCTTGCCGGCGTTGCGGAAAAACTTGCCACCGGCCATATCAACATATCCTACGCATATTGCACCACCGGCGCAAAAGGCGGCAGAACCACGGGCATTCTCAAGGTCGCCGACGTCAAAAAGGCAATGAAAATTCTCCAGGAAGGCAAAAAGGCGTCTAAATCGCAGCCGATTATTCGACGTCATCAGGCCTCTTCGAGAATGTAAAAATCCCGCGGTTAAAACGATTGACATACCCTGTTTGAGCCGCTATATTTACTGCCATTCGGGGCCGTAGCTCAATTGGCTAGAGCATCGGACTGTCGATCCGAAGGTTGAGGGTTCGAGCCCCTTCGGCCTCGTTGGTCGCCTTGTCAGTGACAATCGCTGACAAGGCGTTTGTTTTTGTACCTAAGCTTGCAATTTGCAAAGACTTATCGCTACTCTCGCCTTCCGAAGAATTGCCTCGACTGTTGTTATTGCCTTTGCCAATTGAAGACAAGGTTTGACGGCTAAGGTAAGCATTTTTTGTAAGGAATTTGTAAGGTGATATGTTGGGACCAACCGGCTGGTCATCGGTTCCTGTCTTTAATTTAACGGTCTCCTCACCGCGGGACGATGCCCCATTCAGACAAGGTAGATCAGGCAAAGCTTCCAACGCGGCTTTCTGGTCGTAAAGGTTCATATGTGTGTAGGTATCCATCGTAAGTGTTATCTTACTATGTCTTGCTAAACTCTGGGCAATCTTGGGAGAAGCTCCGCTCCTGACAACATTTGTTATGTAAGTATGGCGTAGGGCATGAAAATCAGCAAACCTGCCTGCCTCATCCTGGTAAGCAATTCCGGCCGCTTCCAGATCTATCTTCAGCATATCGGCCCACCTCATAAACCTGCTAACCTTGAAGATTTTTTCGTCCGGTTGACCATTGCAATCGGCCTGCCATTTCTGGAATAAGTCGGCAATATCTCTTTTGAACGGAAGAACATCTTCCCGGCGGTGTTTGCTATATGCCGCCTCAATTTTTATAGTCGGGGTGTCGTGCTCAAAGTGTAACGAACTCCATTTCAAGGAAGCCAACTCACTTGCCCTAAGCCCGGTGGTAGTATCAAGTACGTAAAGCATTGCTCGTTCTTTTCCGCTCAGACCGCTGTGTGGGCGACTGCTCATAGCTGTTTCAATAAGCTTGTTCAACTCATCCATCGTCAAAGCCCGACGTTTGTGCCTTATGTCCGTCTGAGTATTGACCTCACTGAGGTACTCCAAGGGATTTTCACCTGTGCGACCGTCTGCTTTCATCCATGAGAAGAACTGTTTTGCGGACTTTAGGTAGTAATTGCTTGTCGTTCTACCCATGCCTTCACCGCGTTTGCCTGCCAAATAGTGTTGCACTGCTGATGCCGAAACGTCGGCGATGAATACGAATCTACATCCCTCTATGACCGCCTTTGCTCTTTGGAAAGTCATATCAGCATGTTTAACCGTATTTCCTTTGTCCAGAAGGTTCTGCTTAAAATCGGCGAGGTGTTTTGTCAGTGTAACTTTCCTATGTTCTGCGTATCTATCGATAATACCGGCCTGGGCCAATTCTGCTTCCTTCTCCAGCTTTGCTGCTAATTGAGCCGTTGCGGCCCTGTCCTTAAAAGCTTTAACGCGTTTTCTTGTGCCGTCGGCCGTTTTGTAGTCGATATACCAGTATTGGGTTTGATTGCGGATTGTCCCTCCGCTCTCGTCCTTCACTGTATATCTTTGATGAAATATAGAGGCCATAGTATCAACCGACTTTTGACTTTTTAATAATGCCCCGTTTTACATTCACGAATTGCGTCAGATGCACATCTTGCCGCTGTGTCCGTTCGACACCATCAGGCCGTTTGGGGTGATAAAGGCAAGGCAATTTAGAGCGATTTTTTAAAGATTTTTTATTCTTGTTCGTATTTCCTCCAGTGCCTGCTTTTCAGCCGCATCTCTGCTTAGGCCACCATCAAATTGTAAAATTCCAGCCCTCTCCTCGTACTCGTACCGCAGGCCCATTCGCTCGATCTGTTTCAGCACATCATCCACATGGTTCCGTAAGAGGAAATCAGGATTCGTTATCTGTTTGATGTATTCAAGAGAAAAAATCATATATGCTTCCCCCCGCTGCACGCGCGCACACAAAACGATAATTCTTTTGTGCTAAAAGGGTTAACGCTGATTTTGCGTGCAGTTTGCGTGCATTTGTGTGTATTTGCGTGCACGCCATCAACTCCGGCATCTGCACACAAACGCACACAGTTGCACACAAAACGCACACAATTTTTAATGTAACTCTTTAACATATAAGACCTTGTGAATTTGTGTGCGTGTTTGCACCCAGAAGACTACTACTTATTTTTTTGAGCTCAGGAAGCACAAGTCCAATAGCCCCGTCGGGCATTGGGTTCAACTCATACTTTGCAGCGACATTGCCCGCGCCAGCTTCTGCCAACTTCAAATAGCCATGATGCCTTAGTTCTTTTATCCTGTCATATACAACACGTCCCATCCCTGTTTTTTCCTTTAGATCAGCCGCCGTGAACCGTTCGTTAATGTCGTAATGCTCCTTGATGGCCTCAAGTAAAGAATCTGCACCGGATGTAAGCACAACGCCCATTCCACGCCCAATGGGTTCGCTCAAATATTTTCGGATCACGTCATAGTCGTCCACGGTAGCGATTATCCGACCCGCGCCGTCTGTTTTGCGCTGATATTGATGAAGCAAAGCAGTCGCTCTGATTAAATTGAGCAGGTGTCCGAAAGCTCGTCGGCTCTCTGGCCGTCGGCAGGGGATGGCGTCTGTTAGTTCCTGGGCGAAAGGGATTACCACGTCTTTCGCCTTGAGCAATCTCTGAGCTGTATGATGTAGCGCAATAATACTCTCCAGTTCTTCATTTAATTTCGGTTTCGCCGCATCCGCCGCCAGTCGGGCAATAATGGCCTTACTCTGTAGCTCTGATTCATCGCAACACAGGAATAGGAATCGCGTCCGGTCTTCATCAAAAATTTCCCCGGTGCCCAGTGTGGTACTCTCCACGTAGGCAATTGGCCCCGGCTGCTCGACATGATGTGTTACGATATTCCCGCTCCCGTCTTTTCCACAGACCGCGATCCGCAACACGCCATCTGAAATCATTTCCCTCAGTGCGCGAGTAGCTTCAGCTGCTTCATCTTCCACATTGTGACTCCGCTCTCCTGCGATAACGGCACGATGAATCAGTGAGCCCTTTGGCATATATTGCAATGCCGCTGGGGTCAACCTGTGTGCCTGCAGAATAGTCTCGGGTGGGAATAGCATTGCAACAGTTGAAATTGAAAAAGATTTCCCACCTGACGATATTCCCAGCACCGACCCGGCCAATGGCCTTGGAAGCAGTCTCGATGTGAATATCAAGTACAATGCAAGGCTCAAAGGTTTCTCGCCTACAAGACCCATTTGCTCGATGTGGGCGATGATGTAGTCAACCAGATTTTCGCTCTTAAGGAATTTCATCGACGCGTCAACAAGCTCCGAATCTGTTTCAGCTAATGCCTTTTTTGAAAGCTCAAGCGGCGAAGCAATCTGGGTTTCTTCGGAGTCAGTATTCTCTTGTGTAAGTAATTCGTTTGCGATGCGGAGTAACTTGTCAGATAAATCATCCGCGTCAATCCCAGGATACTTTTTGACAACCGCTGCCACAAATTCGGTGCGTTTGGCCTCGCGGCTCAGATCAACCTGATCAGTCATCAAGATGGCTTCATCGCCCTTGACGGTAAGCGCGACCTTTGCGGGATTTGTACTGCTCACAGGTTTGTGCAAAAGTTCGATATTCATCCTCGAATCTCCAATTTTAATGCTATTGTAGTTTTGATAATTTTCAACAGCTTTGCCTGATTCAATCCCGCCAATTTCCATGCGCGCAGATCGTTGTATTCGACTGGTGGAAGTACAACGCGAATATCAGGGCAATATAAACGCAGCGCCGCTGCCAACCGATGCCCACCGATTGCCCCCGGGTTCGACCCGTCTGGTTTGCTGTCATTATCAGCAACAATCACGATGTTCTGATATTGGTGTTTTTTGACGTATCTAATAATCAGATCAACACCGCCAGAACAGTTCGGCCTGCCGATGCAATCGAAGCCCATGTCAAGTCCCGCAGCAGCATCAGAATTGCCCTCCAAGATCAGAAGAGGACTTATGCCGGTCAGCCCATCAGGCAGGAAAAGCCCATTCCGGCTTTTCGTCACGCACACCTTCTTGCCGTTCGGGAATCTTCGTCGAATACCGATAATGCGCCCGTCTGCATCGCACATTGGAAACGTATAAGATGACCCATCCCAACCGACCCGAAGACTGTGCAGACTTGCCTCTGATACGGACAGGGCGGTCGAAATATCCCTATATCGCTCGGCAGTCATCGCTTTCTGATATTGCTCTGCCAGAATTGGTATTTCAGCAGGGACGACAGTATCAACTTTGATTGTCATCGACATCGGACGTGCAGATTTCGTATCCTTCAAGATATGCAAATATCCCGCGTCGCCACACCGCTTTACTGAACCTTGTTCGATGCGTGCGCAGATTGCCGCCGAGCCGTCCTTTCTTCTGAGGCACCAATCGCATTTCCTGCATTTGGGGCAGGGGTTTGCCTTACTTACGCGTTGCATCTTCTCGATAATCACTTCCCGGCTCCCTGTATTGCTTCGAAGGTCTTTTGATCGGGGCAGCCCATAGAAATCCAAAGTTCAATGTCCGAGCTACGCCATCTGATTGCACCTGTTCCCACCTTTAAGGGAGCGCAAATTAGGCCTGCACTTCGCATACGGAACACCGCACGCTTGCTCAAGGATAACTTTTCAGCCACTGCCTGAACGGTCAATAATTTTTCACTACTTTGCTTCGATTCGTCCATGACACAACTCCTTAAAAATTTGTCTTTTTTAGGTTGCGTCTGTCCTGGGGATAAAGGGTGACAAAAAGGGCAAAATATTTCTGTCAGTTGATTATCGCTGCCATAAGTCCTTTAGGGGACTGGCGTTAGAGAGGAAAAATATTTTAAAAAAAATTATTTTACTGTCCCCCATCGGGGATACTAACAGGGGATACTGTTATCGTGAATGCAATTAGAGGTCATTCATTGCTTTCAATGTTGTACTTTGGGAGAAGACCATAGCATCTACTCTTCGAGTCATACTTGATAAACCGCACATCTTTGGCATCATTGAAACCAAGCTTTACAAGTTTCTCGCTGAGCAGTTTGTTAGCATATTTCTCAATGTCGCTGGGTCTAGTCCCGGATTTACAAATATCCCGTATGTCATTTGCTGGCAAAGGATTTTTAGCCGCGAAAAGAAATAAAATCTTGTGTGTTCGCGACTCGTTCCGCAATCGTAGGTCTTTCTTTTTTTCCTTGCAGCGAAAAAGAACGTGATTATCTTTTATAAGAAAATTTGCATCTCTCGGTCCGCTCCATATATGAAGCTTAGTTTTTGCTTCCCGACGGTTCCAACATTGGTGTTGCTGGTCAATCTTTGATTTAAGTGCTGCCTTGGCTTTTTCTGAATCTGCATAAAGGTCTCTGAGATGTTTAGCCAAACTTCGTGAATCGTTTACTAACTCACGCAATTTGCGCGGAAGCTCATATTCTAAACCCTTGATTATAGATTCATCGTGTGGTTTATCGAGTCCTTCGACTATCTTAGCAATCCTTGACACGCATGGTTTTAGTTTATCATACATCGTATTAAAGATGTCTGCATCACTCGGCAAACACTCAGACGAACTCAGCAATTGTCGGATAGTTTCGATTTCTTTCTTTGAGCTATTGCTGTCGAGATATTGACTGAACGCTTCATTAACATTTTTATGAACATCTTCTAAGACGTATTTGGCTTCGCAGGTAAAGCGTACAGCTTTGCGGTTTTTGTCAACAAACTGCTTTTCTACCACTTCGGCGAACTTTTCCAATTTCGTCTCAAATGCCTTCATACATTGAATTTCAGGGGACTTAAAACGCATATTTTTTTCCTTCATTACTGCTTCAAAATTTGTTTTTCTGGCAGCTTGTGTTGTTTCTTTTTTAAGTTTTTTGGCTTCGGCCGGCTCTAAAAGCTTTTTAGTTACCAAGTGCTCTATAACCTCGTCTAAAGCGTCTTTGATTTGTATAACTATGAATGAATTTTTTCGTTTTGCAGGATTTGTGAAATTAGCAAAATGATCATTCAAGAACAAAGGGATATTTTGAATCGCACCGAACTTTTGTAAATTCTCTCTTTCGACAATCGCCCTGAATGTACGGGCTGTTTCATAAAACCAAGTTGAGTATTTGTCCTTATCAAGCACGTAATCATGAACTAAAAGTAGCATAGTGCAATAATTGATAATATCTCGATTGGTAGACCAAACGTATTCCATTCCGTATTTGCGTAAACAAATCCTAAAATCATGATCATCAAGATGGTTATCCCTGAATAATTTTGTGATGCTGGTAGCACAGACATTCAGCTCCCAAAACTTGGCGGCGTGAACATTTTGTAAAAGTTCTTTTATTACGTTAACTAAACCAGCTAAGCGGTCTTCAAACTCTGTATCTGTCATTTATCACCAGTTAAACTTCAAAAAAAATGTATAATTACGTATTGAGATAATTATTCTTTCTTGTCACAGTTTGTCATTACACTGCATATATCGTCATTTTAAAATAAATCATTAACACCACCATCTCTCTGGCACAGTGTGTCCATCCATTAAAATCAAAAACGAAAATAGTCGAAGTATCCAGTAGAGCTGCTGCTCTCGATGAAAGCGAAGGTAAAAAATCTTCTGATGAAGAAGCGGGCAGCAGTCAAGGCTTTAATCCAAGTGAATAGCAAATAGGCAAATAAGCAGCAAAAGGTGAGGTAATTAGAAAATGAGCCGCAAAGGATTACCAGATAGCAAGATAGAAGAGATGTTCGTGGCCTACTGCGAGAGCCAAACTCCAAGTTATGTGTCAACTAAGTCAGGGGTTGATTTTAGAACAGCGCGGAAGTATATCCAGACGCACAATTTTGCTGCGCGGCTTGCCGAGGTGCGTAAAAAGACTGAAGATAAAGTAGGCAACACCATTGCCCGCGACCGTGCCCGGAATCTCCAGCTGATCAACGCCGCTATTGCCGGGTTCGTGAAGCACCTGCAGGGCAAGGCGACTGGGGTTTGCGAATGCGGCAGGACCGTAACGATACCTGTGCCCATTTTGAAGGCTAAATATACAGACATGTGTGAGCTAATCAAAACCCATAACCTGCTTGCAGGCGATCCTACAGAGCGAACTGCAAATGCGAATGAGGAGCCGAAGCTGATAAAGTATTGTCTGCCTGTCCCGCCGGAGATAAGAAACCTGGGCGCTATTCCACAGCCGGAGCCGCAGCCCCCTGAAGCCCCTCCGACTGAGCGACAGGGCAATCCTTAAATATAAAAATGAAGAAATACCAGATAATCTATGCTGACCCGCCGCGGAGATAAAAAGTTCTTTCGGCGTAGAACGGGCAGCAGAAGGAGCTTTATGAAAATCGAAATGATGGATATAAACAAGATTAAGCCCTACGAGAACAATCCCCGCATTAACGACATGGCGGTGGATGCGGTTGCCGGGAGTATTGGGCAATTCGGCTTCCGCCAGCCAATCGTAGTCGACAAGGATATGACGATTGTCTGCGGTCATACCCGTTTGTATGCAGCTAAGAAGCTCGGTCTAACGACCGTGCCGGTCCACGTGGCAAAGGAACTGACGCCTGAGCAGGTCAAGGCCTATCGTATTGCTGATAATCAGACCGCCACATTATCCGTCTGGGATGAGGCATTACTATCACAGGAACTGCAGCAGCTTCGGGATATGGATTTTGACTTGGGGTCTCTGGGCTTTGATGATGAGGAGCTGGCGAAGTTTATGGATGGCAACCCTCAGGAAGGACTGACCGACCCCGATGATGTTCCTTTGCCGGGTGATAAAGCTGTAACGCGTCCTGGTGACCTGTATATCTTAGGCAATCATAGACTCTTATGCGGCAATAGCGGTAATCCTGTTGATGTGGATAAACTCTTGGATGGCGCAGACATTCACTTAGTCAATACAGACCCACCTTACAACGTCCAGGTTGCACCACGGAGTCAGAATGCTAGGGCAACGGCGGCGGCTACAAATAATTACACCGGCCAGCAGGGAATGGATGCAGCTATTCAAGGGAAGGCACACAAAACTACAGATAAGATGCGGCCCAAAGACCGTCCTTTGGCAAATGACTTTGTCTCTGATGAAGAGTTTATCCAGTTACTACGTGCTTGGTTCGGCAACATACATCGTGTGCTGGAGCCCGGCAGGTCGTTTTATATCTGGGGTGGCTATAGTAACATCCGCAATTACCCTGGTGTCCTAAGCGAATGCGAACTTTATTTTAGCCAGATGATCATATGGGTTAAGGAGCATCCTGTTCTAACCCGCAAGGATTTTATGGGAAACCACGAGTGGTGCTTCTACGGATGGTCTGAAGGCGCTGCACATAAATTCTTTGGTCCTGCCAATATCACGGATGTATGGTCAATCAAAAAGGTGAATCCGCAGAGCATGATTCATCTTACCGAGAAGCCGGTCGAGCTGGCCGTCCGGGCTATTCAATATTCGTCGCTGCCCGGTGAGAACGTCCTGGACTTGTTCGGCGGCTCGGGCAGTACGCTCATCGCTGCTGAGCAGACAGGACGTCATGCCTTCCTGATTGAGATTGATCCGCTCTATTGTGATGTAATAGTTCAAAGGTTTGAGCAGTTTACGGGCAAGAAGGCTGTTTTATACGGTAACCAACGCACCACGTCGGCGCAAGTTGCGAGATGTTGAAGAATTAGAGTAAATGGCCACCATTAGGGGAAGATACACAAATATGACCGAAACCTTAAATAACATAGCGGAGATAGCCAGAAGGCAGAGATATGCCGCTCTTGTACATAAGATGAAAGGCGGCAAAGCTCTTAATCCCTCCGAGATTAAGTGGTTGGATGCGTATAACAGAAAGGCAAAGAAGTCTGAAAAAGCAGAGCCAATAACAGCCGGCAAAGGCAAATTCACGTGTAAGCAGCAGAAGTTTATTGATAGTTATAATGGCAATATCAAAGAGGCCGCGGAGAAGGCCGGTTTGTCTTATCGTTACTGTCGCAAGCTGGTGGCAAAAAGGAACATTATGGAAGCAATCCAAAACCGAGAAAATACAGAGATACGCCCCAAAATAATAGCGACACGTCAAGAAAGACAGCATTTTTGGACCGAACTTATGAATAACGAAAGCGAAGATACAAACGACCGGCTCAAAGCTTCAGAGCTTTTGGGCAAGAGCGAAGCGGACTTTACAGAAAACGCAAATCTCAAAACTAACGACGATACAATGGATTACCTGTGGCCAAGTGAACGAATGAAGGTCTTAATTCGCAAAAAGAGAGGAGAAAATATTTCCGAGCGGATGGCCAAAATGACCCCTGCTGAACGGTTGGAGATGTTGAAGCGGTCAGTTGATGAGCAGGAAGATTGAATTTCCGGCCTCCTATAAAAAAGGGTGTAGATATTTACCGCCTTTTGGCTGCTATCACCGCACCGAGGCCGAGCAGTTCCACTTCTTCGGGTTGACTGTAAGATAGTCGTTGATGAAAACATCGACACGGTCCTTGACGCCTTTACGGATAGTTGTAAACGGCCCCAAACGTACCACGTCGGCGCAGGTTGCGAGATGTTAGGGAATTGCGGCAATGTTACTACCAGTTCAAACACTACGGAACCTTGTAGCAACCTTGGTGGAATGTGACTTAAAAAACCCCATCCGGTTTGGACAGGGTTTGGGAGGGGAGCAATTGATGTGGTTACTACTTAGCGTCTTTGCCGAAGGCGGTCAACTCAAACTCGCCGCGGGCGCTCTTGCGGAACCGGGACCTGTTACCCTTGTTGGCTATCTCCCGAATGATAGCCGAATAGACCGTTGCGGCCGGCGTGGCACCTTTGGTGGACCAGTAGCCCTTCTCAAGTGCCATCTTGATGATGTCAGGGCATCTCATCGGTTTACCGGTTTCCCGCAGGACGCGAGCAGCTGCATCGAGGCCGCTCGTTTTGCGTTCCTTTTTTTTGCCGGTCTTTGTGGCCTTGTTCTTCTTCGATGGTTTTGTATCGGCAGGTATCTTGTCGGCATCTTTCGGCGATTCACTCTTTTTGGGTTTGTGCTTTTGTGCCCACTCCTCTGGTGTCTTCCCATCGCCTTGGATATTTTCGGCGATGACTTTGATGGCCTTGCCGCCGGGCATTGTTACAGCGTTAAAATTGCCGCCTCCGAGGGATTTTTCAATCCGGGCCCAAATCCGGCCACCTCCGGACCTTACACTGTAAACCATTCCAACCGTGACATCTTTCTCTTCACTCATACCTTTTTCCTTTCAAAAACAGGTTTCGAATATGTTTTACAAAACGATGGACACAGGGGGCCAAGAAATGGGCAAGACATCAAGGCAATTAATGAAAATTATGGTAATTACTCAAAGGCGTAACTATTAGGAACATATAGACTTATGGAAACTCCCGAAAATTCAGACATAAATCCAATAGCCGATGATTGCGGCGAAAAACAGAAGAGAAACAGAAGCCATGTCAGTTGAAGATTTAATACCTTACAAACCAGGTGAAACCGGCAACCCACATGGTAGGCCGAAGGGTTCTAAGGGTATCGCGGCTACGCTCCGCAAGTACCTGAAGGCCAAAATAAATTTCCAAAATCCTATAACCAAAAAAGAGGGCCGGATGTCCGCTCATGATATTATGGCTATACGGCTTATTGTTAGCGGGATGAGCGGTAACCTGAAGGCTATTGGCCAGATATACGACCGGCTCGAGGGCAGGCCGAAACAAGCAGTCGATGAGACGGTCAGTATGTCCGATTCGGATGAGCCGAAGCTGATAAAATGGTGCCTGCCGGTCCCGCCGGAACTGCGGAATCCCGCCGCAGCTCCACAGCCGGAGTCGAAACCCCCTGAAGCACAGAGAGGTTGAGAACTTGGAGAACCTGATAGCAGCCATAGAGCAAAGGATTGACCAGCATAAATAATACGCTGTTTCGGTCAGATTTTAAGGCCGATTTCCCAAAAGGGACTCTGGCCCGGACCGAGCCGAGTTCGTCGATTCTACAAGCCCAAACCTATCTGGGTAGCGGTTCTACAAGATTCTATAAACCGGCTTAACTGCGTTTCCTTTTCAATGCTACCGCACCCAGACCGAGTAACAAAAGCGTGGCGGGTTCGGGAATCGTATAAATAAAACCGTGGGCATAAGCTGAGGAAGAGAAGTAGTAACCCACGATATTGCTGCCATCGATGCTATACGGCTCTGTTATTCGTGCTCCGGGCTTAGTGAAGGTAGTCCAGTTTGTCCCGTCATAGAGAAAGCCATAGGTGTCCGAGGGAGAGTTCTTCTGATATATACCGGTTACATAGTTGCCGCTGATACACTTTGGCATTGTTAACGACGCTCCGGGGTAGTCGAGGGTAGTCCATGTTGAGCCGTCATAGAGAAAGCCATGTGAATCATAAAAACCGACAATATCATCGTTGTTGATGCCCCATACGTTTGTGTTGACCGCCCCAGGCTTGTCGATAGTGGTCCATGCTGACCCGTCATAGAGAAAGCCGTGGTAATTCCCGGAGGCGTCAGTATATGTACCGACAATATTGCCTTTATCAATGCTATATGGATATGTATTCATAGCTCCAGGCATACTAAGGTTGGTCCAAGTTGAACCATTATAAAGAAATCCTACTTTGACACCGGAAGAATATTGGTAAAAACCAACAACGCTGTTTCCGTATATGCCAAACACACTCGTATCAAGTGCTCCTGGTTTGTTAATGGTGGTCCACGTTGAACCATTATAAATAAAACCGTGGGCATTCACCGAAGAATCAAAATAAGTGCCGGCAACATTATTTCCGGAAACATCAAAGGCGTATGTTCCAATCGCTCCCGGCATATCAATGTTAGTCCAAGTTCCTGCCAAAACGTAAGATGAAAAGAGAATTACTATTGCCGCGCAGATTGAAACAGACATTAGATGTGTTTTGTTTCTCATACTCTTCTCCTTCTTTGCCTTTTGCCCCCAGCCAAAGGCGATTATGTTATCGAAATACTAACGATAAACTTCTATCCCCGCCTTTTTCTCACAATCACCGCACCGAGGCCGAGTAGTGTCATTGTAATAGGCTCTGGTATCTGATGGACAACCATCTGGTCAATTTCAACTCCGTCAGGATCGCTGTATAGAGTAATATAGGTGTCACCATATCTCATGGCCTGGTAATTAATTGAGAACCATTTGCCGGCTGTAGGAGCAGTCGGAGGAACTCCGCCGCCTGATAATTCGTAGAAGCCGGCGAATCCTGTGGGGTATTTACCAGCAGTGGCCTGTGTGGGGCCCTGTATTGAAGCCATTCCACCCGCTGCGGCATACTGCGTCATACCCTCAACGGTTCCGCCTGTATAGACCCAGTCACCATGATAATATATACCTGCCATGTTGAGTGCTAAATAAGCCGTGTCATCCAATTCCAAATCCATAAATGCAGAAACACCATCGGTTGAGAGAATGGCAATATTGATTGTGCTGCCTACGGCTATGGTGTCCGAAGCTGGAGCTGCGTTTATTCCATCAAGCGAAAGCACGCAGGAGGCCGCATTGGCGGTTGCCACCAAACCTAAAACAACTAACAAAACTAAAAGATTTTTCATTTTCTTCCCCTTTCTAAAAATGGTTACTTCATTTTTCTAAACATCGCCGCACCGAGGCCGAGCAGTAAGAGCGTAGCGGGTTCGGGGATGGGTGTTACTGCAATAAAACCTAAGTCGGGAAAACCAGAGGCAAAGGTTGAGTAACCTCCCTTCATATCGTATCGCAAAATCGACTCGCTCCCGTGGATTGACGCATATAGAGAGCCATCGCTGCCAAATGCAAGCCCCATAGGGCCACTCAAACCCGAAGCAAAGACTGAACCGTTTCCGCTCGAATCGAATTTCTCAATCGTCCCGCCATAAAAATTAGCGCAATAAAGGTTGCCTTTATTGTCAAACGCAAGACCGTAGGGATTGTTCATTCCTTCTATGCTGAAGGTGGACTTATTTCCGCTTGTATCAACTTTTACAATCCAGTCCGCGGACACATAGAGATTGTCTTTATTATCAAAAGCGAGGCCGACAGGATTGTCAATACCTGATACGAAGGTATTCATCTGTCCGCTTGAATTGAATTTCGCAATTGAGCTGCCATAAAAATTGGCGCAATAAAGGTTGCCTTTGCTGTCAAACGCAAGACCATATGGGTTATCCAATCCCGAGCCAAAGGCGGATTTATTTCCGCTATAATCGATTTTTGTAATTGAACCATCGCGTTCAGTTGACACATACAGGTTGCCGCTTTTATCACAAGCAAGGCCTGCGGGGGAGTCCAAACCCCAGGCAAAGAGTGAACCGTGTCCGCTTGAATCGTATTTCATAACCTCGCCGCTGTTAGGAACAGTAGCGTTTGTTCTGGATATTACATAAATTGTGTCTGCATATGTAATAGCGCCGGCAAGTAAGATAATAAATACGGCTGTCAATACCAAGCAAGATAGTTGATGATTTGTTTTCATACTCTTCTCCTTCTTCCAAAAGCGATAAGTTTACAAGGCGGGAAATAACACGCAAGGAATGTACACAGCAAAATCTCTCTCAGATATTGCTCATTCTCACTCTCCAGCCTTCTTATTGCCTTTTGCCCCCCAGCAAAGGCGATTTTGATTATACCCTTTTACCAATGGCTGTCAAGAGAAAAAACGAGGTAATTTACCGCTTTCTGACTGCTATCGCCGCACCCAAGCCGAGCAGCAAAAGCGAGGTAGGCTTATTGAACCGCTTTAGATTTCAGCTAGGCCGTTGCTTTGTCTTTGTCGGTGAACAACTTAAATCCGATTGATTTAATACTCATCGCGTCCCTGAAGAACTTTAACTGGCTGCTGTGGGATGGAGAAAGGTCGTGTACGAGGGCAATCTTGAGACCGGGACCCGCTCCGCTTTCTTCGTAAATCTTGGGCATGTCGTCTATCTGCAATACAGTAAAGTCTGGCGACTTACCGTGATACTCAACAAGAACCTTACGAGAGTTGTGTTTTTTCGCTAAAGACGATAACTCTTTGATAAACTTATTGTTCTCGTCCCAGGTCATAACGCCGGATATTATCGCCGATACGATATTATCTTTCGCGAGATGCTCAATCGTCCATTCCATCGTCTATGTCCTTTTGATAATGTATTGCCCCACCCAGCAAAGGCGTATTTCATTATACGCTTTGTAGCCGGAACAACAAGGAAAAACAGAGAGATTTACCGCTTTCTCGTACTATAAAAAATTCATGCGACGCACAAAGATCACGCGAATGCCATGACGACAGCGGTTTCTATGTGGTGTTACAAGAGCGGCAGTGATGACGTAAAGGCAGGGTAGCGGGAAAGAAGAACCCAAAATACCCGTTTGATGACTGTCGTGACCTTGTTTGGCTGAAAAACTCTTAAAAAACAGTCAGGAGGATTGAATTTTAGTTACAAATTCGATATTCTACTGCCAATGATGTTAAGCGGAGTAACTGAGCAAGGACATACAATGTTATATGGGAAATCCTATCTAATATGATTTCTTTTTTACAATTTTATCTTGTATTACCTTTATGCCTCATATTGGTAATATTGTCGGTTGCGATGGGGGCGGAGAATTCCAAACAAACGGCGGATATAACGAGGGGGCAGCAGCAAATTACGGCCAACGCACCTTCGAATGATTTCAATAATATCATAGAAGTTTACAAGTTCATGATTTCCTATTACCGCAATCCTCAGACGAATAAACTTGTTGGCACCCTTGAAACGACGCTAAAATCAGACTTTTGTGAAAAGGCATCGCCTGGTAATGAGCTTCAGTTCGCCTGTTTTTTCGCGTTGGCCGGGAAGTCCGAACCAAATGTTGTGATGGGGTACAGGAATCTTTTTGAGCAGGCAAATAACAAACAGCGTCTTTTTGTTCTGAAAGTATTAGAACTATGCTGGAACAAAGACGTCGAGGATTACTTCCGGAGGGAATTGAAAGCAGGACGATTCGTTAATCAAAAAGCTCAGATTGAGGACATGCTGGAAGAGGGGATTCCGCTGAGTTTTGATGCGCTTTCAAAGCGTGTAGGGCCGGTCGGTCGTGTTTATATGCTCTGGAGTAAATTTGTCGTTACGGGCAGGACAGAGGTGATCGACGATCTGATACAGAAACTTGTTTTGCGGGACCCGAACATATCGGCGGGTGATGTCAATAATGCGAGGGAAGCATCTGCGGATATGCTCAAATATATGTGCGAGCAGAATCCTGACGTGATGAAGTTTTGCAAAGAGCGCCTGGAAAATTCACAGGGCGATACCAGGCATCAACTCGAAGAGATTATCGATTCAGTTGACGGTTCGATAAGTGCCAAAAAGATAATTGAACATCCTCCTCAACTGCTTACAGTAACAGGTCCAAAGGGCTGGGCAATCGCATGCGAAGGCGTTTTGAGCGAGAGAAATCACGAACGGCTTGATACTCTCGCCACGCACCAGATAACGGAAATATACGTTAATTTCGAAAGAAGCCAGCTTGATGAGGGGTGGGGAATAAAAAACAAAAAAGAGCTCATCGGTATTTTGTCGTGGCTTGAAACCGAAGGGCACCGCAAGTCATTCGATAAGGCGGCCAAAACAGTTGCGGATTTGAATGACGAACAATTCAACGCTCTTGTTGCGGCCGACAGTAACGACAAGGAAAAAACACATAAACTTCTGATTGTTAGGGAATTTTCCCGCCAGCTCGGAAGTAAAAGTATCCTCGCCTGGGATTACTGCAGATATATATTTCTTTGCCGATGGGGATACGGGATTGGTCTTATCAGCGAACAGGAGGCATGGGACAGGATAATGCCGGTTGCACAAAAACTGCAAAACACTTTCGATTCATGGGAAGACATCGGCTGCAACTACCTGATTGGCAGGCAATACTGGAGCTACAAGGAATCGATGGAAGACGGTAATCGGTGTGAAGATGCTGTTCAGCGCCTTGTAGATATACCTTCAAGCCCGTGGAACAAATATCCTTGGAAGATGGATTTGGGATTGAGTAAAGACGTAAACGATGCGAACCAAATCAATAAAAATTAAGATTGTTCTTTTGCTGACGGTACTTTTCGTCGCGGCGCAGGGTAAATCAAATGAGCTGCGAACGCTCAGAGTGCCTGAAGATTACAAGACCATCCAGAAGGCGATTGACGCGGCCGTTGAGGGCGAAACGGTGATTGTCAGCGAGGGAACCTATGATGAAACGCTTAAAATAAAAAACAGTATTTCTCTGGCCGGGAAAGACGCAAACCTTGTGAAAATAACCGGCAGGATTGCGGACGGCACAGTCAGGATAGACGGCAATTCACAGGTAAGCATCGCCAATTTGACCTTCGAATATACAAAAGATAAATATAATACCTGTATCGAAGCCTCCGGCGGCGAGGTGACGATTAAAAATTGTGTTATCAAAGGTTTTACAGGCTGCGGGATAAATATTCATTCCGGTGCAAAAGGAACCGTCGAGAATTGCCGGGTCGAGGAATGCAATCAGGCGGGTATTTACACCATCAGAAAGGCAACGAATGTGACTGTTCGCAACAATATTTGTCTCAATAACGGCCGTGAAGGCATATGTTTCAACGAGGGAGCCGGAGGGATTGCATCCGGAAATATTTGCAGGCAAAATAAATCATCCGGTATCGTTATAATGAGCAAAAAAGAATCAACGGCAAGCCGGGCAACGGCATTAAAAGAGTGTGACAATAATGAGCTGGCAATGGACCTTGCCGACGTCGTCCCCAGTGTGCGAATCATCGACAATAACTGCATAGGTAACACCGCCGAAGGCATATATGCCATCAACGCCAGCAATCTCTCCATAGAACGTAATACCTGCATCGACAATAATTCAAACGGTATTTTTGTTAAGTTGTCAAAAAACATCACCATCAGCGAAAATCAGTGCATTAACAGCCGTTTTGCTGGCGTATTTGCCTCCGACGCGGCGCAATGCCTCATAGAAAAAAATGTCTGCAGTCAAAACAAATGGGGCGGCATCTGGATTCGTGGGCCTCAATCCCGAATAACGGCAAAGAACAATACCTGCATCGACAACCAGGAATCGGGTATTAATGTTGACATAGGCGCATTCGGCACTGTCGAAGACAACGCCTGCCTGCGGAACAACTATGGCGGGATTTGGATAGGAGGCAAAGGGACGAGGGCCAATATCAGACGAAATGTCTGCAAGCTAAATCACTTAGACGGTGTTCGCGTGAACGATGGCGCAACGGCAACAGCGGAGGATAATAACTGCATCAAAAATGAACGAAGTGGTTTTTTTGTTTTTGACATCAACGGCACTATTACTTTGACGGGCAATACCTGCAGGGAAAACGGATATCACGGAATTTATGCATGGAAGGCAGGCACCAGATTGAATGCGAGAGGAAATTTCTGTGAGAGAAACGTGAAACATGGAATTTATATAGATTCTAACGCAATTGCCTTGGTGGAAGAAAACGTATGCAACAGCAATAAAGAAATCGGCCTTCGTGTTTACGCTACGCAAGGCCTTATAACCTTCAGGGCCAACACTTGTAAAGGTAATATTTCCGACGGCATAGGCGTCAGTAACTCCCGGGCCGTTGTTGCCGAGAAGAATATATGTACAGGGAACGGTGGGCGGGGGATAGATGTCTGGAATAAAAGCATGATAGAGTTGACCGCAAATATATGCGCCGACAACGCCGATGAAGGGATATACTTCAGCGATAATTCGAAAGGGACGGCCCACGAAAATAAATGCGAAGGGAATGTATTCGAGGGAATCAGCGTTGATGGCAGCGGAACTTCCGCGGTTCTCATCGGCAATCGGTGCAGAAAGAACAGCTCCTCAGGAATAATATTTACTAACGGAGCCGAAGGTGACGCGAACGATAATGTTTGCAGCGAGAATACTTGGAGCGGGATTGCCATCAAAGGCGAGAAAACGACAGCCGTAATAACCGCCAACAGGTGCGACAATAACGGGGCATGGGGGATAATCTCCTGGGCAGGCGCTAAACCGGATATTCGCGAAGATAACATCACAACCGGCAACGGCAGGGCGGGCGTAAAACGCAGGGAAAAAAGTGAAATTGTTTGCTTGGTGTCGCTGCCTGCCAGCGAGTAGTGCAAACCATAGCGGGCATTTCGGTTAAATCTGCTCAGTTACGCCGCTGAGCCCCATCTATCCCGTATTGTAAAAAATTCATCCGACGCACAAGAAGCGTGGATGCCATGACGACAGCGATTTGGATCTGGTTCACAAGGGCGGCGGTTATGACGTCAAGGCAGGGTAGAGCAAAGGCTTGACCAGTATAAATAAATGCGCTGTTTCGGCCAGATTTAAGGACGATTTTCAAAAAGAGGCCCTATGACTCACCTTGAGCCGAGTTCGTCGATTCTACAGGTCAAAGACCTATCCTACAGCGGTTCTACAAGATTATATGGACCGGTTTAACTACGTTTCCTTCTCAACATCACCGCACCCAAGCCGAGTAGCAAGAGAGTGGCGGGTTCTGGAACGGGCGTCACAATAACGTCATCGAGCGCCAACCACCCAGGATCGTCCCGGGAAATGAATTCGATTGGCGTGGAGGTTCCAGTCGCAAAGCAGTCGAAAATGTACTGCTGGTAGTCATGTCTTGGGTCGTCCTGGACCGAAAAGACTTGGACGCCGTCAAAATACGCCTCGAAAAGGTTTAGCGTGGCCCCGTCGCTTAACTCCCAGAAGCTGAATAGGTACTCTTGGTTTGGCACGGTTGACAGATACTGAACCATGCTGAAGTTGCCTCCGTCCTCACCCAATTGAGCAGCACTGTTTCCACTATGAGGCGGGTTAGGCGAACCTGACTCCCAGCTATCCATGTCGTCTCCGGCTACAGTCCAGCCGGGAAAATCTCCCTCCGCGCCGCTTCCCAGTTCAAACCCACCATCCGTAACGAGATTAAGCGGACCAGCCTTTGTTATGCTCGCTATTGCCAAAATCATAGTTGCTACTAAACAGATTGTAATTAACCCTTTCATTTTCTTCTCCTCTTCAAAAATTTATAAAAGTTATGGCGCACCTTGTGCGCACGGATGTTTATGTAAGCGGATTGCCCCTGATAGATGTGCTACCTCTCTCATACCCTTCTCTTTTCTTTGCCTTTTGCCCCCAGCCAAAGGCGATTTTGACTATAACTTTTTGCCGGTGTCTGTCAAGAGAAAAAAGGGCAGGTTCGATAGCGATAGATTAAATGGACTATGAGTGATTTATAGGGATATAGTGTAAGTTAGCTACAAAACTATCAGGCGGCATTGCAGATTCCGATACGCTAAATCCCCCCATCTATGCTAAAAAACATAGTCATTTCACCTGTATTGTCTACGTTTTTGAGTTGACTTGACTCCCGGATACCGGCCTGATGTGTGGAGCTATTTAGGAAAGGTTCAATTATGACCGCCATCTGGAAAGTAACGGAAGCAGATATTCTGAGTAGGGGGGAGGTGGAGGAGATTTGGTCGCAGCTTTGTCTAAGGTCGACCCGCTCGCGGAATGCCCGGCAGAGCCGAGTAATCTTCTGCCTGGCTGCATTTTGCGGCCTGCGCGTATCTGAGATATGTGGCCTGCGCCTCTGCGATGCCAAACTGACCATACCTCGTCCGGTCTTGGAGATAAGGCCGCAGATTGCAAAACAGCATCGACGACGTAGTGTGCCGCTATGGAGACTCCCTACGGCCCTGGATTGCCTTTTGGATTGGAAGGCTCGGCGTCGGGAACAGGGCGCTGGCTCACAGGATTACTTAGTTTGCGCCCAGAGCCGCTCATCACTTGGTAAACCATTAGACCGCCGAAACGCCAGGGCTCGGTTCATTGCGGCCTGCAGGATTCTGGGCAAGGAACGACAGGAGATGCTGACCATCCACACCGGCAGGCATAGCTGCGCTTCACATCTGCTTGCGGCGGGCTGGCCGCTGCCGGTAGTACGGGACATGCTGGGACACGCCAACCTGTTTACAACCAGCATCTACTCCCACGTCGTCGTCGATGACCTGCCCCCGCCGGACCCGTTTGCCTTCGCCAGCAAATGGCACGAAGCTTAACCATATATTTCACGGATTTTCACTGATTATTTATCCATATCTATACTCACTTAAAGCTCGAAAAAGGGATTATTGACAAAATCCTAAGCTTATGATACTGTAAATGCATATTATTAAAGGGTAGGTTTATGCCCTTCAGATTAATTGATAAAATTAACAAATATTTATTATAGCCGTGAAGGGAATCGCGGATGAGCGGGGATGTCAGCGATAAAAAAAGATTGATCTCCATTACTGAAGCGAATCTTAAGAAAAGCAATAGGCATATCTACATTAGTGGCCACCACGATTTTTTCCCGAAAGAATGTTACGGAGAATCAAACGGCAAAAATCATTTGGGAAAAGAAATGACTCTCATTGTGGAAGGCATCACCGAATCCGTTAAAAGCGACATCGGGATGGAAACTGGGAATGGTCGTCCTCGGAACTTCTTCAGAAAACGAAGCTGGGTTGGAAAGTTTTTTGAAAAGCACCATTTACAAGCGGGAGACGTTGTTGCAATTGAGAGATTAGGCAGATACACCTATCGCATATCACCCTTCGAAAACAAAAATATGAGAGAAGGGGCAAATATACCGGAACATTGGCCGGAAGTAGACAAGAGCAAGCCGAGCGTAATTGATTTATTCGCAGGATGTGGAGGATTGTCCATTGGACTTAAGAAGGCGGGATTTGAAAATCTTCTCGCTGTTGAATGGGATGCTGCTTCCTGTGAGACATTTAGAAAAAATATAAATCCACGTATTCTTCAATGTGCAATCCAAGAAGTGGAAACATTTCCATCTTGCGACCTGCTGGTCGGAGGTCCTCCGTGTCAAGGATTCAGCAACTTGGGCGAGAAATTACCGAATGATCCGCGTCGGCAATTATGGCGACATTTTCTCCGGGCGGTTCGCGATGCAAAACCGGTAATCTTTATTATGGAAAATGTGCCGCCTTTGTTAAAGTCGGCGGAATATGAGGAGATATGCAGGGAAGCAAGAAAGCTTGGATATGAAATTGAGGGGCGTGTTCTCAACGCCGCAAACTACGGAACGCCACAGTTACGAAAACGGGCTTTTCTCATCGGCAGCAGAATAGGTATGCCAATTTTTCCAAAACCTACTCATAGAAACCCTTACGAAGAACCGACTTTTGAAACAAAGAAGCTGGAAAAATGGCGGACGGTAAGAGATGCTATAGGGGATTTGCCTCCTGTACCAAACGGTATAAATTGGCATATCGGGCGGAATCCTACAGAGATGTCTCTCAAACGATATGAATGTATTCCATCCGGAGGTAATCGATGGGATCTCCCCCTTAAACTGATGCCGGAATGCTGGAGACGAAAGACAAAGGGAGGAACAGATTTATTTGGGCGTTTATGGTGGGATCGACCGGCCGTAACTATTAGGACTGAATTCTATAAGCCGGAAAAAGGAAGATACTTACATCCGCAAGAAAACCGTCCTATTACACATCGTGAAGCAGCACGATTGCAAGGGTTCGACGACAAATTTCAATTCATGGGATCTAAAATAGAAGTAGGAATTCAGATAGGTAACGCCGTACCTCCGCCGCTTGCATATTATATCGGCCTTGCAGCTATGGAAGAAATACAGAGGATTAAAATCGGCACACAAGACGAAAGACGGACACGAAGGGAAAAAGTTTGTGTCTAAAGTATCGACAATAGAAATCTTAATTGCTGAAGTTGAGAAGAATCTTGCCCGCTACAAAACAACATATGAAGGGCTGTCATGGCGGGACAAAGTACTTCTCTTGGTCGATGTTACCAAAGGGGTCAAAGAACTTGGAATAAAGACCAATCCACACGCAGCTTCTGTAGCGGCAAGAGAGCGTATCAAACTCTACCTCCAAGAGTATGTTGGAATTGTTATAACGGCTTCTGAACTTGAGGTCGTGTCGGGAATATCAGAATACGGCCGACGAGTGCGGGAATTGCGAGTCCAAGACGGCTATAAAATCTTGACCTGTTTCAGTAATGATCCGGAAATAGGTATTACGCTCAAAAAAAATGAATACCTATTGGTTCGTTGCGAACCCGATTTGTCTGCCGCTCGACGATGGCATATAGCCAACAGAATCCGAAAAGAAGAAGAGGGAGGCAGCCAAGGAAGAATTCTTAAATACCTGCTTCAAAACGTCGGAGAGATAGTAACAACGGAAGAGCTTGCTTATGTTGCCAAGGCAAGAGAATTCGGCAGAAGAATTCGTGAGTTGAGGACCGAAGGAGGATACGCAATTGCCACGATGTTCACAGGCCGGCCGGATCTGAAAATGGGGGAATATGTTTTAGAGAACGCAGAGCGGATCGCCGAGCAACACGACAGAAAGATACCATTCGATGTGCAGAAAGCAGTGTACGAAAGAGACGATAACCGTTGTAAAAATTGCGGATGGAATCGTTCACAGTGGCGCCGGGATGACCCTCGAATGCTTGAGTTGCATCACTTGGAAGAACATGCAGAGGGCGGACCAAATATAAAAGAAAATCTGGTTTGCCTATGCAGCAGATGCCACGATGATGTTCACGCCGGTAGAATTCATCTGCCGCCTGGAATCGTGAGATGAGCGCAGAATGACGGATGTTTACACCAAGGCCAAACGCAGCGAAATAATGGCCCGCATAAAAGGGCGCAAAACTTCTCCTGAGAATGCTGTTGCCTGTATGTTGCGCAAGTTAAAAGTGAAATTTCAATGCAACGTGAAATCTCTGCCCGGCCAACCGGATATTGTAATCCCTTTGACTAAAACCGTTATTTTCGTAAATGGATGCTTCTGGCATAATCATGCCAATTGCAAGCGTGCAAAATTACCGTCCACCAATAGAGCATTTTGGAAACGGAAAATTTTAGGAAACAAGCGACGCGACAACAGAATAAATCGATTATTAAGGAAAATGGGGTGGCAAGTCATAAGAATCTGGCAGTGTAAGTTACGGGAACCGGAGCGGGTTCTCAAACGACTCAAAAATATTTTAAATGTGGCTTAATTAAATAATCGTCCGCAAAATGATTATCACAAAAGTATTAAAACGGCAGGGACTTTGGCCTGAATTTTTGAAGAAAGGAAGGGGATGCCTCGCCAGCCCACTTAGAAACAGCATCCTTGCAAGAGCTTAGGGCGAGAGAGTTACGGATTTTTTTAGTGCGGATTCGGGACTGAAAATGGGAAGGGATTAAATACAATAGCGATGTAGCATACGTTTTGGAGCAAGCTGTCTAAAGGAGATGCAAACATGCCTAATGTCAAAGAGATGTTGCTTCATGGTCTTACCAAGAAGCAGACCGAGGCGGTTACATCTCCTAAGAGGCGGGTACTTGTGGTTGCTGGTGCAGGTTCCGGCAAAACAGAGGTGATGGCAAGGCGTATTGCTTGGTGGGTGGGTGTTGAGAATGTGTCAAAGCAGGATATTATAGCGTTCACTTTTACCGATCGGGCTGCGGAGGAAATGAAATTTCGAATTCGAAGCTGGCTTGAGAAAATCACCCCGGCTGGCGAAGAGGTTTCTCTTGGTGGAATGTATGTTGGAACTATTCACGGTTTCTGCCTCGCCAAAACAAGGGAGTATTGGCCTGATACCTACCACAACTACGACATCCTTGACGAAGGCGCGAGATCAGCATTGATTCTTCGTGGATTTCATGGTTTGCTGGGGTTGAGCGCGATTCAAAAGGCAACGAACCAGGGACAGTATTCAACCTTGGAAAGCTTTACACAGGCTTACGATCAATTACAAGAGCATAATCGTTTCGAGGTCAACTTGCCCCCGGGTAATCCACCATACGAACTCGGAGCCATTGAAGGTGAATGGTGCAAAATGGCAAATCTAGTGACTGATGTAGGTGATACACCTGAAGCTCAAGCGTTTGCCCGCTCGGCTGCTCGTTATTATGCATATCTGCGGTGCCGCAGATTTCTTGACTTCAGTACATCACAAAGCGAATTCATTCGGGAAATCCATTCGGATAAGGAGAAGAAGAAGAAATTGTCGCAAGATAAAGCATATTTGGTCGTCGACGAAGTACAGGATATAAACCCAGTACAGCGGGAACTTATAGAAATATTAATCGCTGATTCCGGAAATCTAACAGCCGTTGGCGACCATCGTCAATCCATATATGGATTTCGCGGCGCGAAGGTCGAAATCATCGCAGATCTATGGGAAAGATTCAAGAAGGCTTCCGACTCGATAGTAGTTGATTTGGAGGAGAATTTCCGATCCACGCCAAGAATTATTGATCTCGCCAACCGTTGGTCGGGAACTATCGGCCATGTGCGCTCAATGGAAACACTACCTATGAAACATGGTAACACCAGACGCAAAGACTATCACAAATCCCATGTGGCGTTGGTGAGTTTTGAGAAACGACAACAAGAAGCAGATTGGATTGCTTCTGCAATCCGGATTCTAGTACCGTCTGAGGCGGAGGGTGCGCTTCATGACAAAAGGGATGGATCTCATCGTGGTCTGACCCTTTCCGATATGGCGGTATTGGTTCGTTCGTCAACAGATGTGCGCACCTACATGGAGGCACTTGAATCTGCTGGTATACCCTGCATTGTTCGCGCTGGTCCAGACTTGTTTTCTCAGCCAGAAGTTTTGTTTTTCATCGCAGCAATTGGAATCACTGGAGGTATAGAAGAATTTTTCGGCTCACCTTATAACACGAAAAGTCTTCCAAATCGGATTCAATCGGTTCTCGGATGTCTTCCAAAACCTGATATTGTTCTACGTGAGGCGGCAAGAGCGCTGCGTCGAACAGGTCTTGCCTTTACCCGAAACATCGAAGATCGCGTTCTCTTAGCTGCGCAGTCGATCTATAAGAGAATAAACAATGATCAGCACCTGACCCACTCTCAAGCTTCGGTACTAAGAACGCCCAAACTTCGCGACTTTCTGACTTCCCGAAACGAATTACGCCGGATCTTTCCTCAACAGATTTATCACATGCTTCTCTCTGAAGCCGAAGTAGAAGCTTGGGATACCTGCGAAGGCCGTGGTCAAGCGGCTATGTTTCATCTGGGGGCCTTAAGTGGACTTATAACAGGCCTTGAGACTCCAGGGTGGACAAGTGTTAAGGATTATCCGTGGCAAATCATCGGACTTTGCCAATATGGTGCGGAAGAGGGTAGAACAGAAGAACAACCGCTTATGGTTCAGCCTGACGCAGTCAGCATTAGCACTATCCACGCCGCGAAAGGGCTTGAGTACCCGGCAGTTTTCCTTGCCGATGTGAACGCGCAACGCTTTCCTAGTGGATATTCAAGCAAACGTCCACAATTGCCGATTGCAGGTAAGATCGTTAAAGAAATTGATATCGACGGCTTGGCGGACAATGCTAATCATGACGGAGAACGTCGTCTTATGTATGTTGCTATCACACGCACCGAACGCTTTCTTTTCATCAGTCATTCCGGTCCACGAACTTCAAAGTTCGTTAAAGAATTGCGTATTTTAGTAAATCAAAGCGGAGGGATGGTAACATCCAAATCTCAAGAGTTACTCGATGAACTGAAATATGCGCCCAAGGAGCACCGACGCGATGTACGCCTCTCCACATCATTCTCCGATCTTCGTTACTATCTCGAATGTCCTCACGATTTCTACCTTAGAAAAGTGCTTGGATTTTCACCAACTATTGACCAAGCTTTTGGTTATGGTCGCGGTGTACATAACCTGATGCGGGCTATTCACTCTGACCCAAAGAAATGGGCGGCACTCGCTCGCAACCGCCCCGCTTTGGAGAAGGAGATTTACAAACTGATCGAACGAGGACTTTTTTACCTGCGTTACACGACTGGGGAACCGGCGGCGAATATGCGCACAAAAGGTGTGCAAATCGTCACCGACTATATTCAACGTTACGCATCAGAATTAACCACGCTGACCTTCGAACCCGAGAAGGAATTCGAGACGCTGGTTGAGTACGAGGATGGAACCGGCGGAGCCCTTGTTTCAGGCGCAATTGATATCGTCCGGCAGGATGACCCACCCCGTGTTACACTCATCGACTTCAAATCAGGTGACCCTGAGTCAGATTTGCACCAGCAGATTGATGAACAGGAAATGAAATTGCAGGTCGGTATATATGCTTTAGCAGCAAAGAAAGAACTTGAATATCAGCCGGAACAAGGGCTTGTACGTTACCTTGACGCAGAGGATCCATCGAAATCGGAACTGCATGTGCTTCTCAACGACGAATCACTTAAGAATGCTAAAAATACTGTGGCCAAAATGGCAAGAAAGATTCGGGACCGGGAATTTATATCCGGACCAACAGCAGTCCCAAAGAACTCATCGAATAAGATACGCTGCGCAGAATGCGATTTCAGAGAATTCTGCGGCATGGATGTAGCCGAAGAATATAGAAGCTCTCATAGAGGATTATCATCGGATATAGCAAATGCCTGACGACTTGACCCCGTACCATCAAAAAACTCATCCGATGTTAAGTATTTGGGAAAGATAGTCTTACAAGCAGCTTATTTTGGTGAAATTGGTCATATTCCCTTTGCCTCCGCGATATAATTCCTATGTCAGGAGCGTCTTGGTGGGCTTTAAAATCGTACAGGAGAGCGACCTGATGGATGGGATGAATATTTTTACAGTACGAGGGAGGCAAGACTTGACCACCGTAGGCGGATTGATAATTGACAGTAAGTGCGGGAGGATTTATAGTTCACTATAGACGGATAAATTGGTTTGGCGGGAAATAAAAGAAAATCTTGGGTTTGCCGGAATTTATGAGCTTCGCTGAATGATGGACGATCAAAGCAGAAGACACTTAGAAGAGATGATAGATATTCTCAATGAAGGAAAATTGTTACTTCTAGCTGGAGCAGGACTTTCACTCCAAGTGGGAATACCGGGATGGCATGAGTTATTAAATGAATTTTCTCGTGAGTACAAAGCAAGACCAGGACACTCAGAAAAACGTGCAGAAGAAATCGATAAATTTGCAGAAAATAACAATCTTGACCTCTTTGAGGTAATGAAAGGTGATACTCAGGGGAACTTTGCACTAATAGATGTCTTAAAGAGACATTTCGACAACAAAAAATGCGGCGATATTCACAGAAGGATTCTTGCCCTGCCATTTAAAGGCTATGCAACTACAAACTATGATACTTGTTTTGAAAATGCATGTATAAAGTATGGAGTTTGTAGCGATATGTTGGATAGCAGGTGGTTTTGTTTTCCAAAATATCGAGACCAAAACATAGATACAGAGAAGTTATTTAATGGGGAGAGATTTCTGCTTCATATGCATGGATGTTTCTGCTATAAGGAAGGTTATGAGGTGGAAAATATAATCCTAACACAAAATCAATATAGGAAATTCTACTCGGCAAAAGAAATGGGAACTATCTTGGGCAAATTTGGCAAAAACCATTTATTGATTTTAGGGTCCAGTTTAACGGATCCTCACTTTGTAGGAGCTATGAGTGATCTGAGAATATCAACAGACAAAACCCAACTCGCAAATAGGCTAAAATGGTATAAATTATGCGATGGAATTAAGGATTGCTATCCAATGCGAGATGAAGAAAACTTAGGGATACATCACATACATTATGAATCCGGCAGGGATGGAATCTTAGATACAATTATGAAAATGGAGGAGGCGGTCGACGTGAGAAAACGGCCAGTATCTGTTTTTGCTGACCCAAGTAAGATTGGCGTGAGAGAGGATATACGATGAAACAAAAAGGCTTTTACGAAACTGCTGAAAAGCTATATAAACTCAAAATAATAAACAATCCGGCGCCAACAGATTTACAGCATGTCATGGAAATAATCACAGGCGATCAAGATTTGACGCGCCAATTTTACGAAAAAAATGATCAGGGGGCATTAAATACAGGATGGTTAGAATTGCTCGATAAATCGGAGGAATTTGAAACTGTAGGAAAGAAAGACGCAGGACTTGTTGAGAATATCAAGGCGAGATACTTAATTGACTGTGCAGAGAGCAAGCCGGAAGTTGTGCTGGGAATAATAGAAAAGCTCGATGCCCAAGATATTAATATTCAGGGGACATTAATCGGAGCAATTGTGCGAATGCCGGAGGAAACAGCCGTTAAGGGTGTTGAGTTGGTGACGAGGTATCTTGATCGGCGGGAATACAAGTTGTGGTATGGGATAGGCGAGATAGCGGCGAAATTGATGGTTAAGCTGATAGATAATTACTCTGATAAGGCGTTTGTGATTGCGGAGGCTCTTTTTGATACATGGGTATCTGAGGAAAAGACCTACGGAAAAGAGATTGTCGCTAATTTTTCTGAATACGAATACATAAAATTGATGCTGGAGCATTTTAGTAAAGTCTGGGAGGCTAAGCCGGGGCGAGCGATTGGGGTGCTGGTTAAGATACTGAATCGGTGCCTTGAAACTCTGGATAAGGATGGAAAAGGAGAGAAAGAATATGACGCAAGCAGATTCTTTGGATACGGGTTGGAATTGGGGGACTTGAATGAAATTGATATGAAACACCCAAGTATAAAGACTGTATTGGTTAAGGGAATCTGTGAGGCGGGTAGAGTTCTGGTTGAGAAGAAGCCGGAAGAGGAGGTTAATGAATTGCTTAACCAGCTTGAGGAGACAAAGAGAGTAATCTTCCTGCGAATTGCGATGTATCTGTTGCGATTTGTGAAACCAGGGACACAGAAGGGAAGGATCAGCCGTCTCATCGGGAATAAAGATTGCTTTCGAGAATATAATCCTTGTTGGTATGAGCACAGGCGGCTGTTAAATGATAAGTTTGATGATGTAATTGATGAGGCCAAGAAAATATTCCTAGAATGGCTCGATGAAAACAAATATAGCGAAGACCATCGTAAGGAAATTATCGAAAGATGTAAAAATAACAACGAAGAAGTGCCAGATTTTGAAAAGTGGGAGAACCAGGCAAAGGCGGAAGAACTATATTTGGTTCGCGAGCGATTCAAAGATGTTTATCAACGATATAAGAAAGCGGCCGGGGTGAAGAACGATAGTGAACTTGCACCGCGGAAGAAGGTCAGTGAGGCACATTTTGTTTCGCCGGAAGAAGGGAGTACGTATTCTTCTGAGAAGATGGGAAAGGATAGCACAGAAAGTGTAATAAATTATCTCTTAGAGCCAAAGAATTATGAAGGAACAGAGAAGGTTGGCGGATGGTGGACGGTTAAGGATGCACTAGCGTCGAGTTTTGGAGCCGACGTCAGGAAAAGACCGGCGGAATATCTGAAGGTTGATTTGAAAGTATTAGAACGTTTGGATCCTGAATTTTTGGTAAAGTTTTTCCATGCCGTTAGTGAAGCGGTTAGGGATGGTAGTTTCAAAAAGGAGGGATGGGAGCGGTTGATAGATTTGGCCCGCGTAATTGTCGAAACAAAGAAGGAAGAAAAGGAATGGAGAGAATGCTTTTTGGCAATTCTCTGGGTTTTACATGATGGGTTCGGCGAGGAAAGTAACAGGATAACATTCAACGAGGCGATTATCGGAAAATTCTGGCTAATTTTGAAAGAACTGGTGCGATACAATTATGATGAAAAATCAGAGTCGGAAGAAGATCCCTTCCAACGGCAACTAAGGTCAGTACAAGGCGGAGCTTTTGGGCAGGTTATTTTGGTTGGGATAGCGTGCAAGAACAACTTTGCGACGATTTTCGAAGATTTCCTCAAAAAAGAAATGGTTCTGATTTTCACTTTGGTAGCCAAAGAAATAAGAAGGTCGGAAGTGAATTGTACCTTTGGATACCGCTTTGCCAGTATCTACTGGCTTGATAAGGAGTGGGTGGAATCGAACACAGAAATTATATTTAAAGATGAAATGTGGGACGCCGTATGGGGGACATACGTATCGTGGGGGAGCCCTTCGCCACAGGGTTTCAAGTTCTTGGTTGAAAAGGGAATATATGGCAGGGCAGTACAAAAAATCAGAAAAAAGAATAAATACAAGTTCGGGAAAAGACCAGAAGAGGGTTTAGTTGGGCATTTAATGATAGGATACTTTAATGGATGGGTCGATCTTGAAAGTGATGTATTGAAGCAATTCTTCAAGAAAGCATCAGCGGAGTTGCGTGGCAAGGCGGCGGAGTTCCTGACGACAGGATTTGAGTCGGTAAACAAAGAAGGCGGAAAAGGGAAGGAAGAAGTTGCAACGAGAATGAGAGTATATTGGAAGAATCGGCTTGCGGCGATTAAGGATAAGCCAAAAGAAAAGAAAGAGGCGATAGCATTTATAGGATGGGTAGAGAATTCGATATTGCCGGCTAAAGAGACGCTGGAGTTATTAGAGCAAACGCTGGAATCGAGCCGCGGACAAATCGGCGAGTTGAGGGACGCTAATAGTTTTGTTAAAGGAATACGCGAATCAGGGAAAGGTAATGAACGATTAGCGTTACGTTGTTTGAAAAAGGCGGCGGTCGATAAAAATATGCATTATCCGTGGGCGCAGATAGAGGATCCGATAGTGAAATTTTTGGAGGAGCTGCCGGAAGGGGTGTGGAGCGAAGGAAGAGAGGTGGCGGATTTGTACGGGCGATACAATCCGGATAAATTCCGTGGGGTGTGGAAGAAGTTGAATATTAAAAAGGGTATAACGGAGTAAATACGCTATCCCGTACTATAAAAAAACTCATCCGATGCCGAGTTTTTGTGAAAGCTGGCCTTAAAGCAGATTATTTCATTGAAATTAGTCGACGTCTCTTCGGTTCTGCGCTATAATTCCTATGTCAGGAGCACCTTGGCAGGCTTTTGAATCCATATAGGAGAGCGGCCTGACGGATGGGACGAATATTTTTACGGTACGGGAGAACATTGCCTAAAGTGTCAAAGGAAGAAGTATTGTGCTGATTATAAGGATTTATTGGGAAAATGAAGCGCAGGGCATATATTGACATAGAAACAACAGGATTAAGTTGTAACGGCAGTGATCTGACCGTGATTGGCATTGGTCTTGAAATGGGCAGAAAGATTGAAGTTATACAGCTTATTGAGGATGACTTATATGAGAAGAGGTTGTTGAAGACTCTTAAAGGCGTAGATGAGATTTACAGTTACAATGGTTGCAGATTTGACCTGCCCTTTATTGAAGCAAAGCTTGGAATAGACTTAGCCGGCTTGGTTAGGCATACTGACTTGATGTATGATTGCTGGAAGAAGGATTTGAAAGGCGGGTTAAAGGTGGTTGAAAGGATATTGGGAATAGATAGGAAACTGCAGGGTGTGGATGGATATATGGCAGTGCAGTTATGGTGGGAGTATGTGAATAAGAATGACAAGCGGGCCCTTCAGACCTTGCTGGATTATAATAAGGAGGATGTTGTTAATCT
>JBEKHA010000003.1:0-244453 GCA_050012515.1 Sedimentisphaerales bacterium | reverse complement strand
ACCGTGATAGAAAAACTCACAACGCCTGCTTTTGCTCCGACAGGTAAGATTAACACTGCCGCCAGCACAATTGCTAAAATTAAGCGTTTTGTTCTCATTATCTTCTCCTCAATAGACCCAACACACCAAGACCAAGCAGACACATCGTCGCCGGTTCGGGCACGTCCACGGCCGAGTAGGTAAACCCCCACCAGTCGCCGCCATAAAGTGTCAGTGCGTTCTGGGTCACTCCGTTAACGACTGTCTGGGTATCGCTTGCCAGAACCACCTGAAACTGGACTGCCGCCACGGGATTTGTCTCGTATTCCGCGTTCGTAAAATACGAGTCATATTCAGGAACGAGTGGTCTGTCCATGAAGTATCCGTTGTTGGCTCCATAGGTCCCGGCAGCGCCTCCCACGTCGTAGAAGGGGTTACTATTGCTTTGCGACTTGAAGGCAACGCCTTGGACGGTGTCCAATATGGGCGTTCCACCGCCAGTTGGGTTCCCCCATAGAGTACCCGTTAACGCCTGAAGCCAGTGGAGATTATTGATGATCGGCGCGCCGTTGGCAGCCGTAGGCGTGTACGAGAGATTGATCACGGCGCCGCCAAGCTCGCCAGAGCCGCCAGCCGCGGCGACGCCGCCGTTGGCAAGTGTGACTTTAGGCGGCGTGACCACGTATGGATAGTAGTCGAGGATGTTGATCCCCGCCTCCACTTGTGCCTCCGCAGCAACGCCGGCCCAGTTGTAGGCCCACCCCTGGCCTGAAGGGCCGGTTCCGTTTGCGGGATTGGCTGCGATAAAATTATTCAGACCGGTGTTGATCCAAGCGCACTGTCCTGGCGGGGCGGAAGTAATGGTACTGACCCCGATGGCCGGATACGGATTCAGCGTGGCGCTGTGGGTGTCATCGCCAAAAGGTGTGGGGCCGACGGACTGAGAGGTAGTGCCCCAGGCATTGCTCACCATGGCCCCGGCAGCAAGACCGAGGGCCAAAAACATTAAGTTTTTCATTTTCATAATTATCTCCTTCTTCTTCAAAAATTTCGTTGCTTGTCTAAAACTTTCTTGTGTCTTCAGGTTTCTTTGCATCCTTATCGCGCAGACGCAGCACAGTTGAGGCGCGTTTTAAGGAAATTTGAGTGCACTCATATCCTTCTCCTTTCCTCCGCAGGCGGATAAATTTGCCGTAGGGAAAATGGGACCCTTCTTTCTTAAAAAATTGTTTTTACTTTTTATAAACAGCTTTTCAGGCGGTGAGGACTGATATTGCGGAAGATAAAAGTGGTATACTCATTCTGACTATTAGCACAAAACCAAAACTATCTTCCCTTCTTCTCGTCGCTCTCACTCTTCTTTTTGCCTGTTGCGATACTTCTCTTTTAAGGGCGTTCTCTCTTAACAACGTAACATATCTGCTTATTATTGTGAAAGATGTTTGAACGCCAATAAGCAATGTACCTATTTTATGGTAGGTAAAAGCCTATATATGGAGCTTGTACTAAAGCAGAATGTTTTAATAACAGAAATAACAAATGGTAATGACAGGGGACAGTCACCTGTTTTTAGCTGGAGCAAAGGTTGGTTCAGTTCGCCAGTTTCATATCGACGAGGGTTTTGATATTGGCCATATTGTAATGCACGATACCGGCCGAAATCTGGCAGTCAATAAAGATGTACAACACACCTTCCTGGGCTACCGAGATTAAGAGTGAACGAGTATGAAATTTATGAGGGGAACAGTGGTAGGTTCGGTGTTTTCTATGGATGATTACCCTGCACAGTCGCGTCAGATTAATCCGCCGTAGGCAGATAAAAGATTATTGGAAAAATTTTCAGCAGTTACTCGCCGCTGAGCCAGTTCTCGGCGAACATCGCAAAGTCCTGCATATCGACAGTGCCAGAACCATTCATATCTGTCCCGCCACAGAAATTGTTGGATGAGTTGCACCCGGTTGTCTGCCACCTCTCGGCAAAGTATGCAAAATCGGCAAAATTCACGCCATCCGGACATACCCAATCCGCCGCCGGTATCTGCCATATGAGCCGGGGATAATTCGTCCCTTCACAAATAGCCCATATAGTTGTAAAATTCCATCCTGCCGAGGTAAATGTTGAAAGTGTTTTCATTTGGGCTGTCGTCATCCCCGTTCCGCCGGAGCTTATGGTCTGCCCGGAGGTGTTTGTATCCCAGAAACTGCTGCTGATACTGCCGGAAAAGCTCCATCCCACCAACCCGCCGACACGGTAAAAACCGCTGACCGCACCCGTTGAATAACAGACGCTGATACTGCCGTAGTTCATTCCCACCAAACCGCTGACATAATTAGAACCGCTGACCGTACCCGTCGAATAGCAATTGCTGATACTGCTGCCGCCGCCATTCTGTCCCACCAGACCGCCGACATAATAAGACTTAGAACCACCACTGACTGTACCTGTCGAATAGCAATTGCTGATACTGCCGCCGCCGCTCTCTCCCACCAGACCGCCGACAGAATAAGCATTAGAATCACCACTGACTGCACCTGTCGAATAACAGTAGCTGATACTGCTGTCGTTATATCCCACCAGACTGCCAACAAAATAAGTACCGCTGACCGTACCCGTCGAATAGCAATTGCTGATGCTGCCGCTATAGTTCCATCCCACCAGACCGCCGACATAAGAAGAACTGCTGACCACCACAAAGTACTCAAGACCAAGATTCTTGACAGAACCGCTAGAATTGATTTGCCCAAATAAACCGAGATACGAATTGCTCCCGCCATTGATAGTAAAACAAGCTATCCTATGCCCTTTACCGTCAAATGTTCCTGTAAAGGCCGTCCCCCCAAAAGGATAATCCTGGCCAGGATTCGCAGCAATTATTGCCGTCATAAAGACCTGCCCTCCCATATTAATATCCGCCGTCAGGATAAAACACTTATTGTAATCCGCCATATTTGCAGCCAAAGCCAGTAAATCTGCTTTTGTGGCGATTTGGTAGGGGTCACCCGCTGTACCGCTGCCGCCGCTATATGCTAAGGCACTCCCAGCCGCAAGGATTAGTATGGCTGTAAGAGACAGTGTAAATGTTGTTCTGGTTTTCATTCTCTTCCCTCTTTGCCTTTTGCCCCCCAGCCAAAGGCGAATATCATTATACGCTTTATAGCCGGAACAACAAGGAAAAACAGAGAGATTTACCGCTTTCTCGTACTATAAAAAATTCATCCGACGCACGAAGGTCGCGTGGATGCCATAACGACAGCGATTTCCGCGTGGAGTTACAAGGGCGGCGGTTATGATGTCAAGACAGAATAGCAAAAAAAAGAGAAGTTAACCGACATACGTTATGTGGGTTTTATCCGTCGCAAGCAATGAAGCAATTTTGACTCTTCAACAGCTTGGCGGATATGCATTTACGGTTATTTTCGGCGAGGTAGTTGTCCGGTTACTACCTGCCCGCAGTCGGGAAAACATATGACGGATGCTTCAAGACACCCACAAAGTCGTGAAAACTGCGATGACTTTTACTCAAAAAACCGGCGGCTTTTTACAGCCGCCGGCGGAATTACAATTCGCATCCCTTGACGCAACCCTACTGTGATGTGTAACCAAGGGATGTAAAGTAGTCATCGATTGCGCTGTCTACATCTCCGCTGTCGGTTTGCACCCATCCTATTAGTCCAGCAGTGTACTTGGAGTCCAGTGAAAGTGTCCCTTGGCTTACACCAACGTCCTCGTCTGGTTCGATGTCTCCCCAAATGCAGTAGCCGCTCAGGGTAGAAGCGACGGTATACTCTGTGCCGTTAATCTTCACTGACTTTGTCTGGCCTGACATCATAATTAGCGCGTTAGTCGGAAAACTTAAAGCACCATTAGCAATCCAGGTATTCTTGTTCACAATCGTGGTTTGTAGGAAACTAATATTGTCCGGCCCATTTTTTGAGTAATAGTAGGTCGTTGGGTTTGTTTCTTTCCAAGTATCAATCTCCCATACATTGACGGAGTTAAGATCGTTCTCGTCCAACTGAATAACAAAGTACTCCTTGTAGATTGGCTTTGGTTCCTTGATCCAGCCACCATTGCCGCCGTTTGCGCTGTCGTCGTATTCGAACTCAGTAAAGCTAGTCGATGTCGCGTCATAAACAAACACGTCCGCGATTGCCGGAACCGACAGTCCCAGCATCAAGAAAACCACCAGTGATTGTTTCATATTACACCATCCTTTTTTTGATTGACATTCCCACTCTCGAACGCTTGGCTACGCAGCCAAGTCTTCTTTTCCTTTTGCCCCCCAAAAGACGATGCCGCATATTATTTCACTACTAATAGAATCCAAATATATTATCGGCTTGTTGATTGAGTGCACCACAGAAAAAGCGGGCTTTGATGGGGTAAGAGACGCCGGGCGTTGATGAGGAAAAGCTTCACCAGAAGATAGGCCGGCTGTTTTCTACGCTGAAAAGTTGCTTTCATCATCATTGGTTAGCCGAATAAAACCTGTGTTTCGGCGTCTGTCGGGGTATAGAGGGGTGACATTCGGTAAAGGCTTGACGGATAAAGAGTTACGCATTTTGGGGGGGCCAAAATACCGACAGAACCGCCACTCATTTAGCCATTTTTAAGCCAAATTTTGATGTGATTTAGCTCTCTTGAAAACAGCTTAATTTTAACGTACTATTACTTGTTCGGCAGGGTGATTGTAAACGTTGTTCCTTTGCCAGGGTGGGATTCTACGGTTATTGTTCCGCGGTGAGCGTCGATAACCTTTTTACAAAGCGAAAGGCCGAGGCCTGTGCCCGAGCCGGCGATTTTTTTGTGCTTTGTGGTAAAAAACGTATCGAATACCCTGCTCATCTCCGATTGCTCTATGCCGCAGCCAGTGTCGCTGATTTTTATTAGAATACCGTCGTTGTCCGCCTGGGCGGAGATAGTCAGTTTACCGCCGTGTGGTATCATCGCCTCGCGGGCGTTCAGGACAAGGTTCATAATCGCCTGCTGCAACTGGACAGGCGAGGCGTAAACCTGCAAGCCATCGCTGACTAATATTTCAACCGTTATCCCATCTTTTGTGAAATCCCTGCAAAGGCAATCGAACACGGCGTTGACCATCGGCAGCAGGGGGGTTTCAATTTTTTCACCGCAGCCGGCTTTGGCCAGGGAGAGGATGCTTTCCATTACCTTTCCGGCCTGGCGGCAGTTTTTGACGGTCCTGCGAAGGGTGCGTTCGGCAAGCTCTTTGTCGTCTATGTGCTTGAGAGATAACTCCGCGTAATTAGTCAGTGGGGTGAGGAGATTATTGATTTCGTGGGCTATCATCGCGGTCGCGGAGCCGAGGTTTGCCAGTGCCTCGAGCTGCACCATATCCTTTTCGAGCGACTCATTGCGTCGCTGCTGCTGGGCCAATTGGCCGTGAATTGCCCTGCGTTTTGCGATAATGCTTGTCAATGCGGAAGCCCTGCGGTAAAATTCCATTTAAAGCGTTAACGTACAAATATATCGACCTTTTTCTTGCTGTTTCTTGAACCCGAACGTATGAACGAGCAGAGAATACTTGAAGAGCTTGTGATGCTTCTTGAGAGCAATGGTGTTACGATTCGCAGAGAGCCGCTTGGCGGCGGGGCAGGGGGGTTGTGCACCGTCAGCGGCAGGCATATATTCTTTCTCGATACGCAGGCATCGTCGGTTGAGGCAGCGTCCGCCGCAGCGGAAGCGGTGGCGAAGCTCATTGATATCGAGAGCATTTATCTTCGTCCGGAAATACGCCAGTTTATCGAGTCGAACGGGTCATCGATTAAGGAGTGATGACAATGGCTAAATCCAGAAAAGTCGCGATAATGTTGGCTGAGCAGTATCAGGTCACCGAAATCTGGTATCCTTACTACCGGCTGAAAGAAGCGGGAATTGACTGTGATTTTGTCGCAGCCGAGGCGAATAAGGATTATCCATCGAAAGAAGGATATCCATGCAGGTCAACGGTGGCCGCCAAAAACGCAAAAATCGACGATTACATCTGTATGATTGTCCCCGGCGGGTTCGCACCTGATTTTATGCGAAGAAGCGACGATATGATAAAGTTCGCCAACGATATGGTAAACGCCGGGAAAATAATAGCCGCTATATGTCACGGGCAGTGGCTATTGTGCAGCACCAAAATTCTCAAGGGCAAAACAGCGACGTGCTTTATGGCACTTCGCGACGACGTGAAAAACGCAGGCGCAAAATACGTCGATGAAGAATGTGTCGTCGATGGCAACCTGATTACCTCCAGAAAGCCGGATGATTTGCCGGCGTTTTGCGCGGCGATACTAAAAGCGATTGGTAAATAAACTTTTAATTCGACGGAGTGACTTACTATGACAAAGAAAAAACTCAATAACCAGCCAAATAAAACGCCCGTCATTCTCATCGTTGACGACAATCGCGAGAACCTCGAATTGCTGGAGGCCTATCTCGAGGATATCGAATGTAGGACAATCGCCGCCTACGACGGGCCTGAAGCCCTTGAAATCATTAGAAACGACAAGCCAGACCTTATCCTGCTCGATATTATGATGCCGAAAATGAGCGGCTTCGAGGTCTGCCGAAGGGTGAAAAATGACCCGGCGACCGCCCATATCCCCATCATTATGGTTACTGCGCTCAACGATTTCGGCGATATGCAGCGGGCGGTCGATTGCGGCACCGATGACTTTGTCTCCAAGCCCGTCAACAAGCTCGAAATGCTCACCCGCGTCAAAACTATGCTTAAGCTCAAACACCTGACCGACAAGCTGGAACGCACACTGGCATATCTGGCTGAAATCGAGAAACAGGCCCAAATCCAGGCCGACTGATTCGTGAATATTTGAAAATCATTGGCAGGGGGGCAAGGTCCCAAAACTAACCGTCTGTTTTTCTGCCGCAAATGGAATAGTCGTTACAGCCGACACTTTGGCGCATAAAAATTCTCCCCGCCGGCCAATTTCCTTTAACCATCCTCAACCAGTCAATATCGGTGTGCCGATAATGCCTGTGGACGGAGGTTCCAGCCATCTGGTCTATAAACAAAAGACCGGGCTTAATGAGGGGGATGGCTTCCCAATTGACAGACAACTTATGGGCCAGTTGCTATCGATAATAGGAAACGGCATCGGGGTAGAGATAGCGGACCTGATATGGCATTGTCTTCGCGAGTCCGCGGAGACACTCGCCAAAACAGACCCCGCACACGCGCAGATGCTTGAGAAAGTCGTTGCCCTGGCCGACGCGAGAAAAACATCGCTGCTTCGTCATCGGCTCGAAGAATACCGCACTATGCATCCGCGTTCACATTATGTCAATCTTGCGGCGGCTGCGATTGCCCTGGCAGACAGCCGGCTAAATGACGCCTTCGACCTGCTGAAATCGGTATATTCCAAATGCCCGCGAAATGTTACCGCGTTATACGCTTTGGGGCATTGCTGCGAACGACTCGGGCGAGAGGAAGACGCGATTGCCTTTTACCAGGATTGTCTCAAATTTAAAAATCATCTCCAGTTTCCGCGTCAGCGTCTGGCGGCGATTTATTTCAGAAACGGGCAAATCGAAAAAACCATTACCGAGTACCAGCGTCTTGCCGCCGAATATCCCGATGACCTCTCAACGCTGCTTACGCTGGCACATCTTTATATAGCCGTATCGCAATACAAGCTGGCGATTGATACGTTTTCTAACGCGATTCTGATGCAGCCGGATAATTTCTCGCCCGAAAACGACGAGATTGATTCGCTTGTCGAGGCAGGGCAGTCAAATGACGCTCTTGATATGATTGAAAAGGCCCTCGAAGAATACCCGGACAGGCCTGATTTGCTTTTAAGGCGTGCCTCCATCTTCGCCTCGCTCGGGCAGGATGAGCAGGCACTCGATGAATTCAATCATACCATAGCTGTGTGCCCGCATTTCCTTGACGCCAATATCAAGCTCGGCTCTCATTATATGCGACTGGGTAAGCCCGCCTCCGCGGCGATCCAGTTTACGCAGGCCGCCCTTATTAATGACCGTCTTGTTGACGCATATATAGGCCTGGCGACCGCCCAGAAACTCAGCAATAGCACATCTGAGGCGACGACTTCGCTTTCTTTAGCCGCGACAATCGACACCAACGGGCCGATGCTGTTCGCGCAGGCCGCCTGCCTGCAGTATAATACATCGTCTGCTGACCTCGAATTAAGGCCAATCGATATCATATTGGATGCCCAGACGCAGATGCTTAAGCTGAGGCCGCAAAACCCGGAAGTGCATTACCGGCTGGGCATACTTCTGATGAGCATAGGCCGTATTACCGAGGCGACGGAGCTGTTCAAAAGGGCGTTGACGCTAAATCCCACCTTTGCCGCGGCCCGGAATAAGCTGGCCGTATGCCTGTATGAGACCGACGAAACGGCCTTTGCTCTCGAAACATTAATCCCGCCCACCTGTCTTCAGCATGATACCCTCGACCTGCATTACCGTGTCGCCCTGCTTTATTGTGATAAAATTAAATTTGCATCCTGCCTCCTCGACCTTGAGCAATGGCTGCACGAAACGCTTGCCACAACCGACGCGGTAGTCAATATCTCGATTGTCCTGCAAAACCTCGGCCTGCTCGACCCAGTTTACTCGACATGGGATAATCTTGTTCCCGCCGCCGGCTGCACAACTGAATAAACACCACAAACGCCTGTTATAGCCGTAATCCCGTTAAATCCGCCCAAACCTGCTTAAAAACCTGAATGAAACATAACATATATTATGAGACGTTAGGTGTTGTGTATTCAGGTATAGGTTTGCTCTATCAAAACGGCTTATTTTAAAAGTTTTCGCTCTGTGTCTCAACAGCGCAACGCAATGCTACAGGCGGGCCAAGTATCTCATAATTCAGAATCGCCTTGCGGAAACCGTCGGCAGTTGAGTATTGCTCCGCAAGCTCCGAAATATAATGATGATGAATAATTTCCGGCTCGCTTGAAGCTTTTGCATTTTCAGGCGTGAGCGCATCAACCTTTTGTAAACCCGATTCAACTTTTTGCAAAGTCGGCTTATAGACCGGCAATGGTGTGCCCACATCCGGCTTTTCCAGGCCCTTTACGACCCGAAGCGTTGGCCCTTCCTGAGAGTACACCGGAGGAGCTATGGGTTTTTTAGGTGGTCTTGGTTCAGGTCTGCGCGGCGGCGGCGATTTCGGCTTAGATACCCTGGCAGGGGGGGAAAATTGTTCATTTTCTCGCTGCTGAACCTCCCTGCCGGCCTTTTTTTGGGCGTATCGTTCCCTGATTTTATCAGCAAGTTCTTTATCGACCTGCGACGATTCTGTTTCAGTATCCCCTTTGCCCTTTTGCGCGGCCTTGGCAATAGCGCCAACGACCCATATCACAAAAAAGATAATCAGCGGCACAAGCTTGCCGAGATTTTCTGTCTCGTCGCTGCCCAACACTTTGTTTAACCAATAACTTATCATCTCTTAATCTTTGTTACTTTTTGTCAACCTTTGAAATCGAATCCCTCATCGACGTATCCGCGCTTATATTCTTCATTCTGTAATAATCCATTATCCCGAGATTGCCCTTGATGAACGCCTCGGCCATCGCAAGCGGCACCTTCGCCTCGTTTTCAACCACCAGCGCCTGCTTCTCAACCACCAGTGCCTTCATCTCCTGCTCGCGGGCGACTGCCATAGCGCGGCGACCTTCCGCTTCGGCCTGGCGCATTCGCTTGTCTGCTTCAGCTCTCTCGGTTTCCAGCATGGCACCGACGTTCGATACCTCCTTGTCTTTAGTGCTTACGCCGGCAACGCTTACGTCAGCGATATCGATAGAGACAATTTCGAATGCCGTTTGAGCATCGAGACCGCTTTCTAATACTTTCCGCGAAATTCGGTCTGGATGTTCCAGAACATCTTTATAAGTTTCTGCTGAACCAATTGCGCTGACAATGCCCTGGCCGACACGGGCAATAATAGTTTCATCGGTAGCGCCTCGTACCAACTGGTTAATGTTCGACCGGACGGTAACTCTGGCTCGTACCAATAACCTGATGCCATCCTTAGCAACGGCATCAAGCAACATTGCCCTATCCAGCGGACAATCTATAATTTTCGGAGTAACAGTAGTTTCTACCGCTCTGAGTATGTCCCGCCCCGCCAGGTCGATTGCGCGGGCGACATCAAAGGAAAGTGGAATATTGGCCCGATTTGCTGCAATGATAGCCTGGACTACGTCTATGACGTGGCCGCCCGCGAAATGATGTGCCTGCAACTGCGCGAAAGTGACTGGAAGGTCGGCCTTACGGGCAATAATCAAAGCATTGACACAAACCATGACATCGCCCTGTGCCTGATACGACGCTAAAAAGCGTTTTTTTTGTGCAGCTTTTTCTTTTAACCATGGTTCATTAGGCTGCATATCACTGTCTCGCTCCTGCAGGTCCTTGTAGCGAAATTCGTTTTTATCAACCAACCATACGCTTTCGAGCTGCTGGGTGGTTAAATCAGAAACACCGGCCTGCACAGCCGCGATTCTGGCGCGAACTATATATTCGCGAGGAACACGACGCAAATACATGCCAATCAACTCAAAAAGGCTGACGTGTGCCCCGCTAAAAAAGGCCATAATCCAAATCCTTATGAACGAAATAAAGATAAGGAAGGGAATAATTGCGATTACGCCAATTATAATTACTGCTATTACCAGGCCATTGGCTTCAGCCAATAAAAAATTTGTTTCCATTTTTGTATGCTCCTAATAAAACTTATATTTTTTTTGCGACAACTATATTATTTCCTTCGACTTTTTTAACTATTATTTCAACCGATGCCTCGATCATTCCACCCTGGGAGACGACGCTGTATCGTTTACCGCCTATTTCAGCAATACCTGATGGCCGCAACTCTGTAACAGTTATCCCGCCTTTATCTCTAAGGCGACGGAAGTCTTCGCCACTGATTCCGGGTTCGCCGCGAGCTTTATCGAATTCTTCCTGATGTTCCACCAGTATCATTCTACGCCCAAAAGGTATCTTCGGGAGAAGCTTGACCCCAAGCAAAACCAGCACAGGAATACTGATAAAAATAATAAACAGGATAACCAATCCCATTGATACGCTGGATATAAAACCAAGTATTACGGCTGCCAATAAAGAAGCTATTGCAAGAACGCTCAGTATGCCGCCGGAAGGCAGAATCGCCTCAAGAAATACCAGCAGAATTCCAACAACCAGTAATAAGATTGCGTATGTCAAAACACTCCCCTCAATAGCATTTACTAAGAGACACCTTGGTCACCAGATATTTCCTTTACTACTATATTGTTTCCTTCAATAGATTCAACAATAATTTTTTTATCCTTATCTATGAACTCTCCGCGAGAAACGACATTCACCCGTTCTAGTCCAAATTGAGCGATACCGGAGGGTCTTAGCTGGCTGATGGTAATGCCTTTCTGTGCGATTTCGACCAGCGGTTTCTCAGATGACATTCCATATTGTACCGCATCAGTTTCCACCGGCGAAGCCAATATCAGCTTTTTAGCGATAGGAATTTTAGGTAGATATTTTGAAAACAGCCAAGCCAAAACCAGAAACGCGAGGAATCCAAGCCCAATCGCCCAAACCTGGTCTGTAAACATTTTCCAGTCATAGTCGCTTCGGGGCCATGGAATCTCGCCGGGCGGGGTCTTTATGAGCATCCCGAATAATCCAGCCAACACGAAAATTATCCCAATAACTCCCACAAAACCAAAGCCGGGTATGACAAAAACCTCAACAAGTATCAGCAGCACACCCGTTACGAATATCACCACCTCAACCCAGTTGGCCATCCCCGTCAGGAACTTGCTGCCGACGATTATCACAAAACAAAGCACTGCAACTAAACCCGGCAGCCAGAGCCCGGGGGTTTGAAATTCAATATAAAGGCCTAACAGGGCAATTGTTACCAAAACTCCCAGTACCGCCGGCGAATTGAGCCAGCGAACCATTTCCTCCGACCAGTTTGTTTCGAGCGTTACAGGCGGTCCGCTGAATTCGACGCCGTCTCGTTTTTCAAGGAAACTCAGTACGCCGTTGACGTCTTTGACGACCGCCCTGGCGATGCCGTATTCGTAGGCCTTGCTCGCCGTAAGCGTAAGCAACTCTCTATCGTTATTGACAAGTTCCTTATTATCAAGGTCATAAGTATTGGCATCTTTGGGAAGCTGTTCCGTTTCAAAATACTCCCATTGGCTGGTTTCTTTATTTTTTACCCTGTAAACCTCCGTTCCTACTGTTACCATTGCCTTTAGCAATGCCTGCGGGTATTTGTTCGCCTCGCCTGCCCTTGCAAACGTCGCCCGCACAAACGACTCGATTTTTTCCCTTTCAACCCCTTCCAGTTTGCCGCCCAGCGTTATCGGGGCACAATCACCTATTGTCGTGTTTTCGCGCATTAAGATATCGTTGCAAGACACCGAAATCATTGCCCCTGCCGATATTGCCTCGGTATTTATGTAGGCAACAGTATGCGCTCTTTTAGCGACATCGAGGATAAAATACTTCGATATGTCATCCGCTGCGGCAACCTCTCCGCCGTAGGTTTCTATCTGGTAAATCAGGTAACCAGCGCCGCCATTAATCGCTATTTCCGTTCTTCGCTTTATCGATTTATAAAGCCCGTCGTCGATTGTCCCCTTGCAGACAATCACCGCCGCCTGCGCCATTTTTTTCTTTTCCGGCGCAGCGGTTTCTTCCCCGCGAATGACAGATACCCCCCCTATTGCCAACACCGCCGCCAATAGCATTATCCGGCTTAAATTCTTCATAGCCAAAATCTCGCTCCCGCCTAATTTATCTCAATAACTCGAAACTGCTTTTACGCCATTTTTCGCAGAATTTCGATGCCCTTGCGTATCTTCTCGTCGCTGGTCGCGTAGCTTATGCGAAAATGCGTGTCTTTTTCGCTGAACACGTTGCCCGGTATTACAAGGATGTTGTTAGCTATCGCTTTCTCTACGAATTTACTCGCCTGGCCATCAGGCGCTTTTACGAAGGCGTAGAACGCCCCCGCGGGCTTAACTATCTCGAATTTGTCCTTCAAACCTTCGTAAATCAAATCACGTTTTTTGCGGTAGGCGTTTACAATTGGTGTCACATCGTAGTCCATAGCCGCGGCGATTGCCTTCTGGAAAGGCGAAGGCGCGCATACAAAGGTGTATTGCTGTATTTTTATCATCTGGTCGATTGCCTCGCCGACCTCTCCCCCTGCCGCAGCGTAGCCGAGACGCCAGCCCGTAACGCCGTAGGTCTTTCCGAAGCCGCGAAGAAGTATCGCCCTGTCGCAATATTTTGCAATTGTGTCGCAGGGGCCGTCGTAGCTGAATTTTTCGTATATTTCGTCACTTAATACAACAATATTATTTTTAGAGGCAATATTTGCAATTTCTTTCAATTGCTTGCCGCCGAAGATTGACCCCGTCGGGTTACAAGGCGAATTGATTATTATCATCTTTGTTTTGGGCGTAATGGCGTCCGCTATTTTGCCCGGGTCAAGCCCGAAATCAGGATAGCAATCGACGAACACGCATTTACCGCCGAGCATATTCACCAGATGTTTATACATCACAAAATACGGGTCGGGGATAATTACTTCATCTCCGGGGTTAATTAAAGCCAGAAACGCCAGCAGAATACCGCCGCTGACGCCGCTGGTTATCATCAACTTTTGTTTTTCCCACCCGAATTCCGCCTTCAGGCCGCCCGCGATTTTTTCAAGCAACTCCTCATCGCCGGCCGTCTGGGAATACTTATTGACGCCTCGCTCTATTGCCTGTATTGCTTCCCGTTTAATCGCTTCGGGCGTATCGAAATCCGGCTGACCTATCGAAAAATTAATCGGGTCTTTCATTTGTGCCGCAAGCGCAAAAACCTTCCGTATGCCGCTCGAATCGATGTATTTCATTCTGTCTGCAAGTATTTTTTTCATAGCCATATAATATACCCCCCTTTCCTCTTTAAGCCAACTGAAAAACCATCTTACAAAACACCCATTTCGCCTGCCCTGCGCAGTATAAATAAAGCAATGGGCATTGCGAGATTGCTATGCGAGAATCTAATAACGACCAATGAATGTTGAATAAGGCAGCGTTTGCCGATAGAATCAGATTTTGTAAATTGTAATAAAGCGAGAACGGCAGGCATAATCGGGGTTGAACTCGAATGGACAAATCGGCTATCAGAATACTATGGGCAGAGGACAGCCTTGGCGATATTCTTCTCGTTAAGGAGGCCTTCAAGCAGGCAGGACTTGCCCCTCATCTTAACGTGGTTGACAACGGCGTTGAAGCGACGGATTTCCTTTTCCATCGCGGCCGATATGTGCACGCACTGCCGCCCCAGCTTATAATCTTAGACCTGAATATGCCCAGAAAGAACGGCCGTGAAGTCATACAGGACATCAAGACCGACCCCGCCCTGCTGCAGATACCGCTTGTTGTCCTGACCTCATCAAACAACGACAACGATGTCCTCCACGGCCTCGACGCCGGTCGATGCCTTTATCTCATCAAGCCGACAACCTTCCAGGCATTGATTGATTTGGCCAAACAAATCAACAACTTCTGGCTTTCGATTACCAACTCAGACACAAAACCCTGACGAACCTCCTCACTTCTGCATCTTTAATCCGTGTCCGTCAATTTCTTAAATTATAAACAGGAAATGCCATTGCCCCCTGTGGCCGATAAAATCCGCGAAATCACTGCAATTCGCGGTTAACATTATATGTCTTTTTGCGGCAAATAACGCGATTAAACCCCCTGCTATCCACTTTTCTCTTGACTTTGGGTCTTTTTTCGGTTATACTTGTTTTTGTAGTTTCGGGGAATATTCAAGAGCGAGAATGAGCGCGTGTTTTCAAGAGTTTTATGCCTCGCAGAACCTGTTTACCGGTTTTTTGTGCGGGTTACACGGCTTATGAAAACCAAATTATTATCTGTGATATTGGCTGCCATATCAATCGCTGTGGGGCTACCTTCTGTCGCCAATGCCGCCCTTGCCGATGACTCTGCCGCGATAATTGCGGGTTCATTTTCAATCAGCCAGACAACTTCTCCAAATTTTTTTGCACATATTGATTATGCAGTCTATGCACCCGGCGATTACGTTGGTTCTTATTCTTTCCCGGACGAATATGTTTACTGCTACCAGCTTTTCAATGACTCAACATCGACAAGCAATATCGCCTCTTTAACCATTGACCTGAAAACCGCTTCAATCGCATACAATCCATATTACGATGCTGCTTCCGGCTCAGGTGTATCAGGCGGCTCAACTTCATTGACTCCAGGCCTTACCCCAGATGCGATTACATACAATTTCGGAATCCGCAGCGCAATAACGGTGAACAATCATTCCGTCGTCCTGCTTTTCACGAGTGATTCCCTCCCGGATTCGATAATGGGCACAGGACTTCTCAACACAACAACAGCCGGCAGTTTCTCTGTCCAGATTCCGGTGCCAAACCCTGAACCGGCTTCTTTACTTTTTCTGACACTGGCAGCACCTTTTCTGCTGAAAACCCGCAGGCACAAATAATCCTAAGCCAGTCGCAATAAAAAAGGCCGGCAAATCACCGGCCCTTTCAAGCATCGTTCAAGTATCTGTCTTATTTCTTTTTTGCTTCTTTTGCCGGTTTTCCAGCAGCGGGTGCCGCCGCTTTTGCGGCCGGCGCTCCTGCCTTGGCTGCCGGGGCAGCTTTTGCGCCCGGCGCGGCCGGAGCCGCTCCTGCTGCGGCTGGTGCGCCTTCCACATCGGCCACTGCGCCCTCTGCGCCTTCTTCTTTCGCTTTGGCCACCTTCTTGGTATGGGCTTTTCTGTGACCAACCTTAGGCAGTCCGAGAACGGACCGACCATCCTCCCACTTTTCCTCGTCCTGCAATTTTTCTATGCGTTCCGCTCGTGTCAACACGTTGCGGTGCCTAACAAGTGCGTCCTTCAATCTCAACGACCGGTCAATCGACATCAAATCTTCTCCTAAAACTTAATCGTCAAATTTCTTCCCATAGGCGTCACTAAATGGATTAGGCCCGAACGTTTCGAACCCAGCCGGCGCTTTATAACCCGCACCAAGCTCAATTATCTTCTGCTTGGCCAGGTATCCGTCGGTCCCCGCCTTTCCGGGATTATCATATTTATTTTTTGTTACCAGATAATACCAGTTGTCCTTTTCAATAATCTCAGTTGCAACACCCATTTTGTCAAAGTACTCTTTGGCCGGCTCTAAATGCGACCTGACCTGGTACATCTTCAATACAATCCGGTTTCTGCCCGTCGAGGCTGCCGACGTCGCCTGCGCTGCCTGATTCGCCGTCGCATCCGTGGCGGGGACGATTTGCGCTGCCGGCTTTACCTGCCCACCGCCGGGTGTCCCTGGCGAGACTGAGCTTGTCGAAGGGATGACCACGGGCTTTGTTGCCGCCGGCGCATTCGCCGGAATATTCCTGTTGCCAACCCGCTGGCCTAATCGAAACAACACAACAGCCGCCAGCAGCATACCAAGCGCAATCGCTATACCAACCTGATACGGTATCGAAAATTCAATCCGGCCCGATTCAAACTGAACAAAACTGGGCCTTCTCACCCATCGTACCACATTGGGTGAAATTTCCGAATTAGCCGAAGGGTTTTCCCCTGCCGTGCCATTCGGATGTAACTGTTCATAGCCCGACTTCGACCCGGCCCTGCCAATAACCTCGTACAACGCCTTTTTCTTCGTATTATGTACCATAGCAGTCGCCGCCTAAAACCAGAACCTTTTTACACTATTGCCGCATCCTTTTCAATAACAAAATTCAACTATTTAACGCTTATCAGCCTGCTTCAGCATTTTTTCCTGCCTTACTTCTGCCCCCTTAGGTATTCCTTCAGCAGGCGGCTTTTTTTATGGAGCTATTCATTTGTCCTGTCTTTTGCAGAAAAAATGCTTCAACAGTGCCATACTGTTGTCACACCCCCCAGGAAATTCCTTGAATCTAATGGAGATTTGGCTGATTTTGATTTCAGTTGCGCACTGGAAGGAGCACCCACACCCTTCACGATTCTTCCTTTCACAGCCCCCTGCCCTACCGGGGGGTTTTTAATGGTCAATGAATTTATGAGCAGAGGTTTCGCACGGCGGTAACGCAATCCGGGGAATCGTTTTTCGGATAGCGTTTCTGCATCGCCGCAGCGACCAGCCCCACAAACATCGGCTGCGGACGCAACGGGCGGGAGGTAAGACAGGGATGCGCCTGGGTTCCCACGAAATAGGGATGCTGCGGCAATTCGAGGATTTGCATAATGGGCTGCCCCGGAGCTTTGCCCGAAAAAACAAGTCCTGCTTTTTCGAGTGTTTCTATATATCGCGGCGCGACTTCGTAGCGGTGTCTGAAACGCATTCTTACGGCGCGTGCTCTCGCGAACAACTGCCATGCGAGGGTATCCGGTTTTAGCTCAATATCAAAACCGCCAAGGCGCATATTTCCGCCGAGACCTTCGATTTTTAACTGCTCGGGGAGATAATCAATAACGGGGTTCTCGCAATCCTTTTCAATTTCGGTGCTGTTTGCGCCGGTTAATCCGCAGACGTTGCGTGCGAATTCGATAACGGCCATCTGGAAACCAAAGCATATACCGAGATAGGGAACATTATTTTCGCGGGCGAATTTTATACAGCAGATTTTACCTTCGGTACCGCGAGTGCCGAAACCGCCGGGGACGATTATGCCATCGACGTCGGCAAGATGCTGGGCCACGTTAGTATCACTGATACCGGTTGTATCAATCCACTTTATATCCACCTTAGCACCAAGCGCGATATCGGCGTGTTCGAGCGAATTGATTATTGAAGCGTAGCTGTCGCGGACGGAGGTGTATTTACCCGTGATGCCGATAGTGATGGGTTTTTTCGAGGCCTCGATTTTGTCGGTGAAGTCGCACCACTGTGCCCAGCTTTTGCGTTCGTGGCGAAGATTGAGACGGTCCTCGATTTTCAAAAGCCGGGCGACCTCGAAATCAAGCCCCCTGTCGCGCAGCATAGCCGGTATCGTATAAATGCTTGCGGAATCCTGGAGAGAAATTACCCGTTCGAGGGGGACATTACTATAAACACTGATTTTCTGTCGAACGGTTTCCGTTACCGCGTGTGTCGCCCGGCAGGCGATAATGTCGGGCTGGACTCCAAGCTGCATCAACTGCTTGATTCCAAGCTGAGCGGCCTTCGATTTCTGCTCACCCAATGTCTGCGGTTCAAGAATATACGTCAGCGCGACAAAGCAGGCGCTATTCGGGCCTTCTTCGTAGGCCAGCTCTCGCATCGCCTCAATGAAATACGCATTTTCGAGGTCGCCCACCGTGCCGCCTATTTCGACGAATACAATATCCGCGTTTGTTTTCATCGCGAGATTTCGCAGGCGTAATTTGACTTCACCCGTAACGTGCGGAATCATCTGGACATCACGCCCCAGGTAATCGCCGTGGCGTTCTTTGTTGAGGACGTCGCTGAAAATCTGCCCCGACGTGCAGAAGTTCGCCCTGCTCAAATCCTGGTCGAGCATACGCTCGTATGTGCCCAGGTCCATATCGCATTCCATACCGTCGTCAAGGACAAAAACTTCGCCGTGGCGGAACGGGTTAAGAGTACCTGAATCAATATTAAGATAACCTTCGAGCTTGATGGGGGAAATTTTAAGGCCTTTATCCTGCATAAGTTTCGCAAGGCAGGATGAGAATATCCCTTTGCCTAAGCCGCTCATCACGGTTCCCATCACGAAGAGGTATTTCGTTTTGCCTGGCTTATAGCCGGGCGGTACAGGCGAGAAAAATTCGCTGTCGGTTGATGTTTTGCTTACCGATGTCAGTAATTCGCTATCCTTCATAGTTCACCTTTTTGCCACAGAAATTTCCCTTATTTTTAGAACACAGAGAAATTAATGATAAACATGTAAATTCGTGTTTGATATCAACGGCATCAATCTATATTTTTTCAAGTTAAACATTCCAAATTTGCCCGCAAGGGTTTCACTTTTTATTTTTTTGCGCCGGCTTTTTCAAGAAGCAACACAATATCATTACAGCCATTCTCTTTTGCGATGCTCAAAGGCGTATAAATTTTCCCATCATTGCTAACCTTGACATTGACATCGGCCTTAGCCGCCAGAAGCAGCTTAACGACTTCGGTATTACATCTTGCCGAGGCTATAAACAGAGGAGTAATGCCATTGTCGGTTTTCTTAACATTTACATCAGCGCCTTTTCCCAGCAGAAGCCTGACGATATCCGTACGGCCTTCCTGCGACGCTATCCACAAAGCGGTTACACCGTCGGTTGTTCTTTTAACATTCACATCAGTGCCTTTATCCAGTAGAAGTTTGACAATATCTGTCCTGCCCTGCCACGACGCAACCCAAAGAGCAGTTAAACCGGTGCTGTCCTTTGCATTTACATCAGCACCTTTGTCCAGCAGGAGCTTAACGACTTCCAGATGGCCCCCGCTTGCTGCTACGAACAGGGCTGTATTATCGCCGGTTATCTTCGCATTGGCATCAGCGCCTTTTTCGAGGAGGATTTCGACCACCTCCGGATGACCTTCCAGTGACGCTATCCACAAAGCGGTCGCGCCGTCGTTAGTTCTCTTCACATTAATATCAGCGCCTTTTTCAATCAGAAGTTTGACAATATCTGTCCTGTCCTGCCACGACGCAACCCAAAGAGCAGTTAAACCGATGTTGTCCTTTGCATTTATATCAGCGCCTTTTTGCAGGAGAAGTTTGACGACTTCTGTGTAGCCGTTCTGCGATGCAATCCACAACGCAGTTGTGCCGTCGTCACTTTTTTTAACATTCACATCAGCGCCTTTATCCAGTAGAAGCCTGACAATATCGGCATGGCCTTCCTGTGACGCTATCCACAAAGCGGTTACGCCGTCAGTTGTTCTCTTCGCATTTGCATCAGCGCCTTTGTCCAGTAGAAGCTTGACGATCTCGGTATTTCCCTTCTTCGACGCTGCCAGCAAGGCGGTGGCGCCGTCCGTTGTTCTCTTCGCATTTACATCAGCACCTTTTTCGAGGAGGAGCTTGACGACCTCGGTATGACCATTCTGCGAAGCCATCATCAAAGCGGTTACGCCGTCGGTTATTTTCTTCACATTTACATCTGCGCCATTGGCAATAGCCGTCTGAACGGCCTGCAGGTTACCGTCTTTTGCGGCTTGAAACAGTTGAGCGTTTTCATCTGATGCGTCCGTGCCGGCAAAACAAACTCTTACAAGAAAAATGGACACTATCAAAAACAGAATTCGTTTCATGCAATTTCCTTTTTGTTTTTCCTTATTCCTGGATTCCCGTTTCCACGGGAATAACAGTGTAAACTATTTTATCTGTGCTCTCTGCGGCCATCTTTGTACCGTTTGACAAATTCCGCGTATTGTTCAGGCGTGTCGATGCCGGCACAGGTGTGTTTGACTTTTGCGACAAGTATATCGAAGCCATTTTCGACAGCACGCAATTGTTCGAGTTTTTCGAGTTTTTCCAAAGGCGTCTGCGGCAATTTTGTAATCTTCAGCAGAAAATCTTTGCGATAAGCATATATGCCGATATGACGCAGATAATTCTTTATCTCGCCCGTCCCTCCCTGCTGACGGTCGTACGGTATCACCGACCTTGAGAAGTAAATTGCTTTGGTAGGTGCGTCGTGCGTATTGCGTCGTGCGTATTGCGTAACAATGACTTTAACGAGATTCGGGTCGGCGATTTGTTCTTTTGTCTCGAAATCGGCAACTAAGGTTGCCATTTTACTTTTGGGATTATCAACAAGAAGTTTTGCGACGGTATCGATATTCGCGGGGTCGATTTCAGGTTCGTCGCCTTGTAAATTGACTACAATGTCGAAATCCAGCCCCCCTACTGCCTCGGCTATACGGTCTGTGCCGCTTGGGCAATCAGGGTTAGTCATAATACATTCCGCGCCGAAGGATTTTGCGGCCTGGGCGATTCGCTCATCGTCGGCGGCGATGATTACCCTGTCCGGTAATTTGGCGAGTTTGGCCTGCTCGTAAACGTGCTGGATGAGGAATTTGCCGGTATCTTTGGCGAGAACTTTGGCCGGGAATCTTGTGGACCCGTAACGTGCTGGAATACAAACTATGATTTTCGGTTTTGGCATTGCCGGTAGTTTTTTTTCCAAACTACAGCTACAGTATATTAACAGCATTGCAGGTTAATGTCAAGACAGGCAAATCAAAAATTTGTGAGAATATTTAAGAAAGAGCAGACCGGAAAAAATACTTTACAAGCCGCGAATTAGGTGAAGAATAAGCAGACAGATAATAAATCCGGATTCACGAATGACAAACAGTCAGGAGAGCGGAATATGAAGAAAATTCTGCCGGTTGTTATACTTGTGATAGCAGCAGCGTCGCTTATAGGGATAGGCCTTTACAACAAGGGCAGGGGAAAAGCTAAATTGCAGATAGCGGTAATCCCCAAAGGAACAACGCATGTTTTCTGGCAATCAGTGCACAGGGGAGCGGTTGACGCCGGGAAAGAGACGGGAGCGGAGATTATCTGGAACGGACCTGAGCGGGAAGACAGGGAAAAAGAGATTCAAATCGTTGAGGATTTCATCACGCAGAAGGTCTCAGGAATAGTGCTCGCCCCGAATGACGATAATGCCCTCGTTCCTTCGGTGGAGAAAGTGGCCGCAGCCGGAATACCGTGTGTGATTATCGACTCGTCGGTACAGACGGACAAATATCTGTCATTCGTCGCAACCGACAACTACCAGGGTGGGGTCCTGGCGGCCAAACGCATGGGCGAGATTCTCGCCGGCAAAGGAAAAATTATCGTCATAAAATTCGCGCCCGGCTCGGCCTCCACAGTCGCCAGGATCGATGGTTTTATGGATACGATTAAAAAAGATTTTCCGGGAATTCAGATTGTGGATTCCAAATTCGGACTTGATACAGTGGAGACCGCCCTGCAGGCAACGGAGGATTTGCTTACCAGGAACACCGAGGTTGACGGGCTTTTTGCGTGTAACGAATCGACCGCTATGGGAGCGCTGAGGGCATTGCAAAGTTCGGGAAAGGTCCGCAAAATAAAAATGGTCGGCTTTGACGCAGGCGTATTGTTAATCGAGGCGTTAAGAAGCGGCGATATTGATTCGCTGGTTGTGCAGAACCCTTACAAGATGGGTTACGACGGGGTGAAAGCGATTGTGGATAAATTACAGGGCAAAAATGTGCCAAAGCGAATTGATACGGGAGTTAAGCTGATAACGAAGGAAAATATCGACACGCCGGAGATTCAGGCATTATTGAAATAGCTGCCAGAGTTGAAGAAGGTAAGGCCCCTCCTGCAATCGTTATGAGGGGAATATCGAAGCGGTTTGGGCCCGTGCAGGCGCTTAGCGAGGTTGACCTGACGGTTGGGAGGGGCAGGGTGCACGCCCTTGTCGGCGAGAACGGCGCGGGCAAATCAACGCTTATGAAAATTCTCGCTGGCATCTACAAACCCGACACCGGCTCAATCCAAATCGCAGGCCGGCCCTGTGAATTCGCCGAGCCGCAGCAGGCAATTGAAGCAGGCATATCGATGATATACCAGGAACTCGACCTGGCGGAGCATCTGACTGTCGCGGAAAACGTATTTCTCGGACACGAACCGCGTGGAAAGCTGCCATTTACAATTGACCTGAAAGCGACGGCAGACAAAACTGCGGAGCTTGCCCGGAGATTGAACTTCGATATCGACCCGGCAGGCATAGTTAAGGACTTATCGACCGGCGACTGCCAGATTGTCGAGGTTCTAAAGGCGCTTATGCGTAACGCCTCGATAATCGTTATGGATGAGCCGACATCGTCGCTGTCGGAGAAAGGGGCACAGCGATTGTTCGAGGTTGTCAGGGAATTGCGCCAACAGGGTATATCAATCATTTACATTTCACACCGGCTCGAGGAAATCACAACCCTTGCCGACGATATCACTGTTCTACGGGACGGCCGTGTTGTGCAAAGCGATTCCGCGAAAAAAATGGATATTCCGCACATAGTGCGATATATGGTCGGCAGAGAGCTGACAGACCTGTTCCCAGGACGAAATGCCCTGTGCGGCGACGTCTGCGTCCAGGTGCAAAACCTCACATCGACACAACGCGTAACCGACATTTCTTTTGATATTCGGGCGGGCGAAATCGTCGCGATAGCGGGACTTGTCGGCGCGGGCAGGACCGAAGTCGCCGAAACCATATTCGGTGTCACCCCCAAAATATCCGGCAAAATTATTATCGACGGCAAAGAAATAATAATAAACCGCCCCGCCGACGCAATAAGTAACGGCATCGCCCTGCTTACAGAAGACCGCAAGCGAACAGGACTGTGTTTGCAACTGCCCTGCAGCTGGAATATCACCCTGCCGAATCTTGGCGGAATCGATATGGCAGCAATAATCAAGCCGGATAAAGAGAACAAAATCGCCGCTGAAATCGCCGGCCGTATCGGCATCAAATGGGTCGGCCCTGAGGCGCCCGCGGAGTCGTTGTCGGGCGGCAATCAGCAGAAACTTCTCATCGCCAGATGGCTTCTGGCCAAATCCAGATTTATGATTTTCGACGAACCAACGCGGGGAATCGATGTCGGGGCGAAAAAAGAAGTTTACGCTCTTTTGAATCGGCTCGCCGAACAGGGCAAAGCGATATTATTCATATCATCGGAACTGCCTGAACTTTTCGGGATAGCGGACCGCATCCTGGTTATGAGGCGAGGGTCTCTTGTGGGTAATTTCAAAACAAGTGAAACCACACAAGAGGAAATAATGCACTTTGCAGCCGTGGACCCCGTTGGAAAATCTGCGACCGGAACGACTAAAAACCATCATGGGAACAATTTTCCCAATGGGGTGGAGACAAGTTAAATGGGAAAGCTGATAAGACAGTTGCTGCCATTCGGAAGTTTGCTGCTCATTGTGTGTATTCTCGCGGCACTCAGGCCTGACACTTTTTTAACGTTAGATAACTTCCTCAACGTGCTTAGGCGTTCGAGCGTTTACGGGATAATCGCCGTCGGTATGACCTTTGTAATCATATCAGGAGGCATTGACCTGTCGGTCGGCTCAATGCTGGCGGTCTGCGGTATGATTGGCGCCTGGCTGATGGAGGCAGGCGGCAGCATCACGGGAACAATCGCGGGCATCGCGGCGGGATTGCTTTGCGGATTGATTAATGGAATTTTGATAACGAGGTTCCGGCTTCAGCCGTTTATTGTAACACTGGGGACAATGAGCTTTTTCAGGGGAATCGCCCTTGTGATGAAAGACGGCCAGCCGATTAACGTCCCCGATTACAAATATCTCGGTGAAGGAATGATAATCGGGGCGCCCGTCTCGGTCCTGATTTTCGCCGCCGTAATAATTATCGCGATGATGATTCTCAAATACACTCCACTGGGCCGTTACACCTATGTCATCGGCTCGAACCGTGAGGCGGCATTTCACGCGGGCGTAAGAGTAGGAAAAAACCTCACCTGGATTTACACGATAGTCGGCCTGCTTGTCGGTATAGCAGCGATGATACAAGTAAGCAGGACGGTATCGGCGCAACCTACGGCCGGGCTGGGATTGGAGCTTGACGTAATTGCGGCCGTGGTGATTGGCGGCGCAAGCCTGTCTGGCGGACAGGGAACGATAACCGGAACAATTATCGGGACGCTACTGATAAGCTTTCTGCGAAATGGATGCACGATGCTCGGCATATCGACTAATGCGCAATTGATTGTTATCGGAATAATCATCGTCGTCGCCGTAGCGGTTGACCAGCTGGCGCAGACCAGAACTAAAAACCGCGGGATTACACCTCGCAAGTTGATGTCAAGACAGGCAAGTTAAAAATTTGCGATAATATTTAAGGAAGAGCGGACGGGAAAAATACTTTACAAGCGGGCGATTAAATGGAAAATAGCCGACGGTTTGAAGGTATATAAACATTCGTCAGAGCTATTACTAAAAAAGCAGGAGAGCAAACCGATATGAAGCTACTGAAGAATCTATGTATAGCGGCATTTTTGTTTGTCTTTTTGATGCCATTCAAAACCGCAACAGCCGCCACCGGAGGCACAGCATCCCATCTGCTTACTCTGTCCCCGATAGATATGATCATAATAGCGATTTACTTTGTGGTAGTGCTCGCAATCGGGTTTTATCTGAAAAAATATACCAGCACGGGCGATGACTTTTTTATGGCGGGCCGGAAAATGACTGCCTGGATAGCCGGCCTGAGCTTTATCTCGGCCAATTTAAGCTCGCTGGAAACGATGGGCTGGTCGGCAATGGCATATCAGTATGGGATGTTAGGCGCACACGCATACCTGATAGGCGCGATACCCGCAATACTGTTTTTAGCCATTGTTATGATGCCGTTTTATTATATTTGCAGAACGCACTCAGTGCCCGGCTATTTGAAGCTGCGATACGGCGAAGGTCCCAGGGCGCTGGCAGGCATATCGTTTACGTTTCTGACAGTAATGGTTAGCGGCGCCAGTATGTTCGCAATGGCGAAAATCCTGAACCTGCTGCTTGGCTGGAATATGAACGTCAGCATCTGGGTGTCGTCGATAACGGTCGGTATCTACGTGTTCTTAGGCGGCCTGCTGTCGGCAGTATTTAATGAGGTGCTGCAATTCTTTTTAATATGGCTGGGAACGATTTTGATTCCCATCCTTGGAATCATCAGCGCCGGCGGATGGCACAAGATGCTGGAAACCGCGCAGAAGAATGCGGCGATAATCCATCCGACGGTGCAGAACGCCGACTTCACCAGCTTGTGGCGCAACCTCGGGTCATTCGATACGAACCCGATGGGCATCGACTGGTTCGGGATGGTCTTCGGCTTAGGATTAGCCGTGAGCTTCGGCTACTGGTGCACAGATTTCCTGCAGGTTCAGCGAGTCATCATTGCCAAGGACCTGCGTTCCGCCCAGAATGGCACGGTCATCGGGGCAATGCTCAAGATGCTTGTGCCGATTATCGTAACCATCCCCGGTCTGCTGGGGCTGGCAGTGCTGCTCAACCCAAACGGAACCCCGATGATATTAGTGCCGGAGAGCGACCCGCGCGCCAACATTACTTGTCGCACATTCAACGACGTGCTGCCGCTGCTGATGGGCCAATACCTCGGTCCCGGTCTTCTGGGACTGGGGGTAACAGCGATGATTGCCGGCTTTATGTCGGGTATGGCAGGCAACGTCAGCGCATTTGCGACGGTATGGACTTATGACGTTTATAAACCGCTGCTGAACAGGAAAGGCAGCGACAAGCACTATCTGAGCATGGGCCGGTGGTGTTCGATACTGGGTGTGCTGATATCTATCGCCACCGCTTACGCTCTTTTTTATTTCTCGAACATTCTTGAGTTCCTGCAGGTGCTTGTGTTCTTTTTCATCGTACCGCTGTTCGGCACGATCATCCTGGGGATGTTGTGGAAGCGAGCTACACCCGCGGGCGGTTTCTGGGGATTTCTCGCTGCAATAATCGTGTCTATGAGTATGTGGGTTTTCGTTCACACGTTCCCCGAAGGTTCCAGGCCGCATCCTTCGGTTGTCATCAGCAATAATGCCGTGGTATCAGTTGTAAAACAAGGCGACGACAAGATATCGCAGGTGATAGTCGAAAGCGGCCAAATCCGGACCACGAACGTCGCAATACCGCTCGAAGCCGGCAAAGAGCCGGTAACGTCCGGTCAGTATGTGGTGCCGCAGACAGGCATTGAACTGCCCGGCGTGGTGAAAGATGATTCTATCGCCAAGAACCTGCGAGTGCTCGTACCAGATGCGGTGGAGGCAGACACCAAACAGCACACCAAGTTCGGTGTGGAGGGCATTTCCCTGGTACTAAAGCCAGGCGTGACGATTCAAGCGTCATATATCGCGAAAAAGTTCGACGCGGCGGCGTTCAACCCGGCACACACAAAATACGTGGCCCGCTCTGAGAAGGCCAAACCGATGGCCGTCAATATGTATAGCGCGTTCTGGTCGCTGCTGGTGTGCCTTAGCGTAACGATTGGGGTAAGTATTTTCACCAAACCCAAGCCGGTCGAGGAATTGAAGAACCTGGTGATGGGCCTGACGGATATCCCCGATGAGGGACCGTGCCCGTGGTATCACAGCCCGAAACTCTGGGCGGCGGCCGTGTTCGTCGTGCTGGTAGTCATAAACATTATATTCTGGTAAGGAGCAATATATGCATAACGAACATCAAATTCCTATCTGGTTCTTCATTGGCCTGCTGCTGATGGTATATGGCATCCTGATACTCGGATGCGGCATATACAACGTAATCTATCCGCCTGAGAATCCCGTGAAGCTGGCAAATCTGCACGCGGACATCTGGTGGGGCATTCTGCTTTTGGTAATCGGATCGATTTACAGTATTAAATACAGGCCGTCCAAAGGGCAACCTTGACCTTTTATTGTTTTATATGGGGCTTGGACGATTATGCTTAAAAATATACCGGAAGTAATTTCTCCTGAGCTTATGAAGGTGCTTATGGAGATGGGCCACGATGACGAGATTGTTCTGGCGGACGGCAATTTTCCCGCGGCAAGCGTCGCGAAACGACTTATCAGGTGCGAAGGCCACGGTGTTTCCGAAATCCTGGAAGCTATCCTGAAATTCCTGCCTCTCGACCAGTATGTTGAACACCCCGTCGCGCTGATGGCGGTTGTGCCGGGAGACAAGACAAAGCCGACCATCTGGGAAGAGTACCGCAAAATAATCAGGGCGAGCGGCGAAAAATTCTCCGATTTTGAGTTCGTCGAAAGGTTCGCGTTTTACGAAAGAGCCAAAAATGCATATGCGGTCGTCGCCAGTGGCGAGAAGGCCCTGTACGCAAACATTATTCTCAAAAAAGGTGTTTTATAATCCTCGATTAAACAGATTTTACGACGGCAAATTATGAGACCAAAGCAATAAAACGCTTATTTTGCAAATTTTTCAGAATTGGTCATTGACAAAAAAGACAGAATGTGGTAAGATGATATGATTATGAGGCAGAATAACCACAAAAAAGTTAATTTATGGTGGTGGCCTGTTGGATAATCCGACGGGCAGGCGGGAAATCTGCACTAAGAAAAAACAATAAAACAAAGTTATTTACGCGGCCTGTTGGATTAAAAACAACAGGCCGCTTTTTTTATGGCCGGATATAACCCAGATACTCATAATAAGGACGCAAAAAATGGATGATTACAAACAGATAATAGAAAACGCCAAACCAGGCGAGATAATCCCGATTGTCAAACGAATCGAGATGGCCGACCCTATGGACTTTTTCGCAAAGATAAGCGACTACGGCCGGGTAAAAAACTGCTGTCTGCTCGAATCGAAAGAATACATTCGCGGCTCAAGCGCATTGAGCTTCGGCACAGCCAAACCTGCGCTATACCTTACGGGCAAAGGAAGGGAATTTGAAATCAGGGCGCTGACCAAAACCGGCAGAAGAATGATTAAATACCTAACATTCGACCCGAAACGATTCGGCTTTTGCGAAACAGCGGATTTCAATGCCGAACGGATTAAAGGAACCATAAGAAAACCGGCGGGATTGGTGGATGAACAAACCCGCCTGTCAAGCACAAACCAGATGGATGTCCTGCGTGCGGTGGCTTTCTCCTTTCGTCTCGCAAGCAAGCCGTTCCGTGTAACCTGCGGATTGCTCGGCGCATTAAGCTACGACTTCATCGACCAGTTTGAAAAACTGCCAGCCAACGAAACCGACCTTTTGGGTAATCCCGATTACGAACTGTATTTCGCGGACAATATCTTCCTGATGGACCACGAGCGAAACGAGGGCTACGTGGTTGTCAACGTGATAATCACCAACGGCAACAGGGCAGAGGTGATAAACGAGGCGCAGGAGTGTTTCGACTATTATGAAAATATCGCGAGGTTCGAGACGCCCAAAGCCAAGAAATACGAAGCCCCCCAGCCGACTGAATTGACTGATACCAATCAAAAGCAATATGAGCAAATGGTTCGAGATGCCAAACAGCACATACTCGATGGCGACATATTCCAGGTGGTCCTGAGCAGGACGAAAATTGAGTCCTGCGTCGATGAGCCGCTTGATGTGTATAAGCGATTGCGTGAGCTGAACCCCTCGCCCTATATGTTTTACATAAACACGCCGAATACGACGCTGCTTGGCTCAAGCCCGGAATTGAATCTGCGCGTAAGCGGGACGGAAAATCGCAGCGTGGAAATCAGACCGATAGCGGGGACAAAGCCGAGGGGTAAGGTCAACGGCAAGCTCGACGCCGATATCGATTTCAGGTATGAGGCGGAATTGAAAATCGACCGCAAGGAATTGGCCGAGCACATGATGCTGGTCGATTTGGCCAGAAACGACATCGCCCGCGTGGCGCAGCCTGGAAGCAGAATTGTAACGGAACTGCTGACCGTCGAAAAATACGAATCGGTGCAGCACTTAGTCAGCAACGTCAAAGGGACATTAGCCAATAATCTCGACGCCTTAAGCGCTTATCTTGCGACGATGAATATGGGAACATTGACCGGCGCCCCGAAAATTGAAGCGATGAAGATTATCAGGCAATTGGAAAAAACCAAACGCGGCTACTATGGCGGCGCGGTTATGTACCTGACGGTTGACGGCCAGTTCGACAGCTGCATAACGATACGAAGCCTGCAGATTAAAGACCGCAAGGCGTATGTTCGGGTCGGTGCCGGAATTGTCCACGACAGCGTCCCGAAAACGGAATTTGAGGAAACCGAGCACAAAGCCGGCTCATGTATGCGGGCCCTGGCAAAGAAATAAACGAGGATAAAATATGAGCGATAAAAAAAGAAAAGTTTTGTTTATCGACAATTTCGATTCGTTCACGTATAACCTTGTCGATGACTTTTGCAAACGCGACTGCGACGCGAAGGTTTACAGGGCGGATACGTCAATCGAGGACTTGAAAAAAGTGGCTGATGATTTTAAGCCCGATTTACTGGTGATTTCACCGGGGCCGGGAACGCCTGCTACCGCGGGGGTAACGCTTGCCGCGATTGATTATTTCAAGGACAAGCTCCCTATCTTCGGAGTTTGCCTTGGCCATCAGTCAATAGTCGAGTATTTCGGCGGCAAAGTAGGTCACGCCCCTGAGCCGGTGCACGGCAAACCGTCACGCGTAACCCACAACGGCCAGGGCGTATTCGCCGGCGTCGAAAACCCGCTGCAGGCGGGACGCTATCACAGCTTGTGCGCATTGACTATGCCGGATTGCTTAGAGCCAACCGCGTATTTTGAAAGCGTTAATATGGGCATCAAACACAAAACGCTGCCAATATATGGCGTGCAGTTTCACCCCGAAAGCATCCTGACGCCAGCGGGCGGTAAAATTATCGAAAACATTTTGAAAATCGCCGAAGAGTATACAAACAAGCAAAGGGCTTGAATATGGCAACAATAGCCGAATACATTGAACCATTACTTCGAGGCCAACACCTGACCTTTGAGCAGGCGGGCAAGGTTCTCGATATTATCTTTGAAGGTGAAGTGCCCGAAACGCAAATCGCAGCGTTTTTGACGGCGATGCGATGCAAGTCGGCTTCCTCTGCCGAACTTGCCGGGCTTGCCAAATCGCTGCGGACTCATTGTGTTAAAGTTGATACGCGTCTTGACAACCTCGTCGATACTTGCGGGACAGGCGGCGCATCAGTTAAGACATTTAACATATCAACAGCTTCGGCAATTGTCGCCGCGGGAGCGGGCGTTCACGTCGCCAAACACGGCAACCGCGCGATAACAAGCAGGTGCGGTTCAGCAGACGTTTTCGCCGAGCTTGGTGTCAATATCGAGGCGGGGCCGGATATAGTGGCAAAATGCATAAAAGAAGCCGGGATAGGTTTTATGTTCGCTCCGAAATACCATCCCGCAATGAAATATGTCCAGCCCGTGCGCAAATCACTGGGTTTCAGGACAATATTCAACATATTAGGACCGCTTGCCAACCCCGCCGGCGCACAGGGACAGGTAATGGGCGTGCCCGAACAGGGTCTTATGCCGATTGTGGCCGAGGCGCTGCATTTATTAGGCGTCAAACGGGCAATGATTGTCCACAGCGACGGCCTCGACGAAATCAGCACTATGGGGCCGACGAAAATTATGCAGCTCAAGGCAGGCAAAATAACCGAGTCGACGCTTAAGCCGGCCGATTATGGGATTAAAAAGGCCTCGCTCGAAGACCTCAAAGGCGGCGACGCCAAAAACAATGCCGAAGCAGTAAAAAATATAATAAGCGGAAAAGAAACCGGGGCCAAAAAAGATATTGTTGTGCTAAACGCGGCGGCGGCGATAATTGTAGGCGGACTTGCGGACGACTTTGCCCCGGCAATAAAAATAGCCGTGCAGTCAATCGAAACAGGCAAAGCAATGCAGCATCTTGAAAAATTAGTTGCTGTTTCAAATTTATCCGCCGTAGCAGACGGCTGAGAAAGGAATTTCAATGAGAATGGTGGCGGTCAAAGTGAAGATTTGCGGCTTCACAAACTATGATGACGCGATGGCAGCGGCGGATATGGGCGCTGATATGCTCGGGTTCAATTTTTATCCCAAAAGCCCGCGATATATCAAGCCCACCGACGCCTCGAAAATCATCGACCGGCTGCCCGCCTTCGTTGATATCGTGGGATTATTCGTCAACGACACCTTCGAACACATCGAGCGGGTAATCGACGAATGCCGTCTTGACTGGGTTCAGTTTCACGGCGACGAAACGCCAAAATACTGTGAACAGTTCGGAACGCTCAACGTCAGGACTATGAAGGCCCTTCGCGTCAAAGATAAAAAAGACATCAAACGCGCGGAGGAATATTACACCGACGCGATTTTGCTCGACGCCTTTGACCCCAAAAAATACGGCGGCACAGGACTTGTCTTCGACTGGAACATCATAGGAAACATAAGTAAACGCGTATTCCTGGCAGGCGGCATAAACGCAGATAACATAACTAAGGCAGTTGAGCTGGGCATCTACGGCATTGACGTATGCAGCGGCGTCGAGAGCAAACCCGGCAAAAAAGACCCTGCCAAAATGCGGAAATTTTTCGACATCATTCATAATTTGAGAGGTTAGATAACAGCTATGAAATACAAAGGCAGATTCGGTGACTATGGCGGTTTTTATGTCCCTGAGGTTCTGATACCGGCGCTCGAGGAGCTTGAAAAAGCGTTTTACCGGTTCTACAAGGACAAGGGCTTCGTTAATAAACTGTCGCAGCTGATGGCGGACTACGCGGGCAGGCCCACCCCCCTGTATCACGCCAAACGCCTCAGCGAATACGTCGGCTTCAGCGTCTACCTCAAACGCGAAGACCTCCTTCACGGCGGTGCGCACAAGGTCAATAACACGCTGGGCCAGGGACTGCTTGCCAAATATATGGGCAAAACAAAACTTATCGCTGAAACCGGTGCAGGCCAGCACGGCCTGGCAACTGCCATGATTGGCGCGCTATTCGGAATGGAAACGAAAATTTTTATGGGCGCAACTGATGTCGAACGCCAAAGCGTCAACGTCCACAAAATGAAACTTTGCGGCGCCCAGGTCATATCCGTCAAAGGCGGCACAAGCACGCTGAAAGACGCGATAAACGACGCCCTTCGATACTGGACAGCCAATGTTAATGATACATTTTACCTTTTCGGCACAGCCGCGGGACCTCACCCGTACCCAACGATTGTGAAGCATTTTCAAAGCTGCATCGGCAAAGAAACCAGACGGCAATGCCTCCACAAACTCGGCCGGCTGCCTGATATGGTCCTTGCCTGCGTAGGCGGAGGAAGCAATGCAATAGGTATGTTTTCCGGCTTCTTAGACGACAAGAACGTCCGCCTCATCGGCGTCGAAGCGGGCGGCAGAAGCTTATCGAGCGGCAGGCACGCCGCGTCAATATCAGCGGGCAAACCGGGTATCCTGCACGGCGCAAAGGCATATCTCCTCCAGAACGCTGAAGGACAGGTCAACGACACCGAAAGCGTCAGCGCAGGACTCGATTACCCCTCCGTCGGCCCTGAACATTGCTACCTCAGCGATATTGGCAGGGCCACCTACGTCGCGGTGGAAGATGAAGACGTCCTCGATACATTTGGCCTGATGTGCAGAATGGAAGGTATTTTACCCGCGTTGGAAAGCACACACGCGATTGCTTACATAGTCAGCCAGAAAGGCAAACTTCCCGCCAAAACAATCGCGGTCGTAAATCTCTCAGGCCGGGGCGATAAAGATGTCGGAATCGTTGAAAAATTCAGACCAGTAAAGGATTAAATAATTGCTGATTGCTGATTTAAGATTGCGGATTGATAATAAGGATTGAAAGATGAAATCTTATAAACAAGTTTTTGCGGAATTAAAACACGCGGCCGTCATACCATTTTTCGTAATCGGCGACCCTGATTACAAAACAAGCTTTAAAATTGTCAAATCAGCCATCAACGCAGGTGCAGACATCCTCGAATTGGGCATACCGTTCTCAGACCCGATAGCCGACGGCCCCACTATTCAAAAGGCGGACATCCGCTCACTCAAAAGCGGCATGACTGTCAAAAAGGCGTTAAAATTTATCACTGAAATCAAAAAGTATAAAGATATCCCCATCGGCCTGCTTATGTATTACAACCTCATTTTCCAATACGGCACAGGAAAATTCTTCCGTGATTTCCACAAGGCGGGAGTCAACAGCGTCCTCGTCGCTGACCTGAGTATTGACGACGCCAAAGAGATTATCGGCCCGGCGAAGAAAGCAGGCCTCGATACCGTTTTTATGGTTACGCCCAATACTTCAAAAGAGCGATTGAAATCAATCGCCTCAAAAACCACCGGCTTTATCTACGCCGTTTCGCTTTTAGGCGTAACAGGCAGCCGAAAAACATTATCGACTTCGGTTAAAGGTCTTATCAGCAGAATCAAAAAGGAAACTAACATCCCGGTATGTGTCGGTTTCGGCATCAGCACGCCAGAACACGCCGCAAAGGTCGCCAAGTCAGGCGCAGATGGCGTAATCATCGGTTCAAAAATCGTGAGCTTGATTGAAGATAACTTCAAAGACAAAAAGAAATGCCTAAGCGAAATATCGAAGTTTATAAAAAAGGTAAAGTCCGCTATTCCAAAATCCTGACTACCCCCCTGTCGCCGTCCACCCGGATGGTTTGGCCGGTTTTGATTATTTTTGTCGCGTTGCCGACGTTTACCACGGCAGGAATGCCATATTCACGGGCAATGATGGCTCCGTGAGAAAGCAGGCCGCCCTGGTCCATAACAATCCCGGCAGCGGGAATGAAATACGGCGTCCAGCCGGGGTCGGTAAATGGAGCGACGAGGATTTCACCGGCTTGAACCTGCTCGTTGTCGTCGGCTCTCAATATTACTCGCGCCTTGCCGCTAACAACGCCGGGGCTTACTGCCATACCCTTTAACTGCTGGACATTGGCATTTACTTCTTCGGGAACATACCTGTCGGGGTCGAACTTGCCAATGATTAAATTGGGCGGCGATATGGCCTGCCATTTCTTATACTCGGCGCGACGGGCAGCGATAATCTCTTTGATATTGACTTTGGATTGATTCCGTGTCAACGGCCCAAGTTCCTCCAGCTTAAGGAAGAAAACATCGTCGCTGTCCGCTATTAAAGAGCGAGCCGCCAGCTTTCTGCCAAGTTCGAGCAGTATCGAGCGCATAGATGCCATTAGTTTTATGAGTTCGCTTTTGATGTTCTCGCGAAACGCCGAACCATACTGAGCGCGGACAAGCAGATAATTGAAAACGGCCCGCTTGACAGGATTGGTGAGTTTTCGACGACAACTCTGCGCAAGTTGTTCACGCTCAGCGGCAATGCGCTTATGGTTTTCAAGTGGATTGGCTTTTCCCATAGAGCCCAGGTAACTACGAATAAGGCCGAGGATATAATCAGGTGTTTCGGACCAACGCCGGTTATAAAGCTCGATTTCGCCGCGGCAGTGGTGCCCATGGGCCTTCATAAACCGGCCCCAGTCAATTAGAAACTCCTCACCAGAGGAGCTTTTAGTAAGCTCCTCGTGTACAATGTCCCACTCGATATTAGATTGAATCAATTCCTTTAGAATAGGGCTGTCGTTGACTTTCGCAGCCAGCCGCCAAAGGTCGAGACCGGCTTCTGCATCATCCATATTTCCCATACTTGCGAGCAGTCTTCCTGCACAGGATTGTTCATCGGGAAGCCATCTGCTGCATACAATCTCGAGGATTGGAAAATAGAGGATTGGAAAATAGGCCATCCAGTAAAACATGCGAAGTAAATTGAAACCTTTTTTGATGATTCCCTCGTGGAGGTCGGTAACGGCCTCCATCAGGCAGTCAGCCAGCCGTTCGGCGGACAAACCGGAAATATCGAGACAAGCCCATTTTTCGTTTATCTTCCTGACATTGGCGAGAATGGACTGAGATTTGCGGCGTGTATTGCAGAGCATCGATGCTGTTAGCAAAGGCAAGCTCAGAAGGAACTTCACGCGGTTGTGCTTGATTTTTGGCAGGTCTTCCGTTGGTGTGTTTTTTAGTTTTTCAATTAATTGTGCCAATTCCGGCTCGCTTCCGGCAAATTCGTTCCAGTCCAGGTTTCTTGTAATCCTGAAGTGCCTTATGACAGCGGCCCAGAAGCCGACATTAAAGTACACCCGGCCGGCAATCCTGTTGAATGTTGGGATGGTACCTTTATCGATGCACATCAAGTCAAAGACAGATTTGAAGAGCTTCTCATCAAAGGACTCAAGCATACAGAATGTGGCCGGCGTCACCACATCAGGAATTACCTCCTTCGCAAGAATACTGCACCAGATTTGCCTGTCCTCCCATGATTTTACCTTTGGTATAGTTGTGATGGGCCTGGACTGAAGCAGAAAAATCTTGCCTTGGTGAATCGCCCATTCGATGTCCTGGGGACAGCCGAATTCGCTTTCGGCTTTTATGGCGAGCTTCGCAAGTTTTTGAGCTGTCGGGTCGTTTATACAAGGGGCAACCATCGAACGTGAAATAACATTTGGCCCCTTCTTGTCTAAAACAATACGGTCAGGAGAGACCTTGCCTGAAACCAATGCGTCGCCGAGACCGAGACAGGCCTCGATGATGATGCGATTATTATCACCGGTAATAGGGTCAGCGGTGAAAATTACACCCGCGACATCGGCCGGAATAAGGAACTGGACGATTACAGCCATTTCGACCTTCGAATGGTCGAAGCCATTTTTTTGTCTGTAGTTGTATGCACGCTCGGTCCATAATGAGGCCCAGCACTTCTTTATGGCAATCAGGCAATCTTTGAGGTTAGAAATTCCGAGGTATGTGTCGTAAAGGCCTGCAAAGGAATGACCGGGCAGGTCTTCTGCTGTGGCCGACGAGCGAACGGCCAAACGGCTGGCTGCGAGAGTACGGTAATGCGATTCAATTTCAGCAGTGAGTGAATCATTCATTTTAGAATCAACTATGGCCCGGCGTATCGTGTCAAGGTTCCCGGCAATGTCGAAACCTTCGGGCTTCCCGGAAGGTACACGGGTATTATCTATCACGGCTTTCAGTGAGGGAGAATTTATATGCGTTTCATAAGCATTGGCGGCAACGCAAAAGGCATCGGGGACAGGCAAGCCAAGACGTTTCATGCGGGCAAGACCGACCGCCTTCGCCCCAACAATTGACTGGTCGGAGTCCGTAATGCCGTCCAAAGATGTAATTAATCCATTGTGTTTCATCTTCTCCGGCAGTTATTGTAGCAATAAAGACCTGTGATGGCAAAATTTTACTCAGCCCAAAATGTGGAGACCTGATAAGCCGGAGTATTTTTCAGCGTTTTTTTTTGTGGCGAATGGCAGAAGTTTGGTATAAAATCTGATGCTGAGCGTGTAATCGGAAAAACCGGACTTGAAAGCGATATTTTTCGGAGGTTAAAATGAGCAAGGTATTGTATATCAAGGCGTCGCCGATGAAAGAACGGTCAAATTCAATCGCGGCGGCAGATGCGTTCGTCGAAGCATATAAGCAATCGCATCCAAAAGACCAGGTAAAAATAATCGACCTGTTTTCAGCGAAGCTTCCAGAATTTGATTTTGTCGCGGCCTCGGGCAAATATAAAATTATGCGAGGCAAGCCACACAGCCCCGAAGAAAAGCAGTCGTGGGACAAGGTCGTCGCAGTAATCGCGGAATTCAAGGACGCCGACAAATACGTTTTCGCTGTCCCGATGTGGAATTTCTCGATACCCTACCGGCTCAAACAGTATATCGACGTGATTGTCCAGCCGGGCCAGACCTTTAGCGTCGATGCATCTGGCAATTACAAGGGATTAGTAACCGGAAAACCCGTCCTTGTGGTTTATGCTCGCGGCGGCGATTACACCAAAGGCACGCCCGCCGAACAATACGACCAGCAAAGCAAATACGTCGAGTCGATACTTGGATTCATCGGTTTTGCCGACATAAGATCGCTTGCGGTTGAACCGACACTTGCCGGCGGACCTGAAACAGCAGAACAAAAGCGAAACGCCGCGATTGAAAAAGCAAAACAAATGGCCAGCGAGTTCTGAGCGTTAAGTGGTAACCAGCAGGTATGCCCGTATCAGTTCCGCAACGCTCCACGCCTGGGCGAAACACCCTTTCGGCCTTTGCGGCTCGTTGCCGTCGAATATCTCGCAGATGCTGCCTATGCAGCCGTCGCCGGTGAGATTGGCCAGCAATGGCCTGATGAAATTCGCCGCGTTTTTTTTGGTATCGATACCGGAACCGTTCACCTTCAGATACGCCTCCACAAACGGCCCTATAAGATAAGGCCATACCGTCCCCTGGTGATACGCGCCGTCTCGCTGCGACTGAGGCCCCGTATATTGCCCCTGATACCTTTTGTCGTCCGGCGACAAAGTCCTCAGGCCGAACGGCGTCAAAAGTTTTTCTTCGACGATACGCACCACCCCTTTTTGCTGTAACAGGGGCAGCGGCGAAAACGGCAGCGACACCGCGAATATCTGGTTGGGCCTAAGCGTCGCGTCAGCCGTCCCGTCAGGAAAGATACAGTCATTCAGCCAGCCCCACGACTGGTTCCAGAACATTTTGCAGAAATTCTCCCTGACTATTTCCGCCCTTGACCGCACAGTATTAAACAGTTGACTGTCATTGCTGTCAGTCAAATATCGTGAAAGCAGCATAAGCGAGTTATACCACAGCGCGTTGACTTCCACGGGTTTGCCATATCTCGGCGTAAACACAATCCCGTTGAATTTGGCGTCCATCCACGTAAGCTGCGTGCTTGCGTCGCCTGCCGTTATCAGGCCGTCGGCGTCTGCATTAATTCCGAATTGCGTCCCGTGCTGATAAGAATTGACAATCGAAATAACAACAGGCAAAAGCTCCTCACGGAAAGTCCGGCGATCGCCCGAAGCATTAAAATACGCAAAGGCCGCATTTATAAACCACAGTGATGCATCCACGCTGTTAAAGTGGACCGTGCTGGAATAGTCATCGAATCGGCTTGGTATCATACCGTTTGAAGCAGCTTTGGCAAAGGTAACAAGAACGGATTTCGCCTCGTCGAATCTGCGCGTCGCCAGCAGCAAACCAGGCAATGATATGAACGCATCCCTGCCCCAGTCCGCAAACCACGGGAAACCCGCTAATATCGTTGACATCGCCGTCCCGCCAAGGTTGCGCTTTGCAACAAACTGGTCTGCCGCAAGATAAAGCGTCTCAAGTGTTTTATCATTCTTCGCCTGCTGAATTACTTCGTTTTGGTGCCCTGATAGCTGTCCTATGACCTGTTCGATATCAGGCAAAACAAATTTATCCGCCTCAGCGGACGTCTCAGGTCCGCTGAGGTTCGCCCACAAAACCAGCTTTGTCGGCGAATCAATATGATACCTGAAAAACCCAGGCGTAAACAAATCCTCTGTAAAATCCTGTCCCCTTTCCCTGTCCGCCCGGTACAGGAATTTATACCACCACTGCGGATTCTCTCCAAAGACCGCTTCCCGGCAGTTTATCAGCAACCGACACGAGCCGGGCATGTCGTGACTAATCAGCAGTCCATCTGCCGCCAACCGGGTCTTAATGTGCGCATCCGATTTCTGCAGCGAATGAAAATCTCGCAGCCCTACAATCGGCCGAACCGTAAAATCTATCGGCTTCGGAACTTCATCGAACGAATAAACTACACCAACCGTGTCCTCATCCCGCAGCAGGTACACCGATTTTGTCAGCTTCAGGTCGCCGAATCGGTAATGAAAATGAGCGCCGATGTCCCTGCTGAATCGTTTTAGCCGGATATACCCATCCGGCGAAATTTTGTCCGGGAATTCTATCGTGCCTAAATGAAATTCCGCGGGCCCCCAGTATATCGTCTCAAAACAGCTGGACAGCGCCATTATCCTGTTCGCCGGCGGCGTAAGTGTGCCGGTCAGTAAACCGTGATACCGTCTCGTATTGCACCCGATAATTGTCGAAGAAGAAAACCCCCCGCGACTGTTGGATAGAAACCACTCCTTCTCCAGCAGATTTTCAAGCGGTATCTCCGTAGTATCCACCGAGATACTGCTGTATCTGTTCTTTTGCTGCATCATAAGCATAGTATTTCCCTGTACGATTACATCGTCCTTTGGGCCGATTATAATTTAATCTCATTTCCGCCCTGAGGAATGCGCAGTTCGCGGCAATATCCCTATGGATATTCGAACAGGTGGTGCATAAAAATGTGGCCTATGATTATTCCAGCGGTTGTCTGGCGGTGATGGCATCGGAGAGCATACGGGAGTTGGCATATTCGAGGGTTGTTCCGGTGGCGAGGCCTCGGGCGAGGCGTGTGATTTTGACGCCTGTGCCCTTGAGGAGCGAGCTGATATAAAGCGCGGTGCCGTCGCCGACCATATTGGGATTGGTTGCCATAATAATCTCTTCCACCCCCCCCGCTTTGACACGCTCGATGAGTTTATCAATGGTAAGGTCCGCCGGCTCAATGCCGTCTAAGGGCGCGATATGTCCGCCCAGGACGTGGTAAACCCATTTGCACTGGCCTGTTTTTTCAAGAACAATGACGTCTTTGGGCTGTTCGACGACACATATCCTGCTTTTATCACGGCGTGTGTCGGAGCAGATGGGGCAGGTTTCCGTCTCGGCGAAGTTGTAGCAGGTTTTGCACTGTTTGATTTTGGTTTTGACGTCACTTATGGCCTGGGCGAGAGCAAGGGCATCGGCGGGTTTGGATTTGAGGATATGGAAGGTGAGCCGTTCGGCTGTCTTCGAGCCAATGCCCGGAAGATGAGCCAGTTCTTCAATCAGTTTATTAACGGTTTCAGTATAGCCGGTCGTCATAAATTCCCACAAAAAGTTTTCACCGCAGAGTTCGCAGAGAACACAGAGATTTTACCATAGAAACGCAAAGGCGCAAAGTCATTTATGATTGCCACAAAGCAGCATTGGGCTATTCACTGCGGAAGATTCAAAAGAACCGTTCTGCTAATTTGTAAGTCAGCGCTGCTATCGCTGCGGAAGCCGGAATGGTTAATATCCATGCCCAGACTATCTTGCCGACAACACCCCAGTGGACGGCGCTGAGTCGCCGCAGCGACCCCACTCCCATAATCGCCCCCGTGATAGTGTGCGTGGTGCTGACCGGAATTCCGAAGGTGGTTGAAATTATCAAAGTTATAGCGGCGCTGGATTCGGCGCAAAAGCCATCGATGGGTTTTAGTTTTGCCACTTTCTGCCCCATCGTCTTGACAATCCGCCAGCCGCCGAACATCGTCCCAAGAGCAATAGCGGCATGGCAGAGGAGCACTATGGTTAAAGGAATATGAAATGTCTTGCCCAGCAGGCCGGCACTGAAAAGCAAACTGGCTATAATGCCCATGGTTTTTTGCGCATCGTTGCCGCCGTGTCCTATGCTGTAGGATGCGGCTGAGAGGAACTGACCTTTGCGAAAAATATTGTCAACCTTCCGAGGTGTGGTTTTTCGGCAGGCCCAGTAAACGATGCCGCCGAGAAACCAGGCTAATAAAAGCCCCACCACCGGCGCGATGAATATGAATGTAACCGTTTTCATAATTCCCTGCCAGACCAGGGCCTGCGGCCCCGTCTTAACCAGCGCCGCGCCTATCAGCCCGCCGATGAGGGCGTGAGAAGAGCTGGTCGGCAGCCCAAAATACCAGGTAATCACATCCCAAACGCAGGCACCGACAAGCGTCCCGAAAATAATCCTCTGGTCCACAATGGCAATATCGATAATGCCGTGGCCCATGGTATTTGCGACGTGGAGGTTAAGAAGCAGAAAGGCGATAAAATTAAAAAACGCCGCCCAAAGCACAGCATATTTCGGACGCAGAACGCGTGTGGAGACAATCGTGGCAATAGAATTGGCCGAGTCGTGAAAACCGTTTAGAAAATCAAAGACAAGCGCCAGAAGGATTAGAAATAAAATGCTCAACGTCATAGTCAGGCCTGTTTGACCATAATGGAATCAACAACATGGGCTACGTCTTCGCAAACGTCCAGCACGGTTTCAGCGTCCTGATAAATATCTTTCCATTTTATCACCGCAATCGGGTCCTTCACGGTCGCAAAAAGCTCCATCAGCATCTCGTCGCGCATTGTGTCACCGACATTTTCCAAACGATTGACCTCCACGCAGGCGTCGAAAACCACCTTGACGTTTTTGATGTCGCGCAATCCCCCGATGGCCCGCTCCACGGCCTGTACCGACTCCTCAATTACCTTGGCAAATTCCACTAAGTTCTTGTTCACACCGGTGATATTATAAATTCTCATCCGGTTCACAATGGTATTTATCATATCAACGATGTCATCAATTTGCATCGTAAGAGCATGGATGTCTTCCCTGTCAATCGGCGTGATGAACGTCTTGTTTAACTGCTCGATAATCGTGTGTGCCACGTCGTCCGCCTGGTGTTCAATCTCCGACATCTTGCTCAGTGTGTCCTCAGTCACGCTCCCCTTGGACACCACTTCTCTGAAAAAACGAGCCGCATCCACAGCGTAACTTACCTGCTTTTCAAACAACTTAAAAAAGTTAAAATCTTTTGGGAAAAACTTAGAAAACATTCACATCTCCTTTTGCGAAAAAATTACACTCCATTATATAGCTTGAGTCAACCCGACCACTTAAAGGCTACCGATACGAAATACGCATTAATCTATTTCTACGGTAATATCACAATCTTTTCGGAATTTTAACCAGTTGAACATTGTTATGCAACATTTTTAAAGAATTTTGACCCTGCCATTTTAGTGGCCATTTCCGCTGATGTCAGGCATCTCGACTTATTGACAATCGCCGGTTATTTCGATAAGAAATACGGTATGACAAGACCGCACCTTATAACAAAACTGATACTTGCCGCAATAGGGATTCACTTCCTGTTGCACGCGATGAGCAGCATCATATCGATTTCCGCGACATTAAACCCAAATTATCCATGGAAATCCATTCACCAGAATATATTTTTCATTATTCTCAAATTACTGTTTGCCCTTACCGCCTCGCTGATTTTGCTATTCCGGTCTGATTGGCTGGTAAGAGTAATCGTTGGCCCAAACAATAACCAGTGCGAAAAAGTCAGCAGCCGCTGGATAATAGCAGGATTTAGAATGACGGCATGCTTTTGCGGATTATTTATTATCTATCATCGTATAGATTTATTACTTTATTATACGCACGCCATGTCGATCACTACACTTGAAGGGCAATCGCCGTTGTTTTCAACAAAAATATTTGTGGGAACCCCCGTGGAAATAATCAAGTGGCTCATCGGGATATATTTGGTTTTTGGTGCCACGCACTACACAGCTTGGCAAATGAAAGCAATCACAGCAGAACAAAACAAGGAGTTAAAATATGAGTAGAAACGAGTTACAGATAATAGCGAAAATAATGCTTGTCGGGGTCGGCATATATGCTCTTCTGCAAACATTTTTATCTGTCTTGAACAGCCTTTCAATGATTCCTTTTGTGTCTTTGAACACAAAATTAGTAACCACGATAATCGTCGAACTGGTGGTATATGCTTTAACGGCACTGGCGGCAGTATATTTTCTTGCTCGCTGCGCAAATCGGTTCTCTGCCAAAATTGTTGAATCAGAGCCGGTCGATGACACGCAGATTTCGTGGTTGGCTGTTGCGTTCCGGCTTATATGTGTGACTGCCGGCGTATTGTTCCTTTATTGGTCGGTCCCAAACCTGATTGTAACAGTGAGAACTTATATCTCAAATATGAATAGCGAACCGGGCCAGAAACAAATATATATAGGTATGTCATCGATAACCGATATTGCAAAATACGTTGTTCTGCTGGCAATAAGCATATATCTGGCTTATGGAGCGCCTGCTTTTGTTCGCTGGCAGGTAAGAATGACGCTTAAGCAGTGCGGTAAAATTGAAGAACAACAGCCAACACAGTATTAATCATCTTCTGTTTATATCTTAAAGAATATCCTGTGCCGATAGAGGAATAACAGCAGTAGCCATTTAGCGGCAAAGGCAGCGAGATGAAGAATCAGAAGTTCGACTTGTCCTGTGTGCTGAGCGAGACCGCGGACAAAAAAGGCGGCGATGTCATCAAAGTTTACAATCCCCTGGAGAAAATATATTGTAATTGGGTTGACGCCGATAACTAAAAAGAAAAATGCCCACTTTTTACAGCCCATGACATCGATTAACCAATAAAATGCCGCGAGCAAAAGCAACGACCAGCCGGCGGCATAAAGAACATACGAACTTGTCCAGATAACCTTGATGACAGGGAATGATAATCCCCAGAAGTGGCCGATTATAAGACAGATTACTCCGGCAACTGCCAAGGCCAGGGTTTTAAGGTTGCCGGATACGGACGAGCGAAGCCAATGGCCCGCAAGAGAACCGATGAGGACCGTGGAAATGGCGGGTATCGTTGATAGGAGGCCTTCGTTATCACCAAAAGTAAAGCAGCAGAATTTGCCCGGAATCAGCAGCCGGTCGATATATGCGGGCAGACATCCTTCCGGAGTCAAGATGCCCACACCTGAACCGGGAACAGGGACAAACATAACCAAAGCCCAATACCCAAGGAGAAGCCCCCCTGCCGCAAACGACTGAATGAGCCAGCCGGTGTGCACAACAAGCAAAGCGGCGAAAAAGTAGCACAGGCCGATTCGCTGGAGGACGCCTGGCCATCGCATATCCGCGAGATTAAATTGCAGCAGACCGTTTAATATCAGTCCGAGCAGAATCAGTATAGCGGTGCGTTTTACGATATGCAGGTAAAGCTTCTTATCGCTGAAACCCTGCTCTTGACGGCGTGAAATTGAAAACGGCAGAACCACTCCGACGATGAAAAGAAACAGGGGAAATATAAGGTCCTCGAAATGAAAGCCGCCCCAGGATACGTGCTCCATTTGATTTTTGATTGTTTCAGTGAAAGGATTTTTCCAGACTTTTGACAGGGATTCGAAGAAAGCGCCGCCGCCGATTATCCAGAACATATCGAATCCGCGAAGGGCATCAATAGAGGCAATGCGATCCTGCGGTAAAAGCCGGTGACTGCTATCTGACATTGTCATACCCATCCATTATCAGATAAGTATCCGTTAAAATCAGTTGTCTTCGATATTGGTAATAGTGGCGTCGAGGCCCATAATTACGGTTTTTACGGCGGGGTCATTGATTATTTCATTTTGCCGCTGGCTTCTTGTCTTTGCATTATCCTGCTGCGGCTGACCATTCGATACACCCTCTGCCAGCCGAAGATTGATATTGAGAGGCAAACCAGTTTTCCCCTGTAAGGCCGATTTAATCTGCTCAAGCCGGCCATTACTTTCGCACATCTGTTTTTGAACAGCCGACGAGGCAGGGAATTCAAGTGTTAAAGTGTTGTTCTCAAGCCGAACCACCTCAGCGCAGCTTAGTAATCCCGCGGTGCCGGGACCAAGCGATTTAATGATATCCTGCCAATTGTTTTTTATTGACTCAAGCCCGCTAATCAGAGGCAAACGCCCCTGCCCCGGAACGTCGGGCTGTGCGGCTTCGGCTGTGTGATGTTCAGTAGTTACTTTTTTTTTATCCTGTGGGGGATTTGATTGTGAAAGTAACGAGTCAACATTGAGGAAATGCTCGCTCATCGCAAGGCGGAGTATGGTCGCTTCCAGAAGCGGCTTCGCGGACTCAGTGTTTTTGAGCGACCAGCGAAGTTTTTCGAGAGTAGTAATATCATAGACCAACCCTGCCACATCAAATTTTTCGGCTAATTGCCCGGCACGCTGTCTTTGCTGTTCGGTGAGAATCACAAGCTCGCTCTTGGCTCCTGCGGCTTTTATAACCATCAGGTCCCGCATATACTCGACGAGGGCGTCGGCAATCTGGACTTCGGTAAGACCCGCGTTAGTCAGTTCTCCTGCCGCGGCGAGAGCGTTTGCGGCATTCGAATCGCCTATGGCGGCAACGAGTCCGCAAACCTTTTCGCTGTTCGGGCAACCAAGGTATTCTTCAAGCAGATTCGCCGAAAGCGGCTGTACACCCGTGCTGATAAGCCGGTCAAGCAAACTAAGGGCGTCGCGCATCGAGCCGTTGGCGAGTTTGGCAAGGGCGAGAACAAGGTCTTCTTCGTATTTGATTTTTTCCTGTTCGAGGACGGATTTGAGCTGCTTACTGATATACGCGGGCGATATGTTTCTGAAATCGAACCGCTGGCAGCGGGATTGAATCGTGGGAAGCACCTTGTTGGGTTCGGTGGTTGCGAAAATGAATTTGACGTGGCTGGGCGGCTCTTCGAGGAGTTTCAAAAGAGCATTAAACGCCTCTGTGGTGAGCATGTGGACTTCGTCGATGATGTAGATTTTGAAGCGCGCACGGGCCGGCCTGTACACCGCGTTATTGATCAGGTCGCGGATGTCGTCTATACGCCTATTTGAGGCCCCGTCAATTTCGATAACGTCGATATCCTCACCGAGGTTTACAGCGAGACAGCTATCGCATTTGCAGCAGGGTTCCGCCGTAGGTCCGTCGTCGGCTTTGAGGCAGTTCAGTGATTTCGCCAGGATTCGGGCCATCGTGGTTTTGCCTACGCCTCGTGTGCCGGTGAAAAGATAGGCGTGGGCAACCCTGTTGGTTTTTATGGCGTTTTTGAGCGTCTGCGCAATCGGCTCCTGGCCGACGACGTCGCCAAAGGTCTGCGAACGGTATTTGCGAGCCAATACTGTGTAAGCCATAAAAATAAAAGATCGGCCGGGTTTGCCACGGCACGGCCAAACACCGCGTATGGCTGCTCGGTTCCCCGCCTGACCAGGTTAACGGGTCGGTCTGCATGGGACCCGGCCGGTAAAAATGATTTCCTAATTTCCAATTTGCTGCTCAGGCACCTGCAGTATAACAAGTCAGCCGAAAATTTCCATAATTTTCGCTTGAACAATTTGTGCCGAAAAGCTAATAGGATATTATGAATCGAATCAATAAAACCGGATATGGGAGACAGGTATGAAGGTAAGCATTGAGGATACCTGCACGGCCTGCGGGCTGTGCTGCGACACCTGCACGGAGGTCTTCGAAATGGGCCCCGATAAGGCGGAAGTTAAAATAGAGGACGTTCCGGCGGAACACGAGGATGCGGTGCAGCAGGCAGCTGATGAATGCCCCGTAGAGGCAATAGTCGTCGAATAAATCAGGATGACAACTCCTGGCTTTTGTTGCGGGCGGCGGTCAGCGCATCGGCGAGCAATTGAGGGAAATTCTTTGCCGCGAAGACCTTCAGGGCCGCCTCGGTCGTACCGCCCGGGCTTGTTACCTTGCGGCGAAGCTCGCTTGGGCTTTCGCTGAATTTATCACGTTCGGAGGCGAGCAGAGCGGCTCCTTTGGCGGTTTGCAGCACAAGTATTTTCGCAATTTCCGGAGGCAGCCCCATCTCACCTGCAATCCTTATCATTTCTTCCATCATCAGGAAGAAATACGCAGGCCCTGACCCGCTGACGGCCGTAACGGCGTCTATCAGGTCCTCGTTATCGACGATTACCGCCTTGCCAATAGCCGAAAATATCCGCATCGCCTTATCCATCATCGGACGTGCCCTGTTGTTGGCGAACAGTGCGCTTGCCCCTTCGCCTATTAACGCCGGGGTATTGGGCATAACGCGGATTATGGGCTTATCGTTGAGCGCCGCGGCAATTTCGTCGATTTTTACGCCCGCCGCAATCGAGATGACAAGTGTACTGTGCTTGACGGTTGATTCAATCGCCAGCAGCACATTAGCCATATTCTGCGGCTTGACGCTAAGTATCAGGACATCAACCTGCCCGGCCAGAGCGGTGCTGTTGGACACTGCCTGGACGTGGTATTGCCTCGTCAGATACTCCAGACGGTCGGACCGGATATCGTTAATAAAAATGTACTTCGGCTTGCATATATTGGCGCTGATTATGCCCTTAATCAGGGCTTCCGCCATATTGCCCGCGCCGATAAAACCAATTGTGTCCATAATTCCTCCTTGCTGTAATCAAGGCCCGAATTATAATCTCTCATACAATCTCAAACGCATAATAATAACACGTTTGCGGAGAAAAACAATGCAAAAGCAGGTGAGTTTCGAAAAAGCATATAAAACCAAATATCCCGAACAGATTGTGATTGTAGTGGCAAAGGATAAAAATGGCAAGGCCAATCCTGTTACTCTGGGCTGGACAATGATTGCCTCGTATGAGCCGGCGATGATGGCGATAGGCGTCTATAAGGGCCATTACAGCGTCAAATGTATCCGCCATTCGAAATGCTTCACGCTGGTTTACCCATCGGTAGATATGGCTAAAGCGGCCCTGTTCTTCGGCGAACATTCGGGCAGGGACACCGACAAACTTGCCCAGTTTAACACCAAGACCGCACCTGCCAAAAAGATTGATTCGGTTTTGCTGACCGATGCCGTAGCAAATTTTGAATGTCGATTGGTTAAGCAGATTGCCACCGGTGACCATATTACATTTGTCGGCCAGGTGGTCTGTGCCCATATAAATAAAAAGCCCAAAAAACGTCTGTATTCCTTAGGCACAGGACACAAAGTCGGCGAGGTGCGATAACTAAACCATGTTTTTGATTTCTCAATTTCGATATTTGGGCGTATGATGTTGCTATGCTTGTAAAGGGACTTGTGCAGCTATATACGGGAGACGGCAAGGGCAAGACAACCGCTGCCCTTGGGCTTGCTCTACGCGCAGCCGGCCAGGGCAACAAAGTCCTGATTTATCAGTTCCTCAAACCCCCCTTCTTAAATACCGGTGAACGCATCGCGCTATCATCGCTGCCATCAATAAAAATAGAGTCGCTCGATATCCAGTGGGATATGGCGAAATCACCCAAAGACCCCAAAGCAATATCGGCAGCACAAACAGCCATTCACGAATCACTTGAACACCTCACAAAGTCGGCTATGAATCGTAAATTTGACGCTCTGATTCTCGATGAGATTATTTACTGTGTTTCAAAAGGTCTGACAAGTGTCGAGGACTTGAAAAAAGTTATCGAGGGAAAGGACCCGCACGTTGAGATTATCCTTACCGGCCGAGGGGCAACACCCGAACTGATTGCCCTGGCTGATTTGGTTACTGAAATGAAGAATATCAAGCACCCGTTTGACAAAGGCACAGCCGCAAGACAAGGGATCGAGTTTTAACGATATTTGCCGTTGACTTATCGGTATTGGCGGGAGAAAATAGCAACTCAGGAATTTAATGCCGGCACAATTGTTTTAGGAGGACATAAATTATGACGGCGAAAACACACTCAATCATAGCAATAGTAATATGGATTTTATTCGCAGAATTCCCTTTCCGCCCCGAAACAATTAAGGCCGCGAACCAGCCGGAAGAAAAAATCATGCAAGAACGGGTGAACTCGATGCAGCAATTAAGCAGATTAGGAAGCGCGATCGCTGTTTACGCCGAAACTCACGAAGGAAAATATCCGAAAAAACTCGATGAATTAAGGTCATTCAGCGGCCTTGACGCAGAGTGGATTATAAAAAATGTGAGCTATATCGGGGCAAATGTGACGAAGGAAGCCCAGCAGAATAAACCTATTGCGTTCGACAAAACGCTGCGGTCGCAAGGCGGCGGGACGGTTGTTTTATACAACGACAAGCATGTCGAATTCGTACAGCCGGACAAGTTCGTTAAACTGGAAATGCCTCAAGCATACGAAGATCCGAATGATAAAAAACAAGATAAGAACACAGGCCCGATTGTTCTGAAGGTCATCGGGCCGGAAGGCCAAGCGTTAGTCGGAGCCAAAATATACCAGCAGTATTATGTAAGAGAAGGAAAACAACAGGGCGGCGAATATATCTGCGACGAAAACGGGCTGATTAGTTTGCCCGAAGAAAAGATATTCGGAGCCGAATGGCAGAGAAAAAACGGCGTCGCACTTTATGGTCTTTATGAGAATAAACTTGCCGGTTTTCTGGACGTCGGCACCGTTGACCTCGGCAAAAAGCTCGAGATGAAGCTTACACCCGCCTGCCGGGTTTATGGCAAAATCAAAAGCACTGATCTGAAGAACCTGGGACAGGAGGACAACGAAACGGTCGCCCAGATTAACCGGAATACCTGCGCTTTGGATGTTTTCAATAAAAACGGGGAATTCGAGTTTTTCATGCCTGAGGGCAAATATATGCTGTTTGTGAACGGCAGAAGAACATACAGCAACTACGAGGATTTCAATGTTGCGGCAGACCAAAAGGAGCTTGAAAAGAATTTTGACCTGCAGGCGGACCGGATTGCGCATCTGATTGGGAAAAACGCCCCTGAACTTCAACAAATCAAGGGATGGATAAACAGCAAGCCGATTAAACTGGCAGACCTTAGAGGCAAGGTAGTTGTGCTGGATTTCTGGGGGACATGGTGCGGCCCGTGCGTTTATGCGATACCGAAGCTGATTGACCTTCACGAAAAATACGGCAATAAGGGGCTGGTCATCATCGGAGTCCATGATGATTCGATGAATTCCGTAAAAGACCTCGAAAAGGAGATTAATAAACTCAGCAAAGAACGTTGGGACGGGAGAAAAATACCGTTTGCCATCGCTCTTGATGGAGGCGGCAGATGCGAAATTGAAGGAGCCAGACTAACAAGTAATGGAACCCAACCAACAAGCCCCGGGGCAACAACCGCGTCATACGGAATACAGGCCTTTCCAACAATGGTACTGATTGACAAACAGGGCAAAGTTGTCAGTGACTTTTATCCCGCACCCAACAATGAGCTGCTGGAGAAACTGCTGGCCGCTGAAGCAAACAAAACGCCTTGATTCACTTAACCACCCGTCAGCATCGCTTTATTCGGGGAAACTCACGTTTGATTTTCCCTTCGATTCTGTTATAATGCTTTCTGGAGTCAAGGGTGATAAATGATGGCAACTGCAATGGGCAATATGGACACAGGCGGAATCCTGCTGATAGGTAATCCGACATCAGCGGTTTTGGGAGGCATTCCAGCCGACAAGCCCGCTATTCAGGTCTGCGGCAGTATACACGACGGCATTGAAACCGCGAGAAAAACCCGTTTCGCCGCAATCGCCGTGGTAATGAAAGGCACAGCGGCCAATTTGCGAGACGGCCTGTCCCTGCTTCGGGAAAACACCACTGCGAAAATCCTTCTGCTTGCGCGGATGCATGAAGAGCCGGAGGCGATAAAACTGGTCGGCAGCAATGGGACCAGTTTAGCGGATGATTACCTGATTTGCCCGATTCAAACAGAGCGGCTTTACAATATCGTTTGTCGCGGCCCGCTTATGGCCGTGGCCGGAAAAGAACCGACCGTTACCGACGCGACGCTTCTGGCAAAGATAAGCCGGCTCGAAAAACTGGCGACCGAGGACGATTTGACGGGCCTGAAAAACAGGAGATACCTGTGGGAATTCGCAAAACAGGTAATCGCCCGTGCAAAACAAGATAACGGGCGTGTAACCGTGCTCGTATTCGACATAGACGACTTCAAGCATTATAACGACGTTTACGGCCACGCGGCGGGTGATGAGGTGCTGAAGCAGGCGTCGCTTTTAATGAGGCGATGCTGCCGAAGGCACGACATGGTGGCAAGATTGGGCGGCGATGAGTTCGCGGTGGTATTCTGGGACGACCCGCAAAACCCCCAGCCGACAGATGGCGGCGAGAGACGTTCATTCACCGCAGACCATCCGGGAGAAGTGATATTCATCGCAAAACGATTCCGCAGAGAAATTGAAAAGACCAATCTTCGGTTTTTAGGTCCGGACGGCAGAGGTGTGCTGACGATAAGCGGAGGGCTTGCAAGCTTAAACAGAGACGGCTCAACAACCGAAGAGCTTTTCTCAAAGGCAGACCAGGCGCTTCTCGAAGCAAAACGCAGCGGCAAAAACAGGATTTACCTCGTGGGCCAGCCCGAAAACGATATCGATAAAATCGAATAACCGTCCCCTGACGCCCCTCTGAATCCCGTTTACCCGCGAAATTTTTCGTGCAAATTCCCTAACGTTGATTACCATTATTGCGTCTATAAGAGTGAGGACGTAATCGTGGATGAACCGGGACAACCGAATACAGCTTCTATTGAGCGTCTGGTCGAGGCAAGTAAAGCCGGCGACAAAAGTGCGTTTGACGAACTGGTGCGGTTATACCAGCGACGCGCTATGCAATTGGCCATAAGGATACTCACAGGGGCAGATGAAGCCGCCGATGTTGTCCAAGATGCGTTCGTCAAAGCGTTTCTGGGGCTTGATAAAATACGGGACCCCAGGCGTTTCGAGCAGTGGCTGCTGAAAATCGTTGCCAACCTTGCCGTTGAGCGGCTGCGAAAACTCAAACACAGCCAAAAAGTTTTTCAGGATGATTACCCCGAAAATAGCCAGGGAGCAACGCCCAGCGAGATTGCAGTCGGCGAAGAATTAAACAAGGCCCTGCGAAATGCAATGGCGAAGCTGCCCGACAAACAGGCAAAGGCCATAGCTCTTTTCGGATTGCAGGATATGTCGCAAGATGAGGTGGCGCAAATTATGAATTGCTCTGTTGAATCGGTAAGGTGGCATGTGTTTCAGGCGAGAAAAAACCTTAAAGAATTGCTCAAAGATTACCTATGACTGAATCAGGAAAAGAAAAACTGGATTTGTTGCTGGAACAAAACGCCGAGCGGCAACTGGCAAAGATTGACTGGCAGGCCTTAAACGCTTCAATCTCATCTCGTCTTAATGCGGCCCCAAAGCCGGCGACTTTCAAATGGCCCGTCCTGCTTAGAGCAGCGGCAATAATAGCAATAATCAGCGCTATCACCGCCCTGCTGTTGCTCACAGTCCCTCTTTCTTTGAGCCGAAAATCCGCTGTCCATATTGCATCGGTCGAATTTACCCATAGCATCGCTCAGACAACCGTCCAGATTCTGGAAATACCCGCTCAAGCCGAAGTTTCACTCAGTCCCGCTGCCGCAAACAGCGGCATAGCCAAATGTGAGATTGAAATAATCGAACCGGCAGTGAAACCAAATCAGGGCCTGGGTATTCCGACATGGTTAATAATATGCAGACAAGAACCGTCATTGGCACAAAACGGCATTAGTGCGGAGACAGCAAGTTTGCTGTGTTTATTCTAAGTAAAAAACCAGGTTAACCAAAGGAGAACAAAAAATGCGAGTGAAGAAAACGGTACAGGTATTAGTTTTAGTCGGTTTGTTAATGGCAACTTCCAGTAGCACTGCTCAAGCAGGAACATTAGAGCTTCAGAACCGGCTCGGTAAAGAATTAAAAATCGAGCTTAAGGATGTAACCATTGCCGAAGCCCTTGCCAAAATCAGCCAGAAAGCGGATGTAAACATAGTTTTGTCGGATGAGGCCACATGGAAACTTCCCCAGGGCGAGGCAACCCGTCTGTCCGTAAAACTGGATGGTCCCTTAGCGGAGAGTTTGACCGAGATGCTGAACACCTTCTTTATGCGTTATGCCGCCGATGATAACCAGCTAACAATCTATCCGAAAGAAGAGCTCGACCATATCCTGGGCAGACCAACGACAAACCAGCTCGAAATACTTAAAAGGGTATATACCTTCCCAGTAAGGGGGCACTTCCCCGGCCAATCTCAAAAAACCATAAATTTAGCACTTGGGACACCAGTAACTATTTCACCTCTTTATGTGTATGAACAACTCGATAATCTGTTATGCAGGCAAATTAACAAAACAGGGAAACTGGACGCTAATGATACATCGGCCAAACAATACGATTTGCCGACGCCGGTTACCATTGTGCAGTTGCTCAGTGAAATTGAAATTAAACAGTACGGCAGAAACAGCTATCCTCCCGGCTATCCTCCCGAAAGAAACAGCTATCCTTCCGAAAACACCCGTTGGTATATCCAAGGTATGGAATTTCCAGGCCAAATCCCTGAAATAAAAGTCGTGAGATTGGATGAATTACTCCGTGCAAAACTTGGTCAACAAAACGATGTGACCTATAAGAATGAATCGCTCGACAAAATCTTTCAGGACCTGGCAAATCGCGGCGGTATCACATTGGTAATAGCACCGGGGTGCAACCTGAGCAATTACCGAATCTCGGTCAGCATACAAAATATGAATGCCCGCGAAGCCATTGGAAAGGTCGCTGACATTGCCGGCATCGCTGTGGCTTACGACGAAAACAGGGAAGGCAGATTAACAGTGTTTGTTCAAAGCATTATTCCAAAAGGTGAAGAAAAACAAAACAGTAAAACCCAGTCATCGGACGGCTCAGGCAGTTACGTCGGCAAGATAAGCGTTCCAATGAACGGCGGCGAATACTTTATCGAATTTATGCTGCGGGAAAGCGACCTGAACAACGAGCTAAAAAACCTCAGGAAGGAAAAAATAAACGATATCTTAAAGCAATTCCAGAAAGGCACTGAGCAAAAACAACCAACAGCCGGCAGCACCATGTAAAAAATCAGTACTGCCTGACAATCAATATGTGTCGGCCCCGAGAACGATTGTTTCGGTTTTACTGATGAGTTTGTACCGGATGCCGCGCCAGCGAATCGTCCTGCCAAAAACCGACGACAATATCAGAACAAGCATAAGCAGCGACCAGAGCCAGAACAGCGTAATATCGGCTATCGCGGCAATTTTCAACCGGGGCCAGTTATCCGCGAGCAGTTTGCTTACCATACTTTGCCTGAATATCGCCCTTGTCAATTGCGCGATAAAAAACAGGACCGGCACCGCGGCAAAAAGCCAAATGTAATGATTCTGCGTGATTCCGGCGTAAATTGCTAAAGCAGCCCCGCCCCAAAGCCCAAAAACGGAATATACCGCGCTGAACAAACCAAATGACCACATCTGCGGCGCATAAACCTTCGTGATAACGAACTGCCTGCGACCAAATTCGAATAATTTTGCCCAGGTGGTTGATTCCGAGGTAGCCACAAGACAGCCGGGGACGAACTCGACTTTTTTATGAGCGTCTTTCACGGCGCAACTTAGCGAATAATCATCACTTACGGCCTTTTCCCAGAGCTTTTCAATGCCCAATTCCCTGAAGGTCTGCACCTGAATCGCCATTGACCCGCCCCAGGCGTGATTGAAAGGCGTGTTGCCCATAAGCTGGGCAACTTTGGCGTTTACGGCTGATAAGGCAAGCGTGGCAAGGTTGCCTGTCCTGGGAATGAACCATCGATAGCCGGTTGCCGCCCCTTTTGATTCAGGATGTCGAAGAGGATAAACCAGATGATACAGCCAGATCGGCTTGACGCAGATATCCGAATCCGCAAAGGCCAGCGTCTCAATATCTTTAGGAATCCGGCGATAGGCATACAAAAGATTATGAATTTTCTGGCTGCATTCCTGCCCAACCCCGGCAACAAGCACCTGGACGTCGCCGGCCTTTGTGCTCCAGGCCAATTTATCCTTTAATCCTCGCAATTGCTCGTACGCCGGGTCGGCCTTGTCCTCTACTACAAACCACAACACGTAATTTTCGTAATCCTGCCTGTAAAACGAGGCGATGTTCTGCTCAAAATTCTCATCGAGGTTTTTGCAGGGAATTATCAGCGCGACGCGAGGCGCATAACGTTTGTGCTTCTTATCGTATTTGGCCAGCGCGAAAAAGTAATTTTTCAGCGTCAGCGTTGAAAAAAGCAGCTGCGAAAGTATTAATAACCCGGCAATATAAATATACCAGCCCATACCGCCAAATTATCATTTATCAATCATCATTTAGCAATCTCCGTGTCTGACTTTTTTTGATTATCGATGATTGTCATTTATCCCTTGACTGGAATCGCAAATTGTAAATAATACCCTGATAAATGTCGTATGGGTCGGTGCCCGAGCGGCTAAAGGGAGCGGACTGTAAATCCGCTGGCGAAAGTCTACGGAGGTTCGAATCCTCCCCGGCCCATTTTCCCTTTCGTATTTAGCCATATTTACATTCAATTGCTGTCCTGTGTCTCAACAGCCATAAATTGACAATATCCCCAAAATAAGGTAGAAGACGTGCTATGAACCTGATAGCTATAGACATAGGCAATACCAATATTGGCGTTGGGCTGTTTCTCAATGATGAGGAACAGTTCGTAAAGTCGGTCCCCGGCGATGCAAAAGCCGAACTGACGGAACTGCTCAAATCGACCTGGGAAATGATACCCGTTGCCAAACGCTCCAAAGAAGGCAAACGCGAAGGCGTAATCGTCATAAGCTCCGTCAAACCCGCCTGGACGCAGGTTGTGCGCGACGTCGCAAAACAAACCCTCGATGAAAAAATATTGCTTGTGGGCAGTGAAATCCCCTTCCCAATTGAATTATCGATAGAACATCCTGAAACAGTAGGAACTGACCGGGCTTTGGCAGCGTCGGCTGCTTATGCGGTCGCGGAACACGCGGTGGCGGTTGCGGATTTCGGCACAGCCGTAACTATCGACCTCGTCGATGACCGCGGCGTATTCTGCGGCGGCGTAATCTTCCCCGGTTTCGAAATGAGCGCAAACGCCCTGCACCATGATACTGCTCAACTGCCGAAAGTAACGGTTACAAAACCACAATGGCCCTTCGGCAAAAATACAGTCGATGCAATCAACGCAGGCCTGTATTATTCGGCCATCAGCTCATTACAGGAAATTGTCAGGCGATACGCCGAAGTGATTGGGACCTGGCCTCAACTGGTAATCACCGGCTCAGGCGCGAAACTTATTAAAGATGACTGCGACTTTGTCGATAACTACGTGCCAAATTTAGTCATCAAAGGTATCGCCCTGGCCTACAAGAAGTATATCGAATCGAAGGAGTAATCAATTCTCCTATGTCTGTCTTCGCAGCGGTAATGACCGGCAAAGGAACAGGGGCTATCGCCACGATTCAGCTTTATGGCGATTCGGCGGCGGATATCCTCAGGCAAATCCTTCCCCCTCAACCCCAAAAACCTCTGGAATTCACGACAGGCAAAATTTTACTGACCACCATCCAATCAGGCGATAAAACAATCGACCAGGTAACAATCGGCTGCGAGGACAACAACTCATACGCCATCAACTGCCACGGCAACCCGCTAATCGTCGAAGAAATTATGCAATTGCTCCGCCAATATGGCGTCGAATTGCTGACCGCTGAACAATTGCTTTTCAAAACCTCAGCAGACAGCAACGCAATCGCACTCGAAGCCAAATTGACGCTGCCAAAGATTAAAACACTCGAAGGCACGCGAATTATTCTCAATCAAATCGATTTGGGCCTGACGGCCTCGGCAAAAAACTGGCTGCAAAACCCGCCTGAAAAAATCGCTGCTGAAGCACAAAAGATTATCGACAACAGTAAAATCGCAAAACTTATCATTTTCGGCTGCCGAATCATTCTCGCAGGTCCGCCCAACACAGGCAAAAGCACGCTGCTCAACCAGCTTTGCGGCAGACAAAAAGCGATTGTCGCGGACATCAAAGGCACAACCCGCGACTGGGTTTCGGCTGAATGTCGAATAGGCCCGCTGGCTGTTGAACTGTTTGATACTGCTGGACTCGATGATAAAATCGCGTCTGACATTGACAAAGCTGCTCAACAGAAAGCGACAGAACTCATAAACCAGGCGGATATCGTCTTATTGGTCCTCGATAACAGCGAGCCGGCTAACCAAATCGATAAATCCTTCACAAATATACTGGCCAATAAAAAAGTCCTGGTCGTCCTTAACAAATCAGATTTACCCTTTGCAGCGCAGCGTAAAACGGGCCTGCCTTTCTTATTCGAAACAGGCAATATGCCAGACGCGGTCAGTATCAGTGCAAAATTCGGCTCTGGAATCGACTATCTTTGCGATGAGATTGTGCGATTAGCCGACGTTGAAAATTTTGACCAGAATCATCCAATATGTTTTACCCCTCGCCAGGAGCAATTTTTGACTCAACTGATGAAAACAAAATCAAAAGACGCCGCATACACACTTATTACAGAGTTGTTAAGTGGCCCGCTGAATGTATAATCAGCCGATATGACTACGAGCAGCGACAATTTGACGCCGGCGATGAGGCAATTTTCTCAGTTCAAACAGAAGTACCCGGACTGCATACTCTTTTTCCGGATGGGCGACTTCTACGAAACCTTCTACGAGGACGCCAAGACCTGCTCGAAAGTCCTCGGCCTGACGCTAACCAGCAGGGATAAGGGCAGCGATAACCCCGTCCCTCTTGCGGGCGTTCCCTGGCACGCCGTCGATGGTTATCTGCGAAAAATGCTCCAGGCGGGCTACAAAGTGGCTGTCTGCGAACAAATCGAAGACCCGAAGACCGCAAAGGGTTTGGTCAAACGCGACGTGGTTCGGGTTGTTACACCGGGAACACTGACAGATGACATCCTGCTGGAAGCGAAACAGGATAATTTTCTCGCGGCAGTCTGGCAGACAAATTCGGCCTCGGCGATAAGCTGGGTCGATATCTCAACAGGCCACTTTTTCGCCCAGCAGCTTGGCGAAGACGAATTGCTCGATGAAATCGTGCGATTGTCCCCTGCCGAATGCCTCCTGCCCGACAGGAGGGGCGAATTATTCGAGGCACAGGCGAAAAAACTTGTAAAAGGTATCAGCGAACTGACCGGCGCGACGGTTACACAAAGACCAGGGTGGTATTTCGACCCCTATCAGGCAAAACAACGGCTGCTGAAACACTTCGGAACAGCAACATTAGAAGGTTTCGGAATCAACGACACCGATGGCGCGGTTATCCCCCCCGCCGGCGCGTTAATCGAATATCTTAATGAAACACAAAAGACCGCGCTGGCGCATATCTCAAGTATTAAAAAAATCAGCCGGAAGAAATTCCTGCACATCGATTACACCTCACTCCAGAGTTTGGAGGTTCTGCGAACAATTCGCACCGAGGGCACGAAAGGGACATTGCTCGACTGCCTCGATTCGACACTGACGCCGATGGGGGGCAGGATGTTTCGCAACTGGCTTTGCAGACCTTTGTGCGAGTTATCGGCGATTGAATTACGTCAGGACGCTATTGCCGAATTGAAAGACAGTGATAATCGGCTGATTGAAGTCCGCAAATTGCTTGGCGATATCGCAGACCCGGAACGAATCGCCGCACGCATCGCTACCGCAAGGGCATTGCCGCGAGACCTCGTCGCGTTGGCCCGTACCCTGCGACAAATCCCAAAACTGCGTGAAACATTAGGGCAACTCAGCGTCAAACTGCTCCGCGACTTGACGGGCCGATGCGACAGTATGGATGAGCTGGCCGATTTGCTCGATTCTGCAATCGAGCCCAATTGCCCGCTGCGCCTTACCGACAGCGGCGTCATTCGCGCCGGCTTCAACAAGGAACTCGACGAACTGCGCTCAATCTCACGCGATGGTCAAACCTGGCTGCAACAATATCAGAAACAGCAAATCGAACGTACGGGCATCGACAAACTAAAAGTCGGCTTCAACCAAGTCTTCGGCTACTACATCGAAATCAGCAGGTCAAACGCCGACAAAGTCCCCGCTGATTACGTCCGCAAGCAGACGATTACCAACGCCGAAAGATATATCACCGATGAATTGAAAAAATATGAGACCAGCGCCCTCGGCGCAGAAGAAAAAGCCCTCGCAATCGAACAAAAACTTTTCGAAGAGGTGCGAGTTCAGGCGGCCCAATATATCCCGCGCCTTCAGGAACTGGCGGATACAATCTCGCAATGCGACTGCCTCGCATGCCTCGCACATATCGCCAATCGCCGCGGCTATATCAGACCCAAACTGACAACCGATAACGACCTTATCATACAGGATGGCAAACACCCTGTTCTTGCTGAGATGTTAGGCGCGGAATTTGTCCCCAACGATATCTCGCTCGGCAATCAGGCAGGTGATGTAATGATAATCACAGGCCCGAATATGAGTGGCAAAAGCACCTATATCAGGCAAACCGCACTGCTCGTCCTTATGGCTCAGGTCGGCTCATTCATCCCAGCCAAAGAAGCAACCATCGGCCTCGTTGACCGCATCTTCACCCGCGTCGGCGCATCCGATGAGTTAATCCGAGGCCAATCAACCTTTATGGTAGAAATGACCGAAACCGCAAACATAATCAATAACGCTACATCGAAATCCTTAGTCGTCCTCGACGAAGTAGGCAGAGGCACAAGCACTTATGATGGCTTGTCTCTTGCCTGGGCTATCACCGAACACATCGCCTCCAAAATCAAATGTCGAACCCTCTTTGCTACGCACTATCACGAATTGACCGAGCTATCGGAATTATTTGCAAATATCAAAAACTGCAACGTAGCCGTCCGCGAATGGATGGATGAGGTGGTTTTCCTTCACAAAATTTTGCCGGGCGGCACAGATAAATCCTACGGCATTCACGTCGCAAAATTAGCAGGCATACCAAAATCAATCCTCGAACGCTCAAAGGAGATTTTAGCCGAGCTCGAAACCACGTTTCAGAAAGAGGCCTCCGGCTCACACCTTGCTAAAAACAAAACCAAAAAGCCCGATGCCGATACGCTTTTCGTCCAGAAACACAAGAGCGTCCTCGACAAACTCGCCTCCGTCGATGTAAATAACCTCACGCCAATCGAAGCGATAAATTTGCTTAATCAAATCAAAGATGATATGAAGTCCGGTTAAACTTAGGTGTCACTACTTCATAACCAATCTGCCCGCAAGAGCGCCCGTTGACCATGCAATTTGAAGATTATATCCGCCGCAGGGGCCGTCAACGTCGATTGTCTCACCCGCAAAGAATAAGCCGGGGCAAACCTTGGATTGCATCGTCGTCGGATCGATTCCGGCCGTGCTTACGCCGCCGTTTGTAACAATCGCCTCATCTATCGGCTTTGTCGCTACAATCGGAACAGGCAGCTTTTTCAGCAACTGAATCACTTTTCTTCGCGGCTCTTTTTTTAACTGGCTCGCGTTTGTTTCGGTGATTCCCGCTAAGGTGCAGATAAGCCCGCCAAGTTTTTTGGGAGCCAGCTCGAAAAGAACGTTTGCGATGATTTTTTTGGAATACTGCGAAAGTTGTCCCATCAGGTATTCTTCAAGTTGTGATTCATTCATCGATGGAGCGATATCAATAACCACTTCGACCGCCTTTGAGGCAGGCAGATAATCAACAAGCAATCGGCTTAAATCAAGAACAGCAGGCCCACCAATGCCGTCATGAGTAAAAATCATCGGCCCGCTAACGCTGATTTTCTTTTTATTCAACATTGCGGATATCGTAACGTTATCGCGCGAAATTCCTGCCAGTTCAGCACACCATTTTTCAGTCGAGACAAGCGACACAAGCGCTGGTCTCGGCTCGATTATTGTATGTCTTAAGGATTTCGCTAATTTATAGCCGTCGCCCGTCGAGCCGGTAGCGGGGTAACTCACTCCACCCGTGGCGATAATCACTTTTGCAGCCGACGTAATTTCGCTCCCGGCTAAAACCGCAAAGCCGTCGCCTCGCTTTTCGATTTTATCAGCCCCCCTGCCAAATATAAACTGCACGTCTAATTTATGGCATTGACCCAATAAGGCGTCTCGAACATCGCCAGCTCGTTCACTCGCCGGGAAAACACAGCCCTGTTCATCGGCTTTGGTCTCGATGCCAATCCGGCCAAAAAATTCGCGTGTCACATCAGGCGAAAATTCGTGCAGACAATGCCGGAGAAACCTGCCCGATTTGCCATACACTCGAACGAAGTCGTCAACCGTGCCCGTGTGCGTGATATTGCATCTGCCCCCGCCCGTCAAAAGCAGCTTTTTCCCCGGGACCTGGTTTTTTTCTATCACGACCACCGTCGCTCTGCTTTGCGCCGCGAATATCGCCGACATCAAGCCCGCCGGCCCGGCCCCGATAATACAAACGTCCGTCTTCATATTGGTTCTGAGTGTAGCCGAGGGGGTCTGTTGTGTCAAAGACCACTATTGCAATTCAGCCCGCCACGCTTAGGATAACAGCAGAAATTATGCCCCTGAAACTAAACAATTTATGTTTAACCACATTGTTCCTGATGGTTATAACCGCAATTGCCTTTGCCGGCGATAAACCGCAGGATAAGCCAACGTTATACGTCGTGACTAACGAACCGAACCACCAAATCGTAAAAGCTGATGAGGTAAATCTACCCCGAACCGACGGCTTGAATATCGTCATCGCGACACACGGGTGGATTGAAAGAGAACAATGGCCGAAGAATTTGGCCTTCGATATCAGGAACAAGGTCGATTCAAACGAATGGGTCTGCGGCTGGTTCGACTGGCGAAACGAGGCAAGGGTTGTCAACCCAAGGGACGCGGCGCATTTCGCACGCGATACAGCCGGCAAAATGCTGGCAGAGCAGATTCTGAAAATATCGAACAACCCGCGGCACGTTCATTTAATCGCTCATTCCTCTGGATGCTGGGCAATCAGCGAAGCAGCCAAAATCATCGCCCAAAAGACAAACGCGAACATTCACTTAACATTTCTCGACGCCTATGTCCCGCTGGGCTGGGACGCAAATTCACTTGGGGATATACCTGCCGAACCGAACAAAATTTACTGGGCTGACCACTATTTAACACAGGATATCACTGGTAACGTTACTTATTGCCGGCTCGCCCATGCCCATAACATCGATATTGGCGACATCACCCCCGGCCTTAAAGACCACAGGTTCCCGTTTCACTGGTATCCAGCGACGGTCATTGGCAAATACGACCCGAATGATAAATACACCGGCAAAAAACTGTATTACAAATCAGGCAATCTCGAATACGGCTTCGCCCGCTCACTCGAAGCCGGAAAAGCGAATTGGGAAAAATCGCTGAAACTCGTTATGGACAACGAAATAGTAAAAATCAAAAAAAATGGAAAATAAGTTGCTTTGAGAGGAACAGAAAATGAAATCGCAAACACCAAAATTGATGGTTGCAGCGGTCGCAGTGCTCGCTTTAGCAGGCAGCGTATCTGCCGACCTGTCCGGCGAATCGCAAGCGAAGATGGAACAGCGAAAATACAATGACGTTTACAGCGGGGAATATCTCAATCACATCGCTTTTCCTATGGGCGGCATCGGCGCAGGGATGATTTGCATCGAGGGGACAGGGACACTAAGCAACTTTTCACTGCGAAATAAACCGGAGATATTCACTGAGCCGACCGTGTTTTCGGCAATATGCGTCAAGAGCGACAAAAACGTCGCCAGAGTGCTCGAAGGCCCTGTGCCGAAATGGAAAATATTCGGCCCCGGCCCGGATAATACAAGTTACAACGGAGCTGGTAACGGTCTGGGAGGCAGAACATACGGACTTCCGCGATTCGCCAAGGCAACCTTCAAAGCCCGCTTCCCGTTCGCCGTTGTACGTCTCGAAGATCTGAAGATACCGCTGAAGATTGAGATTACCGGCTGGAGTCCCTTCACTCCGCCCGAGCCGAATGATTCGTCACTGCCTGTCGCAGCACTGGAATATCGCTTCACAAATCCAACCGACAAACCCGTTGAGGCGGTTTACTCTTTCAACGCCCGCAACTTCCTGGCAACAGATGAAAAACCGGGCAAAGTTACTGGAACTGAAAATGGTTTTGTATTCGCCGCAAAAAAAGACCCCAAAGGCAAACCATGGGATGAGGCGGCATTCGCGGCAATCTCACTCAATCCCGATGCCAATATCAACTGCGCCTGGTTTCGCGGCGGCTGGTTTGACCCGCTTACTATGGCGTGGAAGGATATCGAACAGGGCAATTGTTTCGAAAAGCCCGCCATATCCAGCGGCCCAACAAGTCCCGGCGCAACAATCTTTGTGCCTGTGAATCTAGAACCGGGAAAAGAAAAAACTGTCACCATTCTTCTCTGCTGGTTTGCCCCTGTAAGCAATTTAAGAAACGGTTCCGATAGCGGTAAAGCAAATGAGGACTCTAATCAGCCGACAACGTATCACCCATGGTATTCAGCAAAATTCGCGGACATCGAAAATGTCGCGAACTATTGGCGGATAAACTATACGAAACTTCGTGAAAAAACAAAGCAGTTCAGCGATTGCTTTTATGACACAACACTGCCCGACGAAGTAACCGAGGCGGTCGCGGCTAACCTGACAATCCTGAAATCCCCTACCGTTCTTCGGCAGGAAGACGGCCGGCTCTGGGGCTGGGAGGGTTGCTTCGATAATGCCGGCTGCTGCTCCGGCTCATGTACCCACGTTTGGAACTACGCGCAGGCGATACCGAACCTGTTTCCCCAGCTCGAACGAACTTTACGCGAAACGGAGTTTTGCGTCTGTCAGGATGCCAAGGGACATCAAACCTTCCGCTGTTCATTGCCCATCCGGCCGCCAACGCACGGTTTCCACGCGGCGGCAGACGGCCAGTTAGGCGGTATTATCAAGGTTTACCGCGATTGGCGGATAAGCGGCGATTCTGACTGGCTTCGGGAATTGTGGCCTCAGGTCAAGGCGAGTATGGACTATTGCATTGCCACCTGGGACCCCAATCACAACGGCGTACTGTCTGAGCCGCATCACAATACCTATGACATCGAATTCTGGGGACCAGACCCCATGTGCAGCAGCTTTTATATCGGCGCTTTAAAGGCAATGACGCTGATGGGCAAGGCCCTGATTGACAATGACCCGCTTTACGGAGAATTGCTCGACAAGGGACAAAAATACCTCGATGCTCAGCTATATAATGGCGAATACTTTTATCAGCAGGTCCAGTGGAAAAACCTCCGAGCAAAAAATCCGATAACAGCGCAAACACTCGACGGAGGATATGCCCAGGATGCGATTGAGATATTGAAAAAGGAAGGGCCTAAATATCAATACGGCAAAGGGTGTCTTTCGGATGGTGTCCTCGGGGCGTGGCTTGCGCAAATCAGCGGCGTCGGCGTCGTCCTCGATGAAAATGAGGTCAAAAGCCACCTGCAAAGCGTCTATAAATACAATTTCAAAAAAGACCTGTCGGAACACGTAAATCCACAGAGACCCGGCTACGCTCTGGGCAGCGAAGGCGGATTGCTGCTTTGCTCCTGGCCGAAAGGCGACGAACCCAGTTTGCCCTTCCCATACAGCAACGAGGTCTGGACAGGCATCGAATATCAGGTCGCCTCGCATCTGATTACAAAAGGTTTTATCGATGAGGGGCTGCAGATTGTCCGCACCGCACGCGACCGATACGACGGCAGGGTTCGAAATCCCTTCGACGAATACGAATGCGGCCACTGGTACGCCCGCGCAATGTCATCTTACGCCCTTTTGCAGTCGCTTGGCGGCGCAAGATACGATGCGATAGAAAAAATCTTATATCTTAAACCCGCCGTGAAAGGCGACTTCAGAACATTTATTTCCACAGCTACCGGTTACGGAACAATCGGCGTAAAAGACGGCAAACCGTTCTGCGAAGTCAAATCCGGCCGGATACCTTTCGAAAAAATAGAATTTGTTGCGCCCTGAAACACAGTATCACCGACGCCGGCAACGCTGCGGGGCTTTGCAAAGAGACGGTTCTATTGTATAATCTTCTTTTTGCGTGTTTTTGAAAATATTTGAATAACTGAGGATATTATGGCGAAGCTGACAAAACTGGATGATATAGTATCACTGTGCAAAAGACGCGGTTTCATATTTCAATCGAGCGAAATCTACGGCGGCCTCGCAAGCTGCTACGATTACGGCCCGCTTGGCGTTGAGCTGAAAAACAACGTTAAAAAGGCCTGGTGGAAAAACGTCGTCCAGATGCGTGATGATGTCGTAGGCCTCGATTGCAGCATCCTTATGCACCCGCTCATCTGGAAGGCCTCAGGCCACGCCGACCATTTTGCCGACCTCATCGCCGAATGTAAAAAGTGTAACACAAGAACACGCGTTGACCACTTGAAAGACAAAGCCAACGACTCAGCGCAGGAACATACCGAGCACGTCGCGATTGTCCCCGGGTCAAAACAGGATTTGAGCAAAAAGGTATGCCCCGCCTGCGGCACAGTCGGCAACTTCACCGAGCCGATGCCTTTCAAATTAATGTTTGAAACCCAGATGGGCGCAAACGTCGAGGATTCGATGACGCTTTACCTGCGTCCCGAAACCGCTCAGGGCATCTTCGCCAATTTCAGAAACGTCCTCGACACCACGAGAGTCAAAATACCTTTCGGCATCGCCCAAATCGGCAAAAGCTTCCGCAACGAAGTTACAACCAAGGCGTTCATTTTCAGGACACGCGAATTCGAGCAGGCCGAACTGGAATTTTTCTGTGAGCCGGGAACCGACGATAAATGGTTCGAGCACTGGAAAGAACAGCGTTTCAACTGGTATCTGAACCTCGGCCTCAAAAAAGAGAACCTGCGTTTCCGCGAACACGAAAAAGACGAGCTTGCCCATTATGCCAAGGGCTGCGTCGATGTCGAATACAAATTCCCCTTCGGCTCAGGCGACTGGCAGGAGCTTGAAGGCATTGCCAACCGCACCGATTACGACCTCCGCCAGCACCAGCGCGGTATGCGCACGCTCAACTCCTGGTATGAAACCAAAGGCGATTTGTCAAAAATAAAGCTCAAGGAAGAGGCCGAGGACTATCTCAAGGGGCCTCTGTCATACTTCGACGACGAAAAGAAAGCCCGATTCATCCCTTATGTCATTGAACCCAGCGCAGGTATGGATAGAAGCACGCTGGCGTTCCTCGTTGACGCTTATGATGAGGAAGAAGTCCGCGGCGAGACGCGAAACGTCTTGCGCTTCTCATCGGCTATCGCGCCGACAAAAGCAGGCATATTCCCGTTAGTCAATAAAGACGGAATGCCCGAAACCGCCCGCAATATCTTCAACGACCTCAAAGGACGCTTCAACTGCGTTTACGACGAAAAAGGCGCAATCGGCAGACGCTACCGCAGGCAGGATGAAGCGGGCACGCCCTTCTGTGTTACAGTCGATGGCCAGACCGCTCAGGACCAAACCGTTACCGTCCGCGAACGCGACTCAATGGAACAAATCCGCGTCGCCACCGACCAGTTAAAGGCCTACCTGCGAGATAAACTGGATATGTGAAATGTCGTATGCTAACTCTATGGACTGTCTGAATTGCCTGAAAAATGAGAAGTACTTTTTAGAACTTGCATTTCAAGCACTCAAAGACCAAGACCATTTCAAAGACAGAAATTACTTTGAACAATTCTATAAGTCTATAAAGACCGATTCAGACAAAGACCTCTTTCTAAGAATATCTTCTCTTTATCTTTTCCTTGTGAAAAAATGTTCCATCACGAATGATGTCCCCAATCAGATAGATTACATTTCAAACACATTCAAGTATATAGCGATCTTTTCACTCATCGAGGGCCTGTATTCCAGCAAGGAGTACATAGACTTCTTTGAATTTCTTATGAAGAAGTCCAACCAAATACAATTTCCCATAACTGAGGAGCAACTGAGAAGCCATTATGACGATTATAAGAAACAATATGGGGCGATACGGAAAGCGGTAGCTTTTTTTAAACAAATCGAAGACTTTTACAATAAACATCTAAAGGGCAAGATTAAATTCCTAAAGGATGACACACAGTTGCCATTACCTAGTTACTTTCCTCTTTCAGAGACTGATAAACAGCAAGGTTTAACAATAGACGAATTCGCCAAGTTTTTGTATGACATTCGATCGAAGTTCATGCATCAGGCAAATTTAATTTTGATGATCAGTAACGGCACCGCTTTATCGTTCAAGGAAAAATATCTGTGTCAGATGAATATGAATGAACTAATGGATGTCTTTGAAAAAGGCCTCTTGAAATTCTTTGAGGCAAAACAATGATTCTCGACCGAATCGACAACACCCATTTATACGTCGGTCCGCACGCCGGCTTCGCCAGGGCGTTTGAGATTCTAACGGATAAAACCCTGTCGCAAAAACAGGACGGCAAATACACAGTCGATGGCGAGAAAATCTACTACACCCTCCAGCGTTATACAACCAAACCGCTAAACGAAGGCAATCTCGAAGCCCACCGCAAATACATCGATATCCAATTCTTATTAGAAGGCGTCGAAATTCTCGGCTATGCGCCATTGAAAGGCCTTACAACCGCCGAAGTTTACAACCCCCAAAAGGATATCGCCTTTTTCAATACGCCAAAGGAAATCACAAAAGTCATCCTCGAACCGGGCCTTTTCTGCATCCTCTTCCCCGACGACGCCCATCTCCCCTGCCGACAGCTCGCCGGCCCGACCGATGTCCGCAAAGTTGTTATCAAAATTCGACTGTAATTAAAACAGGAGGATTAAAAATGGCTGACCAGATAATGGCGGAAAGCAAAACCCGTAAGCCAGGCCTTTTACGGCGAATATTTTGGTGGCTCTGGGTAATCTTACTCACTGCGTTATTGGCACTTGGTTTTGTATTCTCTGCTCCATGGAAAGTTATTACTCTTATCGCAACATTTCTGGCAGCCGCGACTATCCTGCCGAGAATCTACCGTAAATGGTTCTGGCTGGCCGTAGGACTCGTGGTTTTATCGCTTATCGTCTGGATTTTCCTGCCCGATGATAATAAGGGTTGGAAACCATATCAGTTTGACAAGGAACTGGCACAGTTTCAGGCCAGATACGCCGTCCCCGATTCTGAAAACGCCGCGATTATCTACAACCAAATCCTCACGGACTGGAAACAAAAAGAAGCCAACGAACCAAACTTACCACGTGACTGGTTTAGCCTCGTAAAATATGGCCCATGGTTAAGTAAAGACCAGCCGGAAGTCGCAGTGCATATAAAATATTATCAGGATACCATTGACCAATTAGCTCAAACCGTCCCATTCAAACGATGTACGTTTCCAATACCAGCGAACATAATTGTCTATGGCGAACAGTTAGACAGATATTCCGCTATGCGTAAATGGGCATATCTTTTAATCGCAGCAGGTAATAATAATATAGCGGAAGGAAATGTAAACGAAGCAATAGAAAAATATTTTACGGTCATCCGACTTGGGCAACACGAATGCCAGCAGCCAACTCCGATAGATATGCTGGTTGGCATCGCAATTGAAGCATTGGCTATGAGCCGTATCAACGATTTCGTCGTATGTGGGGATACAAATGAATTCTATCTCGCCAAATTAGAGCAAGGCGTATCAGAAATTAAGCACGACTGGAATTCCGACCTTACCGGCTTTATCGATTCCGATAAAATATTCCTCAAGAATTTATGGGGCCTAATGTGTTACCAGATCAATGCACAAGGCAAAATACGATTTAGCCACGACCCAACAGAAACGATTAGAGAACAAAGTAAAAAAGTATTAGGCGATGCAAGCCCTGACACCAATTATATATTTTCTGGCTACTGGTGGAAGAAGCTAATGAAGGCATGCTCAATACCTTATTGGTTCTATATGCCGGCAACACCTGAAAAACTTGGCGAAATTATCGATAAGAGCTTCGAAAAACATTATTTGATGACCAAACCTGATTTCGACTGGCACAAAGAATCTAAAATACCCCCAGAGTTTCACTACAAAATTAATCTCCAGCAGCTTGCCGAACTAATGGCCCAAATAAACAAAAGTGTTTATCTGGGGCTTCACGATAACTATTTGGATATAGCTGCCCAACAAAAAGGAACTCTGCTGATAATAGCAATGAAGCGGTATAAAAACACGAATGGATACTGGCCCGAAAAGCTGGAAGATATAAAATATTTAGTCCCGGCGGAAATGTTTGTTGACCCTATCAACGGTGATTCCTTTGTGTATAAACGCACTGAGGAGAATTTTACCCTTTACAGCAAAGGTAAAAACGGCATCGATGATGGCGGCAAAGGATACTCAAACGCTAAAGATAAAGGCGAGCCGGATGACTTGCTAATTTGGCCACACAAGAGTAAGGTATCCAGGCAGCAAGAGCAAAAGACAGAAAATTAAAGGAATAGCAAAATGAAAAAGCTTTATCTTTCAACTACGGACAAGAAGATTTTCGGGGTTTGCGGCGGAATAGCTGAAACGTACGATATCGACTCCACTATGGTTCGACTGGCGATTGTATTCTTCACCCTCGTAACATTTGTTGCGCCTTTGATAATAACATACATCGTCGCCGGGATAATTATGCCCCGAAAAAAATGACGGGCTAATACGGCAAACCGGGCTACTTGTAGGACTTCATAAAATCCTGCTCTTTGAGCCAGTTATTCAATTCATCTGCCAATATGCGGTCTTCAGCGACCCGCGGATGGTTCACCGCCTGGTATTTGAAAACAAAATGGCTTATGTCTTTGTCGCCCGATTCGAGCTGACTAACAATATATTTCCACGCCGCATCAAGCGGCTTGCTATGCATCCCGCCATACATACCGCCCCGCAGCAGCACGATATGCGCCTTCGGATACGCTGCTCGTATCGCCCGCACAAGTGAAATGTAACCATCATTAAAATCCACAGGAAACGGCTGTTTTTGCTTCACTGTAAATGACTCATCATTATCGCCTAAATTCACAAAAACAACATCCGGCACCCACGCCTTAAGGTCAGCAACGGGCGACGATGCCTTAGGAAAAATCTTGTTCCACATCTCGCACGCCTTCACATCGACGTAGCCGGTGATAATCCCCATCCCGCTTACACAAATATTGCGGTGGTCGGCTTTGAACACCTCAGCCGTCATCGCTGCGTAACTGAGCAATCCATTATGCGTTCGTCTTGTATCCCACTGGTCGGTGTTTGCGTCTTCATTGCACGCCCCGACGGTCTTCGAATCGCCGATAAACTCCATCCTGAGTTTATACGCCACCAGCGCAGGCAGCCAGACCTTATCGCCATCGCCAATCTGGATGCCGTTAAAATGCACGCTGCCCGCATTGCCCTCGCTGCGTTTGGAAAGCACCAGATGATGACGCCCTGCGCCAAGTACCGTAAACGTCGTCCCTTTCGCCGGCATTCCCTCGTTGACCTCGACTATCGTAGTCGCATTATCAATCTTCGCATCGAAGAAGTTCTGCCACGTCGGCTTGTCAAAAAGCAGTGTCAGCGTATCGCCTTCGAAATCGATGCTGATTCTGCTCGCCTGCCAGACGACAACCGGCGAATTCGCGTCGGCAAAATCAAATCGCCCCTCATAGCGAAAACACTTGTCCGAGGCAGAAATCGTTTGTACTCCGTAAGCCGGCGCAGTTAAGCACCCGGCCAGGAGTAACACACCCATTATTAAAGTCATTCGCGTTTTCATATACCCAATTGGATACCAGTATCCTGTAATCTTGTCAACTATAACTTAAAATATGTGCTTTGCCTCAGACGTCCCACGGTGTATATTCTACACCCTGATATGGCCATTGAAAAAGGAATTGATAATGAGCGATAACAGAACACTTATAATCCAATTGAAAGATTTCGCAGGTCAGCAGGTAACATTATCCGGCTGGGTATATCAGGCGCGTTCCAGCGGCAAGGTGCAGTTCATCATCCTCCGCGACGGCTCCGGCCTTTGCCAGTGCGTCGTCGAAAAAGGCAAAATCCCCGACGACGTCTTCGACAAGCTCGAACACCTCGGCCAGGAATCATCGCTCACAATAACCGGCCTCGTCCGCGCAGAACCCCGCAGCGTCGGCGGATACGAACTCGCCGTTACAAACGCCGAAGTCATTTACGCCACAACTGATTACCCCATCACGCCAAAAGAGCACGGCGTCGATTTCCTCCTCAAGCACCGCCATTTGCACCTTCGTTCGCAGAGACAGTGGTGTATCGGCAAAATCCGCCACACGGTCATCGACGCCATCAGGCGGTTCTTCAACGATAATGGCTTCACACTCGTCGATACCCCGATTTTAATGTCGGCGGCGGGCGAGGAAGAACAGTCCCTTTTCGAGGTCGATTACTTCGGCAGCCCATTGTTTCTGACACAAACTGGCCAATTGCACCTCGAATGTGCCGCCGCTGCCTTCGGCAAGGTCTATTGTTTCGGCCCCACCTTCCGTGCCGAAAAAAGCAAGACACGCAGACACCTCACCGAATTTTGGATGGTCGAGCCCGAAGTCGCGTTTATCGATTTACCAGGCCTATTGGAACTCGCCGAAAATTTTGTCTCCAGCATTGTCTCCCGCGTCCTGCAGGATAATAAGCCCCAGCTTGAAACTCTCGGCGCGGATATCGCAGGCCTCGAAAATATCAAGCCCCCCTTTTACCGGTTGACTTACACCCAGGCCGTCGAAATCCTCAAGGGCGAAAAAACCGTCAAATTTATGGCTGAACAACTAACGCAGTTGAAACAGCAGAAAGAAACTATTGAAAAACGAATCGCCCAGCTTGATACCGAGCAGGCGGGCCAGATCAAGCAGTGGAAACGCGATAAAAACGCCGCCGAATTGATTACCCTGCGCAGCGACCTCGACGAAATTAACATCAAAATCGAAAACAACCCCAAACACGCCAAACTCGCTGCCGAATTTCAGTGGGGTAAAGACCTCGGCGGCTCTGATGAAACAATAATATCAACGATGCACGACAGGCCCGTCTTCGTAACGCATTACCCAAGAGAGGCCAAAGCGTTTTATATGAAAACCGACCGTGACAATAATAAAGTCGTACAGAACTTCGATATGCTCGCGCCGAAGGGCTTCGGTGAAATCATCGGCGGCTCAGTCAGGGAAGACGACCACGCTCTGCTCCTCAAACGTATCGACGAGATGGGCCTCAAACGCGAAAACTACGACTGGTATCTCGACCTGCGAAAATACGGCTCCGTCCCTCACGGCGGCTTCGGCCTCGGCATCGAAAGAACCGTCGCCTGGCTCACCGGCGAATCGCACATCCGTCAGTGTATCCCCTTCCCGCGCATGATGGACAAAGTTTACATTTAGATAGATACGCGATACCTTGTTTGTAGGGCGGAGTTTACCCCGCTGAAATTTAGCCCCACAATTTATTGGGGGGTTACGCGAAAATAAATTATGGATAAAGAGCAATTAAAAAAACTCGCCAAAAACCCAAAATTAATTTCAGGTATTTATAACTACTGCGACCGCTGGTGCGAACGATGCGCATTTACCTCAAAATGTATGAATTACGCCTTAAGCGAAGATGATGTTAATGACCCTCAAACACAGGACATCACCAACAAGGCCTTCTGGGACAAATTGCATGAGATATTCCAGGTTACATTCGAGATGCTAAAAGAATCAGCGGACGAAATGGGTATCGACCTCAATGCTATCGATGATAAAGGAATTCAAAAACAGGAAAAGAAGGTTCACGAAATAGTCAAAAACCAGCCATACACGAAGGCCGCTTTTTCCTACACAAAACTAGTTGACGACTGGCTCAAATCAAACAAAAAACTTATTGAAAACAAGTCAGATGAGCTTGCATCTCTCACCCAAGCCCAAATCCCCGGCATAAGACCAGAAAATGACGCCTTAAAAATCCAGGATTGCCTCGAAGTCATCCGCTGGTATCAGCACCAGATTTACGTCAAACTTTGCAGAGCATCAAGCGGAATAATACGCGGCGAGCTTGAAAACAATGAATACGCCCCCGAAGACGCCAACGGCTCGGCAAAAGTGGCACTTATCGGTATCGAACGTTCCATCGCAGCGTGGGGTGAAATGCTTCATGAATTCTCTGAACAAGAAAACTTAATCCTCGACCTCCTCGTAAAACTGAAACGATTGCTGAAACAGGTGGATTTGGCCTTCCCCGATGCCCGCGCATTCATTCGCCCCGGATTCGATATGGCGGTTTCAAAACGTAAAACAACCTGCCCTCGGCATAGGAAAACCAGATAATGGCCAACGAACCCTGGACGATACAAAAACTGCTGAACTGGGTCACGGAGTATTTCACAGGCAAAGGCATCGACTCGCCCCGGTTGAGCGCGGAATGGCTGTTATGCTGTGTGCTTGGCCTCAAACGCATCGAGTTATATACCCAGTTCAGCAAAATCGTGGGACAGGAACAACTCTCACAGCTTCACGAACTGGTAAAACGGGCTGGCGCACACGAACCAATCGCGTATATCACCGGCAAAAAAGAATTCTACTCCCTCGAATTTGAAATCACTAAGGATTGCCTCATCCCCCGCCCCGAAACTGAGCTTCTTGTCGAACGCGCGATTGAATTTTTGCGAACGAGAAATGGTGAACAATTCGTTTGCGACCTCTGCACCGGCTCCGGCTGTGTCGCAGTCGCCATAGCCAGAAATTTCGCCAATTGCAGGATAGTCGCCACCGATATCTCAGACGCCGCCCTGGCTGTAGCCGAAAAAAACGTCGCAAAACACGGCTTGATGAACCGGATAAAACTTTTACAGGGTGACTTATTCGAGCCGGTCATCGCGGGCCTCGGCCCCGCCAAATTCGACCTCATTGTGTGCAATCCCCCTTACGTAAGCGAGCCAGAGTACGAAAAGTTGGCCCCAAACGTAAAAGATTTCGAGCCGAAGTCCGCCCTGACCGCAGGCAATGACGGCCTGGACATCATCAAAAAAATCATCGCCGATACCGGCCAACATTTGAAACCCACGGGGACACTTATGCTCGAAATCGGCAACGAACAGGGAAACGCGGTTCGCAATCTGCTCGAAACCGCTGGGCGCTTTAGCGATGTAAATATAGAGAGGGACTACTCCGATCTCGACCGTCTGGCAATTGCTGTCGCACAACAAAGCGAGAGATAATCCCGGTTTTAAGCCGTGACGTCGCGTATATCCTCGTAGAACTTCGCGTATTTATCTTTGTCTTCGGTCTTGCGCATCTCAATTGCCGCGCGAGGATGCTCGTTCAGCATACCCGTAATCATATAAGGTATCAAATAGCCCCACTCGATATCCTTCTGCATCGGCAGCATTTGCTCCTCGATGACCCTGAGAATTGGCGTCAGCTTAAACTTCGGATTCTTCAGAAAGCTGACCAATAATTCAAGCGGACAGTTGCCCGGCCCCCTGCCTATGCCATACAGCGACGCGTCGAGGTAATTCGCGTTATGAATAATACCCTCAATTGTATTGGAAAACGCAAGCTGCATGTTATTATGGCAGTGCATACCGATTTCCTTGTTCTCGGGAAGATGCTTTTTGAAAAGTTTTACAAGGTATTCTATCTGCTCGCAATACATCGCGCCAAAACTGTCAACAACGTAAACCACATCAACCGGGCATTTAGCGAGCTGGTCCAGCGCCTCAATCGTATCCGGCTCGATTTCCTTCGATATCGCCATTATATTGACCGTCGTCTCGTAGCCAAGGTCATGACACCTGTTGACCATTTCTATTGCCTTGTCCATATCCTTGACGTATGTCGCAACCCGGATCATATCGATGGGGCTTTCGTCCGCTGGAACAAACTGCTGTTCTTTGACGCGATGCGCATCAACCATAATACTAAGCTTCATCGCCGATTCTATCCCGTCGGTGATTGCCTTTATCTTCTCATCGTCGCAGTATTTCCACGCCCCGAAATCCTTCGGCGGGCAAAGCTCCCTGCTGCTGCGGTATCCGATCTCCATATAATCTATGCCGCTCTGCGACAACGCCCTGTAAACCTCGCGGACAAACTGGTCCGTGAAATAATGATTGTTCATCAGCCCGCCGTCCCGTATCGTGCAATCCAGCAACTTTATTCTTTCTCTGTACACGTTAACCCTCAACTAATAAAAATTATAGTTTCCCTAATACGTTCTCAACCACGTCTTGTTTCACTTCGACGGCCCACTGTCCCTCCATGCGGTGGACTACACCTATTCTATCAATTAAAACGAATCTTGGCCACTTATTTATCGCTTTTTTGTCGCGCTTTATTACATCCACTATCCCTGCCCTGCTGATATGTGCGGGAATTGCAACCGGAACCCCCAGCGTCGTAAGAACCTTTCTGATTCTCGCGAGCCGTTTCTCATCACCCAGCCCCGTCTCAATTTCAATCATCCCCGCCGCGATAATCCCGATTGCTACCGCCTCACCGTGCAGCAGTTCAAAACCGCTTCCCCATTCTATCGCGTGGCCTATTGTGTGCCCGTAATTAAGCATCCTCCGCTGATTTTTTTCCGTCGGGTCCGCCTCAACCACCTGCGCCTTGATTCTGCAATTATGATACGCGACCTGCTCCAAGACATCAGCCCGTCTGCGCAAAATAGCGTCAATATTGCTTTCCAGGAATTCGAAGTATTTCTCATCCGCTATCAACGCGTGCTTTACAGATTCGACCAGCCCCGCCCTGTATTGCCTTTCATCGAGCGTCTTCAGAGTCGCAACGTCGATATAAACGGCCGACGGATGCCAAAAACAGCCGAAGGCATTTTTGCTCAAAGACGAATCCACACCTGTCTTGCCCCCTATTGCAGAATCCGCCTGAGCCAGCGTCGTCGTCGGTATCTGAACTACTCTCACCCCCCTTTTGAATATCGCCGCCGCAAACCCCGCGATGTCACCAACCACGCCGCCCCCCAGCGCAATCACAACCGTATCCCTGCCAAGATACGCATTCTCCATCGCCTCAACAATCGAGACAAGGGTATTCATATTTTTCGAGGATTCCCCGGGCGTAATAACATAGCTGGGAACGTCTCTGCCGGAAAGGAGTTTATTGAGATGGCCCGCCCCGGCCACATTAGCGTCAGTAATAATGAATTTACCATTTGCACCAAACTGCGATTCTATCTTCGACCAGGCAGAACCCAGAATGTCCGTCCCGATTTCTATCCTGTATTCACCCGCCTTCTCCGCAGGTACTTTGACTGTCAATTCTATCATTTTTTATCTCTGTGTCCTCTGCCTGCCCTCCGTAGCGTTAGCGAAGGAGGGTGGTTTTAATTCAATATCGTATAATTGATTTAACCTTATACCCTGCGAGCTTCTTAATCCCGCCAAGCTCGGTCAGCTCAATCAAAAATGATATTCCCGCAACCTGTCCGCCGATTTTTTCAATCAGCTTGCATGCCCCCGCCATTGTCCCGCCAGTCGCAAGCAAATCATCGACCATAAGCACCTTCGCCTCGGCTGTTATTGCGTCGCGGTGAACCTCAAGCGTATCCGTCCCGTATTCGAGGTCGTATGTAACACTCACCGTTTTAAATGGCAGCTTCCCCTTTTTACGAATCGGAACAAAGCCGGCATTAAGCTTCTCCGCCACCGCCGAACCGAATATAAAACCGCGTGCCTCGACCGCCCCAACGTATTGAATCCCAGCACCTACAAAATCCGCCATCAGTGCGCTTATCGCTGCCTGAAACACCTCCGGCTCTGCCAGCAATGGCGTTATATCACGAAACAAAATCCCATTCTTCGGCCAATCAGGCACATCCCTGATATATTTTTTAAAATCCACTATGCCCTTGTCCATAATACCCGTGCTCCTGCTATTGTTTACTAATGTTCCTCCTTTTATTTTACCACTACAAATTACAGTATCCAGTGTTAATTGCTTCCCCTCTGTCTTTCGGACAGACAATCTCACCGCAATTTAAAATCGACAATCGGCAATCGGAAATCGGAAATGACTTTGTGTCTGGGGTCTGGGGTTTTAGGTCTTCTGTTACATCTCTTCCATAAACTCATAGAGCTTCGTCAGCGCCTCGTGCTGAATCTGCCGGATTCGCTCGCGGGTCAAACCCAGTTTTTCGCCGATTTCCTTTAATCCCATTGGCGCCTTGCCGTTAAGCCCGTAATGCAGCCGCAGAACCTCCGCGTCTCTCGGGTCCATCTTGCTCAAAAGCTGTACCACCTTCGCCTTTTCCTCATCTTCAACCATCTCATCTTCCGGCCTGCCCATGCTCTGATTGCTGATGTTCGTGTCGAATAGCTGGTTCTCCTCGCCTGCTTCCGGCTGCTGATTGTCATTTACCGAGCCGAGAACCTTCACCGTCTCGTCGATAATCCTCGCCTTCTTCACAGACATACCTGTCACTTCCGCCATTTCCGCAACTGTCGGCTTCCTGCCAAACTTGTTCGCTACCTCCGCCATCGTATGACGCCACTGGTTAATCAGCCCTATCATATACCCGGGTACATGAACAGGCCGAACATCTCCCAGTTGTGCGCTCTTTATGCCCTGCTTTATCCACCATGCCGCGTATGTGCTGAATCGCGTCCCGCGATTCGGGTCAAAATAATCTACCGCCCTTATCAAACCGAGGTTGCCTTCCTCAATTAAATCGCCTAATGACAGTGCCCCCCTGTTGGCGTATTTCTTGGCGATACTGACTACCAACCGAAGATTGCTCCGAACAAGCAGCTCGCGCGCCTCCGGGTCATTGTCTTCAGCTATCCGCAAAGCCAGATTATGTTCATCTTCCGCTGAAAGAAGCGGCGCCTCGTCGATTTCCTGCAGATACTCTTTTATTGTCACGTCAAAAGCCATATTTACCTCCAACCTATACGCTATCCGCTACACGCTATACGCTATACGCTATACGAATATCGACACACTTTCCCCCTCGGTTTACCTGAAAAATAACGCATCAATGCGTTTTATTAGAAAAATAAACCCCGTATTATCGCCACTAACCCACGTCCTCCGTAGCCCCTGGCGAAGGCGGGTCCGTTTTCCGGCTCGACAAATGGCGCTTGCATAATTATCCCAAAAAGTGACAATATCGTAACAAAACCGTAACATCGGCAAGTCAAAATATAAATATGATACCCAAAACAGAATGACTGCTTATTTCAGGAGACAAACAATGAGAAGGTATTTACCTGCAACTCTATTGGCCTGCTGTCTTGTTTTAACCTCGCTTGTTTGCGGCTGCTGTATGTGCTGGGGGTGGCCCGCAAAGATGCACTATGAAAGGGCTGAGCAACTATCGGCTTCAATGGCAGGATTGGAGCAGATAAAAATCGATACGAGCTTCGGCAACGTGAAAATCACAGGCGCCGACACAACGGAATGCAACGTAACCGCCGAAATCAACGGCGAGGCGCCGACTCTGGCAGAAGCCCAACAACTCGCGGAGCAGACAAAAATAACGCTTGTCATCGAAAACAAGATCCTAGTATTCAAGGTTGAAAAGCCGACTCTGAGCAGCAACCGTTCAATCGGGGTCAGTTACGATGTTACCCTGCCGACCAGAACGGGCATAAAGTGCGAAACCTCCTTCGGCAATGTCGAGCTGAAAAATATCACGGGAAATATCGACGCAAAAACAAGTTTCGGAAAAATAGCCACGGATAATATCACAGGCAAGATTCAATTGGACACTTCATACGGCGAGGTTGACTGCGAGAAAATAACCACAGGCGATTTCAGGGCGATATCGAGTTTCGGAAAAATGGATATCGATTTCTCCGCCGCCTGCCCTGCCGATATACGAGCGAAAATTGAGACATCATTCGGCGATGTGGATGTGGATATCCCGCCGAATTTCGCAGGGGACGTAGCCGTTGAAACGAGCTTCGGCAACATCAAAACGGAATTGCCGATAACCGTTAAGGGCGACTTCGGCAAGACCAAGATTTACGGCACAATCGGACAAGGCAAAGGCAAAATAGACCTGAAAACCAGCTTCGGCTCAATAAAGATAAAGTAACGACTTGTCCGGCGGATTGGACATTGAACATTTAATATTCGACATTGGACATTCTTCCGTCCTCCGTAACTCAAAACTTTTTTCGTATCTTTGTGGCAGGTAATAAAAAAAGAGGCCAGGAAACATTTCTGTCCTGACCTCTTATCATCTCTGTTACAAACCGCTTTTATAGTGTTGGCTGTTCCGGGCCCGGCTCATCTGCTGCCGGCGGCTGTTCTTCCGCTGGGGTGCTTTCCGGCTGCCCGCCTTCTGTGGCGACGGCCTCTGTGACAACAGCGTCTGTGCCTTCGCCTGCCTGCCCCTCAGGGGACTGCCCTTCCGCAGCCCACTGTGCCCTTCGCAAACTCAAGCCAATCTTCCGTGCCTCACTGTCAACCTTCAAAATCTTGACCTCAAGCTCATCATCAACCTTGACGATGTCCTGCGGCTTCTTGATTTTCTGGTCCGACAGTTCCGAAATATGCAGCAGTCCTTCGAGGTCTTCCTCAAGCTGCACAAATGCTCCGAAATTCGTCAGCTTCGTTACCTTGCCCCTGACAATATGCCCGGGGATATACTTCTCCGGTATCGCGTGAACCCAGGGGTCCTCGCTTAACTGCTTTACGCCGAGCGATACACGCTGCTTTTCCGGGTCGATATCCAGAACGACGCATTTTACCTTATCACCCTTCTGCAGCGCTTCATTCGGATGGCTGAACTTCCTCGTCCAGCTCAAATCCGAAATATGAATCATCCCATCGATGCCTTCTTCAACCTCGACAAACGCACCGTAATTCGTAACGCCGCGGACCGTCGCATTGACTAATGTCCCCGGCGGATACTTCTGTGCCGCTACCGACCACGGGTTGGTCTCCGTCTGCTTCAATCCGAGCGAAATCTCCTGCTTGTCCTTGTTGACGTTGAGGACCATCACCTCGACTTCGTCGTTAAGGTTCAGCATCTCGCTGGGGTGATTGAGCCGTTTGGTCCAGCTCATCTCGCTGATATGAACAAGTCCCTCAATCCCGTCTTCGAGCCGGACAAACACGCCGTAATTCATAATATTGACGACCTTGCCCTTGACCCTCGAGCCGACCGGATAATCGTGCTCAACGTTTTCCCACGGACTTGGGCTTTTCTGCTTCAGGCCGAGCGATATCTTCTCGTTCGCCTTGTCAACGCCGATAACTACGCACTCAATTTCCTCATCGAGCCGGACAACTTCCGACGGATGACTCACGCGGCCCCAGCTCAGGTCTGAAATATGCAGCAGTCCATCTACGCCGCCCAAATCCACAAACACGCCGAAATCCGCGATATTCTTGACGATACCTTTTCGCCTCTGGCCAACCTCGATCTCGGTAAGAATTTTTTCTTTGCTCTGTTTGCGCTCGTCCTCAATCAGTTTGCGTCTCGATATGACGATATTCCTGCCTTCGATGTCAATCTTCAAAACTACGCACTCAACTTCCTTGCCGATAAACCTGCTTATATCGCCGGGCCTGCGTATATCGACCTGCGACGCCGGAAGGAATACCGGCACACCTATATCAACCAGCAACCCGCCCTTAATCCGGCGGACGACCTTACCCTTGACCGTATCCCCTTCCTTCTTGGTACTGATCAGGTTCTCCCAGCCCCTGATTCTGTCCGCTTTGTGTTTGCTCAGCAGAAGCAGCCCTGTCTCCGAATCCGTATCTTCGAGCAGCGCCTCTATATCTCTGCCTTCCACTATTTCCGAAGCGTCATCGAACTCCGCCGCGTCAATCACACCTTCGCTCTTTAGCCCCACTTCGACAATCACATCATTCCCGATTTGGGTGACGATTTTGCCCTTGAGAATCGTCCCCGGCTGATGCGAATCCACCTTCGCCAGGAGGGCCTCCTGGAACATCTCGTTTTCCTTTTCACCGAACATCTCATTGACCTGCTGGTCAACCTGCTCGGCAGTCAAACCCAACTTGTTAATTATATTTCTGTCAACCATAACTATGCTATTCCCCTGTGGTGTCTCGTTTTACGCCCGTCTGCGCCCCACATTTACGCTGACGAACCACCGAGCAACATAGCCCGGCTAAAAAGTTAATAATCAAAAAAGCATCTGCCTACACAGCAAACACTAAAAAATCGCATTTCGTCATTCGGTATCAACTGCTTCGAGGTGTTCTACGAAGTCATCTATAATCCACTGGGGCGTTGAGGCCCCTGCTGTAACGCCTGCGGCCTGACAGCCGAAAACCAATCTTTTATCAAATTCGTCCCAGTTTTGCAAATGAAATGTTTTATTATTGTACTTTTTGCACAATTCCGCCAATTTCCGCGTATTTGCGCTCTCCCGCCCCCCCAAAACGAACATAATATCGACTTTCATACACAATTCCACCGCCGCCTGCTGCCTTTTAATCGCCTCTTTGCACAAGGTATTTACCACCTTCATCTCATCAAAACCGGCCTGCGGTGAGCCTGTCGAACCCGCCCTGGCTATCGCGGAAAGCATCTGGCCGAAAAACTCCGGACTTTGCGTCGTCTGGCACACAATTCCTAATCGTCCGCCTCCAATCTTGCTTATATCCGACTCATTACCCACCACCACCGCCCCCTTTGTGCAGCCAACTACCGCCCGCACCTCCGGGTGATTCTGGTCACCCACTATAATCACCTTATACCCCTGCTCCTCCATCTGCATAGCGATTTGCTGCATCCTTTTGACTAAAACACAGGTCGCGTCAACGATATCCGCGTTTTTCTTCTTTAAATGCGTAATCTCCTGCGAAGCCGCGCCGTGCGAGCGTATCAGCACCGTCGCCCCCGCCGGTATCTGCTCCACGTCATCGACGGTTACAAGGCCCTTTTTGGCCAATCGCTCGACAACACCGGGATTATGAATAATCGGGCCAAGCGAATAAACCCGGCCCTTCTCCGCCAGCACCTTCTCCGCTGTGCTTATAGCATTGCGAACCCCTGCGCAAAAACCGTATTTTTCCGCGACTATAACTTTCATAAGGAAAAGGATTTTACCACCAGGACGCCAGGACATGAAGAATTTTTTGTGTTTAGCCCCCAGGCCTGCCTGGGAGTAATAAAAAGTGGTGTTTCCTTAATCAATGCGATATCTGCTCGTTGAACGTCCGCAGCCGCATATCAATAGCGCCCAAAGCCCATTCAATATAATGCAACTTATGCGACGGCCTATAGTGCGCCTCATTCATTAACCCCTCGCGGACCGTCTCCAGAAAACTCTTTATTATCTTGGCGCTGATTTCCGTCGGGCTGGACGCCCACGTCTTCAATTCCTCGTATTCACGCCGCAGCTTCGCGCTATTCTTCAATTGCTCCGCCGTCAGGTAATCCGCGGGGTTATACGCCAGTTGAAGCCCCTTCAAACACATTATCAACGGCTCATAATTCGCCCGCTGTTCCAGACGGATAAATTTATATTGCTGGGTACACGCCGTTACCGACGGCGGCGTCTTGCTCCCGTCCGCGTCCGCGCCGACAAACCACTGCCGCTGGCTCGTCCTGGCAAATACAAGCTCCTCCCCGCTGGTAATTTCGTCGTGCCCCATCCTCGAAATCCACAGCCGGCCCGTCTTGTTTACCTCTGTCCCCCCACCCAGCGCCAGCAGGCATTTAACGAACCCCAGGGGCAGAATCTTCTGCTTACCAATTTGTCGCCTCCGCATCTGGAACGACAAATGCAAACTGTGCGGCTTAACGTTGTAAAATGCCGTTATCTCGTTTATAAGCTGATTCAAAAGCCAGGGGCACGCCGTCGCGGGCCTCGACAACTCCAGCGCAACATTCAATCGCCCCGGCGCAAGCTCCAAGAATCCCTGCCGTCTTGCCCTGTCCTCTGCCCCGCTATGGTCGTCAATGTACCCGCCCACCTTCCACGACAATACATCAAGCTGAAAATCATGAAAATACCGGAAACAGTCGTATGCCGGGTCCTCTTTTTTCGCCTCCTCAGCGTCCTCCTCCACCACTGCCGCCCCAACGTTGCTCAGTTCCGTCTCGCATCCCATCGGCACCAGACCGGGCTGAAAATTCGACCGTATCGAATTCAACTGCGTCTCCACCACTCTCGCGTCAAACAGGCTCCTCGCCGCACGCACCGCGTATTTAACGTAATCTATCAAATCATACTTCTCAAACGGCATCGTCTTGAGACACTGCTTCACTATCATCTCTACCGCCGAGATATTATTATTGATTATCTGCAGCGCTATCAGCAAGCTCACCGACCGCTTGAAATACCGCTCCGATGACCGCATATGCTCCAGCTCAAACCTAAAATTCGCCTGTATCCTCTCGTCTAACTGGCTCAGCAGCACCTGCTTGACCACAATCGCAAGATAATTATTGATATATTTCGCCGCCTGCGGGTCCCCGTATAAATGCCTGATACTCGGTCTCGGCCGGTTAAGCTCATGCTCCAGAAAATAATCGCTCACCGCGTCCGTTCGATAATGCGTTATAACCAAATCCCGCTCCGTCGTCGCCAATAGCTCCCGCTCCGCCAGCCGCTCTAATTCAGCGTCGATACTCTTGTCCCCGGGACGTGTCCGCTTCTTCAGAAAATTGTCTATACGCTTGCGCAGCCAAAGCTCATGTATCAAATTAACGTGGAACCTGTCCCCGAAGTGCTTCTTCATCGCCTCGGCGCTGACAAGATACGATTTCGCCGTAACAAGCCCCTGGGCAGTATGTACCCTCACCGTCTCTCTTTCGTATCGCTTCCCCTCGTACCGGTCAATCTCCGCCATCGCCCCCTCCGGCACGTCATAAATCACGAATCCCTCAATTTTAGAACCCGGCGACTCAACCGCGTAAAAATACACGTTATCCGGGCTTACCTTCTTGTGCCCCGCCAGAAACGCCGGTTCCGCCAGCAAAGTATGCGAATCCGCCTTGCTGCTCTTGCGAGTAAAACTCATCCCGCATATCGACTCGAATATCTGCGGGTCTCTCAGCGAACCATATACAAATAGATTCACCGTAATCGTTTTCTTTGTCTTTCTCTTGCCGCCCGCCATTTTTATCCCAGATATATTTAGCCCCGGGTTTTACCCGGTGTCATTAAAATTATTTCTCCGCATCCCAAAATCGTCAATCGGAAATCGGCAATCGTAAATTATTACTGCCCTTTTCTTATTCGATTGTACAGCTTAAACAATTCCTTGAATGCCCGCAGAATCACCGTCAGTTTTGCCCCCGTTTGTTTGCCTGCCTTTCGCGGGTAATGATGAACGCCAACTTCTGCGATTCTGAATCCGCGCCGCGTCGCCCTTGCTAATATCTCCGCGCTTATCAGTGCGCCCGCGCTCGACATCGTCATCCCCTCGAATATCTCCGTTCGAAACAGCTTAAACGCGCAGTCAATATCCCGGATATGCATCCCGAACAAAAGATTCACTAATCTTGTCCACATCCACCCGTTCAGTTTTCGCACAAAGGGATCTTTGCGGTCTAAGCGGTATCCGCATACAATATCATTCTGTGCTATCAAAAACAAAAGCAGCTTTATCTCGCCAATATCGAACTGCCCATCCCCATCGGTGAAAAAAACAAGCTCTTTTTTCGCCGCCCGTATCCCTGATTGCAGTGCCGCCCCGTATCCCATATTCTGCGGATGATGCACTACCCGGACCCGATTGTTTCCCGCTGCGATTGCGTCTGCTCTTGCGCCTGTTTGGTCTGCGCTGCCGTCGTCAACAAGAATTATCTCGTAATCCGCTTTCAATCCTTCGAGAACTTCTACAGCCCGCTGTGTTGTTTGCTCAACGTTATCCTGCTCATTATAACACGGAAAAAACACGCTTAGCGATAAAGGTCGCCCGCCCATCACATGATTTCCCGCCGAATTAATTTCGACCATATATGCTATTCTTCATTAAATCAACAATTATAAATTGCTTAATCAGCAATCATAAATCGAAAATTATCTACCATCTCCTGTCCTGCATTTCTTCTATTACTTTCTGCAGTTCTGCCTTTTCTCGTTCATACAATTCAACTACGTCCTTCTTGTTCTGCTCGACCGCGTGCGGCTCAAGACGACTTATCCCGATTAGAACTCCAACCGCCCTGAAATAATATCCGCTGTGCTTACAATACTCCTTCTTGTTCGCCTCGAAATCATCCACCACCTTTTGGAAGAACTCCTCTATCGACTGCCTCAACTGTGGATAACGGTCGTAATATATCTGTATCAGCTGCAGCGGCGTCCGCGTCGGGTCCGCCTCGTACGCCTTTATAGCAAACTCCAAACCTCTCGTCAGTCGTTCCGCCGTCTTTTCATATAACAGCGAATTGTGCGCTATCATAATGTCACGATAGACCTCGTCAGGATATATCGAGTTCCCGTCTTCGATGCCGTCGAATAACTGCTTTCCCCTCGGCGTCGATACATCAACGAACAGCTTTTGCTTGTCGCTCAGAAATATCAGCCGCCAGCTCTGCGCATACTCAAGACCCTTCACAAATGGCGTCTCGAACTGGTTCGTGGGCATCAATACCACCCATACCTTATGTTCCTTCAGCCGGCTGTCTATCCACGCTCCTGTCTGCGCATAATCATCAGGCGTCATATTCTGGTTTCGCCTCACCACCTTCATCGGCGTCGGCCCGCCCGACATTATCTCCGACCACACCCCGTATGCCTCGTAGTCGTATGCCGCCTGCGCCCTGCCGTCCATAAACAGCTGTAATGGCGTATGACCGTCCGCGTCAGGCGTCTGTCCCCACGCGACAAAGCCCCCCTCTGTCCAGTAGTTGAACATGTTCCCGCGCATCTTGTTCGCCGTTATGAATTCGCATGCGTCAAATGGCTTCGCCGCCGAAGCCGTCATTCGCATAAACATAGAATCAAGCTTCGCATCCGTAGCCCATGGGTCCAAATATATCTTCTTGAATTTAATACCCCAGTGTACCCCAAGCCCGCAGACTAATATCACCGCCGTGGTTGTCAGCAATACCTGAACCCCAAAAGGCATCCGCGGAACTGAAACCCGACCATACTTCCGGAAATTCTTCGCCGCCGCTGCCGTCTGGATTATCTGCTCTGCCAGCAACGCTATCAGCGGACAAACCGCTATTCCCGCTATAGGTATAAATCGCCGCGACCGATACGCCATATACGCCGTCAATGCCGCAATTACTAACAGGGCAAGGTCTATCTTCGGACGACGATACGGCAACTCTTCCCCGACGGCTTCTGCTTTCCCCCCTGTTATCTCCGTCATCAATACCTTCACGAATGGCGCTGCCAACCACGCCGCTATACATAAAATGTTTACCACGTAAATCACCTGGAAATAATAGGGGTAGCTTATATCTAAGTTGGCCTCGAACAATGGCGCCCATGGCCGCTTCAAATCCCAAAACTGCCCTAAATGCCATAGCGGCTCAGTAAACTTGAACGGATTCACCATCGCCGCGGAAATCAATACCGTCGCTATAGACGCCGCCAGAACATAAACTATATTAAGCGATGAATACCTCGGCTTCTTCGAAAGCCGCGACGCTATCGCGAACAACCCGCAATAAAATGGCGTCGTTACAAACGGAAATATGTATCTCCCCGCGTACCCCGGCTCATTGTTCGTCGCGTATAACAGAAAAAGCCCGAATGGCAATATCAAATATATCGTGTGAATATTTACAAATACTGCCAGCCACAATATCCCCACAAACAAACCGTTTATCAGAAAACTCGTAATCATACTTTCCGCTATACTTGGGGCCTGGGGCGTATTTTTCGCGATGTCAGTCATTGAACACGAAATCATTATCGCCCAGATTAGCAGTGCCGCCCCCGCAAAACCCACCGTATATGCCAACCCGTTCGACTGCTTTGGCTGATATCCCGCCTGCGATTTCATCGCCTTTACCTGTACCTGTTTCGGCACCAAAAACCGGATTATCAACCATATCACCACCAGCCCTATTCCCGTCACCGTCATCACCAAAAACGGAAACGCCGTCCCAACAGGGTTATCCCACCGAAACGCAGGCCACCATTCATGAACATTCCTCCATCCTTCGGCGTTTTCGGAAATGCTTATCATGAAGGTGTGGGTAATGTTGGTGAGGTGGAAAGGATTGAAAATGATGGAGGCGATAAAAGCAAGAAGGCCTACAGCAATGGTGTGCCAAAGGGCAGGTAAAGTAGTTCCTGGTAATGGGGCAATTGCGGGAATGGCAGGAGCAAGTTCGAGTTTGACTGCGAGCTTTCGCCAAAGTAAGCCCAATACGTGGATTCCAACAACAGGTGTAAGCATAATGAAGACGTAAATGTAGCCGCCGTGAACGTTTGCCCAGAAGACCGTGACAGGAAGCAAAAACCAAACATAAAGGTAATTACGATAAGTTGACAGGGCCATGACAAGCAAAAAGACCGCGACCAGGAGATTGGAGAAGCCGGCGGGTCTGATATCGAGGAATGAGCGGCCTATGAACATAGCGGCACAGGCGGCTGCGGCGGACAAGGCAGGATTAACGCCCATAACCCTGCCCGTATAATAAACGCAAATCACTGTAAGTATGTATATCGCAAACTTCCAGTACACAAGCGTATTGAACGACAGTTTCGGACCATCGGCGAAAGGCGACTTATACGCCAGCCAGTGGAAAATAACGTGTGTGAGCCAGTTCTGGTCTATCCAGCCGGTGGGATGCCAATGTTTGAGGGTATTGATGCTGACCTTGTCGGCAATGGTCTGTGCCCAGTCGGGCCAGGTCGCAATCTCTTCGGCTGTTGGGCCCTGCCTATGCGAATTGGCGCTGAAGGGTTCATTGGTATCGACGCCGTGATTGTAAAAATGCCTTCCGCAGGCAAGCGCCACCCATGTATCGCCCGCACCGACCATACGTGTGCTGGCGTGAAGGGCAAAAATTAGCATAGCAATAAGGCCAATGACGCCCGCCGTTTTACTTCGCAAAAGCGAAACCGCGGGGGTCTGCATTTGTTTATTTTGCTGCATCAAATCCGGCATAAACTCCTTTCACCTTCAGCCACAGATTTCACAGATTGCACTGAAATTACAAAAACTTTGTTTAAATTCTTTGTGGTTTTGTGGTTTTAATCATTACGTTTCTAATCGTGTTTTCCAACTGAACCATTTACATAAACCATTACCCGCACAGGCGTTAGAAGCCATATTCCGGCTTCCCGCCCTCCCGCTTACAACACCAGCGCAGGGGCATAATAAGGCCTTATGTATATATCGTCAAGAAGGGCGTAAGTTCGTAAATGGCAATGGAATTTCAAAGTGTCCGTACGATGATTCAGGACTCGTATGTATTTTTGTACCCTATGGCATCCACGCTATCATGGTAAACAATATTGTCTCCGGTAAAGAGTGGCTTACTGTAAATCTCTAAAAAACAGTCAGAAAGGTTAAATTTTAGTAACAAATTTGATATGCTATTGGAAAGGAAGCCAAGCGACGTAGCTGAGCAGATTAAAATGGGAAATCCCGTATAAGGCAATCAAAATGCGGGTGCAAGTTTAAAATGGGTAACTTTTAGAGCTTTTCTACGGAGCAAGAAATCCCAACTTTTACAGTTTTTTTAAAAAAATACACAAACAGTGATGGGAAATAACGTATGAACAGTGTACAAAAAAAAGTCAATGAAGGAGAATAATCATGCAATTCGGTAATAGTCAGAAAAATCTGATATCGTTCACGGTGGTTGTTCTTATTCTGCCGATTATTGCTCACGCGGCAGGGACGCAGAAGCTGCAAGGTCAGGTACCGGCAATTGTGACGCAATTGCAGCCGGTCGGCAACCTTTCGGGTTCGGAACATCTGCAGTTGGCCATCGGATTGCCGCTCCGCAACCAGACTATGCTCACCAAACTGCTCCAGCGGATTTATAATCCGGCAAGTCCCGATTACCATCATTATCTGACGCTTGAGCAGTTCACGAAAATGTTTGGCCCGACGGAACAGGATTATCAGGAGGTCGTCACTTTTGCAAAAACGCACGGGTTGACTGTGACGGGCACACATCCCAATCGCATATTGCTGGACGTGGATGGGTCGACAACGGATATTGAGAAGGCCTTTAATGTCACGATGCGTGTCTATCAGCATCCGACAGAAGCCCGTACGTTTTATGCACCGGACGTCGAGCCATCGCCCGACCTCGCTGTTCCGGTTTTGCGCATCAGCGGTCTGAACAACTACTCGCTGCCGCGCCCGCATTTTCAAGCAAGTCCGATCACCGATATAACAAACGCGGCGTCGAATAGCGGTGCGGGGCCAAGCGGCACTTATATGGGCAACGACTTTCGCAAGGCGTACGTTCCGGATTCGTCGCTCACCGGTTCGGGGCAAGTTGTAGGACTGCTGGAGTTTGATGGTTACACTGCCAGTGATATTACCTACTACGAAAGCCAGACCGGGCTGCCGAACATCACTCTGGCCAATGTGCTGCTTGATGGGTTCAGCGGACATTCGACCGGCAACGGTGGAGAAATCGAGGTGTCGCTGGACATAGAAGTGGCGATTTCCATGGCGCCGGGACTACCCGAAGTGATCGTTTATGAAGCAGGGCCATCCGGCAACTGGCACGACATTCTTAACCGTATGGCCACAGACAATCTGGCCAAGCAGCTGAGTTGTTCGTGGTATAGCGCCGGTCAGGGGGCCGACCCGGTGTCCGACCAGATTTTTCAGCAGATGGCGGCTCAGGGGCAGTCATTCTTCAACGCATCGGGCGACCGTGATGCTTATACCGGCCTCATTAATTTTCCAGGTGACACTAACTATATCACACAAGTCGGCGGGACAACTTTGACGACGAGTGGTCCGGGCGGCACCTGGGTTTTGGAAACCGTTTGGAACGATGGCGACGGCAACGGCAGTGGAGGCGGAATCAGCACCTATTATTCGATTCCGAGTTGGCAAAAGGACATCAACATGACGACTAACCACGGATCAACGACGATGCGAAACACCCCGGATGTTGCCATGACAGCTTACAACGTTTACGTCCGGGCCGATGGTCTAAACTACAAAGCCGAAGGCACCAGTTGCGCGGCTCCGCTTTGGGCAGGCTTTACCGCGCTGGTCAACCAGCAAACTGCGGCAGGTGGGAGGCCAACTATCGGATTCATCAATCCTACCGTTTATGCAATTGGCAGCGGAACCAATTACACCTCCTGTTTCCATGACATCACGGAAGGCAACAATACCAGTCCCAGCAGTCCTAACAAGTTTTACGCCGTCGCCGGCTATGACCTGTGCACCGGATGGGGCACTCCTGCCGGCCAAAACTTAATCAATGCCCTCGTGGGCCCCTCATGTGGTTTTACGCTCTCCGGCGATTTGAATGGTGATTGCAGGGTGGATTTGGACGACTTCGCAATATTGGCCGAGAACTGGCTGATTGACTGCACCACCGACCCGAACAACCCCCAATGCGTACCCAACTAATCAGGACCGGCAGTTACTATACCTTCGTCCAAATAAAAAATGAGGTGAAATTGGTGGTCTCTGTCGGGAAATCTGATATTAGACATATCTCTGATCGCACATGGTACTATGGGGAATATTACAAGTTTTCAATGCCGGATATATTGTGCAACTTAGCTGTGCCATACCCTAATTTGACTTTACGTTATAACCGCTTCTCTTGTAACACCACACGGAAACCCCTGCCATAATGGCATCCACGCAATCTTCGTGTGAAATTTTTCGTATCGAAACCACCCTCTGCTTTTCTGCCGTCCAATAATAAGTTTTTGTTGACATTTGGCAGCCAACGTGAAGAATATGCCGTTTTAAGCGTAACAGGTTCAATAGAACCAATTGACAATTTCAAACCCCCTGAGGAGCAAGGAGAAGCGATATGGGCAACGAGAAAAAGGCAATCACTTCATTGATGACGGAAGACAGGAAATTTGCGCCGCCGGCATCAGTAGCGGCCAAGGCGCACATCGGCAGTATGAAGCAATATCAGCAGATGTGGGAGCAATCAATAAATGCCCCCGATAAGTTCTGGCTCGAACAGGCCAAATCGCTTGTGTGGTTCAAAGAGCCGACAAAAGGCCTCGAATATACATGGGACACCAAAAATCGCAAAATCGAGCATACCTGGTTCGCAGACGGGCAATTGAATGTTTCTTATAACTGTTTAGACAGGCATTTGAAAACAGCCGCGGCGAAGAAGACCGCGATTATATGGCAGGGAGAGGAAGATAAAGCGGTCAGGAAATACACATACGAGCAACTGTACAAAGAGGTGTGCAAGTTCGCCAACGTGCTCAAATCAAAGGGCGTAAAGAAAGGCGACCGTGTCGCGATATACCTGCCGATGGTCCCTGAATTGCCGATTGTGATGCTGGCCTGTTCCAGAATCGGTGCGATTCACTCTATCGTCTTCGGCGGCTTCAGCGCCGACTCACTCAAGGACAGGATTAACGATTCGAAATGCAAACTGCTCGTAACCAGCAACGTTTCGATGCGTTCGGGCAAACATATAAAGCTCAAAGACATCGCCGACGCCGCCCTTGCCAATACCCCAAGTATCGAAGGCGCAATAGTTGTAAAGGTCGGTGAAGAACCCTGCAATATGAAAGCAGGCAGAGATACCTGGTACACCGACGAAATGGCAAAGGCAAAAGACGTCTGTGAACCCGAAAAAATGAACGCCGAAGACCCCCTCTTCATCCTTTACACCTCCGGCTCAACGGGCAAGCCCAAGGGCGTTGTGCATACCACGGGCGGATACCTTCTGCACGCGGCGCTCAGCCATAAGTTCATTTTCGACGTTCACGACAACGACGTTTACTGGTGCACCGCCGACATCGGCTGGGTAACTGGGCATACTTATATCGTTTACGGCCCCCTTGCCAACGGCGCAACAAGTTTGGTGTTCGAGGGCGTGCCGACCTATCCCGACGCAGGTCGATTCTGGCAGGTCTGCGACAAATTCGGCGTTACGATTTTCTACACCGCCCCTACCGCTATTCGCTCCCTGATGCGACTCGGCGAAGAATGGCCCGCCAAATACAAACTCGATACCCTTAGAATCCTCGGCTCCGTAGGCGAACCCATCAACCCAGAAGCGTGGATTTGGTATTACGAAAAAATCGGACATAGTAAATGCCCAATAGTCGATACGTGGTGGCAGACGGAAACGGGCAGCATACTTATTACTCCGTTGCCGGGGGCGCATACGATAAAGCCGGGAAGCGCGTGCAAGCCGTTCTTCGGCGTTGACCCCGTTATTCTGCGCGACGACGGCAGCATGTGCTCCGTAAATGAGGGCGGGAAACTCTGCATACGCAAACCCTGGCCTGGGATGATGAGAACAATGTGGGGAGACCACAACAGGTTCATCGATACATATTTTACGATGTTCCCTGATTTGTACTTCACTGGCGACGGCTGCCGAAAAGACCAGGACGGCGACTACTGGCTTATGGGAAGAATCGACGACGTTGTAAACGTATCGGGCCACCGCATCGGCACGGCTGAAGTTGAAAGCGCATTAGTAAGCCATGAGAAGGTCGCCGAGGCCGCAGTAACACCCGTTCCGCACGATATAAAAGGACAGGGACTGTATGCCTTCGTAACCCTTAAAGAAGGCATCGCGGAAACCGAAGAGCTGAAAAAAGAACTGCTTCTGCACGTCCGCAAGGAGATTGGGCCTATCGCGGTGCCCGAGGCAATCCAGTTCGCTCACGGCCTGCCCAAAACGCGTTCGGGCAAGATTATGCGGAGAATCCTGCGAAAGATAGCCGAAGGCGACACATCGAACCTCGGCGATATCACAACGCTGGCTGACCCGACCGTTGTGGAATCGCTTGTAAAAGGAAGAGGCAAATAACCATTAAAAGCCCCGCAAGAATTTTGCTATGTCTCTCAAAGCGAGACTGCCGCAAAATTCAAACGACTGCGGGGTGAAAAATGAAACATTTTTCAAAAGGGAGAGATATGGACGCAAACATAACGGAACTGAAGGACAAGACGGGGAATCCTGCGCCCTTAGGGCTTCTGGGGTTCGGAATGACAACGGTCCTTTTGAACCTGCACAACGCGGGGTTTTTCGGGCTGGGCAGTATGATTCTTGCGATGGGCATATTTTACGGCGGACTCGCCCAGATTATCGCAGGCATAATGGAGTGGAAAAAAGGCAACACCTTCGCGACAACGGCATTCTGCTCCTACGGCCTTTTCTGGCTCACGTTAGTATGGCTCATAGTCGCGCCGAAACTCGGATGGGCGGACGCCACAGCAAAAGAAGGAATGGCGGCGTATCTGTTTATGTGGGGCCTGTTTACGTTTGTAATGTTCATCGGCACACTGAAATTAAACAGGGCTTTACAGGTGGTTTTCCTGTCATTGGCGGTGCTGTTTGTAATGCTGGGAATCAAAGACCTTAACAGCAGCGCCGAACTTGGCACAGCAGCCGGCTACGAGGGCATATTCTGCGGCTTCTCCGCCATATACACGGGCCTTGCACAGGTTTTGAACGAATGCTACGGCAAGGTAGTATTGCCTTTGGGGCCGGTGAAAAAGTAAAAGGATTTCGGATTGCAGATTGCGGATTAAGCAATTGCCGATTTCCGATTGCGGCACCGGTGGATAATATAAAAGTGAAAATCTTACAACCCGTGGAGCGGGAAGAGGGTTGATTTGAGGGTATCGAGAGTGGCGGTGAGGGCGGGCATAACGGCATCGCGCTGCTGGGCGTTAACGGGAAGCTCTCTATCGCGCAGGCCGCCGTGCCATTCAGTGGTCTGGAGCATAATTCCGCCCATAAGCATATTGGCGTCAAGCTCGGAATCTGCGCCGCAGAGCGCGGACCAGGCAAGGGCCCAGGCGCGGACGGTATTGGGGACGTTGTAGCCGCCGCCGCCGGTCATAAGGATGGGCTTTTTGAATGTGAGCAGGTGGTGAATAATTTCAGAGTAAACGTTATTTGTCAGGCGGAGATTGGCGAGCGGGTCGCCCGCGAGGGCATCTGCGCCAAGCTCGAAGACGAATACGTCGGGCTTGAATGCGCCGATTAAGGGCAGTACCACTTCTTTGATTGCGAGCATATATGCCTCGTCGTAGGTTCCGATGGGCAGAGGTATGTTGACGCAGTAGCCCTTACCTTTGCCTTTGCCGATTTCATTTTCGAAGCCGGTGCCGGGGAAAAGTGTCCTGGGGTTCTGGTGGAGCGTGATTGTCATCACATCGGAACGCTGATAGAAAAAAGCAGTAACGCCATCGCCGCAATGAACATCAACGTCGAGGTAGAGGACTTTTTTGCCCTGCTCGGCGAGGACTTCGCAGGCGAGGGCAACGTCGTTTATGTAGCAAAAGCCCGCGGCAAGCTCGGGGTGGGCGTGATGGAAGCCGCCCGAAGGATTGAAGGCGAGATCAACTTTACCGTCGAGGATGAGCTGTGCCGCTGTAAGAGTCGCTCCAACTGCCAGTACCGCGTATTCATATACTCCCTTAAAAACCGGACATTCGGTCGTTCCGATACCCATTTGGAGGGCTTCGTAATTCCACTGACCCTTTGAGGCGTCCTGAAGAGTATGCAGATAACGGGCGGTGTGGAATTTTTTGAGGACGATTCGGTCGGCGGGTTCGGGAGGGACTTCGATTCTATCAGACGCAGAGAGCAAGCCCATTGAGTTTATGACTTCGCGGACTTTTTTTGCCCGCGTCGTATTGAAAGGATGCTCGGGCGGATATGAAATTTCTTCGAGCCGGGGCGAATAAATAAAGGCAGCGGGTTTATCGCTCACAATCAGATTCTCCCGTCAGGCAAGGTCATAGGATATATTGTAAACCTCGCCGTCGAAAGTGGTGTTAACCTTATAGCCGGAGTTATGGAATATGGCGAGCATCGGTTTGTTGCTCGGCATAACTTTCGCGAAGAACCGCTTGACGCCCCTCTGCTTGGCAATTTTACAAATATAATCAAGCAGGTAGGTGCCCATTCCTTTTTGCTGCCATTCGTCGTGGACGACAAATGCGACTTCGGCGGACTGGGTTTTGGGGTCGAGGAAGTACTGGGCCATAGCGACGATATGCTCGTCGCCCGAAGGACCGGGGACAACGCCGACGATAGCAACATCCTTCTGGTAGTTGATGTTGGTGAGCTGCTGGACATCCTTGTGGGGAAATGCCATTGTATGGGTCATATACCTTGTCTGGACAGATTTTTCGCTGAGGGAGTAAAGCATATCGGCGAGGTCGTGCTCGTCGTTGGGCTTTACGGGCCTGAAGAAGATTTGGGTGCCATCGCGGAGGGTGTCATAGCGTTCAAGCTCGGCGGGATACCTGACTTTGTCCCAATCAAGCTCAATCTGGTCGGCGTAGATGTATTTGTGTGTCTTGGCGGCCTGGATAAGCTCGGTCCGGAACTTGGGATGGGCGATATTGATGAGGTCGAGGACCCTTTCGCGGATTGATTTGCCGTGGAGATAAGCGATGCCGTATTCGGTAACGACGTAATGGACGTCGCCGCGTGTGGTAACGACGCCAGCACCTTCGGCGAGATGGGGGACGATTCTGCTTATTTCGCCGGAGCGTGCGGTAGAGGGCATAGCGATAATGGCTTTACCTCCCCTGCTTTTGGCTGCGCCTCTGGTGAAGTCAACCTGTCCGCCGATGCCGCTGTAGAAGCGATAGCCGAGGGAATCGGAGCAGACCTGGCCCGTAAGGTCAACTTCAAGAGCGACGTTGATGGCAATCATTTTTTCGTTCTGACTGATGAGGTGGGGATCATTGACATATTCGGAGGGGTAAAACTCGAAGAAGGGGTTGTTGTTGATGTATTCATAAAGGCGTTTGGTGCCCATACAGAAACTGGCGACGATTTTGCCGTGGTTGACGGTTTTTTTGGCGCAGGTAATAGCGCCGCATTCGATAAGGTCGATAATCCAGTCGCTGAACATTTCGGTGTGGATGCCGAGGTCTTTTTTATCTTTGAGGTATTCTGCGAGCGTCTGGGGAATTCGTCCGATGCCGCATTCGATAGTTGAGCCGTCTTCGACAAGGCGGGCAATATTTTCGCCGATGCGCCGCATAACGTCGTCTGTTTCGGGGACGGTGATTTCGAAGACGTCCTCGTCAAAGGGGACAAGGCAATCAATGTTGTTGACGTGGATAAAGGAATCGCCGAAAGTTCTTGGCATACGGGAGTTGACCTGTGCGATGACGTATTTGGCGTTGGAAGCAGCGGATTTGACAATATCGACTGAAACGCCGAGGGAGCAGAGACCGTTGACGTCTGGCGGCGTAACAGATATAAGCGCGACGTCGAGAGGAATCCTGCCGCTTTCGAATTCGTTGGGGATTTCGGAAAGAAAGATAGGGGAATAATCGCCGATGCCTTTGCCGAACGCTTCGCGGACATTGTCGGCGATGAAGAACGAGTTCATTTTGAATTTTTCGCGGTATTTTTCGCCTGTATAGGGAGCGTTGCCCATAGTAAGAAGGTGGACAATATGCGCGTCGTAGATATGGGCGGAATGCTCAACGAGCGCGGCGACGAGGTGCTGCGGCTGGGCGCAAGCGGTGCCAATGAAGATGTTGTCGCCAGACTTGACGAGCTTCATCGCAGTATCGGCGATTGTTACTTTTGATTTGTATTTTTCTTTCCAGTCAAAATCAGCCATAATAAATTTTCCTGTTTTAAGCTTTTTCCACCCTTATTCTGGCATCGACAGCGACGGGTGTTGTGCCTGCCGGCCCGACCATAAAGGGATTGATGTCCATTTCCTGAATTTCCGGGAATTCGGTAACAAGCTGAGAGAGGCGCTGCAGGGCTTCAGCGACAGCGTCGATATCAACGCCCTTCTGTCCCCTTGCGCCGGTAAGCATTTTATAAGTTCTTGTGCTGACGAGCATTTGTTTGGCTTCCTCAGCGGTAAGCGGCGCGAGATAGAATGCCACGTCATGCATAACCTCGACCATAGTACCGCCCATGCCGAACATCATAAGGGGGCCGAAATGCGGGTCGCGGTTCATACCGAGGATAAGCTCTTTGCCGCCGCCGCACATTTGCTGGACAAGAACGCCGAGAATTTTGGCGTTGGGAAGTTTTTTGGGGATTCTGAACATCATCAGGTCGAAGGCGTCCATGACCTCCTGGGCGGTTTCGAGGTGGACTTTGACGCCGCCGACGTCTGATTTGTGAATTATGTCTGGGGACCATATTTTGAGGACGACAGGGTAGCCGATCTGGTCGGCGATGTTCGCTGCCTGGACGGCGGTATTCGCGACGGCGTCCTTTGGCGTTACGAAGCCGTAGGCCTCGAGAACTTCCTTCGATTCGGCCTCGCCGATCTGACGGGTTCCCTGTCTGAGATTTCTCTGGAGGATGGTTTCAACTTTGTGGCGATTGACGGAGAAGAGTTTGACGATACGTTTCGGTCTTGCCTTCCATCGAACGTAATCAACCATAACCTTTATGGTGAGAACGGCGGCCTCGGGGGAATCATACTGCGGAATTTTATTGTCCCTGAGAATGATGTTTCCTTTGGCAACTTTTTCTGCGCCGAGGAAACAGGCGAAGACAGGTTTGCCTGGTTTTTTCTTCATGACACTGACAATAGCTTCAGCCGTTCCTGTGGCGTCGGTCATTGCCTGCGGCGTAAGTAGTATCAACACCGCATCGACATTGGGGTCGTCGAGGACTACGTCAATGGCAAATTCATAACGGTCGGGGAGAGCATCGCCGAGGACATCAATGGGATTGTGGAAATTGGCCGCGGCGGGAAGCTTTGCGGCGAGGCGTTTTTGGGTTTGGTCGGTTAATTTCGCGAAGGTGAGCTGTAGTTTTTCAATGGCGTCGGCAGCCATAATACCTGCACCGCCCGCATTGGTGATAACGGCCACTGATGCGCCTTTGGGCAGGGGCTGATAAGCGAACCCCTGGGCAAAATCGAACTGTGATTTGATTGAGAAGCAGCGAATGACGCCCGCCCTTTCGAAGACGGCTTCGTAGGCGGTTTCACTGCCTGCAAGCGAGCCGGTATGCGAGGAGGCGGCCTTTGCGCCCGCGGCGGTAACACCTGCCTTCATAAGAAGAATTGGTTTTTTCTGGGAGATTTGTTCTGCGATGCGAACAAAGGTATTTCCGTCGGTGATGTTTTCGAGATAACCGGCGATGACCTTGGTATCGTCGTCATTTGCGAAGGCCTCGATGATATCGATTTCATCAACGTCGGCCTTGTTGCCTATACTGACGAGCTTGCTGAAGCCAATACCGTTGGCGTTGGCCATATCGAGAATGGCCGCAAGCAGCGCGCCGGACTGAGACATATAGCCGGTAGAACCAACGACGGGAATAGTGCCGCCGAAACTGGCGTTGAGTTTGCTGGCTGGGACGATGAGGCCGAGGCAGTTTGGGCCGATGATTCGTATTCCGGCCTGCCTTGCAATCTGGACGATTTGTTGTTCGAGCTTTCGGCCTTCCTCACCAATTTCCTTGAAGCCGGCTGTTATTACAACCACGGCTTTTATGCCGATGGTGGCGCATTCCTGCATAACGGCGGCAACCACCTTGGCCGGGACGACAACGATTACCAAGTCCGGTATCTGTCCAATTGAAGTAAGGGAAGGGTAACACTTAAGCCCCTCGACCTCGTCGGCCTGAGAATTGACGGGATAGATTGTTCCGGGGAAGCCAGCTTCAATCATAGAATGGAGGATTTCGTAGCCGACTTTACCTTTTTGGCGTGAGGCGCCGACGATAGCAACTGATTTCGGATTAAAAAATTTATCAAGCATAATAATAGTCCACAACAACCTTTCAAAAACCCACCCAGATATTGGCGAGCGGCGAAATGCTCACAACAATAAACAGTACTGGAAGGGCGTGAATTTTATTAGATATCTTCGGCAAATGCAAGAATTTTTTGTTATGATTTATCAACTTGTTCATCGCAGGATTAAAACTTTAATATAGAGCAGCGGCTATGGAAAAACCGAAGAGATTTGTCGTTCAGAGGCACCAGAAAGAATTGGAGCCGACGCACTGGGATTTGATGCTGGAGCGGGACGGAATTCTGGAAACATATCGGCTGGCTGAGCCGCCACAAAAATGGGGGAAAGAGGCGATTGAGGCGGTGAAGATATTCGACCACCCGCTTAAATTCCTCAACTACGAGGGCAGTGTAAACAAGGGCAAAGGTCGAGTGGAAATAGCCGATTGCGGAACATACCGTCTAATCAAAGAGGACGAAAATCAACAGCAACTTTCGTTCGCGGGCAAGCTGCTCAAGGGAGAATTTCAGCTTTTCCTGATTAAAGACGACAGGTGGGAGCTAAGGGGTTTTTAACCCGGCTTTTGGGCGATTTTGAGAACGGCGTCGATATATTTGGCCGCGGCAGCTTTATCTTTTGCTTCGGCTATGACGCGGACGATGGGTTCGGTGTTGCTTGAGCGGATGTGAATCCATGCGTCGGGGAAATCGAAACGGAAGCCGTCTGAAGAGTCAACTTTGGCATCGGGGAAAAGTTTTTTAACGGCGTCGAGGATGCGTTTGACTTTTGCCTTGTCGGCGGGGAATTTGTATTTGGTCATTGAGTAGTGCGGTATTTCGCCAACAAGCTGACTAACGGTTTTGCCTGTCTGTGCGAGCAATTGCAGGGCGAATGCCATAGCGACGAGAGAATCGCGGACAGGGCCGACGCGGAGGTCGATGACGCCGCCGTTGCCTTCGCCGCCTATGATGCAGTTATTCTTGAGCATAGCGGAGGCGACGTTTGCTTCGCCGACCGGGGTGCGGATGACGTGTCCCCCTGCTGATTTTGCGATGTCGTCAATCATACGGGAGGTTGAGAGATTGGCGGCAGCATTGCCGGTTTGCCTGCTGAATATAAGTTTGGCAACAAGAGCCAGGGTATATTCCTCGCCAATGTATGCGCCCGTCTCATCGACAATTGCGAGGCGGTCGGCGTCGGGGTCCTGTGCGAAACCGATATCGGCTCGCGCGTTTTTGACGGCGTCGCAAAGCGACATAAGATTTTCGGCGGTTGGCTCGGGCGGATGCGCAAATAAGCCGGTGGGGTCGGTATTTACGGGGGTGATTTTACAGCCGAGAGCCGTAAGCAATTTTACGCCCGGCCGCCCCCCTGCTCCATTTACGCTGTCGAGGACGACTTTGAATTGTTTTTTAGCGATTGCCTTTTGGTCAACGATGCGAAGGACCTTGGCAATGTGGATATCATCAGCTTCGTTATTTGCGGAGATATTGCCCGCTTTTGGCGGGTCGTCTGAAAAGAAATCTCTGATTTCAAAACAAATTTTGATTTGCTCCGCTACATCGGGAGGCGGCGCCATAGCATTATCAAGGAGCAGTTTGACGCCGTTATATGGCAAAGGGTTATGAGAAGCGGTAATGATTACGCCGCCAGCACAGGCGAGATGCCTGACCATAATGCCGACGGTAGGTGTGGTGACAATACCGAGGTTAATGATGCTAACGCCGACGGATGTAAGGCCTGAGATTACGGCATCAGCGAGAGATTGCCCGCTGGGCCGAGAGTCACGGCCCAGGCAGACAACAAGTTTTTCAACATTGAGATTGCGCGAGCGCAGGAATAAACCAAACGCGCGACCATAATCGGCAGCGACTTGCGGGGTGAGGTTTTCACCGACAATACCCCTGAGACCGCTAACGGTAATAATCAGTTCGCCGGCCATTAAGCACAGCCCCGTCGAGTCGCTGCCGATTCGTTTTTCATTTCCACGTCTGCGAAGTTAGTCAAGCTGGCAGACATAAATTTCATTAACGAAGTCGAGTTTGCGAAGGTCGCTGATTGTAGCATCATCAGGCGCCTTATCGAGCGAGACAGCAAGGACGGCTTTCTGCAGGTCGAGCTTTTGGCCGACGCCCATAGTTGCGATGTTGATTTTGTGCTTGCCCAGCACCGTGCCAAGATGACCTATGACGCCGGGGCGGTCTTCGTTGAAAATAATGACGACCGCACCCTGCGGGGTTATCTCGGCATTGAAGCCGTCTATTTCGATGATTCGCAGCAGCTTTTCGCCGAAGACCGAGCCGGTGATGGTGCGAGTAATCTTGTCGGTAACAACCTTGGCGGAGAAGCTGGAAGCGACGTCTTTCGGCGTCGAGTTTTTAGTTTCGTCGATACTGATGCCTCGTTCCTTAGCCAGGACGGGAGTGTTGACCAGGTTCAGCGGCATCTCGAAATGCTTCTGGAGCAGACCTATTGCGAAATTGAGCGTTACGGCTTGGAGAGGCATTTCAGCGATAGCTCCGCGATATTCGACCTGGACCTGTTTGATGACGCCGGGAGCGAGAGTGCTGAGAACGACCCCTACTCGACGGGCAAGCTCGGCATATTTGAGAACCAGCGGAGGCACAGCACCGGCAGTCGATGGCGCGTTGAGGGCATTTCTGATGGAATCGCCGCGTAAAGCATTTACAAGTATCTGGGCGGCCTCAACAGCGACCTCGATTTGGGCCTCTTCGGTACTTGCGCCGAGGTGAGGGGTAACGAGGCAATTAGCGAATTCCTTGAACCGCATATTTTCCGGCGGCTCTTTGGGGAAAACATCGAGGGCAGCACCCGCGATGCGTTTTTCGGCCAGCGCCGTGTAAAGAGCGTCTTCATTAATGATGCCGCCTCGTGCGCAGTTGACTAAGCGGACGGTCGGCTTCATCATTTTGAACTGCTCGGTGTTAATCATATTGAGCGTTTGCTCGTTCTTGGGAACGTGAACGGTGATGTAATCCGCCTCTTTGAAGATTCTTTCGAGTTTGTCTGTGATTTCGACGCCCAGCTTTTCGGCTTCCGGCGGAACAGCAAGGGGGTCATAGCCGAGAATCTTCATATCGAAACCGGTGGCCATTTTAGCGACAGCCATACCGATTCGGCCCAGGCCTATTATGCCTAAGGTCTTGTTGTTGAGCTGATTACCCTCGTATTGTTTCCTGTCCCATGCGCCGCTTTTAAGCGAATTACAGGCGGGGACAACGTGTCGGCTCATCGCAAGCATCAGCGCCATAGTGTGCTCGGCTGCGCTGAGGGTGTTGCCGCCGGGCGTATTCATAACAAGGACGCCCTTGCGGGTCGCTTCTTTTACGTCAACGTTATCGATACCGACGCCCGCTCGGGCAACGGCTTTGAATCTGCCTGGATTGGCGAGAACTTTCGCGGTAACCTTGGTTGCGCTGCGGATAATCAGGCCGTCGTAGCCGCCGATTATGCCTGCCAGCTCGTCTTCGCTTATACCGGTCTTGACAGTAACTTCGACGTCGGACATTGCTTTAAGCAGGTTGATACCTTCCTGTGCAAGTTTGTCTGTAATTAGAACCTTTATCATTGAATCATCCTTTATAAAAAGAGTTTCAGGTAAAATTTGGTTTATCGGTTTCACCACCCCGAGGCGGTTCTTTCGTCTGATATTTTGAAACCGGTTTTTGGACAATTATAAAGATATCTTGTAACACAGTGCGAAGCGGCGGCGGCCAGACGGACAACAGCAGCGTCCCGACCCCGCCGCTCTGACTCGAACCCCACCTGAACAAGACGTGAGTTTTCGGTGGTCGGCCAGAGCTTTTCGCCTGATGAGACCCTGTAAAGCGTCGCATAAGCATCGAGTGAGCCGGCAACGTAGCCGCCCTCTGGTATATCGCGGATTTTGCAGTCGGTAATAGTAACGACCAAGACCAGGTCTGCGCCAAGTTTTTCACCAACCTGCACCGGGGAAAGCGTATAAAAATCAGGCGTTGCGGCCCGCAAATCGGCAAGCGCGTGATAACTGATAAATAGCAATGGCGGTATCTTGGCCCTGTCTTTGTCCTGAAGAATTTTGGTTGTCGTATCAGTGATATAGAATCGCAGGTTGGGATAGGCGCTTAGATAAGCGGGCTGGTCAACAAAGACGAGAATTTTCTGGTCCTTATCTTTTGAGAGGTCGTATTCAGCTGAAGCGCCTGCTTCGGAAGAAGTCGGGGTGCTGATGACGGATACCAAACCCGCGGCATCACAGCCGGCGTAAAACAGGACCAGCGGCAGGCCCGTGCAAAATAATACGGCGGGCCAAAACGAGCATATCCTGATACTAGATTTTGCCTTTTTCGGTTTCACTTTACCTCAACACCTTCAATTGCCGCGGTTCTGTGCTATCGCTCTTGTGAGCGTTACAGCCCAGCCGCCGGCCAAAATCAAAAACAACGCGGCGAGGATGTATCGCAATTTCAGCGATGCAAGCCGCCGCTCAAGTAACGGTGAATATACTCCAAAACTGGCAACAAGAAAAGCAAAAAATGCGATTAAAGTCGCCAAACAGCAGAAAAATCCCGCGGCTGGCTGGGCGTAAAAGGCGTCGCATATATGCCCGTGGGAAAAAACGATGACGGCGGTGGTCATACCGCAGGTCGGGCAAGGCAGGTTATAACGCTGCTTAAAACCGCAGGGATAAGGATATAAAGAGAACTGGAATTGGCCCATAAGCCAGCCAAGAGTAAAGCCGGCGGCAATGACAAGAAAAACGGCGGCCGCAATCAGCCGCTGATTGGCGGTAGCACGCGAAAACAACTTCGGCAAGATTGGTTGTTGGCCTGATTCCATAAGGGCGTTACAATACCGGCATTCTCAGATTGCGTCAAGAAAGGAAAAATATATGGGACTTGAGCAGAAAGATTTGAGCAGGATGCTGGAAACCGCGGAGGTCGCGGCCCGATTGGCGGGACAACGGGCGATGGAAGAGGCGAGTTATATCAAGGTGTCGGTGAAAGGGCCGGACCAGCTCGTAACGCAGGCGGATACGATTTGCCAGCAGATAATCATCGACCGGATAAAGGAAACATATCCTGATGACGGGTTTATAGGCGAGGAAGGCCCAAAAGGCAAGATGTTCAAGCAGCCGCCGAGGGGAAGCCAAAAGGTATGGTGGGTAATCGACCCCATTGACGGAACGACCAACTTCGCAAAAGGGATGCTGTTGTTTTCGGTATCGATTGCGGCGATGTATGAGGGTGAGCCGGTTGTTGGAGTTATTTATGACCCGGCGACGGATTCGACGTTCACGGCAATAAAAGGCGGTGAGGCCCGGCTGAATAACAGGCGAATCAGCGCGGGCGACGACGGCTTCGACAGATTCTCAAGCGTCGGAACCGACAGCTTCTTCGATAACGGCGTGCCGAAATGGGTAATCTCGCTTATGGGAAAGGCGAGGTCGCGCACCCTGGGCAGCTCGTGCCTGCAACTCGCGTATTTAGCGAAAGGTTCTCTTGTCGGAATAGTTTTCGTCACGCCGAAAATCTGGGACGTGGCCGCTGGCGTTTTGATAGCTGAATCTGCGGGGGCAATCGTAAGCGACTGGAAAGGCAATAAGCTTTTCCCGCTCGACCTCGACAAGTACGCGGGACAGGAATTCATGACCCTTGGCGCAAATAAGAAGGTGTATGCAGAGATGCTTGACATTCTTAAGTAATTTCTGATTTCTGATTGCTGATTTATTCTGCCACAAAGTCACTAAGACACTAAGAATAAAACTTTGTGTCTTGGTGTCTTAGTGGTAAAAAAATCAACGCGGGTCCGGCACTTGTTGTATGGCAAGAATTTTTACTTTTTTCGTTGGTACTTCGCTTCGATCGAAAATAGCGATAACCCGTTTTTGGGGACCGTTGGTGCCGATGCGGACGAGGATATAGGCCGTAAAGACGTCACTGCGAACTGTAATCAGATTACTGATTCGGTCAAAAATAACATCCCGCTCTTCAAATGCGTCGCCATTGCAGTCCGTGGGCGAAAGCGTCGCTAAGCCGATGGGGATAGGGTTGCCTACGTAATAATTCATCCTGTCCAAACTGTTGGTGTCAATGCTGACGTTCATAAGTTCGCCGATATTTCTAAAACCTGATGGGCCTGAACGGCCTGAATAGTCGAAGCCGTCTGGAGCGATTGTCTTATCACGGTAGGCAACGATTGAGCGGGCAAGGTCATAATTCGTGGTGTTATAAGAGACCCAGGGCAGTTGAGCCAGGACAAACCACGGAGCGGTATTGATATTGATTCTGCCTTTGATTCGGGTCTCAGTGACCGGCTGGTTGTGGTCGTTTGGGTCCATCACTGTCAGGTATTTGAAAAGATTTTGGAAGTTCGGGTCCGCAATATTAATGCGAACTGATGCTTCCGCACTGCTTTGGTCGATCGAAATCATATCACAGGATAAGACCTGGCCGATTTCGCCGATGTCTGTAAATGGTTTATTTGCCGGGTGCGCCTGAATCATTGGTGTGCCGGTAGCGACAAAGCTGTGCCCATTGCTATCGCCAAGTATAGGCACGGTTATGTTCGGGTTCAAAATCCGCCTGATACACCTGTTAACGGTTATATCTCTTTCAAAACTGTACGGCGAGGAACTGCTCGGATTCAGCACCATCCAAACGCTTCCGTTTACACCAACATCGGGGACGGTTAACTCATCAACTATATCAGGAACAGGAACACCATTTACGTCCCGGCAAAGTTTTATAGTGCTTAGCGGGCCGAAGTTTATGTCAGTAGTATTCTGTGTATCTGAATTTAACCCATCGATTGGTATATCTGCCTTTGGGTCAATATTTGCCAGCACATGAAACTGTTTTGTGCCGGTCCAGATTATATTAATATCAGAAGATGACCCGTCTGTATTTGTAATGCGGAGCTTCCATCCGTTTGGGTCGTCGTCCTGCAAGTATGGCTTGAATAGTTCTATGGCGTAAGAACGATATACTGCGCAAGGGTCGAGAGGATTATAGTTAGGGTCGTTGAGGCCGGCAGGTTTATAAAAGTTCTCGGCGATTTCTGATATGTAAACGCAGGGTGTTTCGAAGCCAAAATGCGGAGTATTGCTGTCATCATAAACGACGGTGACCGCGTCGTTGGGGTTATACCTTGGGTCCCCTACAGGATAATTAGGGCCATCGATGTAATCCATCAGGTTTGCGGTGATTTGTGCCACGTCAGCACTTGGAAAAACACAGGGGTCAAGGGCAGCACGAACAGCCTTGGAAATTGAATTAACGTCAAATGTAAGAGGTGAGTTGATATTGAACATTTTATTGCCATTGGGGTTGATAATCCTGTCCATGTTGTGAGTCGTGACGATGTGGCGATAGGCGTAGTTGGCGTCGAAGTAAACATTATCGTCGTTGACATAGGAAGACCAGCCATTCAGAGAATAACCAGTTACGGTGTCGAAGGGATGCGTCCTGGACGGTGAATCGAATTGTTTGTCCCAGGATTTCCATCTTGTATATGTATCGTTCTGGTCTATCACAAAACGGTAACGCATTTCAAGCTCATCAGAAATGTCAAAGGGAGTATAGCTTCCATTAGGCATACCATATTGCCAGACGACGTTGCTGGTGTAAGAGGTGATATCGTTTGGGCCTGAGCCGCCGCAGCGATACTGCACAAGATTGGCCGCATTGGCCTGAATTTGGGCTGGTGTTAAAATATCGTAGGGCCTTTGGGCCAGCGCGAGGAGGTTGATTTGCGTCTGGCTTGAGCCGTTGGTGTAATTGGGGTCGGCGTTGACATTGAACCAGTAGCCGGTGTTGGCATTGAGCATACCGCCGTTGTCGATTATGCGAATGGCGGCGTAGATGGGCTTGCCTTTGCTCGAATTCACATCCTGAATCTGCACCCACATCGAATCGCTGACGCCGTCGCCATCGGCATCGGCCATAGACCAGAATGCCGGCGTGCTGTTTACTGCCGTGTCGCTATGGTCATAGATAATGCCGGCCGAACGGCCATAGGCAACGGAACCGAACTGGTAAGAACCAAACTGGTAATATAAATCGGTAATGTGAGGCCATAAGCCCGAATCGTTTGGCTCTAATGAGGCCAGCCAGGGGCTATTGTCGTCGGGGTAATTGTAATATGTGCCGTAATATATGCCGTTTGCGTCAACACGAGGGACGTTATTAGTAAGAACTTCCGATATTTGCGCGACAACGGTATCGACGGCCAATTTGAGGTCATGGTTATCACCCACGGCTGATGTGGCGACGGAGTCAACGCGGGAGGAAAACAAAAAGAGAACGCCTATGATTGCCAACAATGTTGTCAGAACGACCGCCAGAATAATCGCCGAGCCGTTTCGCATTTCGTATTTCGTATTTCGTATTTCGGATATCTGTCTTGAGTCCATTTTAGTCGCCCAGATAAACGATATGGGTAAATGTTTGGCCATCCTTGAACACGCCTTGTGAATCGTACAGCGTGAAGGTGAATTTTAACGCCTGTGGATACACAGGTTTTATTACTGGATAGTAGAAACCTGTTGCCGTAGCATACGAAAACCAGTTTGCAATTAAAGGGAATGGGGCAACTGTATTAAAGTAAAAGCCGAATGGATTGAGATTCGTATTCATACCCGATGAGCCAAAATCGGAATAGGTAGTGTTGCCGCTGCTGCAGGGGTCGATGCTCGGCCACCAGTAAATATATTCCTGGCCCGCATTAATATATGCGTAACTCCATTGAACAGAAAAACTGCCCACCTTTTCGGCCATCAGCATATGCGGGTCGTTTGTGTCAACCAGGTCAACTACCGGTCTTGAGGTAAAACAGGCAGTGATTATCTGGTTGACATTAGCAGGGCCGCTTGTAAGGTCGTTTGTTAGCGCCTGCCACTGCGACAGGGAAAAACGGTCGTACTCATACAAATCGTTGTTATACAAATTGAAAGCGTTATTAGGGTTAAGAAAGTTAACCTGGTCGGGCCAGGAGTTGAGGTCGGTTTCGGTGGTTGAGATTTGCTGCCGTCGGGCAAGAAGGCGGTAATTGCCGTGGAGGTTTTGGGGGTCATTTGGTGATTTACAGCGATAGTCATAGCTGCGTGCCTGACCATACTGGATTCTCGCAAGATTGCCGACGATTGTCTTATTTGCCCATTGGCCTACCGACTGGAAATCGCCGTCGGCGAAAAACATAATCTGGTCTAATCTCTTATTAGGGTCATTGGGGTCCAGTTGAAACCATATAAACAGCGGCGCATTTTTGCGGAGGCCCCTGAAATCGTTGTTCAACTGGTCGGTAATGGCGCGGAATTTCTGCATAATCTCGGCCTGGGCAGTGGCGACGCGGTATGCGGCGATACTGGTTTTGAAAACTGTGCCGGCAAAGACAACCACCATCGCCATTACCCCTATGGCGACGACAAGCTCGATGAGGGTGAAACCTCGTCGCTCGTATTTAGTATTTCGTATTTCGTTCATAAGCAAAATTAGAAGCGCATAACCTTTTGATAGACACCAATACAGGGGTATCGGCCGCTATTAACGGGAGGCGGAACGACCCAGACCTTTGATGGAACCCCCTGCCAGCTTTTGTCCAGCCGAATCACATTTGGGCTGGCAGAGTATCTTTCGAGAACACGATATATATTGCCGGTTGTATCATCCAAAATGGTGTAGCCGTCATTGATAAAATTAGACGGGACCAAAGGGTCATTTATCAAAAGCTCATCCGCCGTGCCGCCTGCAGATACAGATACGAAAACAGGAACCGGCCTTGATGAGGATACGAGACTATTCGATCCCCGCATATAGTATGCCGTATTTTTCCCGACTCTGCGGGAAACAAAAACGGTAACTTGAACGTCGTTAATGTCAATACTTCGAAATATAGCAGACCACCAGTATTGCTTGGAATTGGGGTCGGATGTCGGCGTTGATGGATACGCAAACTCGGCATTGGAAGCAGTACTAATATAGCTAATGCCGCCGTAAAGTTTTATCTTTGCGAAGGCCTCGTCGGCGACTATCGGGGCGATGGTGCGCTCGGTGGCAACCGTCGTAAAATGAATACTCACGGGAAACGCCCCCGCGATAAAAAGCATCCCAACCGCCAGCAGCCCGACGGCAATGAGAACCTCGGTTAGGGAGAAGCCCATGGCAAATTGCCGATTGTCGATTGCCGATTGTCGATTGTTTATTTGGATGCTCATTTTTAGTTAATGATTGTCCCTGTGTAAGGATTTATATAAATCTGTTTCAACTGGTTGAGATAGCCGGAATACGGGATGCCGTTGTTGTATGCCTGCCTGAATTTTTTGGTATCGTAAATAATAAAGCTGTTTCGGCTGAATTCAGCGCCATAACCGAGATAAGCGTAATCATCCTGAATAAACATACCGATTTGGTAATAGGCAATGTTTGATTGAGAATTAAAGATGTCATCCATCGAGTGCTCAGTTTTATCCGTGTTGCTATTATCCGCTCTGAACACCCCGTCTTTGTTTCTTACACGAACCTCGTGGACGACAAGTTTGCCCGAAGGCGAAAAAATAATTGAGAATGTAGTGGTATCGTTAACTTCTGGAAGTGTGTTGATATACATATCATTATTGATTGGCTGAGCTCCGATGGATTGAGATGATGCTGCTTGCCATGTCGTTCCCCAATTGGTTCGGACTACCATGTCCATAACGCCAATCGAATCGGGCAGCTTAATTGGCTGGATTCCTTTAACAGCGCGGAAACCACTGGCAAGATTGCCCGATAAGTCTCTGTCTGTTTCATTGACGATGAATATTATATATTGCGAGGCCTTGAGGGGGTCGGGGTTAGTAGGGTCGTAGCGTTTCTGGAAACGTATTCCTGCATAACACTGCTCCTTGGAGGCGATGGCGCGTGCGCTGGCCATAGCCGAACTGATTATCGATTTTGCGCCGCTTTCGGATTCGAAGGAATTGAGGAGCACATTGGCGGCAGGGACAGCTAAGCCGAGCATCAACGCGGCTATCCCGATGACAACCATCATCTCGGCAAGCGTTACACCAAGATTCTTGCATTTATTTTTCATTTTAGTTCACGTTAGATATATCATCAGCCGTATCAAACTGCTTGTCCGGCCCGGCGGACGTTATTACGGGAAAGCTTTTCTTGGCAGAATTTCTATAGGTAACATAATTCGGCCAGTTTCCGCCGGGATTAACGAGAATATAATCAGAAAATTCAGGATAATAATCGTATCTCAGAGGCGTCCCCCAGGGGTCGATGATTCTTGTAAACGGCAGCGCCGGCGACGCGCCTATGGTAATGGTTATTGGTGTAACATGATCGGTTCCGATATTTGTCAGAAGAGATTTGTCTATCTTATCAAGTGTCGCCCTGCAATCAGGAATCTGTCTCAGGATAAAATACAATGCCTCAGAGCCGGAAAAATTTGGGTCGTGCTGTGCCCATCCAGAAATGGTTATTGTGGGCTGTGGGGCTGAATATAAAGCGTATTGAAGTGTGTTTAGGAGATTCGGATAGGGATAGGTACTCGTAAGGTAGTAGCCGTTGCAATCGAGAGGAAAAACAAGGCCGGCGTAATTTGCGTCTTTGTATTCGTATCCGAAGTCGCGGAATTGTTCGAGGGCGTTGCCGAGCAGCGCGATTGTCTCTCTTGTCAATCGCTCCTTGCTCTGGTCGTCGATGCGTTTGGCGATAGTAAAGACCATCGAGATGAGTATGGCAATTATGGCAATCACCACAATCATTTCGATGAGCGTAAAGCCGGTTTTATAAGCGCGCGTTTTCATAAGTATTATCAACCGCCCAAATGCCGGCGTTTAGTAGTTGTGTATGTCGTCGGCTGTGCCGTAATAGCCGTCAGGCCCCGCAGATATTAAAATATAGCTGTCCGGATTGTATGGCCGCATAATAACCGGAATCCTCGGGTCTCGTATCCCATAGCCAATGCCTGAACCGCCATATCCGGAAGTATTGTAGGGGTAGGTATTGTTATAGAAAACAGGGTAATCGGGACCGGAACCAACAGGATAATCAAAAGGATGCGCCAGACCGGAAGAACCATTTACAGTGAGCTTTCCGAGGTCAATTAATGGCTTATTGTCGAGATAATTATAAGTCCTGCCTGTAAATAAAGTCGACGCCGTCACATAATTCGGGTCAATTGTTTTGTTGGCGGTGTTTGCCTTGTAGTAAAGAATCGGAGCGCCGGCCATAATGGGTTTGCCTGTGCTGTCGTTATCGACTGTTCTCCTTACTTTGAAGACATCGCAAATCACATTTGTATCAGCAAGCGTACCAGTGTTATTGAACAGTTTGCCAAGCTTAAACACGTTGGCTGTCGCCAGTTCGAGATAAGGACCTTTTCTTGCCTGCAGGTTTGCTGTCGCAAACGTATAAATCGGGTTACCGCTGCCATCTGTGCCATCCGCCCGCCAGGCGGAACTCGTATTAAAACCCATCAGGTCCCAGCCGAGAAGCGCCTCGGCAAGTTCTTGTGTACCACAATAGTTAGGCGACGTCGAAGTGGACGTCTGGTAGGACACGGCGGAAGGCGGGTAGTCACCGTAATCCTGCTTGAAGGCCTCCAGCGCCATTGATATTGCATTAAGCTGTGCCTTCTCTGCCGTCTCTTTTGCCTTTGCGCGAACCATAGCGATAGAAGGCAGCAGTATGCCTAACAATACGGCAATGATTATTACGACCGTTATCAGCTCCACGAGTGTAAACGCCCTGCGATTATTCATCATAATCATCCTTTCGACTTCAAACCGGTTTACCGGTCCTCGCCGAGTTTTTTTAGTTGCCGAAATTATAAATATCGTCGCTTGAGCCGTATTGGCCGTCAAAGCCCGCCGACATCAGGATATACGAATTCGCCCTGTATGGCTTATCGCCAGACGAGATTTTGGGGTCGCGGATAATATTATAAAATGTTTGTGGACACGTGTTTCCAATAACAAAACCGTCTATAGTTGTCCCGGTTGATGCCAGGGGGTGAACGTATATGTTGGATGTCCAGGGCATTCCCATTTGAATCAAGGCCTGATTGTCATAGAAGTTGTATGTGTAAAAATAAGCGCCGTCGGACATCGTACCCTTCATAGTCGAAGGCGGTGTGCTACTTGTAGGAAACAGATATTTTGCCTGGTCCGCCCTGTAATAAAGGATTGGCATACCCATTTTTTTGCCCGTGGTTTTATTCGTAACGCGATTATAGGAATCGCACAAAACATAGGTGTTGGGGTCAAAACTTGTCGCGGTAGGCCCAACACTAATGCCGGCCGCGGCGTTTAATATGGTGCCAGAATCGTAGATATCCTTAAGCATATATGCGTTTGAGTGTTCAAGCTCTAAATACATCTTGCGGGACCTTAGGTTTGCATTATAATGGGCACTGCCTGAAATACCATCAGAAGGAGCTAAGGTAGCACCTGTAGTAACACCATAGCTATTATATGGCGGATAAGGCATACCATCCCACGGTGTCAAAGAACCCGCACTGTTGGGAAATCCCTGCCTTTCAAATTTAGAACTCGGATTGAATCCCTTAAGGTCCTGACCGACCAATGCCTCCGCGAGGCGCATCGCGCCGCAATAGTTATATCCCATGTCATCTATCGCGTTGGAATCGGGATAGCCATCGAAATCGGCGTTAAACATATCAAGCGCGATGGCTATGCTGTGGAATTGCGCCTTCTGCTTGACGTCTGTCGCGTATCTCCTGACACGATTCAGCGCGGGCGCCAGCAAACTGATGAGAATCACAATGATGCTCATAACCGTGAGAAGCTCGATAATGGTAAAACCAATCCGCCTGCTTTGATTGCCGTTAATCGGTTTCATTTTACTCTCCTTGAATATTCGCTAAACTGCAGTTTCTAAAAATTCATTTTTTACCCGCCGACGTTCAGCGTGGTAATAATTTTAATCATTGGCAGGAACACCGACATAACGATGACCATCACGATTCCGCCGAGACAGACAATCATTATCGGCTCCAGCAGGTGCATCAGCGATGCGACCAGAACATCAACCTGCTCGTCGTAGTTGTCCGCGATTTTGAGAAGCATCTTGTCGAGGTCTCCCGTTTCTTCGCCTACCGCCACCATGTTCGAGACAATCAGGTCAACCGTCTTGGACTGCTTCAAAGGCGTCGCGAAGGTATCGCCCTGCCTGATCGAGTTCTGAACGTTGAGAAGCATTTTGGCATATACTTCGTTGCCTGCGGTTTCGCTGGTAACGTTAATCGCGTCGAGAATTGGAACGCCCGCACCGATAAGCGTGCCTAACGTCCTGGTCCAGCGGGTTATGGCCACTTTTCGCGTGAGCTGACCCATCACGGGCATCCGGATTTTGATGGCGTCGAGAACAAATCGCCCCGTCTTAAACCGCCTGATAAGACGCATCAGGAAAACAAACCCGAACGGTACGCCTATAAGGATTGCCCAGCCGAAATCCTGGGCAATCCACCGCGCTACATTCAGCACGATTTGCGTAATCAGGGGCAAGCCCTGCCCCTCAAGCATTTCCTTCAGAACGCTTTCGAATTTAGGAATAACGAATATCATCAGCAATATGAGCATCGTCATCGCAGCGGTAAGAACTACTGCCGGATAAATCATAGCGCCTTTGACGCGGGCTTTGAGCTTCTCTGATTTTTCCATAAAATCGGCTACGCGGGACAAAATCAGGTCAAGCACGCCGCCCGTCTCGCCTGCCGCGACCATACCAACCATTAAGCGGTCGAAACATCTGGGAAACCGGCTCAACGCCTCGGACAATGTCGCGCCGCCTTCGATGTCGTCGGCGACGTAACCGATGATACGCTTGAATGTGCCTGCTTTCTGCTGCTCCTCAAGAATTCGCAGCGACCTCAAAATCGGCAGGCCCGCATCCTGCAGTGTGGACAACTGCCTGGAGAACTGGGCAATCACCTTGATTTTGACCTTGCCGCCCGCCCCGCGTCTTCTCTTCGGCTTTGCAGCGACAGCGCCAGCAGCGGCGGCCGCCTTGCCCCCTCCAACAGACGTTACCTTTGTGGGGAAATACCCCATATTTCTTATCTTGCTGACCGCTTCCTTCTGGCTTAACGCCTCAACCTCGTTCTTTATCGCCACTCCCTGCGAGTCCAGAGCTTCGTATTTAAACAGCGGCATAAATACCTCCTATGAATTTTTTATTCATAAGTTATTCGCTTTCCGCGATTGTTTCCTTCACGACTTCGTCTATTGTCGTCAGGCCGTTATATATCGCCGACAAACCCGCCTCTCGCAGCAATTTCATACCTGCCTTCTGGCTGGCCGTCCTGAGAACATTTGTTGACGCATGGTTCATAATCAGCTCGCGTATTTCATCGTTAAAAGTCATAATTTCAAAAAGGCCCGTTCTGCCCCTGTAGCCGGTATTGTTGCACCTGCCGCATCCGGCGCCGTAATAGAACCGTTTGCCCTTGATGTCCTCAGGAGAAAGTCCAAGCTCCATAAGCTGGCTTTCCGTCGGCGAAAACGGCGTCTTGCAATGTTCGCAAACTTTCCTCACTAATCGCTGGGCGATGATGCCTTCTATCGTCGCCGTCAGAAGGAACGGCTCAATACCAAGGTCCAGAAGTCGCGCGATGGAACTCGGCGCGTCATTGGTGTGCAGCGTTGTGAATACGATGTGGCCTGTCAGCGAGGCCTGTGCGGCGATTTCCGCCGTTTCAAGGTCACGAATTTCACCGACCATTACAACATCGGGGTCCTGACGCAGAATTGAACGCAGGCATTTCGCGAAAGTAACCCCGACTTCCGGCCTCATCTGAACCTGGATGATGCCGTCAATATCGTATTCAATCGGGTCTTCGGTGGTGATTATCTTGGTCTCGATGTCGTTAAGCTCGTTTAACGCTGCATATAGGGTCGTTGTCTTGCCGCAGCCCGTCGGGCCTGTAACAATTATGATGCCGTTGGGCTTGTGAATAAGCTGCCGGACAACATTCAGGTTATCTGTCCCGATTCCGAGCTTTTCAAGGTCTAACTGCATCTGGCTGCGGTCGAGAATACGAAGCACAACGCTTTCGCCGAACATGGTGGGTAAAACGCTGACACGCAGGTCAACCGGGTTTCCCTGAACGGTAAGCGAAATACGGCCGTCCTGGGGAAGACGCCTTTCCGCGATATCCAGGCTTGCCATAACCTTAATTCTCGAGCTAAGCGCCGCGGCAATATGCTTCGGCGGCGGAACCATCTCGTAAAGGACGCCGTCGATTCGATATCGCATCTTGTATTCGTTTTCAAACGGCTCAAAATGTACATCCGAGGCCTTGTCCCTGATTGCCTGCATCAGCACAAGGTTCAAAAGCTTCTTTACCGGGTTCGATTCCGAAAGCTCTTTTAGTTCATCAAGGTCGATACTCTGGTTTCGCCCCGCGAATTCGGCAAGGAACCCGTCTTCCTGAATTTCACTGATTAACTCGTTTATTCCCTGCCCCTCATCCTTCTGCTGATAGTATTTCGCAATAGCCGTTTCAAGCGCATTTGTGTCAACGATTTTAGCAGTAACTTTCATACCAAGAAGAGTGCTTAAATCGTCTGTTGCCCGGAAGCTGTCGGCCTTGTCAACCGCCACCACCAGTTCGTTTGTGTCCTCTTTGAATTCAAGGGGCAAAACCCGATATGTCTTTGCCATCTGCGGGGCAAGCTTGTCCAGCGCACTCTTGGGAACCTCGACCGCGTCCAGGTTTATAAATTCCATTCCTCGCTGGGCGGCAAGGGCAATATGCAGCTGTTTTTCCTGTACAAGACCAAGCTCTACGAAAATCTCTCCGATAGGAATGCTTTTGTGTTCCTGCTGCTGCCTTTGTTTTTGCACTTCGAGACAATGGTGGACTTTTTCGCGGGTCAGCAAACCCATCTTCATAAGCACCCGGCCGATGGGTCTGCCTCTTAATTGTTCTATTGGCGGTATCTTATCCATAAACTCATCCCTTACCTTCGCCTTGCCTTCAAATACCATTATATCGTCGTAATTAACGCTATGTCAAGTAATTAGCAATTGGACATACGGTTAACGAGACAACGCTTTGGTCCCATAACCTTAATTTGCTCTTAAAAAAAGCATCTTGCAAATTCAAGCTTATACCCCCCTGCCATTCAACAACAGCATAATCAGCGAGTATTCCCCCGCATTATTTTCATCGACTGGCAATTGCACCCCCGAACATTACATAAACGCTTAAATCACAAGGTATTATGTTCGCAGAACCGGCCCGAAATCTTCCTCTTCTTCCGGAGGTCTCTCGTGTGGTTTAAGGGTCTTGAGACGCGCCATTGCCTTATCGTGTAAAGCGCCCGGCGATCTCGCTTTATCCAGCATTTCCGACATCGTAATCTTGCCGGATTCATACAGTTGCCACAAATGGTCATCCAGCAATTGCATACCAAGTTTTCTGCCGGTTTGGATACTGGAATCGATACGATAGGTTTTGTTTTCGCGGATAAGGTTTGCGATAGCCGGGGTAACAACCATAAATTCATACGCAGCGACTCGACCTTTTCCTGTGGATAAGGGGCAAAGCGCCTGGCTAAGCACCGCGATGAGGTTACTGCTCAACTGGATGCGTATTTGTTCCTGCTGGTCAACAGGAAAAACGTCAATAATACGACTAATCGTTCCTGCCGCGCTTGTTGTGTGCAAAGTGCTGAAAACCAAGTGTCCAGTTTCAGCGGCACGGACAGCGGCCTCAATTGTCTCAAGGTCTCGCAATTCGCCGACCAGAATCACGTCGGGGTCCTGACGCAGCACGCGACGAAGGGCTTCTGAAAAGCTTGGAACGTCAATTCCTACTTCACGCTGGTTAATAATCGACTTTTTATGGTTGTGGTAATATTCGATTGGCTCCTCGACGGTTACGATGTGGCGGTCGAGATTTTCGTTAATGTAATTGATCATTGTTGCAAGCGTAGTCGTTTTACCGCTACCGGTTGGGCCTGTAACGATGAAAAGGCCTCTCGGTCTTCGGCAAAGAGCTGCACATATCTTGGGCAGGCCGATTTCCTCAAAACTAAGGATTTTGTACGGAATCAGACGCAGAACCATTGCGACATTGCCTTTTTGTTTGAAAACAGACACACGGAATCGGCACTGCTCGCCATAGGCAAAACCGTAATCGGTGCCGCCCTCTTCCTGAAATTCCTGCTGGTTTCGTTCAGGCGTAATGCTTTTCATCAAAGCGAATGTATCATCCGGTTCGAGAACCTTTGTTTCGAGCGAGCGCAGCCGGCCGTCTATTCTTAAGACTGGCGGTCTGCCGACCGTGATGTGAATATCCGAGCCGCCCATAGTTACGCAGGCCTGAAGCAATCTATCAATATTTACTGTTGCCATTTAATAATTCCTGATAAAAAACAATGTATCAATCGGCCCTCACGCCTTCCATTTGAGCAATAGCCGCGACTTCCGCCGGCGTGGTTACTCCTTTGAATATCTTGAGTTTGCCGTCATCCATAAGTGTTCTCATACCGCTGGCGATGCAGGCCTTCCGCAACTCACTCGTCGGGGCCTTTGAAAAAGCCAGTTCCCTTACTTCGTTGTTAAGCTCGACCATTTCAAATATACCCTTACGCCCCTTGTAGCCGATGCCCTGGCACTGGCTGCAGCCGGCGCCTTTGTAAATCGAGTTAGTTTTGAGGTCTTCAGGGGTAATATTCAGCAGGCGAAGATAATGAGGGTCGGGGTCCTTATCAACGGTTTTACAGTTTTTACATATTACTCGCAGTAATCGCTGAGCCATAATGGCCTGAATCGAGCTTGCGACAAGGAAGGGTTTGACGCCCATATCAACCAGACGCGTAATCGCGCTTGGGGCGTCGTTGGTGTGCAGCGTGCTGAATACCAGGTGACCTGTAAGTGCCGCCTGAATAGCGACGTCGGCAACGATGCCGTCACGAATTTCGCCGACGAGAATCACGTTCGGCGCCTGGCGCAGCATAGCACGCAGTATCTTTTCAAATGTAAGACCGATGTCCTCCCTGACCTGTACTTGGTTCATACCGGCGAAGCTGTATTCGATGGGGTCTTCGGCAGTAATGATTTTTTTGTCGGGCTTGTTAAGCTCCTGCAAAGCGGCGTAAAGCGTGGTCGTTTTCCCGCTGCCCGTCGGGCCTGTTACAAGGAATATGCCATTGGGTCTGCGGATGATTTTCTGGAAGCGGTCATAGTCATCGGCTTCGAAACCGAGTGCCTTAATACCGATATTGACGGCATCGGGTCGCAGAATACGAAGCACGACGCTTTCGCCGTGGTTACCCGGCAGAGCGGATACGCGGAAATCAACATCCTGATTGCCTATGGTTCGTTTAATACGGCCATCCTGCGGAACACGCCTTTCAGCAATGTTCATACCCGAAAGGATTTTCAGACGCGTCATCAATGGCGCCTGCATATTTTTGGGGATATTGTCTTTTTCAAAGCAAACGCCGTCCAGCCGGTACCTGATTCGCACCCTGTCGGACATCGGCTCGATGTGAATATCGCTTGCTCGGATATTAACGGCTGTATCAATTATGAGGTTTACAAGACGAACAACCGGGCCGTCATCAGCGCCGGCAACCTGTCCGGCCTTGAGAACTTCCGCCTGGAATTCATGCCCCGCCTCGGCAAGCTCGGCTGCGGTGGCATCGATACTGTGCCTTAACCGGTCAGATTCCTCGGCCCTGCTTTGCTCAAGCGTATCGGTTAAAAATGACCTTATTTTGGTGGGATTGGCAACGTAGCAGTCAAGCTCCTTGTTTGTACGGAACCGAACTGCATCCATCGCGTCGAGATTTACGGGGTCTGAAATGGCCAACTTGAGCTTTCCGTTATCCATACCGAGAGGCAGCACATTGTGCCTTTTGATGAGGTCTTCGGGGACAAGTTTGATGACTTCGGGGGTCAGGGTAGTAGTATCAAGGTTGACGTATTTCATGTCGAATTGCTTGGCGATGGCCTTTGCGAGGGTTTCCTCGTCTATAAGGCCTTTTTCAATAAGCACATCACCGAGCCGTTTTTTGCTCGTCTGGCCGACCTTAATAGCGTCGATGAGGGCCTGTTTTTCAACCAGACCCGCCTTATACAAAACTTCCCCCAAATGTCTGCGTGCTGTTTTGGCCATATATACCCGCTAATTAGAGATTTGGTAATATGCGTAGTATAGCATTTTTTGAGCAATTTGTCAAGAACATCGTCAAACGCATCGTTTACCTGTTTAGCAGTGCTTATACGCAAGGGCAATGATTATTTCTTGCCGGCGAGCCAGATTTTCAGTTTTGCCAGAGGCCAAGTATTAAGCACGTCCGATTTCGTCGCCCAGCCCCTTGCGGCCGTCGCGACACCAAAGGGCATATAATCAAGCTGGTGCAGTTTATGGGAGTCGGTATTTATGATTAATTTCACACCCGCCTCAACCGCCATTTTGCAATGAACGTCTTTGAGGTCGAGCCGATAGGGGTTCGAGCTTACCTCTATCGCCGTTTGCGTCTCGGCAGCGTGCCTGATTATTGCGGGTATATCAATATCCATCGGCTCGCGTTCGCCAATCAGCCGGCCCGTAGGATGCCCGATACAGTGAAGATGAGGGTTATCCATCGCTTTGAGCACCCGGTTTGTAAGCGTTTGCCTGTCGCCGGACATTCGAGAATGAATCGAGCCGATTACAAAATCGAGCTGGGCCAGCAACTTGTCATCATAATCAAGCGAGCCATCCGCGAGGATATCGACCTCTGCGCCAGCCAAAATGGTGATGTCCCTTAACTTGTCGTTGAATTTGTGAATTTTGTCGATTTGCTTAATCAGACGAGCAGGCGATAACCCGTTGGCAATCGCAATAAAAGGCGAATGGTCCGTAATGCAGATGTACTTATATCCCTTGCTTTTGGCCGCATCGACTAATTCTTCAATCTCGCAGGAGCCGTCGGATGCGGTCGTGTGCATGTGCAAATCGCCTTTTATGTCCTCAAGGCGCACCAAATCGGGGAGTTTATGCTTCTGGGCCGCCTCAATTTCGCCCCTGTCCTCTCTCAACATCGGCTCAACGTAACCGAGTCCAAGTTTTTTATAAATTTCGTTTTCCGTCGCACCGGCTATCGTTTTTTTGCCGCGGAACAGACCATATTCGTTCAGTTTCAGTTTCGCCTTGACCGCTATTTCGCGCAATCGCACATTGTGCTGTTTTGAGCCGGTGAAGTACTGCCAGGCAGCGCCGAAACTTTCATCGGGCACAACGCGGACATCAACGTGAACCGGGCAACTGTCTGTCTTTATGATTGCCGCACCTTTGGTGTCCCCTGCCGCCAAAACTTCCTGAACAAACTCGGCCCCGACAAAGGTATCGATTGTTTTTTTGCCTTCCTTTGCGGCAACAAGGATATCAACGTCGCCTATGGTCTCTGCACATCGGCGGAGTGAGCCGGCATACTCGATTTTTTTGACGCCGGGCAACCCCTTAAGAAACTCAATCACGATAGTCGCCGCGCTAAACGCCTGGTCCAGGCGGATTCTCCCTGTTGATTTTTCGAGGAACTCAATACCTTTGGCGATAATCGCCGCTTTTTTATCGCCGAAGCCGGCTAATTCGGCTAACTTGCCGGTCTCAATCGCCGCCTTCAAATCAGCAATACTTTTGACCTTGAGGTTTTCATAGACCGCCTTGACGCCCTTTGGCCCCATCCCCGGTATCTTTAACAGTTCCAACAGCGTTTGCGGAATATTCTTCAAAAGCTCCTGGTGAGCCGTAATTTTGCCTGTCTTTATGAATTCCTCGATTTTGGCCAACGATGATTTCCCAATTCCCGGCGTCTCCGCCAATTTCCCCGTAGCGAGTATTTCTTCAATATCAGTAGGCATATCGCCGATGACCCGTGCGACCTTGCGATAGCTGTTTATGCGGAACCTGTCCTCGCCGAGGATTTCCATTATATCTGCCATCTCGGAAAATATTTCACTCATCGCTGCGTTCTTCATACTTTCAAAACCCCTGCTGCTTTCAACTTTGATTGTTTTATTCGCAACAAAACTTCATTTGCCTGCTCAAGGGGGAATTCTTCTATTGTAGGGACAATTGGGATTTGAGCCGCTAACGGTAAAAATTCTTCCGCGTCTTTGCGGGTAACGTTGGCGACACTTTTGATTTCTCTTTCGAGCCATAGGTATTCGGCGTAATCGAGGGCAGGTATGGGCGTCTCTTTGCGAATCGCATTTATGACTAATCGCCCGCCGCGATTGAGAACCTTCAGTGCATCACGAACACATTCACCAACAGGCGTGAAATCCATAATCTTATCAATTTTCACCGGCGGGATTTCACCCGAAATTCCCGTCCATGTCGCGCCTAACGATTTCGCCAGCTCCGCGTGTCCGCCGGTCTTGGTAAATGCAAAGACAGGATTATCGGGGAATTTGTGTTTTATGATTTGAATCACGATATGTGCCGATGCTCCGAAACCATACAGGCCTATTGTTTCGCCTTTTTGGATATCCGCAAGTCGCAAAGTGCGATAGCCGATGACACCGGCGCACAATAATGGTGCGGCTTGCGAATCGGTGAACCGCTTGGGAATCGGGTATGCGTAATTCTCGTTTATGACCATATATTCCGCGTAGCCGCCGTTAGCGTCCTTACCGGTCCATTTCGCCTTCTCGCAAAGGTTCTCCTCACCCTTTTTACAGAAATCGCATTGTCCGCAGGAACTGTAAAGCCAGGTAACGCCCACCCTGTCGCCGACTTTATGTTTTGTTACTCGTTTGCCCAACTCCGAAACTATCCCCGCCGCCTGATGTCCCGGTACGACGGGCAATTTTGTCGGCAACCTGCCTTCGGCCTCATCCAAATCGGTATGGCACGCCCCGCAAACCGAAACCTTTATGAGTATCTCATTTTCTTTGGGCTTCGGCTTCGGCAAATCAACCAACTCTAATGGCTGCTCCGGCTTTTTCAATATCATCGCTCTCATTGTGCGATTTCCCGTTTTAATTGATTCTCGAACACATCATAACTTTCTTTCCCATATAGGCAAAAAACAACTCTTTTCAGATTTGTTTGTCCTTTGAGGTATTCAATCGTTGTCCTCAGCATAATTTCGGCACATCGGTCAATCGGGAAACCGAATATACCTGCACTAACGGCGGGAAAAGCAATGCTTTTGAGATTATGCTTATCCGCCAGTTTGAGCGAATTAAGCGTCGCGTTTTTGAGTTTATTATCTTCGTCGCCCTCACCCATCCTTGGACCAACAGCGTGAATGACGTATTTCGCTTTTAATTTTCCGCCCGTCGTGACTACCGCCCCGCCGACAAATATGCCGCCGATTTTGTTGCATTCCTGCTGAATCGCAGGTCCGCCTTTTCGCCTTATCGCGCCCGCTACGCCTCCTCCGAGAATCAATTGCGCATTAGCGGCGTTGACGATTGCGTCGGTATCCATCTCGGTGATATCGCCGTAAATAAGCTCAAGAACGGTATTTGCAATATCCGCCTTCATAATATGCCTATAGATTACTTACGAAATCACGAATTGAAAACAAAAAAACAAGGCGACGGTGGGAATCGAACCCACGAATAACGGTTTTGCAAACCGTCCCCTTAGGCCGCTTGGGTACGTCGCCAAAGTCGAATTTCAATCTACTAATATACTCGCTATTTTGCAACTAAAATTTCGTGATGCTTCGTCTTAATTACTCGCCGGCCAATCCGGAAATAGGCCGTTTAACCTGCTTTAGGCGGCTGATGAACGCTAAGGCCGAAAGCGTCTTCCCACGCCTCTTTGAGAACTTCGGAAACGGTCGGGTGCGGAAAGCTGACGTCGTGGAATCTTTCGGTTGAACCAATGATAAGCCGGGCGGCCGATATATGCTCGGTTACGCCTGCGCCGACCATAGTAACGCCTAATATCTTATTGCCTGCCTTTTCACGAACGACCCTTATTTCGCCTGTTATTTCGTTGTGTGCCAAACTTCTGCCGTTGGCCCTGAAAAACCCTCTGCCTACCGAAACCTCAATGCCTTCTTTCGCACATTTCTCTTCGGTTTTACCGACCGAGGCAATTTCGGGGAAAGTATAAACGGCCCTCGGTATAAGTGAATAATCGCCTATTGTTGAGTTGCCTCCCAAAAGGTTATCCGCAACGACCTCCGCTTCCGCGAATGCGCCGTGTGCCAGATATGTCGTGCCGACCACGTCGCCGATGGCGTAAACGCCTGAGATGTTTGTCTGCATTCTGTCGTTGACCTTTATCACAGTGCCATTGGTCTGTAATTTCAGGTTGTCGATGGTTTGTTTGTCGCAGGCCGCCTTTCTGCCTATGGCTACGAGAACTTTTTCAGCTTCAAGGAACTCGCCTGAATGCAAAACCACCTTCGTCGAGCTGTCTGACTTGCTCACCCCGGTTACCTTCCGGCCTGTTAAAACCGTTATACCGAGTTTTTTGAACTCGCGTTCCAACAACTGGCTGACCCATTTGTCTTCGGTGTTAATGATTCGTTCGAGTACCTCGACGATTACGACTTTTGTTCCAACGGCCGCGTAAACGCACGCGAGTTCGCAGCCGATGATACCGCCGCCTACGATTACCATTGACGCCGGTATTACCGGTAATGATAACGCCTCTGTGCTGCTGATAATGGTTTTCCCATCAAATGGGAACGCCGCTATTTCAACCGGTATTGAGCCGGTAGCGATTATGATGCCTTTTGTGGCATTGATTTCTATTTGCCCTGCCTGGGTTTTAACGACGACCGCCTTTGGCGAAGAAACAATGGCCGTCCCCGCAAATATCTTAATTTTGTTTGCCTGCAGAAGACCGGAAAGCCCTTTCCTGGAACCCGAGACGATTGTGTCTTTGCGCTGCTGTATTTTTACCCAGTTTGGCGAGACCGATGGGATATCGATGCCCATAGCAGCTGCGCTTTTCGCCTGCAGCAGGACCTCCGCGGAGGCAAGCAGCGCCTTTGAGGGGATACAGCCCCGGTTGAGACAAGTTCCGCCGGTCTCGGCCTTTTCGATAATTGCGACCGATGCGCCTTTTTGCGCACACCGAATCGCCGCGTAATAGCCGCCCGGCCCTGAACCGATTACAACAACGTCAAATATTTCTGCCATTTACATCGCTCCAGTTTTTAAGGCATTCCGCAGTCGCAACGGCCTACTCGTTTTCAGTCAGTTTTTTCTTCAAAAGCAAATGTATTTTATCTTTTATACAAAACTGAACAAGGAAAATCAGGCAACAGGAATAACACCTTTATGGGAAAGCAAACCGAAACTTGTATGTGCAGGCCGAATCAGGAAAAACTAAATCTTGCCGAAGACGACGCAGGCGTTGTGTCCGCCGAAGCCGAAGGAGTTGCTAATAGCGACACTGACTTTGCGTTCCCTGGCTTTCAAAGGCACAAAATCCATCTTCGCGTCGCAACGCTCGTCCACGTTATCGAGATTAATCGTGGGCGGAACAATCGATTTCTTAATCGCCTGGGCACACACTATCATCTCGACGGCTGCGCTTGCCCCAAGCAAATGCCCGTGCGCGCCCTTCGTCGAACTTACCATCACTTTATACGCGTGCGGTCCAAACACAGTCCTGATTGCCGAGCTTTCCGCGATATCGTTCAATTCGGTCCCGGTCCCATGAGCATTAACGTAATCGACCTTATCAGGCGGCACCTGCGCGTCTTCCAGCGCAAGCTCCATCGCCTTTGCCGCCCCCGCCCCATCCGCCAGAGGCGCGGTAATATGATTCCCGTCGTCGGTTGCTCCGTATCCCAGCACTTCCGCGTATATCGCGGCCCCGCGTTTTTTCGCGTGCTCGTATTCTTCGAGAACCGCTATGCCTGCGCCTTCTGAAAGCACAAATCCGTCCCTGTCCTTATCGAAAGGCCTCGACGCCTGTACGGGACTGTCGTTTCGCAAGCTAAGCGACCTTGCGGCGCAAAAACTCGCCAATCCTAACGGCGTTAGTGCCGCTTCGGTTCCGCCCGTTACAACAATATCGCTGCGGCCGGCTATGATATTACAAAACGCCTCGCCAATCGCGTGATTACTGCTGGCACATGCGCTTGATACGCAGAAATTCGGCCCGCGAAGACCATACTGTATCGCGATATTGCCTGCCGCGGCGTTGGCCATAAGACGCGGAACCGTAAACGGCGAAATCCGCATCGGCGCTTTTTTCAAAAGTATAAGGTGCTGTTCCTCGATTTCCTTAATGCCGCCGATACCCGTTCCGACTATAGAGCCCATCCGGTACGGGTCTTCCTTGCTGAAATCCAGCCCGCTTTCCTTTACCGCCTGAATTGCCGCGGAAACCGCGAACTGGGAAAATCGGTCCATCCGCTTGCTTTCGCGGAAGTCGATATATTTGGTAACATCGAAATGCTTGATTTCACCGCCGAAGTGAACAGGGTACGCGGTGGTATCGAACGACTCTATCATCGCGATACCGCTTTTACCCTCGCAAAGCGACCCAAAAAACTCGTCCGCGGTTTCGCCAAGTGCGGTAATGCAGCCCAGACCTGTAATTACTACTCTTCGTCTGCTCATTTTCTATAGCTGCTATTTCTTTTTTGCCGCCTTGGCCGCGTTTACTATGTAGTCAACCGCCGCTCCGACCGTCTGTATCTTCTCAGCTTCCTCGTCCGGAATGCTCATCCCGAACTCGTCCTCGAATTCCATTACCAGCTCCACTGTATCCAGCGAGTCGGCATTCAGGTCGTTTATGAAGGAAGTTTCGCGGCTGATTTCCGCTTTATCAACGCCCATCTGCTCGCTAATTATGTCTATTACCTTTTGCTCTACTGCCTGGACATCCATATCAGCACTCACTTGCTTGTCCTCCAAAAACAACGTTTTTTTCACATAAAAAAACTGTTTACCAGCGGATTCACATCTCAACGCTGCGCCATCCGATGACGGTCGGGTGGTATATTAACTGCCCCAAGCCCTATCGACAACCATTTTTTTTGAATTTTTTTGGAAAAAATAACCGCCGGCTAATAATTCATAACAATTGACAGGTGTCAACCACCAACAGGCGATTTCAGGCAAATTCACAATTTACCCTTGCAGTTTGGGTGAGAAAAGTCAAAATAAGCCAAATAACGTTGATATGGACAATCTCAATACGAACAACCAGGCGGGCGATCACTTTGCCGATTCCATAGACGTCAGGAAACACGGCTGGATGAGACGTCTTTTCGCTTTTATCGGGCCTGCCTATTTAGTCAGCGTCGGGTATATGGACCCGGGCAACTGGGCAACGGATATCGAGGGTGGCGCACGATTCGGCTACTCGCTTATCTGGGTCCTGCTGATGTCCAATCTTATGGCAATCCTTTTGCAGGCCCTGGCTGCCCGGCTGGGAGTCATTACGGGCCTTGATTTGGCGCAGGGCTGCCGACGGGAATATTCGAAACATTTTAATTTCCTGCTTTGGATTTTGGCGGAAATCGCGATAGCCGCGACTGATTTGGCGGAGGCGCTGGGAACCATAATCGGGTTAAACCTGCTGTTCAAACTGCCCCTTCTTTGGGGTTGCTTAGTAACTGCGTTCGATACATTCCTGCTTCTGGTACTGCTGCGATTAGGCGTACGTAAAATGGAGGCATTTATCGTATCGCTTGTGGCGGTCATAGGCGGATGTTTTATATTGGAGGTATTCCTTGCAAAGCCGGAATGGTCAAGCATAGCCGCGGGATTTAAACCCAGCTTGATGAATTCGCAAAGTTTATACATAGCCATAGGTATGATTGGCGCGACGGTTATGCCCCACAATCTTTACCTGCATTCCTGCTTAGTGCAGTCAAGGCGGATATCAAAAACATTCATTGGCAGGGAGCAGGCGTGCAAATTTAACTTCCTTGATTTAACTATTGCGCTGAACCTGGCGTTTTTCGTCAATGCTGCTATCCTGATTATGGCAGCAGCCACTTTTTTCAGCAGAGGCATCGAAGTTACCCAGATTCAGCAGGCACACAGTTTATTGGATAATATTCTGGGCAGTAAAATCGCGCCCATCGCATTCGCTATTGCCCTGATTGCCTCGGGCCAAAGCTCTACGCTGACAGGCACAATATCAGGCCAGATTGTTATGGAGGGCTTCCTGAATATAAAAATGCGTCCCTGGCTGCGAAGATTAATGACTCGCGGCATCGCCCTTGTGCCGGCGGTCATCGTAATCGCAATAGCGGGCAACGAAGGAACTTATCAACTGCTGATCTTCTCGCAGGTTGTGCTTAGTTTGCAACTGCCCTTCGCGATTATCCCGCTGATTCATTTCACTTCCGACAAAAAGAAAATGGGTACGTTCGCCAATAATACTCTTGTAAAAATCACCGTATGGATTGTCGCATTCATTATCGTTGCGTTGAATCTGAAATTAGTTTATGACTCACTAATGGGCTGGAGTATCGCATCGTCCTGGCTATGGGTGCTTGGCCCGCTTGCGGCCCTGCTGGTTGGCGCACTCGGGTTTATTACGTTTTTGCCCTTGTTCCGCAAAAGCACAGAGTGGACAACAACGGACAACCAGGCCGGCGAGAGGTTAGCGAAACAAATCAGGCCTATGACCATCAAACACATCGGCGTCGCACTTGAGCATACCGAAGGAGACGCGAAAATTATTTCCGCGGCTATCACCATTGCCAAAAGCCACAACGCAAGCATTACACTGGTTCACGTCGTTAATACTCCCGGCGTAATGGTTTACGGCAACGAAAGTGAAAGCGCTCAGAGCACAAATGACCGGGCATATATCGAACAATTGGCGGAAGAAATCGCGGAAAGGGAATTTCAGGTGAATACCGATTTGCGATTCGGCAGGCCAGTCGAGGAGCTTGTCAAATCCGTCAAGGCGAACGGCTTTGACCTTTTAGTGCTCGGCTCTCATGGCCACCATCTTATGGGCGATATCATATATGGCGAAACCGTGGACAGCGTCCGCCACGCAATTGATATCCCCGTTTTCGTTGTCAGAACGCATAACCAGGAACACCCGCAAAGCGGATAGTGCCATTTATTTCCAATGGCCTAAATCGCCGATATTAATTGGTGAGTATTATATGGATTTAAGGAAATAACAAGTATGCTGGAAATTCCTGATTCACAGATCGGGTCCGAGCTGAGTAAAGATGAAACCTTAATTTGGGTGGGACAGCCGAAGCAAGGCATCCTTTTCAGGTCTTCTGATGTATTTTTGATTCCGTTCAGCTTATTCTGGGGTGGTTTTGCTATCTTCTGGGAGGTTGGGGTCATATCAATACCCCACACTGGCAATAAGGCACCGATACCCATCGATATAATTTTCCCCTTGTTCGGAATTCCATTTGTCATAATCGGCCTTTATCTCATATTCGGAAGATTTATTGCCGATGCCAAACGCAGGACAGGCATATATTATGGCCTTACTGACCAGCGAATCATTATCGTTTCCGGAACTTTCAGTCGGAAGGTCAAATCGATGAATCTGCGCACGCTCACCGATATCTCATTGGATGAGAAGACAAATGGCACAGGCACAATCACTTTTGGGCCGACTAATCCGATGGCACAATGGAACAGGGGTTTTGCGTGGCCTGGGATGGCCGAGATGATTCCCTCTTTTGAATTTATTCAAAATGCAAAAGAAGTATATGAAAAAATACGCAATGCTCAATCAGAGGCATAGCATACCTAACCAATCAAGCTAAAAAACTCAAAGCTAAACACTAAAAACTACATCGCCATTCCACCATCTACACCCAATACCTGGCCGGTGATGTAGCCGGAGTCGTCGCTGGATAAAAATGCCACCGCCCTTGCGACATCCTCAACGTTGCCAAACCGTTTTACGGGTATGAACGCCATTGCGCCCTCTTTTACGGCGTCGGGTAAAACAGCCGTCATATCGGTCTGGATAAAGCCCGGCGCGATACAGTTGGCGGTAACGTTCTTTTTGCCGACCTCACGTGCGATTGATTTGGTCATACCGATTAATCCCGCCTTGCTGGCTGCGTAGTTTGTGGAGCCCGCCTGGCCTATGACGCCCGCGACGGAACTGATACTGACGATTCTGCCGAATTTATTGCGAACCATCGACCTTACAGCAACGCGCGTCGCCACGAAGGCCGCGCGGAGATTTACGTTGATGACCTTGTCGAAATCCTCGTCGTCCATCTGAATCATCAGCTTGTCGCGCGTTATGCCTGCGTTATTGACCAAAACGCCTATGCCGCCAAACTGGTTGGCTAATTCTTCGAGAAGCGCAGTGAGTTTTTCGGAATTTGTAATGTCGATGCACTTGGTAACAATCTCATATCCCTGCTGTTTGCATACAGCCACAAGCTCTTCAAGCTGCACCGCGTTAAGGTCTAAGCCGGCAACGATACGCCCCTGCTTCAAAAGTTCCAATACGATTGCCCTGCCGATTCCTCTTGCAGCGCCCGTTACTACCGCTAAGCGTTTTTCTGACATCTCATTAACTCCTTTTGTTATCAGACACTAAAATTTATGATTTGTGACTTATAATTTTAATCACGGATAACGAAGATTGCACGGTTTTTTAATGAGATTATTCCAGGAAGCCCATCAGTTTCTGAATACGAGCGGCATTTTCATCATCGGTCAGCATCCCCAAAAGCCCAAATGCCACACCCATCGCCGTAGCAGGCGAAGTCGAGGTAATAACATTCCCGTCATAGACAATCGGCTTATCTGCTACATTTGCCCCGAATTCAGCAAGTTGTTTACGTCGAATACCATCGCGAAGATAATACGTCGTTGCCTGTCGCCCTTTGAGAATGCCGCTATTGGCCACCGGCAATGCACCGACACAAATAGCAGCGATGGGTTTCTTCAATTCGTCAAACCGGCGGATAAGACTGGCAACGGGCTGTGAATACGCCTGTTCGTAAAAACCATAAGTTTCAAAACCGCCCGGAATAGCTAAGGCGTCAAAATCATCTGCTTCGATTTCATCCAGCAAACAATCCGGAATAATCTTAATTCCAAATGTCCCTCGCACCGGGTTTTGAAGACCGGCCGTTATAACTTCCACTTTTTTCTCGCTATACGCTCCCGACCAGCCCAGAACATCATAAAACGCACTGGCTTCGTAAATCTCAACGCCTTGGCATAAGAGAAGTAAAACTTTTTTCACAACCGTGTCTCCGGTAAATTGTTTTGTGAGAGTATATCCAATTTCCGACTTACGGCAATGGGGCTATAGACAGAGCCGGTTTATCCAGGGTCAATACTACGATGGTGTCAATCGGGGCTCGCTCAGCAGGTGGAACAGAAATTTCCAGATAATCGCTGGTTTGAGTGACTTTAGCTGTGCCACCGGTCATGACCGTGCTGCTTAAAATCTTAGCCGGAATAGTCGGCAGTTTCAGGATTTCATCGGGCCAGCCAAAAATATGAACGTAGACGGTGTTACCTTTACAAGTTGAAGCAAAACGTTTGCCTTTGTCTGGCTTGAAAGGGCCTCCCCGTGTGCCGTAGATACTCTCGCCATATTTTGCCAACCATTGTCCCATCTCTTTAAGCCGCTCAACCTGTCGAGGTTCGATTTCGCCGGTAGGCATAGGCCCTACATTAAACAACAGGTTGCCGTCTCCGCATGCGCACAAAATTAATGTGCGTAAACATTCGATAAGCGGTTTCATCCTATCGTTGGGTTTCCATGACCATTGATTACAAATAGTAATACAGGATTCCCATGGCTGTCTTTGAAAAGCGCCGACGTGCTGCTCCGGGGTATCGTAGTCACCTATACCAGCGCAACGTTTTGTCATCATAATCTGCGGCTGAAGCTCGTGCGCCATCGCGATGAGTTGATTGGCATCCCATGTCTCAGGTTTATTTTTACCGCCATCCGTATCGAACCAGAGGATATCTACTTCGCCGTAATTAGTAAGCAACTCCCGAACCTGGCCATGCAGGAACTTAATATATCTATCGTGGTTTTCGGTAAAAAAGTCGGGATGGTGCCAATCGGGGGGTGAATAGTAAAAGCCAAGGTGCATATTGGCATCATGACAGGCCTTGGCCAGTTCGGCGCATACGTCTCGTTTAAAAGGTGAATTAGTGATTTTGTAATCCGTCAGTTTACTGTCGAACATACTGAAGCCGTCGTGGTGTTTGGCAACCAGCACGACATATTTCATACCTGCGCTCTGTGCGATACGGACCCATTCGGCCGCATCGAACTTTACAGGATTAAAGCTGGTATAGAGAGCATCGTATTCTTCTGCAGGAACATCGCCGGTTCCGTTACAATCCCGGCGTTCCCCTTTACGGCTCCAGCCAATCTCCTTGCCTGTAAGAGACACCGGTCCCCAGTGAATGAACATGCCAAAACGAGCTTCCCTCCACCATTGCATATTGGCATCTTTCTTTTCCTTGATATCAATCTGGGAATCCTTTGTATCAGAGGTTTCGCCGGTAGATGGGGAGAGATGCGCCATAAGGAGACAGATTGCTGAAATTAAAATAATCTGTGTTTTTTTCATAACAGATTCCGTTATCGTCCACAACAAGATAAATATATGTGTTCAGTGATATCTTTAAACAAACCGGGTGATAAGGAAGATGAACAGGAGTCCCAGAGCGGTCAGGCCTATCATTTTCAGAGATGATTGCTTACTGTGCGCCTGCGGTAAAATATCGCTTGCACCAATATACATAAGGAACCCGCCGAAAAAGCCCAGGTAAAGAACAAGAAAAACGTCACGATTGAAAATATCACAGCTTCCATAAGACCGTCGGCTTCTGAATTTCTACTTTTTATTTTCCTTCCAGAGCCAGATTGCCAGAGCGGCCGTAACGATACACGCCGGGATGCTCATCCACATCGGCACCACAAAAAGATTAGTTATAACCTTCACCTGCAAAATCAGCCGGAGCAAATGCGCTATTGAAACAATCAGCAGGAATATCACCGTGATGGTTGTTGCCGGTTTCATAATCGTTCTCCTTAAAATTTACAATTCGTTAATTGCCGCCGCGGAAGAAACGTTAATTATGTTTGCCCTGCGGTGGATGCGTTTCATCAGGCCGGTGAGGACCTTGCCGGGGCCTATTTCATAAAACTTATCTACGCCGTCGGCTATCAGCCGTTCGACGCATTTTTGCCAGTATATCGGCTGGACAAGCTGTTTTGCAAGTGATTCGCGAATCTGGTTTGCGCTTGCATAATAATCGGCTGTGATATTGGCGATAACTTTCGGCTGGGTCGGGTCTTTAATACCGGTCTGGGCAAGTGCCCGGCTAAGCGCATCCGCCGCCGGGGACATCATCGTCGTATGAAATGCGCCAGCGACCTCCAGCCGGATTGCCTTCATCGCACCGTATTTTTCCGCTAATTTTTCCGCCCGTTCACAGGCCGATATTGTGCCGCTTATCGCGATTTGGCCCGGGCAATTGAAATTGACGCCTGCCAGCAATTCCCCCTGGGCCGCCTCGGCGCACAGGGCTTTGGTCTTTTCCTCATCAAGGCCGATGAGCGCGACCATGCCGCCTTTGCTGTTGTCGGCTGCGGCCTGCATCGCCTCGCCTCGCTTTTTGACTAATTTCAACCCATCCTCAAAACTAATCAGTCCCGCCGCGTAAAGAGCGGTATATTCACCCATACTCAGGCCGGCTGTTACATCCGCTGTGATATTTTTTGTTTTTTCGCCCGCTCTAAATATCTCCAGAATCGCCGCCGAAACTGTAAAAATCGCCGGCTGAGACATTGTCGTTGTATTCAACATCTCGGCAGGCCCTTCGAAGCAAATCTTTGTGATATCGAATCCTAAAATCTGATTGGCCTTGTCAAATATGGCTTTTCCTGTGCCAAACGCCTCCGCGACGTCTTTGCCCATCCCGATAAATTGTGCGCCCTGACCCGGAAATAAAAATGCTGTTTTCATCATTTCGTCCTTAGTAATGGTATCTCGTTGGTTGTTCGGGTTTCAAAACCGCGAGTTTTATCGCAGAAACAGCCGTTGGTGTCAAGAGACAGTCGGTGTTTCAGCGGGGCAAAATCTGCCAAAATCGAACCCTTGCTGGGTCATCCGGCGGGATACGCGGTAAAAAACGTAATTTCGTCTTGACAAACCTTCCGCTGTAAAGTATCTATACTCGCTTTAATCAAGGATGCTTAAATCAGAAGCGACTTTTGGAGTAACTGTTAATGGAACCAATTAAAAAGATTAGTAAGAGCCGAACTCACTCACGCAGGTCACATCATGCTCTTAAGCCCGTGAATTATACGGTATGCCCGAAGTGCGGGCAGGCAAAGCTGCCCCACGCCGCATGCGAAAAATGCGGTTATCTCAACTCAAAAATCACCCTGAAAATAGCGGAAAAAACCGAAAAAAAGGGGTAATTCCTGATGCGTATCGCTATAGACGCAATGGGCGGTGATTATGCACCGGATGCCATCATTTCAGGCGCTGTTGAGGCCCTTGCTCTGCTCGAAAAAGGCGACGAGGTGATTCTCGTCGGCCCTAGGGAGGTTATTGAACCAAAGCTGCCCAAAACGGCCGCCTATCCCGCCACGCTTACCATTGTTCACGCGCCAGATGTTATTGGTATGGACGACCCCCCTATTGATTCATTGCGGAAGAAACCCCGCAGTTCGATATCGATTCTCGCCAAGTTAGGCAAGCTGAACCGGGCCGACGCCGTCATTTCCGCAGGCAACACGGGCGCCTGCGTAGCAGCTTTCCAGATGCGTATGCGAAATCTGCAGAGCGTCAACCGTCCCGGAATCGCGGTGGTCTTCCCGACATTCGAAGGCCCCGTTACCATTTGCGATGTCGGGGCCAATATCGCCTGCAAGCCAATCAATCTTTACCAGTATGCGGTTATGTCTTCGATATACGCACGAGAGCTGTTCGGGATACAAAACCCCAGGGTGGGGCTGATTAGCATCGGCGAGGAAGACGCCAAGGGTAACGAAGTAGTCAAAAAGGCGAGAGGACTCATAAAACAGGATCCGAAAATCAACTTCATCGGGAACATCGAGGGGCGGGATATCTTCAAGGGCGCCTGCGACGTGGCAATATGTGAAGGATTCGTGGGAAACGTCATCCTGAAGCTGACCGAGGGACTTATCGAAGGGCTTGTCAAGGCGATAAAGCAGGAGATTATGACGCATAAGTTCCGGCTGGTAATCGGGCCTATGTTCAAAGGGTTAATGAAACGATTCTTCAAAAAGCACGATTATCACGAATACGGCGGCGCATTGCTGCTGGGCATAAACGGCACAGCGTTGATTTGCCACGGGGCAAGCGAAAGCAGGACGATAAAAAACGCCATAATGGCGGCGAAAAAATATCACGTAATAAACATAAACGGTAAAATTGCCGAATACCTTTCGGCAAGCAACATAGGCGGCGAAGAAGGACAAAACGTCGAACCGGAGGAAGAAGGATTAAGGGCCAGGGATGAGCAATAAGATTAAGTCGCACCACTCGGATTTCAACGCGGTAATCACGGGACACGGTTCATACGCACCGCCCGGAATTCTTACGAATGAAGAACTCGCCAAAATGGTCGAGACATCGGATGAATGGATAAAGACGCGGACGGGCATCGAACGCAGGCACATTTGTAAAAATAACGAAAGCACGGCGCAATTAGCGACCGAGGCCGCCAAAAAAGCCATTGCCAAAGCCGGGTTGCAGCCGGAACAAATAGAGCTTATCATCGTCGCGACAATCTCCCCTGAAATGGTATTTCCTTCAACAGCGTGCTTTGTGCAGCAGAACCTCGGCGCCAAGAAAGCATGGGCATTCGACCTGGCGGCGGCATGCAGCGGGTTCATTTACAGCATTTCAATTGCGCAGCAGTTCATCGAAAGCGGCAGGATTCATAACGCCCTTATCGTCGGCGCGGAAACGCTGACTAAAATCACCAATTACAAGGACCGCACGAGCTGCATTCTCTTCGGCGACGGCGCGGGTGCCATAGTCATCGAGGGTAAGCCGAAAGAAAAGGGAAAAACGCAAAGCGGTATCATTTACAGCACGATGTACACCGACGGCAGCTCGTGGCAGGCGCTGAATTGTCAGGCGTATGGTTCTCGCAATCCTGTAAGCAAACCTCTGGATGACCCCAAAAAGATTTTTATGGAAATCAAGGGGCGAGAAGTTTATCAGCAGGCGGTGCGAAGAATCGTCGAGACGATAACGGAGTGCCTGGAGAAATGCAAAATCACCCTCGATGACGTTAAAATGATTGTCTCGCACCAGATGAACGCCCGAATCATCGAATCGGCAGCCAAACGGCTGGAACTGCCGGATGATAAAATATTCATCAATATCAACGAATACGGCAACACTTCCGCGGCTTCAGTGCCGCTTGCCTTTGACCAGGCCATACGCGAAGGGAAAATCCAGCGGGGAGATATTGTTATCCTGGTCGCTTTCGGTGCAGGCCTTACCTGGGGCGCCAACGTCATACGCTTCTGACAACCGCTTCGCGGTTTTGCGGCGCGTTATTTTTTACTCGTATCCACAAGAGTGAAGGCGGAAACGTAATTGAATTTCTGACCGCCAAGCGACGCATCGACCATCAGACCTTTGTCGGTAGCGATGAACACGGCCATTCCTGAATGGTAATCGGCCTTTGCTGCCGCGCCGGCGGTGACTGCAACGCCTGTAACCTGCGCGGAGAAGGTGTATTCATCGGTTTTGAAACTGTCTAAGTCGGATTTGTCTCTGAAAAATACTATTTCACGGAAATATTCACCGCCGAAAGAGAAACCGAGTGTTGCCTGTTTCATGTCGCAGTAACCAACCATCTGGCCTTTTTCGTAAACTTCGCCTTTGCCGTAGGCGCCGCCGAGCCAGAATGCCCCCTTGAAGACCTTCGGCAGGACCGCGTAACCATAGGACCGATTGAAGAATTTGTCAATGCCGGGGTCTTTTCCCTTGAATATCGTGAGGGCTTCATTGACTTGTGCGCTTAGGACGGCCTGTCCTTCGGCTTTTTCGGGTTCAACAGAACAACCCGCAAAAAATAACGACGCCGTAAGTATTATCGTAACAACTTTTATTGCGTTCATTTTAGCTCCTTTCGCATAATTAACAGTTTGCCTCATCTTTTACTTCTATGGCAGGCGATTTGCAAGTGTTTTTGAAAATCAAAAAGAGCAGGGTCAGAAAAGCATCGAGTCGGCGAAGACCGATTGGAAGAAGGGGTCATTGGCAATTTCGATATATTCAATTCGGCGGGCAAGGTCCGCCGCAAGCGCCCGGAAACGGGAGCTGACCAGAATTAACTGTGCCCCGGATGAGGCGGCGTTGCCTACGGAATGAATACGTTCGACAGGGACATTCGGCAGCAGGCCTATGCGAAGGGCTGATTGCCGACGAATGTAATTGCCGAATGCGCCGGCAAGATAAATCGCTTTTATGTCCGCATCGGCGACCTTGAAGCGATGCTGAAGAATGTGGATGCCTGCGCGTATTGCGGACTTGGCAAGCTGGACTTCGCGTATATCCTGCTGGGTGAGATAAACCGCCGGAGTATGGCCTTTGTAAGCGAGGATAAAGGCAGGACCATTGGCCTTAGTAATTGTGCTTACACGTTTCGCGATGGCCAAGGGCAGTGATATTTTGGATTTGAACCGGCCTGTAAAATCAATGACGCCCGAATCGAGCATAACAGCGACGGCGTCGATAATGCCTGAGCCGCAAATCGAAACGGGCTTGCCCCCCCCTATTACATCAATGGCAATATTGTGTTTGTCGAGAACGACGGCCTCGATTGCGCCGTCGGCAGCCCTTGAACCACAGGCGATTCTTGCGCCTTCAAAGGCAGGCCCCGCGGCACAGCTCGCGGCAATGAGTTTGTCTTTTGTGCCGAGTAAAACTTCGCCGTTGGTTCCTATATCAATGACGAGGGTCATCTGGTCTGCGGAATCGAGCGACGTCGCCAGAGCAACGGCTGTAGTGTCGCCTCCGACGAAGCCGGCGATATTGGCAACGGTGTGAACATTGCCCGCGGGATTAACTCGCAGACCGATTTCGGCTGGAGTGGAATCATTTGTATCGAGCGAGAATGCCTTATATGGCGCCTCGCCAAGCTGAGTTACTGGTAATTGAAGGAAGATATGATGCATCGTGGTATTGCCGACGACGCAGGTTTCGTATATGTCGTTATTTTTAGCATTGGCCTGCCGGCAGCAATCGTCGATGAGGTCGTTAAGCCGACCTGCAATCAACTCGTTTAGCTCTTTTAATTTTGCGCCTGTCTTGGCATAGCTGATTCTGGAGATTACGTCGTCGCCGAATTTTGTTTGCGGATTAAGGGTGGCACAGGTCGCTAAGAGCCGGCCGGTTTTCATATCTATTAGTTTGGCAACAACGGTTGTAGTGCCGATATCGACCGCCAGACCAAGTATGGGACGATTGCCGGCAGCAGAAAGGTATTTCTTATAAATATCGGCTCCGACGACGTCTTTGCGGGTGGCCCCATCGGTAAGGATTTTGTGCTCGACGAAACGGGAATCGGGCGGAACAAGAACCGTCAGATTTTCGGTAACGTGATATTGGCAGGCGAGAACGGTTTGGCCCGCCGGCTGAAGAACAACGGCACATTTGCCGCAGGTCCCCTTCTCGCCGCATATAGTGTTGAGAACGATACCCGCCAACCCCGCGGCATCCAACAGCGTTGCGCCGGGGTGAATGGAAACCTGCCTGCCGTCGGGCTGAAAGGTAACGGTAAAATGCTTCATTTTTCTGACCGCTACTCATAAGCCCCCAGGTTTAACCGGGGGGCTAACCTCCAACATAAAGCTGGGGGCTTGCTTACCAGCTTATCTTGTGGCGAATTTTCCACTTCTGGTGGCGCTTTTTGCTTCCGATTTTGCGCCTGCGTCTTGGTTTTGCCATACTATACTTACTCCGTCAATCCAAACATACAATCAAAAATAACCCTGTTTATTATATCGGGCGTTTGATAATATAAGAAAAGCGATTGATTGTCAAAGTGCAAATTGGTTTATGTGAATAATCTTTGCCACAAGGTACGCGGAGAAACTTATATGATTCAGTGCACGCAGTGCGAATTATGCGAAATCGGACCTGACGGCAGGCGGGTATTCAAATGCGACCCCTTCTCGAACATCAAGGAGCCGGAGTGTGTCGCGAAGTGGCAGCTTATTCGGCTGGATATGCTCTTAGTCAGCTACCAGAGTATGATACGATGGCAAAAAGAGATGGAGCCGATGCAGCGGAAAATGATGAAATACGTCGAGAGGGAAATGAACGACATCGATGAGAGCGACAAGTGGAAGATAGACGAAAATGAGCCGCCGCAAGATGAGGACAAAGGACCGAAGCCGGACGACGGCGGAAAGCTTTAGGATTGCGGATTTTTGACAAGAATGGGTCCCCTGTTGTAAAACCAAAGTAGAAACTTCCCGGGGATGACACTGCGCGTCAGTTTATTGTCGCGATGTGGATGATGCGCCGTTGGTCGCGGCTGCCCCGCGAATCGCGGCATCTTTTACAGAGTAGATGATATTCATCACTTCATCCCGATTTTTAATGTCCGCACTAAGGATAAGAAGCCTGTTAATTTGCTCCCAAAGCCACTTTTCATCGACCTTGGCGGGCGGGGTAAGATATAAAGGCATGCCCGGGACACAATAAGCCCCCTCCGGCAGCACCTCTTCGACCTTTTCGCCCTTGCCGTCAACAAAACTCATATGCTCTTTGGCAAAGCCCTCGACATCCTCCACGCCAAGCTCCTTACAAACCAGCGTCGCAAGCGATTTAATATCAATGGGGGCAACAGAGGATGGTAAAATACCAAAGGCGTGACCTCCCCTGCAGAAGGCGGCAAACCTCAAAAACAGCTTTGCGGCTGTGGCCGGACAGGAAAACCTGCGTTTGGGAATTTGGCCGTCGATTACGCGAAGACGAATTGGTTTGCCTGTTTTTACGCCGTCTATTAATGAACGAAGGAAATACGAACCGCCCGTGGAACAGATATTGACTAATTGAAGGGTCCCAAAACGAATCCTCGGAAAATTCGACGCCGTTTGTCTTACCAGAAAGTCGAGACAGAATTTTGTAACGTCGTAAACGCTTGAGGGGGTATTGGCCTTTTCGGAAGAGATAAAAATACAAACCTGCATCGACGGACAATCGGCGGCGGCCTTGAGAATGTTGTAGTTGCCCCGGATATTGGTAACTATGAAAGCTTCAGGAGAAATGTCTGAAAGTTTGACGGATGTCCTTGCGGCAAAGCTGAAACACACAGTCGGCTTATAAACTTCGAATATTGAACGCATCCATTTTTCGTCGGCGATATCCCCGATTTCGTAGTGGACCTTCGATGATTCGAGGGGTTTGTCTTCGAGTGCCTCGACGACGTCGTACATCGCCTTTTCGCTGGCGTCAGCGAAAACGAAACTCTCAACACCCTTATTTCTCATAAGCCCGAACAACTCGCGCCCTATCCGGTTGCCTATGCCGATAATCAGGACCACGGCCCCTTTAATGAAGCGAAAATCCTCATCAGACAGCTCAAACTTCTCCAGCTCATTGGAATCAAGATAAGATTTAATCAGGACTTGCTCTTCGTTTTTGGTTAGCACAACATCCCCCATGGCAAATAACCGTTACAGGCGTCAAAACCCATACTAGAACAGGCATTAAAGACAGGAAACAAGGCAGGATTGATAACCGGCAAGCTGCTGAATTGGCTAAATAATACGGCTGTTTTGACCGACATATACAATACCCGAATATATAATTTTTGCAGCAACTGTTGACCGCACAAATTACAATAGTATAATCGGCTAAATGGCCTTAAAAAGCAATAGTGCAAGGGATAAAACACAGCGTCGACGTCAATTTCAACGTTGCCAATAAGGCGTAAAGTCGAATTTAATCAACATAAGCCGGGATTGTATGTCGAATGGTTTCAACATAATCCGCTTTTGTGTCTTAGAATATCAACCTGGGGATAATCTCGTGGTCCAATCCGTCAAAATTCCGCAAGAGGTGTATTAATGATAATAAAAATGCGTCTTAAAAAACTGCTGCAGGAGCATAATTTGTACAAACGCGGCATTATGCAGGTTATGGCCAGGGACCTGGGGTTGCACAGGCAGACAGTTTCGAAGATGTTCAGCGACGAAATCGGGACCATATCGACCGGCACTTTAAGCAAAATCTGCTCCTGGTTAATAGAGAACGATGTGCCCGCAAAGTCACTGCCTGCCTCGCTTTTCGGGCGAGGGCGGGGAAAATTATGGCAGGAATTCGCTGAGAAAGAAAAATGCAACTTCTTCATAGGCGAATATCACGAGCCGCGGGAGCAGGAGGCGCTTTGGAAGTGGCTCAGCCGGAGTGATACGACGGCGCTGGGACTTTTCGCCCAGCAATTATCAACACCACAGGAAGATAATGCCCCGACGCCAGGACTGTTTTTTGAATACATACCATTCCATTACCCTCTGCAAAGCTATGATGTCAGACAGGAACCTTTGGCACAGGACATACAAAGGAGCGGAAAAATCTTCCAGAAGATGCTGTCGGACAAAAACACATCCTCGATATTAATCGGCAGCCAGCGGGTCAACTATCTGCTGGAGCATTTTGTGGCCGACTTATTCAAATGTACGCCCTTCGCTTCCACTGCACAACCTCGTGTGCCGTGGTTTACGGTATATCGGGAAAGCGACCACATGGTGCCGAGCTGTTTCGGAGGCAAAATCAGACCCGGAGGCGGCAAAGATTGTTCGGTGCCGGGGCTGCATTACATAAATGAGAGGGGCAAATGGGTGGCTTTCCCCTGGCATTTGCACGAGCAGGACGGCGGGGCAGTCATTGTTGTCCGCGACAACGAAAAAGACACGATGAGTATGGCGGTATTCGGCTTCGGAGGGTTGACGACCGAGGCAATCGCCAGGGCTACAGTCCTTCAGGAGGAAAAATTCGTTGAGCCGCAATGGGAAACAGGCAGCAGGGAAATCGGTGTTTTTATCTGCCTGGTGAAATACCAGGTGAATCATCTGCCGGGCGAAATAGAGGAAACGGTTACCCCAACGGATTACGAAATAATACCGATGAAAGAAAAGCTGTTGAAGCAGTTCCTGTTTTAACACTCGTCTTAATTATACCAAAGCAAAACAGCCCCCCTCCGACGGAGGGCTGCATTGCTTGTGGTGTTCGGGAAGTATTATTTCCTGGATTTTTTCTTACAGGTACATTTATCGGCCGGCTTGTTGCAGCCGGAACAGACGCCGTCAATAATCTCTTCGCCGCATTTCTTGCACGGTGAGCATCCACATGATTGACACATTATAAATCTCCTAAATACCAAGTTTTTTATGGGTATCGGTTTTGATATGCAAAATCATAGTATTTGATGAATTTGGAGGTTATTGGGGGATTGCTTATTTACCGGTGCTCAAAAACTTACCGCAGAGACACAGGCAGATTAACAATTGACGGCCGGTTATCGCCGGATTAGGATTTCGGGCATGAAGAATATAAAAAGCCCTCAGGTAAATACAAACTCGGCGGAGGCATTCACCCAGGCAAGGCGATATATCCCAGGCGGAGTAAATTCGCCGGTGCGGGCATTCGGAGGTGTGGGTTTAAAGCCATTGTTCATAGCCAAGGCCAAGGGAGCAAAAATTTACGACATAGACGGTAATGCCTATATTGACTACGTCGGGTCGTGGGGGCCGATGATTTTAGGACACGCCCATCCGGCGGTTGTGAGGGCGATAAATAAAGCAGCGAGAAAAGGAACAAGTTACGGTGCGCCAACCGTCGCAGAGACGGAATTGGCGGAAAAGATACATAACGCTTTCGCTTCAATTGAGAAGGTACGATTAGTGAGCAGCGGGACCGAAGCGGTGATGACCGCGATTCGTCTCGCCCGCGCATACACGCACAAGGATTTGATAATCAAAATGGCAGGATGCTATCACGGGCATAGCGACTCATTATTGGTGTCGGCGGGGTCTGGAGCGGCTGAACACGCGACGCCATCGAGCGCGGGCATCCCTTCTGCCATAGCGAATCTGACGGTTGTAATACCATATAATGATGTTGAGGCGGTGAAGAATTGTTTCCTGGTTCACCGAGGTAAAATCGCGGCGGTGCTGGTTGAGCCGGTAGCGGCTAATATGGGAGTTGTGCCGCCTGCGGAAGATTATTTGCAGCTTGTGCGGGCTTTGTGCGACGCCGAGAAGTCGGTTTTAATTTTCGATGAGGTGATAACGGGCTTTCGCGTGGCTTATGGCGGGGCACAGGAACTTTACGGCATAAAGGCGGATATAACTTGTCTCGGCAAAATAATAGGCGGCGGATTGCCCTTGGCGGCTGTTGGGGGACAGACGCAGATTATGGATATGCTTGCGCCAACGGGACCCGTTTACCAGGCAGGGACGCTAAGCGGAAACCCGATTGCCACCGCTGCCGCAAACACAACGCTGAACATATTGGCCAGAGGTGATTGCTACGGCAAACTCGAAGCAAAAGCGGCAATGCTGGCTGACGGATTGAAAGACGCGGCCGGCGTGGCGGGCATCCCCATAATTATCAACAGGGTCGGGTCTATTCTGAGCTGTTTTTTCACCGACAGGCCTGTATGCAATTTTGAGGATGTCCAATCGACTAATATCCGGCAGTTCAAAAAGTTTTTCGCGTCGATGTTAAACAATGAAATTTATATCGCCCCGAGCGCATACGAAGCGATGTTTGTCTCCCTTGCACATTCGAAAAAAGACATTGATAAAACAATTTCAGCGGCAAAAGCAGCGTTTAAAGCAGTTGACTGATTAGCGGTTGTGTCGATTTTAACTTGCAGACAACATACTTCGACATTGTCAGATGAAACCACAAAATAAAGAGGGGTCTGCCCACACCCTAAGCGAGACCCCTCAACATCCCTTTGCAGGGACATTTGGAAATGATAATAAATGGTGAAACAGAGGCCGTCAAGACGCTTTTTGAGAAAAACGGATATTCGAAAATCCTCTTATTATAGAACTAAACAGCCGCAGTCGATTCTGATATAGTATGCAATTATGAAACAGGAAACCGACAAAACAGGAAAAATACTGGTTTTACTGGCCGGTGCGATTGCTATAGTCGCGGGCTGTTTTACAGCGTATATGCCGGCGATTAAAGCCGGGTTTATCTGGGACGACGACAGATACGTTACTGCTAATCCCCTCCTTGCAGCCCCCGACGGACTTTACCGCATATGGTTTACAACAGATTCACCTTCACAGTATTTTCCGCTTGTCTATACGACCTTTCGGACAGAATATAAATTGTGGGGGCTAAATCCGGCAGGTTATCACACGGTGAACGTGGCAATCCACTGTTTCAACGCATTACTTTTGTGGCTGATTTTAAGAAAGTTATCGATACCGTGGGCTTGGCTGGCATCGGCGATTTTTGCTCTTCATCCGGTACAGGTAGAGTCGGTAGCGTGGGTAACCGAGCGGAAAAATGTTTTGATGTTGTTGTTTTCTCTGTTAGCTACCCTGTGCTGGGTCAAATTTGTCTTCGATAATCAATCAGGCCGCAAGGCAACTTTATTGTACGCCGGTTCTCTTTTATTTTTTGCTCTGGCGCTATTCAGCAAGGCAACGGCTTGCACAGTGCCCGCAGTGTTACTTTTGATACTATGGTTTAAACATTCGCCAATATCAATCAAACGCTGGCTGCAGATTGTACCTTACATCGCAATGGGGGTTGGGGACGGACTTTTGGTGATGTTGTGGGAAAACCATCATCAGGGAGGGAGGTTCGTCAATTTTGGCCTAAGCCCGGTGGAGAAGTTATTGATTTCGGGCAGAGACTTGTGGTTTTATCTTTGGAAATTAATTTGGCCTGTCAATTTGACGTTTAGTTACCCTCGCTGGAATATTGACAAGACCGATGTCTGGCAATATGCCTGGCCCGCGGCAAGCGTGTTAGTTCTGGTTTGCGTATGGCTTTGGCGAAAACGGCTTGGACGAGGAATTGTTACGGCGATATTGTTTTTCCCGGCGATGCTGTTCCCGATGCTGAGCTTTTTCTCTCTTTACACCTTCGTTTACACATTTGTGGCGGACCACTATCAGTATGCGGCGTGTATAGGGCCGATTGCGGTTGCGGCGGCAATCGCAGCAGCGATTTATCGCAGGGCAGAGAAAAACGTCAAATTCTTAATAGCGGCAACGGCGACTGTTTTACTTATAACGCTTGGGATATTGACCTTTCGACAATGCGAGGCGTATAAGGATGCGGATACACTCTGGGTTGATACGCTCAATAAAAATCCCGACTCGTGGCTGGCACACGGAGAGCTATCCGCTTCGTTATACAAACAGAGAAAGTACGATGAGGCACTGGTTCATCTTGACCGGCTGATTGAACTCGCATTATATGTAAAAAACATTCATCCAAAAGCATATTCTGATGCTTTTTACAACAAGGGACTCATATATACCGCAAAGGGGAATCCGGACAAGGCGGCGGAACAATTCAAACTGTCGCTCGAAATCGATGAGAAATCCGCAGCGGCACATTACCTGCTGGCTGATTTATTAATCAAACAGGGCAAGATTGATGAGGCAACGATACATTTGAAGAGGGGCCTTGAGATAGCAAAAAACAAGGGGTTAAATAATCTGGTCGAGGATATCCGGTATCGGCTGGAAACAGTTGAAAAACAAAAAACAGGGAATTGAAGATGGAAGACAGCAAAACGTATCCAATAAAATACTTGAACTGATGAATAGAGAGGGTCATAATAGCGGTCGCATACGAAGGGTAAAATATAAAAACAGTTGAAATAAGAGCGCGTTATGGATTTTGAATTTGAAAATGAATCGGAATCCGGTAACAGGAGAAACCAAATGAGCCAGGAACAGTCAAGGATGGGTAATCTGGTCGATACGACAGATTGTCTCGAGGCAATAAGTGCAATAAAGTTCTGGAAGAATTTTTTGTTTATAGTAATCCTGCTGGCGCTGATTCTTGTGCAGGGATCGTTCTGGGTTATGAATCTTCACTTAGTCAGGGGCGATAACGTTGTGCTTGGCCCCGCGGGCGGCGAGGCAACAGGAGAGAAACAGCCGGCGACGGAGGCGGACAAGATTAAGGAGGCCGCCAGACAAATCGCGGCGGATACTAACGCGGCTGCTGAACCGAATTTACAGCAAACGCTGCATATGGGAGCCGAGCCGAATAAGCCGGCGCCTGTGGAGGTAACAGTGCGATTCGAGCTGCATGCCAGGCATATCGCGGCGGTCGTACGGTTCCTGGATTTTATCCTTATACCCTGTTCGCTGCTTTATTGCCTGACGATACTTTTCGCAATGAAAGTGTCGCTGATTGGGCGATTGGGCGGAATAAATCATATCGCAAGAGCGTTCTTTTTGTCGCTGTTGTTTGTCGTGCTTCTGCTGCCGTGGCAATTGATGTTTGCGCCTGTGTTCGCGGGTGCTATGTTTACGCCAGCCGAGATGATGGCCGCGTGCCAGGCACAAAAAACCAACGTTGCATACGTATCTATGATTTTCCGATTCACAGTTTACTGGGTGCTTGTATTGCTGCTGCTGCTGGCGGCGCAGATGCGGAGTATGCGATGGGCAAGGGCAACGCTGCGACGGCTTGACGTGATGTGAGATAAAACCCCGACCACGGGAGCCGGGGCTAAACAATTATGACAAGTCCGTTATTCGTCAAGAGAAAGAAGCCCAAGAAGGAACGCAATGCCATTCTCGACTGGCTGGGGTATGCAGGTCTGAGAATCCTGGTCGGCATACTGCAACTATCCAGCGTTGAAACAAACCTGAAATTCGCCCGGTTTCTTGGTCGGTTGTTGTGGAAATACTACGGCCGGGGGAGACAACGGGCATTGGATAATCTTCGCGCCAGCTTCCCTGATAAGGACGAGCAATGGTATGAGGAAACGGGGCGAAAAAGCTGCGAGCAGCTTGTGATGCTGGCGGTAGATGTTATTTTTACGCCGCGTCTCGTCAAAAAAAACAACTGGAAGCAGTATTCAAGGTTCAAAAACGCGGAACGCGCGAAGTGGCTGAGCAAAGAGGGAAAGGGGCTTATTCTTGTCGGGGCACATTACGGCAACTTCGAAATTATCGGCTATATGATGGGGCTTTTCGGTTTCAATGTTTACAGCATCGCAAGGCCGCTGGATAATCCCTATATAAGCAAATACCTGTATGGGGTGCGGGAATTGGCAGGTCAAAAAATCATCGACAAAAAGGGCGCGGCAGAACTTTTTGGCAAGGTGGCGTCATCGGGGGCAACACTGGGCTTTATCGCGGACCAGGACGCCGGCGATAAGGGAATCTTCGTTGATTTTTTCGGCAGAAAGGCAAGCACCTATAAAAGCATCGGGTTACTTGCGCTGACGGAAAATCTGCCGATAGTCATCGGATATGCCAGGAGAATAGACAACCGCTTTTTCTTTGAGATTGGTGTTACGCGGATAATAATGCCTGAAGAATGGGCGAACAAAAAAGACCCCCTGCTTTGGATTACGGCTGAATATACCAAGGCGATTGAAATATTTGTCCGCGAAGACCCGACCCAGTACTGGTGGCTCCACCGCCGCTGGAAACACAGACCCAAAAACGAACTGCCCGTTTCTGCCGTATGATTTCCCCCCTGCTATTCCGCGGTTGAGATTATAAAATGGCGCTATGATTTTCCAATGTTGCAAAAACACAAAAGAAATAGTCCCGAGGCCGATTGTTCGACTCTCGGGACTATTTCGCTTTTATCCGCTTTCGGCGGATTCAGTCCATCAAAGACTGCTAATTGTCGATTTTGCCGGCCTCGATATCTTTTTCGGCTCTTGTCTGCTGAGGTTCCGGCCCCCGGAATTCCGTTATCTCATACTGTTTCTTCTCGCGTTCCGTCATAGACGCTTCGTTGACAATCTTCGGGGTAATGAATACGACCATTTCGCTGTTGGTTGTCGATTCGCCCTCAAACCTGAACAAATAGCAAATGATTGGTATATCACCGAGAAGCGGTATCTTGCTGACGGACTTGGAAACATCTTTCTTTCTGAGTCCGCCGAGAACAACCGTCTGGCCGCTGTCAACCAGCAGTGTTGTCGAAGCTTTACGCGAATCAACAACCGGCTGCGGATAGCTAAGCGCGCCGCTGGCAAATGTTACGTCGCCGGTCTTTACGCTGAATTCTGGCTCAACCTTCATACGTATTTTTTCCCCGCGTGCCAGATGAGGGGTAACTTTCAGCGTTACGCCAACGTCCTTGAAGTCAGTCGAGCCGATGTTGCCGCCGCCGGAGGTCTGTGTAAGCTCCTGATACGGAATCTCCGAGATAATGCTTATTGTGGCTGTCTCATTGTCCAGAACGAGAATCCTCGGATTAGCAAGCAGCTTGGCATCAGTGATATTCTTTTGCGCCGAGATAATCGCATCGATATCGATGTTATTGGATAACCAGCCGAACTTCAACTGTCCGGTTACGCCCGTTGTCTCGGCTGTATTGCCACGGAACATACCTGTTTCAAACGGGTAGGTTTGGCCGGTCTTGGTCTCGCCCATTATGCCGGGGGGGATGACTGGTTGACCGCCTGAATAATACTGGGTATTGCTTCCTGTGTTCCATTCAACACCCAGGTCAAGAGCATTCTTGCTGGTTAAATCGTATATTCTCGCTTCGACAAGTATCTGCGGAGTAACGCGGTCTATATCCTCAATGAACGTGCCGATTGCTTTTATATTGCTTTCGGTATCCTTGACGATAATGTTGCTTGTGCCCTGGTTGGTCGTTATAGCGCCTCGCTGAGATACAAATTTCGAAAGCGATTTCTCGACTTCCTTGATATCTGCGTAGTTGACCCGGTAAATCTTCGTCATCAGCTTTTCCGCTTCCTCTGAAATTTCCCCCGTCGGAGCAACTCTAATAATATTTTTGCTCATAACGTAATCATACCCCTGGGAGGCAAGTATGTTATGCAGCGCCTCTTCGAGCGGGACGTTACTGAGCTTTGCGGTTACCGTTCCGATAACCTTCGGGCTTTTGACGACATCGACGTTGGCCTGCTCGGCCATAATCCTTATGACGTCGTCAATGGCGGTATCCCTGAAATCCACGCTGATTCGTTTCTGCATTCGCTGTTCGAGGGTGGTCAGGACTTCCGCCTTGCTGCCGGCATTGGCATCGCTTTCATTGGCGGCTGATATTTCGGCGAATACAACCGGTCCCGGCAACAGCAATAACACGGCTACCAGCAGCAAACTCTTTGTTATCAGGTTGGTCAACATTCTTATACCCTGTCCCTTTCTAAACGTTACACAAATTTCTTTTGACTTAAGTTACATTTAACGTTCGACTTTTTGGTTCCATTTTTTATCGCCCATCGTAAAATCAACGCTGTCAGGATTTATTTTTACGACGGTAGCACCGGCGACAGTGTCTCCGACGGAAACGATCCGGTCGCTGATAACAGCAGAAGAATTATCCTCACTATAAACGATACCTTTAACAACCAGACCTCCAGTAGTTCCATTTCCAGAACTTGAGGCGGTGCCGAAAACCATTGGGTTTCTGAGGTTGGCAGGAATCGGCTCCGGTATTTCCCATTTGATTTTGCTGCCTGAGACAGGAGCAGCGGCGGTCGCTTTATTTGAGGGATTGACCGAAGTTCTGGGCGATGTTTTTACAACGTTCACAACAACAATAAGTAAAGCTATCGCCAAAACCGGGGAGAGCAAAAGCATCATTTTCTGCCTGCCCGATGCAGCACCTTGTTTTGAGGTAAGCAGTTTGGCTTTGACCTTCTCAATAATTTTCAGTAAAGATGAATTTTTGAGCTGTGTAACAGCAAACTCGGATTTTGGCTGCCTTGCCGGAGCCGAAACGGGCACTGAAGCCGGTGCAGATGGTCCGGAGGTCGTCTGTCTTGGTTTGGGCGGCTCATAAACAACCTGCCTTGTCGGTTGCGATGTTGCTTGTGTTGTGGGTTCTTGGATAGTGAATGGTTTGGGTGGCACAACCGCCGGTTTCGGAGTTACGGTCTTCGCAGGAGTCGCAACAGGAGCAGGCACAGTAGATGCATGTGCAGTTACTGCCGGGATAACCGTGGTGGAAGTCGCAACTGGGGCAGCAGTTATCACCGGTGCAGGAGCCGTCGCTGGCACAGGTATCGCGGCAGGAGCGACCGGTGTATGTGGTGTTATCGGTGAAGCCGGCGTGGTTGAACGCACATCCGGCCCCGCAGTATTCTTCCTAGGTATCTGGATACCCGTAAAGATTTTGGAGACCTCTTTCTGCAATCCAAGTTTGCTTTTAGCCATTGTTCAACTCCCCTGCGGACATAGTGCCTTCGGTACCGCTTATAACAACAGCCGGCTGATTAATCACGTCGGCCTGTTTTTCATTATTCGTTGTCTGCCGGGCATTTCCTGCCAATACATCCGTTTGCTGAGCCGCTATATCGTCTGATGGCAGGATAATTGCCTCGGGTTGCGATGCGGACGTTTCCGCCTCATCCTGAGCGGCCTGCCCTGAATCGGATGCCTGGGTTTTTGCCGCACGAATGTACTCCTTGCCAAACATGATTTCATCGACGAGCGCCAGATATTCATGGGCGCCTTTGCTGTCCGGAGCATACGTAATGACGCTTTGGCCCGCGCTTGGGGCCTCGGCCAGTCGGATATTCTTATGAATTACCGTATCAAAAACAAGGTCGCCAAAGAACTCTCTCATCTGCTGCTGAATCTGCCGCGTAAAAATCAGCCGGTCTTCAACAAAAGTCAGAAGCAAGCCGGAGATTCTCACCTTGCAGGGATGAAAATGTTCCTGGATGATTTCGCATGTCTCGAACAATTGCTTGAGGCCTTCCATAGCGTAGTAGTGAACCTGGACAGGAACGACAACATCGTTGCTGGCTATCAACGCGTTGAGAGTGAGGATGCCCAGCGAGGGCGGGCAATCTATTACGCAAAAATCGTAACGGCCATCGACGGTTTTGAGCTGCTCTGTGAGCATAAACTCTCTGCCTTCAACGGAGCCAAGGTCAAGCTCAACGCCCGACAACAGAACATTGCTTGGCGCGACATCGACGTTCTCTGTTTTGCTGGGTACGATAACGCTGCTGATCGGAACTTTGAGGTCAACGATAGCGTTGTATATAGTTTTTGTGAAAGATTCCGGGTCGCAGCCGACGCCGAGCGTAGTATGCCCCTGCGGGTCGAGGTCCACGACGAGAACCTTCTTGCCCTTTCGCCCAAAAGCCGCAGCAAGATTGACGGTTGTCGTCGTCTTGCCGCATCCACCCTTCTGATTTACTATTGCGATTACTTTCATTTTTTATATAACAAGCTGTCGCCTGCTTCTCTTAACTGGCTTGTTTCCTTCTGACAAGAAATGATAGTGACATATCAACCTTGTTTGCGGAACCGCTCTGGCCATCACGCTGCAATCTGAACCTGTCAACAAAAACGACAGGCTGATGCCTTTCAAGGGTGTTAATAAAATTGGCAAACTGTAGAAAATCAGACGCAAAGGAAATTTCCATTTTGTTTTCCTGCAGGTTATTTGTCGCAAGCTTGTCCGGCTGCCTGCCATTCTCCGGTGTTTTGACGGTAAAGGCCTTAACCTGCCTATCGCCGGCAATACGACTGACGGCGAAAGTAAGGTTGGGAGAATCTTCATACTCAGAAACATAATTACTCAGCCTGGCCTTGAGCGACTCAACTTCGGCAGCCAGCTTTTTCTTGTTATCTTCGAGCGAAGCGTTAAGAGCCATATCAAACCGCCCCTTCTTTTCAGCCGCTTCCTGCTGGAGCTGCGCCTTGATTTTTAACTGCGGGGTAATAAAGAAATAATACACCATCGCAAACAGAAAGAATGACGCGCCCCAAACTATACCCATCATTATAATATATTTTTTATAAGCACCCATAACTCCTCGTTATATCCCCGGTTTGAATATACAGTCAATGTCGTAAGAAACAACATCTCTGCCGTCCATGTTCCCATTTGTCTGCGAAGCAATAACGACGTCTTCAAGCTTCGTGCCAATGACATTCGAAGCAAGCAGCCGGTCACGAAATGCTTTGATTTCACGGTCGAAATCGGAGTTCGGATTTCCGCAGAGTCTCATCTTCAACGTTCTAACGGTAATGCTTACATCGCCCGTTTTATCTTTATTGTCCTTTTCCGCAATCGCACTGCCGCCTGCGGCTGCCTTTTTAATTGATGTCTGCCTAACCTCCAAACTGTTAAGTATCGCTGAATCGGGAAGATTTTGGACCAGCGATACAAGAATTGGCGACCACTGGGTATGCGTCTTGACAGAGTTTGCTACGTCGGAGAGGCAATTACTCAGATTGGTTTTGTCTCTATCCCATGACTCCTTGAGCTTCAAGGTGTCAGCGAGTCGTCCTATCTGAGTGGTGTAATTGGCAATATTTTGTTTGTTAATCGATATGACGACTTTATTGTTATAATAGTAGCTGGCCATCAGTATAGCAACCAGCACTGGAACCACGAAGGTAGCAACAAAAATGGCGATGCCCTTCGGCCTTGTTCTAATCGGACGTCCCTGACCTTTAAGTAAATCTATGGTAAACATATCAGACCGACCTCATAGCAAGGCCCGCGGCAACAACCATAGCCGGACCTTTTGACTGAATTACTTCAAGACACTGCCTGTCCACACTGCATTTCATAGTATCAAAGGGATTCCAGAGGACTACTTTGATGGGCAGTTGTTTGTTGAGTATATCGACGAATCCTTTGACCATTCCAAATGTCCCGCACACAAGGAGCTGCTCGACTGGCGCAGATTTGGCTTGAGTGCTGTGATAACGCAGGGTTTCGGCAACGTCACTGACCAGTTTTATGGACGCCCTTTCCATACTGGCCTGCAGATTCTCCGGAGCTATCGTTGGCGAGGCGGAACCGTAAAGCTCATCTTCCACACTTTTTATGCTAACGTTGTTTTCTTTCGCAATCTGTTCAACAATATCATTCCCTGCGTAAGGGACAGTTCTGACAAACGGCAAACCATTTTCGCCCATTACGGCCAGGGTTGTACAGGATGTGCCGATATCGAGAACCGGTGATGTGCTGATGTTTATGCCGGTGTCTTTGTCTGCATTAAGACAATTAAGCAATGCGAGTCCATCGACATCCATCATAACACAGGATATATTCGCTTTCTCCACAATTCGAATTTTACGTTGTATTACATCATTCGACGCGGCGACGAGAACGCCCGCGGCAGCATTGTCGGACTCGTCTGACGGGATAATCTGATAATCGACGACTCCTTCGTCGACGTTGAATGGGCAAACCTGCGACGCTTCAAGCCGAACAGCGCCATCAAGCTCTTCTGTCTGCAGAGGCGGGAACTTGAACGGACGCACTGCTACTTCAGGCCCCGAGACGCTGCATACCGCCCAGCGAGCGTTTTTCCTGGCGAAAACCATGCACTTCTGAACCGCTTGAACGATTGATTCTTCTCTGGCAGCAGCGTCGGCGTTATCCCGCTTGATATCGCAAACGTGGGCGGCAACAACTGTGTATCCGCCGCCGTTTTTGGTAAGCTGAATCATCCTGACAGAGGATGAGCCGATGTCAAGTCCAAGAACATCATCCTGGCTGCACCCGAGCAATCGTTTCCAGTTCAAACTCATAATGCTTTCAGCCCTTTCTTCGGCCAAACCATGCAAAAGCAGTTTTTTCGTACAACCGCCAATGCGATTCAATATCAAACGCCATTCATTCATCGGCCTGCGAAATGGTGTGTTTTAGATATAAATTGCGATGAGCGAATAATTTGGCGTTTTTGATATTCATCCGCTATTGCGGGTTCCGTATGCCCCATAAGAAACGATGATTGACATCGCTAATCCGTTTTTGGGACCTTTTCAGGTCGTTGCGCGGTTATAATGTAAAGTTGAAAAATAGTCAGCCTGGGCGTGTCTATAAAACAAAAAGCCCCCTGCCGTAGTTATCGGTCGTAAATTGGTTTTATCCTGCGTATTGGGTAGTGTATGCTGTGTCGCACAACACAGGACTACAGGAAAGCCCCCCGCACCAGGAACAATACTTTTAAAGCATAGGAAATAAAATCAACGAAGACAAACTGTCGGGTAATTGATGATTGATGATTACAGATTGTCGATTGCGGATTAAAAAAATGGCGTGCACAGCACACCCTGCAAATCACAAAGGCGAAGAAATGCCCAACATCGAACATTGAACAGAAAACCTATTATGGTATTTCGGTAAAATTTCCTGCGCTATCGAGGGTCATCTGCCTTGGGGCGGCTGGTGCCTCGCTACTACGCGACTTCGTGGCGTCAACGGTAATCAAATAATCGTTGTACCCGTTAAACGCTATGGAAAAACATTCATTAGTGAAAAACTTGCCGTCGAGGTCCCCGCCTCCTACTCCTGGACTTACGACAAAACCAAGCTGTGCCAGCGTCGTGCCTGAATAATTGTAGGTTGGGCCCATTTGCGACCAATAGATTCGTGCGGCAGTGCGAATGCTGCCGGCAATGGCTTTGCCTTCAGACCATTTGGAGGCATCGGATCGGTTCAGCATATATGGTATCGCCACGGCGGATAATATACCAATGATGAAAAGAACTACCATCAGCTCGATAAGCGTGAAACCCTTTTTAGTTCTGGAATTATTTAATATCATAACAATCTATCTCTCAGGGAACATCCATCTTTCGCCACCACGTCTTCTCGCCGAAGAGAATAGCCAAGGCTGTAGAAAACAAGAGGTGGGGTCTTTACAGCCCCCACCTTTTAAGTCAACAAATTCAACCATGTACCCTTTGTTACACATCGAACCAGACACCGGACTATGGAGTAAATACTCCGGCATCGTCCAAAACTTCTGTTGCCGGCGTTGTCGGTTTCTCCGCTTGTGTAGATTTGGCCGCAGTGCACGTAATAGTATACACATCATAGCCGGTTACGGCGACAGCATAGCATTCCTCTGTTAAGTACTTGCCGTCAAGGTCACTTACAGCGGCGCCATTTGCGCGCAAGATGAAGCCAAGATCAGTCAGAGTAGTCCCTGCATAGTTATAAGACGCCCCTTTCTCAGCTTGGTAGGAACGAATCGCAGTGCGGATACTGCCCATCGTGGCCTTGGCCTCCGACCACTTGGCAGCATCGACACGGCCACGCATAATCGGTATGGCAACCGCTGCCAGGATGCCGACGATGAATATGACCACCATCAGCTCGATAAGCGTGAAACCCTTTTTAGTTCTGGAATTAAATATCATAACAATCCGCCTCTTCGGGAACATCCGTCTTTCGCCCCGACGTATTCTCGCCGAAAAGAATTGAGGTGGTTACGAAATACACAAGGTGGGGGTCTTTACGACCCCCACCCCTTAAGTCAACAAACTCAAGCGTGTACCTTTTGTTACACACCAAACCATACACCGGACTATGGAGTAAATGTTCCGGTCTGGTCCAAAACTTCTGCTGCCGGCGTTGTCGGTTTCTCTGCTTGTGTAGATTTGGCCGCAGTGCACGTAATCGTATACGTGTCATAGGCGGTTATGGCGACAGCATAGGCTTCCTCTGTGAAGTACTTGCCGTCAAGGTCACTGACAGCAGCGCCATTTGCGCGCAATTGGAAACCAAGGGCAGTCAGAGTCGTCGTGGTATAGTCGAAGGTCGTGCCTTTCTCAGCTTCGTAGGCACGAATCGCGGTGCGGATACTGCCCATCGCGGCCTTGCCCTCCGACCACTTGGCAGCATCGATACGGCCACGCATAATCGGTATGGCGACCGCTGCCAGGATGCCGACGATGAAAATGACCACCATCAGCTCGATAAGTGTGAAACCTTTTCTGTTCATCATTTGCTTTCTCCTTTTAAAAACTGTAAACCGGTTCAATTACCATTTCCGACCTGTTACAATGCAAATCGGCTAAATTTTGAGGCGACTTTACTACCTCCTCCGTATGGACTGGTTAGCCGCCGTTACCGTTGCCGCCCATCGTGAAGATAGGCAGATATAAGGCCAGGATGACAATCAATACAATCCCTCCAACCGTTACAATCATAATAGGTTCGAGCAGGCCAAGTACCGTGTTTATAGTGGCATCGACCTTCCGCTCGTAATAATCGCTGGTTCTTTCGAGTACCTGCGGCAGGGAACCGCTTTCCTCGCCTACCTGTATCATCTTGACTACCATATTCGGGAAAAATCCGGCCGAGGCCAAACTAAGCGATACATTTGACCCCTGAACGATATGTTCGCGGCTTCTAATAATCGCGTCTTTAATTACGTCGTTTTTGGTCATAGTGGAAAGAATGTCGAATACCTCGAGGACGGAAACGCCCGCCGCAAGCAGTGTCGCCATTGTTTTACAGAAACTGGCAACAAAGGCTTGGCTGATAATTTTACCTATCAGCGGTATTCTTAGGGTAAGCTTGGAATAGAAAATGTGACCTTTCGACGTCTTGTTGACAAAAGTGGCAACGAAGCCAAACAGAAGGCACGAGCCGATGATGTAAATTATATTAAAACGAAGAAAATCGTAGAAATTCATAAACGCCTGTGTAAAAGCGGGCAGCTTGCCGCCGAACTGATCGAATATGTTGCGGAATCTCGGAATGATGAACGTCATAATGCCCGTAACAATCAGGATTATGAAAATCAGAACAAAAATGGGATAAGCCATAGCGCTCTTGACCTTTTTGGCCAAGCGGTCACGGCTGTCAAAATGCTCCGCGACTCTCTTTAACGCGCCGGGCAGGTTACCGCTGGTCTCGCCGGCAAGAACAATGGCTTTTGAGAGCTGGTCAAAGACCTTTGGAAAATCGGCCATACCGCCGGAGAAGTTTTCGCCCTTTCGCATTTTATCGAGAATACGATGCAGCACTTCCTGGAGCTGGAGGTTTTCTATATCGGATGATATGGTTTCAATCGCGGTGGTAATTGGAATTCCGCCCTCGACCATCGTCGTCAACTGCCAGCAAAGAGCCGCAATTTCAGCGGACTTGATTTTCCTTCTTTTCTGTTTTTTGGGCGCATGTTTAACGGCTTCAACAATTTCCTGAATCGATACAGGCGTCAACCCTCGCTCGCGAAGCCAGCCGATTACGTCATTGGCGGAATTGGCCTGTGTCAGCCCTTCTTTCCGCGCACCCGTCGTATCACACGCACTATATTTGAAGGCCTTCATTAAAAAATTCCTTGAAAAATCACTCCTCGCTCGTCTAATGTTTGCAGTTCCCTCCGCCTTTTGTGTATCGTCCCGTGAAAAACCGACCTTTAGTAAAACCCGTTTTAACCGTTGTTAAACCAATATCAGCGGTTTTTACGTCCTCTATTTTTCAGGCGTTTCAGAAATCACAACTGTCTGCCCCTCCTGCTCCCCCCCTACATCCCCTATATCCTCACTAAACGTTACACCCAGCACTTCCTCTGCAGTTGTAAGCCCCTGAAGCATTTTTATCACGCCGCTTTCGAGCAGCCCGCCATAACCTTTTTTCCTCGACGCGGCACGCAGCTGCGATTCAGTCGCCGCGGCGGTAACAAGTTCCCGCATTTCATGGTCCATAACCAGAAACTCAAAAATTGGCATCCGGCCGTGGTAACCGGTATTTCCGCATGCGGAGCACCCTTTGCCATGAAGAAGCTTCGCGTTTTTCAATTTTGCTGGGTCAATTTTCAGCCGTTTAATGACCTGTTCGCTGAGTGTTGTCGGCTCTTTGCATTTATCGCAAATTTTTCTGACTAATCGCTGGGCAATTATCAGGTTAAGCGATGAGGACAACAGGTACGGCTCAATTTCCATATTAATCAAGCGAGTTATAGCGCTGGGAGCGTCGTTGGTGTGAAATGTGCTCAGCACCAGGTGTCCCGTCAATGACGCCTTTATCGCGATTTCGACTGTTTCTTTGTCTCGAATTTCTCCTATCAGGACAATATCAGGGTCCTGTCTAAGTATGGACCGCAGGCAGGACGCGAACGTCAGTTCAATTTCCGGCTTGACCTGGACCTGGTTAATACCGGCAAGACGATATTCAACAGGGTCTTCAACCGTGGTTATATTCACCGTCGGGTCCTTGAGGTAATTGAGACAGGAATAAAGCGTGGTGCTTTTGCCGCTTCCCGTAGGCCCCGTTACAATCATAATGCCGTGCTCCTGGTTTAGTGCGTTCTTCAGCACGGTCAGCAGTTCCGGCTCCATGCCGAGCTTATCGACATTGTGCGATGACCCGGCAGTATCGAGAATACGCATAACTATCTTTTCGCCGTATATCGTTGGAAGCGTAGATACGCGAACATCGATATCCCTGCTGGCCGTCCTGATTTTGAGACGACCATCCTGAGGAAGACGACGTTCGGCAATGTTCAGATTCGAAAGAATCTTTATCCTGGCAAGGACTGCGCCCTGCATATTCCTCGCAGGAGGAACCATATCTCGCAATATGCCGTCGATTCTCATGCGAATCATCATCGTTTTTTCCTGCGGTTCGATGTGCACATCGCTTGCGCGGCTTTTTACCGCCTGGCTTAACAGCAAATCGACAAATTGAATAACCGGGGCTTTGCCCGCCTCTTCTTCACTGTCGCTATTGCCGTCCGCGGTCTCTTCGAGAATCGACTCGACTTTTTCGTCGGCATCCCGGTCAAACCTGTCACCTTCCGTCTGCACCAGCTCTCTTAGCCGCTGTTCCTCCACATCTGAACCGTGATAGATAATCTCAATGGCCTTGCGAATTTCCGGGGCAGAGCCGATGACGACCTTGATAGGCCTTTTTATTTTGAGCGTTATGGTATCGATAGCTACGACGTTGAGCGGGTCTGCCATAGCGACGACAATTCTGCCATCAACTTCGCCGATGCCAACCAGACAAAACCGCTTGGAGACGGCCTCGTCGAACATTCTTGCGACATTCATGTTGATTTTGGACATGTCGTCAAAATGAAAATATTCCATAGAGAGATGTTCGGCCAGCGCCTGCGTAACCTGCTCCTCAGTCATCATATTGAGACGAACAATGTTCTCGCCGAGCCGGCCGCCAAACCTGCGCTGTTCATCAAGCACCTTGCTCAACTGGAGATGGGTAAGCACTCCCTTGGACACCAAAAACTCACCAAAAAGATGCGTGGTTTTAGGCTTTTCCATAACAGAGGTCTCTGGAGCTACCTTCATTCCAACACCTCAGTCCACATACGTTCTTTCACGAGCATAATTCACACTAACCACCATGCAAAACCCGGCATTTAAATTAACACAGCCATATAAGAACGCCGGGATTATCTTCCCTCTTTAAAACAGGCACTCGTACACAATTAAAATATAGAGAAAAAACCGGGTGCTGCCAAAAATAACGGTCTAATAAAAAACCAGCAAAAAGCATCCGGTAACGCTGCCTCTCTCGTATTTGCCCTCCGCCCTCCAGACGATATTGTTTTATGGGACCGGCACAGTCAATTCGAGACCTTAATACTTTTAAAGTCGCGGCAAATGTCAAGCTTTTCGCCTGCTGCCGCTCGGGGACTGAATCGCCGCCAGAGCAGTAAACTTGTCGTCGGCAAATTCAAATACCTCGTCGAGTCCGACCACGCTGAAAACGCTCCTGGTAGCTGACGGAACATTGCAGAATATCAGGCGATGCCCGCAGTCGCTGAGAAGCTTGCGCAAGCGTAAAAGCCCGGATATGCTCGTCGAGGTCATTATGTCCACACTCGAAAAATCCACAACAACATCACAGTCTCCGCGGTCCCGGACGATTTCGACAAGTGTTTTAAGCTCGCTCCTCATCCGCGGTTCTCGCGGCAGGTCAACAAGAATAATATCATCAGACCAGTTCTGAAATCCCATCACTTTTCTCCTAAAAAGACCATACAGCTATATCCTGTCCCAATCACTCCTATCGGCACATAAAGCCGGATGGTTAATCAAAAAGACCTGCACAAAATCGGCCAAAAACCTTCGCTGACGACCGATAATAATTCGATTAATCGCGACTGCGCAGGGACAAAAAAATTGAAATGATTAGCCAAAAAGGGGCTTGTTTTCCGATTACCGAACAGTAATGGCGACTAATTGAACGGCTACAGAACTTCCAGACCCAGGGCAGTAATATCGTCAACCTCTGAAGGGTCAATGTTCTGGTTCTGCGCCATCATATTAAATCTGTCCATCATTTCGACAATCTGCAGGTCTTCAAGCTCGATGAATCCCTTTGTAAAATGAAAACCCGTCAAATCATCGTAGTTGCCGATGAACGGCTCAGCGCCATCGGAATAAAGCAAAATTTTGTCGCCTTGCTGAAGCTGGACTTTGTCCTCGGAATATTCGGCTTCCTTGAAGACGCCGAGTAATGACCCGCGTACTTCGAGTTGTTTTGGCTCCTGGCCCCGCCTCAGTAATATGGGATAAGGATGCCCCGCGCGAGCGAATGTCATCTCGAGCGTTTCGGTATTCAGGAGGCAATAACAGCAGGTGGCAAACTGGTAGCCGGAAAGTTTCTGTGTGGCCATTTTCTTGTTGAGATTCTTCATTACCTCGGCAGGCGAGAAAATGTGATACGTATTGTCAACGCTGGTTCTCATAACCAGTGCCTGTTTGAGGAAAATGGTCAACAACGCCGCGGGCATACCGTGCCCAACAACGTCGGCTACATAAAAGCCAAGATGCCTTTCATCGATTCTGACGGCATTATATATATCACCGGAAACCCATTCAGCAGGCAAAAAGACCGATGCCCATTTGATTTTGTCGGTATTCGGCAATTGGGTGGGCAGGAAATCCTGCTGGACGAGACCGGCAAGGCGAAGCTGCTCGGTGAGGTTGTCCACCATAGCGCCGGTCATACTGAGCTGCTCGGCGAGCTTGTTTTTGTAAATGGTTTGTATCTGCTTTGGCGGAATGGCCGGCTTAACCGCTATCCCATCGCTTTTCTTGCGATAGGCAAGATTCACGCTTACCCTGGTCCAAAGCTCATCTATCGAAACGGCCTCGGTCATCCCGCCCATGCTGAAACTGCTATTCACCGGCGCCAGTGAAAAACTTTTCACCGGAACTTTTACACGGTCGGTAATAAGAATTACGCCGATATTTTCCATTTCGAGCGTCTCAATTATCCTGGCAAGCTTCTGCTGCTGAGCGGCATCTGAATCCTGGGCGTCAATGATGACCGTTCCGACAAGACCAAGCTTGCCTCTGACATTACCGAATTTATCTACGCGCAGGATTTGATGCGTGAGGTTCCTTTCCTTAAGCAGGTGCTTTATTTCCAGCGGTATCTGCTTATCGTTGGTCAGGTAAAGCACATCGACAAAATGTTTTTGAAGTTCGATGGCGCTTAATAATTCGCTCTGGATCATTTATTTATCCCCTTTTTAATACCAGCCCGAATTGGGCAGTAACAAATGCAATTCAATACACAACGATAATAATCAACAGGCAACAAATGATTTTCGTCTTGTTACCCGCATCACTTTGTTAGTTTTTTTCTTTTTTTGCGTTTTTATGGATTATTGGCTGCAAGCCCCGTATCTGCAGGGAGTTTTGCGGATTTCAGACCGATAGAAAAAAACGCTACTCGAAAAATATACCGATTTGAGTCCGAGAATAACGATGGCTGCGGTGTGATTGAACTTTATTATGAGTTTTACACGACAGCCGTCAGCCGGAGAAAATCGCTGAGCCGATTCGCAAAATTGTGGCCCCCTGCTCCACCGCAATTTCGTAATCTGAGCTCATCCCCATACTCAGCTCTTCAAAATTATGCCCGACAACCCTCTCGCCCAGCATTTCGAGGAAAAGCTCCCTGGCACGGGTAAAACACTTGCGAATCACGTCCTTGTTGTGCGTCAGGGGCCCCATCGTCATCAGTCCCGCCAGTTTTATATTAGACAGGGTATCAATCTGCTCAGCCAGGTGCAGTGCGGCACCCACGGGAACCCCGTATTTCTGCGATTCCTCAGAGGTATTGACCTGAAGCAGTACGCGCGAGACGGTATTCATTTTGGCGGCTGCGGTGTTGATTTCCTCGGCCAGACGAAGAGTGTCAACGGAGTGTATAAGCGCAACCATAGGCAAAACCTGCCTGACCTTGTTTCGCTGAAGGTGCCCTATCATGTGCCAGTTCACCTTGCGCGGCATCCCCGGCTCATCGGCGTTATGCTGAATAAACTCATCAACCTGGGCAACAACCTTTTTGAGCTGCTGGACTCTGTTTTCGCCAAGCTCGGAGAACCCAAGCCGAACAACCTCCTCGATTGCTTCCTGCGAAGCAGATTTAGTAACTACAACAAGTTTGACCTCCGCGGGGTCTCTGCCCACACGGGCACAAACCGAAGATATGTTTCCCTTTAGACGCTTAACACGTTCGGCAATCTTCATCATAAACAACAAACAGCAAAATACACTGCTTCACTCGCCCCAACAACACCACAACGGGATATGTCCCGCACGCCAGTAATTTACGCCAATACCACCTGTGTTGCAAGCACATTTGGGCGGATTTGGATATGAGTTTTGAGTCGCCAAAAAAGGTGCTAATTGAGTGTTTTTAACTTGCTTTTTGCGGCTGGCAGGTATATAATAATCACAGTTCAGGCAAATTGTTGTGAACAGGCCTTTTTCTGAAACAACAGGGGCGGTAATACTTTTTGTTTGACAGTCAACCAGGGGCGGGTTAGATTCCACTTTTTGCCGGAGTTATTTTACATCGATAAATACTGCGTTGGAGCAGTTCTTGAACCTCGGCGAGGCAGCGTGGTTTACCGGTTTCCCCCCCAGCCGGACCCACCACCTCGCCTTTTTTATTAACTCTTAATCGCCTTTTGGCCTGTAAAATGACGGCTTAAAATCACAAAAACCGCGATAGCCGCAATCGCAGTCGCCCCGCCAAAAATAAAAGTGTAAACAGGCGATTTATCCCATAAGAAACCCGCAATTATGCCTGCGGGCAAAGCAGCCAGACCCGTAATAGTAGAGTACGTTCCAAGAGCGGTCGCCTTGTAATCAGGTCCCGCCAAATCTGATACCAACGCCCTCTCCGTGCCGTCAACTGCTGCGAATACTACGCCGTATAAAGCAAACAGGATAATATAAAACCCCAGTGAATTGCAAAACGCGAAACCAAACGACACAACCGCAAACATTCCGAATCCGAAAATAAGAACCTTCTGCCGGCCAATCTTGTCCGAAATAACTCCCAGCGGGATAGACAACGCACTGTAAAATATATTAAAAAGCACATATAAAAGAATCGGTGCGGTAATTTTCCAATTACCCTCAAACAAATGCTGTGCCCGCAGGACAAAAAACATATAGCTGAAATTGCCGAGAGCGAAAATGGCAGCCACCAAAATAAAAAGCTTCAGAGGCCTCGGCAAAACCGACAAGCTGAGTTTCAATTTCGCGTTTTGCCGCCCTGTCTCCGGCTCACTGACAAACCTAAGCGGAACCAGCGAAGCAAGGCCTATTACCGCGGAGATGATTATTATGGCGCTGAATCCAAGCTTTGTGAATTGCAAAAATATAAACGCCACCCCCGCACCGAGAACAGCCCCCGCACTATCCATCCCGCGGTGAATACCAAAGCTTTTCCCCCGCTGTGCCGCGTCCACCGATTCGGCTATTATCGCATCGCGAGCGGCGGTCCGAAGCCCTTTGCCTACCCGCTCAGCTGAGCTGAAAACAACCGCCCACCCGGCCGTCTTCGTCAGACCAAGCAAAAGTTTGAACACCGAGGAAATGCCATAACCCGCGTAAACGAATATCTTCCGCTTGCCCGTTTTGTCCGACCAGTAGCCGCACAAAACCTTCAATAATCCGGAAATGCTGTCGCGAATCCCGCCGACCAAACCCACAATCTGCCCCGTCGCCCCCAGCGACTCCAAAAACATCGGCAATATGGGCATTATCATTTCGCTGCTCAGGTCATTGAGGAAACTGACTATGCTGAGGATTATTACGTTTCTAAAGCCGCCCTTTTTTCCCGTGTTTTCCATATCCTATTGGCCCCGAACCTGAACCGTAAAGCTTCTGCTCCTCGGCCCGTCGAATTCGCAAAAGTATATCCCCTGCCATGTGCCGAGAGCCAGTTGACCATCCTTTATCAAAACCGCTGCGCTGCACCCGACAAGCGAGCTTTTGCAGTGAGCGTCCGAGTTGCCCTCGTCGTGCCGATACCCCGCGCGAAGATGCGGAATCAATTCCTCCAGCGTCAGCAGAATATCGTGGGTAACGGATGGGTCCGCGTTTTCATTTATCGTTATGCCCGCCGTCGTATGGGGACAATATATTATCGCGTCGCCCTCTTTAACGCCTGATTTACTAACAGCCGAAGCAATCTCGCTTGTAATATCAACAAACTCGCAGTGGTTCCTCGTGCTTATGTGAAAATCTTTAGTGATGACTTTCATTGTGTCCCCTTTTACATCTGCTCGATGACTTCGATGCCTAAAAGGTTATGCAGGCCGTGCTCGATTGTCCTCGCCGTCAAATCGCAAAGCAGCAGGCGAGTAGGCCGTTTATCAGCCGATGCGTCGAGAACGGGACAATCGTTATAAAAGCTGCTGAACTTCTGCGCAAGGTCATAAAGATACGCCGTAAGATAATTGGGCCTGTAATCGCCCGCCGAAGAGCTAATCGCCTCGCCATAGCGAATCAAATGTTTTGCCAAATCCAGTTCGCTCGGCTCGCCGATACTTAGCTCCTTTACGCCGGCCAATTCCTTATTGACATCAATTCCTCTCTCTTTGCCTTTTCGGTTAATCGACCTTATTCGAGCGTAGGCATACTGCATATACGGAGCGGTGTTGCCCTCCATCGCCAGCATCTTGTCGAAACTGAAAATGTAATCGCTCGTCCGGTTATTGGTATAATCCGCGTATTTCACCGCGCCTATACCGACAGCGTTGGCTATTTTTTTCTTTTCATCTTCAGATAAACCTGGATTTTTCTCTTCGACGACCTTCCTCGCCCGTTCTATGGCTTCATCCAAAAGTTCTTTGAGCTTAACATTCTCACCCGACCGCGTTTTTAAGGGCTTGCCATCCTCCCCAAGCACCGACCCAAACGTAACGTGAACTAATTCGGTCTCCGGCTTCACCCATCCCGCTTTTCGCGCTACCGCAAAAACCATTTCAAAATGCAAACCCTGACGGGCATCGGTTACATAAATAATTTTGTCTGCCTTTAATTCCCCTACCCTGTATCGAATCGCCGCCAAATCAGTCGTCGCATACAAATACGCTCCGTCCGATTTCTGAATTATCACAGGCAGCGGCTTGCCTTCCTTATCCTTAAACCCCTCCGGAAAAACACACACCGCCCCTTCCGACTCCACCGCCAATCCCTTTTTCTTCAACTCCGTAACAATATCTGGCAAATATTTATTGTAGGCGCTTTCACCACGTTCATTTTCTTTTTTTAGCGTAACATTTAATTGTTCGTATATTGGGTATATGTCTCTTCGGGACCAATCAACAATTCTTTCCCAAGAAGAAAGCACCACAGGATTTCCGCTTTGAAGTTTAACAACACACTGGCGAGCCTCTTCGGCAAAAGCAGGTTCGGAATCATATAATACTTTTGCTTTTCTATAAAACTCTTCCAAATCTTTTACTGCGGTATAACCACTATCTGCTATCTCTCCTATTTGTTTACGATGATAGGCAATTAGCATTCCAAATTGTGTTCCCCAGTCGCCGATGTGATTTTGGCGGATGACTTTGTGGCCCTGGAGTTCAAGCAGTCGGCAGATACAGTCGCCTATGATTGTGCTGCGTAAGTGCCCAACGTGCATTTGTTTGGCAATATTGGGGCCTGAAAAATCAACGACAATCGTCTTTGGTTTTTCGGCCTTTTCTATACCAAGCCGGCCGGCATCTTTGCTTATTTGCACAAGATTCGCCGCGATAAATTCGGGTTTCAATCGAAGGTTTATAAAGCCGGGGCCTGCTATTTCAGGCGTTTCGCAGATGTCGCTGATGTCAAGTTTAGCGATAATTTGTTCAGCTAATTTGCGGGGATTGGTTTTGAGCTGTTTTGCTAAGGGCATTATGCCATTTACCTGGTAATCACCGAACCTGGCATCCGTCGCGGGCCGAACCAAAGCGACACATTTTTGGCCGGAGACCTCGCCCATCACTTCGCTGATTCTCGCTTCGAGTATATTAAGAACGGACTGCATCCACGACGACCCGCAAAATTCTAAATTCTTAATTCTTACTTCTAAATTCTAACTTTTTTCGCATCGCCCCAGAGCATTTCCAGGTCATAGTAGCCGCGTGACTGCTTATCGAAGATGTGGACGACGACATCGACAAAATCGAGCAGAACCCAGTGCGAGGTCTCGTAGCCCGCCCTGCCGAAAAGCGACGATTTTTGCTTTTTGGCAATGTCTGTTATTTCGTCAGCCACACTTCGCATCTGTCTGTCGCTTGTGCCGGTAAGAATAACGAAATAATCGGTAACCTGCGAGACCTTCCGCAAGTCGAGGACGACGATGTCGGTGCAATGCCGCTCGCCTGCTAATTTGGCCGCCGCGACCGCTAATGCCTTTGCCTTACGATTTAATTTTCTTATCAATCTGTCTTCCTGAAAATATCAATAAACACCTGAGATAATACTCCGGCGGGCGTTATAAGTCAATGTCCCATATGGCAGGGTTTACTTCATCATTCGACATTGGTTATTGGATATTCCCTTTTGACCTTCTGCCTTCTCCCTTACGTCTTAACTATCCGCTATCCGCTGTACGCTGAACGCTGTTACGTGTGGTAATCCGCGTTGATTGCATACGAAAAATTAATCCTTGCTGACGGGAACAATGTAATATTTTGACTGGTTATAGTGATTGTTGAGCATACAATCCATACGGTAGCCCACATATTCGATATTGGCATCGCAGGGGATTGGTTTCATATCTGCCTTCATTCGCAATTCACCAGTTTTGGGATTTGCGCTCTCAACAACCATAGGCACAGTGATAAAATTGGTGTCTGAGGAATAGTGAATATGAATCACAACATCTTTATATCTTTCAGTAAGCTTGCCATATTTTTCTTTCGGGTCAATCGGCACAACGTAAAAGCTAAACGAAATAACCCATGGCTGACCGCAAACGATATTCTTCGGGGGAGAATGGAACCCGAAACCGCCGCCTGCCACTTGACATCCGCTGGTACATAGCAGTAACAAAAGCAATACAGAAAATAACTCTGCCCAGAAATCCTTACACATACACTTTGCCTCCTTCTATGTATGGTAATCCGCGTTGATTGTTATGTATCCCTTGCTGAGGTCACAGCCGACGCAGAAATCGCTGTGTTTGCCCGCGCCCAAATCAACCGTTATCGTGTGGCTTGTCTTTGAAACAATCTTGCTCGCCTTTTTGCGGTCGAAATTAGTCGGCGAGCCGTTTTTGAATACCGCTAAATCGTCGAGTTTGCAGGATACCTTTTGCGGATTCAGTTTAACGCCCGATGAGCCGACCGCGCAGATGATTCTGCCCCAGTTGGGGTCTCCGCCGTGAACGGCACATTTGACCAGATCATAATCCGCAACCGCTCTTACCGCCTTTGCCGCCTCTGCCCGGCTTGCCGCACCCGTGACAACCACCTTGAATATCCGCGTCGCCCCCTCCGCATCGAGGGCCATTTGCCGAGCCAAATCCTGGCACAGGTTTTTCAGCGCAGCCGCGAATTTCTTGTATGAGGAATCCTGGCTCGTTATCAGTTTATTTCCCGCCAGGCCCGACGCGAGAATTATTGCTGTGTCATTAGTGCTCTGATGACCATCGACGGTAAGTTTATTCAGTGAATCACCTATCGCCGCCTTGAGCGCCTTCGCCAGTAATGGTTTTGTAATCGCAGCATCGGTCGTTATAAAGCACAAGGTCGTCGCCATATTCGGGCCAATCATCCCCGCGCCCTTGGTTGTCCCGGCTATTGCGACTTTCTTGCCAGATATCTCAATCCGCCGGCAGGCCGTTTTGGCCTTGGTATCAGTTGTCATTATCGCCTTTGTAAAATTCATCCCCGCTGTCGCTGAATCACTAAGTTGGCCTATCGCGTCTTCGATACCAGCACTAACGTTTCCCATCGGCAACTGCTCGCCGATGATACCCGTTGAGGCAACCAAAACCTCGTGCGGGTCAACCACAAGATAACCCGCTGTTTCGGCGCACATTCGGACTGCCGTTTTGATTCCTTTTTCGCCCGTGCAGGCGTTGGCATTACCGGAATTGACAACCACCGCGTAAATCGTATCGCTTTTAACGTGCTTTTGGCTGATTTGCACCGCAGCTGAGATGATTTTATTCGTCGTGAATACCGCCGCCGCCTTCGCCCCGGCCGGGCACACAATCAATCCCAAATCATGCTTGCCCGATTTTTTTATCCCGCATTTCATCCCCGAAGCCAGAAATCCCTTCGGAGCAGTTATCGTATTATCAACGCTCATCATTCACACCTCTTAATTGTCTCGTTGTTTGTCCTACCCGTTGCTAAGTTTGCCCGCTATGGCGATTTCACGAAAACCCGCCATCGGATCGTAAAATTCCTTACCCAAATCGACGGCGTTTACCATAACGCCCGCTTTATTCTGTTTCAACTGTCCCGCAATCACCCCATCGGGCTGTATAAAACACGATGGATACGGCGAATAATACCCCGACGCATTCGACATACTCACCCAGAAATGGTTCGTCGCCGCGTTGGCCTGCATCGTCTGCCTCATAATATGTGTATGCACGCTTGGCCCTTTTTGCCGGGCGTTATAAAACGATTGAAACACACAATCGATGCCCTGCTTATACAACACCCGGTATAATTCAGGGAACCGCAAATCGAAGCAAATCAGCAGCGAACACTTCACGCCATTGATTGTGAAAAATACGAACCTGTTGCCGGGCGTAAATCGCCGTATTTCGCCTGCCGTGCAGAACCGCTTGTCATATCGGTCAACCATTTCCCCGTCGGAGTTTATTAGATAAAGGCAGTTATATGGTTTATCAGGACTGGTCAGCGGATGAACACTGCCCAAAACTACCCACAGTTTCAATTTGCCTGCCAATGTCATTATCCTGCTGGTTTCCTTTTCGAGGAGTTCCCAGTCGAAACCATCGAAGTTGGGAAAATCAAAACCGATATAGCCGGCCAGAGCGCATTCCGGAAAATGCGCAATCTCCGCCCCGGCTTTTTTGGCCTTTTGCATTTGAGCGCAAATCTGCTGCGCATTCCGCGCAATCGATGCGCTCACCGCAAACTGACACGTCGCAATTTTCAACTGACCTGTGGGCATTTTAGCACCTACTTCAAGCCCAGTGTTTCATCCAGGCCGAATATGATATTCATATTCTGAATCGCCTGGCCCGATGCGCCTTTAATCAGGTTATCAATCGCCGAGAAGCAAACGACCGTTCCCTTCACAACCGTCGCAAAAACGTGGCAGTAATTCGTACCCGCCACGTCCTTGACACTCGGGCTGCCCTCGCAAACCTGCACAAACGGCTCACCCGCGTAAAAATCCTTATACAGTTTTACAAGCTGCTCATTGGTAACCTTGCCCTTCGGCTTCGAATAAACTGTCGAAAGAATCCCGCGGTCAAAAGGTCCGACGTGCGGCTGGAACAGCACCGTAACAGGTTTGCCCGCCGTATCGCTCATAATCTGCTCAATTTCCGGCATGTGCCGATGAACGCCGATGCCGTATGCGAAGATATTTTCGTTCATATTCGGGAAATGGAATTTCACAGACGGGTTTTTGCCCGCGCCGGAAGCGCCCGTAACCGCATTGACAATTACCTGCTCAACCTCAATTAATCCTTCTTTCAACAGCGGCGCAACCGCCAGCGACGCGCCCGTCGGAAAACACCCCGGGTTGGCAACCAGCTCGGCTTCCTTAATCTTTTCACGGAACAATTCTGGCAGCCCGAACGCCGCCTTGGTGAGATTGTCCGTATCGGTATGCTTTACGCCGTAAAACTTTTCGTAAACCGCCGCGTCTTTGAGCCGATAGTCCGCGCTGAAATCCACAACCTTCACTCCCGCCTCCAGCATCTTCGGCACAAAGCTCATCGATACCTTATGAGGCAGACAGCACAACGCAACGTCCGCCACGTCCGCCAGCTTTTCCAAATCCAGCGGCTCAACTACCTTTTCGCATCTGCCCTTGAATCGCCCGAACATATCGCTGATAAGTCCGCACTCCTCAGGCAGCGCGCTCAAATACGTCAGTTTCGCCCCGCTGTGCCGGAGCAGTATCTCAATCGACTCAGCGCCGGTATATCCGCTTGCCCCGATAATCGCAACACGTACCATAATTTCTCCTTATAAAAAAAGCCGTCGAGTATGTTCTCGACGGCTATTGTAATAATCGAATTGTCAGTTTGCAAATTAACGTTTCGAGAACTGGTATCTCTTTCGAGCGCCCGACTGTCCCGGTTTCTTCCTTTCGACCATTCTTGGGTCGCGTGTCAGGAATCCGCTTTCGCGCAGCATCTGGGCAAGACTCGGGTCGTATATCTTCAGCGCCCTTGCTATCCCCAGCACCGTCGCTCCCGCCTGGCCCGTCGTGCCGCCGCCGTTCACGTTGACAAATATATCAAGCGTCTTATCGGCTTTGGCCGCCACAAGCGGGGCCATCACTGCGCTTCTGTCCTGGTCGCTCCTGAAAAAGTTATTAAGCTCCCTCTTATTGATGACCAGTTTGCCGTCGCCGGGTCTTATCCGCACGCGGGCAACCGATGTTTTTCTTCTGCCTGTGCCCCAGTAGAAACCGCCCTTATCCGGTCCCTTCGCCGGTGCTGCCGGCGTCTCTGTCTTTACCGTTACTGTTGTTTCTTCTGCCTTTGCCATAACGAGCTATCTTTCCGAAAAATTATATCTTCATCTCTTCGGGTTTTTGCGCCTGGTACGTATGCTCCGGCCCGCGGACTATTTTCAGCCGAAGAATCATATGCCTGCCGAGCGTGTTCTTCGGAAGCATCCTTTTCACCGACATCTCGATTACCTTTTCCGGCTTGGTCGCGAACATATCCGCGAACGTCTTGTACCTGTGTCCGCCCGGATAATGTGTGAAATAATCGTATTCCCGCTGTTCGGCTTTTGCGCCCGTAACGCGAACCTTTTCGGCATTAACGACGACTACACAATCGCCACCATCAACGTATGGCGTATATGTCGGCCTGTTCTTGCCCATCAGTATCCGGGCTATCCTGGTCGACATCCGGCCAAGAACCAGCCCGTCGGCATCTATCAGCCACCACTTACGCTGGGCCTGCACATCTTCTGCTTTCATCATAAACGTCTTCATACAAACTCCATAGAATCTTCTAAAGCCCCTTATTTTAGCGAATTTCGACGATATGTCAAATGCCTAAATGCCTTTTTTAAAGATTTTTTCGCTGTACGCTATCCGCTGAACGCTGCAAAATTAACTGGACATACAACCCTGTCGGCGATATTCTCAATTTCGCAGGAAATCCAATAAAAACCATTTTTTTTAAGGAGAAGCGAATTATGAAGTCAATCAGGGTAATTCTGGCAGTTGCGGCTCTTGCGGTCGTTTTGTCGGCATCGGTTGTGATAGCGGCCCAGGGCATTACCGGCGAATGGAATTTCACGAGCAAGTTCGAGGCCATGACATCGGACGCGACAATGACGATTACCAAAAGCGCGGACGGCAAATACGCCGGCACATGGTCAGCGCAATGGGGCGAAAGCACACTGTCGGATATTACGGCAGATGCCGGCAAGGTGAAATTCACCCAGACCAGCAACTTCGGCGGCCAGGATATGAAAACATCTTATGAAGGCACTCTCGAAGGCGGAAAACTCAAAGGCACAGCCAAAGGCCAGTGGGGTGAATTTACTTTTGAAGGAACCCGCGAAGAAACAAAAAACCAGGCAGACCCCCTCGCAGGCGAATGGCAGATGAATATTATGATACCTGCCAGAGAAATCGTTGATAAACTGACCATAACCCAAAACCCCGATGGCAACCTCGCGGGCAAATGGGAAGGAATGAGGGGCGGAGAAACTACCATCTCAAATTTGAAATTCGCAGATGGCAAACTGACGTTTACTCGTACCAGCAAAATGGGCGGCAACGCCTTTACATCGACCTTCACGGGCACTGTTACAGGCGACACGATAAAGGGCTCTTTCAGCAGTGACTTCGGCGAAAGAGAAATAACCGCCGTCCGCGCCGCCGCCAAAATGGAAATGCCAAAGGCCGAACCGAACAAACCCCCTGCCCCCAAAAAATAGGGTTCGCGCGTTTTAACAATATTTGAGAATTAGTCGTGGGTGTTTGTCATTCCCGCGCAATAGCGTAAGCCATCCCTAACGGGAGCGGGAATCCATTTTTTAATTAGACGCCGATTACGCAGAGGACGCTGTTTTTTACTGTACGCCGTCCGCTGAACGTTGACTCTACGAACAGCCCATACTGTTTCCGCAGTTGAAGCATTTGTAGCAGGTGCCGTTGCGGACGGTTATTGAGCCGCAGATATCGCAGGCGGGTGCGTCATCCTGGAAGTGCTCGAACTGGGCATTGAACTGCTGCATAACCGCGGCGTCGGACTTTGTGCCGTCCGGCAGCTGCGTTGAGCCGGCGGTTACCACCACACCTAAGCCGGCTAACCTGTTGGCGGATTTGTTCCCTTCGACCCTGCTCAGGGCAGGCGGTATCTCGACAATGCGCGAGGGTTTCATTGTTTCCTCGCAGTTATCTTCGTCATCCTCATCGGCTTTGGCCTTGGCCTCTTTAACTTCAGCTTTAACCTCGGCAATCTTCTGCGCAAGGTCGCGGGTCTTTTCGACGACCTGACGGGCGGTAGTAACGTTCTTGTTTTCGCCGGTCGCTGCCGGGGTCCGGTTCGGGGTATTATGTTCCGCGTAGCCGGGGATAAATTGGCAGCCCATCCAGCAGAAGATATAATCGATTACGCTCTTGGCGAACGGAATATCTCTGTTGGAGGTCATTCCCGCCGGCTCAAACCGAGCGTGCCTGAACTTATCCACCAGCGTAACTAATGGCACGCCATATTGAAGTGCCATCGAAGTGCAGGTGCCAATAACATCCATCAATCCGCCGACGGTGGAGCCCTCTTTAGCCATAGTGATAAACAATTCGCCGGGCTGGCCGTCTTCGTAAAGGCCGACGGTGAGGTAGCCCTCGTGGTTGGCGACGGAGAATTTGTGGGTGATGCTGTGGCGGGTGTCCGCGAGGCGACGCCTGAAAGGTCTGGCTGCGGGAGCAACAGCGGCTTTATCCTTGCTTTTATCTTTGTGATTTTTGGTGGAGACGGGCTGGAGCATCTTGGAGCCATCACGGTAAATGGCGACGGCCTTGAGGCCCAGTTTCCAGCCCTGCATATAAGCGGAGGCGATTTCATCGGCGGTGGCTTCTTTGGGCATATTTATTGTCTTGCTGATGGCGCCGGTGATGAAGGGCTGGACGGCGGCCATCATTTTGATATGGGCGAGATAGTGAATATAGCGTTTGCCGTTGCGGGGCTTGAAGGCACAGTCGAAGATGGGCAGATGCTGCGCGTTGAGCTTTTCGGCGCCTTCGATGGTTTCGTGCTCGTCGATAAAATCGGCGATTGATTTTATTTCATCTGCGCTGTAGCCGAGGCGTTCGAGCGCCATACCAACGGTGTTATTGACGAGTTTGAGCATACCGCCGCCGGCTAAGAGTTTGTATTTTACCAGAGCGATATCGGGCTCGATACCCGTTGTGGCGCAATCCATAAGGAAGCCGATTGTGCCGGTTGGCGCGAGGACGGTAACCTGGGCATTTCGGAAGCCGGTTTTTGAGCCGGCGTCGAATGCCTCATCCCAGACATCCTTGGCGGCGTTGCGGAGATAAGCCGGACAATGCGATTCGGGGATGCTGGAAGCATGGGAGCGGTGCATATTTATGACTTTGAGCATCGATTCGGCATTTTTGGGAAATTCGTCGAATGCGCCTTTTACGGAGGCGATTTCGGCGCTGACGGTATAGGCGGCACCGGTCATAATCGCGCTAATGGCGGCGGCCAATGCCCGTGCCTGGTCGGAGTCATAAGGAAGCGCCACAGCCATAATAAGCGAGCCAAGATTGGCATAGCCAAGGCCGAGGGGCCTGAAAATATGGCTGTTGAGTGCGATTGCCTTATCGGGGTATGAGCCGTTATCGACGAGGATTTCCTGTGCGATGATGAACAGGCGGACGGCCTTTTTGAAAGCCGCGATGTCGAATGTGCCGTCTTCTTTGAGGAATTTCATCAGATTGAGCGAGGCGAGGTTGCAGGCGGAATCATCGACGAACATATATTCGCTGCACGGATTCGAGGCGTTAATCCGTCCGGAGGCCGGGCAGGTATGCCAGCGGTTAATGGTGCTGTCGTACTGGATGCCGGGGTCGCCGCAGAGACGAGTGCCTTCGGCGATAAGGTTCATAAGCTCGCGGGCGTTATGCTCTTCGATTTTCTGGCCATTGGTTATGGCGTAGGTGGCCCACTTGGCGTCTTTTTCGACGGCTTCCATAAATTCGTCGGTTACGCGAACGGAGAAATTGGAGTTCTGGAACATCACGCTGTTATAGGCCTCGGCGTTGTGGTCGCCCGTGTAGCCGGCTTCGATGAGGGCCCAGGCCTTTTTTTCTTCCTCGGTTTTGCAGGTGATAAATTCTTTGATGTCAGGATGAGTAACCTTCATTGACTGCATTTTGGCGGCGCGGCGAGTTTTGCCGCCCGATTTGATTACCGCTGCAATCTGGTCGTAAACGCGCATAAAACTCAAGGGCCCTGAAGGTTTGCCGCCGCCGGAAAGTTTTTCCTTGGAGCTGCGCAGCGTTGAAAGGTCTGTCCCTGTCCCCGAGCCGTGCTTGAAGAGCATCGCTTCGCTTGTGGCGAGACGCATTATATCTTCCATCGAGTCCTTGACGGACTGAATGAAGCATGCGGAGGCCTGCGGATATTCGTAGGAGTTCTCGCAGGGGACGGCCTCGCTGTGCCTTTGGTCCCAGCGATAGTTGTGCGAGCCGCCTTCGATACCATAAACATCGTAAAGGCCCACGTTGAACCAGACGGGGGAATTGAACGCGCCGCACTGATTGACGCAGAGCCAGGTTAATTCGTTATAGAAGATTTCTGCGTCGGCGTCGGAGGCAAAGTAGCCGTCGTGTTTGCCGCGGTCTGCGATTGTACGGCAGACACGGTGGACTAATTGCTTGACGGAGTTTTCTCGCCGGCCTGTTTCGATGTCACCATAGAAGTACTTGCTGGAGACAACCTTGGTGGCAAGCTGACTCCAGTTGGCCGGGACTTCAATGTCGTTTTGCTCGAAGACGGCCTCGCCTGTGTCATTAGTAATTTTGGCGGAGCGCTTTTCCCATTGCAGCTCGTCGAATGGGTGAACGCCCGGGGCGGAGAAGCACTGCTCTATCTTCAGACCCCTATTGAAGTTAGACGAAGCGGGAACAGTTTTGCCCATCGGCCTGTTTGACTGAGCATTCTTAAAAGGATTATCAGGGTTAAACGAGCCGGCCATTCTAGTGCCTCCATGCAAAATCCGCCAAACGGCGGTTAAAGGTTATACATACAATATGTTGTTAAGGCGGGCAAAATAATGCCATATATAGTGTAACGCCCGCAAAATCAGTATCGGCAGGTTAACGGGATTTCGATATGGTGTAAAGAGCAAATTAACGATTTTTTCATCATTTTTTTGCGCGCTTTTCATATCTCTTTATTACTTCATAATCTATGGCGCGAAAATTTTTTTCAAATAAAAGAAAATTCCTATAGACCGGCAGCAATTAACCACTGCTGCGCTATCCATGCGTGCGCCCAAACTTCCGGATGAACGGAATCGGCTGACCAGTTTTGCGGCGGAACCTCCTTTATACGCTCATCGATTGCCTTTTGCAGAGGCACCAAACAAGCGTTGAAGTCGTCGGCGATGCGGTGAACCGCTTCGACAAACGTGCGAAGATGCGCGAACATAGGGTTGTTAAAGTCATCGCAGAACATAAACGGCTCGCATATCACAATTTGGCTGTTACATTTCTGTTTCACAAGCGTCACAAGCTGTCTGTAAGTGGTTTCGTATTCGTCGAGCAGTACAGCATAGGGCAATTCGTCTTCGGTGTCGAATTGGTACCAGACGTCATTGACGCCAATCATGATGCTGAGGATATCGGGATTGTGGTCGAGGCAATCCTTTTGCCAGCGGGATTTGAGGTCGCGGATGGTGTCGCCTGAGATTCCGGTGTTGAGGATATCCAGGTTGTATGTCGGGTATTTGCCTAATAGGAAATTGGCGACGAAGTTGACATAGCCAAAGCCGAAGGGTTTGTAGGTGCGGCTGTTCCTGTCGGCGTCGGTGATGCTGTCGCCGATGAAAAGAATTTTCTGATTAGGTTTTAATTCGATTTTGTTCTGCATAAGTTAAAGATTTTACCACTAAGACGCGAAGACGCAAGAGATTGCCGATTTCCGATTGCCGATTGTCGATTTTTAATTACATATCACACTGAGAGTTTTTAGTTTTGAGTGTTGAGTTTTGAGTTACGGAGATTGCTTCGGCCTACGGCCTCGCAATGACAGCCCTCTTGTATTGCAAGGGGCTAAATATCCCCTGCGAAAACACTTTTATTATCCTCTCACAAGCTCATTCTATATTCTTATCTTCATCAAACTCTTCAATTCTTTTTTTAACCCACAGCCAAAACCACTCTGACCAAACGATAAAACCAAAACATCCAAAGAGAAATATAATTTCCCAAATACTACGATAGCCACCAATGGCTATAAAAATAGCCGGCCCTCCTACTGCAAGAATGACAGAGTTAACCCAATTAGTCCAATATAATGACCAAGCGAATAAAGCACAGAATCCAAAGAAAAATATAACTTCCCAAACACTACGATAGCCCTCAATGGCTATAACTATAGCGGGCACTCCTACGGCAAGAATAACAAAGTAAACCCAATGGTGTATTCTAAGAATTCTACGGGCTCTTTCAGTGCTGATTTTAGGTTTTCCGCTGTTCATTTTTTCACCTGCCTTTTCGCCTTGTTTTTTGGGTGATTGTCAGCCCGAAGTATTTGAGCAGAATATCAGATAAACAGGCCACCGGCAAGGCCAGTGGTTTAAGGTTAAGCGGACCTCGCAAAGGATTTAAGATTTAAAATTTCCAAAGCGGGCTCGTCACTTCGCTCCGTGTGCGATTTGAGAAAACCTGGATTCCTGCTTCCGCAGGAATGACAACGGCATTACAATAATCAGAGTATGGAAAAGTTGAAAACAATACGTGAGCAGATACCCGGCTTCGTCCCGATAAACGGCACCGGGACTATGCCGTGGCAAGCAGATTGAATTATGGATGATAGATTGAAGGCGATACGAGAAAAAATACAGGGTTTCCCGACGGGGCCGGGGTTGTATTTTATGAAAGGGGCCAAGGAAGAGGTTTTGTATATCGGCAAGGCGAAAAATTTGCGGTCGCGTGTGGCGAGTTATTTCCGAAGCGGGCCCGAACCCGGCAAGCCAGTGTTACGTGTTCAGCCAGCGAGCGATATAATGGAATCGCGCGGGCCAAAGATTGTCGAGATGCTCAATAAGGTCGAGACAGTTGATTATATCGAGACGGAAACGGAAGTTGACGCGATGCTCAAGGAGGCGCGGCTGATAAAAGACATACAGCCCGCGTATAATTCCGACCTGCTTGACGACAAGACGTTTCCGTATCTGGAAATTACGACGGGCGATGATTTTCCGGGGGTGTATATAACGCGCAAGCCGCGGGCGAAGGGCAATCGGCTCTTTGGGCCTTTCGCGAGTGCGAAGGACTTGCGGGCAGTATTCGTAGAGCTGCAAAAGATATTTAAATTTAGGAGCTGCACGCTGGATATACGGGCGGACGATGAGAAGCGGCGATTTTTCAGGCCCTGTATCCTCCACAGCATAAACCAGTGCGTTGCGCCGTGCGGGGCGAGAATCGAGAAGGCGGAATACAAAACGATTATCCGAGACCTGATTAAATTTCTGCAATCGAAACGGGCGACGGCACTGCGTCAGCTTAAAAATGAAATGGAAGAGGCGTCGGCGAAGATGGATTACGAAAAGGCGGGGATGCTACGAGACCGGATTCGGCTGATTGGGAAATTGGATGAGCGAGGTGAGCCGGATGAGGACGTTCAGCCGGAGGTGTTCGCGGCGGAACCGACCGAGGCATTGGTGAAACTGCAAAAGATTTTAGACAGCGCGAACCCCGTGAGAATCATCGAGGGAATCGATATCGCCAACATCGGGGGCAAAGAGGCGGTCGGGTCATTGGTGAAATTTATCGACGGGAGGCCCTTCAAGGCGGGGTATCGGCGATTCAAAATCAAGACGGTCGAGGGAAGCGATGATTACGCGATGATTGCGGAGGTTGTCAGACGCAGATACAAATATGCGCTGGCGGGCGAGGAACTTTGGCCCGACCTTATCCTAATCGATGGCGGACTCGGCCAGTTACACGCTGCTGAAGCTGCCCTTAAAGAATTAATCAATAATCAATCATCAATAATCAATCTAAAATTGGCCGGTATTGCCAAGCGTGAAGAAGAGCTATATTTGCAGGGACGCAGAAGGCCGTTGAAGCTGCCGAGGCAATCGCCCGCGTTGAAGCTGCTGCAATACGTCCGCGATGAGGCACACCGGTTCGCGCAGCATTATTTTCATATACTGCAAAAAAAGAGATTGCTTGAATGACGACCCCGCCCGCAGGAGGCGGGGCTAACCAATAAGGACTTACACAAACCAGGCGGCGAGGCGCATCAGGAGACGTTTGAGGAAGGGTTTGGTATAGGAAGTAGCGATGAGGGTTTGTCTGATTGCCTCCGAGGAGCCGGGGCCTAAGCCGGTTAGAATTGTGTTGGCAATATTGGCGGATTCGTCGATTTGGAATTCGTAGCCGCGGATTACGGCAACGGGGATTCCTTCGCCGGTCTGACCGAAGACAAGAGCGGAGGCGGCGCAAAATTCGTGGCCGATTAAATCCATGCCGCCGAATTTTGGTTTGCCGAATATGTCTTTTTGACCGAATTGTTTCGAGACGGGGTTGATGCCGGAAGAGCCGACGGCGAAATCCATTGTGCCGAAGGGAATCATTTCGGTATCGGCGAGAATTACGGCGAGTTTTTTGCCTGTTAATTTCTGAAGTTCTTCACGGATGTCTTTTGCTGCCCGGTCGGGGTCCTCGGGGAGCAAACTGACGACGCCTTTTTCGTGGTTCGAGCCGTCGATGCCTGCGTCGCAGGTGTGCAGGCGGTTGTCTTTGCCCATAGTGATGCAAAGCGCCTGCTCGTGCTCGACAAGCTCGTTTGTCAGCGCTGCATTCTCGGAAGCGCCGAAGATGTGCTTTTTGATGACGCCCCTGAGGGGCATAATCGCGAGGATTTCGTTATCCTCGTCGAAAATCATCTGAAGCCACTGTGCGTCCTTGCCGGTTTTCTTCGAGATGAACATTGCCTTTTCGCCGGGGACGACATCGGCCATTCGTCTGGTCCGGCCCTGGGCCTTCGAGACGATTTTGCTCGTGAGGACAACAATGTCGTTTTTCTGCAGGCCGCCGATTTCCTGTTCGGCACAGGAACGAATTATTTCGGCGAGGTTGTCGCCCTGCTTGATTTTCGGGATTGTCCCAAGGCCGAATACTTCGATTTTTTTCATAGTCAATCCTTTGTGATTCCGGCAGCCGTTATGCCTTTTGTCGTCAGACCTGTTATACGTATGTCGTCGCGGATGTGTTTTATATCCGCACGAGACAGTTGTAAATTATTTGTCGCTCGTGAGATATCCGCATCGCCCCTGGCGTCCAGTATTTTCGGCGCGACGTATATGACGATTTCATCGGCGAGTTTGGCTTTCAGGAATGAACCGATGACAGTCGGGCCGCCCTCGACAAGCAGATGCCGGACGCCGCGTTTGCCCAATTGGGTGAGAAGAAATTGCAAATTTGAACGCGATGCGGGGCAGGCGAGAATTTCAGCCCCCCTGCCAACGATTTGCCTGGCCTTTTTGGCTTTGGTTCGCAGGGAAGCGGCCCGCGTTACTATGAGCAAGGGGACATCCGGCGCTGTTTTCAGCAATTTGCAATTGAGAAGGATGCGAAGGTGGTTATCGAGGACGATTCGTAACGGCTTTTTGCCATCAGCCGGCCTTGGCGTTAAAAGCGGGTCATCTTTGAGGACGGTATTGATACCCACGAGAATTGCGCCAACCTGTCTTCGCAGGTTATGGGCATCTTTTCTGCTTTCTTCGCAGCTTATCCATCTGTGTTTGGCATCGGTTTTGGCCCAGGCGAGTTTGCCATCGATTGACTGCGCCCATTTCAATGTTACCCAGGTTTTGCCTGTTGAGGCAAATTTGAGAAATGGTGCATTAAGAACCCGCGATTCGGCCTCGCATAACCCAATGTCAACTTTGATACCGGCTTTTCGTAGTCGCCTGATACCTTTGCCGTTTGCGTGCTTTGATGGGTCGATGGCCGCGACGATGATTTTTTTCAATTTTGCGGCGATTAGCGCGTCGGTGCAGGGTCCCGTTTTGCCGAAGTGACAGCAGGGTTCGAGGGTTACGAACATTGTAGCGCCTTTTGGGTTGGCCCGCTGCTTTTTGCAATCCGCAATCGCGTTGACTTCGGCGTGCGGGCCGCCGAATTTTTTGTGCCAGCCCCTGCCGATAATTTTGCCTGCCCCAACGATAACCGCCCCTACCGCGGGATTTGGTTCAACATTACCAAGACCGCGTGCTGCCAACTGCAACGCCAACTGCATATACCTCTTGTTCATTACACTGACTCACACAAACCATCTGTGTATCATAACTTTATTGTTTTAACTCATTTAATACCAAAGGTTTTAGCTTTTTCTTCAATTTCTCTGCATTTCTTTTTGCCTCTTCCATAATAGACTCCTGTCTATCTAACTCCGATACTAGCACAGAAATTTCTGTTCCCTTCAGATTATCCACAATCATCTGAAGTTCACTTTTTTGGTTTTTGTCGTAAAGAATTGATTCATCACCTGCTACAATTTTTTTAACATGCTTACATAGCAACCTGTTATCTCCTGCTGGGCAAGAACAAAAAACTGATATTTTATTTTCTTCAAGGTAACATTCGACAGTATATGGGGTTTCAGAAGAATTACTTTTAGCTAATACCTCAAGCTTTTTTATTCCCATAAAAATCCACTCTTTTTCTTTGACTTAGGTTTTTTCTGAATGAGTTGGAGAAATTGATTTTCGTCCATCACTTCGACTTCTAACTGATTCGCTTTATCTAATTTCGAACCTGCGTCCTTGCCCTCAACCACAAAACTCGTTTTTTTACTGACCGATGAACTTACTTTCCCACCGTTATCTTTTATGAATTGTTCGATCTGACTACGTGTAAAATTTTCAAATGAACCGGTAACAACGATGGTTTTGCCAGCAAGAATGTCAGAAGATTTCTGTTGTGGTGCAGAAGGATTTACACCCGCATCAAGAAGCAGTTGTATTACGTAAAGATTTTGTTTATCATGGAAATAGTCATAAATGCTTTGAGGTATTACAGGGTCAGGCTTCTTCGACAATATATTTTTAAATTCCTCGAATGAAGTCTCGCAAAACTTCTCGATAGAATCAAATTCTTTAGCCAACAACTCAGCTCGTTTTGGGCCAACATGCTTAATGCTAAGTTTTTTAATTTTTTCCGAAAGGGATTCGGTTATATTCTTCCTGATGACCTCTTGGATGACGTCTTTGTTTTCAGGGTTTTTTAAAAAGTCATAAATCGTTTTAGGTATAATGTGATCTTCCGCAACCGTTAACGCTTTTCTAAGATATTCTAATGTTGCATTTTTTAGTTTGTCAAGGGAACCAAATTTGTCAGCCAGTATCCTTGATGTCTCTCCGCCAACATTTGGAATGCCAAGTGCTGCAAGGAATCGCCATAGTGGTTGAGTTTTGCTTTTTTCTATGGAAACCAGCACATTTTCGGCGCTTTTGGTTCCCATTCGTTCAAGCTGCGAGAGTTTGAAGACATCGAGTTTGTAAATATCCGCAAAATTTCGCACCAATCCTTTTTCGACAAGTTGGTCTATGATGGCCTCACCAAGATTTTCAATATCCATCTGATTCCTGCCAACAAAATACTCCAGTTTTTCCTTTAGTTTGGCAGGACAGTTTGGATTAACACAGACAAAGGTATGTGTAAATTCACTTTTACCCTTTGACAGGGATTCTTTGTCTATTCTCTTTCTTTTAATGACCTTGACTTTTTGCTTGCAAACAGGGCAAATCTTAGGTGTGGCGATTTTTCCACCTCGTAACATAGATTTCTGCGATACTTGTATAACCTGAGGTATGATTTCTCCGGCTTTTTCAATTATCACCGTATCACCAACCCTGACATCGAGCCGTTCAACCTCATCGAAATTATGCAAACTTGCTCTTTTTACGGTTGTTCCTGCCAGTTGCACTGGCTCAAGGTTTACCACAGGCGTAAGAGTTCCGGTCTTCCCCACCTGGACGTCGATTGATTCGACTTTTGTCTCGGCCTGCTCGGCGGCGAATTTATAACTTATACACCATCTCGGCGAACGACCCGTGAAACCAAGAATCTCACGCTGTTCGAGATTATTGACTTTGACCACCATACCATCGATTTGATAGTCAAGTTTTTCTCGCTTGTCATCCCAGCTATTGCAAATCTCTATGACCTCGTCGATATTTTTTGCTTTTTTGATATTCGGATTTACGGGCAGGCCAAGTTTTTTGAAAACCAGCAACATTTCGTAATGGTCTTTTGCCAACGGCTTTGAAACCTCGCCGACAGCATACGCGAAAAAGGACAGGTTCCTTTGCGCGGTGATTTTCGAATCGAGGAGCTTCAATGAGCCAGCGGCGGCGTTTCGGGGATTGGCGAATAGCTGTTCGCCCTCTTTTTCGCGTTGCTTATTGAGGCCGACGAATGACTTTGTGGGCATATACACTTCGCCGCGAACCTCAATGGTCTGGGGCGCATCGCCCGTCAATCGCAGCGGAATCGCCTTTATCGTCCTGATATTGTGCGTTACATCGTCCCCTTTTGAGCCGTCGCCCCTTGTAGTGCCGAGGGCAAGAATTCCTTTTTCGTATCGCAAACTTACAGCGAGGCCATCGATTTTCAATTCGACGACGTAATCGTAATCTTTGCTTTCAAGCCCTTTAGCCACCCGCTCATCGAATGCACGTAATTCCTCGGCGTTGTAGGTATTATCCATACTGAGCATCGGAACAGCGTGGCGAACCTGGGCGAAACCCTCAATCGGCCTTTCGGACACCCGCTGGGTAGGCGAATCAGGGGTAATAAGGTTTGGATGCTGTCCTTCTAATGCTTTTAGCTCTGCGAAAAGCTTGTCGTATTGCTGGTCGGTTATTTCGGGCTGGTTGAGGACGTAATAAAGGTAATCGTGCCCGCGTATCTCGGCACGCAACTGCTCGATTCGTTTTTTCGTATCGGCGGTCATAATGGGATAATTTATACGGTTCGGCGAGTTGTTTTGCAATACGCCGGCAGGCAACAATTAAGAATTAAACCGCCTCTTTTCGGGCGATGACGATACCGAAACATTTGTAACGCGGAATTCTTTTGATGACAATTTTATGGAAACCGGCCTTTTTGCAGACATCCGCCCACTGCTTAAGAGAGATACAGTATTCGCCCCGGTTGAGGATATGCTTTTTGCCGTTGTCGAACATTTTTACGAACGCATCCACGCCGCCATCCTTCAAAGCAGATATCCATTCCTGCTCCAATACCCTTATCATACGCTTAAACCTGTTAATGTCCGTATGTTTTCCGGTGGAATCCATATCAACATCGCCGATTATGAAACAACCGCCCGGTTTAAGAATCCTGCGTATCTTCTTTAAGGCGCTCAATTTTTCCTTAAGATGATGAAGGGTCACCGAAGACGCCGCTATATCAAAGGTGTTATCCTGAAACTTCAACGAATCCGCATCCATCAATCTGCAAACGACCTGCTTATCTATTCCCAGCCGTTTGATTTTATTTTCAAAAACCGCCATCATCTCTTTTGAGTTATCGACCGCCGTAATAAAGCAGTTTGACGCCTTTAGAAATTTCAAACTAAGAAGCCCCGTTCCGCAGCCGATATCCAGCACTTTATCATTATTTTTAACCGCGGAATTTTTCACCATCATATCCAACAGGTCACGATGGAAGCCGAGCATTCCCAAAGTCCGGTCATATTCATTTGACCAGCCCCCAAACCAGTCACGGGTGACTTTTCTGCCTGTTTTTCCCGGCATACCCTTTACTCCTACAATAAACCTATGTTTCAAACAGTAACTGCCACGACCGGAAGTAGTTTATACGTTTTGCCGGGCTGTTTTGCAATACGCAGGCAATACTTACCCATCAGACGCGTCGAAATTCATTTTGACAAAAAAACAAGATAATTGTTGCTTACCGGCCGGCGGAAGCATAGAATACCGAACGGTTGTGTTTTGCGTATTCAGGCGGTGTTCGCACTGTCAAAATCGGCCAAAGAGATTAAGAAAGGAAAGCAAATGAACATTTATGTAGGCAACCTGGCACCTGATGTAACCGAAGACGAACTGAAACAGGCGTTCGAGGCGTTCGGTCAGGTACAAACGGCAACGGTAATAAAGGACAAGTTCAGCGGCGAGTCCAGAGGATTCGGATTTGTCGAGATGCCGGCAAAAGCCGAGGCACAGACGGCTATCACCGAAATGAACGGCAAAGACCTGAAAGGGCGAACATTGAACGTCAATGAGGCAAGGCCCAAGACCGAGCATCGCGGCGGCGGCGGTTATGGCGGCGGCGGCGGTGGCGGCAGACGCGGTGGCGGCGGCGGTTATGGCGGCGGCGGCGGTGGCAGACGCGGCGGCGGCGGTGGTGGTTATGGCGGCGGTGGTGGCGGCAGGTACTAACCGTTAGCTTAGTCAATAAAATATAAGAGCCCCTCTTAACGATGAGGGGCTCTTTTTTTGAACAATAAAAAAACTCGAAACGCTGTTATTCAACCTGTTGTTTTTTCATAGGAATAAACAAAGGACAGTCCCAGCACATATAGTTTCTCCTACCTGCTTAGTGCAAAGCAGGTTCAATATGAACAAGCACATCGACAATCTGCGGGAACACATTCATTATCTCTTTTTGAATTGTATGATTCAGCAGATGCGAATCCCGCATCGTCATATCCGCGTCAATCTGGATATGAAGGTCGAGATGCACGTCATCGAGCCGGCCGCGGGTGCGAATCTTGTGGCAGCTTTTTACGCCCTTTATTCCAAGCACAACGGCTTCAATTTTCTTCGTATCGGTTATCGCAACGGCATCGCATAATATCGCCGACTCCTGCCGTATGATAACGAACGCCGAATGGGCGATAAATACCGCAATAACCAGCGTAATGACAGGGTCAACAATCGGCATGCCCAGCTTCACGAAGACCAGCGCCACGATAACTGAAAGCGAGGTAAATATGTCCGCCCGCGTGTGCACCGAATCGACAACCAAAATGTCGCTCTGGAGTTGTTTTCCCCGCCGGTATTCATAAATCATAACCACGATATTGACCATAAGGGTAATAATCATTACCGCAAAACTGACAAAATCGACATGGGGAACTATGGGCTTGATAATCCGGACGACGCCCGCTTTGCCAAGATTAAACGCCACTATAAGCAGCATCGCGGCTATCCCCAGGGCAAAAAGTGTCTCGTATTTCTTATGACCGTAAGGATGGTCCTCATCCTTAGGCTGTGAGCAGAAGCGAATCCCGATGAGACCGATTATATTCGAAATGCCATCGGACAAAGAGTGAAAACCGTCGGCGGTCATACTGGTCGAGCCGCTTATATATCCAAAAATCATCTTGGCTGCCGCGACCGCCCAGTTCAAAACCAAAACAATCCACAGGACCTTTTGAATCTCACGATAATGCTTTTTCATATCAGCCATTATGCGATTCCTCTTGCCCCAAAAGTTGTCTCGGCAGTCTGCTTACTATCAGGGAATGTAATTCTTCATCTTAACAAAACACCCCCCTTTCACAAGGGAGGCGTTCAGCAACAATACGAATGTCGTACAGTTGTGCAAAAACTCCCCGACCAGGGCTCGAACCTGGAACCTAGCGGTTACGGCATCCTTCAGGTTTCCCTGAAGACCGGACTATCTCATCACCATATCCGATTTTTCGGATTTAGGTGCCGGGCGCTTATAAGAGCTTATTGGCACAGGCCGCCTCACTCTTTAGTCTCTGCACCTTCCAGTTCACTTGTTAACCAACCCTGCGTGAACTGGCTTGGCTCAGGATTACCATATCCGCATCCGCGGAATCAGGTTTCCCTGAATTCACCCGGTTTTTCATCCTGATGTTTCCATCAGGAGCTGCAACTTTGGCATGAATTTCTCGATGACAGTTGGCACAAAGCAGGACACATTTTTTCAATTCCTTTTCGACCCTTTTCCAGGATCTTGCGTAACCTTTTTCCGAAAGACCAAAATTTTTGTCTGACTTACTCAGATGATGAAATTCCAAAGCTTCCATACATCTGTCATAGCCACATATTTCGCACTTGGCGCCTTTTGCGACTATTGCCGCCAGGCGAATTTTTTGTCTTCGCCTTTTGACCGCTGAAATCAGATACTCTCGTCTTTCATCATAGGTCCTTGTGTCCTTTTTGGCCAACTTCATCGCCTTTCATGCCCCGACTTACAGCCGCTCGCTCTACCGATTGAGCTATCGGGGAAACACAAATATCACATCAAATTATCACAGATTTGGCTGGGTTGTCAAGTGAAAGGGTCAATTTTGAAGTAATATCCGTAAAAAATTAAGGTGTAAAACAGGCCTGCCCTCTGGACAAAAAGGCAAATTATTTGTATACTCTTGGTTTTTCAAGGTTTAGGCGGTCGCGGCGAGAGCCGATAATAAAGAGGGTTTAAGCCACCCGGCCTGTCGGCAGACAGGGCAAATACGCGTATTTCAATGGTTTTAAAGACATGGCAAGGGACATACTTGACATAGGCGGGTACACTATTAAAAAACGCATCGGAGTCGGTGCGCGCACGACAATCTACCTTGCCACCGACGACTCAGACGGCAAAGAAATCGCGTTAAAACGCGTCATTCTCGAAAAGCCGGAGGATGTCCGCATATTCGAACAAGTCGAAACCGAATTCAAAATCGCGCAGAAAATAACCCACCCGTATATTCGCAAGTGTTACAAGCTCAAAAAAATCCGCAGCATGCTTAAGACCAAAGAGATGCTGCTTGCGATGGAATACTTTGACGGGCAATCGCTTGAGGAAGGGCCTGCGCTGAGCCTGCTCGACGTAATGCTCGTATTCCGAATGGTGGCAACGGGGCTTAACGCGATGCACCAGTGCGGGCTGGCCCACTGTGATATAAAGCCGAATAATATCCTGCTGAACAAAACAGGCGCCATCAGAATCATCGACCTTGGACAGAGCTGCCGGATAGGAACAACCAAACGGCGGATTCAGGGGACACCCGATTATATCGCGCCTGAACAGGTTCAGCGCAAGCCATTAGGCCCCAAAACCGACATTTTCAATCTTGGGGCAACAATGTACTGGGCATTGACCGGCAGAACAATCCCGACCATGATACCTAAAAAAGACCCATTCGGACTGCCCGTGCCGCAGGAGCAGGTGCGTCCGCCTAATGAACTCAGGCCCCAGATACCGGCAGGCATATCCAAATTAGTGATGGATTGCATCGAGGAAGACCCAGTAAAACGGCCCACAGATATGATGGCTGTGATATCCCGTCTGGATTTGATGATACACAGCATACTCAGCAACAAGTCAAAGACAAACTCCCAATAACCCTTGACAGAACAGAGCCGTAAAGCTATCCTTCCCTTAGATTTAGGCAAGAATCTGCTATTTTAACAATACGGACCTGAAAGATGCCCGAAAAAATCATCGAGATGTTGAATAAAGGCATGGAAGCCAACAATGCGGACAAATTCAGACAGGGTAATCTTGTTCGTCTGCCTTCTCACGGGTCTGTAATAATCACGGGAGACCTTCACGGACACCGGAGAAATTTTGAACGGATAGTTGCGTTAGCCAACCTGGGGCAGAATAAAAACACCCATGTAATCCTTCAGGAAATCATACACGGCGGCCCGGAGGATGAAGAGGGTGGATGCCTGTCATACAAGCTGCTGTTCGACGCGGTTGCTTACAAGGTAAATTTTCCGGACCGTGTGCACATAATAATGGGCAATCACGATACGGCGTTCATCAGCAACACCGACGTTATGAAAAACGGCAAAGAGATGAACGTGGCGATGCGTTCCGCGTTAGACAGGGAATTCCGTCACGCCAGCGAACGGGTAAAACTGGCGATAAAGCAATTTTTATTTTCCCAGCCGCTTGCGGTCAAATGCAACAACGGAATACTTGTCTGTCATTCACTTCCGGGGGACCATTATGCCGATAAGTTTGACAAACGCATTTTTGAAAGGCAGCTCAGAATCAATGATATCATCAGGCCGGGTTCGGCATATTTGCTGACGTGGGGCAGAGGTCACAGCCAGCGTTTGCTGGATGCTATGTCAAAGTCGCTTGACGCCGACACTTTTATCCTCGGCCACCAGAGACAGGAAACCGGATGCAGCAAGGCGGGAAATAATCTGATTATTATCGCCTCGGACCACGACCACGGATGCGTGCTGCCCATAGACCTTGCCAAATCATACACCGTCGAGAAACTGCTGCAGCTCATTATACCATTGGCAGCGATAGCATAGCTTGTCACCTCGTGACAGCTTTTTTTATACCACCAACCATCACCATAGAACCGCTTTTGACACTCCAATAATATCGGACCATCAAGATTTTAATGTTCCCTATTTAAAACGCCATCTAATCCACATATCGCCCCCCTGCCGTTCATAGACATAACTATCTTATCTACAAGCACTTACACACCACATATATCGCCTAATGGTGGAGCCGGAGGCGTCCGGGATTAAACCGCACATAAAAATCACGTTTTGATTAAATCGGGCCTGAAAGATGCCGATGTTACAACATCGTAACTTTTAGAAAATCGTTTACTTGCGAAAAAATATTGCAAACAGCGGGGCGTAAAGTTGTTTTTGGCAACTAAATGTTATGGTCTTAAACTATGAGTGAGCAATTTACAATACTGGTTGTCGAAGATGAGACGCATATCAGGAGAGTGCTGGAATACAACCTCAAGCTGGACGGCTTTGAGGTGTACCTGGCTGAAGATGGCGCTACGGGCATAAAGCTCGCACGTGAGAAAAACCCGGATTTAATACTGCTTGACTGGCTTATGCCTGTAACGAACGGAATGCAAGTTCTCGCGGAACTGAAGGCCGACAGCAGTACTGAACACATCCCGGTCTTTATGCTTACCGCCAAGGGTATGATTAGCGATGTCACACAGGCGCTTGAAATGGGCGCCGACGATTACATTACAAAACCATTTAATCCAATACAATTGGGCAAAATCATCAGGGAAAAACTTGAAAAATGCGCAAAAGCAAAAAAAAGCTGAAATCTGTTCTTTCGCCGGTTTTGCCGACGAAAAAAATAGTTTGCGTTAATTACCCCTGTTACAGGGCAAATTTTTAATTTGGAGAGTAATGTTATGAAAACGCGGGGAACTCAGCCGGCAACAAAGTGGCTCCTGCCGTTATCCATCATGATAGGTTTATCTTTGAGCGTACAAACATTGGCAACGGAGCAAAAAGAGGCAAAACAAAAAACCGATTTGACCGAGCTTTCAATAGAAGACCTGATGAATGTCGAGGTCGTGTCCACAGCGACGCTGACCAAGACCACACCTCGCCTTGTCCCGGCATCCGTAACCACCATCACCGCCGAACAGATTAAGGCCTCCGGCGCCCGGAGTTTGTATGAATTGCTCGATATTTATGTCCCCAACCTGCAGGTGATAAGCCATCACTGGGAATCAGACCACATGGGATTGCGAGGAATGATAGGCGACAGGGACGATAAATACCTGTTACTCGTCGACGGGCGCGTTATGAATGAGCACACACACTTTGGAGCACTAACCGAACGCGACCTCGTAATGCTGCAGGACATTCATCATATCGACATCGTGCGAGGCCCGGGTTCCGCCCTTTACGGCCCCGGAGCAATATCGATGGTCATTAACATAGTTACTTTTAACGCCAATACCTTCAAAGGCACGGAAGTTACAGGCCGGATGGGCGCTATCGAGGAGTTCTATTCAGGCGAAGTGAAACACAGTCATGCATTCGACGACAACGACGGCGGCCTCTTCGTATATGCCGGCGGCGGCAAACAAGACGGCGCAAGCAAATATGATGCCCCAGAAGTTTTCCCATATACTTTCCCCGGCAGTTCCTATAACACCGGCGCAGGCGACCCATTTACAAAAACTCCTATATGTCGTGACGGGCAATCTGCCAACAACGAACCGCCGGCAAAACTGCACATCGAGTTAACAAAAGGCGACTGGGATATCTGGGGACGCTACACCCGCGGCGGTCAGCAATTCCCCTGGGCTCCCGGCCTTCTTGCCCCATCACCAGTGGGGTATAACGTAACGCCTGTTACTAATAACTATTACAGTTATCAACAGATGACCGGCTTCATCGGGCATAAACAGGAACTCACAAAGGACATCGATATCGACTACTCATTCAGTTATGACACGGTTGATTTTTCGGAATACAGACAAAATTCAATGACCAATGACTATCGTGAAGATGAGTACCTCGGCAAGATATTATTGCAATGGACGCCCAACGAACAGCACAAGATTGCCATAGGCTCCGAGCTATCCCACCGTGAACTGGGTTTACAGAATCCACTATCCGATATAGCCCCGATAAGCCAGACACTGGGTTCTATGCCGCGATGGTCAACAAATATGTATTCACTGCTGGGTGAATGGCAATGGAATATCAACAGCGAGTGGACAACATTCTTAGGGGGCAGAATGGATAAGCATACATATACCGACGCGATGTTATCGCCCCGTGCGGCGATTGTTTACTCGCCGACCATAAAAGACACTCTTAAGCTGATGTGGTCTCGCTCGGTGCGTGCAAACAACGAAGAAGAAATGAAACTGCAAGCTATGAACGGCGGCGGCACAAGCACCCCGGAAAGAGTCGATACCCTCGAATTTCGTTATGAAAGACAAGAAAATAAAAACTTCGACCTCGCCGCATCTATATTCATGCATTACAATTTCGAGCTTGTCTCGTGGAACGAAACCAATGGACAAAGTTCCGTCGTCGGGACACAGAAGGACTGGGGCGCCGAGCTTGAGGCCTCCTACCATACCGAAAAGACCAGTTTAACTCTATCGCACGGTTATACTAAACTGCTTGAATTCAATCTTGTACCGGGCGCAAGCACTTATCAAACAGCCAAACCATACGGCATCGGCGACGACCTGGATAACTGGTCCAATAATATTACCAAACTAACGGCTCGACAAAAACTCGACGACAAATGGACTTTTAACGCATCATTCCGTATCTACTGGGGATTCCCCGGCACGAAGGATTATAATAAACTTTATCCCACTATCTACTCCGGCGGCGGCCAATTTATCGAAGACGGATGGGAAAAGGCATATCGAGGCGATTACTTCCTGAACCTCGGTCTGCAATACAAGGCAAGCAAAGACCTGACCATAGGTATAACTGGTTACAACCTGCTGGGTATTTTTAACATAGACCTCAACAAACGCAATTACCTGGACAGCAACGGTGATTACCGCTGCGAGGCACCGGCCGTAGGCGTTTCTGTGGAATATAAATTTTAACGACAGGATACCATAGGTATAAACTTATGAATCGAGAAAAAACACATAACTTAAAGAGCAAAACCTCGCGGCCTGCGGCAGGAACAGGAGTCTGGCGAATAGCCGGACTATTTGTCCCCTGCCTCGTATTGCTGAGCTGCATAATGATATCCGACGGTTACCCAGCGGAATCACAGTCGGCCCAGTATAAGGAATACGAGGTCAAAGCCGCCTTTATGTACAACTTCCTGAAGTTTGTTGACTGGCCCGAAGAAAAAACGGCGAAAACCGGTAACCAGATAACTATCGGTATAATCGGCCAGGACCCGTTTGGAGCCGCTGCCGATATACTAAAAGACAAAAAAGTCGAAGAACGCAACGTTGTTTTAAAACGTATTGACAGCTTACAGCAGCTCAAAGACGCCGCAGAAAAAGACAAGGCGGAATTGACTGAAAAACTTAAAGCCCTGACCAAAAACCATATCATATACAGAGACAATGACAACAAAATTGTCATAAAACCGGAGGATGAGTTTGAGGGGCTCAAAAACATAACCGACGCTGCCGCACGAGCCGCAAAAATAGAAGAGCTTAAAAAGCAGGGATATCTTTTTGCCGACCCGTCAAAGACGGCAGATATCAAGACAATCGCTGAAACAATCGCCAATGGACAAATGGACACTCTCAAAAAGTGTCATTTGCTGTTTATATGCCAATCGGAAAGAAAAAACACCAAGGAGATAGTTGACCTTTTAAAGAATAATGGCGTCCTGACTGTAGCCGACACGCAGGGATTTCTCGAGGATGGCGGTATTGTAAACTTCATTATCGAAGACAACAAGGTTCGATTCGACATAAATCTGACCGCATCCGAAAAAGCCGGATTAAAAATCAGATCTCAGCTCCTCCGTCTTGCCAAAAAAGTACTAAAAGATGGTTCTGAAGTAGCTGGCCTCTCCGAAACAATACAGAAGGAGGCCAAATAGCCATGCCGTTTATCCGGAATTTGGCCATTAAGCAAAAATTGATTGTCATCGTTATGCTAACCTGTTTGGTGGCATTGATGGTGGTAGGCGGAGCATTTGTGTTCTGGGAATGGCAAGGGCTACGGAGCAACCTCGTTGAAAAGCTTTTTACCGAAGCACAAATCACCGCAGACAACTGCAAAGCCGCGTTGACATTTGAAGACACAACAGATGCGGAGAAAACCTTAAAAGCCCTCAAGGCCGATTCCTCAATCGTCTTCGGCTGTGTTTACAAGAAAAACGGTAATGTGTTCGTCAATTACGCAAAGACCGACGCGGACAAAGAACATCTGACAATCCATGTTCAGCAGGCGGGTTATAGTTTCTCAAACAATTTATTGACCGTTTTTGAGCCGATAGTGCTCGACAAAGAAACAATAGGCACTGTATGCCTGCGTTCTGATCTAAGCCCTATGTATGCGGCGTTGAGACGCAACGCACAAAACACTGTTGCCGTTCTGCTGCTGGCTGTCATAGCCGCATGGATTGTCTCAGCAAGACTGCAGCGTTTCATTTCAGTACCGATTCTCGGCCTGGCCAAACTCGCACAAAGCGTATCAGAAAAGAAAGATTACTCCGCCAGGGCAATCAAAAACAGCAATGACGAGGTTGGTCTGCTCATCGATTCATTCAATGAAATGCTTGAGCAAATACAGGAACGCGACTCTGAACTGGTCAAAGCCAAAGTAGAACTGGAGTTGCGAGTCCAGGAACGCACTTCCGAACTGACCACCTCCAATAAACAGCTCACCTCTGAAATAACAGAGCGAGAAAAGGCGGAACATAAACAGGCGGAACTGGTCAAGGAACTTGAGGGGGTAAACCAGGAGTTAAAGGATTTCGCCTATATCGCCAGCCACGACCTTAAAGCGCCTCTTCGAGCGATAAAGACGCTTGCGGACTGGATATCGACCGACTACGCCGACAAGCTCGACCAGGACGGCCAGGAGCAATTGAAGCTGCTGCGGCAGCGAGTTGACAGAATGCACAACCTTATCGACGGCATTCTGCAGTATTCCAGGGTAGGCCGTGTCCGTGAAAAACTTACCGATGTCGAGCTTAATAAGCTCCTCCCGGAAATCATAGATATGCTCGCCCCCCCGGCGAATATAAAGATTACCGTCGAATCGGACCTGCCAACGATCAAATGCGAGGAAACCCGCATTACGCAGGTCTTCCAGAACCTGCTCAGCAACGCCGTGAAATATATGGACAAGCCCGAAGGACATATAAAAGTGCTTTGCTCCGAAGACGGCGAATACTGGAGATTCGGCATCGCAGACAACGGCCCCGGTATCGAGAAGAAACACTGGGAACGCATCTTCAAGATATTCCAGACCCTTGCGCCGCGTGATGAATTCGAGAGCACAGGTATCGGACTTACGGTAGTGAAGAAAATAGTAGAGCTTTACGGCGGCAAAACCTGGCTCGAATCCGAGGTCGGCAAGGGGACAACGTTCCTGTTCACCTTCCCCAAAGCTGGCGCTCCTGAGCAGCCGCCGGAAGAAGATACCGTCGAAGTCGGCGCAGAGGAGAACTCTAACGGCAATGGAACCGGGGCAAACGGAAGCTCAGGTAATTGAGTTACTCAAATAGTTAAAAGTTTAAGATGAAAATAGGGCATAAATTAACGTTGGGTTTTGTCGGATTGGTGCTGCTGATAGCGGCGTTTGGATACGCCTGCCTTCACACCAGTCAAACTGCCCTTGAAGAATCGATAGGCACAAGCGTTTCGGGCCTGTCCGAACAAATACTGGATAAAATCGGCAGAAACACCTCTCATCGCGTTGAAGAAGCTCAGTTCTATGCGACCAGCGAACTGGCAAAAGAATACATTGCCCTGTCAAATGCACAGTTCGAGAATATGTCAGACCCCAATAGTTATATCGCACAAATCGACCGCGACTGGACAAATGGCGCTGACCTCCCGATTATCCGGGAACTGACTAACAACAAACTGGCACAAAATTTCCAGTCAAAGCAAAGATATTATCAGAATAAATACGGATACCCCCTGCTGGGGGAGATTCTTATAACGAACCGATTCGGCGTAAACGTGGCACAAACCAATAGAACGACCGATTACTATCAGGCCGACGAAGAATGGTGGCAGGTTGCCCAGAAAGACGGCCTGTTCGTAGGCGACGTTAACTACGATGAAAGCTCAGGGACTTTCTCCACGGAAATCGCCGTAAGAATAGACGATGCCAACGGTAACTTTGCCGGCGTAATCAAGGTTGTGCAAAACATTAAAGAAACAATCAATACGCTTAACGAGGCGAAACTGGCCGCCGAATACAAAACTCTGCATCTGCACCTTATAGACCATAACGGCAAAATCATATATTCGACAAAAGGTTATACATTCGGTCAGGAGGCAGCCAATCGTTTCACCAACGCCGACTTTACGAAGCAAAAACTTTACGTAATTAACAAAAATGGGCATCTCCTCACCGCAACCCAGTCGAAAAAACATAAAGCTTTCGGCGAACTTAGATGGATTCTGGCAGTAGAAATCGATACTGCTGAAATTTTTGCCCCTATTACTGATTTAAGAAACACAATGCTTTTGGCCGGAACAGTGATTATAGGATTGGCGTTGCTGGCCGGTTCAATCACATACCGCTCCGTGGTTGTCCCAATCGCGGAACTACAGAAAGCGACCATCCAAATCGCATCCGGCAATCTCGATACCAACCTGACAAAATCCAACTCCGGAGAAATAAACCGACTCGTCAATTCCTTCCAGAGAATGGCCCAGCAGCTCAAAAAGACCATAAACGACCTCAACGACGAAGTCAACGGACGCAAGAAAACCGAGGAAAATCTGCGTCAAAACGAGCAATTCCTTGCCAATATCTTTGACAACTTCCAGGACGGCATAAGCATACTGGACAAAGACCTGAACATAGTCAAAGCGAACGCCTGGATGGAAAAAGTATTTCAGGATTCTATGCCGCTTGTGGGAAAGAAGTGCTTCAAGGCATATCACAAACTGGACTCGGTCTGCCCTGACTGTCCTTTAATAACCACCCTGCAAACAGGATTGCCGGGCAGGGGTATTGTTTCCATACCATGCCCCGGCAGGGAGTGGGTCGAGATATCATCGTCTGCTCTTAAAGACAGTAACGGCAATATCACGGGTGTAATTGAGCATGTAAAAGACATCACAGAACGTAAAAAGGCCGAGGATGCCCTGCGGGAAAGTGAAGCACGCCTCAGAACCATTCTGGATAATATTCAAACCGGCGTATTCATTATCGAACCGGAAAAACACACTATAGTTTACGCCAATCCCGTCGCCGCACGTCTCATCGGCGCTTCACAGAAACAACTCGTCAACTCAATGTGTCATAAGTATATCTGTCCTGCTGATATAGGACACTGCCCCATCACTGACCTGGGACAAACCGTTGATAACGCCGAGCGAGTCCTCCTGACCGCCAAAGGCGAAAAACGCCCGATTATCAAAACAGTCGTAACTATAATGTTTAACGGGAAAAAACATCTTCTCGAAAATTTCGTTGACATCAGTGAATACAAAAAGGCCGAGCATGAACTCGAACGGCTCAACAAAGAACTCGAGTTTGCCGTCCTGGAACTTAGCATATCCAACAGGCAGCTTCATGATTTTGTGCACGTTGCCGCCCATGACCTGAAAACGCCGGTTCGCGGAATCGGCACCCTGGCGGACTGGATTCTCAACGACTACGGCGACAAGCTCGACAACCAGGGCCGCGAACATGTACGCCTGCTTAAAACCAGGGCCATCCGAATCGACAAGCTAATCGATGGAATGCTTCAATTTTCGAAAATTACCAGAACCAGGCACAAAGAAAAACAGGTCAATCTCAACGTGGTGCTATCCGACATTAAAGGCACGATATCATCGTCCAACCACGTCGAAATAGCCGTGGACAGTATGCCAAATATCACCTGCGAACGCGACCATATTGAACTTGTCTTCCAGAATCTTATGGCAAACGCGGTAACCTTCATGGATAAAACGAATGGCCTTGTAAAGGTCGGCTGTGTCGAGCAGGGAGATTTCTGGAAGTTCTACGTCAGCGACAACGGCCCCGGCATTGAGCAGAAGTATTTCGAAAAAATCTTCAGGATATTCCAGACGCTGCCTAAAAATGATGAGTCGGAAACCGCCGGGATAGGCCTGGCAGTTGCAAAGAAAATAGTCGAACTTTATGGCGGAAAAATATGGGTGGAATCACAGCCAGGTTCCGGCAGCACATTCTATTTCACGTTCCCCAGAACCCTTGAGAATATATCATATGCAGCCACTAAAACCTGTACTGCTTGTTGAAGACGATAACGTTGACGCTATGACGGTCAAACGCGGGATGCGAGACCTGCACGTCGGGTACTCCGTGATGCGTTCTGTCAACGGCGAAGAGGCAATGAAATATCTGACTAACCCCGACAATGAAAAACCCTTCGTTATCCTGCTCGACCTCAATATGCCCAAGATGAACGGTATTGAGTTTTTGAAGGTAATTAAAGCCCACCCGGACCTCAAAACCATACCGATTGTTGTGCTGACAACATCAAGGGAAAAACGGGACATTCTCGAAAGCTTCGAACTCGGCGCTGCGGGATATATGGTTAAACCCGTGGATTACTCAAAATTCGTGGAAATACTCGACAAAATAATGCTGTACTGGAGCACAAGTGAGCTGCCTAAACCTGAACCTATAACTGCCGAGATACCTCATAACCTTAACGCTCCCTTTTGAGCAAAAAAGTCGGACAACTTGAAATTGCCGGATAAAAAATGGAAACAGAACTAATCAAAAATACGCAGACGATTGCAGCCCAAAACACTGCTCCCGACAGCTGTCAGCATCAGGAACAGCAAACAAGAGAGCAGTTGTTAAGCTGCATAAGGTCTTTGCGAGCCCGCATTGGCGGCCTGGAACGGCTCGAAAAGGAGCACGAACGCGTAGAGCAGGCGCTCATCAAGGCGCTGCAGGAATGGGAGGAAACATTCAACGCGACACGAGACCCGATTATGCTCGTGAATAAAGAATTTCAAATCGTGCAGGCCAACTATTCCGCCTCGCGATTTTTCGGCAAACCGCTCGGTACGCTTCTCGGACAAACCACCCACGCATTGCTTTACGAAACAGAACTGCCGCCGGACAATTGTCCTTTAAAAATCGCCAGGCAAACCAGCAAACACGAGGAAACGGAACTATACCTGTCTCAGAAAGACGTCTGGATTGTCGCTTCTGCGGACCCGGTAATGGACGATGACGGAAATGCCGCGTATTTTGTCTATATACTCAGGGATATTACCTACCGCAAAAAATCCGAGGAGACCCTTGCGAAACTAAATCAGAACCTCAGTAAAACCGTCAGGGATTTAGAGGCCTCAAACCAGGAGCACCGCAATTTCGCTCACGTTATAGCACACGACCTCAAATCGCCGCTGAGAGGTATTGGGACTATCGCCGACCGCCTGATTAGAAGCTGCTCTGACAAACTTGACAAGGACGGCACCGACCAGCTCCGGCTGCTTATTATCAGGGCCAGACGAATGAGTGAGTTCATCGACGGCATATTACGATACGCAGAAATAGGATACGTTTGTGAGGAACGGCATAACGTGGACGTAAACGCCCTGCTCGCGGAAATAATCGGGGAAATCATAATCCCGGATAATATCGAAGTCGTTATTGAACCAAATATGCCTGTCGTGCTCACTGAACGGCTGCGGCTCAAACAGATATTACAGAACCTTCTGGGCAACGCCGTTAAATACATCGACAAACCAAAAGGGCTGATAAAAATCGGCTACACCGAAGAAAACAACTTCTGGAAATTCAGCGTCGCCGACAATGGGTGCGGAATCAATGAAAAATACTTCGAAAGAATATTTGAGATATTTCAAACGCTGGTGCCACGCGACAAAAAGGAAAGCACCGGTATCGGGCTGACCATAGTAAAAAAAATCGTTGAACTATATGGCGGCAAAGTATGGGTAACATCCAAAATAGGTGAAGGCAGCATGTTTTTCTTTACTTTGCCTAAAACCATTAATCAGGGAGACGAAAAATGTCATTGATAAAACCAATACTGCTTGTTGAAGACGACATAGTGGACGCAACCGCCTCAAAACAAGCCCTGCAGGACATCAGGGTCAAAAATCCCGTCATTCACAAAATGGACGGCGAAGAAGCTCTCGAATATCTCAGGGACCCGGACAGCGACAAGCCGGCGCTCATACTGCTGGACCTCAACATGCCCAGATTGAACGGAATCGAGCTGCTCCAGATTATGAAGGCTGACGACGAGCTTCAGCATATACCTGTGGTCGCGCTGACGGTTTCGAAATATGAGCAGGACAAACTCGACACATTCAACCTTGGCGTAGCCGGATATGTAATAAAAGCGGTTGATTACGACGCTTTCCTGCGGTCTATGGACATTATTATTCAATACTGGGCCTGGAACGGGCTTGTAGAAAAAGAAAGGGAGACAGCTAATGCGAGATTGTAAACCTATCCTGCTGCTTGAAGATGACACCGTTGACGCAATGACCGTCAAAAGGGCATTGAAGGACCTAAAAGTTACCAATACGCTGGTGCGGGTTGCCAACGGGGAAGAGGGCCTTATTTACCTTAGAGACGAAACCAAACCCAAACCCTGCGTCATACTGCTCGACCTCAATATGCCAAAGATGAACGGCATAGAATTCCTCAAGGTCGCCAAAGCGGATGACAAGCTCAAAAGAATCCCTGCGATAGTGCTGACCACCTCGAAAGACGACCAGGACAGATTCATAACCTTCCAGCTCAGCGTCGCCGGCTTTATCGTCAAACCGGTGGACTATATAAAATTTGTGGAAGCAATGAAAATCGTTAACCTGTACTGGACTCTTAGTGAACTGCCAAACACCGAACAGGAGAACACCAATGCGAAGCTCCAGACCGATACTGCTTGTCGATGATGACAATGTCGAAATGATGAAGGTCAAACGGGCATTGAACGAGCTCAACGTTCATAATGAGCTTGTGTATCATCTCGATGGCGAAAATGCCCTGAATTATCTCAGGAACGACACCAACAGGAACCCCTGCGTCATTTTGCTTGACCTGAATATGCCTAAAATGAAAGGTGTTGATTTTCTTGCCGCCATCAAAGCGGACGCGGAATTGAAGCAAATACCCGTAATTATCCTTACGGTTTCCGACAACGAAGACGACAAGGAGAAATGTTTTGAGCTGTGCGCAGCCGGCTACATTGTAAAACCGGCTACTTACGAAGAGTTCATCAAAGCGATGGATGTGCTCGACGCATACTGGACTCTAAGCGAACTGCCCTTCCCGAACGCATAAATCCATGGAAAAGAACAGATACAGAATACTGCTTGTTGAGGACGACCGGCTTGACCAGATGGCATTCAAACGAATGGTCAAGGAGGAAAACCTCTCCTACGATTACACAATCGCCGGCTCGGTCGCACAGGCGGGACAAATCCTCGGTGGTGAAAAATTCGACCTGATTTTCGTGGACTATCTCCTCGGCGACGGAACCGCTTTCGACCTCCTCGATTCTATCGTCGATACCCCTACTGTTTTTGCCACCGGAACCGGCAGCGAGGAACTGGCGGTTAAAGCAATGAAGGCGGGAGCTTCCGACTACCTCATAAAAGACCCGGCCAGGAATTATCTGAAGGTCCTTCCTGAAATCGTAAAAAACGCCATAAGGCATAAAAAGGACAAGGATGAGCTTGAACAATATCATGAGAAGCTTATCGATCTGGTCAAAGAACGCACCGAACAGCTCGCGGAGGAAAAAGAGCTGCTGGCGGTAACCCTTTCGAGTATGGGCGACGCCGTAATTGCGGTTGACGCCGAGAACAGGATAACGCTTTTTAACAAAGCTGCTGAGCAGTTGACCGGCTGGCGATTCGAGGAAGTGCATCATAAGCCGGTCGATGAGATAATCAGGATTATCAACGAACAAACCAAAAAGCTAGTTGACAGTCCCATAGACCGGGTCATTGAATCACGAGAAATTGAAAGCGGCACAGGCAATGATGCGCTCATCGCCAGAACCGGGCGGGAATGCCCCATAGCCGCGACGGCCTCGCCCATCCGAAGAAACGACGGAATTATGACAGGCATCGTAATGGTGCTACGCGACGTCTCGCAGCAGCGCGAAATCGACCGGATGAAGTCGGACTTTATCTCATCGGTTTCCCACGAGCTGCGCACCCCGCTCACCTCGATAAAGGCCTACGCCGAGACAATGCTCGATGACCCGGATATAACACAACTAACAAGGCAGGAGTTCCTGCAAATCATCAACGAGGAATCCGACCGGCTCACCGACCTCATCAATGGAATCCTCGACATTTCCAAGATAGAGGCCGGCACAATCGAAATCATTCGCAAACCCATCAACATCGCCTCGGTCGCAAAACACGCCGCTGAATCGCTCGAATACCTCGCGGGCAAAAAGAAAATCCGGCTGCAAACCGATATTGAGGAGCATCTGCCGGAGCTGCTCGGCGACGAAAACAAAATCTACTCGTTGATTACAAACCTGATTAATAACGCCGTCAAATTCACTCCCGAAAACGGCACTGTCTCGGTATCCGCAAAACTCGTCAACAACGAGCTGGCCGTCAAGGTCTCCGATACCGGCATGGGAATACCAAAGGATGACCTGAATAAAATTTTCGGCCGATTCTATCGCGTCCACCGACCCGGCAAACAAATCCAGGGCACAGGACTGGGCCTGGCAATCGTCAAGGAAATCGTAATGAGACACGACGGCAGAATCGACGTCGAAAGCGAACTCGAAAAAGGCAGCACCTTCACGGTCTATCTCCCCGCCGCAGCACAGCCTGCTCACGCCGCTACCAAATAACTCCACTCCGCATCCCAAAATTTTACCCGCCGCAGTGCCTGCCCTACATAGCAAATAGTGCGACGTAGGGTTAACGAAGGTGGGCAGTAATCGACAATTGGCAATTATTTAATATGAGCATTTACGAACCACGTATTAAGCATTTCGCTTATATATTTTTTTTGACAGCAGACCGTTCCATAATTAACTTTATAGGAGGATACCGTTTATTGCGACCCAAACAGGGCTGTTTATGAATACGGAGAATGACAATGAATGATATTCAGGACAACCGACCGCAAAATAATAACCATACGAAGAAAAAGCCGGATTGGTATTACGCCACCGAAAAATACGCTGTGCCGAGCATGCCAAAAGCAGTTTTCCAGCTTCTCAATACACTTGTTCCTTACTTTGCCCTGTGGACGCTGATGGTCATCACAGTTAAAAAGCATTATTCCTACTGGATTACGCTGATGCTGGGCATCCTCGTCGGCGGCCTGCTTGTCCGCATTTTTGTCATCTTCCACGATTGCGTTCACAATTCATTCTTCGCCTCACGTCGTGCAAACAGGGTACTCGGCTATTTCTGCGGCATTCTGGCCTGCACGCCTTACGACGACTGGCAGTGGGCACATAGCAGGCATCACGCTACCGCAGGTGACCTTGACCGCCGGGGCTATGGCAGCGTCTGGCTGATGACCGTGGACGAATACCGCAGCGCCACCTGGTTTGCGAAACTCAAATACCGGCTTTATCGAAACCCCTTCGTACTGTTCGGCATCGGCCCTGAAATATTTTTCCTCCTCATTAACAGGTTCCCCAGCAGGGGCTCAGGCGTTCGCGCGCACAGAAGCGTCATTATTACAAACCTTGCCATCATCGTAATTTTTTCAATCGCTATTTACAGACTTGGCTTTTGGAATTTTCTAAGCTTAGCGGTGCCCGTATGGATACTTTCTACAACCGTCGGCGTCTGGCTCTTCTATGTCCAGCACCAGTTCCCGGGCGTTTACTGGGCACGTCACGACGAATGGGACATTATGACTGTAGCGTTAAAGGGCTGCTCTTACTATAAACTGCCCAAAATCCTCCAGTGGTTCACGGCCAGTATCGGCATCCACAACGTCCACCACCTCCGCACCGCTATCCCAAATTATAATCTTCAAAAATGCTACGATGAAACCCTCCAGATGCAGGACCTGAAATCTATTTCTTTCATGGAGAGCTTATCTGCTTACCGCCTCAAACTCTGGGACGAAAAAAATCAAATCCTCGTCCCATTCAATGCCGTTGAATCCCCCTCCTGACTTTTACTTTTTGCCTTTTGATTTTGCTGTGCAGAACAGACAATTCGTTATTTCTCCCGTAAGGAAATGGTCGTCTTTGCAAAGTTTTCCGCGAAAAGCGGGCTTGACTTTCCCCCCCTCAGGCGATAACCTTATTGCCATAATATTGGGCAGCCCCCTGGCGCAAGGGATTGCAGACGCAAACCACTATAAGTAACAAAGGATGGTTTGAACCTATGAAGAAAGACAATGAGCCGCAGCAGGAGCGGTTCGAGAATATACCAATACTCGATGAGCTGAAGAACTCATACCTCAATTACGCGATGAGCGTCATCGTATCGCGTGCCCTCCCCGACGTCCGCGACGGCTTAAAACCCTCTCAAAGACGCATTCTCGTCGCGATGAACGACCTCAACCTCGGGCCGCGAAGCAAGCACCGTAAATGCGCAAAAATCGTCGGCGATACCGGTGGAAATTATCACCCGCACGGTGACCAGGCGACCTACGGAACCCTCGTCCGGCTGGGCCAGGACTGGAATATGCGTTACACACTTGTTGACCCGCAGGGTAACTTCGGCTCAATCGACGCAGACCCCCCCGCCGCTATGCGTTACACCGAGGCAAGAATGACCTCGGCGGCGACGGATATGCTCGAAGACCTCGAATACGAAACCGTCGATTTTGTGCCCAACTATGATGAGACAAGAACAGAGCCGACGGTATTGCCTTCGAAGCTCCCGAACCTGTTAGTCAACGGCTCAACCGGTATCGCCGTCGGTATGGCAACCAATATCCCGCCTCATAATATCGCTGAGATTTGCGACGCCCTGCTGCTTGTCGTCGATGACCCAAAATGCGGCTTTAAAGACATAATGGCAAAGCTGCCCGGCCCCGATTTCCCCACAGGCGGAATCATCTGCGGCAGACAGGGAATAGTCGAGGCCTACACAAAAGGCAAAGGACACTTAGTCGTAAGAGCCAAGGCCGATGTCGAACAGTCAAAAAAGGGAAGAGAATGTATCATCATAACTGAAATCCCCTATATGGTGGTCAAGACGAGCATCGTTTCGAAAATCGCCGACTGTGTCCGCGACGGGCAAATCGCCGAGATTTCCGATGTCCGCGATGAATCGGACCGCCACGGCTTGAGAATCGTCGTCGAAATCAAAAAAGATTGCGACGCACAGGTCGCGCTGAACAAACTTTTCGAGTTCACCCAGCTGCAGACCACCTTCGCAATCGCCAACGTCGCGCTAGTCAACAACCGGCCCGAAACGCTCAATATCCGCCAGATGCTTGACCTGTTTATCGACCATCGCAAGGTTGTCATACGCAGACGCAGTATGTTCCTGCTCAAGCGGTGCCAGAACAGGGCGCACATCCTCGAAGGCCTCATCCTCGCGGTCAGTGACATAGATGAAATAATCGAACTTATCAAAAAATCACCCGACGCCCCGACGGCCAAGCTGAACCTGATGAAAAAGCCGTTGAAACTAGCGGAAACCGAAACCCTGCGAAAACTCCTGCCTAAGGAATTCTTAAAAGAAAAGACAAAGGAAAAGCAGTTCCTCACAGGCCCGCAGGCGGACGCCATCCTGACGATGCAATTACAGCGGCTGACAGGTCTCGAAATTGAAAAACTCGCCAAAGAATACACCGGCCTCGTTGAGGAGATCGAAGGTTACGAGGCGATTTTAGCCAAAGAAACTGTGCTGATGGACATCATCCGCGAAGATATCCTCGAGATGAAGACCAAATACGGCGACGCCAGGCGCACAAAAATCACCGCCAAGCAGGCCGAGACATTCGACCTTGAAGACCTCATAGCCGACGAAGAGGTCATCGTTACCGTAAGCCACTCCGGCTACGTCAAGCGAATGCCCATCGACACCTACCGCAAGCAGGGTCGAGGCGGCCAGGGCGTAATCGGCTCAGACACAAAGGAAGGCGATTTCATCGAGCATATGTTCACCGCCTCCACGCACGACTACCTGCTGATTTTCACCAACCGCGGCAAGTGCTACTGGTTAAAGGTCTATGATATCCCCAGCTTAACGCGACAGAGCAGAGGCAGGAGCATCGCCAACCTGCTCAACCTCGGTGACCAGTCAATCGCCTCGGTTATCAATGTTGCCCGGCTTGTTGAAAACGAGGAATTACCCGAAGACAAACAGCCGCAGTTAGTGATGGCAACACAGAACGGCCTCATCAAAAAGACAAAACTCTCCGCATACAGCCATCCGCGCTCCGTGGGCGTTACCGCAATCAAACTCGACCCCAACGATACGCTTATCGAGGTTGCCCAGACCACAGGCCACGACCACATAATCCTCGGCACACGCGACGGTATGGCGATAAGATTCGACGAACAGCAGGCACGCTCAATGGGCAGGGTATCGAGGGGCGTCCACGGAATCAGGTTACGTTCCGGCGATGCGGTCGTCGATATGGTCATCGCAGAAGAAAAAGCATCATTGCTCACCGTCTGTGAAAAGGGCTACGGCAAACGCACCTCGCTCGATAACTACCGGTCCCAGAACCGCGGCGGCGTAGGACTGATAAATATCAAGACCACCGAACGCAACGGCAAGGTCGTCGCCCTAAAGGCAGTCCAGTTCGAAGACGAATTGATGCTGATTACCGCAAACGGCATCATCATCCGCACGGGCCTCGACCAGATTCGCCCGATAGGCAGAAACACACAGGGCGTCCGGCTGATTAAACTCAAAGAAGGCGATAAGCTCGTCGCCGCGGCAAAAATAGGCCCCGAAGTGGCGAAGGAACAATCAGACGACGCGACAATACAAAAAGCGGAACTGCCGCCGCAGGAAGAAACTGAAGCGGGTCCGGAAGAACTGGAGGAAGAACCCGAAGACAAGCCGGAAGATAAGCCAAAGTCAAAACCGGAAAAAAACGAACCTAAAGACAAGGGCAAAAAGCCGGATAAAAAACCCCGCAAGTAGCAATTAGTAGTTTTTAGTTTTTGGTCTTTAGTTTTGAGTTGAGTGAAATAACTAAAAACTCAACACTTAACACTTAAAACTGAAAAATTCAGGACTGTTTAATGTCATTGCGAACGAAACGAAGCAATCTCGACCCTGCAGCACAGCAAAATCCCGGACTTGTGTATGTAATCGCGAGCGAAGACCCCTCGCTGGTAAACGCAAAATACACCGAAATTATCGACGGACTTATCCCACCCGAAGAAAGAGATACCGGCCTGTTAGTCGTCGATGCAGACAAAGCCATTATAGGCGAAATTTTCGATGAGCTGCGCACGCTGCCATTTCTGACAAAAAGACGAATTGTTGCCCTGCGAAACGCCGACAAATTCATCTCCGCCAATCGGGAGGCACTCGAAAGATATTTTGAAAGCCCCTCCCCGACAGGCATACTTGTAATGACGGTTTCTTCCTGGTCGAAAACCACACGCTTAGCAAAAAAACTCCCTGATATCGGAACTCTGGTAGAGATAAAACCACCTAAAAGCGAAGAATTCCCCAGTCGGATTATTAACTACGCTCGCGATGCTCACAATAAAACCCTCGATTACAGGACTGCGGGATTGCTCATAGAGCTTGCAGGCGATAACCTCACCCGGCTATACACGGAAATCGATAAACTCGCCACTTACGCCGCAAACGAAAAGGCAATAACAATCACCCACGTCGAATCGCTTATTGGTCGCAATCGCGAATTCGACGCATTCGAGGTTATCGAATCCTGTCTCCAGCGAAAAACAGGCCCGGCAATCGAACGGCTGCGCAAAATGTTCGCCGAGGATAAATCGGCTGAATACACAACCATCGGCGCGTTCGCGTATCACATCCGCAGGTTATTTACTGCGAAGAAAATGCTTGATGAAGGATGCTCACAGTATGACGTCGCAGGCAAAGCCCGCATTTTTTACAATAAAGAGGCACACTTTGCGCTGCTTAAACGATTGACGCTCAGGCAACTCGGCGACCAGATTGTGCGGTTAGCCGAAACCGATTACGCCATAAAGCGAGGTCAGGCCCAGCCCAGAATCGCGATAGAACAATTCGTGCTGCAATTGGCGACGCTGTAAGCCCCCCTGCCAAATAATCAATCATCCTTAATCAATAATCAATTAAAAGCAGCGGGCAAAGACGCTTTATTGCCGCTTGGAATTACTTCTGTAAGTATTATTCATCTGTTCTAAAAGATGACGCCGGCAAACCTTCCTTATTGTATAAATTTGCGCCTTCAGGATTGTCGGCCCAGGCATAACGGACAGCAACAGGATTGGCTAACTGGTCATTCCAAACCACGATTTTATTATCCTCTATTTTTGCCTTTGCCCAGACAAATTTTTTGTCAGCGCCGGCAATCGAGAAGCACTTTAGCTCTCCATCTCCTTTTGCCGTTAATCCGCTGCCTGTATTTGCAAACGCGAGGATGATTTTATTTCCTTCGATTTTCATCGACTGGTAAATCGGGCCTGAATAAACCACCTTTTCATCGCCATAAGCCACCTTTTGAGCTGCGAGCGCCAGCCGTTTGCCTACATCCTCTTTATTTAAAGGATGAATGTCGTTCCATTCGCCGAGGTCAATGGTTACAGCCATTCCAGTATTAGCAACAGCAAGAGTTTTAAACTGCGCTTCTCTCGTCTCAGCCCAGCCGCTTTCGGAAGGATTGGCTTTAACCTCCATAAAATTGGCCAGTTGAACATACAAGAAAGGGAAATCTCCCTGATTCCATTTGCCTCTCCAGTCGGCTATCACCGCAGAAAACAGCTTTTGATATTCACGCGGCTTTGCGGTATTGGATTCGCCCTGATACCAAATCACTCCTTTAATTTTATAGTTTAAAAGCGGGGCTATCATTCCGTTGTATAATCCCGCCGGCTGCCACTCAATAAACGTTTTGTCCGGCAACGGCTCCATTGTTGTGCCTAATTTGTATTGCCACTGCCCTTTCAAACCAATTGTCTGCCCTGCTGCTGAGAGATGATACGGCTTATCCAGAACAAAGCCGCCCCGGCCTAAGTTACTAATAATTCTTACTACAATGATATTCCTGCCTGCCTTTAGAAGGTCTGAAGGAATATCATATATCCTCGGCGGGTACTGGTACGAAACAGAGCCCACAGGTTTACCATTAACATAAGTAAAATCGCCATCCACAATCCTGCCCAGCCAAAGCTTTGCCGGTTTACCGGTCATAGAAGCCGGGACATTAATCTCTTTCCTGAACCAGACAACGCCGTTGGCGTTTCCAAGGTTACCGTCAGACCAGTACCCGGGCACATTCATTGTAGGCCATTGCGAAGCGTCATAATTTACATCAAACCACGGCTTTTGCCCTTTTTCCAGCCCTTTATCAAGCTGCTGAATACGACTATACCACGCGTCGCTGACAGTTTTATCTTTATCAGCGATTTGGTTAAGGTAGGCGCTGTCTTTAAATTTTTTCGCTGTTTCCAGGTATTCAGGAAACGCTTTTAAGGCGTCCTCGCTCAACCACGCCTGTGCCGGCGAGCCGCCCAGGCTTGCATTTATTAAACCTATGGGGACATGATACTTCTCAAACAATTCTTTCGCGAAAAAATAACCCACGGCTGAAAAATGAAGAACACTCTGGGGACTTGCCGACTCCCATCGTCCCGACTTCAAATCTTCCTGCGGCTCCTGAAAATCATATCTGTGCGGAACAATAAACTGCCTTATGTTAGTATTGTCGGCATGAGCAATTACATCCGGATAGCGGTATTTTACCCTGTCCATAGGCAGTTCCATATTCGACTGACCTGAACATACCCATACATCGCCTACCATGATATTCGTTAGAGTTATATGATTATCGGCGTTAATATCCATACTGTATGGGCCGCCTGCTTTTAATCCGGAAAATATTACCGCCCATTTGCCACCTGTGCCTGCTGCGGTATTATATGTTTTGCCGTTAAAATTAATTGCTACTTTTTCACCTTTATCAGCCCAACCCCAGATTTTGACATCGGCGTCTCTTTGCAGAACCATACCATTGCTTATCAAAAATGGAAGCCGGACCTGACAGAGGGCTGCTTGAGAAATCAGCAAAACAAAACAGCATATTGCTGAACTAAGTATTTTTACCTTCAACTTCATTATTATATCTTTTCAGTGTCTATCAGAACTAATAGGATATGTATTCGAACCAGTCGAAATCTGCGGGGGTTGTGGATTTTCGCCCGTTGCCGGCAGCATACATACCGAAGTAATCGCCGGTGAAGCACATTCCATCTTCAAAACCAATCGCCTCAACGGACAAATCCTTCGTCAGTGCTGTACCTAATACCTGCATATCACCATTGGATGACTTGCAGAAAAATTCATAAGTCAACGGCGTCGCCTTGACCGACAACACAACAGGTCCGGCTCCAATATCAACATATTTAACTGGCTCTATGATTTTGCCTTTAAGAACTTTCCTGAATAAAACCTGTCGCTTGCCATTTTTCAACGTAACGCCGATTTCATAATGATGTTTGTCGTTGCCGCGAACGACAAGGCCGGCCTCCTCATTTTCGCTATTGGGGTCAAATTCAAGCAGGGTCGAAGCGACGCAGTTGAAATCGGTCTGGCGATGGCCGACAAAAGCGGGTGAATCCTTGTCGCTCATAGTTACCGCCGAGCCGTGAAGACGCAGAAAGCCGGGACGTTCCGTGAGAGACCAGTCGCCATCATAAGGATTCCTGAGAAAATTCCACTGCAACGCGAGAGAAGATTTATCGAAATCGTCCCTTGCAGAGGGCTGTTCCCAGATATGCTGCGGCAAACGAGGGGCGGGCATAATCAGCTCTATTGTGCCGTTTCCATTAACCACCGGCCAGCCCTCGTTATTGAAAACGACAGGAGCCAGGAATGTCTCACGGCCGATGTGGTGAAAGCGACCGCCCTGCGGACGGACACCGAGACAAACCAGCCACCAGCCATCAGGCGTATCAACCAAATCAGCGTGCCCGACAACCTGTATTGGCAATTCCGGGCTTTTCCTGTGCGTCAAAATGGGATTATTTGGACAGGACTCGAACGGTCCCCAAGGCGAATCGCTGCGTGCGATTGTTACGCTGTGGTCATAGCTGGTTCCGCCCTCTGAAACCATCAGGTAATATCTGCCGTTGATTTTATACAAATGCGGCCCTTCCGCCCAGACGCCGCCTGTGCCGCCCCATATTTTTTTCAGAGGACCTTCAAGTTTGCCTGTTTCGAGATTGAGTGTTCTCTGAGCAATGTAGCCATCGCCCTGACCTTCGTGGCGGGTGTAGTAAACCTTTCCATCGTCATCGAAGAAAAGAGACGGATCCATGCCGCTTTGGTCGAGCCAAATCGGCTCAGACCACGGCCCCGCCGGATTTACAGCGGTAACGTAAAAATTGCCTCCCCCATCCACATTGGTTGTTACCATATAAAATTTGCCCTTGTGATAGCGAAGCGTCGGCGCGTAGATTCCCCCTGATGCACGGACTTTGTCCAAGGGCAACTGACTTTTGCGGGTCAGGCAATACCCGATCTGACGCCAGTGCACAAGGTCTTTACTGTGAAAAATCGGAACGCCCGGAAAATACTCGAAGGAACTATGCACAGTATAATAATCATCACCCACCCGGCAGATGCTTGGGTCAGGATAAAAGCCGGATATAATGGGATTGCTAAAAGTTTTCGGCTGCTGTTGTGCGTAGCCGAAGACCAGAAACACAGATGAAACAAGCGGAATCCAATATTTCATACTTATAATCATTTTGTATTTGCGGCTTTAATCACTGCATCAAAAGCCGGCTTTGGTTGATAGTTCCGGTCAAACAACAGCGGATAGCTCGTGCGTCCCCTGATGGGCCAGTTATTAAGCCAGCTTGTCTTGTCGGAAACGCCCCACAAGGTAACGCGGCTTACTGTATCTTTATGTTCGAGCAAAACAGCAAAAAGCTCCGCGTAACGGTCCGCAAGCTTTTTCTGAATATCATCGGGCAGGCCATTAACGTAAGGATTAAGCTTTTCCTGCAATTCAAACCTGACGTTAATATCGGCTCCCATATACTGAGTAGCACTTGGCAGGACGTCGATATCCAGTTCAGTAACCATAACTTTAACGCCTAATGAGGCAAAGGCGTCGATAAATTGCTCGATGTCTTTGCGCGAAGGATAACCCAGCGCCCAGTGCCCCTGAATACCAACGCCGTCTATGCGGAGACCTTTGGCCTTGAGGTCTTTCACCAAGTTAACACAGCCGTTGAGTTTGGCCGGCTTATCGAGTGAAAAGTCGTTGTAATACAATTCTGCGTTCGGGTCCGCCTCGTGAGCATACTCAAACGCCTTTTGAACGTAGTCCGGACCTACTGTTTCCACCCATTTGGATTTGTGGAGAGGTCCTGCGTCGTTCAGGGCTTCATTGACAACGTCCCAGCCGTTGACTCGGCCTTTGTATCGGCCCATAACGGTAAAAATGTGGTCCTTCATACGAGCAAGCATCGCATCCCGGCCAAGCAGATTATTGGAGTCGTCCTTGAACGCCCAGGCGGGTATCTGGTTTTGCCAGATGAGGGTATGACCGACAATGAACATTTTGTTCTTCTCGCCAAACGCCACGAAGCGGTCAGCCGGCTCGAAATTATATTTGTTCGGCTCAGGATGAATGAACTGCCACTTCATAACGTTTTCGGGGGTGATGGAATTAAATTGTTTCTCGACGATGGCGGCGGCCTGAGAGTCATTGCCTGAAACCACGTCATCGCTGACAGCGGCGCCTATTAAAAACACTTTCGCGAACACGTCTTTGAGAGTCGGAACATTCGTACCAGCAAAACACCTGATAGCACCTATCAAAACAATTATCAAACATACCACGCAGGTTGTTATTAGCAATTTCATTACAACTTCCTTTCCTGTTTACTCGTATTTGAACTGTTTGCGACGTTCCGCCAATTCGTCGGCCATCTGGATGGTCAGGCGTTTGTTGAGCTTGTATATCATGAGCAGAACGCAGCAAATGGCAAAAAGCAGACCAACCACAATCCCGCTGGAAACTCTGAACCCATGAATCGCCTCGGGCGCGTCAGGCAGTTTGGTGTTGTAATTGAAGAATCCCGCCATAATCCACAAAAACGAAGACGAACCGAGCGCCAACCCTGTTTTCAACGCAAAACAGATTGTAGCAAAAACAATGCCTGTGAATCGACGTCCGGTCTTCCACTCGGAGTAATCTGCTACGTCCGCGTAGATGGCCCAGATAAGCGGGATGGTCGGGGCATAGCATATCGCTATCAGAATCGTCATCAAAACCATTCCGTTGACATTGGCGGGCTCAAGCAGATAAAACGCGAAGGTGCCCAATGCGGCCAACCCGAAACCGCAGACCGCAACGGCCTTCTTGCCGAATTTCCGGGAAAGTACCGGCGACATGAGAAGGACTATAATGGTAACGCCTGTGCCAATCATGTTGATGATGCTGTTGAAGACATCGGCGACGTTTGAATTTGCCAAGTTGGACCTGTCTGCATACACAATATAACCAAGCCAATCGAGAATACCGGTCTGGGGCACAGTTGCAGTGAGACCCAGCTTTTGCACCCAATCATACATGGCCGCTTTGTCCGCATAGTGATGATAGTAGTTATAAAGCGCGCCTCCGCGGAACGACAGGATGCAGAAATGGACCAGCGTCATGGCAAACATCACAATCCACGGACTATTTTTTATCAGGCCGGCAAAATCCTGCTTGAAATCCGATTTTTGCTGCGGCGGCGGCTGAATGCGTTCTTTAGTAGTAAAAAACGTAATTAAAAACAGCACAAAGCAAAGTACCGCCCAGATGGTCATGACTATTCGCCAGCCATATTGCGCATCATGGCCTATTTTGAATTTGGCTACCAACGGCAGGGTAAGTCCGCCGACAATAAACTGGGCCGCGTTCACTGAAATGAACCTGAATGAATTAAGCTTGGCTCGCTCATTAATATCGCCGGTCATCACGCCGCCCAGCGCAGAATACGGCATGTTGTTCATTGAGTAAATCGACATGAGCAGGATATTGGTGACGGCGGCGTACGCTATCATCGCACCCATACTCCAGCCCTTGGGTGTGGTGTAGGCGAGAACCATCACAACGCACCAGGGCAGCGCCGAAAACAGTACCCAGGGCCTGAACTTGCCCCATCGAGTATTGGTGCGGTCGGCGAGCACTCCCACAATCGGGTCAGCGAAGGCGTCCCATAGACGCGCGACAATGAGAATCGTTCCTGCGGCCCCCGCGGTGAGACCGAACACATCCGTGTAAAAATTTGTTTGGAACAGAATCATCGTCATAAAGACGAAGTTAGCGGCGGCGTCGGCGCAACTGTATCCGGATTTTTCCAGAAACGAGAGCTTCTTCGATGCATCCTGCATTTGTATCCCCTTGAATTATTGCCTTCGGATTTACACTCTACTCGAATGCAATTCTACCACAGAGCAATACTTAAAAGGAAGGATTGAAAATTCAACTTAATCCTAAGACCCGTCGATTTACACGACTCCCCGGCCTCGTCAAATACAACAATCATACACACTTTAACAACGGCGCCTTAAGGATTTCCACCCTGATAATACAAAGGCAAATTCGCAACCCACATCCCGGGTTGTGATGGACGGGCATTATAATCTGTCTGGACAAATATATTCTGCTTTTTCATATAAGAGACATGACCGTCGTAGAACGCGACATTGGCGCCTTCGCTATGACGATAGTGAACAGGTCCGTATATATTCTGTTGTTGATAAATATCAAGATTCTGCTGTCCAAGGCTGTCCCAGCCCTTTGTATAATCGGCGCCGCCCCAGTCAACATACCAGTCGGGATCTTCAGTGAAGCAAAGGTATTCAGCGGGCCTTTTCATATTTTGTGATATATGGCAGACTTCAACAGGGTTATTGGTCCAGGAGCTTATACTTCCGACCCAGCCAAATTCCTTTGTGAAATCGGTGGAATTATAACCAAAACTTCCAAGATAAGTTCCCTCGGATGTAACAGCGTTTTGGAGGTGCTTGCTGTTTTCATCATCGGGACAGAGAAGCTCCGTTGGCATAACAAAATCACTATCGCCATTAGTACCAATTAAATTATCAGCGTTATGACGGTGTGTTTTTGTTAAAATCGTCTTAAAAAGATTATTTGCGAGCCACGCCTGTGTAATAGGAACTCCCCTAGGCCCGCTGCTGCCAAGATTTGCAACAATAGGCACGAATTTCCCATCGCACGACTGCGAATATATAATGTTGGCCATTATGAACGTTTTTTCCTGATTACCGCATACTATCCTCTTGGCAACCTCTCTTGCCTTGGAAAGAGCGGGTAGCAAAATTGCCATCAGCAAAGCGATAATCGCGATTACAACCAGAAGCTCAACGAGCGTAAATCCTTTTAACTTTCTCATAATACTTCCGTAAAAAAATCCTTACAATACAACGGTCAAAACAAAACCAGCTAACTTACAGCAATCCTCCCATTCAAAAAACGGGAGCCATTTTGTGACGTCTGAAAGTTCCAGTTTCAATTATTCCACCAATAGCTTTCGTTCTCCAAATAAACTGTTACCAGTTAGATGGACAACCGGCGCCCGGGTCATCGCACAAGTGCCATTGCGAAGCAAGAATAGCGAAATCATAGATGTCCACCTGGCAGTCGCCATTCAAATCGCCGGGCAGAGTCATTCCTCTCGCCATGACCTCGGCGCAATTTTTCGGCTGCCACGCGGCATAATGGGCCGCTACTCTATCCGCACTCAAAACGCCCGCGTAAATGGCAAATTCATCGACGTAACCGCTATAGCAAGTGTATGGCCATCCCTCGTCATTTTCACAGCCAATCATAAGCGACTGCACCTCATTCGCCAAGAGGGCATTTCCATTGGGGTCGGTTACTGTCGTTTGACCTGCAAGTGAACCATCCAGATACAGTTGAACTCCCATCGAATATCCGAGGCCGTCTGCATTGGGGTCGTATGTAACGACTAATTGATGCCATTGTCCGTCAAATGGGGCAACCGTACCGGGATAGAACCACTGATTTCCGGCTGCAACGCGCAGTTTTCGCACACCGGCATCGGTATAGAGGCCTAACGCCGGGCCACTGCCACGCACATTGAGATTTGGTTCTTTTGTGTATGCACCAATCTGCTGGAAAATCATTCCGTATGTATCTGACAATTCCGTAAGTCCAGGAACGCTCTTTATCCATATCTCGAACGATATACTGCCGGTAACAAAGGCATAATCGTCGCTATTGACATTCCACGGCAACGGCGGGCTTTGCCTTAAGAGAGTGCCGGCTAAGTTGTTGTTCCATACGTAAGCAACTGCTAGCGCGGCACCGCTGAGCCTGATTGTATTATCCATGTAAAGAGATAAGCCCATTCCGCCCGCGGTTTTTTTGACTTGGGGGTAACCTCCTATGGCCTGATAGTTCCCAGTGAATCCAACGAAGTAGTCATTCGCAGAAGAATCCACCGGCATTTGATTGTTAAACGTAATATACACACACGGGTCATCCGCCATCACTTCCGTCGCGTATGGACCGGGCTTTATCGAATTGTATGTAACCACAATGTGGTGCCATGCGCCGTCATTCAGCGTGCTGTTAATGTAACCCGTGCTGCCGCCGCCGATAAGGCCGACGGTGTTGGTTCCAGCGTTATACATCGCGCCATAACTGTGCTGCTCGGTGTTTCCGCCGTTATGCTGGAAAAACCGCGGGTAATCGCTGTTCTGCGTTGTCTTGAGCCAGAACTCAACGGACACATCCGTAGTGGACAACTGCAGACTATAATCGCAAACGTCAATGCAGTCGCCTGTCCCGCCGTTAGCGCCATGCAGAACCGCGGCCTTGCCGATATAGCCGGTGGCATCCTGACCAACAGCGCCGATATAAGTGATGTTCATATCCGCTGCGCTGCCGCTGTTCGCGGCTTTACTGCCTTGGTTACTATTGGCATCTTCAAATTGCAGATAAAGCAGGGGTTGGTCCGCGTTAACCGCAGCTCTGTAGCCCGCCGGTGCCGCGCTGTAGTGCGCAGCGACATTAGCGTCTGTTAAGACGTAACCATACACCGCGAACTCATCTATCTCGCCCACAAGGCCGTTATAACAATAGTAGCGACTTCCCTCCGCACCAATTGTCAGACGCGGATAAGGGTAACTAATCGCCTGGGTAGTGGTTGAAGTTCCCACTTTAACCCCATCCACGTATAGCGTTTTTGTAACGCTGTCTGCCGAAGCGACACCCGCCAGCAACAGCCCTAAAACAACCGCATTCATAACTGATAATTCAAATTTATATCTCATATTTCCTTCTCCTTATTTTATGCTCTTTTGGCCTTTTCATCACGCTATATAAAGCTTAAAACGTCAAAAACATCCGGTTGGATCCGGGTTATTGCAAATCAGCCAGTTATTCGCCGCCAAAGCAAGGTCCTCGAGAGCGACGGTACAGTTACCTGACAGGTCTGCCGGATAATTAACGCCGTACAAATCAACCTCGTTACAATTCTTCATGGCAATATTTCCGATGCGCGCGAATTTCAGGTAATAAAGATTGGAACCCGTACTGCTGGCAAAGCCCTGGTAAGGTATATACCACTTAACAGTATGGATGCCTGGAAACAGATTTATAGCAACATCCGTTGTCTTGCCTTCCTGGGGGCTAAGGTTCATATCGCACACGTCGCCTATGAACTTGTCATCGAGATAAATTCTAAGAGGATTAATCCTGTATTGGCCCCCTGTGTTAACGTCGATGGACAAGTTATATCGTCCCTTATTAACATCATTGACGTTGATATCGTAACCCATAAACTCGCCTACATCCAGGTGCTCGAGGATTAGATTTGGCTCAGTACCGATGATATCCGGTCCAAATCCATTGACTTTGTCTGTCCTGAGGTTTCGATCCCCGTCAACATCCCAATTTCCAACCCATATGATTGTCCCGTCCTGCACAGCAACAGGGTTTTTCTTTTTAACGAACTGAAGGGCATTGAGCTTGTTGGTATAGGCAATATATATACTACCAGAATAGGGGTCATTGATGTCCACGTTTGGAAAAATAACGTAGTTTCCGCCTTGCACAAAAGTTCCGGCAGCAACGCCTCCGCTTACTGTTTGAGTAGTGACTGTCCCATAGTAGCCAAGCCTGAAACTCCCAGCGTCATTACCATAAACATAAATATCGTAAATCCCCTGATATGCGCCAGCGCCAAAAATAGCGATATTTGGCTCTTTGCCGGGATTCGCCACAAATCCGTCATTCATCAAACTTGAACCATATTGATAGGTATGGTTTTGCCCATTGTCGCCAAGCCATACCTGTGCGGCATAAACGCTGCAAAAGAACCCAACACCGTTTCCAGTGCTGCTCGGCACAAGCGCCTCGCTTCGCGACGACCCTACGGGCATGCCCCAGCCGCCATAATAAACGGTCCATACGGCGTTTGGTCCTACATTGTATGCCCCGTTGCCGACATAAGGCGTGTTGTCGTTATAGCCCTTTATGTCAACATTGATGACATCTACCGCCATCGCAGCTTCGGCTGCGACAAAAATTAATACGACCGCAAGTAATTTCATTTTCATCATCTCAATACCTCCTATATGTATTTCCGATACATCACCCTTAATTTGCCCTTTACTAACTTCACGTTTTTATATTTAGCCGGCATATCCGGCCCGTCACTCTCATCTACACCACTGCCGAAGTACCAGGCAGATAACTAAAGCACAACCCCTGTCGATTTATCAACCAGCGCCGTCGTCGAAGACCGTATTATAAGGTCCTGAGAAAGTTTTACGCACTCAGGACGATATTCCGAAGGCGACTGAAGATGCTTGAGCAGCAAATTCGCGGCTATCTGCCCCATCTGTCTTGACGGCACAGCGACCGTTGTAAGGGGCGGAGCGACAATGCTGCACAGGTATTCATCGTTAAAGCAAAGCAAACTGACCTGCTTGGGAATCTGAATTTCAAGCATATTAGCGCCGTGGAGAATTCTCATCGCCTCAATATGGTCGTACGCGAGAATCGCGGTTGCGTGATGCTTAATCACCGCTGAAGCCAAAAAGGCAGATGCCGAACTGAAAACCTTGTCATGATTTTTCACCGGTTCAAGACCCCGCACTTTCAGCTCGGAAAGGTATGTGTCGTGCCGGTCGCTGATACTTCTGTGCTTATAGTGCTGACTGGTGGGGCCGGCGTAAGCTATCTGAGTGTGCCCGAGTTCAACAAGATGACGCACCGCCATCTTTGTTGCTTCAATATCATCGGGAATGACAGATGAGCAGCTGGGGCCGCCACTACCATTGATAACCACATAAGGGAGATTTGCTCTTTCCATCTCGTCGATGGTTTCCTGCGAACATTTCTGAAGGACTATCGCCCCATCCACCTTCCACGGCGGCAGTTCGCAGCGGTTATCTGCCAGATTGGGAAAGGACATGCAAACATCATAGTTGCCCGTGTGCAGCTCGCGAACGCAGGATTCGATAATGGCCTGATATATGTTGCCGGGAAATCCCAGGGCAACGTCACAACCGAGCATCGCGATTACGCTGGTTTGTTTTCTGACAAGATTTTTGGCCGCAAGATTGGGACGATACCCAAGTGAATTTGCAATATCGACAATACGCTGATGAACTTCACGCCTGACGGAAAAACCATGCTTGAAATTACCGTTCAATACCCGGCTGACTGTCGCCTGGCTTACACCGCAATGAGAAGCAACTTCCCTGATGGTCGGTACGCCGTTGCTTCGAGGGGTACTCATTTTTTCTTCACCTTAATAAATACATCTAAAAACCTGAAACCGTCAACAGGTCTGTATTCACTATATTGCTTTTTCTTATGCTTTTTGCTAATCTTTCTGGAAGGCAATAAGGTTTGCTTCGCATAAGATTTCACATATTCTAATTTGCGAAGAGCGTCGCGACCACTAAACGTCCAGTAATCGTTTACTTATACATTAGCATTGTCGTTTAGCAATGTCCAGCTTTTTTTAAAAAAAATTCTTTTACCCCCAAACCCGCCCAAATCAACCCGTAAAAATGTGGAGTTACCATTCGCAGAGAATATGGCTTGAGAAGCAAAAACCCGTTTTTTGCCGATTCAAAGGGGGTAGATATCAAAAAACACAGCATTTGCCGGCTAAAACACAATATCATTCGACGGAAACCGACAATTTCAGGGGAAGTGTAATAATTTTTGCGAGCTATTATTAATTACATAAATATAAGCTTGACTGGCCTAATACATTAGGTTATAGTTAAGTAATCGTTTACTATGACTGCGGCAAAAGTCGGGGCAGTGCCAATTGGCCGGTTATCAGATGCCCCGCAGGGGTGACTAAACAAAACACTTATAGGACGTGATGAAAAGTTAAAAAGCCCGATTCTTTGGGGGTTCCGAAGCTTATTTCCGGTTTAGCCACCTAAAAACGGTTAAGGAGAACAAAATGAATGGAAATCGCTTTTACGTATGCGTATTTTTCAGTTTAATCCTACTTTTGGGAACATCCTATGGCGATTCAAGCAACATCCTGGTCAACCCCGGCTTTGAAAGCAGCACAACCGGCAACTGGGCTGCCCGAAGCTGCGTTTTTACAACAACTACAACCCAAAAACACAGCGGCTCTTACAGCGGATGGGCAAGTCGCAGAACCGCAAGCTGGGAGGGGATACAACAGGATGTTACGGGTAAAATGGTGGTGGGAGCAACCTACCAGGTATCTGGCTGGATTAAAACAAGTAATGCCGCCAGCACCCCTGTTGACCTGTGTTTTCAGAAAACCGACGGCAGCGGAACTACTTATGCCTGGGGAGCCAGTGGCACAGCCAGCAGCAGCGGATGGACATATATCTCAGGAAGTTATACCCTTACTGTAAATGGCACGCTTACAGGTCTTCTGGTGTACGTCGAAGGTGCGAATTCAGGGACAAGTTATTATGATATATATTTAGATGATGTCAATGTATTTGGCCAGGTTCCCGGCCCAACAAACCCAAACGCGACGGGTCAGGTTAACTTTACCGTTACTCATCAAACCCTCGAAGGTTTCGGCGCCGCCGGCGCCTGGTATGAAGATACGCTTGTTGCCCTCGGCAACTCTCAACCAGGCATCTACAACGTGCTCTTTGGCAATTTGGGCCTCGATATATACAGGGTTCGCAACGACTATAACGAAAGCGATGCCTCCCCTTATATGAGCGACACCGCCACGATAATATCCAATGCAAACGCGTCGTTAGGCCACCCCATACGCGTTCAGCTTTCCTCCTGGTCTCCGCCCGCGTACCTCAAAAGCAACAATAGCACCGTCGAGGGAACTCTCGCCAAGGATGCGAACGGCAATTACAGATACGCCGACTTTGCACAATGGTGGGCTGACAGTTTGACCGCCTGGTCCAACGTCGGGGTAAATGTATACTATATAAGTATGCAAAATGAGCCGGATTTTGAAACCACCGGCTGGGACACGTGTCTATTTGACCCTACGGAGGATTCAACCAACGCCGGCTATGAACAGGCGTTCGCGGCCTTATACACAAAACTCAATACATTACCGAGCCACCCGAAGCTTCTCGCTCCAGAGGCGGCAAACTTCACCGATACCCCCAGTTACATAAGCGCCCTAACTACCACCGACACAAACAACCTCTATGGATATGCCCACCATCCCTATGACGCCAGTGCAAGTTCCCCCGATGGAGAAGACGGTACAATGGCGACCTTCGCCTCATCATACGGCAGCAAACCAATAATGATGACGGAATTCTCCGGCGGCGGGCCGTTTGTCTGGACAGACGCAATGAACCTCGCGATTTTTATAAATAATTTCATGACTATAGAAGGGGCTTCGGGTTATCTGTACTGGGAATTGTTCTGGAATGGCACCGACTCGCTTGTAACCATTACATCATCAAGCTATACAATCAACACTGTTTATTACGCTATGATGCATTATTCCAGATTCACAGACCCCGGCTGGCAGCGGGTCGATGCAAACTCCACCTCATCCAATTTGAGGATATCGGCCTACAAAGACCCCTGTGAGCCAAACGCGGCAGTTGTGATAATCAATACTTCAACCACTACCGATATGAATTTGACACTTGCTATGAACGGTTTTACGCCGCAAAACTCCGCGATATACCAATCCACATCCAATGCTTATTTCGCATATATCGGGACATTCAGCACATCGACCCCGGTGTTCCTGCCTCACCAGTCAATAACAACAATTCACCTGACGGGATTTGCAAATTGTGCTGGTGTTCAGGCCGGCGGTTATGGCCTCGCATCAGACCTCAATGGCGATTGTTACGTTGACCTGATGGACCTGCAGATAATGGCCGATAATTGGCTGCAAAACAGCAGTGCCATATCGGATTGGCAAAACGGAGACTTTGCGCCCACAGATGGCACGGTTGATTTTCTTGACTTTGCCGACTTTGGAGCAGAGTGGAGACAGTGCAACAATCCTCTGGACGCCAATTGCACTCCAAACTGGTAAAAAATTATCCCATCCCGCCACAACCTGTCGCTTGTTTAGAGGCCTGCTTTCGGCCGGTAAACCGGCTCAAACGGACCCCGCTCTTTATAATTTTGGCTTGACAGCACGATATTATACGGTATCATCCTCCACCTTGCTTTATTAAGGAGTAATAGGTGAAAAGTAAAAAAGACATCGAAATCGTGGCCGCGGGGCATACTTGTCTGGACCTGATACCGGCTTTCACAATCGAGGGAAAAGTTGACAAGATGACCGATGTCCTTGTGCCCGGCAAAATGATCAATATGGGCAATTGCGTCGTCGTAGGAGGCGGCCCTGTTACAAATGCCGGGGTATCAATCAGGCGTTTGGGTGTGAAAACCGAGCTAATCGGCAAAATCGGCGATGACGATTTCGGCAAGGAAATCCTTAGCTGGTATGAGGAGCACGAAGGCCATTTCAAAGGCATCAAAATGGTCAAAGGCGAATCAACATCATACACAATCGCGATTTGTATCCCCGGAATCGACCGGTTTTACCTGCATCATTGCGGGGCGAACGATACCTTCGGCTATGGCGATATGGATTTCGACCTTGTGGCTCGCTCGAAACTGATGCTATTCGGGTATCCGCCGTGGATGAAGAAACTATATGAAAACACCGGTGCCGAGTTGACAAAAATCCTCAAAAAGACCAAGGACTTGGGGACAACGACCGTCCTCGACCTCTCGCTTCCAGATGTCAGTTACGCGAACCAGTTCGACTGGAAGGCGATTCTTACCGACTGGGTGCCGCTATCGGATATTATGGTCCCAAGCGCCGAAGAGATATTTTACTTCCTGTATAAGGAAAGGTTCCTTGAGAAGAAGGCAAAACTCGGCCCCAAGGAAAGCGTACTCGACCATATGACGGTCAAAGATATTTCCACCCTGGGAAGCGATTTGATAAAAATGGGCACATCAATAGCAATGGTCAAATGCGGCCACAGGGGTTTGTATATCCGGACCGCCGGCAAGGAGCAACTCAAGAAGTTAGGTGCGGCCGGCTGCAAGGACCCGGAAAACTGGGCAAATCGTGAGCTGTGGTTCCCTGTTTACCACGAAGAGAAATTCGTCGGGGCACTTGGCTCGGGCGACTCGGCGATTGCGGGATTCCTTTCCGCGTTTGTCAGGGAGCATACAATCGAATCCTGCTTAAGATACGCAAACGCCGCAGGAAGTATGAACGTTACCGTTCCCGACGGGCTGACGTGGAATAAAGGGTTCGATGATTTAACGAAGCGGATTAAAGCGGGCTGGAAGACAAAAGATTTGAAAATAGACGAAAAGGGCTGGAAGAAAGAACGTGAATTCTGGGTGGGGCCTGATAACCACGGTAAATGGGAATCATAACCAAGCTGAAACACAGGAGATAAAAAATGGCGAAGAAAAGCGATGCGAAAAGAGACGCCTTTATAAGCAAGAAATTAGCGAAAATGACGCTGGAAGAAAAAGTAGGCCAGCTCTTAACATTTACCCGGCGCGGCGCAATGTTAACACCAAGCGGTATTGAACAAATCACAAAATTGCAATGCGGCGGTCTTTGCCTTGAGCCATACGCCGTAGAAACCTGCAAAAACCTTTACTGGGGCAATTCTCAGATAGATAAGACCTTCAAGCCGCCGAAAGATTACTTCAAAATCGCCAACACTTATTTCGCCGGCAAAAATTTCGGCATAAGTATAACGCCGGGCGATTACACCAAGGACCTGAATAAATTACAGAAAATCGCGATGGCCAGACCCTCGGGGATTCCTCTGCACATGACAATCGATTTCGAAGGCGACTTCAAGAACGATTATATGGCAGGCGGCATAAGGCAGTTCCCGCCCCCAATGGGAATGGCGGCTATCGGCGACCCAAAACTCACCTACAAAATCAATAACGTTATCGCCAAGCAATTAAGCAATATTGGCGTTACACAAATGTATTCGCCGGTTTGCGACGTGAATATCAATCCTAAGAATCCGGAAATCGGCGTCAGGTCATTCGGCGACGACCCCGAGGTTTGCGCAAAACACGCTGTCGCTTTCATACAGGGCTTACAGGATGGCGGTATCGCTGCGACAGCAAAACACTTCCCCGGCAGAGGCGACTCAGGAACCGACGCCCACGACGTCCTGGATGTAATCAGGGCCGACAAGAAAAGAATGCAGGAAGTAGAGCTTGTCCCCTTCAAGGCGGCAATAGCTGCCGGTGTAAAGGCCATTATGACGGGCCATTCGGTTTACCCGGCATACGACGATAAATATCCAACGACTATATCCGTAAAGCTCCTTACAGGGCTATTGAGAGAAGAACTGGGCTTCGATGGCGTGATTGTTTCCGATGCGATTGGTATGGCCGCGATTCTAAAACAGTGGCCGCTTCCGATTGCCTGCGCAATGGCGATTAAAGCCGGCTGCGATACGATACTGCTTAAGGCAGACGATGAGTCAAGGTCGCAGTGCTTCTTCGGAATCAAGCAGGCAGTCGAAAACGGCGAGATTTCAGAGGAACGCCTTAATGAGGCAGTAACGCATCTTCTGAGAATGAAATATGACCAGGGGCTGTTCGAAACAGCGGGCAAAAAAGACTCGAAGAAGGCACAGGATTACGCACTGAGCAAGCCCGTGGTTGATTTCTGCTGGGACGTTTCGAAGAAGGCCTTAATGATCCTGCGAGATGACAAAAAGATGCTGCCCTTGAGCACCACGGAAAAGACACTGGTAATCGAACAGCGTATCCCATACGAATTCTGCGGCAAAGATCCCTATATGCATCAGCATATGTTCTGCGAGGATATGGTAGCACATAACCAGAACCTGATACTGGTCGATACCGATTTCGCAGCGAATGAAGATGAGTTTAAGGAATGCCTCGAATTGGCCAAGCAGGTGGATTTGGTTGTTATGACCAATTATTACGCCCGAATCGTAAAGACGGGCAACAACCGGCTGCTTGTAAAGAAGTTAAAAGAAATGGGCAAGAAAGTCGTTGTCTTAACCAACTTCCCATACGTCGAAGGCACAACCGCTGAGGCCGATGCCGTGATATGCAACTTCAGCGGCACGCCGGATTCGATAAGGGCCGCGGTTGAGCTGATGTATGGCACGATTAAACAGTCGCCCAAAACGAAACTGCCCATAAAACTCGGCGAACAGAAAGAAGCCCCCGTAAAAATGCCCCTAAAGAAGCAACCTGCTCTCGGCTTGTCATATTGTTAATAACGTACAAAGCAGATTGTTTATCTGTTGACCCTGCAATGAGGTCGCCGTGGCCTTTATGAACTAAGGAACGGAAACTGGGTCAGGATTAACGACGACCAGACAATAAGGGGGGATTTGCCTTTATAAAAGCAATAATCACAAGGCCAGTTTCATCGAATGCATTAAAAGCCAAAAGCAAACGATTACTGACGCATAAATCAAAAAAATAGGTCTTGCACTATATGTATAATCGGGTATAATGCTGCGCCTCGGGGCCGAAAGCTGAAATGGGACCCGCAGATTGAAATATTCATAAATGATGGACAGGCAAGCAGGATGTTGTCGAGACCGATGCGGAGCCCCTGACATTTGTGAACAGTTAAGAAATAAGAAAGGAACGGATGTATGGCGTTATTATTAGGTTTTGACGTTGGCAGTTCGTCGATAAAGGCGACCCTTCTGGATTCCCAGACGGGCGCTGTTATCGGTTCCGCTACATCACCCGAAAAGGAACTGGAAATCATCGCCAAAAAACCCGGCTGGGCAGAGCAGCACCCGCAAACGTGGTGGGAAAATTGTATTGCCGCGATTGGGAAAATTAAGGCAAAGACCAATTTCAATGCTTCAGACGTCAGGGCAATCGGAATCTCATACCAGATGCATGGCCTGGTCATTGTCGATAAAAAGCAGGAGGTCTTGCGGCCCTCGATAATCTGGTGCGACAGCCGCGCGGTCGAAACAGGCAAAAAGGCGATGAAGGCAATCGGCGAAAAAAAATGCCTGTCCGAGCTTTTGAATTCGCCGGGCAACTTCACGGCGTCGAAGCTCAAATGGGTCAAAGACAACGAACCGAAAGTTTTCGCGAAAATTTACAAGATGATGCTGCCGGGCGACTACATCGCAATGAAAATGACGGGCGAAATCAAGACCACGCCTTCGGGACTTTCAGAGGGCATTATGTGGGACTTCAAAAAAGAGGGTCTTGCCGGAATGCTGCTCGAACATTACGGCATATCGTCCAATTTTGTTGCGGAACAAACGTCGACGTTTTCGGTGCAGGGGAATCTGACGAAGGACGCGGCAAAACTATTAGGGCTCAAGGCGGGCACAATTGTTTCTTACAGGGCTGGCGACCAGCCGAATAACGCCTTGTCGTTGAATGTTCTTAATCCCGGCGAGATAGCAGCAACCGCGGGAACTTCGGGCGTCGTTTACGGCATTACCGACTTGGCAAAATACGACTCCAAATCGAGGGTCAATACGTTCGTCCACGTAAACCATACCGGGAATAAGCCGAGATACGGCGTGCTATTGTGTATCAACGGAACGGGAATACTTAATAGTTGGCTCAAGCACAATACGGGGGTAATTGATTATCCTGAAATGAACGCCCTTGCGGAAAAGGCACCTGTTGGTTCCGATGGTCTTGCGATACTTCCCTTCGGCAACGGCGCCGAGCGGACCCTTGAGAATCGCAATATAGGGGCTTCGATTCACGGCCTGAATTTCAATATTCATAACAGGTCGCATCTGCTGAGGGCGGCGCAGGAAGGCATCGTCTTTGCTTTGAACTACGGCCTTGAAATAATGCACAACGCCGGCGTCAAGGTCAAGACCGTCCGGGCGGGACACGCCAATATGTTCCTTAGCCCGTTATTCGGCGAGGCATTCTCGACGGTTACAGGGGCTACCGTGGAATTGTATAATACCGACGGCTCGCAGGGCGCCGCACGCGGAGCGGGGATAGGGGCGGGGATATACAGGGATATAAAGGACGCCTTTGCCGGTTTGAAACCGGTCAGCAGAATCGAACCAAACGGAAGATTGACAAAGGCCTACCAGGAGGCGTATAAGAAATGGAATAGTGTCCTGGAATATCGATTGTCGAACAAGGAATAGAAAGAATAACTAAAGAATAACTAAGGAGAACATGAAATGGCGGAAAAATCATTGCACAGTATTTGCAGATGGACATTCAATCCTGGCAAGGGCGGTTTTGTGCCGGGCGATATGAGACCGGAATGGGGCGGCAAATTTGGAACGCCAGAAATGATTGAATTAACGGCAAAGAAGGTTCGGCCGCGTCTGCCGAAGGATGTCGAGCTTGGTATCGAGATGCACTACGACGCAGAGGTTGACGACAAAAACGCCTCAGCCGTTGCTGATGCGCTGGTAAGCAACAAGCTGCATCTTGCGATGATTACGCCAGGCGCTCACGCCCATTTTGCATACGGCGGTATCGCATCATTAGACGCCAGCGAGAGAAAAGCTGGTGAAGCGTTGGGTACAAAGACGGTCGATTTGGCATACGGCACGCTGAAAAAGGCCTGGCATCCCGACGTCAACAAGGCGCCGGCGTTTGTGATTTGGAACGGCTCGTTCGGATACGACGTTGCCACAATAGGCGTCAAACAAATGTATCAGAACCTCAAGGAAAGCGTCGCCGGCCTGTGCAAGTATGAGCAGAAAAAGGGCGGCAATCTTCATATCGGTTTCGAGCCGAAGCCCAACGAAGGGCACCCCGCGATGCTCATCCCGACAGTAGCAAGCGCCATTGTGTTCTGGAGGAGAATCGAGAAGGAATTTGGCGTCTCCTTGAAAAATAAAGGCGTCAACAAGGAATTCGGCCATTCGGAAATGATTGGTCTTGACCACGTTTACGACAGCGTCGAGGAATTAGACAACAATATGATGGTGCATATGCACCTCAACAGCCAGGGTTATAACGACGGCATTATCCTCGGCGGGCCAGGTAAATACGATATCGACCACGGCACGCGCATTAACGGGATGAATATCGCGATTGCCGGTCTTCTTCAGCAGGCGGGATATTCACGCTGGAAAGGCCACGATATGCAGACCCGTGCTTATGATAACGCCGAACAGGGAATCGACAGGGTCGTAAGAAGCGTGTTGAGCTGGGAGGCCTGTGCAAAGGCCGCCGCTGAGCTGGATACCAAGACCCTGATGTCGGTTCTTGCCAAACGTGAAACCGCAAAGGCCGAGGATATGATGCGTGCCGCGGTTGTGGCTGCCCAGAAGTACTTCGACCAGATGTACACGTAAAGGCCGGACAGTTGACAAATTACCGATTATGAATGTTTCGGCCTAATACCGGCGTAAAGGCAGATAAAAGGTCTTTACATGAAGTAAACTACTACTACGGGTTTTCACCTGTAGCATTTGGTTTTCAGGTTTCCGTCTGTCCGCCATTGGCGGATAACTTCATCTACGGGTTACCACTCGTAGTATTGTGGCAGAAGAATAAATGATTATGTTTGAAACAAAAGGAGACGTTGAATGCCAAAGGCAAACAGCTTGAAAATCAGCGACGTTTTTACAATATCAGGGTCGCAAATTTCCGAGATTTACGTCAAGAATAAAATGACGGTCCATTTTCAGGGAATGTCAAAAACCCTGCAATTCCCCCATACTATTTTCCTTCAGGGCGCCCCCACCTGCTCGATAGGCATATCTCCTGATGGTTTATATAATCGGCTTAATAATGCAGGCCGACTGATTTTATTAAATCAAAACGCGATTCAATTCGCCTCAGCACCTTTTATCGGCATCGATAACGAAAAGCCTGTTATGCTCACCGCGAAAAATCCGACAACAGCGGAAGGGCCTGATGATGTGCCTGCCTTGAAAAATTATTATCATCCAGCCATAGCCGAAAAGCAAACTTCGATTTCTCTCGCCACGCCTCTGGCGGAATTGGGTTACAAATTAGAAAATGTCAAAGTTACGAGAAAGATGATTTCCCCATTCTTGTCCGGAAACGCCCAGGCCCTTATGCCAATAGGCGTAGAGGAGTATGAAGTTGAGAATACTTCAAATAAAGTCCGGCAAGTTACTTTGGTAATACCCAGACCGTCGCTGGTAAATCTTCAGGAAAAAGAATTAAAGCCGACGGACCAGGACACTGTTTATGTCTGCTCAACGCCGGTGAAAGGTCACGTTCATAAAGATTTCAGGGAGACAGGCATAACAGGCGTGGTGATGGGAAGTTCCGAATGTGAGGACAGAATGGTTATCGCTGTGCCTGAAATGGCCGGCGTCAAGATAGATACGCACCCATCTTTCTGCTTAAACCGGCTTAAACAGGATTTATTGTTGAATGATGACGGAAGTTTTTACGAAAAGAGAACGCCTATCCTCAATCAGGATTATGGAGCAGCCATAAGCGTTACTTTCAAGTTAAAGCCGAAAGAAATGATGACGATACCGTTTGCCATTGCGTTGGACTTCCCGCAGCAGCGGTTTATCGACGGGAAACTATTTGAACGTAAATACGTTAAAAGCTTCAAGAACAAAGACACAAGAGCCGTCGATATGGCAAAACTTGCACTCGATAATTATCCTAAATGGCTGAGCCGGACCGAAACAATCCAAAGCAGGATATTCGAACAGATACAACAAAGTCCTTCCTATAAAAATGACAGGGCCGGCGCATTACGGCTGACAAGATTGATTCTCAACGAATTCAGCTTCCCATTGTCAAACGCCGCCGTCTGGGTCGAAGACGAGAAAGGCAACGACAGAGCAAGGTTCCTCGAATGTTTTGACTATGCCTATATTGACCCGTCTGACGTGGACTGGTATTCGATGGTGCTGATGATACTGTTTCCCAATATAGAACAGGAGCTTTGCCAGCGGTTCATTGACTCGATTCTGGCGGAGGATCTCACGAAGCGTTACTATCATTACCACGCCTCCTTTGTTGAAGCGAGAAAGCATTTTGAAAACCATCCGGAAGAATACGAGAACGTGTCGCTGACCCAGATAAGAGATGCTTTTAAGGTCAAGGGCAGCGTCGCTCATGATGTAGGCGCTTTGCCGAAAGGTCATGCCCTGCGTAACGTCAGCGATTACGCCTGGTACAACAATAACTACTGGGTCGACCTTTTCCCAAAGCTGGCCTTAAGAGCGCTGCGCAATGTAAAATTCCTGGGAGATACGGATTTTCTGAATAGAAACTGGAAGGTGCTTAAATTCGGATTCGAGCATTTGCTGAAGCTTGATATAGACGGAGACGGCGTCCCCGAAGGCAATCCCGAAGAAGTTAAAAATACCTTTGATAATCTGACCCTTTTCGGCGCAGATGCTTACGATACTACTACATACCTCGCCGGTTGTCAGGCAATGATTCGAATGGCAGAAATGATGAAAGATAATCAAGCCAAAAAACAATACGAGGAGTGCTTTGAAAAGGCCTCTGTTGTTTTAGAAAAATTATGGCGAGACAAGAAAAACAAAAGTGGCCGCAGGATGCAGTATTACATTACCTGCTACGACCCGGTGACTGGAAAAACAAACACCGACGTCTGGACCAATCAGCTCGATGCCTTGTGGTATTTGATTGCGATGGGAGAAGAGCCGTTTATTCCCGCCGAGAAGGTAAAACAAATCCTCAGGACAATTTACGCCAATAACAAGACCACGATGGGCTGGGCCATGTGCCGGACAAAGGACGGAGGAAAAGTAGAATCAGAACAGGGCCAGGACGTATATACAACGTCCAATTATGTTTTTGCACAGCTTCTTGATTATTATGGAATGGCCAAAGAAAGTAAAGAAGTATACAAGGCCATGGACAAAGTCGTCTTCCAATATGCTAATTCCTTAATAACGCCTGACAACCTCAGGGCTGAGATGGAAAAAGAGGAAGGGGAATCGAAATCAGGTCCTCATTACATTGTCGCCGCATACCCGAGGCCCGGCGCCGTATTAACGCAAATAGTGATGCAGCACATTAAAGAAATTCAAAAGCGAACGGCTTCTGCAACAATTGACTCTCAGCAATTGAATTCATTCATGACTGCTTTAATGAAGTAAGCTTTGCGGCAACGTTATGACCGGCAATTCCTCACGCGACCAGAGTCCTGTTTCACATCAAGTGCTCATACCGACACAACCGTAATACGGCTCAAAGAAAAACGCCCTCGTATTTCCGACTGTTGCCGGAATCACGAGGGCGTTTTGTCATTTTAAAAACTAATATTCAGCGCAGCTAATTAGCGTTTCCTGCGAATCAAAGCAAGACCGCCGAGTCCAAGCAGAGCCATTGTCGCCGGCTCAGGTGTCAACCTGACATTGTCGAAACATATCTCATTATTTAAGCTATCGTTGTTGGTTGTGAAGATAAGCTCTATGTAACCGCCACTCGGGGTTGCTGTTATAAACGGCAGCTCAGCAGAATAGTCAATCGATATATGCTGCACCACCGTGCCGGAACCTGCCCAAAGTCCAATCAAAGTAGTAGAATTTGGAAGGGCATTCCAGCCCCAACCCGATGCATTAAGTGTAACATTTTCGATCTTACCCCAGCCGCCATCCCCGCCGATGTTCGGGACCGCGACGTCAAACTGCAACGTTGTATGGGCCAGAAAATCGGCCACTTCACCGGCCTGGTATTCCAGCTTAAGGGAAAGTGTCTGCGCCCAGCCGTTGTGAGTGATCTCCATACTCTGACTGCCAAGGGTGCTCCAACTGGAGTTAAAGCTGTACTCGTTAGGCAATGTACTAATGCTCGCCTGTGTACTCCAATCAATCCAGCCATCGGTACTCGTGCCTTCCCAGTTACCAATGACACCTGCATAACTTGCAGACGTCAGGGCAACGGCGAGTAAAATAGTGACAATTTGATTTCTCATAATCTACTCCTCCTTCAAAAAAAATGGTTAACAATTCAAACTCTTCTTCTTACATATTGATCTTGTTTTGGATATTTGAATCCGTGCGATATGCGTACAAACTCTGACCGCATCTGGCGCATATTTCTGGAATATCATCTGAATTGATTTATTCTCTCGTAAACTCACCTTCGTACCCTTCTCCATTACACGACCTATAATATCCGGCGAATCCGCCGGACTCTCTTGCTATTATAAGTCGCTAAGTAATCGTTTACTTATAAAATACACTTCAAGCAATGGTAAGTCAAGAGTTTTTCGCTTTTTTTTCAAAAAACTTTGTTTTCAGGTAAATCATACCCCCTGACCCGCAAAATTAAGGAAAAAACAAGGTTCTGGCAGGTAAAAAAACGCCCTCCCTATTCCTATGCCTATCTGGGGCTTTCAGAAATCGCTTGCTAAGCCAAATGGCCCTTTATGAGTGCTTATTTGGGTTGCCAGATTCGAAATTCACCGCTGCAATGAAGCGTTGCGAGCATATAAAGCATCCCGTCATAGTAACGCCATTGCCCAGTCGGAACAGGCGTGTTCCACAACGCCTCGACGAATTGTTTTGCCCGCGGATTGGCAGCAGCAAGACCAGTGACGGCATTCATCGCCACTAATCCGGCCGAGTGGTCTGAGCCGAACTGATTGCCATCAAGGGTAAACTGGTTTCCGTAGGCAGATATACCTTTTGACTCAAAAAATGCCTGCAGTCGGTCGCTTAACTGTCTCTCGCGTGTATCCCTGCCCCACCATGCCCAGTCCACCGACCAGTTCATCGCGGTGCGCCATGAATCAAACTGAAAATTAGCGGAATTGCTGTTCCAGGGACACGCCCAAGGTGTCCCGTCAAAATTAGCATACTCTGGAGCAAGGCCTGTGACAGGATTTGCGGCCTTCTGGAAAAACTCCCGGCTCGCTGAAGCGGCTTGCGTCCAGAAAGCTCTGTCTGCCTGGGGTCCCCATCTCGCCCAAAGCTCATAGAACGCGGGCAAATGATAAGATAGATCCGTATGTTCGATGTTTACAATATCCGGAGTGAAACGGACCATCTTGTGTTCGGCATCGAAAAGCCCGCCGGCTGTCATTGTGCCTTTTACAGTCGGGCCTGTGATATTCTCGCGGTTTTTCATATTGCTTAAAAGCCGGTCGGCCTCGACCTTGTAATTATAAATGCCCTGACCATTACCCCAGCGATTCGCGGCAAAATAAAGCGACGTAACAAAATATTCTTCGCCATCGGGCGCGGACATCTCATCATTCGGTACACCATTGGTTTTCGCTGACCAGGCAAAGAAACCATAAGACGGGCGATTTGGCGAATCGCGATACATATATGTCTTTGCCCAGTTCCACAAAGCATCGAACTCGGCCTTTTTGTTCAACTGCACCGCAATCATCATTCCGCAGGACATACCTTCGGAACGGACATCGTCGCTGCCCACGTCCCAGATATAGGCAAGCGGGCCATTGGCGTTGCTGCCGGCAGGAAAATACACCGCCTGCGTGCACGGGTCGCCGTGAAACAATTGCTGGAAAACAGCATTGACCTTTTCTGTAACTTCCTTCTGAGAACGGCCTGCTTCGACAAACAAGTTACGATAATTACCCGTCGCAAAGGCGCCTGAGCCATCTGTGTTATTCTCGGCGGTCTTTGGTTTTTCGCCGCCTAAAGGTTTACAATAACTTTCGGGCGGGCCAAAATAACTCGGCCTGATGCCGCCTGTATTAACAATAATTTTCTCCAGCACAACACCTGGGTCAACCATCCACACCTTCAGTGTATGATAACCAGCATCAGGCAACAAGTGATTGCTTTTGATCATACGAGCATTGTTTCTTACAGATTCCTGCCAGTCCTCGTTTGAGTATGCAACGATATAATTCTTCGGCACAATGCTTATGATTTGCGGCGGCTGGTCATCAAACGATACGGCGTAACGCAGGTCCCTGTCGGGGACGAAATTTAACGTCGGAGCGACAATCGTCTCGACTTCGATATTGCCGGAATGAAACAGGAACATTTTATATTCGAGACAAGGAGAATCCTTCGGCGGCGTAACGCTTTGAGCTGTTACCGGAAAAATCGTCATAGCAGAATCGGTCCGCCCATAATCCTCTATTTTCTCCCAGCGAACCCCACCTGCATCGATTTTATTCGTGTAATGCTCCGCTTCCATCGACACATAGCCGTCGGCTTCAACAAAGCCCTCTAAAGAATCCTTATTGGGTTCCGATGGCTTAAATGAGCTTATCAAAACGGTTTCCTTCAGGCCAGCGCCGGTAATAGTTATAGAGCCGTGCGCATTCCCGACAGGCACTTTGCTCCAGTCGATACTGACGAAAAGGCGTCGCTCCTTTTCTATTTTTGCTTTATTTGCGCTGAGAATAATCCAGTCGGCGTTTGGTTCGGCGGAGAATTCAAAAGGAGTTGCGCCGAGGTTAAAGATGTCTATATAACATTTTTGCTCACCGAACAAGTCGAATAGCAGTATAGGGGGCTTATCAGAACCGCCGGCCCCCCAGGAGGCACTCTTACCTTCGATTGCAATTCCCATCTTCGCCTCGGGCGGGACATTGATTTCCTCGACTTTGGGCATATTATTTTTCGGCGGCGGATTCCATGATGTATAACCGATATGCGCCGTGTCCGCCATATGGTTCCATTTGCCGTTTGCCATTTTACGATTGTAATACTCGGATAGCTCCGCATCGGCTTTAAACAATTCACGGACTTTAGCGGCAAGGTCGTTAGTCGCAGCCCGCCTCTGTGAGGCATATAACCGGTTCTTGGCGGCGGTGACATAAAGCTCGGTAACCTGGGCGCAGGCCTTTGTCGGGTAAAGAACAAGCTGGAAAAATGCGTCTTTGGCGATATCAGGCAAAGCAGCGTAGATTTGCTCAGCTTTGACTGTAATAGCATTAAACTCAGCAACTACATTATCCGCTTCATTGTAGTTTACAATGCTGAAGGTATTGGTATCGACAAGCTCCGGCTTGCGTCTGGCATTATATTTGGTGTACTTAGACATGATGTCGGCAATCTGGTCGGCATATTGCGGACCAAATTCACGCTGGGCCCACAGCCGGGTAAATTCCGATATTTTCTCCTTCGGCCATCTTTGCGGGTCCCAGGCGAAGGTCATAAAAAATTCCATGGGAAATTCCATCGGCTTGAGGTCGCCGACGTTGACAATCCATATTCTCGTCGCGCCGTAATTATACGCAAGATTCATCTGCTCCCAAACCTTGATGATTTGGTTGGTATTGAGCCACTCGTATGACCGTGGTCCGCCGTGGAAATCGAAGTGATAATATACACCCGCCCCGCCGCTTCTTTTGCGTTCCTCCGCGGTCGGCAGACGCCTGATATTGCCCCAGTTGTCGTCGCACCACAGTATCGTCACATCATCCGGAACGCGCAGCCCCCTTTCATAGTATTCCTGGACTTCCTTGTAAGGACACCATAACTGGGGCACTTTTGTCACGTCGGGATTAATCTCCTCTGCTATTATCTTCCGCTGAACAGCCACAATCTTTTCCAGCAGCGCCATACTCTCGGCCACCGTGCCGTTTGGAATCATCGGCGTGTCATCAGCCCCGCGCAGCCCAATGGAAATAATGCTTTCGTAATTCTTGTTGCGTCTGACGCCTTCCCGCCAGAAGTTTTGGAGCGTGTTGGCATCGGTATAATAATTCCATTTTTTGCTGTATCGCCTGTCCCACTCCTTTTGCGCACGAAGCATCGGCTCCTGATGAGAGTTTCCCATAACTATGCCGTATTCGTCGGCAAGACGTGGATTATTCGGGTCATCTTCATCGAAGGCGTTGTTCCACATCGCCGGCCAGAGATAGTTGGCCTTTAACCGAAGTAAAAGTTCAAAAACTTTAGTGTAGAATTTACTGTTGTAATCACCGATTTTTTCTTTAACCCAGGGACTGAGCGCCCAGCCCTCGTCGTTGAGAAAAATGCCGCGATATTTGACCGCTGGCGGCCCCTGAACATATCTTCCCGCCTTTACAAAAAGAGCATCTTTATGCTGCACGGGCACATCCGCCCACCAATACCACGGTGATACGCCTATCTGCTCCGAAACGTCATATATGCCGTAAATAGCGCCCCTTTTGTCACTGCCAACAATAACAAGGGCATTTTCAACACCCGGCAATGGTTCCGGCACAACCTGGATGAGAAACGATTCCCATTTGCCCGCGATTTGATTCACATCGATTTTGCCGGCTTTAATCAGCCGGTCGATAATCAGGCTTTTGCCGATTGTGCCGATGATTATCGTGTTTTTCCCCAAAGCGGCTTCTGTATTTAATACTTTCGCAATTTGCCCCGTGACGCGATTAATGTCCGCCCGCAGGTCATTACCAGCGCGAATAACGCCGGGGTAATCATTCGAATCGACGTATATGCCTGCAGCATCGTTTTTCTGCGCAATGCAAAAACCACCCTTAGCGGGATTAGAGTCCACGTATTGTTCCTGGCCAATCGCAAAACACGGGGAACTAAACAAAACCGGGCAAATAAAAACAAGCCAAAGCATTCTCCCAAACATCCTTGCTCCGTATGTTGCGCCCCGCGTTCCCATTCGTTGAACAATATGCCGAGTAATCACAAAATACCCCTTAACAATCCTTTTAAGCTGGTCATTTGACTCATTATATTTAATAACGCATTGTGTGAGTTTTTGAAAGCAGCTTTTTTGATGCCGAACTATGTTAAGAGATATATCTCTTTATGCCGGCACCAAACCACAAGCACCAGCGAAGAACGGAGAGGCCGGGATTCAAACCCGGCCTCTTTTGTAATATATTGCAAAAGCAGCACTTATGACGCAAGCTCTTTTTTAGTAAAGGATTAACTCTTACGATACGTTACTATACCTACACGATTCGTTACGATACGTGACTTCAAAAATAGGACAATTTGTAGGACAACGCTTAAAAAATAGAGTGTTTCGCCTCGATACTTCTCATTGTTTGATGTCAGCAAAAGCTGAAGTCGTCTCCCAACTCAGGACCAAATCGGTCTCACTATTCTTGACAAAGTTCAACGCCTGCTTAACCCAGAAAGTAGATATTATCAGGTTGTCGTCTAATAGGATTATATATCCTAAGACATAATAGAGACATGATTATGAATCGCTTGATTCGTAAAAGCCCGGCTGATTATAGTTATCGCAGGATGCTGTCATGATTCTACATCAGAGGTTATAACCTCTTAAAAATGCGCGGCGGGTTGTAAAATCAGTCATAACATCAGGTTTACATGACATTCAAAAAACGCATGGTTTTTACCATGTTAAGTTGCTAAAATATGCTCGCCAAAAAATAATCCAAGAAAGATAAAAACTTACATCATATTCATGAAGCCGTGAGTCCATCGCGGGAGTATTCTGAGTATGTTTCAGATTAAATGAGAGTAGGATTGAAGATTCATAATTCGTTCTAATCCCGTCCAGTCTATTCCAACATTTTGTTGAGGGTAACAAGCATTTTTTGAGATCATTGCAAGTGACCAGAAATTGGCTTAATATAATCTCAAAGATAAGGTTTATATTGATAAAGAGATAAGATTAGTCTCGCATAATTCGGAGAATCGAATGAATCAGTTTGAAATATCAATAAAGTTGGGCAGGTCACCTTTGAATAGAATTCTTCCAGATGCATAAAAGTGAAAGGCAGAGAATGAACAAGCGATCACGTGAGATACTGGTTTGGGGATTAACAGTTACCACTCTGTTTACGCTGTTAATTAACGCACATGCCGCGGTAACAACAACGCTGGCACCTCTTAGCGGGACCGATATCTATAATGGATTGCGAGGTCAGAGTTTTAACGAGGGCTGGAAGTTTTATAAGGGTGACGTCGCTGATGGCCAAAAGACTGCCTTTAATGACAGCAACTGGGTTACTCTTACCATGCCGCATGATTGGAGTATTTTTAATGACTTCAATGAACATTCTGCGGCAGGTTCCGCTGGCGGCTGCCTAGATGGTGGCATCGGCTGGTATCGCAAGACCTTCAGCATACCATCGGATTACAAGGACAGAAAAGTGTTCATCGAATTCGATGGGGCTTACATGAACAGCGAGGTCTGGCTCAATGGCAAATCGCTGGGAATCCGTCCTTATGGTTACACGTCATTCGAATATGATTTAACGCCTTATCTGGTCTATGGCGGCTCGAATGTGATTGCTGTTCGGCTTAACAACAATCAGCCGACCAGCCGCTGGTATTCGGGAAGCGGTATTTACCGTAATGTATGGCTTACCGTATTAAATCCGACTCACGTTGACTATTGCGGCATGTTTGTGACGACCTCCAGTGTCAGCGGCAGTTCGGCTGCGGTGAATGTAAAAACCAAAATTCTCAATCAGTCCGGCGAACCTCAATCGGTCAAATTAAAAACCACTCTTTTGGATGCAAACGGCAATACTGTTGCCGCCAATACATCATCTGCCGTAAAAAAGATTAATGCAGACAGCAACACCACGCTTAGCCAGGATCTTGCCGTATCCAATCCCCAATTGTGGTCGCCTTCTTTGCCTTATCTTTATATCGTCCAGACGCAGGTGATAATTGGCGGTAAAGTGATGGACACCTATCGGTCAACTTTTGGAATCCGCTATTTTAGTTTCGATCCCAATAACGGATTTTCACTCAATGGAGTGAACATGAAAATCAACGGTGTTTGTAATCATCATGATTTGGGCGCCCTTGGGGCAGCCGTCAATTATCGGGCGATTGTACGACAATTGGAAATTCTAAAAGCGATGGGATGTAATGCAATCCGCACGTCCCACAATCCTCCGGACCCTCAGGTTCTGGAAGCGTGTGACCGCCTCGGCTTTATGGTTATGGATGAAGCCTTTGACGTTTGGGAGACGGGAAAGAATAAGTTAAACGACTATCATCTCTATTTCAAAGACTGGGCAAAAGCAGATATTCAAGCCATGGTCATGCGGGATCGTAATCATCCATCGGTGATTATGTGGAGCATCGGCAATGAGATTCAATCGCCAATTGTTGAAACCGCCATCAATCTCCGCGACTGGGTGAAAACCATTGATAGCACCCGGCCGGTAACCTGGGCCAGTAACAATATGGGCGGCAAGAACGAACAAGCCATCGCCGATATTCTCGATTTAGCGGGCCATAACTATCACCCGGAGTGGTATGACAGCATGCACAGCAAGTATCCTGACTGGAAGATGTTCGGCAGTGAAACCGTTTCAGCCGTAAGAAGCCGGGGTATATATAAAACTCCGGCCGATCAAAAGGTCTTGAGAGGCAGCGACAACCAGTGTTCTTCTTATGATAACGGTTCGGACAAAGGTGCTTCAGATGCGCGACAATCATACAAGGATATTAACAGCCGCAAATTCATGGCCGGTGAATTCATCTGGACCGGATTTGATTATATCGGTGAGCCGTGGCCTTATGAATGGGTGGCCAAGAGTTCCTATTTTGGCATCATCGATACCTGCGGTTTTCCGAAAGATATCTATTATTTCTACCAGAGCAAGTGGACTACTGCGCCATTGGTCCATCTCCTGCCCCATTGGAACTGGTCCAGCGGCACGATGGTGGAAGTATGGGTTTACAGCAACTGTGACACGGTGGAGTTATTCTTAAACGACGTTTCCCAGGGAATTAAGACCATGGGTGATTCTCTGCACCTGGCATGGAATGTGCCCTGGGCACCGGGGACAATCTGGGCCAAAGGCATCAAAGGTAACACTGTGGTATATGACCAGGTAACTACTGCCAGCTCGCCAGCCAAGGTAAAGTTGAAACCGGATCGGACCAGTATTATTGCTGACGGCAAGGATTTGGTATTCATCGAAACCGATATCACCGATGCCAATGGTGTGCTGGTTCCAAACGCGACCAATATGGCCAATTTCTCCGTATCCGGACCCGGAACGATAGTGGGTGTGGATAACGGTAATGCGATATCTCGCGAATCGTATAAAGGCTCATCACGCTCCGCATTCAGCGGCAAATGTCTGGTGATCGTCCAGGCAACTAAAGCTGCCGGCTCGATAGTAGTCACCGCCAATTCCAGCGGACTGTCATCCGACAGTGTGAGCATTTCCAGCACCGGAGCTCTTGATTAGCCCAAGATGCTTGTGGTAGAAAGTTGTATTTATTTTTAGGGGCTTTGGTGTTCGATTGAACTGACCTATATTAAAAGAGATAAAAATGTCAAAAAAACACTTCGGATTTTTATATATTGTACTCATGTCTGTTTATATTTTGATTTCATCTTCCTTGCCGCTTGAGGCAGCTGCGGCTGATTTATATGTAGCCACTGACGGCGATGATAATAGTGCCGGCACAATAATAACGCCTTTCCGAACATTGGTCAAAGCCCAGGCACAAGTCAGGACTTTATTGACTGACGCATCCGGCCCAATTCATGTCTGGGTTCGCGGCGGAACGTACTATTTAATCAGCCCACTGACGTTTGGCCCTTCCGATTCAGGCACACCGATCGCACCGGTTACTTATTCCAACTATGATGGAGAAAAAGTCGTAATCAGCGGCGGTTTTAAGGTAACATCCGGCTGGTCAACTTATACCGGAAATATTTTGAAAACCAATATCGGCGCCAACAAATCAGTTGACTTGTTATTTCTTAATGGTATCCAGCAAATTATGGCCCGTTATCCCAATTTTGATTCTTCGAAAGTATACCTGGATGGGTACGCCTCCGATGCGATTAGCCCTGCCCGTGCGGCACGCTGGGCCAATTGTTCCACTGGTTACATCCGAGCAATTCATTCAAGCATGTGGGGCGGAAATGATTATAAAATCACAGGCAAAGATGATAGTAACAACGTCAAATACACCTGGGTCGGTGATAATAATCGGGGACGCGACATGCACCGCACCTATCGGATGGTTGAGAATATTTTTGAAGAATTAGATGCCCCGGGCGAGTGGTTCTACGACAAGAGTACTGGTGACCTCTACTTTTATCCTCCGGATGGAACAAACCCTGGCAATTCAACCATTGAATTGGCTTGTCTGGAAGAACTGATTAAAGTGACCGGAAATTCTTCTGATAAGGTTAAGCACCTTACATTCTCGGGTTTTACATTTACCCACGTCAAACGGACACTCTTTAGCCGGGCCTATGAAGGTCTGTTGCGAGGTGACTGGGCAGTCGCCAGGGCTGGAACGATTTATATCCAGGACGCCGAAAATATTGCCGTTAAAAATTGTAAATTTGACCAGGTCGGCGGCAACGGTGTTTTCATCAGCGGATACAATCGGGACCATTTGATTGATAATAATGTTTTTATTGATACCGGTGCAACCTGTATTCAAGTTGTCGGCTTGATGAGCGCCTGCCGTCATCCCTCGACCTGGTCCAATCATCGAACCGATATCGCCGATATGAATGCCGGACCGCTTAACAGCGACTATCCGAAAAATATTAACGTAAGCAACAATTATATGTTTAATATGGGCCGGTATGAAAAACAAAGCACCGGCGTGAATATCTCAATGAGTGAAAGCGTATCAGTACAACACAACACCATTCATCGCAGCCCGCGTAGCGGTATTAATATTAACGATGGCACTTTTGGCGGACATATTATCGCGTATAATGATGTATTTGACTGTGTCCGCGAGTCAGGCGATCACGGGCCTTTTAATTCCTGGGGCAGAGACCGATTCTGGTCTTATCTGGGGTATGATACCAGCGGCAATAATGGCGCCGCCAAATATCCTTATCGGCAGCTTGATGCATGGAAAACCACCATCATCCGGAACAACCGCTTCCATTACAGCAGTGTTCATGAGTGGGGAATCGATCTTGATGACGGCGCCTCCAATTACCAAATATATAACAATCTTTGCCTGAATACCGGTTTTAAACTCCGAGAAGGTTTTGACCGTCATGTCTATAACAACATCATAGTAAACGAGCGGGCGAATATTCATTGTACTTACGAAGACGCATACAATAGTGTTGAAAGAAACGTGATAATCAACGGCACCCCGATTGCGCTTGCCAACAGCAGCGCCAGCCGCGAGGTTACGGGGCATTCCCATTTCGACTACAATATTTACTGGAACAATGGTGGCACCGTCAGTTTTCCTTCCAACTGGAAATCTTCCGGATTTGATACCAATTCCATCATAGCCGATCCCATGTTTAGAAACCCGGCCGCTAATGATTATACGGTTACCAATCCCGCTGTTTTACAGCAGTCCGGATTTGTAAACTTCCCAATGGATCAATTTGGCAAACCGGGTTGTCCGACTCCACTCCCTATTCATAATAGTGGTTCTACTACTCCAATTAGTGACCCCGAACCCTTCATGGGCGCCACAATAACAAGCGTAGATACCGCCGGGCAGTCAGTGGCCGGACTTCCCGACTTAAATGGGGTCTTCTTCTTAGCCGTTCCGCTGAATTCATATGCTTATAAACAAGGGTTCCGAATAAATGATGTGATCCGAAGTGTTAATGGAACAAATATTACGATGAAAGCGAGTTTCTGGGCCATCTATAATACCTTAGCGCCCGGCAGCGCCGTTCATACCATTATCTACCGGAATCAAACAAACCAGGAATTTAATTTTAAGAAAATCTCCGGAGCTGAAACTTCCAATTAACCTTCCTCTCGTATTGACCTGTGGTGAGCCTTTCAAACCAGTAAAACACATCGAAGGGTGGATTAAAACATGTCACTTTTTTGTTACTTTTTGTCATTTTTTGTTATTTTTTCGCAATTTTCCTCATTTTTTCGACTTTCCCTTATAACGAATCCATAGCTCGCATAACTTGCTCTCCACTTTGGCTGGTCGAAGGAAAAGATAGAAACGCTGTCATCGACGCCGCTAACCGCATCATCTTCCATTGGCACAGTCTGAATCTTAAAGAGTACACGGAAAACGTGATTGCAGTGAAGTCAACATGTATTTTCAGGATGTTCATATTCCTCAGAGACACTCAGCGTTTAGCCGGATAAGGCAAATTCGGCGATATGGTCTCCTTTGAATGCGGAGGCAGCATAGTGCTTTCATAAGGATACCATAAAAAAGAGCTGATTTTTTTCGCGAAATTAAACGTAAGTGCCTGTCAGCAATAACGTTGCAGTTAAAATTTGAAAGGGCCGCCCCCGCGTCTTGCTGTCGCAAGACAGCAGCGGGGAAAACCCTTTCTTCTAATCAATTGGTACAACGACAATTTAGTTGTCAGATTCCCACAGCCAGACATCGGCAAACGCCGCCAGGTGACTCGCATGACGTTGGCTATCGAACGGACACGCGCGAATGTTTTCATAATGATGTGTAATTTCTCCCAGTTCATTTCTTTCCCGAATATGTACCTGGTACCTTTATTTCTCTCTGAATCATTCAAGGTACCAGCAGTTCTTGTTCCTGCGCCACCCGCAGGTTCCAACCATCCAGTTTGAACAGCAATTTTCCTTCCCTTACCAACGAGGCATCCAATTGCGTTTCGACGGTACGTTTTTCACCCGGTAATATCGAGAAATAATTGTCCTGCCAGAAAACAGGCAATACGGGCTCTCGTGTTGAGACTTTAAGCAATTTTGGGTTCATCGCAAAAGCAAGTGAAGTTGAAGAATTCGTGAGTTCAACAGTGAGTTTAAGCTTGCCATTCTCTCTGGAGAGAGGGCTTACTTTTACCGTCACATCAACCAGGGGCAGCTTGGCCAAATCGGTGAAATCGGCATTCTCGTCGCCCTTGGCCGACAACCAGTAGAAATTAGATGAGATATCCTTCCCTGCTTCATCTTGCAGGACAAGCTTCACGAAGTAAATCTTGGTGAGTTCCTTCGGCAGGTCTAACTTGAAGAGTATCTTGCTTTCATCTGCCTTCATGCCGGTCGTGACTTCTTTCGAGAATATCTCCTTCGCGTTGAAATCGAAGACCTTGGCTGTAACTTTTAATCCCGTGAATTCTTTATAAAAACAATTCACGAGTTGCACCGCATTCTCCTTGTAGTTGTATTGCACGTGCTGGGGCTCGCAAGCCTTCTTCGCACCGTAAAAGGCGCCGTTAGGCATGAAGAAATAATCGTATAACTGCCAGTAAAACTTGGGCCAGGCGCTGTTATACATCCAGTATATGATGCCGCTCGACTTGTACTTGTTTCCCGCGAAGGCCTCGAACATAGCCCTTACCGCCTCTAACTGGAGAATCTGCGACTTGGCGCAATAGTCCTCGAGGCTCACGGGATTTCCATAACGCGATTCGAGCGCCTTGCGAGCAAAAGGATAAAAGTCCTTACGCAGGCGCAAGTCCCAGCCGGGACCAACAGGCCAGAGATCTCTCTCAGGCATCACCATCTTGATGGTTTCAATGGGAGGAAGCTGTTCGCCACTGGGGCCGGCCTCGGTATTAAACTCGAGCTTGCTGTACCAGTAATTAGGAGGGAGGTAGCCATATACCTGCGGCCAGGGACCCATCCACAAACCCGTGTAACCATCAATCTTGCTGGGGGCCTGCGTCGCTGAGGAGGAATATGGCCTCGTTCCATCATACTGCTTGAGCACGTTGATGTATCGCCGTTCCACGCCCTCTGGCGGGAAATTATCGCTCCCGTACAACCATGTGAAAACAGATGGGTGCGCACGAAGATTGATAATCTGGTCACGCCAACTTTTCTCGGCAATGTCGGCCGTATGTGTCGTCCAGTTCTTCCAGCTCTCGAAGGCGACACCGCAGCACCAGCCTACCATAATCAGGATGCCCTCCTCGTCACAACGCTCGAAAAGATAATCACAGCCACGGGGAGCCTCCATCCTAAGCGCGTTCAAGTTCATGAATTTCAGGTAACCCAGATCGGCATCCACGCGCTCATTGGAAGGACGCAGCATAAGATCTTCCACGTAGCCCCCACCGCGAATCACGATGTTCTTGCCATTCACCTGGAACACCTTGGTGCGCAATGTGTCAAACTCGTTCATCCATGAGCTGATCTCCCGGATACCGAAACGTGTTTTACGCGTGTCAGATACCTTCCCACCTATCTCGAAACTCAGGTTCAAGTCGTAGAGGTTTTGCGGGCCAACGGTATGAGGCCACCAAAGGCGGGGATTTGCCACCACCAGCTGTGGAAATTCTTCGGGCGAGAACGTTACCTCCTTAGTCTCGTTCGCATTAAGGTTTATTTCCTTAGAGAAAGTTATGTTCTCTATCGTGCCTTTCAACAAGCCCTTGACAGGAGTGCTTCCCGCGTTCTTCACTTCCGCGATAACGCTGAGTTTGGCCTGGTCGGTTAAAGGCAGGTTTAATTTGGTTTTCACGAAGGGATGGTCAATGGCCACGAGGCCGCTAAAGGATAGAGTTACGTCGTACCAGATGCCCATCCCCCTGTCGGGAGGGGTAGGATTCCAGTCAACCCAGGAGATTGTAAGGTCAAAAGCCCTGGGAGGAAAAATCTCCAGCGCGAGGCAATTCTTTTGCCCGGCTTTCGCGTATTGTGTGATATCGAAGCAATACAGCCGGTATGCGCCCTCCATCATGGTGGAATCGGCCGCCTTCTGCCCGTTTACCCACAGGTTAGCACGGTAATTCACGCTATGAAACTTCAGCCACACGTGCTTTCCCACATCATCAGAGGGAATATCGAACTCGGTGCGGTACCACCAGGACAATTCGAAGGGATTACCCTCGGGCTTGTCCCACCTGCGCACGCCAGGCAGCTCCATGTAGTTATTACCGTAATAGGGATCCGGGTACACCTTGTTTGCCACCAGCGCCGCAAGCACAGTCGATGGAACTGACGTAGGATACCAGTCCTTCGCAGCATAACCGGACTGGGATATGACATTGCCGTCGTCCGTGAGGTTGGCAGACGACTGGATGGACCAGTGGTCGCGGAGAACCATGCTGCTTCCTGCAGGCGTTTGCGCGAAAACATTCGATGACAGGAAAATTGACAGTAGCAGTAATGCTGAAAGAGAGATTGTTTTTAAGCAAATCTTAATCAAAGCAAATCGCCCTTTCGTATTCTTTTATTATTTTGCGGTTTTTATATTTCGTACTCTATTAAATCTATGCTTACCCGCCGCCGACTCGCGACGCCAACCGCGACAGCGGAACTAACCTCGCCAACGGCGATTGGCTCCGCAAACTCGAAAATCATTGTATAACTCAAACCATCCATAAGCTCAAGGGGCAGTCGGCGTTGGCTCCAGCGCTGTGTTAGGCGGCGTTCTTCGGTCGGGACTAAACGGCTTGTCTAATCGCGGTGCCATCCAGCGAAGGACGCGGCCCATCAAGCCCAGCCTCAACTGCCCACTGGCGTGGCCATGAGGCAATCGCCAGATTTCAGGCTGCTGCCACTTTTGCCAGAGTTCCTCGTACGGTT
>JBEKHA010000002.1:0-347234 GCA_050012515.1 Sedimentisphaerales bacterium | reverse complement strand
TATTCGCACTGCACCCGTTACAAGTGGAATCGGTGGCGTGGGCAGCCGAGCGAAAAACGGTGCTAAGCGGACTATTCTGGTTCCTCACAATGGCTGTCTATATTTGGTACACAAAGAGACGGGGTATCAGGCGATATACATTGCTGTTCTTGATCTACGGCCTGTGTATTATGACCAAGCCGATTGTAGTGACACTGCCGTTTGTGCTGCTTTTGCTGGACTACTGGCCCCTTGAACGGGTCAAATTGGAACTCAGCATTAAACCTTTAACTCCAAACGCTGAATCGCCGCGAAAGATATCGGCCGCGCTATTGATAATAGAAAAAATACCTTTGCTTATATTGTCCGCTGTGCTGGCCGTGATAACATTCATTTCGCAACAAACCGGAAATGTGGTCAGCTCACTTGAAAAAATACCCCTCAACCTCAGAATCGCCAACGTATTTGTTTCCTATATAAAGTATATCGGCAAAGTAATATGGCCGAGCGGACTGGCAGTTATTTATCCATATTTTCACTTAAATCTTACAGACGCCGCGGTGATTATTTGCGCCCTGTTGCTTGTCCTGGCAACAGTTTTCAGCATCTATATAGGCCGCCGCAGAAAGTATGTACTGGTCGGCTGGCTGTGGTATGTTGGAACGCTCGTCCCAATGGTCGGACTTATTCAGGTCGGTTCGCAGTCGATGGCCAACCGATATGTGTATATATCTATTCTTGGTTTGCTTATCATTGCCGTCTTCGCCGTCAAAGAGTTTGTCGCCGACAAAACTCGCCGGAAAATCGTCATCGCCATATCAGCCGCAGGTTTGCTGTTTACCCTCGGTATTCTCACCCGAATGCAGGTCAAACACTGGCAGAATGACTTCACGCTGTTCGGATATGCCCTTAAAGTTACCGAAAATAATGTTGTCGCGGAAAGCGGTCTTGGAAGCGCTTTGTTTAAAGCGGGCCGATACAACGAAGCCGTGCCGTATCTGACCAAAGCTATACGGATATCCCCGACGCATTTCAACGCCCGCAACAACCTCGGTATGGTTTTTCTGAAACTGGGAAAGCTTAACGAGGCCATAGCATGTTTCGACGAGCTTATAAAGCAAAAGCAAGATTCATCGATAGTGTATGTAAATCTCGCTTTAGTTTACTATAAACAGGGCAGGTACGACCTGGCAATGCAGAATTGCGCCAAAGCGGAGCAGCTAAAGCCCAACGACATTGAATCGCTCAATAATATGGCCTGGCTTTTTGCCACCATCGGCGACGCTTCCGCACGGGACGCCAACAAGGCGATAGTTTACGCCCGGCGTGCCTGTGAGCTGTCGGCTTATAATGACGCGGACAACCTGGATACCCTGGCTGTCGCCTATGCCGCTGCGGGCAAATTCAACGATGCGATAATGACCGCCGAAAAAGCTTTAAATGTCGCCAAAGCCGCGGGGCAGCAAAATACGGCTCGTGAAATCCAGAATCGGCTTGAGCTTTATAAAGTAGGCAAACCATACCGCGAAAAATAATGCCGGCCGTTCGACGATCCGAACAGCGAAATCAAAATTAAAGCTAACCGGTAACGGCCTTAACCCCGTCTGTGATACCTACTGCCCTTTGTGTTTTATAAATGTGCCGCTGTTGAATTCTTCAAAGGCAATTCGCAGCTCTTCCTGAGTGTTCATTACTATGGGGCCATACCAGGCAATCGGTTCGCCGAGCGGTTTGCCTGAGACGAGCAGAAACCTGACCGGCTGTTCTTCTGTTGACGCCATTATTTGTTCGCCGTCTTCAAACAGGACAAGGGTCCCGTTGCCGATAAACGGCTCTCTCTGGATATCGAAATAATTAACGCCTTCGGCCTCGTATGAAAACGGCTTCTTCTCCTTGCAAAAGTATCCTTTTCCATCGATAACATAAGCGAGAACCGTGTGACCTTTCGGGGTGGGATGAACAAACTCGGAGCCGGGAGGAATAGTAACATCAATATACTCGGGGTCGGTTACTATATCCCGTGCAGGCCCCTGCACGCCACGAACCCTGCCGCAGATAACCCTTATCTTTGTGCCGTTATCCAGCTTTACTTCCGGCACCTGTTTATTTTTGATATCGCGATATCGCGGGGCCATCATTTTTTGTGATTCTGGAAGATTCGCCCAGAGTTGAAATCCATACATAGCGCCATCCGAGTCGCCTTTGGGCATTTCCTGATGTACAATCCCGCTGCCTGCCGTCATCCACTGTATATCGCCCGAGGATATGACACCCTTGTTTCCCATGCTGTCACCGTGCTCGACATCGCCCTTCAGAACGTATGTAATTGTCTCTATGCCGCGGTGCGGGTGCCAGGGAAACCCCTTAAGATAATGCTCCGGAACATCCGAGCGAAAATCATCGAGCAGTAAAAACGGGTCGAACATCCCAACCTCGCTGAATCCGAACGCCCTTTTGAGATGAACGCCTGCTCCTTCTATGGTTGGCTTGCTCCTGAAAACCTTGCGGATTATTCTCGTTTTTGCCATAGCATTTCCCTTCCGAATTCTTCTTATTTAGTAAGGATACGAATCCGCTCCGGCAAATGTTCATCGCTATGGGTTTGGAGTTGCTGACGAGAAGGAATCAATGCTTTTTGTGGCCGAATAAATCGGCTAATTGCTTTGTGATTTGAGACCTGCGAACCTTCCGGCGGATATCCTTGAGCTGCGGGTGGTCGCCCATAATGAGCGTGCCTCTTTCGACGGTTTCAGTCGCGTCGGCAAGCCGATTCATCGCAAGATAAACAACCGCCGAATCGCGAATCGCCAAAACGTGCTGCGGATTAATCTCCATAGCGCAGGTGAAAAACTCAATGGCATCATCGAGCCGGCCTTTAATCGCATTGGCCAGCCCCAGGTAATAGTGTGCATCCGCGTCGCTTGAATCGATATCGAGCGCCCGTAACAGGCAGTTCGCCGCATAATCGAGAGTATCGTCTTTGTCTTCGCCCTCGGTTTTCTCCGCAATCATCAAAAACATCGACGCCATAGACACCAGCACGTCTGCGTCGTCGCTCGCCAGCTTTATCTCCGAAGTCAGAAACGTCTTTGCCTTTTCAATATCGCCTTGCTCAAGCGCATACTGCCCCAGCCGATATCGAGGACCGGCCAGCATCGCGTCTCGTTCGAGCGCCTGCGTAAAATATTTCACCGCGCTGGCCTTGTCTCCGGCGTCCAGGGCAACATCACCCATGTAAAACAGCGCCATTGCCGTGTCGGGCCTCAGCTCAAGAGCACGATGAAATTTCTCCTTCGCCGACTCTATATCGCCTCTTTCGAGCAGGAAGAATCCGAAATCGACGATTACCTCCACGTCCCCGGGATTTATACGCAGCTCTTTGAGAAAGTGCTCTCTGCTGCGTTCGGTTTCACCTTCCGCCCACAGTGCCTGCGCTATATGGTAATTGATTTGCGGATGCGAGGGTTCCATCTCCGCGGTTTTCATCCAGCAGTGAATTGCTTTTTTGAACTGCCCGCGGGCAAATAAACTGTTGCCTATGTTATAATAGCAAAGAGCGCAATCCGGATTTATCTGCTGCGCCAGGTAAAACATCTGTTCGGCCTGTTCGTGCAGTCCCATTTCCGTATAGGTGATTATCCTGTTGCAATAACACGGCTCGAAACTCGCGTCCAGCCCCTCGATGTGCTCGAAGGTCTGGATGGCAAGGTCATAATTTCCTACCCGCGTGTAATCGACCGCCAGCGAGTTGAGAATCTCAAGGTCGCAGGGGTTCAAAGCAAGGGCCGCCTCGTAATCCTCTATTGCTTCCTCGAATTTGCCAAGCGAATCAAGTGAAAGCGCCTTGTTGAAATGCAGTGCGCAATTCGCCGGATTTACTTCAATGGCGTCGTTAAGCTCTGTGATGGCCTGAGTTATCTTGCCGTCCTCATAAAGCTCAAACGCTTTTTGCGCCTTCTGCTCACTGCCATCGTATGAATTGTAGGGCTGCTCATCAAAAATCATGGAGCCGTCTTGCCTCGCAATAAACAGGTATCTATTACGCCAACCACGGGCCAATACCGACACACCGGAATCCACCGAACTTATCGCCTGTCAAACCGATGGAGTTAACGCGTTTTTATTGTCCTTTGTCACTTATCCCAAAAGCCAAAAATATACTGGCAATATCGCCTGTAACATCTTATAATTGAACAGGTTAGCTAAATCCGTCGGACTTTATATGCCGGTATGATTTGGCTGACGCGGTTGTTTTTATGGAAAGCTGGCTGCAATGGTCTTATAATGTACATAGTAGTCGCTCGATGCGCGCGAGTATCGCATATCGAGAAACATGTACCGAGTTTGGAGATTTGCAAGTATGATTAAGGAAATAAAAGGTCAACTCACAGCAGGCAAGGGAAATTACGCCATTGTTGTCAGCAGGTTTAATGAGTTCATCACTTCTCGCCTGCTTTCAGGCGCAATCGATTGCCTTAAACGCCACGGAGCAAAGGAAGAACAGATAACCGTCGTCTGGGTGCCCGGCGCCTGCGAGATTGTTGTCCCCGCGAAGAAACTCGCTGCGGCCGGCAAGTTCGACGCGGTGCTTTGCCTCGGCGCGGTAATACGGGGACAGACACAGCATTACGAGGCCGTATGCCAGCAGGTGGTTCGCGGCATAGGTCAGATTAACTACGATTCAAAAACCCCCGCTGTCTTCGGCGTGCTGACCTGCGAAACGCTCGAAGAGGCCGTGGACAGAGCCGGGGCAAAGAAAGGCAACGCCGGCGCAGACGCCGCTATGACGGCTATGGAAATGGCCAGCGTAATGGGACAGCTTTAACGCATCGATGCTCGTATGAGTATCGAAGAATAAGTATTGAAAAAACGGTAGGGTGTGCTGTACACACCGGTCAGGAGAGGTTGACGCGTGGATCCGAGAACAAAGGCACGCCAGCTCACAATGCAGGCCTTGTTTCAGCTTGATGTTCAGGGCGCGTCACTGCTTCCCGATTTGGACGACTTTTTCAGGGAATACGCCCCTGAAGAACTGCCCGTTCGCACGCTCGCCTCGGACTGGACAAGAGGCGCCTGGACCAATATCTCCGCCTGTGATGAGCTAATAACCGCCGCTGCGTTAAAATGGAAACTTTCCCGTCTTTCGCAGGTCGATAAAAGCATACTGCGTCTGGCGGTTTACCACCTGAAATTCTGCCCCGACATCCCGCCAAAAGTTACAATCAACGAGGCAATCGAGCTTGCGAAAAAATTCGGCACAGATAAATCGCCCTCGTTTGTCAATGGCGTCCTCGACGGCGTCCTGAGAAAAATGATGGAAGTAAAACAGGAGGCCCCAAAATGAGAAAAATAGCGGTTCTCAATCAGAAAGGAGGCGTCGGCAAAACCACCACTGTCGTCAATACCGCCGCCGCTTTGGCAAATATGGGCCAGCGCACCCTAGCCATCGACCTTGACCCGCAGGGACACCTGACCACTCATTTGGGCATTAACACCGATTCGGTCCACGCCGGCTCATACCGTGTCCTCACCCAGTCTGCGAACGTCGAATCGGAAATGATGCTCGTCAGACCAAACCTATGGCTGCTTCCCGCCAATATCGACCTCGTCGGAGCCGAATCCGAGCTTGTCAGCGTCGTCGGCAGAGAAACAATACTCCGAGAAGCATTAGCCATTCTGGAAGACAAACTCGATTACATAATTATCGATTGCGCCCCGTCGCTTGGTCTTTTGACCCTGAACGCGTTAGCCGCTGTTGATGAGATTTTGATCCCGCTTCAGCCGCATTTCCTCGCCTTGCAGGGACTCGGCAAACTCTTGCAGACCGTCTCGCTTGTGAATAAACGAATCAATCCGGCTCTGAAAGTAAAATGGGTTCTGCTTTGTATGTTCGAAGCCCGCGCGTCGCTGCCAAACGAGGTCAAAGCCGACATCGAAAACTTCCTTTCGAATGCACGCAATACAAACTGCGCCTGGTCCGAAGCGCAGATTCTGCCTGTCTATGTCCGCAGGAATATCACATTGGCCGAAGCGCCAAGCTATGGCCAGACGATTTTCGAATACGACCCCTCCTGCCACGGCTCCGCCGACTACAAACAAGTCGCCCAACTCATCCACAACCAGATGCAAACGCCAGTCATCCTCGCCGAACCCCAACAGCCCCCAATAAAAATTGTTGAGATAGCGCCTGCAAGTTCACAAACTGCTGTCACAGAAGCTGTATCACCCAATACTATGCCTAAGACAAAACAACCATAAAATCCTACGATATAAGTTGTTTTGGCCCATGCAGCAAATCTCCGATTCTTGCCAGAAATTTTGCGGCATAGGGGTCGGGAACGACTCTCGAATCCACAGCTATTGTTAAATTGGTGATTTTGCGGATAAGAATTTGGCCATCCTTCGGAACGGCGGTTCGCAGTGTGTTGCCAACATTTAGAATTGTCGTCGCCGGCGGCGGAACAATGCCTATAAACGAGTCGATATCATAAACGCCAAGATTACTCAGCCCGATTGTCTCGCCTGAAATCTCATCGAGCGTTAGTTTGTTGCTTCGGGCTTTGTCGGTCAGTTCTTTTTCAAGATTGGCTATCTGGGCAAGCGTCTTTTTGTCTGCTTCTTTGACCACGGGCACAATCAATCCGTGCGGCGCGTTCACGGCAAAACCCACGTTGACTGAATCGGCGATTTTTATCGTGTCGCCCTGCAATGAGCCGACCATTAGGGGGAATTCCTTAACCGCAAGGCCAAGTGCCTTGATATAAAACGCATTCGAGGTGATTTTAACGCCTAATTGCTTTTTGAGCTCGTGGCGACTGTCCATAAGCTCAGTCGTGTCGGCATCTATCCCCATATAATAACAGGGCTTGCTCTGCTTACTCTCAAGCATCCTTTCGCCTATGAGCTTCTGTATCCTGCTCATAGGAATACGTATTTCAGGTTTTGTCGTCATATTTTACAGTTTTTTAACTGCTATTTATTACTTCCGATTTACGACTGAAAGATATAAAATAGCAGATAGCAAAGCAAAAATCAAACAATGTAATCACGGGAGGCAAACATGACTGAAGAACATTCAGTAACCGCCAAGGTGTACCCCACCGAAAATATGGGCCTGCTCAGCATGCAGGATATGCTCGCCTATTTCGAGAAAAGGGGAGCGATGCGGGTCTCGGACCTTCACATCAAGGTCGGCGCCCCTCCCGCGTACCGAATCGACGGCGACATAACCTATCTTAAAGGCAGCCCCGTCACGCCGGAAGTCGCCCAAAAGCTCATATTCCCGCTCCTGAGCGAAGACAACATTCACAAGTATCAGCACGACAACGACGTCGATTGCTCATACCGCGTCGGGTCATTGCAGTTCCGCATAAACGTCTTTCGCGAAAACGACGGGGTAAGCGCCGCGATACGGGCATTGTCGCTGGATATCCCAAAAGTCGAAACAATCGGCTTTCCGAACAATGTCTGGGAGGACATTATCGAACGCAAGCAGGGGCTGATTTTGGTGACCGGTATTACGGGGGCCGGCAAATCGACAACAATATCGTCCCTGATAGACCGAATAAGCGAGAAAAAGGCCTGCCGGATTATAACGCTCGAAGACCCAATCGAGTATCTTCTTCCCAACAAGCACAGCATGGTGTCGCAGCGGGAGGTTGGCAGGGACGTAAAATCATTCAGCCACGGCCTGCGGGCAATGATGCGTGAAGACCCCGACGTCATATTCGTAGGCGAGATGCGCGACTCCGAGACGATATCGATGACGCTTATGGCCGCCGAAACCGGACACCTGGTATTTTCAACGCTGCACACAAGAGACGCCACGGGCACAATAACCCGCATTCTGGATTATTTCCCGACCGGCAGGCAAAACGAAGTACGCAACCAGCTCTCGCTCGGACTTGCGTACATCATTTGTCAGAAACTAATCCCCAAAAAAGACGCCACCGGCCGCCTTGCCGCGATGGAGATACTCAACAACAACAACTATGCCTGCGCAAACCTCATAAGGACGGGCAAAGTCGAGCAGATTTACTCCCAGCTTCAGACGAAGACACGTCCCAATCCCGACGAAAAAATGACGACGATGGAAAGACACCTCGCCCATCTGGTAAAACAGGACAAGATTGACCTGCTCGAAGCGAAAAAATGGGCCAACGACCAGAAATCATTCGTTGATGCGATGAAAATGGTGGAATCCGCCCCAGGCGAATAAAAAAAGATGACGATACAGTTTCATTGTCCCAAATGCGGCGCACTCATCGCCTTTACCGACAAACATGCCGGCCAGTCCGTAAAATGTATGACCTGCGGCCAGAGGCAGATAATACCCGAAAAATCGGGCCAAACTCCCCAAAAAATTGAGCCGAAACTTAAGCCGGAATTTCCCCTCCCCGGATTTTATCGCGCCGTATTCGTCGATAGCTGGAAAATATTTATCGACAAGGACAACCTGACAGCGCTCGCGTTCGTTACAGCGATAGTGTGTTTCAGGATTTTCACGGCAGGCGCCTGCTGCATAGGATTCCTTGTGTATTTCGCGGCGTGGGGCTATCTCTTCGGATTTTATCTGCAGATCATCAATGAAACCGCGGCAGGCATCGACAAGCTGCCCGAAGTCGAAGTGGGAACAAGCATCACGTTTCTTGGATACATCTTCAAACCTATTTTCATCTTTGCATTCACCGTCTTCATCGTCCAGCTCCCATTTATCGCTGCCCTTGCGTTTTTCCGCGATAAAGGCGCCACATGGGAGAATATATGGGAAACAAAAACAGCCCTGAATCTGGTTTTGCGTGGATTGTTTGTCGCGGGGCTTTTCCTGTTCCCGATGGCCATACTGGTCGTGGCGGCCCTCGAAGACCTTCCCGAACTGCTTCGTTTTGACCGCCTGCTGGTTCCCGTCATCAGGGCATTCATTCCGTATTTGGTGGTCGTCGGCCTTCTCGCCGCCGTCTGCTTCATCGAAAATAAAGCCGAACAAGACGCGACGCCATCGATGCTACAAAACGCCGGAATCCTTGCGAAAAATCTGGCCGCCCAGGTCGTCGCGATTATCGCTATGCGGTCGATAGGGCTTTTTTACAGACACTATGACTGCTATTTCGGTAAATCGTGGTGAAGTTGCACCTGCGTCGTATTGTCGGGAAATAAAAAAGGACCTTTGCGCAGGCGGCGCAAAAGCCCCAACTCGGAAAGAAACTTATATGGCCCCCCAACCCTTCACCCGTATGCCTTAACACAGGGCAAGGATCGTTGTATTTGCCGATCCTGACTCGGCAGGTGCCGGCAGGAACGATATTGGACGAGCGTTCTATTTTTATTTGGACGGCCATTGTGCCCCGCCTTCTTGCTTTCGCAAGAAAGCTCGCGGGGTGGCTATGTCCGCTTTATCCGCTCTCCCCATTAAACAATAGGAAATAAAATCCCCCGTGCCAAACCGCCAGATGACAGAAAACAGATGACAGATGGCAGAAAAACAAGGTATCTGCCCTCTGTCCTCCGTACTCTGTCTTCTATTATTATTCCCTCGCTTTTGCGAACCAGTCAGGGTCTTTTGCGAGCTTTTCGCGGGCATCGTCCGTCATCATCATAAACGCCGGATGTGTGCTCTCCCAGGCACGTCCGGTAAAGGGGCTGTTCCGCATCTTTTCAATCTCGCGGACAACGTCGCTGAAATAGCTGCCGTAAATATGAAGTGAGTCGCTTATATCGACGTATCTGCCGACAGCGACGGGCTTGTTTATCTTCTCCGAAATCTTCCCGGCTATTGTCCTTTGCAGGTCCGTCAGCGCGTAAACGTTCATAAACCACGCCTTATACAAATCCCTGCTTCGCCAGTGCGTGTTCATATTCAGCACATAACCGCCCGCGTTATCCGCCACCAGCCGGCACCATATCCGCTGCAAACAAGGTGGGTCGTCGGTCGCCGGGTCCGCCGTCGGCATCCACGTTATCGCCTGCGCCCTTCGGGTATGCGCAACCTTCGACAAGGCGTCAATAATATACTGAATCTGGTTTACTTTTTTGAATGGCTTTTTGGCCTTGGGGTTTCTTATGTCCTCAACAGGCGCATATGCGAAGATTCTCTCGTGATATGTATATGTCCATTTGCCTGCCGCAGCGTCTATCCAGTGGTCGTGAATACCGTCAACCACTTCCTGTCTGTATGCCTCAAGCTCCTCCGGACCGCCGGGGAAATTCTTGTGTATCCTCGGCTCGCTGAACGGCTCTGTTACCGCTATCATCACTGTCGCGTCCTTGCTCGGCGGGTCATCGGGCTTGTCGTATTGCGTCTTCATATCAAGTCCCTGGTCCCATACCGCCAGCACTGCCTTCTCCCACGCCTCAGGCAAACATCTGGCTGTTACTGAAATCACCGGAAGATTCGCGTTACTTACCTGTGGTGAGCTTGTCGAACCCATCTATGGCTCCTCCTTAAGCTATGTCGTCTCCATAAGCTATTGTTTTTGTCATTCCCGCGACACGGAGCAAAGCGACGAGCCCGTTTCGGAAAGCGGGAATCCATCTTTTATTGGAACCTATTTACTGAGGTCTATTTCATCGTTAGTAATATGATAAAACTCGCGTTTTTCCGCGGGAATGTCCGCCAGCATACGTTTGGCCTTGTATGCGTATTCGCTGCCCGGATACCTCTCAATTATCTCCCGGCAGTATTGCACCATCGCCCCATAAGTAATCCCAGGCAACCGACCCATCTTACGCTGGGTTATAGCCAGTTCAAATAATTGGCTGGCCCCGGCTTCTTCGTCCTCGGTCAGTTTCCTGAATTGCCGCGGCTCGGCAGCGGGCTTTTGCTGCTCTGCTGCCTGCTGCCCCGCTTCCGGCTGAGCAGGCACATTCGACTCTGCCAAATTCGGCTCGGCACGCAAACGCTTCTCATCATCACGAAAGGTGTCTCCAACCGTTCTCTCCGGCTCCGCCGGTTTCGACGCTTGATTAGCTATTTTGCTGATAATAACAAAGATTACCACAAGCAGCACTAACGTCGCCACTATCTTGAGCCAAACCGTATTCATAATAATCATACCTCCAAATCTTCTCGGCGATTGATTATTCGCGCCGGATTGCCTACAATTAACTTACTATACTATGTATTCTACGTTGAATCGTAAATTGAAAATACGGAATAGTCAATTGCTATGTTCACAGGAATAATCCAGCAGGTTTGCTCGGTAAAGGCGCTTTCCAAAAGCGGCGATTCTGCTGCGCTTATTATTGACCTTGGCCAATTGGCCAATCATGTCAAAACCGGCGATAGTATCGCTATAAACGGCGCCTGCCTGACCGTCTCGAAACTCGCCGGCACGCTGGTAACCTTCGACATCAGCGGCGAAACGCTCACCAAAACCACCATTGGCAAACTCACCCCCGGAGCAAAGGTCAATATCGAGCTTGCCCTGCGTGCCGACGACCGATTCGGAGGCCATTTCGTCCAGGGCCACGTTGACGGTTCCGCAACAATAAAAAAAATCGAAAATCAGGGTAAATTCGCAACCTTCACCTTCACCGCCCCAAAAGACCTGTTCGACCAGATGATTTCAAAGGGGTCGGTTGCTATCGATGGCATCTCACTGACAGTAGCCGAATTGAATCCCGATGGTTTCACCGTAGCAGTAATCCCGCAAACGCTTAAAGAAACCACCCTCGGGCAAGCCAAAATAGCTGCGCAGGTAAACATAGAAATTGATATAATAACCAAGACGGTCAGAAAGTACCTGCAGCAGCTCTCGCCGGATAAATCTGGCCTGACCCTCGAAGACCTGAAACAGCAGGGTTTTTGAGCACCCCATGAAAGTAAACAATCGTATAAATATAAGTATGAGCAACAGCACAAACCACAACTCGATAGCCGAAGAGCCGGTAATCGGCGTAACAATGGGCGACCCGGCCGGTATTGGGCCGGAGGTCGTCGTAAAGGCGCTCGCCGACCCGGCCATAAGACGCTGTGCCAAGTTCATCGTCTTCGGGATGGATGAGCAATTGCGTTACGCCGCGGACAAAGCGGAAATCGAGCCGTTCTGGGGCAGACATCAACACGAGAAAATCAGCAGGGACTACCCGCATAAAGTTGTGGTTGCCGACTACGATGAGTTTTCGCTGCCCCCCTGGATAAGAGAACCGACCGAGATAGCCGGCGCTGCTTCGTTAAAATTCTGCACCGACGCGATTGATGCCGCACAAAGGGACATTATCGACGCGGTGGTAACGGCACCGATAAACAAAACGAGCTGGAAATTAGCCGGCTCAAACTGGCCCGGGCATACCGAAATGTTCGCCAAACTATGCAAATCACCCCGAAAGGCAATGATGTTCGTCGCGGGGCCGCTAAAGCTTGCGCTGGCGACAATTCACGAGGCGTTATTCGAGGTGCGCCACAAATTCACAATCGGCCGGGTATTCGAGCCGATTGACCTGCTCAATACCGCCCTCAAGGAATACTTCGACATCGAAAACCCAAAAATCGGCGTCGCCGCCCTCAATCCTCACGCCAGCGAAAACGGCCAGTTCGGCGACGAGGAGCATCGCATTATTTCCCCGGCAATCCTGATGGCGCAGGGACAGGGCATCGATTGCTTCGGGCCGATTCCCGCAGACACGCTTTTCCTGCGGGCCGTCCAGGGCGAATTCGACGGCGTCGTCGCGATGTATCACGACCAGGGTATGATACCGGTCAAATTGCTCGCCTTCGACAAAGCAGTCAATGTCACCATAGGCCTTCCGATTATCCGTACCTCCCCCGCTCACGGCACCGCCTTCGACATCGCGGGAAAAAATATTGCCGACCCATCCAGTATGATGGAAGCGATAAAGGTGGCAATCCAGATGGTGCAGATAAAAAAGGCACATCGTTATCGTCCCCGCGCAAAGGCCCCCGCCGATGCAAAGTAAAAGTCAAATCCGTGAATTGCTCGATTCGGCGGGAGTAAGACCCAACAAGCGATTCGGCCAGAACTTCCTCATTGACCTCAACCTTATGCGTCTTCTCATCGACACAGCAAATATCCAGAATAATGACGTCGTCTTCGAAGTCGGACCCGGCACTGGTTCGCTCACTTTAGGCATCGCAGAAAAGGCGGGCCACTGCGTCTCGGTTGAAATCGACGGCGTTCTCGCCAATATCGCAAAGGGACAGTTAGCAGACAAATCAAACGTCGAAATAATCGCAGCCGACGTACTTAAAAATAAATTCGAAATCAATCCCATTGTAATCGACGCCCTAAATCGCGCCCGTGCTGTTCACAATGGACAATTGCTTCTCGTTTCCAATTTGCCCTATATCGCCGCGACGCCATTGATTATCAACCTCATAACCGGCCCAATTATCGCGGATTCGATGTTCGTTACCGTCCAGAAAGAAGTCGCTGACCGAATGACTTCGCAGGCAGGCATCAAAGATTACGGAATCCTCAGCATACTAATGGCTGCGACAGGCGAGGTCAAACACATCAGGACTTTGAAGCCGACCGTCTTCTGGCCCCAGCCGCAGGTCAATTCGGCTTTTATATCCTACGTCCGCGACCCCGAAAAAATAAAAGCGGTAAAAAGCGTCGAAATGCTCAGTCGAGTCGCCGGCGCACTTTTGCAGCACCGCCGCAAGATGCTCAAAAGCTGCTGTAAACTTACAGCCGACCAACTTAGGGAAATCAAGAACTGGCCTGAGATTTTCGAACAACTCGGTATCAACCCCGAAATCCGCCCTGACAACCTCACCCCGGAACAATTCGTAGCAATCGCAAACTTATGCTGCGAATCTAAATGATAATCTCGCCGTGCCGATGGCTATGACATTCAATATTCACCGCAACGGGTAATGATGCGATATGACATGGTGCGGTCTCAATCAAAACAGCCAAAGCGGTTGTGTCCCCGCCAAGACCCTGCGGACCGACATTCAATCGATTGATTCTGGCAAGTAAATCTTTCTCTAATCCGGCGTAAAACAAATCGGCGTTTGGCTTATCGATGCTGCGAACAAGTGCCTTTTTACTCAATATGCAGCTAACCTCGAAATTACCGCCTATGCCTACGCCAACAACGAAAGGCGGGCAGGCGTCCGCTCCTGCGTTTTTAACAACCTCAACCACCCAGTCGGTTATCTCCTCCGTCCCGGCTGTCGGCTTGAACATTCGAAATGCGCTTTTATTTTCGCATCCGCCGCCTTTGGCCATAAAAGTTATTTTGAGCTTATCGCCCGGCACAATCGACCAGTGAATCACCGCCGGGCAGTTGTTACCCGTATTTTTGCGGTGCTGCATCGGCTCACTAACGACACTTTTTCGCAGAAGTCCTTTTTCGTACCCGGCCGTTACCCCCGCGTTAATCGCATCTGCCGCCGTCTTACCCGCGGGACATTCGATAAACACCTCGCCCCCCTGCTCAATAAAAACCACCGCAAGCCCCGTATCCTGGCAAAGCGGTATGCGCTCCCCCGAAGCCAGACGCGCATTTTCAACTAATTGCTGAAGTATTTTTGCCGCCAGGGCATTTGATTCTTTTTTGGCAGCCGCAGTGAGCGCCGACAATACATCAGCAGGCAGCTCGTAAGCCGATTTTATGCAAAGCTCCCTGACCGCCTCAACTATTTTTGAATACGCAATATGCCGCACGATACGTTTACTTGTCCTCTATGCTGACAACATAGCTCTTGTATGCTGTATTGCCCACAGCGTCGGCCAGTTTAAACGAAATTATATGCTGACCCGCGGACAGTTTCTCCACAATAATCGTGAAGTCCTTGCTCGTAGTATCATAAATCAGGTCATCCGGCACAGTCGCAATCCAGTTGGCGTCGCTGTCAACCGTGTACTCGACTTTCCCGATAGCGCTAAGCTCATCGCTGACCGTCATTTTAATCGTTATCTTTCTGCCGGTCTTTTCGAGTTTGTATTTCGTAACCGAAGGCGGTGTATTATCAACAACTACCGCGTCGCTTACCCGGCTGCCCGTTAGTTTTGTCTCGGGCGAATTGCTTCTCTCGTCGCTTGCCGTAACCCTGATTTCGTATCTGCCGTCCTCGACAGTTTTTCCGTCCCATTCATAATTACTTGTTTCAATGTCGTGTGCCGCCTCAATCCATTCGGTCCACCCGACTTTTCTGAAATCTATTTTGTAAATCAGCTTGTCGCCGTTGTCGTCTTTGGCGTCGTAACTGATTTTGAATACGCCGTTCTTGCCCGGCCCTTCCATCCGCGTTACGTTCACCGATTCAACCCTCGGCGCCAGATTTGGAACCGCCGATGGCACCGCGACTTCACGCACAACCGGACTTGCTTTGCCGTCGCTGCCACGCAGCACAAGTTTATACTGACAGAACCTGTTCACGGGACAATCCAGCTGCACAGGGCCGGTAATCTCCTTCGGCTCCGTCCACTTCGAAAAACTTTTGTCGTTTATGTCTTTCACATTCCCGCTGCGACAGGCCATCAGCACCATGCATCCCTGCGGCACGTCGGCTTCAATCTGAAATTTGCCCCACTTCGCCGGCTGGCCCGCGTCAACAAGTCCCGACGTATATACGCCCTCACTCGCAAAAACCTTTCCCAGCTTTATCAGCCGGGCGGGATTCGCCATCCCGACATACGCGTTGTCCCCGACAGTAATGACCGCTGTAATCTGCGACGCCTGCTTGTCTTCAAAAACAATCGCATTTTCCTCTGAATTCGGCTCCACGGCAAAAAGCTGGGCGTTGTTGCCAGTTCCAACCAGAAGCTCCTTGCCCTGCGCCGCTAAACAGAAAAATACTGCGGACTCATTGAATATATCCGTAACAAAGCCGTCCTTTGTAACCTTGTAAATATGGCTCGCCTGTGTGGGGTTCGGCGGCCTGGGAAGAGGCATTTTATGCTCCGCCGGCTGCTCGCCCGCCGACTCCTTTGTGTTGGCAATCTGAAGTTTTGTCCCCCCTGCGGTGAGCATAGTCGAACCGCCGCTGCTCTCCTCATCCGAACCTTCGTCATCTTCCTTCTGTTCAGGACGCCCCGCCTGCGGCTGCTGAGCGGCAAATTTCGTCTCGGCCCCAACTGCGTTGGCCGAAGTCGCCGTCGCGTACAGTTCCTCGCCAATAAACACCAAAGCCGTTATTTCCTGCTGCTCACTGTCATACAAAATCACGGCGTCTTTTGTCTTCGGGTTTATCCTGTAAATAATCCCCCGGCTGTCGCTGCCCGCGTAAATCTGCCCGTCAGGCCCCTGCGCAAGCGAAAGTATGTTCTTGTCGGGACTGCAATACAGCACCTCGCCTCGTTTTCCTGAAGAATCAATACGATAAATCTTCCCTTTCGGCCCCGTTCCAAGATAAATATCCCCGCCCTTATCCGTCGATATTGCGAATATGTAATTCGCGTCGTTCGGCTCATAAATCGTCTTCAGCTCGCCGCCCTCCAGCCGGCACAACGCGCACCTCTGCCCGCTTATCCCCACTAAAAGATGACCCGAAGCGTCTGCCGCCATCGCGAAAATATGCTCATTGGCAAAATGCTTGTCCTGCTTAACCGCGTTTGGGTCATTAGGTTCATTGACTTCACGGTCGTTACTGTCCCTGGGACGTTCCTTCTTTGTCAATTTCGCCGCGTAAATCTTTTTCAACCCGGACGCAACGAATGAGTAAACACCGCCGTTGGGGCTTGTCCCCACATAAACGGTATCTCCTATTGAAACGATACTGTTGATTGACCAGACGTCGTCGAACTGCTTCACAAGAATCTCGGCACGCCTGCCTAATTGTATAGTCCCGCGGGAACCTATTATCACGTCGTTCGTCTCGCCTTTTTGAAATTCCCGGCTGCTGTTATAACGGGTGATTTTGCTTGTCACCGCGCCGCAAAAAGAAGCCGACAGACACACCATGACCATTACCGCAAGAACGTATTTTGACTGCATTTTCTTAATCACTGTTCCACCGTAACATTCATAATTTTTTTATCTATTATTATCGTTGACGTTCGCACGCTTTTATCAATCCAGCCGGGAAATGCCTGCATTGTATTGGCCCTCCTCGAATCGCCAAGAACCATCGCCTTTGTCGCAGGCAGCTCGGGCAGCTCCGCCTGTTCCAGCGCAAAGCCCCCCGCGGGCAAAACCAGAACACAATGAAGCTCATTCCTGCCCACCGCCAAAATCCTGTTTATCACCCCGACCAGCGTATCTAAATTCTCAGGAGCAAACCTGTGCGGGACCGCCTTTCTCAAAAACTCCTCATAGTCGAACCCGCCGCAGATAATCAGCTGATATGTCCCCGCGGGGGTATTCTCAGGCACGGTAAAATTTAAACTGTATTTTTGTTTCTGCGACCGGACCGACTCCGTAACAACCTCCACGTCCAGATTATCGCCCCTTTTGACGCGGGAGCCGGACAACCCGACAGACCATATAGCGGAAGAAGTATCCTTTTCGCGTATGTCCAGATCCACGTTAATCGACTTTATCCGAACCTGCCTGTAAGGATTACTCATCAGCAAACCCACCGGGCTCATCGTATCACGTACTGCCTCGTTCAAACCTTCGCCCGTCGAAACATTATCAAAAACCACGGTTCCAGCGCCGTCCGTTTCGATAGTACCCTTGTAGGAAACCGTATTATCAGGCGGCATCTCTCCCTGAAAAACCCCCGCGCTCATAATAACCGCCCGAAGCAGACGCGGCGTCAGCACTCGATTATCGGCAATACGGCAGTTATATTTCCTCGGCTGGCTGTCGTTATACCGGGTCACGCTCACCGTCAGCGGAATCATCCTCGCCTCGGCCCCGATTCTGCCCCGAACAGCCGTTGACTCATCCGCTCTCAACGCACCTATCACATTCACCGATGTCCCCACCTTAAACGACCGCATCACGCTCGACACCACCGTATGCACCTCGCCCATCGCCATCGGCAAATCCACAGGTCCATAACCCAAAAACGAATGCCCGAAGGCGTAAATATCATCGCCCCTCACCTCGGTAATCGTTCCGACAACCTCCATGGTAATATCGCCGGCGACCAACGGCACAGTCAGACATCCCCCCGGCACCGGCTTAATATCGCAAACACCGCTCGACTTGCCCCCGCCCGCACCTGACACAACCATAAATCCCAAAGGCCTTAGCGACTCATCCAAATCACCCGTCACCGACTCCGGCACACCCGAAACCACTATCGGACAGGGCAGGATCGACGCCCCCGCGAACTCCCCGTGTGCTGACGTTACCGGCGACAAAATCTTCTTTTCAACCTGGGCAAAATCAATCGGCCTCGAAAAATCCAGCGCAAAGCCGGACCCGCTGTTTAATGATTCCCCCGCTGACTGGTTAAACGCGGCCCCGCCCACGTGAAGCATATCCGCAATCGGCGTTACGCCGTAAAGCGGGTCTTTGCTGAATTGCCACCCAATCGCCATCGCACCCGCCAGCCGGCCATTGATATAAACAGGTGAACCGCTGCAGCCCGCGACAGGCCCCGTATGAATGAATCGCTCGTCGGTTCCTCGAACTAATATGGCATCCCGCCCAGGCATAAAATTGTGAACAACACTCAGAACCTCCAGACCAAACTTCTCGACCTCCGTCCCTTTATAGACCGTCAGGCAATACGCCTCCATACCCGGCTTAATCTCGTCAACGCTGATATACCTGGCGGGGTCCCAAATTCCCTCCAATCCCTTCGCAACTCCCGCCTGCGGCTTTTCCGCTGCCCCGCAAATAGCAGCAACGCACATCACTGTGCAAACCAGAAAACCTGCCTTAATTCGCGGCTTATCTTGAGCCATTGACAACCCTTGAAATCCGTTTCCAATATAAAACTTTAATCTTAACCCCCTAATACCACCATTGCAACATAAAACAACCTCTGGTAGAATATGGCTTTTGTTGCTTCGCTGTTCGTAAATAACAGGGTTTTTGCAAGATATTTTAACGGAGAATAAATATGAAGGCCGAACACCGCCACGAACTGAAAACCAATGACTTGGCCATATGGCTTGGTAATTTACCAAACTGGGCAAACCAGAACCTCAGGACAATAATATATGTTCTTGTTGTTGTCGTTCTTGTGCTTGCCTCGGCCATTTATCTCCGCTATCAAAAGACGGTGGTGGCCGAACGCGAACAAAGTAATCTGACCATGATTGTATCACAACTGCCGCAGCAAAAAGCGTTTATAGCCCAGAAACAACTGGAAAACCAGGACAACGCCTACATGCTTTTCCAGCTCAACGACGAACTCGACAGCATCGCCAAAAATGCGTCCAACGACGCGGTTGCCGCAACGGCACTAATTAAAAGCGCCGAAGTCCTGAGAACGGAAATTCATTTTCGTTTCGGCACTGTCAGCCAGCAGGATATCACTACGCAGATAGGCAAGGCAAAAGATTACTACACCAAAGCGCTCGACACATACCTTAAACGAAGCCCCAATCCCACCCTCGAAGCCGTCGCCAAAATAGGCCTTGGTTTATGCGAGGAAGAGCTTGGCAACCCCGATGCGGCCAGAAAACTTTATCAGGAAGTGGCAACCGGCGCCGCCTATGAAGGCACCGCACCGGCAGTAGCCGCAAAACAACGGCTCATGATAATGGACTCTTTCTCTGAAAAAATCGCTCTCAAACCGATGCCAAGACCAGCGATACAGGCGCAGCCGCCGGTAGCCAGTGAGCCAAACGCGCCTGCCCATAATTAATTATCGCGCGAAATGCCGAACAAAGATACGAACCTCACACTTCACGTCGGCCGTGCCCTCCAGGAACGCCGTCTCGATAAATATCTCCACGGGCGATACTCCAACTACAGCAGGGTTATGCTCCAGGAAGTCATCAAGGCGGGCGGCGTAAAAGTCAACGGCAAAAAGGCTAAACCAAGTTTGAAACTTAACCCCGATGACCTCATCGAAATCACCCTGCCCGAACTGCCCACTACGGAAATCCCGCCCGAAGATATACCGCTTAATATCCTTCACGAAGATGATGACATAATAGTCATCAATAAATCCGCAGATATCATCGTCCACCCCGCACGGGGCAACACCAGCGGCACTATCGCAAACGCGCTCGCGTTTCACCTCGCCGAAGCAGAATCAGAAGCCGAAAAAGATGAAGATGATGAGCCCGAAATCGACGACGCCGATTTCCCAATCGCACTCGGTGAATTTCGTCCAGGCATCGTCCACCGGCTCGACAGAAACACCACGGGCGTAATGATTCTCGCCAAAAATGCAATCGCCCAGTGGAAAATCTCAAGGCAGTTCCACGACCGAAAGGTCGAAAAAAGCTACATCGCCATCGTACACGGCACACCCGAACTCACGCGCGACCGCATCAACGCCCCGCTCGGCGTCAATCTAAAATTCAGATACAAATACGCCGTCCGCCCCGAAGCCGGCAAAGGCAAAGAGGCAATCACCTTCTACGAAGTCCTCGAAACCTTCCGCGGCTTCTCACTTTTGAAACTCACCCCTAAAACGGGCCGAACCCACCAGATTCGCGTCCATCTGGCCCATATCAAGCACCCCATCGTCGCAGACGATATGTATGGCGGCAAACCCGTTTATCCCTGGCAATTAAAAGACGCCGAACTAACCCCTGAAGCTCCCGTTATTTCCCGCTGTGCCCTCCACGCCTGGACTATTTCCTTCAAGCACCCCACAACCGAAAAAATCGTCTCCTTCGAAGCACCCCTGCCTGACGATATGCAAAACCTCCTCGATATGCTGAGAAAATACAGAAAAAAGTAATCATCTACAATATCGCTTCACTCGCTAAGCTACATCCGCCAATCCCAATGCGTCTCCGAATTTGGTTATCAACGCCTGACGAATATTCTTGTGCGTCGGAACAGTAAGCATAGGGTCTGCTGAAACAAGTTCAAATGCGCAGCGTCGAGCCATAACCAACAAATCGTAATCATCGATGATATTGGCAATTTTCAAATCAGGTAGTCCGTGCTGACGCGTGCTGAAAAGCTCTCCGGGACCTCTCAGTTTCAAATCGTGCTCCGCTATCTCGAAGCCGTCGTTGCTTCGTTCCATCATCTCAAGCCGGCTTTTCGCCACCTCGTTCTCCGTCTCTTTATCCGCAAACAAAAAGCAAAACGACTTATCCGTCCCCCTGCCTATTCTGCCCCTCAACTGGTGCAGTTGCGCCAAACCGAACCTGTCCGCACCCTCGATAACCATTATCGTCGCGTTTGGAATATCCACGCCTACCTCTATCACTACCGTCGCGACCAGCGCCTTTATTTTCCCTTTGCGAAACTCCGCCATTACCTCTCTTTTCTTCTCCGAGCTCATTCGTCCGTGCAGCAATTCAACCTTGAATTCGCCGAACACCTTCGATAATTCTCGCCAGCCGTCTGTCGCTGCCTTTATGTCCCCTTCCTCCTCAATGCCCGTTATACGCGGATATACAAAATACGCCTGTTTGCCCACCCGCAATCGCTCACGGATAAATTCGTACGCCTTGGCCCTGTCATCCGGCGAAACCCATCGCGTAACTACCGTCCCCCTGCCGGGCGGACTGTGCTTGATTATCGACACATCCAAATCCCCGAAAACCGTCATCGCCAAAGTCCTCGGAATCGGAGTAGCAGTCATAACAAGGCAATGAGGCGTCCCGTCCTTGCGCAATTCCGCTCGCTGGTGAACGCCGAATTTGTGCTGCTCATCAATCACAACCAAACCGAGTTTTTTGAACTCAATATCCTTCTCTAATAACGCAACCGTCCCTACAACGATATCTATCTCGCCTGTTTTTATCTCTTTGAGAACTTTATCCCTGTCTTTCCCCGTCAGTCCGCTCGTAATCAGCACTCGTTTCACATCGCTGTTGCACAGATACCTCTCGATACTTATAAAATGCTGGTTCGCCAAAATCTCCGTCGGCGCCATAATCGCAGCCTGCGTCTTGTTCGCCACCGCCAATAGCGTCGCGTAAAGCGCAACCACCGTTTTGCCTGAGCCGACGTCCCCCTGTAAAAGTCGATTCATCGGTATCGGCCTTTGCATATCAGCGATTATTTCAGCGATTGTCTTATCCTGGTCTTCGGTAAGCAAAAACGGGAATCGCTTTCGAATCCGTCTGTCGATTTCATCGGATGATTTCATCGCGACAGCCGACGCGAATTTACTGTGCCTGTGCCTGCGCAGCGCAAGCCCCAATTGCATTAAAAACAATTCATCGAATTTCAGCCGGCGTTTCGCCTTGCCCAGCTTATTTTCATCCGCAGGCAAATGAATCCAGCCAAACGCGTCTTTGCGTTTTATCAGTTCCATTTTTTTAAGAAATTCGTCGTCATAGAATTCGCCGACGAGTCCGCCGATATTATCCAGCACGGGCCTGATTATCTTCTTAATCTGCATACTGCTCAGCCCGCCGCTCGCCGGATACACCCCACCGCTGAAATACTCCGCCGGCTTCGACGCCTCTTTTTCCATCACGCGAAACTTCGGATTGGTTAACTGCAGCTGGTGTTTGTATTCCCCGACCTTCCCCCACGCCATAATCGCTTGGCCCGGTCTCAACTGGTCCCGCAGGTATCCGCCGTTAAACCATATTATCCGGCAAGTCCCCGTCTCATCGCTCACCATCGTCTCGAATATCGCCGGCCTGCGGTAATTCTGAAAATCCGTTGACTCAACCAGCCCCACAATCGCCGCCGTCTCACCCGTCTCCAACCGCCCTATTTTCTTCGGCTCAGGCGCAAAGACCCAGTCACGCGGAAAATATTCCAGCAAATCGCCAACAGTAATAACCCCCAGCTTTGCGAATATTTCTGCTCTCGCTGGCCCCACCCCCTTCAAAAATTGCACCGGCATCGACAACTTAATCTCACCACTCGGTTTTACGCCTAATTCACTCACTCCTTATTCCTCAAACGCGTGTTTGCCGACGAGTTTGACAAACCGGACGTCACACACCACCTGCTCAATAAGTTTGCCTTCTTTTTTTATCCCCACGATAAGCTCCTGCACACTGCCTTGGCCAACCGGCACGACAATCAGCCCCCCCTCGCCAAGCTGGTCAATCAATTGCTCCGGCACCTTCGGCACAGCAGCCGTAACGATAATCCTGTCAAACGTCCTTTTTTCAGGCCTGCCTTGAGCAACATCGAAGGGCCATCCTCCACTGCCGTCTCCGACATAAAACTCAACATTATTGATTTCCAGCCGGCCAAGAATCGCCTGTGACTTCGCCGATAACTCTGCGAACCGTTCAATCGTATAAACCCGTTTCGTCAATTTCGCCAGAACCGCCGTCTGATACCCGCTGCCAGTGCCTATCTCCAGCACCTCGCAATAATTATTCAGCCGAAGTTCCTGCGTCATCAGCGCAACGATATATGGCTGCGATATCGTCTGCCCCATCCCAATCGGCAAAGGACCATCCTCGTATGCCCGCGACTCATACGACTCAGGCACAAACTCCTCGCGCAATAGCCGCCCCATCACCGAAAGCACCCCCGCCTCGGTTATACCCCGCCCCTTCAGGTCATGCTCGACCATCCGCTTACGTTCACTGGCAAATTTACTGTTCTGCGGCCCCGCTATCATACTTCTAATAATCCCACCAAAACTATAACTTTGCAACCCATTTAGCCGGCGTTCATCTGCTAAAACAGCAGTTTTATCGCCGCCGCCAGCGCCAAAAGCTGTATCGTAATCTCAAATACTTTTTGAGGCATCTTTTTCAACGCCACTATCCCCAAAACCGCACCCGTTATAATAAAGGGCAGCATAACAAAACCAAGTTTTATCGACTCGACGTTAATCAGCCCCAGGTGCACACTGAACGGCACCTTCATCCAGTTGACAATAAAGAAAAACCAGGCGCTGGTCCCTACAAACTCAACCTTCGGCAGCCGCATCGCCAGCAGATACACAATCATCACAGGCCCCGCGGCGTTGGCCATCATCGTCGTCGCGCCAGCGAAAAATCCCATTACCTCCGCGAACCACCACTGCGTCGGAACATCCTCACCTCTTCGATTGCGCCACCAGTTGACCGCCAGCATCGCCACCACGATTACGCCGATTATCGGCTTCAGCTGCGCATCACTGATTATCTTCATAACAAAATATCCCGCGATGATACCAACGAGCGTCGCAGGAATCAGCCGGATAATATGACGCCACATCGCTGCTTTGCGGTAATAACTCGCTGCGAAAATGTCCCCAAGAACTAATATCCCCAGCACCATTCCCGTCGATTGCTTCGCCGGCATCACCATCGCCATCAGCGGCACAAACAGTATTCCCATCCCCGGCAGCCCCGTCTTGCTGATGCCGACCATCACCGCGCACAACGCCACTACCACCCAGCCGAATAAATCCAGTCCCATCATTAATAATCCTTCATTGCTACCGCTCAAAGAATCGTTACAATACCATAATTCCAAACGAATTTAATATAGGTATCCGTTAAAAAACTTAACTTTAGCAACGTTTAGTTTCTTTTTAAAAAAGGTGATTACTCAATGCTCCAGTCGGATTTCAGACGTTATCTCGTTGATATTGACTCCGTTACCACGCACCAGCAATCAACCGACTATCTGGTAATCGGCGCAGGCGTCGGGGGGCTTCGCGCAGCAATCGAGGCCTCGCAGCACGGCTCTGTAACCGTCGTCACAAAAGGCACCGTCGAGGACAGCAACACCTGGCACGCTCAGGGAGGCATCGCTTCGGTCCTCGAAAAAACGGATAAATTCGAATCGCACATCGCCGATACCCTGCGCACAGGCGGCGGACTCAGCGATGAAAAAACCGTTGACCTCGTCGTCCGCCAGGGTCCCGGGCTTATCCGGCAATTGCTCGACTGGGGCTGCGCTTTCGATATGGTTAATGGTCAAATCGCAACTACAACCGAAGGTGGCCACAGCCACCCGCGTATCGCACACGCCCACGGCGACGAAACTGGCAGAATCATCGCGCAAACCCTCATCGCAAAAGCAAGACAACAGCGAAATATCACTATCATCGAAAATTTCTTCTCAATAGACCTGCTGACCGACAATCACAAATGCCTCGGCGTCATCGGCTGGCACAAGGAAAAAGGCGCACGCATAATCTGGGGCCTTAATACAATCCTCGCCACGGGCGGCGCGGGACAGCTCTACCGCGAAACCACAAACCCCTCCTGCGCAACAGCCGACGGTCTCGCTATGGCGTATCGCGCCGGCGCAACCTTGCAGGATTTGGAATTCGTCCAGTTCCACCCGACAACATTATATATCGCAGGAGCATCTCGCGCGCTCATTACCGAAACTCTCCGCGGCGAAGGGGCCGTCCTGCGCGACACCAAAGGCCGGGCTTTTATGAAGGACTACAACCCCGCCGCAGAACTCGCACCCCGTGATGTCGTCAGCAGGGCCATCCTCACACAAATGCTCAAAACCAAATCCACCCACGTCTATCTCGACATCCGCCACTTCGATAAGCAGCATTTCACCAAAAGATTCCCCGTCATAAGCGAACTCTGCGACAGTTTCGATATCGATATCAGCAAAGACCTCATCCCCGTCCGCCCCAGCGCGCACTATATGGTCGGCGGCGTCAAAACCGACATCGCCGCGAAAACAAATATCGAAAACCTCTACGCCTGCGGTGAAGTTACCTCAACGGGCCTCCACGGTGCTAACCGCCTCGGCAGCAACTCCCTCCTCGAAGGTCTCGTCTTCGGCAGAATTGCGGGCCAGACACAGCTCGCACCCAAATCCGCCAACTTCGGCCAGTCGATTATCAAATACCAAATCCCGCACTCCGAACTCAGGCACCTCGATACCTCCGACGTCAGAAACTCTCTCCGGGCGCTTATGTGGCGAAACGTCGGCATCACAAGAAAATCCCCCGAAATGAGACAGGCCATCGACCAGATTCGCTTCTGGCAGCGATATGTTATGGATAAGGCCTTCGATAACTCCCAGGGCTGGGAGCTTCAGAATATGCTCACCGTCTGCCTCCTTATTACCCAATCCGCCCTGGCACGAAAAGAAAGCCGCGGCGTCCATTTCCGAAGTGACTTCCCCGACACCAACGACCAGAATTTCAAAAAACACTCCGAAATTAAAAGGGCGGAATAATCGCCTTTTTGGTATAATATCTCCCGCTGCACCGAACAAATTAATCAATCATCAATAGCACATTGAAAATCAAAAGAGCGGGTTGGGCAGCCGCTGGCTCTTCGGAGCCGGAGGAAAGTCCGAGCAGGACAGGGCACGGTGATGGCTAACAGCCACCCCCCCGCTGCTTGCGAAAGCAAAAAGCGGGGGCGGGATAGCGCCACAGAAAATACACAGCCGATGTCCCGAGCAATCGGGACAGGCAATGGTGAAATGGTGCGGTAAGAGCGCACCGCGGAGTTGGCGACAATTCCGGCAGGGCAAACCCCACCGCCTGAAAGACCAAGCAGCCGGTGCTCGGCCCGGGCATTACCGGCGGGTAGGTCGCTTGAGCCAATTGGTAACAGTTGGCCCAGATAAATGGCTGTCCAAGACAAAACTCGGCTTACAGACCCGCTCTTTTGATTTTCCTCACTCGACGCAGGTCCGCAAACTTAAAAAAACGCCCTAATCCTCCATCGCGTCCAGGCCCTCAACGCTGACTTTACCGCTCTTACCGAACGACCCAAGACGCATCTTCACCGTCACTATGTCATTATCGATAACCATCCGCAGCCGGCCCTTGTCTAAGTTGATATGGTCGAACTCCACACCGTTCGGCTCACTAAGTCGAACAGCTAACGCCGGCGAAGCGTTTAATTTGATTAGAAGCGATTCCATCCCCTGACCCGCCATCATTCCGTTCAAGCTCAGCATTGCGTTATCCGACCCAATATCCATTGTGTCCTTGCGGGTATCCGCATCAACTTTCTTTAATATCGCGATGCGCCTCGCGTTTTCATCCGCGTATGGCTCATCAAGAATTTCTTTCGACAAAACCATCTGGCAGCCAAAATCCAGCCCCTCCCACGGATCAACTAACAACTGCTTCGGCCTCTCATTGTAAATAAAATAGTATTTTCGCTTGGCTATAAGCTCACTTTCGTCGAAGGACACCATATTAAACCACATCTTATGGTCCTGTTTCGTAATCCCCGCAAGGGCTGCTATGCTTTTGCTCTGGCTCAACAACGCATCCTTGGGCGTCCCGAACCGCGAAAGCACATCGGCGCTCGTGCTCTGTTTAAGAATCGTCTGCTGGTACTGCGCATATATCTGCTTGTTTGATGGCGGCCCTTCCGGTGTAACAAAAACTAAAACATCACAACCCGCTGCCAGACCACACAACACCACAACCAACACTCTCATCGTTTTCATAACATCACCATTTTAACAGAGTCATTTTTATCTCTGCACGCTCGGCGGTTAAAAATTCGTTCGCCGTTTAACGGGGTTTCACGCCTTCCTTTACGTCAATCCACTTCATCATCTTACGCAATTTGCGCCCGACGTTTTCGAGCTTGCTGTTGTAATCTTTCTCATAGAGCTTGTTGAACTTCTTCAGTCCAGTCGTGTTTTCCTTCATCCACTCTTTTGCGAATTTGCCGCTGGTGATTTCCTTGAGGATTTTCTTCATCTCCGCCCGTGTCTTGGCAGGGATAATCCTCGGCCCGCGGGTAAGGTCGCCGTATTCCGCCGTATCCGAAATACTATACCGCATATAGCTTAAGCCCCCCTGGTATATCAAATCGACGATGAGCTTCACCTCGTGCATACACTCAAAATACGCAATCTCTGGCTGATAACCCGCCTCGACAAGCGTATTAAACCCCGCCTTAATCAAAGCAGACAGGCCGCCGCAAAGCACGCACTGCTCCCCGAACAGGTCCGTCTCGGTCTCTTCCTTGAACGTCGTCTTGATAATGCCCGCTCGCGCGCCGCCTATGCCGTTGCCCCAGGCAAGCGCAATCTTCAGAGCATCGCCCGTCGCATCCTTCTCTACCGCAACGATACAAGGCACGCCGCCGCCCTTCTGGTATTCGCTTCTCACCAGATGTCCCGGCCCCTTCGGCGCAATCATAACTACGTTATTGCCCTTGGGCGGAACAATGTATTTGAAATGAATATTGAACCCGTGGCAGAAACCCAGTGTCTGCCCCGGCACAAGATTCGGCTTAATATACTTCTCGTAAAGCTTCCCCTGCACAACATCCGGCAACGTAATGATAATCAGCGAAGCGCCTTTCATCGCCGTCTTGATATCGCTCGGCTTAAATCCGTGCTCAATCGCTATCTTATAATTCGGCGTCCCCGGTAACTCCGCAACCGACACCTCGATGCCGCTGTCCCGCAGATTCAAACTGTGAGCGTGTCCCTGACTGCCGTAACCAATCGTCGCCACTTTCTTGCCCTTCAACGGGGCAAGCGGCGAGTCCTTCTCGTAAAACATCTTCAACGCCATTGTCTTTTTCTCCTTATTTTAATTTGCTTAAATTACCCCCGCGGCTTCGCTTTTGCTCGTCTCTGTGTCTCTCGACGTAAGTCGGGGCAGCAGGCGAAGCAAAACGGCGGGGGGCGATATTTACCTTACTTCATGGTTTTTCGCACGCTCACCGACCGGCCAGCCCGACGCTTGCGGTTTATCATTTTCCTGCCTTTACTCGTCCGCATCCGCACCAAAAATCCGCTCTTGCGCCTCCTCTTAATCTTACTCTTGCGATGATTTTCCACGCCTTGTCTCCTATTCTAAAAAACCAATCAATTTCACAACCAAATTACCAGCCGGAATTATACACCAATCCATCTTAAATGAAAAGGCATAAAAAATGTAGTCCACAGGACGCCTGTCCGTGTGGCGGTTCGTCGTGGTCTTTTTCCTGCTGCAATTCTCCTTGTCTTTCGCGACGATTCTGAGGATAATACCAGCGAGTGAAGTGGCTCCTTTAAGGTGTTAAATGGGAGATTTCTATTATGGCCAGCAGACAGTTTTTTCTTTTCTCTTGCCTACTACTGGCTTTCTCTTTTTGCGCAGTAGTTAAAACTTTGTCTGGTAAGGAATATCAAGATGACCGCTGATTCAAACGATGCTCAATCATTTTACCAGAAAGGTTTAAAGGAACTGCTGCAGGAAAACTGGTCTTCTGCACTTACCTTTTTTCAAAAGGCAAAAGAAAAGAATCCACAAGATGCCGATGCATGGTTTCGGCTTGGTTGTTGTTACGGCAAACTTGGCCGCTATCGGAATGCGATGGAATCCTATGAGCATGCCATAAAAATCAAGCCGGATTTTGCCGAGGCGCACACTAATCTTGGCAATGCCTACGGCAACCTTGGTCGCCCCCAGGATGCGATAGAATCCTTTAAACAGGCCATAAAAATCAAGCCGGATGATGCCTCGGCACACGCTAATCTTGGCGTTGCCTACTTCAGACTTGGCCGCTATCAGGATGCGATAAAATCCTATAAGCAGACCATAAAAATTAAGCCGGATGATGCCGAGGCACACAATAATCTTGGCGTTATCTACGGCAAACTTGGCCGCTATCAGGATGCGATAGAATCCTATAAGCAGGCCATTAGAATCGAGTCAGGTTATGCCGAGGCACACAATAATCTTGGTGTTGCCTACGGCAAACTTGGCCGCTATCAGGATGCGATAGAATCCTATAAGCAGGCCATTAGAATCGAGCCGGACTTAGCCGAGGCACACCGTAATCTTGGCTTTGCCTACGGCGATCTCGGTCGCTATCAGGATGCGATAGAATCTTATAGGCAGGCCGTCAGAATCAAGCCGGATTATGCCGAAGCACACTATAATCTTGGCCTTGCCTACGGCAAACTTGGTCGTTCTCGGGATGCCATAGAATCTTATGAGCAGGCCATTCGAATCAAACCGGATTTTGCCGAGGCGCACTCTAATCTTGGCGTCGCATACAGCAATCTTGGTCTCTATCAGGATGCGATAGAATCCTATAAGCAAACCATCGGAATCAAGCCGGATTCAGCCGAGGCATACGATGATATTGGCAATGCCTATGGCGAACTTGGCCGTTGGCAGGATGCGATAGAATCTTATAAGCAGGCCATAAAAATCAGGCCGGATGATGCCGAGGCACACGATAATATTGGCAATGCCTATGGCGAACTTGGCCGTTGGCAGGATGCGATAGAATCCTATAAGCAGGCCATAAAAGTCAAGCCGTATTACGCAGCGGCACACAATAACCTTGGCATTGCCTACCGCGAACTTGGCCGCTATCAGAATGCGGTAGAATCCTCTAAGCAGGCCATTAGAATCAATCCGGATTATGCCGAGGCACATTACAATCTTGGCCTTGCCTACGGCAAACTTGGCCGCTCTCAGGATGCCATAGAATCCTATAAGCAGACCATTAGAATCAATCCGGATTATGCCGAGGCTCACAATAATCTTGGCTCTGCCTACCACAAACTTGGCCGCTATCAGGAGGCGATAGAATCCTATAAGCAGGCCATCGGAATCAATCCGGATGATACTTATGCACACTATAATCTTGGCGCTGCCTACGGCAAACTTGCCCGCCATCATGATGCGATAGAATCTTACAAGCAGGTTATTAGAATCAATCCGGATTATGCCGAGGCATACTATAATCTTGGCGTTGCATACGGCAATCTTGGCCTATATCAGGATGAGATAGAATCCTATAAGCAGGCCATTAGAATCAAGCCGGATTATGCCGATGCGCACTATTTTCTTGGCCTTGCCTACGGTAAACTTGGCCGCTATCAGGATGAGATAGAATCCTATAAGCAGGCCATTAGAATCAGGCCTGATGATGCCAGGGCGCACTGTAATCTTGGCCTTGTTTACTTACAGGTTGGCGACAAGGGTTCAGCCCTCGAAGAATACAAAATCTTAAAAACCTTGGACGTGGAATTGGCAAACAAATTGTTTAACTTGATTTATAAGTAGGCAGCCCCGAACCCGCTGCGTTTTGCCCGCGGCGAGTATCGAGCATCCGGCATCGAGTACCTACAATCTACTTATTATTTTCATCATCGCTTCCAATTTGTGTTTATTAAGCGATTGTCCGGTCGGCAGGTGGACTAATCGTTCAATCGTACCTTCGGCCCTCGGGCAGCAGCCGCGGAGGTAATCAACTTTTGCGAGGTCGCTGTCACTGAGCGGATGGACCGGGCTGGAATACCAGCCGGCGATGTCGAGGCCTCGAACGCCTGCCCGATGGACTATTTCCCACTTCTTATATACTCGTAAGGGATATCTCATCATTGTAATCTTTGCCTGTGGTTCCACGGGCCAAAGCGATATTCCTGCTTTGCTGAAGGACTCCTCTATCATCGCGGTATTTTGACGCCGTATCTGCTGCAATTTGGGCCAGCTTTCAATTTGTTTCAATCTCGTTTTTGCCTTCGTTTCTCCGGCCAATCGGGGGTATCCCGCACATTCAGGAAAGCCGTCTTTCAGAAAAGATTTCCCCCTGAAACGCAGCATACTGCGCAGCCGGGAGTAGTTATATCCGAGGTAACAATCGAGCCGCGACTGGCTGAACGGGTGATATGCTCTCCGAAGGCAAGCCATAATAAATTCCGATTTTTCAGACGCGGGCGCAGCGAACCGCTCGATTTGGCGGTCCACTTTTTCGAGTAAGCCGCTTGAATTGACGGTCAGCATCCCTCCCTGCCCCACGGCTCCTTCGCCCCATTTGCCTAACTTCCGATTGTTCCACGTGCAAGCAAGCGAGTGGGCGCAATCTTCGATAACTTTCGCGCCGATTTTATTGCAGGCCGCCAGATTCTGCTCGAATCGTCCGGGGTTGCCGAAGGTATGCTGTAAAATCACAACCTTGAGAGAGCCGTTATCGTGTATCAGGATTTCATGCGGGTCTATGCACAGGTGTTCATCAATGTCCAGATATACGGGGATTGCCTGGCATACTTTTATGGCTTCCACAACAGCAAGACAGGTAAAAGCGCAGACGCCTACTTTATCGCCGGGATTTACATCAAGGGCTTTGAGCAATATGAACAACGCGTGTCTGCCCAGTCCGAAGGCCCTCGCAGCCGGCGCGTCTGCAAACCGCGAGAATGCTTCTTCGTATTCGTGTCTAAAATTCCTGCAAGCCATTCGCAACCTTCTCGTACTGAACGATTCGACCTGTCATACCTGCGGAAGCAGGTATCCATCGGCTTATAGAATCTGGATTCCCGCTTACGCGGGAATGACAGTTATGAGATGGCTTTTAGTCAACCGCGATGACTTCTTTGACCTGTGGGACTTTTTCTTTTAGGAGGCGTTCAATTCCCATCTTGAGGGTCATTTTTGCGCCCGGGCAGCCGGAGCAGGCACCCTGAAGGCGGACCTTGACTGTTTTACCGTTTTCGGTGGCGACGAGTTCGACGTCACCGCCGTGGCTTTGCAAATTCGGCCTGATGGCTTCGATTATCGCTTTTACCTTCGTCTCGAAGGTGTCCTGTGTTTTTTTATCCTGATTGCAGCCACATTGTTCGCACATATTGGTCTCCAAATTTTTATTAAAAGAAGGGTGTCATTATAGCTCTATTTATTGTTCTGCCCATATAATTTTATACGAATTTAGAAGGCGGCAGGGTTGGTAATTTGTAATAGTGGTGCAAAAAATTGCCGAAAACAATTGACAGAGTAGTGCGTAGATACTACAATTGAGCAGAATTACGGGATTATAGCAGGGCTATAAACTTTGTATGGGCAGGTCGTTGCTGTGGTGGTAACGACAGGCCTGACAAAAGAGGCCCGAAAAGCTGTAATTTCCGGGATATGTTGCGAAAGGAGTATGTAATGAAGTCCGATTCTTCACAGTCGGCTGGTTCAGCCGAAAAATCCCCAATTCTTAGGTCTGGCGCCGAAATCGCCGTCCAGGCACTTATTGACGCGGGCGTTGACACAATGTTCGGCTACCCCGGCGGAGTGATATTGCCCTTTTTTGACAAGTTGTACGATGCGCCGATTCGTTTCATAATTCCGCGTCACGAGCAGGGTGGCGCCCATATGGCGGATGGTTACGCCCGTGCGAGCGGCAGGGTCGGCGTAATCGTCTCGACCAGCGGGCCCGGCGCGTGCAATCTTGTTACGGGGCTTGGAACGGCGATGATGGATTCGATTCCGCTTGTCGCCATAACGGGTCAGGTTCGCACTGACCTGATTGGTAACGACGCTTTTCAGGAAGCGGATACCACGGGTATCACGCGTCCTGTTACGAAATATAATTGCATAGTCAAGGATGTAAAGGACCTGGCGCGGGTGATTAAGGAAGCGTTCTTTATCGCCTCGACGGGAAGACCTGGGCCGGTTGTGGTTGATTTGCCGGTTGATGTTCAGGTCGCCAAGACGGAATATGATGCCGGCGTCGAGATGCGCCTGCCGGGGTATAAGCCGAAAATCAAGGGGCATTTGCGCCAGATATCGATGGCGGCTGAGGCGATAAACAAATCCGAGAAGCCGGTGCTTTACGTCGGCGGCGGCATTATCAGCGCCAACGCCAGCGAGGAGCTGCGCGCCCTTGCGCAAAAAGCCCATCTGCCTGTTACGATGACGCTGTTGGCCCTCGGCAGTTACGACCAGAACGAGCCGGAGTCACTGGATATGCTTGGGATGCACGGCACCGCTTATGCGAATTACGCGGTGCAGGAGTGCGATTTGCTGATAGCGGTCGGCGCGCGGTTCGATGACAGGGTGACGGGCAAGCTCAAGGCATTTGCCCCGCACGCGAAAGTGATACACGTCGATATCGACCCGGCGAGTATCGCGAAAAACGTCCGGGCGGATATCCCGGTTGTGGGCGACGCGAAATATATATTGACTGAAATGGTCAAGATGGTTGAGCACCGCGAGCGCAAGGATTGGTTCGCCAAGATTGCGCAGTGGAAAAAGAAGTATCCGCTGGGATACGACAGAAAAGCGACGAATATAAAGCCGCAATACGTGATTGAGCAGATTTGCGAATTGACGGGCGGCGACGCGATAGTTACGACTGGCGTCGGACAGAACCAAATGTGGACGGCGCAGTTTTACCGGTTCAAGAGGCCGAGGCAGTTTATCACTTCCGGCGGCCTGGGGACTATGGGCTACGGACTGCCCGCGGCGATAGGTGCGCAGATAGCTATGCCAAACGCAACCGTTGTTGATATTGACGGGGACCACAGTTTCAATATGACGCTGACGGAGCTTAGGACGGCGGTTCAATATGAGCTGCCGATAAAGGTCTGCATTTTGAATAACGGGTATATGGGAATGGTGAGGCAGTGGCAGGAGCTGTTCTATAACAAGCGGTATTCGAAGAGCTATCTTGCGAACCCGGATTATTCGAAAGTGGCCGAGGCACTTGGCGCGGTCGGGATAACGGTTGAGAAGAAGGCCGACGTGCCGAAGGCGATTAAGAAAATGCTGGCCGAAAAGATGCCCTGCGTGGTTGATTTCAGGGTTGAGCCGGAAGAGAACGTCTGGCCTATGGTTCCGTCGGGCAAGAGTTTGCACGAGATGGATGGATTAGACCTTTTGGAAAGTTTAGCGTAGGAAACGAAACCACAGATTTCACAGATTACACTGATGAAAATAAAAGGGTAAGACCTATGAAACATATAATAAGCGCGTTGGTTGAGAATAAGCCGGGAGTTTTGGCACATGTTTCTGGGATGTTCGCGGCGAGGGCGTTCAATATCGATTCGTTAGTCGTCGGACGAACGGAAGACCCGCAGCTTAGCCGAATGACGATTGTTGTGATTGGCGATGACAGGGTGCTTGAGCAGGTCCGCAAACAGCTTGCGAAGATTATACCCGTTGTGAAGGTCCAGGATTTCGCGGGCCAAACGGTGGTTGCGCGGGATTTGATGCTGATAACTTTCGCTGCACCTGCGGAAAAGAGGCCTGAGATACTGGCGCTGATAGAGACCTTCAAGGGCAACGTTGTTGATATCGGACAGAAGACGATAATGGTGGAGATAAGCGGGCCTGAGGAGAAAATCGAGGCGTTTATCGAGATGTGCCGGCCATACGGGATAAAGAACGTTGCGCGGACGGGGACTATAGCGATGCCGAGGCAGGAAAAGACATCCGGCGGAACGCAGGAGGGCACAGAGGAATAAGGGTATCTTCGCTGCGCTGCGAGAGGGGTTAATCAGAGCGGCTATGGGCAAGGGCTAAGAGGACGAGGAAATAAGCCGTGAACGATGCGAAGGCGAGCAGCAGGCCAGCGAGGGCGGGGATTGCGGTTGCGAAACCGGTTCTGTTGCGCCGGCAGCGTATTAACGACAATATGGCAAAGGTTAGGGATGCAGCAGGCAAAATGGAGCAGAGCGCGTGAATGGTGTTATAAAAAGGAGTTTCCCTGACAAGGCAGACATCGACAGAGCCGTTGTGCAGTGCGGCAATCCTGTGGATTGAAGTATAGAAAAACGGTATCGCGGCGACGGCTAAAACGAGCGAAACAAGACCCACTCGGCTCGTTTTCTGGTCGAGGCATACGGATTCGATATTGTTTGTTTCCTGTTCTTCTGGCATTTTTGTTTCTCATAGTTTATACGATTGCCGGCGGGTATCGGCCCGAAAAATTATTCGCCGCAAAAAAGAATTCCTTGAAGATGTTTTCCGCAGGCGAAAATTATGCTTGCTTGCCGGGGCAGGCAGACGCCAGCTTATTATAGAGCCAGGCGAATATTGCTCCGCCAATAAGCCCGTCAAAAAACGCCCATACCAGCCCTATTACGCTGCCCAAAGGACTAATGTTAAACCCTCTGTATAAATGGCCAAGGAAAGGCACCTCTCCGGTCGCACCCTCGAACAACATTATCCACCACGCGAGGCAGAATACCCCAAACCCCCACATCAGCCCGCACGTCAGCGCAAACGCCTTGATGTTCAATTTCATAATTATCCCTTTCAAAAAATGCGCCTGTAATTTCTTCTTTACTCAGAATTATTATTGAGTTTCACGCCGCTCTTTGATTGCCTGACCGATTTTACACTTCCTGCCAGTCGTTTCAAGGACAACTTTGGTTTTGTAACAATATCGGCCCAGAAATCGACAATTGCCTAATCCGTTGCCCGCTGTTCACTAAACACAAGCGACTAACGACTATCGACTAAACTATCCGTGTCTATGGAAAGTTCAATCGCGTCCTTCGACCTCGCTCAGGACACAGGAGCTTCTTCTGGGAAGTTAAGGCGGGCGAATTCCCCGTGATATTTCTTCGCCGCTTTGTCGCGGGCCTTTGCTGCTGCCTCGCCAGCCCGCTTCGGTATGCCTTCCTTATAGAAGCTGAGGGCGAGAGAGTTAAAGTGAAAAACACGCCCCCAAATGTCCCCTATTGTTTTTGTAAGTGCTGACAGATACGGATATTAACGCTGCCTTCGTCCCCCATAAAACACGAAGCCCTGTTCTTGGACAGGGCTTCGCGATTTGAACAGCGGGTGTGGGATTTCGCAATTGTGTCAGACAGAATTTACCGGCCGCACGGTCTTTCGCTTACGCAGCTTCTTTCCTGCCACTATCAGGCCGACAGAGACAGCGCCCAGGCCCGCACCGCCGGCAACGCCTGCCTTGACAGGGAGACAATCTGAGATTTTTAACTCTGTGTACCCCTCGGGAACAGCAGTGCTGAAAAGCTCCTCGCCAAGCTCGACATTGTAACTCTCCAGGACACAGAACTCATGCAAACGGTACTCAGTGAACCGAGTCAGGACACTTGGGCCTATAACCATATCTGCTTCCAGCTTAACCGGCAGAAGCTCTTTGACCCCGACCCAAACGACGCCCTTACCCTCTTTAAGATCAAACAGGAATTTCGGCATAATATCCTTAATAGCGTTCACATCATGAAATTCGAAACCTTCCGCCTCAACCCCGTTAATATCACCGGTTCCCAGCTTTTTGTAGTCGGCCTGCAGAAGAAGGTCGATAACCCCCTCAGGAGTCATTTTCTCTACGATTTTGAGTTGCTCATCGGTTGCGGGAAACGCCAGATATTTTTGCGGTTTTGGCAGAACTGCGATGATCTGTTTCTCGGGCAGATTAAAAGTGAGGCGGTAAATTTGTTTGCCGCCAATATACCCTTCCTCGGTGTGGCCGTAAACTTTTGATGCATACTTGACAACATCAAATGTCACCGATTTATTAGGGTCGTCCGTACACGTAAAAATTTTCTGGCCCCGCATTACCATAGTATCTGTTTGGGCGATTTTCTTCTGCACATCAGCAAGAAGAATGCCGCTGTGTTTCGACCATCCGAACGGGTCCAGCAGAACCAATCCTATTGCAAGCGCGACCACTGCAGCCGCCGAATATCTTGTGACATTGCTTTTCATAATGCACCTCAATACATAAAAAATTGTGGTTTCGTGAGTTCGGCCGGAATCCTTGAATCCGCCTTCCAGTAAACGTGATTCCTCAGGATGCTTCTCTGACCACCGTTGAAAATCGAACTTTACCGGCTCATGGTAAAGATGTTTCGCCAGCAGCCGTTCCAGCCAGTTATTACTATCGTTACGCATCATAAGCTCACCTGATTGCGCAAACCCTTTCTTTTCAAATACGCTGCTATCTTTTTCTTCGCCCGGCGAATCCTGCCGTCAATCGACTCCTGCGTGGCCCCGAGCACCTTCGCCATTTGCCCGTAACTCATTTCGTTGTAAAACCGCAGGAAAATCACTTCTCTTAAATGCGGGGGCAATTGCTGAACGGCCTCTGACAAAATTTTACCCTGTTCATCGTCAGCGCAATCCGGCTCGTACTTCGCATCGGTATTTGCCGTCTCCTGCTGCCTGGGAAACCGTCGAAGCATATCTTTGGCGACATTCCTGCAGATGGTTCCAACCCAGGCGCCGAAGGATTCCGGCTTTTTCAGCGTCTTGAGACCTCTGCAGGCCGCCGCAAGCGCCTCCTGGGCAGCATCTTCCGCCAGGTGATAATCCAGCAGAATCGAATCGGCCACAGCTACGAGTGTTGGGTAATATCGCCTGCAAAGCTCATTAAAACACTCCGATTTGCCCTGCAGAGCTGCTCCAACGAGTATTTCATCTTCAACGTCTGCCATTCACACAGCATCATGTAAAACAGAACTGTCCTGTTCGTCTATTAATATGTCCCAATTGAATTACAAAATCGGCGCAAAATCTACAAGAAATGAAAAGAAAAAGGGGGCAGGAAAACAAAAACACTTTGGCAACAGTTATTTGACGTCAAGAAACTATTGTGGTGTCTCAGGATTTGAATTAACGCTTCGCATGTGAATCAATGAAACTGGGATATGGCCGAAATGATCTACAAGTATTTAATTTAGAAATACGAGATGAAGCCGCTATCCTCTTGTTATGGATGGTATTCAAATAGAGCTTTCCTGTCTCTCTCCAAATAATATCCCTGAGTTTTTCTTTTGGATGAGGTATGTTCTCTGGTTTCGCTGGAAGTTTTGGCGTCCTTTTCATTGAGAAAACCGTTTGAAGGGCTTTTGCATCTACAAGCAACCACGCTTCTATTTCCTGCACTGGTATCAATATCACATATCCTTTGAATCTAACATGTTGGACATATCCGTTTAATTCTGCTCTTAAGCCATGTTCGTTATTACAATCAAGGTCATGCAATACAACGAGATGAGTGCATCCTCTACTTAACAGGTTTTCGGCCCATGCCATACATTTCCTGCGTAATTGTCCACACCCATGCGCAATAAAGTGCTTGAAAGAAAAACTATGCTCATTAATAAGTTTACACGTCAGCGCATAAAGCACTTCTACGTCATTTCTTTCTTCGGCGATGACCCCTATCTTCATTTTCTAAAGCTCCAATGCCCCATGTTTCCAATATTCTCCAAGGTTCCCCTCCTTTGCTAGATACTCCTTGAGTGCTGCAAACTCGCTTCCCGACATAGATTTGGGAATATGCTCAATTGTTGTTCCCTTTTTAGGAGCATTATATACTTTATAGACATTTTCCGGATCCATCTGATCCAAAACAAAATCTGAATGAGTAGATATAACAATTTGCTTATGTTGCGAATAAGATTTAATTAGCTCAATGATACTGGACAGTAGTCCGTGATGAATACATACTTCTGGCTCCTCTATTAGTAATAAGCTACTTGTTTCTGTTATAAGATAAAATAGAAGCGCAATTGTTTTAAATGTTCCTTCAGAAAGTTGGTTTGGCGAAAGAATATGCTTGCCAATTGTGAAACGAGGTATGATTAGCATTTTTTCCCTTTTTATTTTTCTGACTTTCCCTCCTAATCTTACTGAATATTCAAGAGAGGATGTCTTTATATCATCAAATTCAATGCCATCAATTAAGTGAAGTCCTCTTGGACCAACAATATCAAAGAAATATTTATAATTAGTGCCTTTCCCCTTTTTCTCTGTGTATAAATCAAAAAGAAGCTTTTCGTGCCCCTTGAGTTTAAGTCCTCTACTTCTCAATCCTTCTTTCTCTATTTCGAAGTAAACAGGGCAAGTACTTGGATTTGTAAATTGAGACGCACCATAGTATCGTATCCCATCTGCAAAATTAGATATTTTCCAGAGAGCAACCATCCCGGGCAATGGCAACATTGAAGGGTCACGCATATTTGAATTATAAACACGTCTAAGGTGTGAATAAAAATATCTAAATCGTTGAGATTCATTCACTATTTTGATGTTTTTGCTATAGGCGTGCCTTAATAAACTTAAGGGATAATAATAATGTTTTTCTGTTTCGGTGAAATCTTTTATGTACCAATCTAAGTGCGAACCCAATATTATGTCGTTATTATTATCATCGGTGTCAATTTGCACTTCCATATTAAGTCTTGCCTTTTTCTTTCCAATATTGAATGTCATTTCAAATTTGGATTGACCCGTTGTTTTTTCTGCTCTGAAGAGAAAGGGGTCTTCTTGCTCGGCAATCTTTTTCAGAATTAGTATCGCGTTAAGAATGTTTGTCTTCCCACTGGCATTTGGGCCAATGAGTACAGACAAGTTTGGATGAAGATCAAATGAGCAATTCAGGCATGAACGATAATTTGTAATTTCTATGTGTTTGATCAAGGGCTCTTTCATTTTTCACCATGACGACAAATAAAACCAGTTCTTTAACTCCCGAATTGCCTTCAATTCTACCCAAACCAAATCCTTTTTCAACGGCAAAATTCTCCTGACAAACCCACTATAGATTTTCACAAACGAGGTGTCAAACCTTTGTTTTGCCTAATTTGTCAGGCGTCCTCCGCTTCGTTTAGGATTTGATATTTTGGTGTTTTGAATTTGTTTAGGATTTAGAAATTAGTATTTAGGATTTTGACCTCTCCACTATTCGCTAAATACTAACGACTATCGACTAACGACTACTAACTGTCCGCTGAACGCTGTACGCTGTACGCTAAACGCTGCTCGCAAAATGCTTCTTAATTTTGCTTTTATTCGGCCTTTCAATCACTCCTCTTTCGGTGATAATCGCCGTGATATTCTCCGCGGGGGTAACATCAAACGCGGGATTGTAAATATCAACGCCATCTGGCGCAACCTGCTTATTACCGCAAAACCGAATCTCATCGGCTGACCTTTGTTCGATAGGAATATCTTTACCCGTCTTTGTTTTCAAATCGAAAGTGCTCGATGGCGCAGCGATATAAAACGGTATGTGATGCGCCTTGGCCAAAACGCTCAGGCCGTAAGTCCCTGTTTTATTGGCTGCGTCGCCGTTGGCGGCGATTCTGTCTGCGCCTGTGATGACCAGATTTATTCTGCCAGACCTCATCAGCGCAGCAGCCATATTATCGCAGATGACCGTCGTATTAATTTTCGCCCGTTTCAATTCCCAGGCGGTCAGTCGCGAACCCTGCAACAAAGGCCTTGTCTCATCGACAAATACCCTGAATTTTTTGCCTCGTTTTTTCGCTTCATACAGAACCGATAAGGCCGTCCCCTGACCAGCCGTAGCAAGAGCGCCCGCGTTGCAATGCGTCAATATCCCCGCGCCACTCTTAATGTATCTCGCGCCGTTAGCGCCGATCTTACGGCACATCTCAATATCTTCCCGACAAATCTCATTGGCCTCTTTCAAAACCGCTTTGCGAAGCCCCAATATCGTCCCTGATTTCCTGATTCCCTGATACCCCGATACCCTTTTCAGTATTCGCTCAATCGCCCATCGCAGATTGACAGCAGTGGGCCTGCTGCTCGCCAAGTAGCCGCAATCCCGTTTCAAAACCGCCAATACCTGTTTTGGCGATGCTTTTGCCGACACGCCCTGCAAGCTCAAAACCGCCCCGTATGCCCCAGCTACGCCGATTGCCGGCGCTCCCCGAACCGCCAGCGTCTTAATCGCATCATATAACTGCTTAACATTAGAACAGCGAATGATTTTATATTCCCCCGGCAGCTTCCTCTGGTCGATAATCTCCAAATGACCATCGATACCCCCAGCCCATTTAAGCGTCTTTATAATCATTGTCTCGCCCATCATTAAAAATCGACAATCGGCAATCGCAAATCGAAAATCTTGTTATATTTCTTTTTCTTCTGCCCTGGCATCCTCTTCGAGTTTTTTGCAGAGGTATTTGCCCGTATAGCTAAGCTGGTTTTTGGTAATTTCCTCAGGCGTTCCCGTCGCGACAACCGTTCCGCCCCTTTCGCCGCCCTCAGGGCCAAGGTCGATTATGTAATCCGCAAGCTTTACCACGTCGAGATTATGCTCGATAACGACCACAGTATTGCCCAAATCAACAAGCCGCTGCAGAACGCTGAGCAGGTTATGAATATCCGCGAAGTGCAGTCCCGTCGTCGGCTCATCGAGAACATACAGCGTATGCCCCGTCGCCGCCTTGCCCAGTTCCGCCGCGAGTTTCACCCGCTGGGCTTCGCCCCCTGACAGCGTCGTTGACGCCTGACCCAGTTTGATATATCCAAGGCCGACATCGTTGAGCATCTTCAATAGGCGGATGACCGTTGGGAAATTCGCGAAAAACTCAAGCGACTCCTCAATCCGCATATCCAGCACATCGGCTATATTCTTACCCTTATAAGTTACCTCCAGTGTCTCCGGGTTATATCGTTTGCCTTTGCACTGCTGACAAGTTACATACACATCCGGAAGGAAGTGCATCTCAATCAACATTGTACCCTGGCCTTTGCAGTATTCGCAACGGCCGCCCTTGGTGTTGAAGCTGAAGCGGCCCGCTTTGTAGCCGCGGATTTTGGCCTCGCGGGTTTTGGCGAAAAGCTTGCGAATCTCATCGAGGGCGCCGGTATAAGTCGCGGGGTTGCTACGCGGGGTTTTGCCGATGGGCGACTGGTCAATCTGGATAACCTTGTCGATTTGCGTTATGCCGAGGATGCTTTTGTGTTTACCCGGATGCTCGCGAGAACCATACAGGCGACGGCGCAACGCGGCCAAAAGCACCTGATTGACGAGGGTGCTTTTGCCAGACCCTGATACCCCGGTAACGCAGATGAAAACGCCGAGGGGAAATTTGACGTCGATATCTTTTAAGTTATGCTCGGCTGCGCCTTTGACCTCGACACATTTGCGAAGATTGTATTTGCGTCTTCTCGAACCCAGGCCGATTCGCTTCCTGCCGCCAAGATAATCGCCCGTAAGCGACCTTGTGCAATTTATGATGTCCTGCAATTTGCCCTCGACCACCAGCTCGCCGCCATGCGCGCCGGCTGCAGGACCTATATCAATAATGTGGTCGGCGCTTCGCATAATGTCTTCATCGTGCTCGACCACGATGACAGTGTTGCCTATCTTGACAAGACGCTGCAATATACCAAGCAGCCGGTCGTTATCGCGCTTGTGAAGACCGATTGTCGGTTCATCGAGAACATAACAAACCCCGACAAGGCCGCTGCCTACCTGCGTCGCCAGGCGTATTCGCTGCGCCTCACCGCCCGCAAGCGTTCCGCTTCTGCGGTCAAGCGTGAGGTAACCAAGACCGACATCGAACATAAAGCCGAGTCGCGCCTTGATTTCTTTCAATATCTGTTCAGCTATTACCGCCTTTTCGTTTTCGAGCTTTAGCTTGCTGAAAAACACCTGCGCCTTTTCGATGCTCATCGACGTCAGCGCGTGAATATTTTTATTTCCGACCGTTACCGCGATTGCCTCGGGACGCAATCTTGCGCCGTTGCAGGCGGTGCAGTGCTGTTCGCTGAAATAGCTGTGCAGTTTTTCTTTGACGTATTCGCTTTCGGTGGCCTTCCATCTCCGCATCAGGTTCGGGATGACGCCTTCAAACCATATACCGTATTTGTCCTCGTCTTGCTTATTCGTGCCGTTCATCAGGAGGCGTTTTATCTCTTCAGGCAATTGCCCGAAAGCAAGCGTTTTATCAACGCCAAAGTCCCGGCAAAAGCGGTTGACCAGACGGTTGTAAAAAATATTCATCCGTTTGCCGCCCTTGCGCCAGGCGTCGATTGCGCCATTTTCGAGCGACTTGGTTTTATCAGGCACAATCAGTTCCGGGTCAAATTCGAGTATTGTCCCTAAGCCGTCGCAACTTTTGCACGCGCCATAGGGACTGTTAAAACTGAATAACCGAGGAGACAATTCCTCCAGCGACGCTTCGGGATGCTGGGGGCAGGCGAATTTCTCGCTGTATATCGTTTCTTCCCATTTACTATCAGTTGAATCCGTGCCGGGTTTCTGGCTCAAAACCACAATCGCGCCATCGCCGAGTTTCAACGCCGTCTCAACCGAGTCGGCCAAGCGGATTCGCACCGCTTCATTTATAACCAGCCGGTCAACGACGGCGGCGATATCGTGCTTTTTATTTTTATCGAGCACGGGCGTGCCGCGAATATCGTAAATCCCACCATCGACGCGCACCCGCACAAAACCTTCTCGCTGAATCGAGGCGAAGATATCTTTGTGCTCGCCCTTTTTGCCGCGAATCAGCGGTGCGCAAATCTGCACCTTCGTCCCTTTGGGTTTGCTGATTAGCCAATCGACAATCTGCGACGAATGCTGGCTCGTAATTTCCTTGCCGCAAACCCGGCAGTGAGGCGTGCCGACCCGGGCGAAAAGCAATCTAAAATAATCATAAATCTCTGTCGTCGTCGCAACGGTCGAACGCGGATTAGCCGATGCGCTGCGCTGTTCAATCGCAATCGTTGGGGGTAGTCCCGTTATCTCTCCGACCGCGGGCTTTTGCATCTGCTCCAAGAATTGCCTCGCGTAGGAGCTTAGCGACTCGACGTATTTGCGTCTGCCCTCGGCGTAAATGGTATCGAAGGCCAGTGAGCTTTTGCCTGAGCCGGAGATGCCGGTGATGACGACCATTTTATCGCGGGGAATGCTCAGGTTGATGTTCTTGAGGTTATGCTCCGCCGCACCGGTTATTTTGATGAACTTTTCCGTCTGCTCGTTCATTATCCTTTTCACCACTAAGACACTAAGTTTTTATTTTGTTGTTTCGCCTCTCCCGGAAGGGATGGCCAAGCCACGCGGTGAAAATCTCTATGTTGCGATGCTCGCACTCTCTATTATCGAAACTCATTGATAGTTCAAACTTGTCATTGTAGCAAAAAGAAACCACAGATTACACAGATTTTTTTAGACGCAGATTACGCGGGATTGACGTCGTTTTTTTTGCCACAGATTACACGGATTTAGTCAGCCCCAAAACCGCAGGCAAACCGGCTTTTCGGGCCTTCAGGCCTGCCATTTTGGCAAATTAGAACCAGATATCCTTCGCAGGCGTATAAAGTTGGACATAGAAACCTTTGTATTTCGCCAGCAAATTTGATATTATGGTTTACATCAAATAATCTCACACCCGTACATATATGGGGTTTATTTATGCACCGGCAAAGAACGCTCGTACGGCGTGTCGGATTTACACTCGTTGAACTGTTAGTCGTTATCGCTATTATCGCCCTTCTGATGGCCGTATTGCTGCCCGCATTATCCAGGGCTCGCACACAGGCCAAACGTATCGTGTGCTTAAGCGACCTCAGGCAGTTGACCCTCGGCTGGATGAGCTATGCCTCGGGCAACAATGATAAACTCGTCAACGGCGCTCCTGAATCACCTTTCGCTGCATGCTCGGTCTGTTCAACCGGAGACCTTTGCGGAGCTACTATACCAACCACTACTTCAGACCCTTATCATGTAAACGAGTTACCATGGATTGGAAGCTATAATATCACAACGACTTCGGATTGCGGCAAGAAATGCGCTATTGACTCAGGCGCACTATGGAGATACATACAGGACTACAAACTTTACCATTGTCCAACAGGTATGAAAGGCGAAACAGTTACATATTCAATTGTCGATGGAATGAATGGTCGCCCCGATGGAAGAGCAGCCGCAACCGTCCCGGCAGGAATATGGAAAAAAACTCTCGGTCAGATAAGAAGTTCCGCAACACAGGTTGTCTTCGTAGATGAAGGGCGTATCACAGCAGATAGTTTTGCAGTTACTTACGCCTCTGGCGGCTGGAGCCCTCCGGGGGACTGGTTTGACGGCCCTGATGCCCGGCACGGTAACGGGACGACCGTTTCATTAGCCGACGGACACGCCGAATACTGGCAATGGTGCCCAGATACAGTTAACTATGCCAAAATGATAGAACCCCCCAATACCCTCTCTGCTGGGTATTATTTCCCGGTTGGTCCACTACCACCAGGAATGCCAACACCGTCCGATGCCGCATATCAGGACTTGTACAAAATGACGATTGGCTGCTGGGGACGATTAGACCCCAGTATCATTGTCGCTGGACATCCGTCCAAAGTTGAGTGAAAAACCCGCGTGAATCGGCAAATTTCGGGGATATTTACCGGCAGCAGGCCCGGCATAAAATTTCACATGTAACCCATTGTATTCCGCCGAGAAATATGATATTATTGGTCATATTGGATTTCGAACATGGGCTGGTTTACATTTTATTAGGATATATTTATGCACAAGCAAAAAACGCTCGCACGGCGTGTCGGATTTACACTCGTTGAACTGTTAGTCGTTATCGCTATTATCGCCCTTCTGATGGCCGTATTGCTGCCCGCACTGAACAAGGCACGCGAACAGGCCAAACGTGTCATCTGCATGAATAATATCAAACAGTTGACCAGCGGTTGGAATATGTATGCCGATGGCAACGGCGACAAAATTGTCAGCACTGATACACCAAATAACGGCGATACTACTTTTTGTACACAGTGTCCTAGCTGTCCAACCGGAGCACCTTATATCGCCAAAGCTCAGGCGGCGCCAACGAATTCCGGTACCGGACACGATAATGAATTACCCTGGGTCGGCGGTGCATATTATAATGGTGCACAACTTCCTCAAGCAGCTGCAAAATGCGCTATAGAGACCGGGGCATTATTTATGTATGTTAAGGATATGAAGGTATATCGCTGCCCTACAGCCAATAAAGGAGAATTCTTTACATATAATGCCATGGACTCGATGAATGGCATGCCAGGCCCACCTGATAGCGGCAGAGGTCCTGGGTTAACTTTGATAAAGAATAGAAATTCAATAACAACAACGGCAACCAAGATTATTTTTATGGACGAAGGCAAAGTGACGCCGGACAGTTTCGCAGTATATTATAATACAGAAAAATGGTGGGACCCCCCGGAGGTCCGGCACAGCGGCGGACAGGTCTTTTCTTTTGTGGATAATCATGCCGAAATTTGGAAATGGTCCAAAGAAACCTCTGATTTCGCCACAATAGGAACGGAATACTATGTCCCGATAGGCACTCCATGTAAACAGGACCTTTATAAAGTGCAGCTTAGCTGCTGGGGAAAACTCGGATATACGAATACCGCTCCGATCACAGCTTATTAAAAATCCGTCTGATTCATTAAAACGTGACTGTGACTCTTGACTCATCGTTTCACGGGGGCCGAGTCATGGGCCATCAATTTGCATTCCCACTTCATTAGGCATCTCTTTGCCGGAATGGCTTGGCCATCCCTACACGGGAGGCATCCCTTACGGGACCGGGAACAGTGAAAAGGTCTGGAAATTTCCGCTTGCATACATCCCCTGCTTTGGATAATCTGTGGTTTTTCTACGCAGTAGGGGTTTCGATAAATCCTGCCCCGGCACGGCAGTAAAGACCTTTAACATATTAAGAAAGACACGGACTATTAAAGATTGCCGATTGTCGATTGTCGATTTAATTTCCGAAGCGGGCCCGTCGCTTCGCTCCGTGTCGGATGGCGGATTGTAGATTACGGATTTTTGAGGACGGAAGACGGACGATAAACGACTGACGTAACGAGCAGCGTAACCGCAAGCGTTTTACGAGTTGTTTATCTCTGTGTTCTATGTGAACTCTGTGGCTAAAAATACCTGTGTTCTCTGTGGCTTTTTAGGCGTCGCAGACGCCTCTCTGCAGGAGATGAGTTATGTTTAAAATCAGCGGCATTGACCTCGCCATCATTATCGTCTATTTCTGCACCGTGATTGTGGCGGGTCTGTGGGTTTCAAGGCGAGGAGCAAAGAACCTTGAATCCTATTTCTTAGGCGGCAAGTCGCTGCCGTGGTATATCCTGGGCATTTCCGATGCCTCGGGTATGTTCGACATAAGCGGCACGATGGTGCTGGTTACCTGGCTGTTTATGTACGGTCTCAAAAGTATCTGGCTGCCGTGGGTATGGCCGACGTTCAATCAAATCTTCCTGATGATGTTCCTCAGCGGCTGGCTGCGGCGTTCCAACGTCCTGACCGGCGCTGAATGGATTAAGACACGGTTCGGCGAGGACAAAGGGGCAAATCTCGCTCACATCAGCGTGGTGGCATTCGCGCTGGTGGCGGTTGTGGGTATGCTGGCCTACGCCTTCAAGGGCATCGGCAAGTTTGCCGTAGTGATGCTGCCCTGGCGTTTTACGAATACCACCGAGGGTATTTTTTCCGACGCGAACATCTACGCACTGATACTAATGGGATTAACTTCGCTCTACACAATCAAGGGCGGAATGATAAGCGTGGTCATCACCGAGGTTATGCAGTTTACGATTCTGACTGTCACCGCTCTTGTCATCGGGGGAATCGCCATCTACTCGGTCAGTCCGGCCGAGATACAGAATCTGATACCTGCGGGCTGGACAAGCCCGTTCTTCGGGTACAAGTTAGGCCTGGACTGGACGGGCGTCTTTGACAAGGTGAATCTTGCGATACAGGCCGAAGGCAATGAGCTTTTCGGCATCATTTTCGGCCTGATGCTGTGCAAAGGCATTTTGGCGAGTTTGGCCGGCCCGATGCCCAATTACGATATGCAGAGAATCCTGGCTACCCGTAACTCCCGTGAGGCCTGTATGATGAACGGCTGGGTGACAACGGTACTAATGTTTCCGCGCTATATGATGGTCGCAGGCCTGACAGTAATGGCGTTAAAGTTTTGCACACCGCAGCTCAAAGCAATGGCTAAGCCGGACCTTGAGGGGATTCTGCCGGTTGTCCTGTTCAACTATATGCCGCATGGCGTAGTCGGATTTCTGCTTGCGGGCCTGCTGGCGGCTTTTATGTCCAATTTCGCCGCAACCGTCAACGCTGCCCCGGCGTATGTCGTCAACGACATATATAAACGATATATCAACCCGAACGCGCCCGCACGAACAGAGATACTGATGAGCCGCCTCTCGTCGCTGGTAATACTCGGTCTGGGTCTTATTCTGGGCCTGCTGGCCAAAAACCTCTTCAGTATTATGTGGTGGATTGTGGGCGCCCTCAACGGGGCTTATATCATTGCCAATGTCCTCAAGTGGATATGGTGGCGATTCAACGGCTACGGCTATTTCTGGGGTATGATAACAGGCATCCTCAGCGCGATGTTTGTGCCTGAGATTATGGCGAAATTGCTCGGCCGCGACATCAATGCCCTTTACACCTTCCCCATCATCTTCGCGGTTTCGGCTGTGGGATGTTTTGTGGGCACCTTCCTGACCAAGGCCGAAGATGATGCTATCCTCAAGAAATTCTACAAGACCGTCAATCCCTGGGGCTTCTGGGGACCCATTCGGGAAAAGGTCGTGCAGGAAGACCCGGCCTTCAAACCGAATCGGAACTTCAGCCGGGATATGACCAACGTTGTGGTAGGTATTGTCTGGCAGTTGTGCCTTGTATCGCTGCCAATCTTCATCGTTCTCCGCGACTGGCCGTGGGTTGCCAAGATTGCCGTCACCCTCGCGGCAACCTGTGTATTCTTGAAATTCAACTGGTATAACAAACTTGAAAAGATATAAAAACCAGCATGGGAAAAAAATATGAATAAGAAGACCTTCGACGCAAAGGTTAAAAAGCTGTTCGCGGACCATAAGCGTTTCATCGCACGCAAAAACACGAAGGTCAAGGAGACCAACGGCGTTTATTATCGATATAAATATCCCGTCCTGACCGCGGAACACACGCCTGTCTTCTGGCGATACGACCTCGACTTCAAGAGCAACCCGAACCTTATGGAACGGCTAAGCGTGAACTGCGCGTTCAATCCGGGCGCTATCGAGTTCGACGGCAAAATCTGCTTAGTCGTCCGGGTCGAAGGCATTGACAGGAAATCATTCTTCGCAATCGCGGAAAGTAAATCCGGCGTCGATAATTTCAAGTTCTGGGATTATCCGATTTTGCTTCCTGAAACAAGCGATTCCGATATCAATGTTTACGATATGCGATTAGTCAGACATGAAGACGGCTGGATTTACGGTCTGTTCTGCTCCGAAAGAAAAGACCCGAATGCGCCGCGCGGCGACCTTTCCAGCGCGACCGCTCAATGCGGCATCGTGCGAACAAAAGACCTGAAAAACTGGGAACGATTAGACGATTTGAAAACCACATCGCCCCAGCAGCGAAATGTTGTGCTGCATCCCGAATTCATCAACGGCAAATACGCTCTTTATACACGCCCGCAGGATGGTTTTATCTCCGCGGGTTCGGGCGGCGGCATCGGCTGGGGACTCTGCGACAATATGGAACACGCGGTAATCACAGGCCCCGAAACAATTGTCGATGACAGGCAATATCACACAATCAAAGAGGTCAAAAACGGTCTCGGCCCCGCTCCCATCAAAACCGAAAAGGGCTGGCTCCAATTAGCCCACGGCGTCCGCGGCTGCGCAGCAGGACTTCGCTACGTCGTTTACGCGTTTCTTACCAAGCTCGACCAGCCCAACAAACTTATCGCGGAACCGGGCGGCTACCTAATCGCCCCGCAGGGCGAGGAACGTATAGGCGACGTATCGAATGTCGTCTTCACCAATGGCTGGGTCGCACGCAAAAACGGGCAGCTATTTATTTACTATGCTTCTTCGGATACACGCTGCCACGTCGCGGAAACGACTGTTGATTTGATGCTGGATTATGTTTTGAATACCCCGCCCGAAGCAGGCCGGTCTTACGCCTGCGTCCAGCAGAGATATAAGTTGATTTCCAAAAATTTGCCGATTATGAAAGCGATGGGAATCAAACCCTGAAGACGGTTTTTTACTTCTACTTTTTTTTTAACATTCTTCCATAATGACCGCGGCAACGGTTGCGCCGAAGCGAGTGCCGCTGGCCTTGCGTCCCCCCGGAAAATTATCCAGCGATGAACTGTCTGAGGAAATTGCGGCTTTGGAGTATGGATGCCTTTCGCGTATCGAGCGAACCTTCAAACGCGCGGTCCTCGACCTCGATTACCGCGCAGCCGTCGTAGCCGGCGTCGGTAAGCGCCGAGAAAAAGGAGCCCCAGCTGACATCGCCAAGTCCCGGCAGTTTTGGCGCATGAAATTGCAATGGCGCTGCGAGGATGCCCACCTCATCGAGCTTGTCCCGCAGAATCTTTGCGTCCTTGAGATGCACGTGGAAAATGCGGTCTTTGAACTCATGAATTGCCCTGACCGGATCCATAAACTGCCAGACAAAATGCGACGGGTCGAAGTTGAGGCCGAAGCTTTTTGACGGAATCGCATCAAACATTCTTCTCCACATCGCGGGAGTATTGGCGAGGTTCTTTCCGCCAGGCCATTCATCGTTCGTGAAATACATCGGGCAATTTTCGATTGCCACCTTGACCTTCTTCTGCTCGGCGAATTTGATAATCGCAGGCCAGACATCTTTGAACTTTGCAAAGTTATCTTCGGTATTCCTGTTTGAGTCCCTGCCGATAAAAGTATTGACCACCGGCACCCCGAGCATTGCCGCCGCGGCAATCACCTTCTTCAAATGGTCGATGTAAAATTGTGATTTACTTTCATCCGGGTCGAGGGGATTTGGATAGTAGCCCAGCCCCGAAATTGCCACGTTCTTTTTCCTGAGAACTTTATTGATTTCCGCGGCCCTGTTTTCGGTCAGGCCGATGACATCGATGTGTGAAACGCCGGCATATTTTCGCTCGGCTTTGCCCGCAGGCCAACAGGGTATCTCTACACAGGCAAGGCCATTCTCCGCCGCGAATTCGATAATATCTTCAAATGACAATTCGCCCAATATCACGCTTAAAAACCCGAGTTTTATCATTATCGGCTTCTCCTGAAATCAAACCTTAACCCACTTTTGCGTCTTGTCGCTTTCCAGTATTTTCTCGCACAAAACAAGCTCTCGCAGGCCGTCCTTGAACGTCGGGAATTTCGGGACGGCTTTCATATCACCCGCCGCGATATACGCATAAATCTCTCTGAACATCTGCTTTGAGGTGTCAGGAAAGCCCTCGTTGTGTCCGCCGGGAAAACCGATAATATCGCGAACCTCAGGATAGACCAGCGACGGGTCCCGAATCAGTTCCTCGTTGCTGCTGTCGCGTCTGCCAATCCACAAATGATTCGGCTTCTCCGATTCCCACGCGGCCGCTTTTTTCGAGCCGTCGAGTTCAAAATACAGCCGATTCTTCCTGCCCGCGGCGACCTGGCTGACCGTCAATACGCCCTTGGCATCGTTGTCAAACCGCAGAAGCACACTTGCATAATCCTCCGTGCTGATTTTCACGTCCTTGTAGTCCTCGGGCCTCAGGATTTTCCCCGCGTATGTCTCAACCGGTTTCAGCGGTTTCTTTCTTGTCTTATGGAACGTGGCGAAATCCGCAAAGACCTCAACTATTTTCAATCCCGATACATACTCAATCAAATCAATCCAGTGCGAACCTATATCAGCTATCGCCCGCGACTTGCCCGATAAACCGGGTTCGAGCCGCCAGTTGTAATCGGTCGGGTAAAAAAGCCAGTCCTGCAGGTATGAGCCGTGAATTGCGAAAATATCACCGAACTCACCCTTCTTCACCATCATCCTGACCTGCCGCATCAGCGGATAATAGCGGATATTGAAATGCACCGCATTGACAACTTTCTTCTTTGCCGCCAGTTTTACAAGCTCGTCGCCCTCGGCAGCAGAAATCGCCAGCGGTTTTTCGCAAACAACGTGTTTGCCCGCCTCAATCGCCTCTTTTGACATCTGATAATGCAGATTGTTTGGCGTGCAAATATGGACCGCCTCGATATCCCCATTAACAAGCATTTTCCTATAGTCACCGCAGTATCTCTCGATGCCAAGCGCAGCCGCCTTTGCCCTGGCCGTCTGCTCATCGACATCCGCCAGCACAACGACGTTTACTGTCCCCAGCCGCCTCAATGCTTCAATATGTGCCGGGCCGATAAATCCCGTACCTATCACACCCACGTTTATATTGCCCATCTTCCACCCAAAATCGAACCTGTCGAATTACCTATTTGCCCTTACGTTTATGGCACTCATCCAAAATAGCCGCGGTAGCGGTTGCGCCGAAGCGAGTGCAACCGGCTTCGCGGACTTTTAACGCCATATCAAGGTCACGCACGCCCCCTGCCGCTTTGACCTGCACCTTCTTCGAGACGGCCTTTCTCATCAGTTTCAAATCCTCAATCGTCGCGCCGCCGCCGGCAAAGCCGGTCGATGTCTTTACCCAGTCGGCACCCGCCTCCTCGCAAAGCCGGCACGCAGTTTTCTTCAGTTCATCAGTAAGGTAGAAATTTTCGAGAATGACCTTCACAAGCACTTTATTTTTATGCGCGGCATCAACGACGGCTTTTATATCATTGCGGACGTAATCAAAGTCGCCGCTTTTGAGTTTGCCAACATTGAGCACCATATCAAGCTCAAGGGCGCCATCTTTAATCGCCTGCTCGGCCTCAAAGACCTTTGTTTCGGTCTTGTTGTACCCATGAGGAAAGCCGATTACAGTAGTGGGCTTTATATCTGTCCCCTTCAGCAGCATAGCCACTAAAGGCAGCGCCGAAGGCGCACAGCAGACGGTCGCCACGCCGTATTTTTTTGCGACTTCGCAGCCCTTTCTAATCTCATCAACCGTCAACTCCGGCTTCAAAAGTGAGTGGTCTATCATTTTAGCTATGTCCCTGCACGTCCATTCCATTGCTGGTCTCCAAATAAAAATAAAATATCAAACCCAATTATCAATTATCTATCATCATTTATCAATCCCGAAGCTGTAATTTTCAAATCAACAATCACAAACACGTTTCCACCGCTTTTCCACAATCAGCACTTACGATGTGCATAAACTGTTAAACGCAAAAAAAAATCGGTCACAACCCCATTGTCCGCCGAGACATAAAACAAGTTGAAAAGAAAATTAAAGAAACACGGTTGATTCGATTCGCTTCCTCTCAATAATTGCAGTTGTTCTGCTTGTAGTTAGTTAAATTGAATTGCTTGATATAGTGCGGTTTCCAGCGTATGGAGACGCGAGAAAAACTTAAAATGGATTAGCTGCTTTGTCCGTTTTTCGCTGCCCGTAATGGCAGATGGGGACGGTGCCGGAGAGGTAAAAATGCAAGGTATTGTCAAGGAGGACATCCGCACCTCGACTAAGTGCGTGGAAGTTCGCTCGAAAGAAAACGTAATTAGCGCGATTAATGATGCTATCGCGGAAAAAATCGGGCAGCAAAAGTTCAGAATCTGGTTTAAGAACTCGACTCGACTGACACTTTCGGATGGTCTCTTGAAGGTTGGCGTTATAAATCCGTTTATCGCGAACTGGCTCGAAAGCCACTTCAGCACGCAGGTTACAGAATCGGCACGTGCCGTCGCGGGGGCAGGCTGTCAGGTGTGTTTCATCGTTGACACGCAGCTTTGCGACAGCCACAGAACCGCCACATTCGACTGGCAGGCAAAACCGGCTCTGAATTCCCCGATTACGATTGAATCAGGCAGGACCATCACGCAAAGGCCGACATATTCCGGTCAGAAGCTCAAGCTGACCTTCGATACTTTCGTTGTCGGCCAATCTAACGAACTTGCGTATAACGCCGCGAAAGCGGTCATCAACGATAAGCAGAGTCCTTTCAACCCGCTGTTTATCCATGGAGGGTATGGTCTTGGCAAAACGCACCTGCTGCAAGGGATATGCACGGAACTGCGCCGAGCCAAGCCTTCAGCCAACTGGTTGTATATGTCGGCGGAGGACTTTGCTAATCAATTTGTGCTGGCCTTGAAGACGAGAAAGCTGGATGCTTTTCGCAGTCGCATACGACAAACGGACTTGTTGGCTATTGACGACATACACTTCCTGGCCAGCAAACCAGCAACGCAGGAAGAGTTCCTGCATACATTTAATACGTTGGATTTGGCCGGCAGGCAGGTTATTCTGGCCTCCGACTCTCATCCTAAAATGATTACCCAGATTTCGGAAAAGCTCATAAGCCGATTTGTTTCGGGGATGGTGGTGAAGATTGACCAGCCGGATTTCAAAACCCGCTGCGAAATCTGCAGGCGCTATGCCCGTGGTATGAAGAAACCCATCTCCGAAGACGTAATCGCCTACGTCGCCGAGCATCTCCGCAGCAATATCCGCGAACTGCAGGGGGCAATACTCAAGATTGCCGCTTTCGCCTCGCTGCAGAACGCCAAAATCGGCCTGGGCTTAGCGCAGGAGATTCTCGCCGAACATATCGGGCGCTGCGACCCGATGGTGCATATATCCGATATCGAATCAGCCGTTGCCGACTTCTTCGGCGTCAGCTCTTCTGCGATTCATTCTTCAAAAAAAGACCGCACCGTGACCCTAGCAAGACATTTCAGTATGTATCTGGCGAGAAAGCATACGAAGATGTCGAGTTCGGAGATTGGGCGACTGCTGGGGGACAAGAATCACGCGACTGTTCTTGTGGCGTGCAAAAAGGTCGAGGAGCAACTCGCCCGCAATGCCCAGCTTAACTGGCAGGATTCAACGGGCAATCGCGTTGCCAACGCAAAAACTATCCTCGAACAATTAGAAAAAAGCATCAGGTAAGACACGCAGACAAAAGACCTAAGACCCCAGACCTAAGACGCAAGCCAGGATTACTTTTTCTTCGGCTGGTCTTTTTTATCGGAAAGACCGAGCTCAGCCAAAGCCGCCTTACGGGAAAGTTTGAACCTGCCCTGGTCGTCAACAAGCAAAAGCTTGACTGGTATTATATCGCCGAGTTTGACTACGGCATCAACGCTCTTGACGTAGCTATCGCTCAACTCGCTGACGTGGCAGAGGCCCTCTAAGCCGGGGATGAACTCGACAAACGCGCCGAATTCCTTGATGGAAACGACTTTGGAATTGGGATAAAGAGTGCCTACCTTGGGAGCCTGGGTCATCGACTCAATAATTGCCTTTGCTTTGAGGTGGCCATCGCCGCCGACGCAACTGATGAAGACGGTGCCGTCTTCCTCGATTTCGATTGTGGTATCGGTCTGTTCCTGGAGGGCCTTGATGTTCTTGCCGCCCGGGCCGATGATTTTGCCGATAAATTCGGGGTCAATCTGAACGGTAACAAGTTTCGGCGCGTAAACGCTAAGCTCGGCCCTAGGCTTATCGATTGCCTGCGACATAGCGGCGAGGATTTTGAGGCGGGCCTGCCTGGCCTTTTCCATTGCCTCGACCATAATGTTGTGCGGAAGGCCATCGGCTTTTATATCAAGCTGGACGGCTGTAACGCCTTCGGTAGTGCCGGCGACTTTGAAATCCATATCGCCGTGATGGTCTTCGTCGCCTATGATATCGGTAAGCAAGACGTATTTGCCGTTATCGGCGGTAACAAGACCGATTGAAATACCGGCAACCGGTTTTTTAATGGGGACGCCAGCGTCCATCAGGGCAAGCGAACCGCCGCAGACCGAGGCCATTGAGCTTGAGCCGTTGGATTCGGTAATATCGGAGATGATTCTTATCGTATAGGCGAATTCTTCTTCGGGAGGTCTGACCATTTCGAGTGCGCGTTCCGCGAGTGCGCCGTGGCCTATTTCGCGGCGTCCGGGGCCTCGCATCGGCTTTACTTCACCTACCGAAAATGGCGGGAAGTTATAATGCAGGGCAAAGCTTTGGGCGTATTCGTCCTGGAGGCCGTCAATAATCTGGGCATCCTGAATTGTGCCCAGGGTGATATTGACAAGGGCCTGGGTTTCGCCTCGCGTGAATAACGCTGAGCCATGGACACGGGGAAGAATCCCGACTTCGCAGGTAATGGGGCGAACATCGTCGTAACTTCGGCCGTCAAGGCGTTTGCCTTTGAGGGCAAGGTCGCGGATGATTTCGCCTTCGATTTTATCGAAAATTCGTTTGACCATTGTCTGGTCCTGATTTTCGGCGGACTCGCCTTCCTGTTTGCAGTATTGCTCAATGAGACGGTCAAGCAATTCGCTGACGGCGATTCTTCGCTGCTGCTTGGCCGGTATCAATTTGAGATTGCGAAGCTCATCGGCGATTTGCGAGCGTATTTTCGAGCAGAGTTCTTCGTCGATTTCGGAAAGTTCGGGCATTTCTTTTGGGACGCCGACTTTTTTCTGAAGCTCCTCGATGAGTTCGCAGACAACCTTTACCGTTTCGTGCCCGGTTTTGATTGATTCTGCGATAACCGCTTCTGGTAATTCTTTGGCAGCGACTTCAATCATATTGATGGCGTCTTTTCTGCCGCCGACGAGAACATTCAAATCGCTCTGGTCCATCTGCTCATGGGTAGGATTGACAACGAACTCGCCATTAACGCGTCCGACCCGGCAGGCGCCGGTGGGACCATTGAACGGTATTTTGCTGATTGATAAAGCCGCGCTTGCTCCAATCATCGCGGGGACATCGGGGTCGTTTTCCTTGTCGGCGCTAAGAACGGAAGCGATAATCTGGACTTCGTTGAAATAACCATCGGGGAACAGGGGCCGCAGAGGCCGGTCAATCATACGTGACGTGAGAGTTTCCTTTGTTGAGGGCCTGCCCTCGCGCTTGATGAAGCCGCCGGGGAATTTGCCGGCCGCGCTGTGTCTTTCACGATATTCTACTGAGAGCGGGAAAAAATCAATTTCTTCGGAACGGGGCGGAGCGACAACCGCACAAACAAGGACGACCGTTTCGCCGTAACGGACGATGACTGCGCCGTCTGCCTGCCTGGCGATTTTGCCCGTTTCGATGGATAAAGTTCGACCCGCTATTTCTCTTTCAACTTTTACAACGTTAAACATAAGCTACCTCATAAACAGCCAAGTCGCATCGCATAAGGGCGAAGTGCGGCCAAAGCACCGGGTTTCGTGTTATTTCCGCAAGCCGAGGCGGGAGATGACGTCGCGATATCGCTTCGGGTCTTTTTTGCCCACATATTTGAGCAGCGAAGCCCTTGTGGCGACCATTTTGAGCAGTCCGCGACGAGAGGAATGGTCCTTGCGGTGGCTCTTGAGGTGTTCGGTAAGCTCGGTGATTCGCTCGGTAAGAATTGCAATCTGGACCTCCGGAGAGCCGGTGTCACCCTTATGGATTTCGAAATTGTGAACGATACCTTCCTTTTTTGTTTTTGCCAGCATTTTTCCAATAAACCTTTCTGATATTCCCGGCGGGCCAAAACCCGCCCTACATTAAGACCCAAAAGTTACAGATAGGGCATTTTAGCAGTTTTTTTGCGGTCTGCAAGGGTAAAAAGCGGAAATAAAGGCGCTATTTGCGTCCGGAGGAAACCTGTCAGGTAATGAGGGTGCCGATGGCTGCTGAGCCATACTGGGTGAAATCATCGGTGCCGTATGTCTTGACCGCGCCCTCCTGCATAAGGTCCCAGAGATGCAAAATGTCGCTTTCAAGGAAAGCAGCGGCGACTTTTTCGTCAAACTGTGTGCCGAGACGATTTTCGATTTCCGCGATGGCCCTATCGACGCTCACGGTATCCTGATAGACGCGCTCGGAGGTCATTGCGTCGAAGCAGTCGGCAAGCCCGACAATTTTACCCATAAGCGGAATCTGGTCGCCCTTAAGCCCGGCGGGGTAACCTTTGCCGTCAACGCGTTCGTGGTGATTAAGAACGCCCGGGATGATGTCTCGCATCTGCCTGATGCCGCTGAGGATATTGGCGCCGATGGATGGGTGCATCCTGAGGCGGTTTTTCTCCTTTGCGGTGAGCCGGCCTACTTTACAGAGCAGTTTTTCATCGATACCGATTTTACCTATGTCGTGAAGCAAACCGGCGAGATAAATTTTTTGGATTTGCTCATGGTCGAGTCCTTCGTCTTCGGCAAGATGTTCGGCTATCCACTTGGAAATGAAGCCGACTCGTTCCGAATGACCACGCGTATAGCGGTCTTTGGCATCGATGCTGCGAGTCAGCGCCTTGAGTGAGCCGATGAATAATTCCTTGAGGTCGCTAAACAGACGATTGTTCTCGACGAAAACAGCGCATTCGCTAGCAACGGAGGTGAACAGCTTGGCGTCAGGGGAATCGAAGTCGGGCTTGTCCAAGCGGTTTATGGCGACAAGCATACCGATAATGCGGGCTTTGTTGCCTTTGTCCTGAGACGGGTGCGTTTTAACCTTGCTCGTAAGAGGAACAACAATGACATTATGAATATTTCTGGGCCATTCATATTTGAACGAACCATCGAAGTCGCTGTCCAGGAGAACTTCTTTGCCCTTGCTCATCTCCTCCTGGAGGCGGCTATGAAGAAGGAGGGTCATGCGGTCGTCGATATCGATGACGCCAGCGCCAGCTACAAGGACGAAGCGTGATTTGTCATCGACGGTTTTTTCCTGGAGAATGGCGATGCCCTCGACGCCGACAATTTCGGTCAAACTGTCGCAGGCCATCTGGAGGAAATTGGCGTCCGGCTCGACAATTTCCATATTGGTGCTTATTTTATAAAGCAGAACAAGCTCCTCGTATGTCTGCGCCAGCTCGGAGCTGATCATATCCATCTGCTCAACGGATTGTCGCCTGGCAGTGAATTTTCCGACGAAAAAACGAAGCAATTCAGCAAGCAGATGCGATTGCTGCCGGTTGTTTATATCAGGGGTATTGCCAAGGTCAATAACAACGGCGACGCCGGTTTGCTTTTTTTCGTCCGTCAGGGGGATAAGAACGGATGAAATATACCTGCTGGCCGCTGAAGAATCGTCCTGCGGTTTGTCTTTTTTATCGGGATGTTTGAGGCAGTCGCGGGCGATTTTGGCAAGCCGGACGGGGTCGGTTTCGAACTCGCCTGTTTTGCAGAGCAGCAGAGGCCTGCCCTCGAAATCGCAGACGGCGAAATTGACGCCCAGCGCAGTCAGCCGGCCGCCTAAATTTTTCAGCTCATGAATTTCTGATGCTATCAACCCTGTTGCAATTGTATCAGGCATAAACTGCTCCGTTTACGGGGTAAGGTCAGGCAAACGCCAAACGCGGCAATTCCTGAAATCCCTCCCCCCTGCCAATCATTACGTTTGACCAACCAGTTCCTTCTGGAAGAGGATGTCCTCTATGTTTCTCAGCAGCTCTTTCGGGCTGAAGGGCTTCGTCAGGCACAGTGACACATTCAGCCGCTGCTGGTCGGCATCGTCTATCGCAAAATTTCTGGCGGTAAGAAGAACAAAGGGAATACCGCGGGTCGCTTCATTTGCGCGGAGTTTTTCGAGAAGCTCCAGGCCGCTCATAATCGGCATCATATAGTCGGCGATAATAATGTCCGGTTTTTCCTTACAGGCAAGGTCGTATGCCTCCTGCCCGTTGCCGGCGGTTATGGGTTCGTAACCGTTATTGCGAAGTTTTATCGCAACGACGTGAACAATATGCACTTCGTCATCGACGACCAGGACTTTTCTTGATGCCATTCGTTGTTCCTTTCCGTTCCCGGCTGACATACGCAGCGGTCAGCAAATAGTTTATCTAACAATTTTTCGGCCTGCCGGGGGAGGTCCTTAACCTGCTTAAATATAAGGGAATCCGTTGTAAAATAAGGTTTAAAGGCCTAAAGCCCGCCCGGCAAACTCATAAGCCGCAATGGCTTAAACCAGCCCCGTGGCAGATAGTAATTTAAAAATCGGCAAGGACCGATAAAAAAGGCCGGCGGAGTTTTTTATGAGACGATGCAGGCGGTTAAGAAACCGGCGGACAACAAGGGTATGCCATAAAAAAGAATGACTCGCTGAAAGATTTGGAAATCAGCGAGTTCATCTTTTCCCGTCGCTCGAAATAGGATGAGCGGCGGGTTAACGGGTGTTTTTTTATAAAGCCGCGTGTACGGCAGAATCATCCGGCTTTATAGCTCCCGTTGCGAGATTGATGACCCAGCCAGCTTTACCCGAGCCGGCGGTGCTTGGGCCGTTTTCGAACCGCACTGCGCTGCTGCCGTTAAACGGATTAACAGGCATCGACGACAGATAAGGCCCGCGATTATCAGCGCCCTTCGTTGTCAGTGCCCGTTCGAAACTCACAAGGGTCTCAGTGGGCGGGAGCTGCTCGTTGTGCTGGATTTTGTAGAGTTCGAGCTGACAACGAACTGTCTGCAGGTCCGCGAGGAAGCGTGCCTCCTGGACACCTGTGCCTCGTGCGCTGAAGTCAGGAGATAAAATACCAGCGCCGACACTGCAAATTGCTCCCACCAGAGAAACCTGAATCATTGCGAAACCGATTCTCGCTTTAATCATTTAAAAATTACCCTCTAAGCTGTTGGAACAACAGCTTCCCTCGTAAACAACCCGGCCCTGAACACCCGGTTTATCCGCCGCCTTTGCAGCAAGCGGGCCGGTCCCTCCTGATACGGCCCCCCAGCCGGTCCCTTAATATAATAGCTATATCCCCCTGTTTACTAAGATGTAGCCAGTGTTCATTTAAAGTATATGGAATTTAACGGAAAGTGCCAAATTTCGGAGGGCGTACACGCAACTTTTTTTTATTACAAGGACCTAAAATATCACCTGCCCGGATAAATCGGCTTAAAAACGTATGTAATCGGGGGCATTGGTAATGCGGATTCTTCTGGCTGTCGGGCCAAGATGGGACAATTCTATTTTGATATAGTTGATTCCCGCCAGGGCCCGCTCAACTTTGTCTGCCCACTCGATAAGAACAACTGAGCCGGGATGACAATAATCGTCAAAGCCGATTTGCTCGAACTGGGCAATTGAATCGAGGCGGTATGCATCGAGATGATAAATCTCAAGTCGCCCTGAATATTCGTTGACCAAAACAAATGTCGGGCTGGTAACTTCGTTAACTGCGTCTTCGGCGCCAAGACCCGCGACGACTCCTTTGATGAGATGTGTTTTGCCGCTGCCCAAGTTGCCGTAAAGCGCAATGACCTCCCCGCCCTTCAGTTGCGAGCCGAACTTCTGACCAAACTTAACGGTCTCATTGGCGGAATTTGTTGTTACATCAATAGTCATCTTAATAATCAATCATTTCAAATGGTCGTAGCCGGAGGGCTTCAAGTCCGTTATTTTGCCATCGGGCATCTTTATCTGCATTTTGCCTGTATCGGTAATTGTTCCAATTCTGGTAATCGGCACAGAATCATTCTCCCCCACTGTTTTGCTTCGCAAAACAAGGCATGGGGGACTTCGCTTCGCTTCGCACTTCTTTTTAAGTATTTCGTAATTTTTCTGAGTTAAAGTAAAAAGCAGCTCAAAATCCTCGCCATCATTGATAGCTGAAGATAATGGGTCTGAGGATTTTTTGGCATCGGGTGATATCGGGATTGAATTTGCGTCAATAATCGCACCTACGCCGCTTTGGGTACAGATGCGATTCAAGTCGCTGCTCAGACCATCGCTTAAGTCCATCATAGAATTGAGTTTGACAAGCGATGTGATTTTGAGCGACTCTTTGACACGGGGTGTGAAATTAAGGTGCTTGCCAAGCAACGCCCCGCCGAGTAAGCCGGTAGCGCAGATTGCGTCGCCGACTTTTGCGCCGTTTCTGCGGACAGGCGGATTACCCGCGGGCTGAGACAACATCGCGACGTTGATTACGAATTTACTCGCGTCGTTCCATTTGGTAATGTCCCCACCGATGAGCGGACAATTGAATTTATCGCAAGCCACGATAATCCCTGAATGAAGCTCTTTGAGCTGGGCCTGGCCAAAACCAGCGGGCAAGCCGACACTGACCACTGCGGCAACGGGAATAGTCGCCATCGCAGCACAATCGCTCAAACTCGCCGCCATTGCCTTATAACCGACCTGCTGAAGAGTTGCGGTTTTCAAATCAAAGTGAACGCCATCAAGGAGCATATCGGTCGTGATAAGCACCGAAACTCCATCAGCAAGACGGATTTCCGCCATATCGTCGCCGATACCGATGGGGAAATCGTTGGCGGGCAGGTTTCGCTGCCGGGCAAACCAACTGGTAATGATGTCTTCGCCGTTACTCATCGCTTGGACAACTGCTTTTGCCAATAGGCAATTTGCTCTTTGGCCTGTTTCGGGCCTGCTGAGCCAATCGTAACGTATTTCGCGACAACGTTGGCGGCGCCGAGCGACTTATAAACGTCGGCCTTTATTCCCGGAGAGAACTTTTTTAACTCGGCAAGTTTCAGGTCAGCGAGGTTAATCCCCTGCTTTTCACAATGCGCGACCAGAGAGCCGACGATGCCGTGTGCCTGCCGGAACGGGATACCTTTACGAACCAGATATTCCGCAAGTGAGGTCGCGTCCAGGAAGCCGGCGTCAAGACCTGATGCGATGCGTTTGGTATCGAAGGTCGTGTGCGCAACAACCGCGGAGACCATATCAAGGCACTGGCTGATTGTGTCAGCCGCGGCGAAGATATGAGTTTTGTCTTCCTGCAAATCGCGGTTATAGCCGGTGGGCTGCGCCTTTAGGAGAGTTAGCATCCCCATAAGTGCGCCGTATGTCCGGCCGGATTTACCCCGAACAAGCTCGAGGGCATCAGCGTTTCGCTTCTGCGGCATCATACTCGACGACGTGCAGAAACTGTCGGCTATATGAACAAAACCGAATTCGTTCGAGCAGAAAATTATCAGGTCTTCGCTCAATCGGGACAGGTGCGTCGATATAAGCGCACAATCGAAAATGAATTCCGCGCAGAAATCCCGGTCGCCGACGGCGTCGATTGAGCTATAAGCCATATCAGAGAAACCAAGTTGTTTGGCGGTGTCTTTTCTGTCCAAAGGCAGAGTCGAGCCGGCAATCGCGCCCGCGCCGAGCGGCGAAATGCTGACCAACTGCCGACAATTGTCCAGGCGAATAAAATCCCGCTGGAGCTGCTCGATGAAATTCAGCAGATACGACGCGATAACAATGGGCTGCGCCCGCTGGAGATGGGTATATGCGGGCATTACGTCATCGGTATATTTGGCCGCCTTGGCAACAAGCGATTTTTGCAGGCCGGAGATTTTTGCCTGGATTGCGTCAATCTCGTCGCGCAGCCAGAGCCGCAAATCGGTAGCGACCTGGTCATTGCGGCTGCGGCCCGTGTGCAGCTTCTTGGCGGCATTACCCGCTTTTTTGACAAGGGCGTTTTCAATCGCCATATGAATATCTTCGTATGTCTTGTCGAATTTGAATTTACCCTCGGCGATTTCACGCCCGATTCGTTCGAGGCCTCGTTTTATTTTCGTAAACTCGGATTTGGTAATTAGCTTGCGTTTCGCCAGCATTTGCGCATGCGCAAGCGAACCGGCGATATCGTATTTGTAAAGCCGTTTATCAATGCTAAGGGACTCAACGAAATCGACCATAAGACGGTCGGGCGCCCCCGCGAGTCTGTGTTCCCAGCTTTTAAGTTTGGCCATTTTTATCACTCCAAAAAGGATTTCTTCTCAGATGATACGCCCCCCCGCCGTATGTGTCAAGAAGACACACCGCCTTGATAATACGCGTGATTCCAGAAAATTAGTATGCTTGGTCTATTACTTCAACGGCCAATTATAGGGACAGGCGCACAGCCACTCATCGGCGAAAAGCTTCAGGTCGTAAATGTCCACCACTCCATCGCCATTAAGGTCTGCGGGCAGATTACTGCCGGTTTCGAGCCATGAATCGGCAAAGACTGCAAAGTCAGGGAAATCTATAAGACACAAAAGCCCGCCGGTCCAAGAACCGACCTGCAATGCATAATTACCAGCCGCTGAATATCCCTCATGCGGCTGACCAATTGTGCCGGTAAGCTTATATTGCCCGCCAACACTTGTCCCGCCGCTGCCATTTATCGTGCTCAAGGCAATTCCGTAATCGCCAAAACCCACCGACGCAAAAACCAAGACCAGAATAAGAACCAATCTTTTCATGGCAACTCCACTGCCGTCGAAGCGAGCAACACCAACGAGAGTAGAATTAAGCGTTTCATATCAATGAGTGTCCACGATATATTTCCACATACTGCCTGTCCAAACGAAGCTCATATAACTACTGGCTGTAGTAAAATTATATGTTGAAGTTCCGCCAGCAGCATTAGCATCGTGCGCTACCGATAAAGTCATTGGATAAGCAGCAAGAGTCATTCTTATATGAACTTCATTGCCAGGACTGTTCCCATCTGGCAATGCAGCCACTTGGCTCTCTGATACTGGCGCAAGGGCAACTGATTCATAAGGTTGAATTTCTCCTGTTGCCGTTGCAGTTTGTTCCGCACCCAGATTACCGCTAACCTTAGAATTTGGAGTGGCAGTACCCATGAATGAAATGGGCGCTTTATTGGTGTTATAGAATATGTTATTTGTTATATTCAAATTGCACGCATCTGTGGCATATACACCCCAAACGGAGTTAGGTAAGCCGAGACCATCAAAAATACAATTAGCAACAATATAATTAGCATCACCGGCACGAAGTTGTATAGCCGCATCACTACCGGTCGCTATTCCCCAATTTACAAATTGGCAGCCAGTAATTGTTACATTAGAAATTGGCAGCGAATCAACTGCAGTTCCGATTGCCTTAGCACCACAATAGCTAAAGTAACAATTATCAATAAATTCAGCCGTTGTCTTATCGCCTGGGGCAGCATATAATGTTAAACTCTCATGACCAGAACCAGAAAGCCCATTTCTGCCAAAGTAACTATGGCTGATGAAATTCCGCATACTGGCTAATAACAATCCAACACTATTATTATCTTCAAATTCACACTGGTTTATCCAGCTTCCGTGATTAGCCAAATATAACGCCGATGCCGGGAAGTTCCTGAACATACAGAACTCTATCTTGACATCACCCTTGTTGTGGATACAAATTCCGGACCAATCATACCATTCAGCTGCAGCCGTGCTTGTGCCTGTGGACTTTTGGCCATCGAACCAGATATTCTGTATTCTGGCATTAGCGGAACCTGACATCTCAAGAAGTCCACAATTGGCACCTGGTGCCAAAGTTATTGCTGTTCCTGCGAAACTAAAATCATCACTTACCCAGTTGTCATGCCAGCTTTCACCAATGAGGTCAGCAGGCCTGTAAGGGTCGTTTATTTCTATTGGGCCGTCACAAACAAACTGACCGCAACTAAAATTCAATGTCCCGCCCCAATACCAAGGCAACGCGTTATATGCCTGATTAATAATAACCTGGTCGTGAACCCCCGTACAGACGTAATCTGCTCTGTTCTTAACATTGCTTGGTGCATTGTAAGCAGCAATCAGAAATGTGCCCGTTCCACCGCCGGCGTTGCCTGGCGACCCTTGCAGCCCTGTATCACCTTTGTCGCCTTTTAGACCCTGCGGCCCCTGAGGTCCCTGAAGTCCCTGAGGTCCTGGGTTGCCTTGGTCACCTTTTGGACCTTGCGGCCCAACAGAACCTTGCGGACCCTGTGGCCCAGGTATACCAGAAGCCACGTAGAGCGGATAAGGTATAGCTATCCGAGGATTCAGAGTCGTATATACATCGGGATCGCCCTGCTCGCTGGGACGGACGCTAATTTCAAGCCAGCGGTTATTTCCGTCAAAAGCATTTCCGTAATCCAACTCAACAGTAAAATAGCCGTTAATCACAGCTACATCCAGCTTGTTGATGTCTGTCCCTAACTTGTTACCGGCAATATTGGCGTCGAACAACTTGAACTGGAAGTCATACAAACCATTCGCTGCCTGGTTGGCGTCGGTCAGCTGACCCTGATAAGTAAACGCCGCACCCAAAGGGTCTGCCAGACCAACGGGGCTAAAGCAGAGAACAACCGCAAAAAACGTTATAAGGATTTTAGAGATATATGTGTGTCTCATTTTTCTACCCCCCTCAAAAATTTATCTGCCTGCGGCAGATAGGTTGCCTGCCCCTGCAAGTCGTAAGCAGGAGTATTTAACCGGCGTACAGCCACACCCCTCGTTATTGATTAAACGGAACAAGGATACAATCGTCGTCACATCTTCTATTGGCTCAAAAAGGGTGTAGAACTAGTATTTTATCACATATATTCGAAAATGTCAAGTGCGAACTTAAGAGAGGGAAACCCTTTATAAAAAGGGGTATGAATGTTAGATTGGCGGGCATTATGAAAAGCAGATGTCCGGTATGTGATAAGGTTATCGATGATGCGACCCGGCAGGACAGCCGGATTGCAAAGTTTTACCCTTTCTGCAGCAACCGATGCAAACTGATAGACCTGGGAAAATGGCTCGACGGCAATTACAGGATAGCCGTACAAGCAAATGAAAAAGAGGAACCCGGCAAACAGGCCGCCAAAACAGACAGTCAGGACAAAGCCAAAAACGGTTGACAAGCCGCAAATATCCGCCAATAATACGGTTGTGGTATTGCAGCATTGATTCGGAGCGTGTTGCAGGGCAATCGAAGCTGTTTGAAAGGAATCAAAATGAACGGCGAAAACCAGGCGGGCATAATTCTCGACAGCTTGCTGTTTCCGAGGATATTCCGCAGCTTTCGGATGGCGATACAGCCGAGCAAACTGATAATCGCGTTTTGTATGATAGCAATGACGGGCTTAGTCGGCTGGCTTATGGATTTGTCGAAGACGGTAGTAACAACGCCAGGGACAAACGGCGCCGAAACGGAGCTTAACCTGTTCCTGACGGCACCGGAACGGCTCGATTCGTATATCGAAAGGAACGCCGATACTGAAAACCACAGGGGAGTATTTTCGACGATGTGGGGTTTTGGGATTGCGAAATTTCACGGTTCACTAAAAGCGATTTTCAGATTCGACCTGTTCGGCATTCTGGATAACATCCAGGAGTACCTGCGGGCAATAAAATGGGCAATCCGGTATCACTTTATTTACTGCCTGATTTTCGCGGTGATAAATCTGAGCATCGCCTCGGTCGGCGGCGGCGCAATATGCCGAATCGCCGCGCTACAATTCGCACAAAATGAAAAACCCGGTATCACAGAATCGCTGCGATTCAGCACAAAAAGATTCACGAGCTTCTTCGGAACGCCCATCGTGCCTATGATAATAATCGCAATCGCCGGCGTCTTCGTAGTATTAGTCGGCCTGATAAGCGATATCCCGTTTGGCCTGGGAGAGATTGGCACGGGGCTTTTAATGCTGCCCGCCCTTGCCGCCGGGGCAATAATAGCTGCCGTCCTGCTGGGCGTTATCGGCGGACTTAATCTGGCATTTCCTGCCGTCGCGTATGACGGCTCCGATGGTCTGGACGCCGTAAGCCGCTCATTCAACTACGTTTACGCCAAACCCTGGCGACTGGGTTTTTATACAGCCACAGCGGTAATTTACGGCGCGATTTGTTATATCTTCGTTCGCTTCTTCGCGTTTCTGCTTTTGTGGTCAACATACAGGGGACTTCGCGTGGGGGCTATTACACAAAGCGCCCGCGGCATGACGGATAAAATTGCCGCGATTTGGCCTGAACCGACTTTTTCCCGCCTGCTGGCATACTCTCAGGCAACCGGCAGCAGTTCGGAATCAATAGCGGCGTTTCTGGTATTTCTTTCCGCTCTCGTAATAGTCGGCCTGGTCGCATCATTCATAATCAGCTTTTATTTCTCGTCGAACACCGTGATATACGCGTTAATGCGAAATCAGGTGGATGAGACGCCGCTGGAAACGGTTTACACCGAGACAGCAGAAATAAAAAGGTCTTCCTCCTGAGTTGACCGCCGACCATTAAAGCTGTAAGATTATGCCAAAACTGTTATGATATGATGTCTTAAAATACCACCCCAACTGTCCGATAAACACACCGGCGGCGTTTCCGGGCAGCCGTTTAAGTGACAATTGAAGAATATATCTTTATAATGCAGGCGGCCTGGCCTGCCGATACTAAGTTATGACTGAACCAAACTCTGATAAGCAGACAAATTATAAAACCGCAAATACGGCGGCTTCTAAATCCGTGCCTAATGCGATTTTGAAGTTTCGCAGGCCTCTTATAGTGCTGGCTCATTTTGCCGCGTTCGCAGTGTCACTGCTGCTGTCCTTCCTGGCGGCATCAAATATGCAGCTACAGACAGAGTGGCTGACAAAGCAATATCCGACCCTGCTGGTGCTGGTCATTATCATCAAAACAGTAGTTTTCGGACTTTTCAAGCAATATCGCGGGTGGTGGCGATACGTCGGTATATCGGATTTGACTGGCATAGTGCGGGCATCATTGGTAAGCACAATACTGATTTTCGGGTTGTGGGTGGCGGGGCTGTATATCGACCCTGTCCGAAAAAATATTCCCAATATATCTGACATCAGCCAGGCGGTATTTGTTGTGGATATGTTCTGCACCATATTACTCCTCGCCGGGCTTCGTATGGCTATCCGGCTGTATTACGAGGAATTCCGCACGGTCGAAGCGGGCAAACTAAAGCGATTTTTGATTGTGGGAGCAGGCAACACCGGCGAATCGCTTCTGCGAGAAATTCATCGAATGGCCGTGGCCGAATATGACGTGGTGGGTTTCATCGACGACGACCCCGCCAAGCAGGGCATACACATACATGATATACCGGTCCTAGGGACAGTTGAACAGCTTCCTGAGATATGCAGGGAGAAAAACATCGAGGAAGTTGCCATCGCGATGCCGTCGGCGACGGTTCCCCAGCGAAGACGCGTTGTGCAGGTCTGCCAGGGGACAAAGGTTCGCTTCAGAACGGTTCCGTCAATGACGGATATCGCGGGGGGCAGATTCAGAGTTTCGCAGATTCGCGACGTGGATATTAATGACCTGCTGGGCCGCGAGGCAATCCAGCTTGACATGAATTCGATAGAGGCATTCATAAAAGGTAAAATGATTTTAGTTACCGGCGCGGGCGGTTCAATCGGTTCGGAGATGTGCCGGCAGATTTGCCGTTTCGGGCCTAAAATGCTGCTGCTCATCGAGCAGGCAGAGAACCCGCTGTTTTATATCGAGCGAGAGCTTCGCGAAAGATTCCCGGATATCGCTATAACTGCCGTCGTGTGCAACATCACCGACCAGAGTCGAGTCGAGGGCATTTTCGAGAAATACAGGCCTGAAGTAATCATACACGCTGCAGCACACAAACACGTGCCTTTGATGGAAGGCAATCCCGGCGAGGCGATTAAAAACAACGTCGTGGGCAGCCGCACGGTCGCGGACGCCGCGGACAAATTCGGCGCGGGAAGTTTCGTGATGATAAGCACTGACAAAGCGGTCAATCCCACCAGCATAATGGGGTCATCCAAGCGAATCGCGGAAACTTATGTGCAGGACTTGAACAGAACAAGCAAAACGCATTTTGTTACGGTGCGGTTCGGCAACGTGCTCGGCTCAGAGGGTTCGGTTGTCCCAATCTTCAAAAAACAGATTGCACAGGGCGGCCCCGTAACGGTAACGCATCCGGAAATGAAACGCTATTTTATGACAATACCCGAAGCCAGCCAGCTCGTCCTTCAGGCGGCATCGATGGGCAAGGGCGGCGAAATTTTCGTGCTCGATATGGGCGAGCCGGTGAAGATTGTGGATTTGGCGACGGAATTGATTACCTTAAGCGGCTTCAGGCCGGGCGATGATATCGAGATAGTTTTCACGGGATTACGTCCTGGCGAAAAGCTATTCGAGGAGCTTTCAATAAAGGGCGAGGATATGCAGGAAACCAGGCACCCGAAAATCGGTATCTGGAAGAATATCCCGATGGACCGCGACCGGCTGCGGGCGAAAATCGAAGAGCTTGTGGCAATCGCGAAAATCGGCGAGCGTGACGCTATAGTAACGAAGATTAAAGAGCTTGTCCCCGAATACATCGGCGGCAACGGCAACAAAACAAGTTAATCCGATATATTCAACTATCCGAAACGCAAAAGGGCCGGTTTTAAGCCGGCCCTTGTTTTTTTAGCGATGCAAAATCCGATTAGTTTTCAGATTTCGGCGGTTCGTTTTCCCTCGGATGCGCTGCGGAGTAAACTTCCTTTATCTTGCCGGTCGTCAGATGCGTGTATATCTGGGTGGTTGAAAGCGACTGATGGCCGAGCAATTCCTGAACACTGCGGAGGTCGGCACCGCGATTAAGCATATGGGTGGCGAAGCTGTGCCGCAGGGTATGGGGACTGATTGCCGGGTCGAGGCCCGCCATTTTGAGGTATTTATCCATTTTCCGGCGGACGCTTCTTGTGCTGAGGCGTTTGCCGTGCTTATTGACGAACAGGACCTTGCCGTCGAAGTTGCCGTTGAGCTGAGCGCGTTTGTTCCTGAACTCCATATAATGCTGGACGATTTGCAGGACCGAGGAACTGATGGGGCAGATTCTTTCTTTTTTGCCTTTACCCCTGATGTGAACGACTTCTCCGAGGAAATCGATGTCTTCGAGGTTAAGCGCGACAATTTCGCTTACCCGCATGCCGGTGCTGTAAAGCGTTTCCATAATCGCCCTGTCGCGGGCGCCGAGCCAGCTATCTGACGGCGGCGTTTCGAGCAGGCGTTTTACCTGTTCATATTCGAGGAAACGCGGAAGGCGTTTTTCCTGCTTTGGCGTACGTATGCCGACTACGGGGTTTGAGCTTACGCGGTTTCTCTTGACCAGGAACTTATAGAAGCTGCGAAGCGTCGCAAGCTTTCGTGCGATTGTGGCCTTGGAGTATTGTTTTTCATTCAGCGACGCCATATACGACCTTATGGCATTAACATCGGCTGATGCGAGCAACTGGTCAATATCGACCTTGGTCTGGGTCGCTACCGCGGTAGCCGTGCCGGAGTCGTGTGAGCCAAGCCCATCGTCGTGGCCTCGCATATCGGAGCCGCCTGTGTCGCTGTGGCCGGTGAGAAAGGCGCCAAACTGAAGCAGGTCAACGCCGTAGCACTTGGCTGTATGGGGGCTGAAACGTTTTTCGAACTGGAGGTAGTTTAGAAAGTCCTGAATAATTACGCTGTCTTCCATTTGTCCACCTTTATTCTAAACAAAAAATTGCGAGCCGCCGGAAAGGTCTCGCGGTTTTTGGTTTATTGTTTAACTTTTACCTTATCAGCAATTAGTTCGTCGGCCTGACATATAAGGGACTGCGTAAGCTTGAAACTCAGGACGGCGGCGTCAAACCAGTCGAAATCGGTCCGGCCGCTCTTGGCCTGGTCAACAAGGACATCCAGCAATTTATCCTCTGAGCCGGCTTCGTAACGGAAGATAAACTTCTGTTTGCCCTTTTTGAGAATGAGTTGTTTGCCTGCTTTACTCACAGCGACCAGATTCCTTCGGTTTTAACAATCCACACGGGACGACATTCCCCTTTTCTTTATCGGTCGTAATACGGAACACTTAAGCGGCCGGGTATTTTTTACAGGAGGCGATAATATCGCCGCTGGCTAAAAGGCCACAGGAGTTTTATCGGCCAATAGGCCACAGGTCTTTACAAATTGAAGAGGATTGTTATGAGATTTTAGAGGATTTTCACGGTCGCAATAGTTTACGGACGTTGCAGTTAAAACGCCCCGAAGAAGATTTTACCCTGCTTGTTTTCGGACCAGATTACCCTCTGGTTTTTAAGCTCGTCGAGATAGACCAGCGCATCGGCTGCATCGAGGCCTAGGACCGAGCAGATGTCGTTTAGTGAACAAGGTCTGCGTTTCAGCATTGATAACAGGGTTTGAGGAACATCGGAGGCGGTTTTGCGGCAGTGTCCGGATACGAAATCCGCAATGACTTCGCAATTAGGCGACAGTCGGCGGGCTATCTCCCGGAGCTTGTCGGGGGCCACTTTTTCGACATTTTTTTCGGCGGTCGGCCTGACGGCGGTATTCAAATGAACCTTGTCGGGACGAATTTTTTTAATCGCCTCGGAAATTTTGGCAATCTGGGCATCGTCGGTGTTCAATTTATCAACGAAGAAGACCTCAAGCCAGATTTGGCCCGGATAATCTCTTTTCAAGGCACACAAGCCCTCAACAAGCATGTCAAAAGTAAGCTGCTTGACCGGGCGATTGATGGCCTCGTAGGTTTGCTGGTCGCCGGCATCCAGTGAAGGCAGTATCACATCTGCAGCGGCACAATCTTTCCTGACCTCGGGCAGGTAAAAAAGCGTGCTGTTTGTAAGGACGGCCACGGGAATGGAGGTTATTTTTTTGATACCCACTATGAGCCGGCCGATACCTGAGTGCAGGGTGGGTTCGCCTGAGCCGCCAATGGTTATGTAGTCGGCCGCAAGACCGGCATCCAGAACATCCTGTAATTCGACGAGAATGTCGCTAACCGGGACATATTCTTTCCGCTCAAGAGTTTTGGAGGTGGTTTTGCCGAGCTGGCAATAGATGCAATCAAGGGTGCAGGTCTTGAAAGGAACAATATCTACGCCCAAACTGAGTCCCAGTCGGCGAGAAGGCACCGGCCCGTAGAGGTGTTTGCCCGTATTAGCCATTTTTTGCTCCGCTGGTTATTTCGAAGATTTTTCTGCAATCAGTTAGCAGTTCCTCAACCCATTCAATGGGCATAACAACAGCGGAATCGGATTTTGCCTGCCGAGGGTTAGTATGAACTTCAAGGAAAAGGGCGTTTGCGCCAGCGGCAATCGCGGCTTTTGCGAGGATGGGGGCGAATTGCCGTCTGCCTCCCGTGGCATTGCCCAAGCCCCCCGGCTGCTGGGTGCTGTGGGTCGCGTCGAAGACAACCGGACAGCCAAGGCTCTTCATAATACTGATACCAGTCATATCGTTGACAAGTCGATTGTAGCCGAAGAACGTGCCGCGTTCTGTAAGCATTATTTTGTCGTTGCCGTACGAGCGAATCTTCTCGACGACGTTGGTCATCTCTTCGGGCGAGAGGAACTGCCCTTTTTTGACGTTTACCGGCTTGCCCGTCTCGGCGCAGGCACAGAGCAAATCGGTCTGCCTGCACAAAAAAGCGGGAATCTGAAGGGCATCGACGACCTTGGCTACTTTTTCAGCCTGCCAGGGCAGGTGAACATCGGTCATAACGGGCAATTTAACCTTATCCCTAACAGCAGCTAAAATTTCAAGCCCCTTGCCCAGCCCCGGACCTCGAAAACTCGAACCGCTGCTGCGGTTGGCCTTGTCGAAACTTGCTTTATAAATAACGCCTATGCCCGTGCGTGAGGAAATATCCGCCAGCCGATTAGCGATATCAAGACAGATTTGTTTTGTCTCGATTACGCAAGGCCCTGCGATTAGAAACATCGGGGCCTTGAGGCCGACATTGATAGAACCGATTTTGAAGGTTTTAGCACGCATATTCGTTACCTGTGATTGAGCGATTATCCGCTATAAAGGACTGTTTGTCAAAGGGTTACTTCAGCGCCCTTAGAATTTGCGCCCTGATTCCCGCGGGTTTTGCGCCTTCGGGAACCATCACTCGCACCGCTTTGGGAATAATTGATATGCTGACGGGCACTGCCGGGCCCGGGTCGCCATCAATTTCAGTAGCCAGTTTCGGATTCGGGGAATTGACGGTGATATTTTTGCCCTGGCGATAGATGGCGTCTCCACAGTGATGGTGCTGCTGAAAGACGGTCATCACGGAATGTTTGACTAAATGCGTCCTGTGGGAGCACTTGTAAACACAGACATCAAGAAGGCCGTCGCTGTAATCGGCGCTTTCGAGAATGTTAAGGCCTAAGGCATACCTGGAGATGTTGCCGACAAAAACGAGACCTCGCCCGTCAAAAATCTGCTCGCCATCGACCTCGACGGTAATGGGGTCAAAATGATATCGCCAGAAGGTTCGCCAGAGCGGCCAGAAGTAATCGAAATAATTGATGTGCCCGATACGATTGCTGCTGACCTCGGCGACAACCTCGCCGTCAAAACCAAAACCGGCTATCGAGGTAAAACACCTGCCGTTGGCGTTGCCCAGGTCGAGGGTGCGAGTGAAACCCGCCTCGAAAGTTCGTGTCAGCGTTTTGAGCGACTTTTCAAGGCCCAATTCGTTCGCGAGGAGATTTTCGGTGCCGCCCGGGATAATCAGCAGCGGCTTATCGCTGCCCGAAAGCCCGTGCGCAACCTCCCTGATAGTGCCGTCGCCTCCCACCGCGACAACCATCGTACAATTGGCATCGGCAGCGGCATCTGAAGCGAGTTCGCAGGCATGCTCCAGCGAACGGGTGAGATTCATACGAACTTCAAAACCCCTGCCGGTCAGGTATTCCTCGAATCGCCAGCCGGGCAGCTTCTCGCCGGTGCTCGCGCCGGACTTGGGATTGATTATATAAGCGATATAGCCATCATCAGGTTTCATAGTGTTTAGAAATAACCGTGGTCATTTCTTAAAGAAAACCCTGCTGCTCTCTCTGCCCAGACGTCGCAGGCCGTTTCGCATCATTACCGCGTAACTTTCGTGTATATGAGGCAACTCTTCTAAACCCAGTTTTTTCTGCACAGCGGCGATTATTTTCTCGCCCGGCCCCTCTATCTCGATAAACTTCCCCAAAATAGGCAACTCATCCAGCGCAATCTCACAGTCACGATAATGCCAGACGCGGCGCTTCTTTTGATACACAAGCGTTCTTTTATACCCGATTGCGGCAAGAAACATTTCCGCCAGTTCAGCATCACTGACCTCGAACTGTATCTCCTGCCTTTGCTTGAAGCGTCCTTTTCGCCTCGGCCCTTTGAAAGTTATCACGACCTGGTCTCGTCGCCCTATAAGCTGGTGGCGAATTCGCAACGCGCTGTCGGATTTTCGCAGGGATGATTTGGCATCGTCGAAATAGGCGTCGGTATGCAGCCGCTCCCGCAAAAATTCCGCGTCGAGGGCCTTTAATCTCTTTTCAATGCCCTTGAATGAATCAACCTTCAGCTTCGCCTCGATTTCTATATACATAGGCCCACGATATCAGCTTAAACTACTATATTCACAAGCCGGGACTTGATTACTATTACTTTTTTCGGCTGTTTGCCCGCAAGGGCCGCAATGACCTTTTCGCTGGCAAGCGCCTTTTGTTTTATCTGCTCATCATCCGCCTGCGCGTGGACAATGATTTTGTCTTTGATTTTGCCGTTGACCTGTATGGCTAATTCTATTTCGGCTTCCTTTACCAGCTCCGGATCGAACTTCGGCCAGGATTCGTAAGCAAGTGTCTTGGTATAGCCCAGTTTTTGCCAAAGCTCCTCTGCGATATGCGGCGCAAAAGGCGACAAAATCAGCACTAACTGCTCAACAACCGACTTCGGCAAAACGAGCTGCTTTATAAGATGATTAACGAGAATCATCATCGAGCTGATTGCCGTATTAAAACCAAACGTCTCGACGTCGCCGCCCACCTTTTTGATTGTCTGGTGCAGCAATCGCGTTGTCGCTTCATCGGGCTGGGCATCCGCAATAGCGGCGTTAAGATTGCCCGTGTCTTCATTAATAATTAATCGCCAGACACGCTGCAAAAACCGATGCACGCCCTCGACCCCCTGCATACTCCAGGGTTTGACCGCCTCCAGCGGCCCCATAAACATCTCGTAAAGGCGCATCGAATCCGCACCGTAATCGGCAACAACCTTATCGGGATTAACAACGTTGCCGCGCGACTTGCTCATCTTCTGGCCGTCTTCGCCGAGAATCATCCCCTGGTTGACCAATTTTTTGAACGGCTCTTTGGTGCTGACGTAACCAATATCAAAAAGGAACTTGTGCCAGAAACGCGAATACAGCAAATGCAAAACCGCGTGCTCCGCCCCGCCTATGTAAAGGTCAACAGGCATCCAGTATTTTTCCTTCACGCCATCACAGCAGCGATTATTGTTGTTCGGGTCGATATACCGCAGATAATACCAGCAGCTTCCCGCCCACTGCGGCATCGTGTTCGTCTCACGCAAAGCAAGCCCGCCGCATTGCGGACAGGTCGTCTTTAGCCATTCGGTCGCCTTCGACAATGGCGGTTCACCCGTCGCGGGCGGTGTGTAATCCTGCATATCGGGCAACTTCAACGGCAACGCTGATTCAGGCAGGCCCACTATCCCGCATTTATCACAATGCACAAGAGGAATCGGCTCGCCCCAGTATCGCTGCCTGCTGAAAAGCCAGTCGCGAAGCTTATAATTAACCGCTTTTTTACCAAGCCTTCTTTCCTCAAGCCACTTACTAATCCGCTCCTTGAATTCGGGCGTCTTAAGTCCCGTGAATTGACCTGAGTTTACCGCAGTGCCGTCACCGGTAAAGCATAACTTGCCTTGTTTAACCAACTCCCTTTGCTCCGCATCAGGCGGCTCAACTACCTGGATAATCGCAAGATTAAATTTTTTCGCGAATTCGAAATCGCGGTCATCATGCGCGGGCACCGCCATAATCGCGCCCGTCCCGTAGCTTATAAGAACGTAATCGCTAATCCAAATCGGTATTTTCGTCTCGTTGACAGGGTTGATCGCGTATGCGCCGGTAAATTCGCCGGTCTTTTCTTTCGCCAGGTCAGTGCGGTCAAGGTCGCTTTTGCGGGCCGCCTCCTCGCGGTATTTTTTCACCGCATTCTTATTGTCCTTCGTTGTTATTATGTCAACAAGCGGATGCTCAGGCGAGAGAACCATATAGGTCGCGCCGAAAAGTGTATCGGGCCGAGTCGTAAAGACCCGGATATTGTCATTTCGACCATCAACCTTGAAATCGACCTCCGCGCCGATACTCTTGCCAATCCAGTTTCGCTGCATTTCCTTGATTGGCTCAGGCCAGTCAACTTCAACGAGGTCCCCAAGCAATCGCTCGGCATACTCCGTTATACGCAAAAGCCACTGCCGAAGAGGTTTTCTGATTACCGGGTGTCCCCCTCGTTCGCTTACCCCCCCTACCACTTCCTCGTTGGCAAGCACCGTCCCCAAAGCGGGACACCAGTTTACGGGCATTTCGGCTTCATAAGCCAATCGATGCTCATCGATATATTTTCGCTTTTCAGCGTCACTCAGCCCCGCTGGTATAGGCAGCTCTTTAATGGGCATTGCTTTTTGCTGTTTTTCATCAAACCAGCTATTAAAAAGGTTCAGGAATATCCACTGCGTCCATTTGTAATAATTCGGGTCGGTGGTATTAACCTCCCTGTCCCAGTCGTAGCTGAAACCAAGCGCCTTGATTTGCCTGCGCATTCCATCGACGTTATTGTGCGTGGTCTGAGCGGGATGCGTCCCCGTTTTTATCGCGTATTGCTCCGCGGGTAAACCAAACGCATCCCACCCAATCGGGTGCAGAACATTAAAACCCTTCATCCTCTTATAGCGGGCGACTATATCGCTGGCGGTATAACCCTCAGGATGCCCCACGTGCAGTCCCTGCGCACTTGGGTACGGGAACATATCGAGAACGTAATACCTGGGTTTGCCTGTATCACAATCGACAGCCGCGAACGTCTTGCCGGCCTCCCAGTTATGCTGCCACTTCTTCTCAATCTCGTTAAATTTGTATAATCCTTTTCGCTCTTCCATTTTTACTTTTTACTTTTTCCTTTTTGTTTTATCTTTTGGAATGTGGGCAGCTGTTATCGCTGCACCCGAAACACTTTTTCGACTGTCCTTCCTTGACCTGCGCCGAGAACACCGAAAACTGCTTTTTCAGCTTCCCGCTGCCGCAGTGGGCGCATTTTCGCTCGCCCTTGCTGCCGGAACTCTCCAGCAATTCGGTCATCTTGCCGCAGTCATCGCATTTATATTCGTAAATCGGCACCGTTTCCGTTTCTAAGGTTAATTTCGTTCTTAAAACGGTTTATGTTATGATTATACGGGACAATAATCAATACCAATCCCGCCTCAGGCGTAACACTGAAATTTCGATATTGACGCTGATTGCCCAAAGCCGTATTGGTCGATGAAGTATGGGAACGATAACCGGATGATGGTCGTATATTAAGGACAAGAAGTTTATGAGATGGATGACACCGATTGTGATGCTTATTGGGTCAAATTTATTTATGACTTATGCCTGGTACGGGCACCTGAAGAACCTGAAGGGCAAGGCAGTGCTCATCGCCATCTTAGTAAGCTGGGCAGTCGCGTTTTTCGAGTATTGCCTGCAGGTCCCCGCCAATCGTATCGGCTTTCAGTTCTTCTCGCTGGCACAGTTGAAAATCATCCAAGAAATTATAACTATGAGCGTCTTCGCGGTCTTTTGCGTCGTATATATGAAGCAACCGCTCAAACTCGATTTCCTCTGGGCGGGGTTGTGCCTGCTCGCCGCCGCGTATTTTATGTTCAGGGGCTTCACGTTGCCGAGCTAAAGGATAAATATGAGAACTGCTAAAATCAGAATTACGGTCTTGCTCCTGCTTGTAATCGGTCTTGTCGCCGTCGGCTACTTCGGGCGGGGATACCTGTTGAAGGAAATAACCATTCATCAGTTGCTCAGCGAAAATAAGCAGCTCAAGGAAGCAATCACAAACCTCACCGCCGAGGAACAAATCGGCTACGCAAAGGTAATAAAGCAGGAAACGCAAAACAATAAGCTGGTTACTACCTTACGATTCGTCGAAACAGCCAGAGACGACAAAACAAAAAAAATCCTCGAAAAGGACTACACAATCGAAGGCGACGTCATTCACTTCGACGCCCTGATAGTGAAATTCGACAACAAAATGGTGCTGGATGGCCGTGAGCGGGCGATGTACCTGTGGCGAAGAATCTACGGCGAAACTATGGCCCCGCAGGATGGCTTCACGATTGAATCGCCCGGCGCTGAACCCGCAAGATACGCGGATTTAATGAGCCGGCTATCAATTAAGCAAAGAGAAATGTTCTGGTCGAATATCTGGGATTTGGCCAACAACGTGGAGAAGCTAAAACGGGATGGCATCACGGCTATTTACGGCAACGCCGTATATTCCGAACTTCGCCCCGGCCTAATCTACGTCTTCAAAATAAGCCCGACCGGCCAGTTATATCCCGAAATAGTCCCGGCAATGTAACTGCTGTTATTTCCAGTCATTCCACCGCAAGCGAACAATTAAAACTCTAAATCACACATATCCTCATTAAACATTACAGTCAGCGTCAGTCAGTGTTTAAGTCCGTGTCAGTCCGTGTTATAATCCCTGCGATATGAGCAAATATGAGCAAAACAGCTTATTCGGCGAGGATAAAACCGACAAAATCCCGCCGGGCCATATTATCCGCGTGGCGTTCGAGTCGGGCGTCGATGCCGAATTCGATTACCTCGTGCCCGACAAGCTCTGGCCCATCGCCGCAGGCCAGCGAATCGAAGCACCCTTCGGAAAATCAAACAAGCTCGAAACCGGCTTCTGCGTGGATAACACCGGAAATACACCACAGAAAGATAAGGGCAAAAAATTCAAACTCAAAGCGATATCGGCTGTCGTTGACAAAGAGCCGCTCGTTGACGCGGGCCTGATGGAGCTGGCCCGATGGATTAGCGATTATTATGTATGCCCCCTTGGAATGGTGCTCGGCGCAATCGTCCCCGGGGCCGTCAAAAAAGGCGCAGGTGAAAGGAAACAAAAATATGTTTACTTAGCCGTCGCCCCGGAAGAAATCGACAAAATCGCAGACCGGATAAAAGGCAAAAAGCAAAAACAGGTTGTTCAGCAATTACGAAACGCAAACGCCTTTGAAATCGAATCAGCAATGGAACTCGACGATTTGCTCGAAGTCGCCAGTTGCACCGATGTCCCCGTCAAGAATATCGCAGAAAAAGGTGTTATCAAAATAGCTCAGCGGACCGTCCTCAAATCCCTGCCCGCTATGCCCGAAGGCATGCTAATTAAACGGGAAAAAGTCATCCTCAACGACGACCAGCAAAAAGCCCTCGCAAACATCATCAGCCGAATCAACGAAGACAAATTCGGCGTCACGCTCCTTTTTGGCGTCACCGACAGCGGCAAAACCGAGCTTTACATAAAAACAATCGAAGAAACTATTCATAAGGGCAAAACCGCAATCGTAATGCTCCCCGAAATCGCGCTGACCACCCAGACCATTCAGCGCTTCAGCGCAAGATTCTACCGCATCGCGGTTATGCACTCAGGCCTCACCGCCCCGCAGCGTAATACCCAATGGCACAAAATAAAATCGGGCGAAGCCGACGTCGTTATCGGCGCACGCTCCGCCGTCTTCGCTCCGCTGGCCAACCTCGGCCTCATCGTCGTCGATGAAGAACACGAGCCAAGCTACAAACAGGACACTACTCCCCGATACCATGGCAGAGACGTCGCAATCAAACGCGCACAATTATGCAACGCCCATTGCCTTTTAGGAAGCGCTACCCCATCATTGGAAACCCTCCAAAACTGTAAAACGAAACGGGCGTTCTTCAATATGGTTCGCCTGCCCAAACGCGTGATGAACCTGCCCTTCCCCGAAATGCGGCTCGTCGATATGAAGGATTTCGCCTCGCAACTTATGAGCGATCCGCTGACAAATCAACTGGCCGAAACACTCGCCAGAAACGAGCAGGCGATTTTGCTCCTCAACCGCCGTGGTTACAGCAACTTCATATTCTGCCCATCCTGCAAACACATCCTGCGGTGCCGAAATTGCGATGTAACGCTGACCTTCCATAAAACACCCGATAGGCAAATCGCGCCAATCCCCACAATCACGGGCAGGCACATGCACTCAGGCCTCGCAATCTGCCACTACTGCGGCTCACAAACCCTTGTCCCCGAAAAATGTCCCCTCTGCCGCAAAGGTATGACTATGATAGGCCTCGGCTCCCAGCGTCTCGAAGAGGACCTCGCCCGAAAATTCCCAAACGCCAAAGTCGCCCGCGTCGACAGCGACTCAATGAAAGGCGCCGACTACTACCGCGTCCTGCGCGATTTCAGCGAGGGCAAAATCAACATCCTCGCCGGCACTCAAATCCTCGCCAAGGGCCTGCACTTTCCCAACGTAACCCTCGTCGGCATCATCAGCGCAGACACCTCGCTGTATCTCCCCGATTTCCGCGCCAACGAACGCACGTTCCAATTGATTTCACAGGTCGCCGGCCGCGCGGGCCGCTCCGCCAAAAAAGGCATCGTCTTTATTCAGACCTTTTTAACCAATCAGCCCGCGATTCAATTCGCCCTCAAAGGCGATTTCGAGGGCTTCGTAAAAGAAGAATTGACTCATCGAAACGCCTGCAACCTGCCCCCCTTCTGGCGATTAGCACTGATTACCCTTCGTGACAGGACATTTGAAAAACTCGAACTTGCCTCCAAACTTATACGAGAAAAAATCGACCGCATCGTATCCGACGAAAAATTACAAATCCGGGTTCGCGGCCCCATACAGGCGATTATCAGCCGAATCCAGACCTTCCATCGTATGCAGATAATCCTTCAGGCCCCCCAGCCCGCCATTTTGCACCGGCTATTTACCACCCTCCGTAATTCTCCCCCTGTCCGCCCCGCCGTCACAATCACTATCGACATCGACCCAGTTGATTTATTGTAGGGTTACCATTTCCTCCTAAAAAAATCGGGGCAACTGTCCTTCGTTTGAACCGTTGCTTAATGCTTTTCTGACGATCCTCCTAAATAATAACTCCGAACTGCAATTAGCACAGGAACTTGCAAGAAAATATGGTTAACACTCGTTGGTCTTTCGCCTCTTATGAGCATCGGATCGACAATCCTAAACAGCGTTTTGTAAATATCTACCAATAAGCGATTAATGATTGTAAAAAAACTTATGATGCTGACCGAAGCGTAACAGTAGCTCAAATGAGCATGTCTGTTGCAAATCGATGGCTCAGATTAATCCATTAAAAGCTGTTTTTAGGTGCGGATATGATTTTTGTTAGGAATAATTGATTTTTGGTTTTTTCCCACAAGACAATTTTATATATCCCTTAACTTGTGCCGTTTCTTTCAGCAACAGACAAGACGAACCTTCAAACTTATAAGATGAGTTTTTTTATAGTACGGGCTTCACACATATTTGCCCGCTTTGCCCAGACCCCATTTCCAGTTGCGAATTTCCGGCATATCTTCGCCGTGCTTGTCGATGTACTGCGTGTGTTCAATGAGCTTGTCCTGCATCATTTGCTTCAGGTAGGCCCCCTTGGCGTCCAACTGCGGCAGCCGATTTATCGCATCTAGTACCAGGTGGAATCTATCAAGACCGTTTAAAACCGTCATGTCGAAGTACGTTGTGATGGTGCCCTCTTCCCTATAGCCGTGAACATGCATGTTTTCATGGTTGGTTCGGCGGTAGGTCAGCCGATGAACCAGCGAAGGATATCCGTGGAACGCAAATATGACCGGCTTGTCTTTAGTGAATAATTCATCGAAGTCTTGATCGCTCAATCCGTGCGGATGTTGCGTATTCGGTTCCAGTTTCATTAAGTCGACAACATTTATCACGCGTATTTTTAGATCAAGCAGATGTTTACGCAGGATGGAAACAGCGGCGAGCGTTTCCAGTGTAGGCACGTCGCCACAGCAGGCCATCACTACGTCCGGTTCCGTGCCTTTATCGTTACTTGCCCATCGCCATACGCCAATCCCCGCGGTGCAGTGTTTGACGGCGGCATCCATAGTCAACCATTGAGGCGCCTGGTATTTGCCCGTGATCACAACGTTAACGTAATGCCGACTCCTCAAACAATGATCCCAAACCGACAGCAGGCAGTTTGCATCCGGCGGAAGGTACACGCGCACTATAGAGGCTTTTTTGTTTACCACATGATCGATAAAGCCCGGGTCTTGATGGGTAAAACCGTTATGAGCTTGCTGCCAGACATGGGAGGCGAGCAGGTAATTAAGCGAAGCAATTTTCCGTCGCCACGGCAATTCCGCGCAAACTTTCAGCCACTTGGCGTGCTGGTTAAACATCGAATCAATGATGTGAATGAACGCCTCATAGCAATTAAACAACCCGTGCCTTCCAGTAAGCAGATATCCCTCGAGCCACCCTTCACATTGATGCTCGCTCAACATTTCAATAACCCGGCCATCGGATGCAAGAAATTCATCATTCTCTACCGTCCGGGCTTCCCACTGTCGGTTGGTGACCTCAAAAACGCAATTCAAACGGTTGGAAAGCGTTTCATCGGGACCGAATATCCGGAAATTTCGTTGATCCTTATTGAGTTTAATCACATCGCGCAGAAACTCTCCAAGCATATGCGCGTCTGAGGCCTCGACAGATCCCGGAGACGGCACCTTAACTGCATATTTTCGAAAGTCCGGCATAATCAAGTCGTGCAATAATAACCCGCCATTGGCATGAGGATTAGCGCCCATACGCCGTTCGCCCTTGGGCGCAAGTTCGGCCAGTTCCGGTTTCAGGCGGCCCTGCTCATCGAAGAGTTCCTCTGCCTTATAGCTTTTCATCCAGCTCTCAAGGAGCTTTAAATGATCAGGATGCTCGGAATCCACCAATAATGGAATCTGGTGGGCTCGAAAGGTGCCCTCGATTTGCAGGCCATCGACGACTTTCGGTCCGGTCCAGCCTTTAGGTGAGTTGAAGACAATCATCGGCCAGCGAGGCCGAGTGGTGTCATTTTTGTCTCGCGCATTCTTTTGGATATGCTTGATGTCTTCGATGGCTTTTTCCATGGTACCGGCCATGAGTTGATGCATCACTTCCGGCTCATCCCCTTCTACAAAGTAAGGTGTCCAGCCGCAGCCTCGCAAGAATTGATCTAATTCCTCATGCTCTATGCGGGCCAACACAGTTGGGTTGGCTATTTTATAGCCATTGAGATGCAGAATAGGCAGCACGGCTCCATCGGTGACCGGATTGAGAAACTTGTTGGAGTGCCATGCCGTTGCCAGCGGGCCTGTTTCCGCTTCTCCGTCACCGATAACGCAAGCAACGACCAGATCGGGATTGTCGAACGCGGCCCCAAAGGCATGACTTAGCGAATATCCTAACTCTCCACCTTCATGAATCGACCCCGGCGTCGTCGGCGCAACATGGCTGGAAATACCGCCGGGAAACGAAAATTGCTTAAACAGCTTTTTAAGTCCGGATTCGTCCTGGGTAACGTTCGGATAAACTTCACTCCATGTGCCTTCGAGGTAAACATTGCCCACAATAGCCGGGCCGCCGTGACCGGGGCCGGCGATATAGAACATATTCAGGTCATACTTCTTGATGACCCGGTTCAAATGCACATAAATAAAGTTCTGCCCCGGTGTAGTGCCCCAATGCCCGAGCAGCATCGACTTCACGTGTGACAGTTTCAGCGGCTCCCGAAGCAAAGGGTTGTTACAGAGATAGAGCTGCCCGACCGATAAATAATTGGCAGCACGCCAGTAGGCATCCATTTTGTGGAGCAGTTCCGGGGAAAGAGTTTTTGTATCCATGATTCAATTCTCCTTTTTTCAGCCAAGACTGAGAACACGGCAAACCGTCTCGGCTATCATGCGTTCTTCGTCCGTGCGAATAACGCGAACAGTGGCTCGGCTGGTCTGTGCGGAAATCACACCCTCATTTGCCGCGTTTCGCTTTTCTTCAAGTTCGATTCCAAGAAATCCCAGTCCGTCACAAATCCTGGCGCGGACCGTGGACGCATTCTCTCCGATGCCACCGGCGAATACCAGCGTATCCAGTCCGCCCAACGCCGCCGCGAATGCGCCGATCCATTTCTTGACCTGGTAACAAAACATCGCGACCGCTTCAGCCGCACGCACGTCCTTCGTTTCACGGTCGAGCAAGTCACGCATGTCGGAACTGGTCTCCGACACGCCGAGCAGACCGGACTGGAAATTGACCATCTCGTTGAATTGCTTGTCGCTCATTTTTTCAGTGCGCGCCAGATACCAAACCAGTCCGGGATCAATATCGCCAGAACGGGTGCTCATTGGCACCCCGGCTGTCGGGGTGAAACTCATGCTTGTATCCACGGATTTGCCTTCACGCACCGCCGCCAAGCTTGCCCCATTGCCGAGGTGGGCGAGGATGACCCGGCCTTGAGCCGCTTCCGACCCGGCTAAGCGGGCCAGTTCTCCCATTAGAAACGCATACGACAACCCATGAAATCCGTACCGCCGCACCCCCTGCGCTTCGTAGCGGCGCGGGATAGGCAACAACCGGGCCACGCGCGGCAAGTCATGGTGAAAAGCCGTGTCGAAACACGCCACCTGGGGCAGGTCAGGAAATCGGCGATGAAACGCTTCGGTCAACAGTATCTCTTCCGGCAAATGCTCAGGATCGAATGGACTGAGCTGGCGCAGTTCCTCAACCATTTCCGCGGTAATTCGCTGCGGCTCGCTATACTTCGGCCCGCCATGCACCACGCGATGCCCCACCGCGGTCAATGCATCGCGCCCGCCGCGTTCCTCGATCCAATCCATCAGAGCGCCCACCGCCACCGTATGATCCGGCGCCTTCACTAACCGCGAAAAGTTGTCCGCCTGGTTCAAACCTTTCACCCGCAAAGTGGCCTCCGGCAATCCAATCCGCTCAATCTCGCCTTCCAGAATCCGTCGTAGCGGGTCACCGGTCTCGAACAATGCGAACTTGATGCTCGATGAGCCGCCATTGATTGTCAGCACGGTAGCGTGAGTCGGTTTTGTGGCTGACTGGTTTGTCATTCTGCAACCCCCAATCCCCAAAAAGCCAGTTTCGCACACGTGGATTTGTAATCCGTGTGACAAATACCTCGAATCCCCAAACCTTCCGCAATCTGGACGAACATCGGGAGGTTCTCAATATATACAACCTGATTGGCCGGAACCTGCGCGATATCTAGCGCAACACGAAAGATGTCCGCATCGGGCTTTCGCAAGCGGACGAAGCAGGAAGAAATGAAAAAATCCACGAACCCATCAAGCTTGAACTTTTGAATTCGATACGAATTCAGTTCCCGTGCTTCGTTGCTGACCACGACGATCTTCAATCCATACCGTGCCTTAAGCCGGCGGACCAGCTCGATCATTTTGGGATATGGCTTCGACTGAGCGAACATGAATTTCCGAAACTGAGTCCGTGTGAACGATCGCTTCTGGTAAAACACCACGCGACTCAAGTATTCTTCCAAAGTGAGCTTGTCCAGCTCGTAAGTGTCGAAGGCCTGGTTATGCCGGCTTTCCATCTCTTTCGGATTCAAGTCGAACGTCTTGGCCGCCAGTTTGCGGGACGCGTGACTCCATCCGTCGGTGAGCAAAACGCCGCCGATATCCAGGAACAATGCCGTAATTGAACTACTTTTTTTCATTTGGTCTCCGTCAGCACAATCTGCCACTTGAAGTGGCGTTCAATATGTGATGTTTTGGCATTGGTTCTCCTTTTCCTTAACCACTCTCTTAATACCGAAGCATCCTCTTTTGTTTTAAGAATGAGTTTCAAGCGTTGCCAGCGCTTCAGCGATCTCACTGCTTAATGACGCGCAAGCCATACTTAACGTTTTGGCTAAACCGGAGTAATTATGCGGGATGATCGACTGCCGGAATTCCGATCTTTTTATAATCACAGTTTTCGCATTTTGCACATCAATAACCAGCCATTGCGCAACAAAAAACAGATCCTCATCAAGGTTGCTGTCCAGTTGAATAATTTCTACGACCACCTGGTATTTAACAGGAACGGATGAATTCCAGGGATACAAAGTAAATTTTGCCTCCGGAAGCATAACCGCGAGATTCTCTCCAATCAGACGCTTCATCCCAAAATCAAGAGGTTCCCCCCAGCGGTCGAATTGAGCGAATTTAAGCATCTTTTCTTTGTCCTGCGTCACAATTTGCGGCCTGTCCTGGTATCCCGGAATTTTAACCGGCCCGACACCAATAACCACATCGGAAGCGATATTTGTTTTTTTGCTTACTTGATTTTCATCTGCGGCCTGGAGCATATAAAACCGCGGTGTTGGACTATTTGGCACAGACATGCAGCCGCTTAAAACCAGGGCAAGGCACGCAGCACCCATAACCGCACAATAACGAATAATTATTTGCTTCATCTTATTCTCCTTTAATGGCTGGTTTTCCTTTTAAAATCGCTTCCGGATGCTGCTCAAGATATTCGACAAGTAAACGCAATGCTCGCATTGTCTGTTTCGTCTGCTGGAGCGTATCCTGAAACTCGTAAATGCTTCTCTGCAAATCGCTTGAATTTACCAATCTATTAATCCCTTTGACGGTGGCCTCTAAATTCTTCGCAATTTCTTTAATTGGTAGTCCATTCATAAGCTCAAAGATATCCGGAGAGGTCGCAAGTGTGGGAAGCTCCGGATATTGCTTCTGGATACCGCGAAGTTGCGCCGGCCTGTCCGGATAAAAATCAAATGAAATCATAAGCTGACCGGTTAAAAAACTCTGCACTTCAAGCTTTCCCCGCAGACCAAGCGCAATCATCTTCTTATCTCCGTCCAATTCCCCAAAACTGGGGGCGCCCTTAATGCGGCCATGTTCGATCTCGACAATCACGGGAAGCATAATAGTCCCGGCATTTGAGTCATAGATCAGGCTTATGTCTTTTACAGTACCGATACTGACTCCCCGAAACGTAACCGGCGCTCCTACGGAAAGGCCTTTAACGGAACCGTCAAAGTACAAAATAAATTTATTTGTCCGTTTAAATAGTGTCCCCGAACCGAAAACCACTATCCCTGTTATCAGCAGCACCACTGCCCCTACTATAAATAAACCAATCACTGTTTTGTTCGCTTTTCTGCTCATCGTTTAAGCTCCTTGCGCTCTTGCTCTCGTTAAAAACTGGATAACCCTGGGGTCCTTGGAATTAGCCAGCAAGACCTTGGGGTCACCTGTAGCAATCATAGATTTGCTTTCCGTGTCAAGAAACACTGAATTATTCCCAACAGCAAAAATACTGGCGAGCTCATGCGTAATAACAACTACTGTAGCGCCTAAACCGTCTCGTAGCTCAAGAATCAAATCATCAAGTTTTCTCGCGTTTATCGGGTCAAGCCCGGACGACGGCTCATCGAAAAAAATAATGTCCGGGTCAAGCGCAATTGCCCGCGCAAGGCTCGCTCTTTTACGCATTCCCCCGCTTATTCCCGAAGGGAAATAATCCTCATATCCTTCCAATCCCACTAACGAAAGTTTCAACGCTACTACTTCCTGTATCTGTTGGCAGGATAACTTTGTGTACAGTTGTAAAGGAAGCGCGACATTCTCTCCTACCGTCAAAGAGCTCCATAGCGCTCCGCCCTGATAAAGAACGCCGAAACACCGCATAATATTTTTCTGCCCTGCTTCATCTTCATCCCAAAAACTCTTTCCGTAGTATAAAACCTTGCCCTTAACCGGCATCCTGAGGCCAATCAAACTCTTAAGCAAAGTGCTCTTGCCGCATCCGTTTACCCCCATAACAATAAAGATATCGCCTTTATTTACACTAAAGCTAAGATTACGCATCACGACGTAATCGTCATATCCCAAATCAAGGTCTCGTACTTCAAGAACGGGCTGCGTTGTTGAATCCATAAGCTATACGCCCAAAAACTGACAAATATATGTTATAATTGCAGTTGCAATTACAATACCGGTTATTCCTGTCACCACTGCCGAGGTAGTTGCGATTCCCACGCCGGCTGCGTTTCTTTCGCACTCAATACCGCGCAGGCACCCGGCAACTGCAACAATCACACCAAAAACAATACTGTGAATAAGCCCTACCCACACATAACTAAGTTTTATAGCTTGCTGGGTATGATTCAAATATTCTATCGGATTAAGATTAAGCATCCCCGCGCTGATAATAAAACCGCCTAATATGCCCATAAGGTCCGCATATATGGTTAGGATTGGCATCATAATTACTAATGCCAGAATGCGCGGTATGACCAAGAACTCAACAGGAGAAACGCCTAACGTTTTAAGCGCATCGATTTCCTCGTTTGTCTGCATCATCCCCAGCTCCGCCGCAAAAGACGCCCCGATGCGGCCTGACACAATAATACCTGTCATCACTGCCGACAATACGCGCACCATGGCGATTCCGACCATATCGGAGATAAATATTTGAGCCCCAAATACTTTAAGCTGTATTGACCCAACAAAGGCAAGAATCATGCCTACTAATAAACTTATCAAAGAAACAAGCAGCAAAGTTTCGACCCCGCATCTCTGCACGATTAACATAAAATCATCCCAGCGAAAATATGATTTACCTGTAATCAGGCGGCCAAAAGAAACAGCGATATCACCTAAGAACTCAAGCCCTGAACGCAAGCTTTCGATAATTTGTAAAACTTTCTCCCCTGTTTTTTCAAGAAATGACTCGCTCGCGTTTGGAGACGAAATGCCTTTTTCATGTATCTTTAAAGCAAGCGAGAGCAGTTTCTGCGCTTCCTGCGGCAGCCCTTCGCGAGCGACACTAATATTCTTATGCTCACACTCCCTGGTCAACTTAAGCAAAAAAGAAATAAGCCCGCTGTCCCACTTTAACTCTTGTGAAACACTAATATTAATTTGTGCGACATCCAGATGACTATTGAGTTGCGAAGTAACCTCATCTGTCGAAAGAAGACCGGCGGAAATCTGCCAATCGCCGCTTAGTTTAATAAGAAGTGTTTTTGGTGTCGAATAATCAAAGACAAGTTTTTCCGGCAGCATACTAACTTAAGACCTTTATCGGCCTTACACCACTTTAAATATGATTAATCGTATAAACCATTTCATTATCAATTCTAATCAGCGATAATCGTTATCGTTATCCAGTCCAGAATTTACGCCAAGCCATTTTTTTCGCAGTATCCTTTTTATCTCGCCGCATCTTTTACCGTAAGTATATTGTAGTGCTCCCCGTTGAAAAATACTACCCTATCCTTAACTGGGAGCAGTATATCTACACTACTCTCTTAAAGTCGATATATCCGCGCTCCACATCTGTGCGGACCAGCTGCACGCGGAGCTCGTGGCCGACGTCCATGCCTTCAAAACCGCTCTCCAATCTTCCTTCAATGGGCGGATGCAGAAGACGGACCCACGTGCCTTTGTCGGATGCGCCGGTAACAATGGCATCGAACTGCTCCCCTATCCTCGATTCCAGCAGCATTGCTGCCGCGGATTTTGTGACCTGCCGTTCAACTTTTGTCGCTGCGTCTTCCTCTTCGGTGCAATGCTTTGCGAGCGATTCCAATTCGTCGTTCTCGTAGGGCTGGGAATGTCCCGCCATTGCTGCTTTCAGCAGCCGTTGTGTAATCAGATCGGGGAATCGGCGGTTCGGTGCGGTGGAGTGAGAATAGTCCTTGACCGCAAGACCGAAGTGCCCGGCGACACTGTCGCCCTGAAGTTCAACGACGTATTCACCCGCACCCATAAGCTTGACGACACTGAGAGACAGATCAGGAAAGCGGAGAGGATCAGCGGCTTTCGCCGATACCAGGAATTGCTCCAGTGCCTTTGAGTCGGGCTCCTTGGGCAGCGTTGTGCCCCGCTCTGCGGCAAGCTCTATGATCCGGTCCCAGCGTTTGGGTATGCGGACTACGCGCCGCAGCGACGTAAACTTTTTGGACGCGAGGTATCGTGCGGTAACACCGTTGGCAGCGATCATGAAATCCTCAATAATTTCTTCGGCCCTGTTCTTTTTTTCGGCTTCCATGTCCTTGAGTTCATCTCCGTCAAAAACCGGACGTGCCTCTATTGTTTCGAGGTCGAGCGCACCGTTCAGGTGCCGTAGCGCTTTCAGTTTCTGGGCCACACGATCCTGAAGTCGAATGTTCTCGTCGAGATCTTTGACTGCACCAATACCTTGCGGCATCGGGCCATTACCTTCGAGCCAGGCGGCAACGCTATTGTAGGCAAGCTTTGCACGATTACGAACTGTAGCTCCATAGATGTCCGAACTCTGAAGCGACCCGTCCCCGGCGATAATCATTTCAATGACGATGGCAAGACGGTCTGATTCAAAGCTGAGAGAGGTAAGGTCCGTGGAAAGCTTCTCGGGCAGCATCGGAAACGTCTCGGCAACAGTATAAACCGAGGTGGTGTTTTGCCGCGCATGGTCGTCAAGAACCGATTGCTTCTTGACGACAGCGTCAACGTCGGCAATGGCGACAAGGACCTTTGCGGCCCCGTTGGGCATGGCTTCGGCAACGGTAAGCTGGTCCAGATCACGCGAATCGTCGTTGTCGATGGAGCACCATAGAAGGTTCCCCATATCTCGCGTCGATTCCTCAGTTCGCGTCGCCGGCCCGTGGATTTCATCGAGTTCGGCGATTGCCTGAGGAGAAAAATCCGGAAAAAATCCTCTTTCCGTCATCACTCGACGTGCAATTTTTTGTAAGAGAGAGCGCTGTTGTCTGTTGTCTGTATTCGTCATATTATAACCTTCCTGAAATACCATATTGTGACTTCTTGCTCAATGAATAAGTTCTCCTCGCCACCGCCATCATTCTCCAAACCTGCGAATAAACCATGTCTTAACCACCTGTGTCAGAATCGCATAGCCCAGCAGTATGATTGCCAGATACAGCCAGTACATCAGCGGGAGCGAGACAAACCCGAGCGTTTTCGCCAGGGGTGAAACTGTCAGCCAGGCGCCTACCGCGACGATGATTACGGAAGTGAGGATTAGCGGCCAACTGGCCCAGCTTTCGATAAATGGTATCTTGTTGGTGCGAATGACATGGATGATTAACGTTTGGGTGAAAATCGATTCCACGAACCAGCCGGTGTGGAACAAAACCGGGTTTTGCCAGCAGTTGAAAACATACAGCATCATGAAGAACGTCACGTAATCGAAGATAGAGCTTATCGGCCCAATAAACAGAATAAAACGCAGTATCTTGCCAATCGTCCACCTGCGCGGCTTGATCAGCCAGTCAGCATCCACCTCGTCGGTGGGAATGGTGGTCTGCGAGAAGTCGTACAAGAGGTTGTTGGTCAGCACTTGTATCGGCAACATAGGCAGGAATGGCAGGAAAGCGCTCGCCCCCACAACACTGAACATGTTGCCGAAGTTCGAACTGGCCGCCATTTTGATGTACTTGATAATGTTGCCGAACACCCGCCGGCCTTCCAGCACACCCTGCTCCAGCACCAGCAGGCTGTTTTCCAGCAGTATTATATCGGATGACTCCTTGGCGATGTCCACCGCGCTATCTACCGAGATACCCACATCAGCAGCCTTCAGGGCCGGGGCGTCGTTGATGCCGTCACCCATAAACCCCAACACGTGCCCCTTGCTCTGGAGCGCACGAATGATGTGTTCCTTGTGAGCCGGGGCCAGCCTAGCAAAGACGCTGGTCGCGCTGGCGGCTTCTGCCAATTCCGTCTCGCTCATCTTCTCGATTTGGGGGCCGAGCAAAAGATGCTCAACCGATATGCCGACTTCCTTGCAGATATAGGCGGTTATGATTTCATTATCACCGGTCAGTACCTTGACGTCCACATTCAGGCCGTGAAGCCGCTTCAATGCCTCTGCGGCGGTGTCCTTTGGTGGGTCGAGGAAGGCCAGGAAACCTATCAGTATCAGGTCCGACTCATCCTTGACCGAATAGACCGGCTCATCTGAACCGCCCGGCATCTGCTTATACGCCAGGGCAATCACCCGGAAACCCTGACCATTCAGGTCGTCCGCTATCTGCCGGCGTTTGGCATCGTGTTCGGGCTGAACAGGGATTACCCCTCCATTGGTTTCCACCCGGGTGCACAAACTCAGCACTTCATCCACCGCACCTTTACAAATCAGCGTGTTCAACCCGGTTTCATCTTCCACAACCACCGACATTCGGCGACGCACAAAATCGAAAGGTATCTCGTCAATCTTGCGGTACTTCTCCTTAGCTTTCAGGCGTTCTTCCAGCTCCTCATGGTCGAGAATCGCCTCGTCCATCAGGTTCTTCAACCCTGTGTGGTGATAGCTGTTCAGATAGCCGTATTGCAGCACTTTCTCGCTGGGTTCGCCGTTCACGTCCAGATACTTTTCGAGCACAATCTTGCCCTGGGTGAGAGTGCCGGTCTTGTCGGTGCACAGCACATCCATCGCCCCGAAGTTCTGGATGGCGTTCAGTCGCTTGACTATCACTTTCTTGCGTGACATCATGATGGCGCCCTTCGACAGATTGACGGTTACTATCATAGGCAGCATCTCTGGGGTCAGCCCGACTGCCACGGCCATGGCAAACAGGAAAGCTTCCAGCCAGTTGTGTTTGCTAAGTCCGTTGATCAGGAAAACAGCCGGAACCATTACGGCGATGAAGCATATCATCAGCCAGGTAAACTTGTTCACGCCCTTGTCGAAACTGGTGAGCTGGCGCTGCCCGACTATGCTTGCAGCCAGCGAGCCAAAATAGGTGCGGTCTCCGGTTTGGATGACCACGGCAGTCGCGGAGCCACTCTCCACGTTGGAACCAAGGAAGCAGAGGTTGGGCAAATCGAGCGGATTTTGAACGTCTGCCGACGCTTGGGCAGCTTTCTTCTCCACAGGCAGGGCTTCGCCGGTAAGGGCCGCCTGATTCAGGAACAGGTCTTTGGCGGAAAGCACCCGCACATCAGCCGGCACCATATCACCGGCTGCCAGCCGGATAATATCGCCAGGCACTAACATCTTGAGCGATACTTCTTCTTCCTTACCGTCCCGTACCAGCGTCGCCGTGTTACTGACCATCGCTTTGAGTTTTTCAGCCGCGTTATCGGCACGCATCTCCTGGAAAAAACGCAGAACCACCCCCAGAACCACCATCACGAAAATGACCACCGTCGCCCGCATGTCACCGGTTAGATAGGAAAGCACACCCAGCGCCGAGAGCAGTAGGACCAATGGGTTTTTGACGTTACCCAAAAGTCGCATCAAGGGAGATTTATGCTTCTCTCGGGCAATCTCGTTCGTCCCGACCTGCTTCAGGCGGGAATCAGCTTCCGTTTCGCTAAGGCCGTTTAGTTGCGACCCAAGTTCCTTCAGAACGGTATCGGCATCGGCACGCGCTTTTTCCAATAGTTCAGCGGAATAATGCGCCCCGCTGCCGCCAGGGAGATTACCTATGTGCTGAGATGCGTTCATTGTCTTCTTTGAAATTTCCATTCATTCATGCCTTTGCTGTATGCTGTATCGTCTTGTCTTTGACTGGATCAAAAATCCGATACGCGAGCAGTTTCACGCGGTCATTCACGAGGAACCACACTAGGGAGTAGCTCCACACCATGAGTGCCCAACCCCAGCCGATTGGCGGCATAAACAACCCATAAACCGCTATCAACGTCGCCACGATTTGCGTGCCGAACACCGCCACCAGCAGAATCCTCGCGGGACGAATGGACCAGAACGAGCCGCGCGTTCGTGTTAGGAAAATTTTAAAATGTCCCGCCACGGACAGCTTCAAATACATCAGCGTCTGGATTATCGCACGGTCGAGATGAAAGACTCGCTCACCGAGATAAAACAGACCAAATGAATCCATAACCCCGATGACGCTCACCACTGTGGCGACCCCCAGCACCAGACGCATGTTCCATGCCTCAGGCTTGTTTGAGTAGTGAACATTGTCATACGCGATGGACAGAATCGCGCCGTCGTTGAGCAACGCCAGCATTACGATCATCACCGCCGTCAATGGATAAAAGTTAAATACCAGGATAGATAACGTCATGAACAACAGCACGCCCAGTGTTTCGGCAATACGGTAGATAGCGTAGCTGTTCATCCGCTGGAAAATTCTCCGGCTCTCTTTGATAGCATCGATAATAACCGAGAGGCCGGGCGTAAGCAGTACAATGGCCGCCGCCGCGCGCGCCGCGTCCGTTGCGGCCGAAACAGCGATGCCGCAGTCGGCTTTCTTCAGCGCAGGGGCGTCATTCACCCCGTCGCCCGTCATGCCGACGATGTGGCCGCGTTTTTGCAGGACATCCACAATGTGGAACTTATGTTCGGGGAACACCTGCGCGAAACCGTCGGCCTTCTCAATAGACTCGGCTACCGCTGTGGTCTCTTGCTTTTTCGAGTCGCCCAAGCTACTGGCATCGAGGATATTTGTGCCCATATCTAACTTTTTGGCGGTTTCCTTGGCGATGGCCAGTGCATCGCCCGTAACCATCTTGACCTTTACGCCCATCTGGCTGGCGGTCGCGATTGTTGCCTTAGCGTCTTCCCGCGGCGGATCGAACAGGGGCAACACGCCAATAAACTGCCATTGGCCTTCCCCCTCGGCCCGCGCCACGCCCAACGAACGAAAACCACGCGCCGCAAATTCGTTGACCGCCTTCTCGACAGCGGGCTTGACCTGCCCGGCATTAGCCGACAATTCCAAAATCACCTGCGGCGCGCCCTTGGTTACCTTGAACGTCTTTCCGTCTTTGGCTTTGACGGCGGCCTCGGTGCGTTTATGCACAGGATCGAACGGCTGGAAATGAACCACCTCATAGGCCTTTAACGAATCCTTGTCTTTCAGTCCGCCCAAGACGGCCAGATCAATGGTGTCGTTATTGTCTGCACGCGACGCCAGCGCACCATTGAGGATGACTTGCTTGGCGGGACAATTGTTCACGCTGAACGGGTCGCCCAGTGTCAGCTTGTTCTGTGTCAGGGTGCCGGTCTTGTCCGCGCACAGCACGTCCACGCCCGCCAATTCCTCGATTGCCACCAGCCGACTCACAATCGCCTCTTTCTTAGCGAGCAGGCGAGCGCCAACCGCCATTGTCACCGACAACACCGTCGGCATCGCCACGGGAATGGCCGCTACGGTCAGCACCAGGGCAAACTGCAACGTGGTGAGAATCCGGTCACCGCGGAATATTGCTACGGTAATAATCACCGCCACCAGAGCCACAGCGAGGATAATAAGATAATTGCCAATCTTCAGCACCGCGCGTTGAAAGTGGCTGACGGTGTGCGCCTCCTGTACCAGTTGCGCCGTCTTGCCGAAGTAGGTGTTCGCACCCGTAGCATAGACCAGTGCACCGATTTCACCCTGACGAATAATCGAACCCGAAAACACCGCCTCGCCGGATTTGCGCGTGGCGGGCAATGACTCTCCCGTCAGGGCGGACTGGTCCACCTCCACCGGGTCGCCTTCCAATAATCGCGCATCCGCCGGCACAATATCGCCAAGTCGCACGCGTATAACGTCGCCCGGCACCAACTCACGTGCCTCCGGGGTGACCCACTTTCCGTCGCGTTTCACCCTGGCCTTGATAGCCAGCTTGGCCTTCAGGGCAGCGATGGCGTTGCCCGCCTCGTGTTCTTCCCAGAATCCGACCACTGCATTGGCAACAAGCAAAAGGAGGATGATGAAAAAATCCGGCCAGTGCCGAACGACGCCCGACAGAATTACCGCCACTTCGATCATCCACGGGATGGGACCCCAAAAATAACTGAGGAATTTCAGGAACGGATTGGTTTTCTTTTCTTCAATCTCGTTAGGCCCGTATTGGGTCAGCCGTTTTTGCGCCTCAGCTTGACTGAGGCCTTCCGGCGACGACGCCAGTTTTTTCTCCAACTCCGGCATGGGCAGGGATTTGAGATCGTCCTTCGCCTCGGGTTTCGAACCCGGCTTCGATTCAGGAGCCTTGGGCTGGTCGGTATTAGGTTTCATATTCATAACGGGTATTTTCCCTTCTTTGCTATTCCGCAAGTTTCGTGAGTTGCGGGATACTTGTTGTCATGCTTTTGTCCTTTCCATCGCGGCATTGTATTCGCCACGGCGTGCAGCCCGATTGCACATGGCTCGATGATACAGAGCTTGCTGTGCCGCCAACACGTGGGCCTCCTCGCCTTGCCAAATCTCCAAAGCCGGTTGCTGGATGGCACGGGCAAATGAAAACGCCAACGCCCAAGGCAGTCGCGACTTGAATCTAACATTCATGGCATTCAAACGGGCCGAGGCCAGTTCACTGGATTGGCCGCCCGACAAGAACGCAATCCCCCCAACGGCAGCGGGAACGGCTTGCAAGAGACACTTCACCGTGGCGTCAGCCACTTCGTCCACCGTTTCTTGTCTGGGGCAGGTCAATCCCGGAAGCACCATGTTGGGCTTCAAGATCGTACCCTCCAGCATCACCCGTTGTGTGTAAAGCTGGTTGAAAACCGTTCGCAGGACTTCCTCCGTTACCTCGAAGCACCGTTCCAAGGTATGCTCGCCGTCCATGAGCACTTCCGGCTCGACGACGGGAACCAGTCCGGCTTCCTGGCACAACGCGGCATAGCGAGCCAACGCCTGCGAGTTGGCCTCGATGCAACCCCGGCTGGGAAGACAATCGCCTACGGGAATCACCGCTCGCCATTTGGCAAAACGGGCGCCCATTTGAGAGTATTCAGCAAGACGGTCTCGCAATCCATCCAGACCTTCGGTTATTTTCTCTCTGGGATGACCCGCCATGTCCTTTGCGCCGGTGTCAACTTTAATGCCGAGAATGATTCCCGCATCGGTGATGACTTTAACAAAGGAAGTGCCATTTTTCTTCTGTTGGCGGATTGTCTCGTCGTAGAGAATCACGCCACTAATGCACTCACCGAGACCAGGCGTGGTCACAATCAACTCACGATAGGCACGCCGGGCCTCCTCGGTCTGGGGAATCCCCAACCTGGCAAATCGTTTGTTACAGGTTGGATTACTTTCATCCATCGCCAGCAGACCCTTGTCGCCGGCGACCAGCGTTCTCGCTGTGTCTATAATATCTTTTGTATTCATTTATGATGATTCCTTGGTTGTGAAATTCTATGGGGTACTGCTATTTTCCGACGGTGCCTGCTGTGGTTGGATGTAGTAAGGCCACCGCGACAAGTTACCGCTTAGTATGTAATATATCATGGCAGCTAACATCAAAAACAAGAAAACCCAAAAACTCCAGGTATGATGTATCCGTTTCCAGTAAGGCTTATCGTCATAATGCTTCTTGTTGTGTTCTTCCCTTTCCTGCCGATGATGATTGTGTCCATTTTCATTCATTGGTCCCATCCTTTCTTAATTCTATTTCCAATAATCCCGATACGGTGATCTTATTCTTTTTCTATATCCATTTCCAGTTGCGGATTTTCGGCGTAGGCAGGGATTTGAGATCGTCCTTATCCTCGGTTTTAACGTCGGGCTTGTTTGCATTAGATTCCATTTTGATGCCTTGAAACCGCTGAACCACTCGGTTTTCTTTAAAATTTCCACAAATGGGTTCTTATTTATCCTGCGAAAAAATTACCACCGTGTATGGCCCGATACTTATTTTGCCGGAGCAGGACAGCCCATCGATTTTTTCCTCATGGGCCTCTACATCGGGTGTGGGATGATTTGCAAAATTTAGGCCGTAGTTATATGAGTCACTGTTAAATCGCGTTTTCCACAATCCGGCTCGCGGAAAACCGATTGTATAACCATCGCGGTTTTGATTCGTCATATTCACAACAACAACAACGCTATCGGCTGGGCCTTGTTTGTCCCAGCGATGGAAAGCGATGAGCTTGGCCCCACCGTCAAAATGATAGATGTGGATGTTTTGACCGCACAACCCCCGCGTCACACCCGACAGGTTGCGCCTCAGGGCGATTAAATCTCGATACATGCTGAGAATACCATTTTCGCCCTCAACTCTGGACCAATCGAGGGGGTCTCTATCCTGGAACCAGCGATCTTCCAGGAACTCTTGCCCCTGAAAAAGCATCGGGATACCGGGCGAAGTAAGAACAAGAGCACCGCCCAACGTGGAGCGTTTCTTGGAAAACCAGCTGTCCACGTTACCTGGCCAAATCTCCTCGGGCACGCGAGCCCGACCATTAGCGACCGCGTCGTGCGACTCAGTAAAAATGACCCGCCGAAAGACATCTAAATCGTAGCGACGCTCAATAGCTTTACTGACTGCTCCCAGATCGCGGGATGTATCATCACGAACAATAACAGCTTGGCGAACGTGGTTCACAAATCCCCTATCCCATTGCGCATTGAAGCCGGTGCCGCCCGCCCCCACATCTTTGGTGACCCAGGCGTTATTATGCATGCCTTCGGCGACGCTGATTTTACCGGGGAACCGTTGTTGGATTTCTTCATTTATCCACCGCATCAAGCTCCATCCTTCTGGAATATCATCAGGCGTATCTGTGTCTATGCCCTCAATATTTTGAATATAGGATATGGCGTCCAGGCGTAAGCCATCGGCGTGGTACTCCTCGAACCACATCAGAGCATTATCGCGTATATATTGGCGCACTTCACCTCGGCCATAATCGGGGCGTGTTTCGCCCCAGGGTGTGTGCGAGCGACGATCATTGTAAAAGTAAATTCCGCCTTTCTCATTTTCGCTCCAACCGTCAAACCGCCATAAATCAAGATCGGAGGGGCCAAAGTGGTTGTAAACAACATCTACGATGATAGCGATACCATGCTCGTGAGCCGCTTTAACAAATCGCTTATAGGCATCCGGCCCACCGTAACTACTTTCAACTGCAAAGGGATGAGACGGATCATAACCCCATGAAAAGTCACCTGGAAACTCCGCTACAGGCATCACTTCCACTGCATTGATACCTAGTTCTTGAAGATAGGACAATTTTTCAATGGCACTATCGAACGTGCCCGGGTGTCCCTTTGCTTTAACGTTAAAGGTGCCGATGTGCATCTCATAAATTACAAGCTCATTCCACGAGGCCATTTTAAAGTTATCACTACCCCAATCAAACGCTTTAGGGTCGTAGATAATTCCGTTACCAATTGAGTTCGTCACTTTTCTGGTATAAGGGTCAATACGAGACAAAGGTGGGAGCTTCCAATCAATAGGAGTGTGAATCATATATCTGTACTCATCTCCCGCTTTTGCTCCCGGCACTTCAGTTGCCCAGCAACCGTTCTTCTCACTGGACAGAGGCGTTGAGGTTTTGCTCCAGTCATTGAAGGTTCCGGTCACGTAAACTTTTTCGGCATGGGGAGCCCATACTCGAAAGGATACCCCATTTGCATCAGGGATAGCACCCATGCCCGGATGTTTTATCGCGGTATTAGTTTTTGTCGCTTTTTTCATCGTCTTTTCTTCCGTCGATTGGATTATCGTTGCCACAGTATTTGAGCGGCTTCCAGAGGAACCGCAACACTATCGTATTTCGGTATTACCCTGGCCGTATAGTCCGTCGCAGATTGGGTTGCTGATATCTAACCCTTCAACCACCACAGGTATAAAAGAGTATACTGGCTTGCCGACATGTGTTTGCTTGTCCATTGATACTCCTTAAGATTTTTTCCTAATGGAAACTCCAACTGCATCATTGACGATGCCCTGAGCTTCCTCCAGGATACTACGCAAATGGTCCGCTCCACGGAAGCTCTCCGCATAGATCTTGTAGATATCTTCAGTCCCGGATGGACGAGCAGCGAACCATCCGCTTTTTGCTATTACTTTCAATCCACCAATGGGAGCGCCGTTGCCGGGCGCGCTGGTGAGGATGGTCTGGATTTTTTCGCCCGCCAGGTCAGTGAGCTTAACCTGCTGAGGTGATAGTTTCGCCAATAGTTCCTTTTGCTCCGGGGTGGCTGGCGCTTCAACGCGGTCGTAAGCGGGTTCACCGAACTCACGCGTAAGTTCACGATATATCTGGCCAGGATCGCGGCCCGTTTTTGCCGTTATCTCCGCGGCAAGTAAAGCCGGGACAATTCCATCTTTATCCGTTGTCCAAACTCTGCCATCCATGCGGACGAAAGACGCGCCCGCACTTTCTTCCCCACCGAAACCAAGAGAGCCATCGAGCAAACCATCAACGAACCACTTGAAACCGACCGGCACCTCGTAGAGTTTGCGGCCAAGCTTCGCTGTGACGAGATCAATCATCTGGCTGCTCACCACTGTCTTGCCGACTGCCGCTTCCTTGAGCCACTTCGGTCGGTGTTGAAAAAGGTAGAAAATAGCGACCGAAAGGTAGTGATTGGGTGGAAGCAGTCCGGTACTCCTGGTGACAATTCCGTGCCGGTCGTGGTCCGTGTCACAGGCAAAGGCAATATCGAAACGATCTTTTAAACCAATCAACCTTTGCATCGCATAAGGCGAGGATGGATCCATGCGGATTTGGCCGTCCCAATCCACCGTCATGAAACGAAAGGTTGGGTCGACTGCCTCGTTGACAACTGTCAGGTTTAACCCATATCGCTCAGCAATCGGCCCCCAGTAGTGGACGCCGGCGCCGCCTAGCGGATCCACCCCCATACTAATCTTGGCGTCACGAATAGCATTCATATCGATAATATTGCCGAGATCGCTCACATAAGCATCTAGGTAATTATGCCGGTGCGTCGTGTCGGCACGAAGGGCCTTCTCGAAAGGAATCCTTTTTACATCCTGAAGGTCTCTCTCAAGAAATTCGTTCGACTTCGCTTCAATCCAATCGGTGACATCTGTTTCAGCCGGCCCGCCGTTAGGAGGATTATACTTGAAACCTCCGTCATGAGGCGGATTATGCGAAGGCGTGATTACTATGCCATCGGCAAGTCCTGTCTTGCGCCCGCGGTTGTATGTGATAATAGCATGAGAAATAACAGGGGTTGGGGTGTATTCATCTTTCTCCGCAATCATAACCTCAATGGCGTTTGTCGCCAGCACTTCCATCGCGCTGGCAAAAGCCGGCTCAGACAGCGCATGCGTATCAATACCGAGAAACAGCGGTCCATTTATCCCCTGCTGTTTTCGGTACAGACAAATCGCCTGGCTGATGGCGAGAATATGCCATTCATTGAATGCCTTGTCGAATGCTGAACCACGATGCCCTGAAGTGCCGAACGCAACCCGTTGCGCCGGCACCGACGGATCAGGTACCTCGGTATAATAAGCCGTGACGAGTTTGGGCACGCTAACCAGCATCGCCGGTTCGGCCGGCTTTCCTGCAAAAGGGCTCACTTTCATGTTTTTATCGCAAATGCCGAGATGACTTTTTTGTTAAGGTTTCCATCAGCTTGTCGAATGGCTCGTCGAATTTCTTTACGCCTTCGTCTTCAAGCTGCTGAGTCACCTTGTCGATATTGACCCCGAGTTCCGGCAATCGTGCCATTACCCAGCTGGCTTCCTCGACATCCTGTTCGAGGCGTGATTTCGGATCGCCGTGATCACGGTAGGCGTCGATGGTTTCAAGCGGGACCGTGTTTACGGTGTCCGGACCGATTAGCGATTCAATGTATTTTACATCGCTGTAGTCGGGGTTCTTGGTGCCTGTGCTGGCCCAGAGCAGCCGCTGCACACGAGCGCCCTTGTCAGCCAGTTTCTTAAACCGATTATTACCAAAAATTTCCTTGTACATTTGATAGGCCATTTTTGCACTGGCGATGGCAACTTGTCCATGCACCTTTTTTGCGATATCTGTCTTCTGGCCGCCTTGTGCAATGAGTTTTTCCAGCAGCGAATCCACCAGTGTATCGATACGACTCACAAAGAAGCTGGCCACAGAGGCCACATACTCCACGGGCTTCCCTTATATTACCCTCGCTTCGATGCCGGCGATGTAAGCTTCCGCCACCTGTCGATAACGAGGCAATCCAAAGAGCAACGTTACGTTGATATTGATTCCTTCACTGATGAGCTGCTGAATAGCAGGCAATCCATCGGCCGTCGCCGGAACTTTGATGAAAACATTGGGCCGGTCCAGCGCAGCCCACAACCGGCGGGTTTCCTCAATTGTGCCTTTGGTGTCATGCGCCAGATGGGGATTGACCTCTAAGCTGACATATCCGTCCTTGCCGCCGGTATTTTCATACACAGACCAGAATTCATCAGAGGCTCTCTGTACGTCTCGCTGGCTGAGAGCTTCATAGATTGCTTTGACGTCTTTTTTCTTAAGGGCTATGTCCCGAATGTCCTCATCGTAAATATGGCTTTCCGCTATCGCCTTCTCAAAGATGGATGGGTTCGAGGTCATCCCCCGCAGCCCATCCTCGTCGATCAAACGTCGAAGTTCGCCACCGGTAATCAGATCACGTCGGATGTAGTCGAGCCAAATTGACTGACCGAGCGTCCCCAATTTTTTCAAAGGATTGTCTTTCATGGTCTTGCCTCCTTGTGTTCCAGTTCCGCAACTTTAGCCAGGCGGCGTTGGTGGCGCTCGACACCGCTGAATCTCGCCTGAAGAAACGTTTTGACCAATTCCCAGGCGAGCGAATGGCCGATCACAAGGCCGCCAAGGCAAATCATGTTCATGTCGTCGTCCTCAACCCCCTGATGAACCGAAAAAGTTTCATGAATTAAGCTAGCACGTACACCTGCCACTTTGTTTGCGACAACGCACGCCCCCACGCCGCTGCCGCAGATGGCTATGCCGCGATTCACCTTCCCGCGAGCGACTGCACGGGCCAGGGGTATAACAAAATCTGGATAATCGTCATCCGGCTTCAGCCGGCGATTACCAAATTCGGTCACTTTGTAGCCGGCCTCGCGTAATCTCTCGACGAGGTATTCCTTCAACTCAAACCCTCCATGGTCGGCGGCGACTCCGGTGCGTTTTGGTGTTCCTGGCAATATTGTCAGGGGGTCAGCCATTGGTCTTCCCTTCCAACAAGGCTATCTTTTGTTCGCAAATGTTCCCCACGATTAATCGGTAGTCGCGCATCACAACCAGTCCTAAAACTGAATCGACAAACAGCGTGGCTCCGCCGTGCGAGACCAAGCTGTTCAAAATTACGCCCTGTTCCGTATCCTATCGGGGTGAGACGCTATGCTAAACTTTAACAGGCTCTGTGTGGTGGACATTGGATTCGATGACTTCTGTGTCTTCGATGATTTTCCTGGCATTGGCAACTTCATCGGCTGTGCCATGCGCGACTATAACATATTTGCCTGCCTTGATAGCTGTTTCATATTTCACCACGCTATCTTTAGGGATGCCTATGCTGTAAAGGGCAGCACCTATGGCACTGAGGCCTCCAACAACTACAGCACCTTCCAGCGCTCCAACCAGCCAAGCCACCAGGGGGCCTGCAACCAAAATCGGCCCAAATCCTGGAATCATAAAGAATGCCGAACCAAATAATAAACTCCAGATACCTCCCCAGAAAGCGCCAAGCTTGCCCCAATACTTTATCCGGTCACCCGTATTGTAGTACCCGACCACGGATTCGTCAGAGTGATAGTCCTTGCCCACAATAGAAAGCTTCTTCATCGCAAACCCTGCTTTCTGCAGTTCTTTAATACCAGCTTCAGCTTCTATGTGTGAGTTATACACTGCAACCATTGCATTTTTCTTCTCAACCATAATTTAATCTCCTTAAAATTTATTACTGTTTCGCTTTTTTGGTTTTAGCACAATTTTTATTTTTACTTACAATAAGGTCACGCTCAACATTGAACACGCATTACCTTCTTACCACCAGAACCGGGATTGTCGTATCTTTGTGGATTACCCCATAGGTAACACTGCCAAGGGTCGCAGCGGCTAAAGCGCTTTGTCCATGAGAACCCATAGCAATAAGGCCTACCTTTGACTTTTCAGCCTGTTTGGTAATCTCTTCAACAGGATGTCCTTGTTTTATGACAGTCCTTGACTGGATGCCTTTTTTTCCGCACAGTTTCTTTATTTCTCTTGCATATCTTTCAGCAGCTTCCTGCTGATAATCCTCTATGGACTCTGTCACATACCGGCTGGACGGCTCGACAAGCACTGTTCGACTTACGAGGAACCGCTTATCAACAACGCACATGATAATTATTGAGGCATGTAACTGCTTTGCCAGGCCAATCGCATAGGCGGCTGCCTTTTGAGCTGTTTTTGAACCGTCTGTTGGCACAAGAATTTTTGATATCATAAATTCTCCTTTAGTAAAAATTTCTTCTTAGGCATTTTTTTCAGACACTATGTGCTACTGTCGTTTCACCTTCATCTGGCTATACGGTCCCGCGATTTGCTGACAAAAAACTCATTAGCTCAGGAAGCATAAAGATGATAATGACATAATCTTCCGCTAAGGGTATAGATTTGCAAATAGGGGAATTACTTAATCGGATGGGCCAAATCACTTAGTAGATATCTCGCCCACGTCAACCATTCCATGTTGTCTGGCAAAAGATCTTAAGTTAGAGATAAGAGCTAAATAGCCTGCAAAGATCATATTTTCAGGTTGTTTGAAATAACTCAGTGACAATTCAGCAAAACGACTCGTTTTGGGCACAAATTCAAAAATATTTTAGCTTATAAGTGCGCTATCGCGCACCTCTTACATCAAATCCCACATTTTCTTGAAAAAGAAGATTTGCGCTTTTTAGATGTTCGCGATACGTTTGACATCTGGTTTGTAATTAGGAGACAAGAAAAATGGTTATAGCAATAAAGCAAGCAGTTAAAGGTATTGAAAATTCATGGTAAGTCATAGTGAATGACAAAGGAAGAATTGGTACATAGAATTATGCATTCTTTCTGTGTGCATTCAGGACTGGAATGAGACTTGGCGAACTGTAGCTGAAAATTTTGAGTTTGAACCATACTAGTGACGTAAGTCTTTGTGTTACAAAGAGAAAGCCATTCGACATTCTCACCGACCCGCCAAAAATTGAGGAAATCGGGGTGACTGGACTTGAACCAGCGACCTCTTGGTCCCGAACCAAGCGCTCTAGCCAAACTGAGCTACACCCCGGTCGTCACCAATATAGCACAAACATTCCTCATTGGCAAGTAACACCGCCAAAATCCCCGCCCTATGGCAGGTCTTGTCAGCTTTTACCGCAGCAGACCACCAACGAATCACTTTTAAAATCACACGGCTCTTGCGTGCTGGTAATACCACTGAACCTGCTGCGGGCTGGAATCCTGGTCAAGGTTTTCCTGCTTTAATGCCGACTCGCCAGAGGCCGGGGAAAGAATCTCTTTAAGTTTCCACTGGTTATCCAGCCGGCCCATCGTAATATACTGTTCAAACGGCGTAACATCTCCATCCTGATGAATGACCTGCCCGTTGCGTCGCACAATCTTCTGAGCATGTGCGCATATCCTCACTATAAACTCATCTTTAGAATTAAACGCATAGTTTTGAATTAGAATCAGTTCTGCTTTGCGATCACAGAGATTGCGAAATTCAAGTGTTATGCCGTGTTCCTTGTTATGCCTGATGGTCTCGCGTAAATGATCTGCGACCTCGGGGAAAAGCTCCTTATCCGGCACATCCGCTTCATTGCCCGATTCCCACGCCGCCATTACTTCGAGGAATACCCTGCGTGTTGTCTCGAGCATCAACTGGCGGTTCCACATTTTATCGGTCTGAACAAGGAAGTTAAGCAATCTTTCGATGCGCACTTCCTTTGTCCCAACATCCTTACCAAGCCATGGCCCAGCTTCGCCCTCTTTATCTGCCTCTGCACCATAAATCTGCCTGACGCCCGTATCCGTGAACTGCTCGAAGAAATTATCTTCCTTCAAAACTTTGGACTCCCGCGTCTGCTCTATTTCACGCAGCAGCCACGCCTTGTTGAAATACTGGAATGTCCAGAACTCCTGGAACTGCTCGGCAATGGCGTCGCCCCGCAGATACTTGCCGTTGCGATCATCGACATAATAATCAGATGCCGTTGCGGTTATCAACGCTGTAAATTCCCGCTGATTTTCTTTTTGTGTATATCGCACGTTTACAAGGTCGATACAGTCAACCTTCAAGTGAGCTATCTTATTGATTTCGTGGTTGCGAATCATCCCCTGAATCTGAATACAATGGTCTCTGTAGATGTCAGGCATCATAAGCGCCTGCATCGGCCCATAATCGCGTGCCTCCCAGCATTCCTGAAGCTTAAGAAATGTCGTCTCGGCCTGTTTTTTCAGCACGTCGGGCAGCATTGTCTGGTCTTGCTTTGAAATAAATTCGAGAAGCTTTAATGTCTTGCCGCTTTTCTTTTCTATTGTCGAACGACCGTAAATATAATCCAGATTATCCCCCTTCTTTGCATGTCGCGAGGAAACTTTATTAACTATAGAGATAACAATGACAATCCCCCATACCACAAAGACAGCCCAGCTATCTTCGATGCTACCACCCCCACCGCCGAAACCACCACCGCCCCCCTTATTATGAACCACAAAACCATCCGCGATAAACGTATGAGGCCCTTCAACTGTTAAGTTATAAACCTCTTGCTGCTCTGCGAACATTGCAGATAGTTGGTTCTCTATTTCAGTTTGAACGGCCTTATTATCACAATATAATAAAATGCTGTCGCCAGCCTTCAATTCGCCCGCCGCGCAAACCCTGCCCTCCCCAATGCAGATAGGATGTTCAGCCGTGGTCTTTAAAACCTGTGACCCCGCCTGAATGTTTATCACATAATCTTTCGTTCTATGCGTCGCAAGAACCTTCGCCGACACAATCCGGCCGTTATTTCTAACCGCCGTAACCGTATCGCCGGGCCTGATTTTTTCTATCGGCACTTGTCCATTTGGCGTGCTGATTAAAACTCCGGCCGGGAAACATCCGCCACCGCCCTTATTATGGACGGCAATACCATTGGCAAAAAAAGTATTTGGTTTGTCCGTTTGAAGATTGTAAACACGGGTTGACGACTTGATGATTTCGATACTTTCGATTTGCTGCGCACTAAGACCATTGCCGTCAAAAACAAAGATATTATCCCCCGGCTTTAATGCTTCCAGCGTCTTGAAGGTCCCGTTACCCACATAAAATGGATGTTCCGCGGTAACTCGCACAACATTTTTCGCTGTCCTGACAATACAATACTCATTAACATCATGAGTTATCACATTCTGCACTATAGCGTTTACCATTTCCCCTTGAGTTGTAAACGCCATTAACCGGTCTCCGGCTTTAATTGTCGAAATCGGCGTCTCAGAGCCATCTGCTTTTCGAATCGACGTCTCTGGCAGAAAACATCCCTTATTGTGAACCAATACCCCGTTGGCAAAATAAGTCCCGCCTGGCAAAACAAGCAAATTATACGCATCTTTTGTTGCAGCAACGCGTTTTACTGATCGAATAACACAATCCCGGATGATTCCATTTTCCTGCGTATAAATCTCATCTCCCGCCTTTAGAAAACCAGCCATCCGGAATATCCCCGGCGATATCTCAATTGGATGCTCCTCTGTAAGGCGAAGAATATGACCTTCTATCACTACTTCAAAGTAATCATACGGCTTTACCGAATATAACGCCCTGACTTCGGATTCTGCCGGCAAACCGTTCGATAAAGATATGACCTTGTCCCCCGGCTTTAATTTCTCTATTGCCACGTTGCCTGTCGGCGTTAGAATTAATGACCCGCCTTCGATACAGCCGCCGCCGCCACGCGCAAAAACACTGCAAGGCAGCACAAACAGCCATAACAAAACCAAGGCAAATATCGCAATCTTCTTCATTTTTTGTCCTCCCTGCTGTGAAGCCGCCGCAATTGCGTTTACGATATCGCGAAAATTATCCCGCCAAGTATCGCTGCGGCAATGATAATGCTCACGCCGATTATACACGCTGCGGAAATCCTGCCGAAGTATTGTGCTACGGCCACGTTACCCCTCGCGATTTCCTTTTCCTCATCAATTTTCGGCGTAAACTTCTCCAGCAGCTTCGTGATAACCAGTGTCGATGCCAGTATGAGAATAATACCGACAATTGCCGTTATCACGATAAAGATTGATGCCCACCCGATATTCACGAACGCATTCGCCATATTATTTCCTCCCGGCTAAAAATTTACTGAAACTTCTTCTCTAATTCAAAAAACCGCCACTGACACAACAGGCATATAAATATCACATCCAATTATTTTCCGCAATCCTTTTCCTTTTTGCTTTGGTCATTGGATATTGGACATTTATTAAGTATTTACCGGCTGCAGACGTGGTCGTTTCGATATTGTTTGGAATTTGATATTTTGGTGATTGTGATTTGTTTAGGATTTTTTGATCTGTCTGCTGAACGCTACCCGCTGTCCACTGCTTAGAATCGCCACGTCAGGTTAATCGCCCCGTACGAATCCGTGCTGCCCTGCTCTTTATATTCCCTTGTCAGGAACGTCTGTGAATAGCTCATCTCGAACGATTTGTATCTGTAAGCCGCCCCAATCTGGAGCTGCCCAACCGCCGGCTCCATCGTAAGCCCGGTCAAAAACCGGTTATACTCAACCAGCTTGCCGCCAATCCGCGTAAAAATATACGCCGATTGGACCTCTGCAGGTTTATCAATGCACGCCGACGCCGGCGCCTCAAGTCGCCCCGGCCCAAAATCATTCGGCAGATTCATTCCATACCTGAAAACTATCCCCAGGTTCGCGTTGCGGTGCAGCGTTCCAACCGTCGCCCCGTATTCCAGGTGCGCATCAAAATTCTCTGTCCGCTTGAAATACTGCTCATCAACCCTCTGCCTTCTCAGCCACGTAACATCCGTCTCGAACTCATCTTTTAATTGATTATCCCATCCCTTCGCTTCTGCCACCCCCATAAAGTGGTGCACAAAACCTTGAACCTCACCGCCGCTCGCCACAGGCCCTATCATTCCTATGTTCAGCTCTAAATGTTCCATCTGGTTTTCAGATGCCCGCTGCGCAAATATTCCCCCATACATCCACCCCGCGAATACCATGTCATGTTTGACTCTTTTCGCGGGGTCGTCAACATGGTCGGGCGTGTACATATTCTGACCGAAAAAATATCCCAGTGCGGTATTTACTTCTCCGTCATTTTTCCCAAAATCATTCCACCGCGAATAATCTTTCAGAAAGTTGACGTCCGGTTGCTGCGTGAAAGCAATTTTTGTCCCGTTGGTATAGTGCCGGTCTGTGCTATATAATGGCTTGATATACCCCCCATCGTTTTCCATATACAGCGTAAGTGTTTCCTCTCCTAATACGATGCCCATCATCGCAACGCAGATAATTCCCGCAAGGATTGCTATGCTAACCCTGTGTTTTTTCACCTGCTTTTTAATAAAATTAACCCCTAAACGTCACGCTTCGAGCAAGGCCTTTTCTTTGTTTATATATCGCCCATTTTGCCGTCAAGTATTAGATCTCGCCGTCTCATTTTCCGCCCATTCTATAAAAATATCGAATCTTGTCCACCTCTCTTTTCCGCCCATTCTATAAAAATATCGAATCCCGTTTACCCATCCAAAAACAGGTTAGAACATTACCGTTTGTGCTGCGGATAAGGACTCCCCCGAAATGGAAAATAACTGATATGAACAATGGGCGGTACAGGATTCGAACCTGTGACCTCGTGCGTGTCGAGCACGCGCTCTAACCAACTGAGCTAACCGCCCGGCCTACAAAACTCCGGTCGGAATATATTAACGGAAATGGGCTGGGAGTCAACCTTTTTATCGTCAGTGCAAAACAAGCGCAGGCGGTCAGCCGATATGCGGATGTTCAGATTTCAACTGGCGGGTCATGAGGTCATTAATGGCGGACTGGACGGATTTGTTCTTAAAGATAATATCATAAACGGCCTGCGTAATCGGCATCTCGACTTTGTATTGCTGCAGCAACCCCTCGACAACAGATTCGCAGGTGGCGATACCCTCGATAACGGATTCGGTGGCGGATTGGGCAAGATGTGGAGATTGGCCCTTGCCTATTCTTTCGCCGAATGAACGGTTCCTGCCTTTTGGGGAAATGCAGGTTGTAACCAAATCGCCGAGTCCTGTGAGGCCCGCGAAGGTCTGGGGATTAGCGCCCATAGCGACGCCGAGGCGAGAGATTTCGGCCAGACCTCTGCAAAGGAGAGCCGCCTTGGCGTTGTCACCCGCTCCGATACCGTCGATAATTCCGGCGGCGATGGCGATGATATTTTTCATTGCACCGGCCAATTCGACGCCGACAACGTCGATATTGGTATAAATGCGGAACCAGGAGATGCTGAGGGTATGCTGGATTCGCTGGGCGAGTTGGTCATCCGTGGAGGCAACGCAGGCGGTGGCGGGCAATCTCACGGCGAGTTCGTCGGCGATTGTGGGGCCTGATAATGCGGCTAAGCCGCGTGAGGTGTCGGAGCCGATACAATCGGCGATAATTTGGGTGGGGCGAAACAGGGTTTTATTTTCGATACCCTTCGCAACGGAGCAGACGGGGACACCTTTGGGGGCGTGTTTTTTCAAACGCGTCCAGATGCCTCGCATAAACTGGCAAGGCACGGCGGAGATAATCAGGTCTGCGTCGGCCATAATCCGTCTGTCGTCGGGCTCAAAAATAATCGTTTCGGGGAGTTTGTGGCCGGGCAGGAATTTTACGTTTTCGCGGTTTTGAGCCATCTGCTGGAGCTGCTGGGCATCGTAGCCCCAGAGACGGACGGGGATTTCTTTCTCCGCGAGGAGCATCGCCAGAACGGTTCCCATTCCGCCATCGCCGATTATTGATATGTTTTTGAACATCGTATTAGCCACGGAGATATTATAGCCACAGAGGACACAGAGGTCACAGAGAATTTTTAGCAATGCGCCGCCGTACCGGCGGCTAAATTCGCCAAACCGCGCGACGTGGAATCAATCCTTTTCAGAGAGGTCGTCGTTGTATTTAGTGCGATTGGCGTCCCACCATTTTTTGGCCTGGTCGTAGGTGTCGAATTCCTGAGAAACGAGAAAATCAATAGCCGACTTGACGCTGTCGCGGAAATCGGGACTGGGGTCTTTGAGACCTGTAATGAGAATATCCATGGCGGCGGGACTGGAGGCGTCGATGAGCGAAGAGACGGTGTCCTCTTTGACGTCCTCGTACTGGCTGGTGATGCCTGCATTGAGAACGGACAGGCGAACATCTGGTTCTTTCTGGCCGGCGGCCTGAAGTGCAGCAGTGCGGACATCTTCGCTTTCATCTGCGATGGCGTCGAGAAGGACTTTGCCAACGGCAGGGTCGGTGAGGTTTTCGCAGGCCTGGATTGCGCTTTTGCGGATTTCCGGTTCGGTATCTTTGAGTGCCTTGGCTGCGACGTAAACAACATTGGGGTCATTGACGTCACTTGCGGAGAGGGCCTCCATAGCGGCGGTACGAACATCGAGGTCATTATCATCGAGGGCTTTATAAACAAGAGCGGGTATCAATTCGGGATGGGCATCGGCGAAGTCGGAAATAAAATCCACTTTTTCTTCGGAGGTTTCGAGGGCATCGAATGGTTTCAAATCAGCGGGCTCGGGCAGGGTCGGCTCTTTGGGCTGTTCGGCGGCAACGGGTGGTTCGGTTTTTTTATAGTCATCGGCAGCCGGCGGACTGACTTCTTTGGCGGGCGCTTTGGCAACAGTGGTTGTTTTATTATCCACAACGGCTTCAGCAGGCGAAGCGACTGTGTTTTGATTAACTTCAGCCGGCGGCGGCTGAATCCGGGGTTCCTGCTTAGGCGGTTTATTCTCGCTCGATGCCGGCAATGGATGCGTTGGGGACGATTTACTCTGTTGTTTCTTCGGACAGCCGACGGCAAAAACCACCGCCAACGCGAGTGTTACTATCAAACCAGTTTCAACAGCCATTTCAAATCCGAATATACGGTGCATATTTTATGCTCCTCAAAAAAAGTCGGACACCCGCATAGCGGCGGGCGAGGTCTCGCCACAGACGGGCAGAGATATTATAGCCACCGAACACACAGAGACCACAGAGAATTTTAAATTAGTCACACCGCTTCGCCCACAGGGTGAAAATGGTATTTGCGATATCGGTGTTGTCGATATATGGGCCGCGGATGGGGTCATTGCCATCAATGGTTTTTCTGAACTGTTCGGCACCGGCGCCTTTGGCGAAAAACGGGACGAGTGAATTGGTGTGATTCTTGCTGTGCCATTCCATAGCGGGGAGTTTGCCTGGGCCATTATTAACGAGGTCATTCCAAACAAGCCCATGGTCTGTTTGTCCTGAGCCGGGGCCTGTGATGTGGCCTGTTTCGTGGTCGGCGGTAATGATAACGAGGGTATCGTTCCAGTTGCTGTTAGTATTAACCCACCAGATAACGGCTTCGATACTCTTGTTAAAGTCATCCATTTCCTCGATAAGGCGCCCCGATTCGTTGGCGTGGGCGGTCCAGTCAACTGCGCCGCCTTCAATCATAATGAAGAAACCATTGGGGTCATTATTGAGGACGTTCAGGGCGGCATTTGTCATTTCCGCAAGCGTCGGGACGGTCTGGGTGAAAGGCACATGATATGGGTCTGCTGAGGCGTCGCCTGAGCGTTTTTGCTGGGTAGTATCATAGACCTGCACGAGACCGAAGACGCGATTCGGAGTTTTGCCTTTTGCAAGGGCCTGGAATTCAGCGCGGGTCTGGACGAGCGTCCATGGGTTTGCACTGCCGCCTGCAGAACCATTTTTCAGGGCTGCCCATGTTTTCTCGCTAATATATTTGTAGTTTGGCTCTTGCGTCTGCCTGCCATCGGAATCATAAAATGGGTGGCCCGCGCCCATAATACAATCGACGGAGTTACTGTTGACCATATCATCGGCGATTTGGGTAAGATTGCTCCTTGCGCCGTTGTGAACGACGAAGCCGGCTGGAGTGGCATCATCGAAGAAAACAGTGGTGATTACGCCTGCGGCTTTGCCAAGTTGTTTGGCCCGTTCGGAAAAATTCAAGACAGGGCGGCCATAGGTATCGAGACCGAGGATTTTATTATGGGTTTTGACGCCAGCAGCCATAGCGGTCGCAGCGGCGGCTGAATCAGTGTAACCCTTATCGACGTAATCAAAGCTTCGCCAAGCGAGGTTGGCGTCATAGGAGCCCCCATAGGGGTAGGTGCTCATTGCGAGGCGGACGGGAAAGTCCTCATACGGCTGACATGGTGAACGGCCGCAGTCATAATAGTCGGCAGATTTATAGTGATTGAACCCGCCGCCATCGGCAATCATAATGATGACATTTTTGGGACCGCTACGATGAGCGCAAGAAGATGCCTGTTTGGCCGGGGAGGAGCATCCGCAGATATCACCGAATAAAATCAGGCCGAGCAATATGTTTCTAATCAGCATCTTCATATCCAAATGACGATTATAATAACAGGACATTATATTTACCAGCGGGGGCTTTTCTTCCCCCGTCAAAAGCATATAATCAGACACAAGACATAAGACATAAGACCCAAGACACAAAAAGGAAAAACTATGGGTTACTTTCGTGATAATATCGAGCAGATGAAGGGTTATGAGCCGGGGTTTCAGCCCAAATCCACTGAGGTGGTAAAGCTAAACACCAATGAGAACCCTTTCCCCCCTTCCCCGACTGTCTTGAAGGTGATTAGCGAGATAAAGCCGGAGCAGTTGCGCAGATACCCCGACCCGATGGGCAATGTGTTTCGCGAGGCGGCGGCGAAAATCAACGGAGTAGAAGCCGACTGGATTATGGTATGCAACGGCGGGGACGAATTATTGAGTATGGCGTTTACCGCCTTTTGCGACAAAAAGAGACCTGTTGCTTATCCTGTTCCTACTTATTCGCTTTACCCGGTGCTGGCGCAAATACAGAATTGCAAGGCAATCGAGGTGCCGTTTGATGAGGAATTTAACCTGCCTTCAAAATTAGCGAGGACCAAAGCGGCATTGACGATTATCTGCAATCCGAATGCGCCGAGCGGGACAATTATAGAGGCGGAAGAGCTTGCGGAATTAGCGGCGGAGATAAAAGGGGTATTGCTGATTGACGAGGCGTACGTGGATTTCGCGGAGGAAACTTGCACTGAATTGGTCAAACAGTTCGATAACGTAATTATACTTCGCTCGCTGAGCAAAGGGTATTCGCTGGCGGGGCTGCGATTCGGATACGCGATTGCGAAACCTTCAATGATAGAAGGACTGCTGAAGGTCAAGGATTCATACAACGCGGACGCAATAGCGATTGCTGCGGCTACGGCGGCGATTAAAGACCAGGATTACTTTAAGGCAACGACAGAAAAGGTAAAGGCGGAACGCAAACGGCTAAGCGAACAGTTGAGGACACTCGGATTTACACTGCCCGACAGCTCGTCTAATTTTGTTTTCGCTGAGCATAAGACACGCAAGGCAAAAAGTATTTTTGATAAACTCGTAGAGCGAAATATATATGTGCGATACTGGGATTTACCGGGCATCGAAAACAAACTGCGAATAAGCGTGGGGACAAAAGAACAGAACGACACGCTTCTATCAGCGTTAAAAGAAATTGTAACCACGGATTAACACGGATTTTCACGGATTTTTTAGCCACAGAGAATGTATCACCCGCAGGAGTAACGATTATGGAGTCAAATATGGAATCCCATGTTTTGGGACTGGCGGCAATGCTGCTTTGGCTCGCGTCATCTGCAACACAGGCGGTGCCGATGTCAAAAGACGCAGACCCAGCCAATAAAAAGGGAGATGGTTATTATGTAAACCCAATTTTTGCAGGAGATTACCCTGACCCAAGCATATTGCGCGACGGCAACGATTACTATATAGTTCATTCATCTTTCGAATATTATCCGGGGTTATTAATTTGGCATTCAACCGATTTGATTAACTGGATACCAGTTACAAATGCATTGCACAAATATGTGGGTTCGGTTTGGGCTCCCGACCTGGTTAAATATAAGAACAAATACTACATCTATTTTCCTGCTAATAATACCAATTATGTGGTCACTGCCGATTCAATTAACGGGCCTTGGAGTGAGCCGGTAGATTTGAAAATCGGTAATATTGATCCTGGACATATTACAGACGCTAATAGCAACAGATATTTGTATTTCAGCAGCGGAGGGTATGTTCCTTTGTCTGACGACGGGCTATCTGTAGCCGGCGAATTTAAACATTGTTACAGCGGCTGGCCAATACCCCGCGAATGGACCATTGAATGTTTTTGCATGGAAGGCCCGAAGCTTGCTAAACGAGCCGACTATTATTATCTGACAGTTGCTGAAGGCGGAACAGCAGGTCCTGCTACAAGTCACATGGTAATTTCGGCACGTTCAAAGTCGCCTTTGGGCCCGTGGGAGAATTCACCGTATAATCCTATAGTCAGGACGAAAGACAGTTCTGAAAAATGGTGGTCTAAAGGACATGGGACTATTTTCGAAGACACAACAGGAAACTGGTGGATGGTTTTTCACGGATATGAAAACGGACATTATAATATGGGGCGTCAAACCTTACTTCAACCCATAAAATGGACAAATGATGGCTGGTATAAAATACCAGATGGCATTAAAACAGATGAACCAATTAAAAGACCCGCAGGAACATCTTCGGATGCAGTATTCACCTTAAATGATAACTTTGAAAGCGACACGTTAAAACCGCAGTGGAAATTCTTCGGCGGATACGATACCAGCAGATTCCAGTTTGCTGATAATAATGGTTTAGATATCAAGGCCAAAGGTCATTCTATAGGCGATTGTTCACCATTACTTTGCATCCCATCAGACCATTCCTATATAGCGCAGGTAGAGATGTTTATTGAGGGCCAGGCAACCGGAGGATTAGTACTTTTCTACAGCGATCGTGCGTCTACGGGCTTATTAGCTGACAAGGAAAATATTTTAGCTAATCTTCGCGGCTGGCAATTTATTACCGAAAGAAAGGTAATTAAAAATCACGTATTCCTTCGTCTCAAAAATATTAATAATACAGTTGATATGTTTTACAGTACTGACGGGGAAAAATGGAATAAAATAGAAAATTCCATTGAAGTTACCGGCTATAATCATAATGTTCTCGGCGGATTTTTAAGTTTACGACTTGGTCTTTGTTCTATTGGTGATGGGAAAGTTAAATTTAAGAACTTCATATACAAATCCATAAAATGAAACGTGTGCCAGTTGACCTTTCCCTTTTATTGTGCCACTATGAATTAGAGTATCCGGCGTTAATCGACTCCGCCTCCGCGGGAATGACATGAGCATTTTGTGCCTTATTGCGGCAATCAAATCAGTGGCAATCTGTGTAATCTGTGGTTAAAATATGGACGCAGAACTGGAAAGGATACCATTATGAAGAAGCGAACGGCGAAAATTCACAGGAAGACCAAAGAGACAGATGTCAATATCTCGCTGAATCTCGACGGCGAGGGCAAATACGAAATCGATACGGGCGTAGGGTTTCTCGACCATATGCTCACGCACCTAAGCAAGCACAGCAAAATCGATACGACCATAAGGGCCAAAGGCGACCTCGACGTTGACAGTCATCACACCGTCGAGGACATCGGGCTTTGCTTAGGCGAATGCTTAGACAATGCGCTGGGAGACAAGAAAGGCATCAACAGATACGGCAACAGCTCGGTGCCGATGGAGGATTCGCTGGCGAATGTGTCGATTGATTTATCAGGCAGGCCGAGCTGCGTTTATAACGTGGAATACCGGACGAGCAAGATTGGCGATTTCGACGTCGAATGCCTTGAGGAGATGCTGCGGAGCTTTTCAAACGCGGGCAAATTCAACCTGCATATAAACGTCCCCTACGGCACAAACGCCCATCACACCGCGGAAGCCGTTTTCAAGGCGCTGGGCCAGGCGTTGGGCACGGCGGTTAAAATAACAGGCAAGGACATACCCAGCACAAAGGGAACGTTGTAACTATTTATGATTTACAATTTATGATTTATGATTGAACAAGAACCCATTGAATTCAGGACAGGCATAGGAACGGACATTCACCGCCTGGTCGAGGGCAGGAAGCTGATGCTGGGCGGGATACAGATTCCGCACCCGCTTGGGCTGCTCGGACACAGCGATGGCGACGCGGTGCTGCACGCGGTAATAGACGCCCTGCTTGGAGCTGCTGGGATGGGCGACATAGGAACATTATTTCCCGATACAGACCCCAGATGGAAAGACGCGGACAGCAAGGAACTGCTGTTTATAGTCAAAGACAAAATCGCTGAGAAGAAATGGGACATTATCAACGTCGATGTAACGATTCACGCGGAACAGCCCCGGCTGGAACCATTCAAGGGACAAATCAAGCGGGTAATCGCGGGACTTTTGGGAATAGATTTCAACGCGACAAACGTCAAGGCAAAAACGAATGAGGGACTGGGCGAAGTCGGCGAAGGCACGGCAATAGCAGCCACAGCGATAGCGATGCTGAGAAAGAAAGTCAAAAGGGTATAATAAATGGGCTTAAAACTATACAACAGCTTAACGCGGCGATTAGAGGATTTTAAGCCGGTGAAGGAAGGCAGGGTCGGGATATATGTTTGCGGGCCGACGGTTTATGGGCACGCACATCTTGGCCACGCGAAAAGCTATGTCAGCTTCGATATTCTCGTCCGCTATATGCGATACCTCGGTTACAACGTAACATACGTTCAGAATATCACGGACATGGGACACCTTACCGATGATGCGGACCAGGGCGAAGACAAAATCGCAAAGGCGGCGGCGAAGGTTCATAAGCACCCGATGGAACTGGCGGAGCTATACACGCGGAGCTTCTTCGAGGATATGGACAAACTCAACTGTGTCCGGCCTGATATAAGCCCGCGGGCGAGCGGCCATATCGTCGAGCAAATCGAATTAGTCAAGACGCTTATCGAGAAAGGTTACGCATACGAGGCAAACGGGTCGGTTTATTTCGATGTTTCCAAATTCACTGATTACGGCAAACTTTCGGGCAGGAACGTCGAGGATATGATCGCGGGGGCACGGGTGGAGATTTCGCAGGAAAAGAGAAACCCTGCGGATTTCGCACTCTGGAAAAAGGCGGAGGCGAATCATATTATGCAATGGCCAAGCCCGTGGGGACAGGGATTCCCCGGCTGGCACTTAGAATGTTCGGTGATGAGCACAAAGTATTTAGGACAACCCTTCGATATTCACGGCGGCGGGCTGGAAAATCAGTTCCCGCACCACGAATGTGAAATCGCGCAGGCGGAGGCGGCGACGGGGAAGCAATTCGTCAATTACTGGCTACATAATAATATGGTTACAGTCGATGGCCAGAAGATGGGTAAGAGTTTGGGCAATTTTATTACGCTAAAACAGTTATTTGCCGACTCGCCGGATGCAAAGCACGAGCGACTGAGCAGGAAATACGATCCGCTTGCGGTCCGGCAATTCATTTTAACCAGCCATTACAGAAGCACGCTCGATTTTTCGGATGAGGCGCTTCACGCAGCTCAGAGCGGCTACGATAAACTAACGGACGCGGTCATCGCATTAAGAAAACAAAACAAAAACGCACCTAAAGGCCCAATGGATAATAACGTCGCGAATCAATTGAGGCACCTAAAAGAAAAATTCGAGACGGCGATGAACGACGACTTAAATACGTCGATTGCGTTGTCGGTGATGTTCGAGCTGGCGGGTTTAGCCAACGAGCAGATTGCCAAAAACGCGACAGGTGAAACGCTTGCGGCAATAGATAATATGTTCACCAAACTCGGCGGCGACGTGCTGGGCATTATCAAAGACCAATATCAGCAGCAAAGCGAAGGCAATGAAGTGATGCTGGACAAACTGGTGGCTGTCCTAATCGAGCAAAGAAAAACAGCAAAACAAAATAAGGATTTCGCAACGGCAGATATACTACGGAGAAGGATTGAGGAAATCGGAATTGTTCTCGAAGACAAACCCGGCGGAGTGACCGGCTGGAGAATGAAATGAGGATTCTCGGCATAGACCCGGGATTGCAGGTTTGCGGGTATGCGTGCATTGAGTCAAAATCAGGCGAAACAACCCTGCTCGAAGGCGGAGTGATTCGCACAACGGCCAGTAAGACAATTGAGACGAGATTGAATCAGATAGCAGAAGATATTGACTCGATACTTGATAAGTTCAAGCCCGATGTTGTGGGGGTAGAGCAGTTATATTCACATTATGCTCATCCGCGAACAGCGATATTGATGGGGCACGCAAGAGGGGTTATATTGCAGAGGTGTGCCGAGGCGGGTGTTGAGGTTAAGAGCTTCGGCGCGACGCGGATAAAGAAATGTATTACAGGCAACGGGCACGCGTCGAAGGAACAGATGCAGAGGACAATCAAGACGCTTCTGGGATTGTCGGCTGTGCCTGAGCCGAATGACGTGGCGGACGCGATTGCGGCGGCGATGTGCTGTGCGGAAACGATGAGAATAAACCCCCGAATAAATTCGGGGGCTAAACAATTATGATAGCGAGGTTAGAAGGAAAACTTGTTAAGCTGAATACCGAAAGCGCATTAGTGCAGGTGGGCGCGGTGGGTTATGAGGTTTTGCTGCCGGGGTATTGCATAAGTGCGCTGGCGGGCAGCATCGGCTCAAATATCACGCTTTGCACGATGGAATACTACGAAGGGTCGCTGGGCGGCGGAAATCTTATCCCAAGAATAGTCGGATTTTTGAGCGACGGTGAAAGAGAATTTTTCAACAAGTTCACAAGCGTCAAAGGCATCGGCGTTCGGAAGGCGCTGAGGTCACTGACAATACCGATTGCCAGTATCGCATCGGCGATTGAAAACGGGGACGACAAGACGCTGACGGCTCTTGACGGCGTGGGTAAAAGAACGGCACAGCAGATTATCGCAGAGCTGAAAGGCAAACTCGGCAGATTCGCGATAGGCGTCGGGCCAACGGGTGTGGCTGCCCCGGCGTTTAAGCCATATCAGGCGGAAACGCTTGAGATTTTGATTGCCTGGGGCGAGAAGCGAAATGAGGCAATGGAACTGATTGAGCTTGCGTGCAAAAAGCACCCTGATATAAAAAACGCGGAAGAGTTAGTGCCTTTGGTATATAGAATGAAACAGGGTATTGAGGTCTAATGGCAATAGATAGAGTCATAACGAGCGATTCGAGAAATGAGGCGGAGGAGAATTTCAACGTTTCGCTTCGGCCGAAGCAGTTGAGCGAGTGCATTGGGCAAGCCAAGGTAATCGACAAGCTCAAAATCGCGATTGAGGCGGCGAAAAAGAGAAAGGAGCCGTTGGAGCATATCCTGTTTTACGGGCCTCCCGGACTGGGTAAAACGACTCTTGCCAACGTGGTCGCAAATGAGATGGGCGCAAGTATCAGGTTCACGTCGGGACCTGCGCTGACAAAACAGGGCGACCTGATGGGGCTTTTGAGCAATATCAACACGGGCGATACGCTTTTCATCGACGAGATTCACCGGCTGAGCACGCCCGTCGAGGAATTTTTGTACCCGGCAATGGAGGAATTCAGGGTTGATTTCACAGTCGATAGCGGGCTGCACGCAAAGACGATAAATTTCCCGCTGAAGCGATTCACGCTTATCGGCGCAACGACACGGGCGGGATTACTGAGCGCGCCGCTGCGAAGCAGGTTCGGGATGCTGTATCATCTCGAATTTTACAATACATCGGATTTGACTTTAATTCTCAAACGCTCGGCCAAACTGCTGCAACTAAATTGTGATGAAGGGACACTTAACCTGATTGCGACGCGGTCACGCGGAACACCGAGAATCGCGAACCGGCTGTTGAAACGCGTGCGGGATTACGCACAGGTAAAAGGACAGGGCAAACTGACGACCGCGATTGTCGAAAGCTCGCTCAAGATGGAGCAGATTGACGTGCTTGGTCTCGACGAATTAGACAGGTCATTTTTGAGGGCGCTGGCGGGGGTATATGAGGGTGGGCCTGCGGGGATTGAGGCAATCGCAGCGACACTGGGCGAGGAACGGGATACGCTGGAAGACGTGGTTGAACCATATTTGCTGCAGCTCGGTTTTGTCAGGCGGACAAAACGTGGCAGGGAAATCACCAAACAGGCGTGTGAGCATCTGGGTTTGAAATACAGCAAAAAACCGACCACTGACGATGAGCCGGAATTGTTCGACTCCGGTCAGCAGTAAACTCAGCCGACGGAATCCGAAATTCTAATCTGAATTACCCTGCGAGTATCGTTAGTTACTTTTGCCTGTTCGCTTATTCTCAAGGGGCAGAGCAAGATTATTTTTTCGCTGTCGGTGATAACGAGCAATTTTCGTCGCAACGCCGAAGATACCTTCGCAGCGGTTAAAAACTTGCCTACCCTTTTTTCGCCTGCCAGCCCAAGGGGCCAAAATTTGTCACCACGGCTTCTCAAGCGAACCTCTAACGGCAGCTTCAATTTTTCAAAATCGAACCATTCGACAAAATTAGTTTTGGTCTTTTTGAAGCCGGACAAGTCTTTCTGTTCGATTTCGATAATATCCGCGTTGATTGTATAGGGGCCGAATTGCGTTACTCCAGGCACTTTCAACACAACAGGTTCCGCTACAATTGATTGGGCCAATTTAGTTTTCAGATGTTTCTCAAAAATGATTTTGCCGCCCTGTCTATGCACTTTTACGCGATTTGGAAGCTGCAAACAACCAGCATCCGACAATCGCAATATATTTGTGAAATGGCGTTCGGTAACATCCTGCTCACCTGCGCCAAGATGCGCCAACGCCCTGCGGATAATCTCGATTTTGATTTCAGCGGATTGCGCAGCAAGCTTAACCGAATCCAGCGTTATGGTCTGCTCCTTCGTAGTTGCAACATCAGGCCAAATCATATCAGTTGTCCGGCAAATCATAAGATAAAATCCGCGAGACGCTTTTGACAGAACAGCAAGGTTTTCGACAATATCGTCTGCGGAATTTTTCTGCAAAGCAGGGAGCAGGCGATGACGGATAAAATTGCGCCTGTACGCGAAATCAGCATTGGTCCTGTCGGTGCACCAATTAAGGTTACAGATGTTGAGGTATTGAATAATCTCATCACGAGCGGCGCAAAGCAAAGGCCTTATAAATGTGATTCCGTCGGTAAACTTTTTTGCGGGCCAGATACCGCACAGGCCTCGCAAGCCCGTCCCGCGAATCAGCCGGTCGATAATGGTTTCGGCATTGTCGTTTTTATGATGCGCGGTGGCGATGCAGGAACAGTTTTGCGATTTGGCAATATCGACCAGATTCCGGATTCGCAAGATTCTGGCGGCTGTCTCGATTGAGAGTTTCGATTTTTTCGCGTAATCACGCACATCGATTTTCACAGTAACGACGGGGACTTTGAGCTTTCGGCACTGTTCAATAACGAAATCCTCGTCCCTTTGCGCCTCGTCGCCTCTCAATTGATGATTTATGTGAGCACAACAAATATCGAGCCACCTGTGGTGAGCTTCGTCGAACCGCAACGCGGCGAGAACGTGTAACAAAGCGGTAGAATCCGCGCCGCCTGAAACCGCGAGCAGAACTTTTCCGCCTGCCTGGGTAAGCCGTTCAGCTGCGATAAAGTCCGCTGTTTTTTGTTCAAGTTTTTTCAGCATCGACCAGCAAAAGCAAATGGGCCTGACCGTCGATCAGGCCCATAATTACGCGAAGTATTCATTCGAACAAATTCGAGCCGAGGTTACGGCTGCGGTTTGACTTCCCCGGTTAATTCCTTGACCCGTTGTTCGGCATAGGCGACCCACTGGCTGTGTTCATTCGATCTGGTTATCTTAGACAGAGCCTCCTGATAAATCTGCAGCGCCTCAGACCTTCTGCCCAACTGAGTATCAAGAATATACGCCGCCTTGAACCTTGCCACAGTGGGCGTTTGCGGGTTCCACTGGTAGGCCCTCTGGTAATTCTTAACGGCGTTGGTATAGTCCTTGAGGTATTCATAAATTCCGCCCATTCTGAAGGCGGCATCGCTTATTTTGTCGCTTTTGGGGTATTTGCTAATCAACTCGTTATACTTATCGAGCGCCTTTTTTAACAAGGCCTCGTCCTTGATGACCATCAACGGGCCTGCCTGCTCTTCGAGACGAATGCCTTCGGCGTACATGGCGTTGGCATCCGAAGCGGCGCCGCTACCGGCAGTCACCATCTGCGATTTGCCCGCATCCTTACCGTTACACCCTACGAGAACGAACGATAACGTTATAACCGATACGATAACTGCTAACCTTGCCATAATGGCCTCCTTTCAATTTCATAATATCGCCGGTGCTCCGCCGGCTACTCTCAATCACTTAACAATTTACCCAAACCCCGTCAAGAACAAACCGGCAAAAAATCAATCCGTCGATTCCCTGATTATAACCGCGGAATAACCGCCGTCGTGGTCAAAGGGCTCCACCGAGGGCAAAATCAGCGTTTCAGATTCAATTTTGAACCGGGGGTTTTCCTCAATAAATCCGCGAACTAACAGGCCGTCTTCTTCGGGCTGGATGCTGCAGGTGCTGTAACATATAACGCCTTTGGATTTCAGCATACCGGCGGCCTTCGATAGCAGCATCGTTTGTGTTTCTGCAAGTTTATTAACGTCGTTTTTAGTAATTCTATGGCGGACCTCAGGCCTGCGAGCCAGGACGCCGGTATTTGAGCATGGCGCATCGACAAGCACACAATCAAAACCACTCTGCTTTTCAACATCGCTATATTCGATTGTCGTGATACTGCCTGCTAAACCGAGGCGGGCGATATTTTCGCCGACCATTTTCAGCCGATTGGCGTCTATATCCGTCGCTACGATTTTCGCGTGTCCACCTGTTGCCTCGGCTAACTGCGTCGTCTTTGTGCCCGGCGCGGCACAAAGGTCGAGAATCGTCCAGTCCGGCCGGGGCTTCAAAGCCCGCACCGTCTGCGACGAGGCCAAATCCTGAACAGTGAATAACCCATAATTGAAGCCGGGCAGCGAGGTTATCGCTTTGGGGCTTGTCAGTTTTATCATTTGCGATTCGGGTTCAATCTCATATTCGACTTCAGCAGCATTGAGTTTCTCCGCGAGTTCTTTTGCCGTGGTTTTGAGCGGATCAGGTCTCAAATAAACGCTCGGTCTTCGATTGCTCGCAAAGCAAATCTTTTCTGTCTTCTGTCGGCCATGTTCGTCGAACCAGCTTTGAACAAGCCAGTGGGCAAGCGAAAACGCACAGGCAAAATATTCACACGGCGATTTATCCGGGTCTGGAAGTATCTCCATATCAAATTCGCAGCACGTATTCGGCGCTTGCGGGATAAGCTTGCGAAGCGAAGATTGCTCAGCGGGTTTTTTACGATTGATTATGTGTTTTTGCGTCTGGCGTAGTATCGCGTTGACGAATCCGCCTCCTTTTGTATTGGCGATGCGATTTGCGTATTCGACCGCCTCGCAAATTATCGCGTATTCTTTTGCCTGCGGGCAAAAAATTAGCTCATATACCCCTACCCTGATGATATTCAGGATTTTACTCGGTATATGCACAATTTTAATTCCCGATACTTTTTCGATAACAAGGTCGATGACCAGCCGGTTTTTTATCACGCCGAAGACGAGGTCGGTCGCTTTTTGCCTGTTGGCAAGTTTTGGGTACTGGTCTAATGCGTCGCCAGCAAATTGTTTGTCTTTGCGGGTTTCGGTGAGCACTTCGGCTGCGACGCCGCGAGCGGTTATAGGTTTCGGCTCAGGCATATCAATCCGTGATTTTGACGAATCGGTCGCCCGGCGAAACGCGTCTGCCGTTGACAAAATCGGCGAAACTCATCAGGCGGGAATTTTCAGGCTTCAACTGCATAATCTGCAAGCGGTCTTTGCCGCAGACGACGTTGAGGTTTTCGTCGATTGTGCCGGGAGGCAGATTCGCAGGATTATCCATTCGCAGGATATCGGCCTTTGCGAAGATAACTCGTTCCGCCCGGTCTGATTTTTGCGATTTATAAAGGGCAGAAACACCCGGCCAGGGCCACAAACCAAGCATTTTGCGGTGCAGCAATTCCGCCGGCTCGGTGAAATCGAGAAAGCCGTCGGCTTTTTTCAGTTTCGGGGCACGGGTGGCCGTCGGGGCGTCCTGTTTTGCGTATTTGGCTGCGCCCGCGGCAATCTGGTCGATTGTTGTAACGAGCAACGGCGCCGCCAGTATCGCCAGGCGGTCGTGAAGCTCGCCCGCTGATTCCTCGCCGTCGATATCGGTTTTGCATTGCGCGAGTATATCACCCGCGTCCATTCTTTCCGCAACCGTGATAATACTGATGCCAGTTTCGGAGTCGCCATTGATTATCGCCCAGTTTATCGGGGCAGCACCGCGGTATTTCGGCAGCAGTGACGCGTGAACGTTTATCGCTCCTTTGGGGGCGATATCGGTAACATCTTTGCTGATTTTTTGGCCGAACGCGATAACAACTAAAAGGTCGGGTTTACAGGATTTTATTTTATCGATAATCTCGGGTGAGTTCACATCAAGGGCTTCAATGACGGGAATGCTATTTTCCGTTGCCCACTCGGCAACGGGCGTCGGCTTTTCTTTACGCCCCCTGCCCGCGGGCTGTGCCGGCTGGGTGATAACGAGAGCGATTTTATGCCGCGAGCCAAGTATCGCGTCGAGACAAGGTAAACCGAATTGGCCGCTTCCTAAATAAACGATATTCATTGGTCTTTGGGGATTCCGGTTTTTCAGGAGCCGGCGTCGTTGTTCGCCTCTTCAAGTTTTTTCAACTGCTTTCGATAAGTGATGTGGGCTATCGTCGGCATACGATTGACGATTGTAACGCCCTCGATATGGTCAAACTCATGCTGCAACGCACGGGCGTAAAGTCCGTCGCCCTGCTCGGTGAAGGTTTTGCCGTCGAGGTCGGTCGCAGTAACGGTCGCAATGCTGTATCGCTTGATTTTAGTATATACACCGGGGACGGAAAGACAGCCCTCTTCGTTTTCCACAATAGGGCCTTCGCCTTTAACTGTCGGATTTACATAAACATGGACGTTATTCCTGCTGCCGTCGAGAGAAATTATAAACAGACGTAACGGAACACCCGCCTGCGGGGCAGCAAAGCCGACGCCTTTAAGCTCAACCATAAGGTCTGTCATCTTAACGACAAGCCGACGAATAGTATCGTCGATTTTATCGACCGGCAGTGATGGTGCGCCCAGCACCTGTGCCGGGTAATGCGTTATATGACATTTTTCAACATCAATCGTCATCCTAGCTCTCTAATTAAATTCATCGCCTTTGAAACTATTACCTAAATATGCTTTCTTGACGATTTCGTTCTGGATAACCTGGGCGGGGGTGCCTTCCGCTAAGACCTTGCCGTGGTCGATGATATACGCCTTATCGACAACCTCGAGCGTTCTTTCGACGTTGTGGTCGGTAATCAGGATGCTGACGCCGGAGGCGACAAGCTGACGAATGTCGTTTTGCAAATCCTGAACGGTAATTGGGTCAACGCCGCTGAATGGTTCATCGAGGAGAATAAGCGACGGGTCAGTAACCATAGCGCGTGCGATTTCGAGTTTTCTGCGTTCGCCGCCCGACAGGAACCGCCCTTCGCTATCGGCCACCTCGGTCAGGCCAAAGCGTTCAATCAGCTCTTCGGCGCGGCTATGTCTGCGCTCTTTGGTAATGGCCATTGTTTCGAGAATGGCGTAAAGATTATCGCGGACGCTGAGCCGCTGAAAGATACTGGGCTCCTGCGAAAGATACCCGATGCCAAGACGTGCCCTTCTGAACATCGGCAGTTTTGTGATGTCATTGCTCTCAAAGACAACCTTGCCCTCAGTGGGAATTATCATCCCCATAATCATCCGGAAGCTGGTGGTTTTGCCCGCGCCGTTTCGGCCAAGCAGGCCAACGATGCTGCGGTGGGCGATTGAGATTGAGACGCCGTTGACGACCGCCCTTCCCGAATACTTTTTCACTAATCCGCTTGCTTCGAGCAAATTCGTATCAGCCAAGGTAATCCCCTTATCGAAATAACATGTTATTTCGGGGTATTATATCACCGCCGTTTTTCAAAGCAACCAAATAGAACCCGCCCCGGCACTTTGAAGCCGACCGCAAACAATCGCGAAAAACCAACAAATACACTGGCCTTTTTGTGGTTTTTCTGCTATTAAGTTACATTCGCATTATGTGTTTTATGGTATAAACGGCAATCAACGATGAGTGAGATATGTTTGCAATTATAAGTGATATACATTCGAATATCGAGGCGCTGACGACCGTCCTGGCGGATATCGAGAACCGCGGCATAAAAACCATTTACTGCCTCGGCGACGTTATCGGCTACGGCGCAAACCCGCGGGAATGTTTAGACCTGGTCCTCAACAAAACCAAATGGTGCGTTTTAGGAAACCACGATTACGCCACGCTTTATGAGCCGACAAATTTCAATTACGGCGCGGAACAGGCCAGCTTCTGGACACGTTTTAACCTCGAAGGAGAACCTGACAAACAGGCCAAAGACAACCGATGGGAGTTTTTGGGCAAATTGCCTATGAGAAGGTCTTTCAAGGCAAAGCTCGGCGACGTCGCGGCGACCATCGATTTTATACACGCATCGCCCCGCAGACCCATCAATGAGTATATCTTCCCCGACGACGTTTATACCAATCCCGTAAAGGTCCGTGTGCTTTTCGAGCGGGTCAAGCACCTGTGTTTCGTAGGCCACACGCATTTGCCGGGCGTATTCCTCGATGAGCCGGATTTTTACCTGCCCAACGAATTAGGCAATGTATATCCGATTGTCACAGACGAAAAGGCAATTATCAACATTGGTTCGGTGGGCCAGCCGCGCGACCACGATAACCGTGCAAGCTACGTTTACGTCGAGGAAAACGAAGTGCATTTTGTCCGTCTCGAATACGATTATAAAACCACCGCCGAAAAAATCAGGGCGCTGGGGCAGCTCGATACCTTCAACGCCGACCGGCTTGAAGAAGGAAGATAAAACTGTAACAGAAGACAGAGGACAGAAAACAGAAATATGAATTTAAAAACCATACTGGCGCTGATGTTAATTGTTTTTTGTCCGCCCTGCATAACTCTGGCTGCCGACGAATCACCATCTCTACAGGCGGCGCCTCAACCCAGCTTCAGCGCAGTCGGCGGAGGTCCCAACACCATAACTCTCGGCTCGCTCGACCCAAACACCGGATTCAAGTTTCTAATCGACCTCACATCCCTCGGCGCTGCAATCACCGACGCAAAGTTAAGCGGCTTCAGCGACCTTGACCACAAAAACCCTCAGCCGCTCGTGATACTCTCGCCGACAGTCAATCTCGACGGCACGCCTGCTTTTTCAATGGCAACCCGGTCACTCATACTGGACAACCAGTTACAGTTACGCTTAGACAAGCTCGACTGGACAGCCAGTAATGTCGAAACCGATAACGGCGCGCAAACCGCCCGCTTTGAGGCAATCATAAAAGACAAGACCACAGGTAAACCTGTTATCAAACTGATAAAAACCTATCGCGTCACCCCAAAAATCTACGACCTCGACTGCGATTTAACCATAGAGAACCTCTCGTCCGATGAACATAAAGTCCAGTTTGAGATGACAGGTCCGGCCGGCATAAAAAGAGACGACCCGAGGACTGACTCAAGAAAAACCATCGCCGCTTTCAGGGATACCAAAGGCGAAATCATCAGCACATACCTGGCCATTAGTAAGCTTCAAAAGGCCGCAACACCTGAAAGCAGAAAGCTCGCCCAGCACAACGCGGGTTTTATCTGGGCGGCAATCACCTGCAAATACTTCACGGCCATCGTCATTCCAACGCCCGACGCGAATATGAATTTCTGCAACTGGATAACTGATAAGGAGGGCTGGTTCGCAAATCCGGACGGCGACTATCAGAATAACAGCGGCGACGAAACCATAGGCATCGACCTTAAAACCACAACTATCACACTTGCCCCGGCAGGGAGTAAAACTTTAAGATTCAAGTTATTCCTCGGCCCCAAGGATAAATCGCTGTTCGACAGAATCCCGATGTATCAAAACCTCGGATTTGTCAACACAATGGATTTTATGGCCTGCTGCTGCCCTGCCGCAATCATTCATCCGCTGGCTTTCGGAATCCTCTGGCTTTTGAAATGGGTCCATACGTTTATCCCCAATTACGGCATCGTAATCATCATACTCGTCCTGCTCGTCCGGCTGGTACTTCACCCGCTCACCCGGCTAAGCCAGGTGTCTATGAGCAAATACGCGAAGTTTAATGCCCTGCCCGAAGTGCAGGAAATAAGAAAACAATACGGCAAAAATATGATGGAGATGAACCGCCGAATCGGTGAGGTGCAGAAAAAATACGGCGTATCTCACTCCGCGGCTGTTATGGGAATGCTGCCGACACTCGTGCAAATGCCGATATGGATTGCGCTATACGGCGCTGTTTACGCCAGTATCGACCTTCGCGGCGCGCAGTTTTTGCCCTTCTGGATTACAGACCTCTCGGCTCCCGATGCGCTGTTCAGGTTCAAGGCGGTAGCGCTGCCCTTGTTGGGTACGCTCGACTCGTTTAATCTGCTGCCGATTCTGATGGGCGTGGCATTTTACCTCCAGCAAAAACTTATGCCCGCACAGGCCGCTGCCGACCCGCAAGCGGCACAACAGCAGAAAATTATGATGTTTATGATGCCCGTGATGTTCCCGCTGATGCTATACAACTCACCATCGGGGCTGAATCTTTATATTATGGCCAGCGTGTTTGGCGGCGTCCTCGAACAATACTACATTAAAAAGCACATCGCCAAACAGGAACTGGTGGAAACCGAAAACCTCGTCCCGGTAACGAGCAAAACCGGCGGCAAAGTCAAAAAGCCGAAGCCAAAACCGTTTTTCAAAATGTAAAAGACAGCGTATAGCAGGCAGCGTATAGCGTTTAGTGAATGTGTATAACTCTACTGATACAATCGCGGCAATTAGTTCACCAAACAATGACCATCGGGTGATTGCTCGTTTAGCAGGCCCGCAGACACTCGATATCCTGAACCACATTTGCGCATCGCCTGTCGCCGACAAGGCGGGCATAACAACCTGTCGTATATCGGATATAAATATCGACGCGGCTGTTTACCTTTTCCGAAGCCCGCGTTCTTACACGGGAGACGACCTGGCAGAAATACACTTATGGGCAAATCAGGCAATCACTGAAAAGTTGATGGAAAAGTTATTATCACTCGGCGCCCGCCCCGCTTCTGCAGGCGAGTTCACCGCAAGGGCATACCTAAATAATAAAATCGACCTCGCACAAGCCGAGGCCGTAAACGAAGTAATTACCGCATCAAACACGTTTCAGCTTGCCGCAGCGGAAAACCTGCTGGCAGGCCGGCTGGGGCGATTATCAAAATTAATTCGCGAATCAATTCTCGACCTTCTCAGCCGGCTCGAAGCGAACCTTGATTTCAGCACCGAAGACATCTCCCCCGCCAATAAAGCGGACATAATCGCCAAATTGAACGAGACAATAAACCTGCTCAACGACCTCCTTGCCGGCTCGATACGCAGCGAATCAACACTCGACCTGCCCGCAGTCGGAATCGCAGGAACTCCCAACGCGGGCAAAAGCACCCTGCTTAATAAATTACTTGGCAGACAACGCAGTATTGTCTCGCATCAGCGAAAAACAACCCGTGATGTCCTTACGGGCGAATTTGAGCTTCCCGGCTGTCGCTGCGTTCTCTTTGATTGCGCCGGATTAATAATGAAACCGGAAAATATACTCGATGAACTCGCCCAGCAGGCCGCAATTGAAGCGATACGGAACGCAATGGTAGTTGTCTTCTGCGTCGATATAGCAAAACCTGAATGGGCTGAAGATATTGCGATACGCCAATTGATAAACCAATCTAATCTCACGGCAATCGCGACAAAAACCGATTTGCTTTCGGAAGAAATTATTGCAGAACGACTCTCAAAGCTGAACTTGCTCTTCGGCTGCGATTTTCTCCCCGTCCCCGCACACAGCGGCACAGGCATCGATAACCTAAAAGCACAAATAGCCGAACGAATAATCGCCGCCACATCCGGTCAAGACAAATCCGCCCCGGCGGATAAATACGGCATCGCGTTAACCGCCAGGCACAGGCAGGCGATCAATAACGCGATTCACGATATCATCCAGGCCAAAAAAGAAATAAAGGCAGGCAGCGAGGAACTGGCCGCTATGATGCTCAGGACCGCCTATAACCAGTTAAGCAACATCGAGCAGCACAATATCGATGAGCAGATTCTCGACCGCATTTTCTCACGCTTTTGCATCGGGAAATAAAAGTGTTTCGCCCAGCCCTCCGCCATCCAGCTTCAGTGGGCCGCCACAAACCGGTTTTGCATTTTTAAGCATACCTTTACAAGCATAAGCATCACGGGGACTTCGACGAGCGGGCCAATGACGGCCGCGAAGGCCTGACCTGAGTTAATGCCAAAGACCGTAACAGCTACCGCGATGGCCAATTCGAAATTATTGCTTGCGGCAGTGAGAGACAAAGTTGTCGATTGACTATAGCCGGCGCCCGCCTTTGCGCTGATGAAAAAGGTGATGAAAAACATCGCAACAAAATAAATCAGCAAAGGCAACGCGATACGAAGCACATCAGCAGGCAGCGAAACTATAAACTGCCCTTTCATACTGAACATCACCACGATTGTGAAAAGCAGGGCAATTAATGTGAGGGGTGAGATTTTGGAAATGAATTTGTTTTGATACCAATCCCTGTTTTTAATCTTTATTAAAGCAAATCTTGTAATGATACCCGCTATGAACGGTATCCCCAGATAGATAAAAACGCTTTTGGCAATCTGGGAAATGGAGACGTTGACAACGTTGCCAGCCAAACCGAAAACGGGAGGCAGGACCGTTACAAATACGTAAGCGTAAACGGAGAAGAACAACACCTGGAAAATAGAATTAAACGCCACAAGACCCGCGGCGTATTCCGTATCGCCTTTGGCAAGGTCGTTCCAGACAATGACCATCGCGATACATCTTGCCAGCCCGATGATAATCAGGCCGACCATATATTCCGGATAGCCTCGCAAAAACACTATCGCCAGGACAAACATCAGGACCGGGCCGATTACCCAGTTTTGAAGCAGAGACAGCCCCAGTATCTTATAATTGCGAAAGACCCCGCCGAGTTCCTCATACTTGACCTTCGCCAGGGGCGGATACATCATCAGAATCAGCCCGATTGCGATGGGGACATTAGTTGTGCCGTATTGGAAGCTGTTCCAGAAATTCACAATCGATGGATAAAAATAGCCCGATGCTACGCCGACACCCATCGCCAGAAAAATCCACAGGGTCAAATACCTGTCCAAAAATGAAAGTTGCCTCGCAATTCCATGTGACATTTTTAACTACTTCGTTAAAGTTCCGCTAAAAGTTTTTTGCTTTCTCTGACCTGCTGCTTGAGTACACCCGACATACATTTGAAAAACTCCAGTATGCAGGGGCATTTGAGCCGATATATGACCTTCAGCCCTTCCTTGCGATGTTCCAGTACTCCTGCCGCAACCATAACAGACAGATGCCGTGAAACATTTGAACGCTCCGCGCCAATTTGCTCGGCGATATCGCAGACGCATTGCTCGTCATCCTTTAGAAAATCAATGATTTCGAGCCGGATAGGGTGACCGATTGCCTGCGCAACCTGGGCCTGTTTTTGAAACAACAGTCGTTTTTTAGAATCAGGCATATTCATTTCCCATAAACGTTACTATGTGAGTATATACTCATATAGTATCAGATATGTTTGCCTGGTCAACAGCAATTTTTAGTATTTTTTGCGAAGGCGTGCGGGGGGAATTTTGAGCAGGCCGCGGTATTTGGCTATTGTTCTTCTGGCAAGGCCCGTGATACCTGCTTCGGTTAGTTTGGCTTTAATCTGGTCATCGCTGAGGGGTTTCGATTTGTCCTCGGCGTCGATAATTTCCTGCAGCTTGCCTCTTATTGCCTCCCAGCTTTTTTCGTTACCCTGCGTATCCTCGATGCCGCCCGAGAAAAACTTCCTCAAAGGCAGAATGCCCCATTCACACTGCACGTATTTGCCTGCAACCGCGCGGGAAACGGTGGCGATATGCACGCCGACGTCCTCGGCAACTTTAGCCATAGGCAACGGCTTCAAATACAACTGTCCCTTGTCGAAAAATTCCCTCTGCCGATTAACAATCGAACGAGTAACCTTGAGCAGCGTGTTCTTTCGCTGCTGTATCGCGTCGATTATCCACTGAGCCGAACGAATATTGTTCTGCAGGAACTGTTTCGCGCTTTCGCCTACTTTGTCACCCGAGGCCATTTTGACGTAATCATCGCTTATTCGCAGCCGGGGCACACCATCCTCCACCAGACGAACCGTGTAATCGCCCGCTTCTTCGGAATATTCCACAATCACGTCCGCGGTAATAGGATGGTTGTGGTTTCTGCCGATTTGCAGTCCCGGCGAGGTGTCAAATTTACTCAGTCGTTCAATCGCGCGGTTAATATCCTCGATGGTGCAACCCATTTTCCTGGCTATATCGGGCAGCCGGTTTTCCAACATATCTTCCAGATAATTAGTAACAAGGGTCGTCTCAAAGCTCACATCCTCGTTACTCTGGTTAATTTGAATCAGCAGGCATTCCCGCAGGTCGCGTGCGCCGACACCCGGCGGGTCTAATTTCTGAATCAGCACAATTGCCTTCTGCAAATCCTCAAGCGTAAAATCCGTCCGGTCCTTATTGTGCAACTGCTCTAATCGAACCGACAGATACCCCTTGTCGTCGATGTAGTCGATAATCATACTGCCCGCCTTTTTCACGGGCTCATCCGCCTCGACCATTCGCCACTGGTCTTCGAGGTAATCATGCAGCGACTGCGGCAGTGCGGCAGTGTTATTAATCGCGGCAAGCTTCGGGTCCGGCTCGTCCGACCGAGGTCTCGGATAATCGTCCCTATGCTCGATATAATCCCGCACCTCTTCATCCAGCCGGTCATCGCCCTTGTAATCCTCCGCCGGCCCCGATTTGGGTTCGGTTTGAGTTTCCGGTTCGGCTGCCGCATCCTCCTGCTCTGCCGATTCATCCGCTTCCAAAACAGGATTATTGTTCAGCTCCTGCTCTATCCTCTCCTGAAGCGCAAGCAGCGGCAGCTGGAGTATCTCCATCGACTGAATCATGTGCGGAGCCAGCTTCATCTGCTGCTCCAGCCGCATTTGTCCTCGCATTTCAAGCTTCATTCAGGCACATCCGGAATATTTTGACATTTCATTTTTATAGCTTATTTCCTGTTATTATAACACATATTCCGAACAGAATCGGCAAGATTCCGGCAATGAATCCACCCTGAACTGCCCGCTCCAAGTTACAGGCCGGCTTATCCTGACAGGAATGGTGAAATGTAAACGATAACGTTCAAACCCCTGAAATTACCCAAATTTCACGGGACAATTAACTGCTAAACACCTTGCCAACAACAGGAATTTATGTTAATTTGAATTACTTAGCAATTGCTTCCTGGTATGTTTGAGGGTCAGAGGGAAGGTATGCAATGCTGGTTTATGAAAGTATTATTCTCCGCCACACACCAGGCAACGGTTGAATTGCCGGGGCAGACAGGTGTATTGGCCGCAGCAGATATACCGTTTAATCCTCTCAAGCTTATAATTCTCGTGGGATGGGTGTATCTTGGGCTGTATTGCGTCCAGCAGGTAGAGTTCAGTTTGGTAGTGCCCAAAGGCAAAAAGCCGCTCATAAACGTACTGACACTATTATTCGGCCCCATACCGCTGCTGGTTTTCCTGATAAGAGACGTTATCAAAACCCCCATTGCCGAGCGGGGAAATTTTTTCGAGGCGATAAAAGACCGGTTTTGGGCAATCAGCGAAACCATAAAATCCTCAAAACTGATGGGCGGCTCGAAAGAAAGCTTTATCAAGCTGCTCGATTCATCCGGCACCGAGCTTAAGGAACTATATGGCCACGGAAAAATCCGTCGCCAGGACAGCCACATACTCAATTTGACCGAAAAAATTATATGGGACGCCCTTCAGGACAGGGCAAGCGATATTCTAATCGACCCCAAAAGCGATTCCATATCCATCATAAGATTTCGCGTTGACGGCGTGCTGCGGGAGACCAACCAGTTAGAAGCATCCACCTGTCAGGCCATAGTAAACAGCATCAAAGCCATCTCTAATATGGATATCTCGGAGAGACGCAGACCACAGGATGGCGCATTTGTAGCCAAGATTCCGGATGGAACGGTCTCTTTCCGGGTGGCAAGCGCGGGCGTGCTCAACGGTGAAAAACTGTCGATAAGAATCCTCAAACAGGACGCCAGCATATACACTCTTGAGAGCATAGGCATGACTGAAAAGCAAAGAAACATCGTTGAAAGCGCCATCAGGAAGCCATCCGGTATGATACTGCTGTGCGGACCGACGGGAAGCGGCAAGACAACAACGCTTTACGCGATGCTCAATAAAATCGATTTTTATACGCGAAACGTGATAACAGTCGAGGACCCAATCGAATACGTCCTGCCCAACACAAGCCAGATTGAGGTCAACCCCAAGGCGGGGATAACATTCGCCAAATCACTGCGAAGCATATTGCGCCAGGACCCCGACGTAATCGTCGTGGGCGAAATAAGAGACGAGGAGACGGCCGTAATCGCCCTTCAGGCCTCACAAACAGGGCATCTTGTTCTTGCGACCGTCCACAGCAACAGCCCCGCTTCGGCGCTGATTCGACTGCTGGATTTAAGCGTTACCCCCCTGATGCTGGCGACAGGTTTGAACTTGATTATCTCACAAAGATTAATCCGCCGGCTGTGCAAATACTGCAAGGCCCCCGCGAAACTAAGCCAGGAACAACTAAGAATCTTTGAAAAAAAGAAAGTCAACTACGCCAACATCTACGACGCAGTCGGCTGCGAAAACTGTTACGGAACCGGGTATTACGGCAGGATAGGTATTTACGATATGCTGACCCTCGATGATGAGCTTAAAAACTCCCTGTCAAATAATAAACTGCCGATAGAACAACTGAGAAAAGATGGCGATACGCGGGGCAAATCAAATATGCAAAAACAGGCCCTGTTCAAAGTTGTAACCGGTATGACCAGCATCGATGAAATGCAAAGGGTGGTAGAATAAAATTATGGCAGTATTCTGGATAAGCATATTGATAGCTGTCATCTTCGCTTACTCGACGATAAAGCTGGGTTTCTACCACGCGTGGACGATGCTTTTTAATTTACTGGTTGCCGTTTACATAGCGATCCGCATTGGGCCTTTTCTTGAGGATTTTTTCCCCGCTGCCGTGAACGGACAATACGGCAAGACAATTTCGCTGCTGGCAGCAGGAACAGGCACATTCCTGATTTTGCAGGGTATCGCATACGTCCTGTTGATAGGCCAATTCGAGGTTACCTTCCCAAGAACTGTAAATATCATTGGCTCAGGCCTTATGGGATTTATGGCGGGATTTCTGGTATGCAGTTTTGCAACATTTATTTTCTGCACCACCCCTTTTTCCCAGCAGCAATACGTAAAAGAAATCGGCTTAGACACCAAAACCTTCGAAGAAGCCAAAATGCAGTCATATCTGGTGGGGTGTTGCAAGTTTATGGATACATTCGTCGCATCGGGCAATGATACCGTTGGTGCGGAGAAAACAATCAAAGAGCTGCTGATGAAGCCGGTCAATAATGCTGTCGCGGACGCCAACGCCAGGGGCGGTTTGAACCGGGCTATTAACGCAAATGAACCCAATAACCGCATGAATCCGGCATCTGTAAGAACGGCACCGGAACCGAACAACATAATTCCCCCGTAGTATCTCCTCTCGCGATAACTTTAGGAAATTATCGAATGCCGCAACGGGCAGGAATTGAACATCCCAACGCTTTTAGCTGCGCGCCTGGTCAAGAATCAGGGTCTTGACCTTCTGGCTTGGTAAATTCAGTGCGCCATAAGCTGCTGCGGCGGCGGCACGCAAGCCGGGCTCAATATCCTTTGAACTGACCAATCCGTAAATGGCGTTTATCGCGACGTCATCAAGCTTATTGCCGTTAACTTTGGCTGATACCGCCAGCGAACCGAACGCCGTAACGCGAATATTCTGGGAATTGCTCTCGGCCATCGCCATCGCGGCTATGGCCTGCTGGGCTTCCGGTGTATTCAGATATGCAAGTATCTGCCCGGCGAGCATCTGGATTTCCATCCTCTTGTCTTTCGTCGCAGCGATAAGTGCGTTCTGTGCCGCGGACAAATCAAGAACCGGGTTGCGGGTTTGAGCAATTTTCAGCATTACTTTCGCTGCGCGAAGCGCGTAGATATCGGCAAGCGAGCCGTTCCACATCGGGATATTGTCAGAGGGCTGTTCCGAGCTTTGTGCAAGCGCCTCCGCAAGGTTGGCGACGACGAGCTTGCTTTCGGGGAAGGCCTGCTTGGGGCCGGCAGCGGCAATCGCTATCGCGGCGCTGAATTTCACTGCCCTTGAGTCAAATGAAAGGGCCTCTGCCAGCGGCTGCGACGTGCCTACCAGATAAAACAGCGAGCTTTCGCCAGCCGTGGTCGATAACGCCTCCACAACGCCCAACGCTACCTGGGCATCCTTGTCTTTAATCGCGCGTGCAAGGGCCTGATGCAGATATTCCGGGCCGGCGGTTGTCGCGTATGTCATCGCGTTCGCGTGCCCCGCACCGAAATAGCCGGGCATCACAACATCGTATGACTCCGCTTTGAAAAACGCGGCAATCCATAATCCTATCGCCTGTCCGAAATTTTCGTCGGCCTTAAGCGCCCACTCGCAGGAGCGCATCGCCATCAGCTCGTTGAAATATCTTTTGTCAACCCGCTCGCTGTCAAGCCGGGCGTTCTTGGTGTCCCAGAACCATATATTGGCAAAATTGGCGTCCGCCGCGGGAGCAAGTGATTCGGCATGATAGTAATAATCCTCGCCAAGCCGATAGCAAAGCTGTGCCGCCGGCACTTTCAACGCCGCAGGGTCAATTTTCTTTATGCTTTCCTCAGCCAGCGACTTAAGCTCCGCGGAACTATCTTTTTCTGCAACGTATTTTAAATACGGCAGCGACTGCGGATACCCGATTTTGCCCAATGCCCTGATGATTTCCGATTTGACGCCGACGTTATTGGTTTGAAGAGCGGCAGTAAGAGGCCTGATGGCTTCTTTGCTCATCTGTCCCAAAGCCGAAGAAATGTTCGGCCATTCTGCCTTGCGGGCATCGTCGCCGAGGGCGTCGAGCATGTACATTATCGCGTATTCGCCCGCGTTTTGCAGACGTTTGACTGCGTTAAGCTGACCACGGCTTGTGCTGCTCAGCCGGGTGATTTCCTCGGAGATGATTTTCGGGTCGGAACGACGTATGAACCTGCCCTGCTCAATTATGTCCACAACTTTGCCGCAAAGACCGGCAAGAGCGGTATCCGTTGAACTCTCTTTGGCCTTGACTATCAACGCGTAGCCCTGCGGGTTACCATCAGCCAGCGCAAACAAATCGAGCGGAGCGGCGTTGCTGTCCAAAATCGCCTGAGCATAACCCTTGGCCATATCGAACCGGCCGATATTCAGATAGTGGAACAGGTCGTTATAGTTTCCTTCGAGCGTCTCGGCAAATACCGGAGCGGCAAAAACCAGTGCGATACCCACAACCATTACAAGATTATTTCTGTTAAGCATTGACAGGTCTCCAAAAACACTTCGCCACTATCACCCTTAAATACGCCTGTTCGTCGGCGTAACCCCCGCCGCGACGGCGACTTACAGCCCCCGCCCCCCTGCGGGGAACGATATGGGCATAAGCATTTGTAGTAATCGTCTTTAGAAAGGTCATACTAAAGATAATTGGGCTGTTTGTCAACAAAAAACCCCCCAATGCCCCGCCAATGCCCATATTATCAGGCGTTGGGCGATTTTTGTCGGGTATGGCTTGATAATCCGTCCTTATATTCGGGCCAGCCTTAGCCATCCAGCGGCAGTTATTTTCTGTAATCAGCGTTTGAGATTTATCCGCCTTTGGCAAGATTGCTTCGCTTCCCCGCCAAAGGAGGATAAATTTAAGTTTTGGCAACAAGACCTTCCGTGGAAATCATAAAACGCCACACTGTCTTTTTGGAAACAGCTCCATACGCCGGTCGTCGTAAAAGCAGACCGTAAAAAAAAGTTTGGATAATTTTTATTGTAAGCGAAACACGTAAAGATATAATCAGCTCTCTTGCGGACGGACGGTATACCGGAACACGGGCGGATAAACTGCCGGAGAACAAAAGATTATTGGCATTATTATGGTTAATAAAACAATATAATTAGAACACAGGAGAATGAAATGAGAAATCTCGTTCCTACGAGAGTGTTTCTAACCAAGGGTGTTGGCCGCCACAAGTATCGGCTCAAGTCGTTCGAGGACGCGTTAAGAGCGGCCGGCGTGGCTCAGCAGAACCTCGTGCAGGTCTCGTCAATCCTGCCCCCCCGCTGCAAAGTTGTGAGCAAAGAGGTCGGTCTCAAACGACTGACTCCCGGCGAAATAAGCTACTGCGTTATGGCAAGGTCGGATACCGACGAGCATGGACGACTTATCGGCTCGTCCGTCGGGCTGGCTGTCCCCAAGGACCGCAACAACTGGGGATACCTCAGCGAAGTCCACGGCTATGGAATGAACGAGCACGAGGCCGCCGATTTTTCCGAAGACCTTGCGGCCGGAATGCTTGGAACGACTCTCGGCCTCGAAGTTGACCCCAACAAGGCGTGGTCGGAAAAAGAGCAGGTTTACAAATCAAGCGGCCTGCTAATCAGAACCACGAACATCACGCAGACCGCACGCGGTATGAGAGACCAGTGGACGACAACCGTGGCTATCGCGATGTTCCTGTTCGATTAATTACATATCCGCCGCGAAGACCGCAGAGAAAATATCATAGAATAATTGGCGGGACCAATGGCAAAAGCAGTGTTTCTAAGTGACATCCCGAATCGATACCGAGACCCGGCACGGGCTAAGGTGGTTATCGTTCCTGTCCCTTATGACAAAACAAGCAGCTGGGGAAAAGGCGCGGACAAGGGGCCGGCAGCCATACTTGAGGCCTCGGAGATTGTTGAAAACTACGACATCGAAAGCGATTCCGAACCGTATAAAGTCGGCATATTCACCGACAAGCCCGTAACAGAAAACAAATCGCCGGAGAAAATGGTCGCCGCCGTCGAAAAACGTGTGAGCGGACATCTGGCAAAAGGCAAATTTACCGTCCTGCTCGGCGGCGAACACTCCGTGAGTATCGGCGCGATACAGGCACAGGTGAAAAAATACGGGAAATTAACCGTCCTGCAGTTGGACGCGCACGGCGACCTCCGCGACGAATACCACGGCTCGAAATACAGCCACGCCTGCATTATGGCAAGGGCACAGGATATCTGCAAAACCGTCCAGGTCGGCATACGAAGTATGGACACCTCCGAAAAGCCGCGAGTCAAAAAGAGCAATATGTTTTTCGCCGAGATAATCGCAGGTAAACGCGACTGGATTAAAAAGGTTTTATCCGTGCTCAAAGGCAACGTCTATGTAACGATTGATTTGGACGTTTTTGACCCGTCGATAATGCCTTCGACCGGCACTCCAGAACCGGGCGGACTTTTGTGGTATGAGGTTTTGGATTTGCTCAGGCCCGTATTCCGCAAGACCAACGTTACCGGCTTCGACGTCGTTGAGATGTGCCCGAATAAAACCAACAAAGCCCCCGACTTCTTAGCCGCAAAATTGATTTACAAACTGATAAGTTACAAGTTCGGGAAGTAATTCACTTCGTTATTCGTTATCCTGCCGTTTATGTGCTTGCAGCCATTTGGTAACCCAATGTTTCGCATCATCGACTGACTGTAATTTGCCTTCCAGTTGGGCGATATACATTTCTTTTGCGAGCTGGCCAAGCGACGGGCCGGGGACGGCGCCGAGTGCCATAAGGTCGTGGCCGTTTAATAACGGCTTAGGTCTTAATTCCACACCTTTTAACTGCTTTATCCTTTTGCGTAATTTGATTAAAGGGCCGACGGTTTGATTGCTCGCCTTTTGAATTGCCTTTTGCAATGCGAAAAGGTCTTCAAAATACGGCTCAGATAACAGCAATTTCAATTCGGCCAGCGACAAGTCCTTCATCAGTTTGCCGCGATTATCCAGAAGGAATCCGATTTGCTTTTCCTGGTTCCTGCTGAGTTTGAGCAGTTCGCATTTTTCAAGTGCGAAATCGGTCTCGAAGCCAATGAACAGCCCGGCCAAACCCAGGGAAAAATCAATTTTTTTGGGCAGATTAGCGAGCATACGAACCGCAAATCCAGCGCCGGGGCAGCCGCAACCGGAAAAAATGTGGCTTGCCAGGCCCGTCTGAATCAGCAGTTCTAATCCTTCGGCCCGGTTTGGGCTAACCAAAATACCTTCGAGTTCGGCGGCGATTCGCTCACCACTGATTTTGGTGATGTTTTTTGCGCCGTCGCATATCGCAGCTTTGGTTTTCGGCTCGATTGCGAAGCCGAGCTGTGTTGAGAACCTCACCGCCCGAAGCATACGCAGGTAATCTTCGCCAAAACGTTCGGCTGGTTTGCCAACAGTCCGGATTATGCGTTTCTTCAAATCCGCCTGTCCTTTGTAGTAATCAATCACCTTCCTGGCAATTGGGTCAAAGAACATCGCATTGATGGTAAAATCTCGTCTCGCGGCATCTTCACGCGGGCTGGTGAAACGCACCTTCGAGGGGTGTCTGCCGTCGGCGTAGCCGGATTCAGTCCTGAATGTGGCAACCTCAATCTGAATTTTATCAATCAGGACGACAACCACGCCGAATTTTGCGCCGACCTTAAGGGTCCTGCGGAAAAGTTTCGCAACATCATTTGGCCTGGCATCGGTGGCGACATCGTAATCCTTGGGCTTTCTTTTCAGAAGCATATCGCGGACGCAGCCGCCCGCCAGCATCGCCTCAAAACCCGCGTCCCTTAACTGCCTGACTATCCGAATTGCCGCCTGTTTATTTGTCATTTGCCTTGTGTCTTTTTCAGTATCGTTACCGCCATATTACCCCACTGGCGGGTTTCGATGATTTTAAGCGGCCCATATGATTGGGACAAGACCGTATTTCTATGAGTGCGAACAATCACGAAGCCGCCCGCCGAGACGCGTTCACTCAAACGAGTCAACAGCGTCGCCAATGGCGAGCCCGCCTGCGTATTGGCCGAATCAATATAAGGCGGGTCAACAAACGCAAGGTCGTATTGCGGATGTTCGGCATCCACAGGCCAGGCGACACTGAACGCATCGGTTTTAACTATTTTCGACTGCCCGGCAAACCCCGCCTTTTCGATATTCTGTTTAAGAACCGGGGCGATTTGCGGATTCTGCTCGATGAACGTTACGAATGCCGCCCCCCTGCTGAGCGCCTCAAGGCCAAGCGACCCGACGCCCGCAAAAATATCCGCGACCGTTTTATCCGCGGGCAAATCATATTTTTGCAGCACGTCATACAGCGACTGCTTTACCCGGTCGGTGATGGGACGCGAATCCATGCCGGGCGGGCTGAACAGATTCATTCCGCGTTTTGAGCCGGCGATAATTCTCATTTTTACCCGCCGTTCTTTTGGTGGGTGTTCCAGTAATCGATGACGAGAACCTTATCGAGACATCCGCCGAGCGATTTGCCGAATTCTTTATGTGCTGGGTGATTCAAATACGTATCCCGGTCGGCCGCACTCGAAAACGACACGACAAAACAATGTGTGAATCCCTCCGAACGGTTTTCGACGCTTACGTCGGTCCCCGCCTCAAAACCCTTGATAACGTCGATTTTGCCGGGCAGGGCCGCGAACGAAGTTTCAACTTCCTTTATCTTTTCAGGCGTTGTTCCCTCTTTGAATTTGAACAGCACGACGTGTCTCAGCATTTTAGGGCATTCCTTCGCGCAAGCCTTTTGGCACTCGGCCTTCGACATCGCACAGTTCTTATCTGCGTGAATACTTACGCATCCGGTACATACAACCGCGATTACGACCAGGCACAACATATTCCTAAGCATCTTCGATTACCTCCAATATTTATTTTTGTTTTAAAGCCGACAATGAGGCAAATTCTACCAGCACGCAAGGGCAAATTCTACGCCAAAATCCTACAAACCTGTCGAGATATCACAGCGTATATTAAATAACAAAGGGATTATTGAAAGGAGCATATTATGAACAGGATATTAACAATAGTCGCAGCGGCAGCCGTAATGACGCCATTGCTTTTCGCAACAGAACAAAAAATGACAAAGGCACCGGATTTTACGCTGACCAACTACGACGGCAAAACAGTCAAACTCTCGGACTACGCCGGAAAAATCGTTGTGCTCGAATGGTTCAATTATGAATGTCCTTTCGCAAGATACAACTATGAAAAGACCAGTGTTGTTAATGACCTTGTAAACAAGTTCAAGGACAAGGGCGTGGTGTTCCTCGCGATAAACAGCACAGGCCATGAAACAATTGCTAAAGACAAGGAGTTCGCGATTCAATATAAAGTGAGCCATCCGATTCTCGATGACAGTAAGGGCACGGTCGGCAAGGCATACGGGGCACAAACAACGCCGCATACCTTCATCATCGACACCAAAGGCAACATCGTTTACAACGGCGCATTCGACAACGCCCCATTAGGTAAAATTCCCGAAGGCGCACAATATGTCAACTACATCGATAAGGCGCTGACTGAGCTGACCGCGGGCAAAGCCGTGAGTATTGCAGAGACAAAGCCATACGGCTGTTCGGTGAAATATGGGAAATAAAATCCGGTCGAGGTGGCCATTAATCTTCGTTCTTGGTTTTGCCGCCGTTGTTGTAATCAGTTCTGCGGCACAGAAAGGGTCTGAAACCTGCCCTTTTTGTATGTTCAAGGCGAAGAATACCTGTCAAACGGCTGAAAAACCAATAGATAAAAACTCGCAGTTAAAAAAGAAACTTTCTCCTGTGCAGTATTTTGTGACGCAGATGAAAGGGACTGAGCTGCCTTTTACGGGTAAATATTACAATTTCCACGGCAAAGGCAAATATGTCTGCGTCGTCTGCGGCAATGAACTTTTCAGCTCGGACACGAAGTTTGATTCAGGAACCGGCTGGCCCAGCTTCTGGACGCCCATATCAAAAGACAACATCGACGAGAAAACCGACAAAAGCTTTTTCATTACGAGAACCGAAGTGGCATGCCGCAGGTGCGGAGCGCATCTGGGACATGTATTTAACGACGGTCCAAATCCGACGGGTCTCCGATACTGTATCAATTCGGCTTCGCTGAATTTTATTGCCAACGAGCCGGAACCGAACTCTAAGCCGGCACAATCAAATCAGTAACGGGCATGGCACATTGGCGAAATTTATCGGCGGCAAGCGTTACCGTCTTCCACCTGGGGCTGCGCTGTTTCATAAACTTTACGTAATCCGCCAACCGCACGGCTAAAAACAAATACTTATCTTCGTTGAAATCGAAAATCTCCCTGCCGTCGAAATCCACGTCGATATTTTGAAACCGGTACGCGAAGATAAAAGCCGAGTCGTAATCGTCCCCGAGCGTTTTCTGCCAGGCGGCAAGACCATCGACATCCTCCGTCGTTACCCAGCACTCCAGCCAGGACAGACCCGCCAGCGTTATGCCTTTGAAATGCCTGCCTTTGACCTCCGCGATTATCTTTTTGCCGGACGACGGACACAGGAGAAAATCGAAACTCTTCAATTGGGACTTTTCATATACCGGCTTATGCTGGTCCGCAGCGGGGACATACTCGATGTGATTATCAATCAGCCAGTTCTCGAAGGCCTTCTCGTAATGGTTGGGTGCGTATTCCTTCATCAAAACTTTTAAATACTCGCCAGAAAATCCTTCAGTGGAATCGTTTTTTGATTACCGCTTGCCATATCTTTCACAACTATGTTCCCTGCCTTGAACTCATCGCCGATTATCACGCAGTATTTTGCGTTCAGCTCCGAGGCACTTTTTAACTGTTTTGATAATCCCGCGGCCTTATAACTGAAAGCCGATTTGAAACCTTTTGTTCGCAATCCAGCCGTCAGTTTTATCGCCTCGTCTAAAAGCTCACCGGCTATCGGCACAACATAGTAATCAAGCGTTCTCGACGTAATTTTCTTATCGAGTAAGCCCTTTTCTCGAAGCAATATTTCCAGGACGCAGTCGCCCATCCCCATACCGGTTGCAGATACCGCCGGCCCGCCGAAGTCACGCAGAAGATTGTCGTATCGTCCCCCGCCGCAGATTGCGCGAAGGTCACCCTGAATATCGTGCACCTCAAAAACAATGCCTGTATAATAAGCCAAACCGCGGACGATACCCGGGTCAAATACGCAGTAATCGCTTATTCCCATCCGGTTCAGCCAGCAGGCGCAATCTTCAAGCTCCTTTATTGCAATCTCAAGCTGGTCCCCGCCCTCAGCTTTTACAATGTTCTCAATTGAAGTAACTGTTTGCGATTGCATAAAAGCGATGATGCGGCCAGCCATATCACTGCCGACCTGCTCGGTCAATGTCGCCGTAAATACCTCCGGCGGCAGTTTCACCTTTTTATCCAATAGCGTATAAAGCGGATTCAGCTTCTCTTCGGGAACGCCGATTTTTTTCAAAACCGCAGCCAAAAGTTTTCTGCTGGATATTTTTACTTTTATGTCCCTGGGCGTAAGGCCGACTTCACGCAGGTAATCAACCGTCGTGAAAATAACTTCCGCATCCGCAAGAATGCTGTCTTCGCCGATGATATCGATATTCCACTGGAAAAATTCGCGCAGGCGACCCTTCTGAGGGCGTTCCGCCCGGCATAATCGCGGCACTGAAAACCATTTTATCGGCTTGGGTAATGCATTGATTTTCTGGTTAACCATTCTCGCTAAGGTCGGCGTTATTTCGGGCCTGATTGCCAAATCGCGCTCGCCCCGGTCTTTGAAACTAAACAGCTGCCCGACGATTTCGTCGCCGCTTTTTATTTGATACATCTGGAGATATTCGAAAATAGGCCCATCGTATTCCTCGAAGCCGTTGCGAATCGAGGCCTTCTTCCAGCCATCCACAATCCAGTTATGGACGGCCATTTCCTCAGGATAAAAATCTCGCGTCCCTTTTACAGGCGGTATCTTCATTGTCCTTCGTCCTTAACACTACACATTTGTCGCCAAATACTATATGCTATACAAATCCCAGCGTCAAGAAATGCAAAAGGAAACCAGATGCCGAAAAATGAGATTGAAATTATATATCAGGACGACAACATAATCGTCATCAATAAGCCCGCGGGCGTATCCGTTACAAAAGACCGTTCGGGCAAGCCCCAGCTCACCGACCTCCTCGTTAAGCAGTTGGGCAAGGAGATGACCGCTAAGCTGCGCCTCGTTCACCGCTTAGACAAGGACACCTCAGGCGTGATGATTCTCGCCCTGAACCGAGCAGCTCAAAGACAATTCGCGGATTACTTTTTCAATCGAACCGTCAAAAAAACATATCTCGCCCTGGTTAAAGGCGCGGTCCTTGACCCGGAAGGCATCGTAGATGCCCCCATCGCCCCCTGCAAAAAAAAGCCGGACCTTATGATAATCGACCACAGAGGCGGCAAAGAATCCGTAACCAACTGGCGGCTTCTTGCGAACTTCGGCCTCGTCTCCCTCATCGCCGCCACCCCGATTACGGGCAGAACGCACCAGATTCGCGTCCACCTGGCCAGTATCGGTCTACCCCTGGCCATCGACCCGCTTTACGCGGGCAGAGAGCCGATTATGCTTTCGGAATTCAAAAGAGATTACCGTCTTGGCAAATTCCAGGAAGAAAAACCCCTCATCGAACGGCTCACCCTCCACGCATATCAAATTATCGTTCCCCCCGAATCAGGAATCCAGAACAATTGCTTTATCGCCAAGCTCGATAAAAAATTCGCCGCGACAATCAAAATGCTAACCAAGCACAACCCCAAAGGCCCCTCGGCCTTCTTCAACCCCACCGAATTCGACAGAATCCTCGCAGGCCAGGCGATTTAGTGGAAGAAATTCTTTATCACCGGAAATGATTTGAAAAATTCAAACGCCGGCTCATCCCTGCGAGTTATCGACAAAACATTTTCCCCGAAACCGACCTGCGCAAGGACATATCTACCAAACGCCAATTGCCCCATAGCTATCTGGCCGATAGCCAATTGTCCCAGGCCAAAGTAAACGCCTATGGCCGCCTGCCCTATTGCTGCAAGCCCAATCGATAACTGCCCAAGGCCAAACAAAATGCCAACCGCAAATTGCCCTATCGCGAGTAATCCGATTGACACCTGACCAATCGCAACAACGCCGCACGCGATTCGCCCGACGGCGATTACGCCTTTGGCGACCACTCGCCTTCCTGTTTCCGGGTTTTTGCCGTATGTGTAATGAATCAGCGGCAAACCGAGCAACCCAATGTACGATTTGAACTCGTGAAAGCTCGTCCCGTTCTCGTAGCCATACCTCTGCCACGTCCCTATCGCCGTCGCTTCAACTTTATATTCTATCTTCTCAAGAAACGTATTGGGCATAAAAGAACCCCCTTAAAGATGAACTACCGGCTGATATCCTACCAGCCATATTCTCTTTTCATTTGCCAAACTATTAGCCAAAAAGTTAATAATATAATCAGAATGCCAGAGGCCAAGTTAAATCCAAGTGCGCATCTTTGGATACTTTTATTACTTAAAAATCGCCTCCCATAAATAGAAGCCAAATAAATTGTGCCAGGCCCCAATAAAGGAACTACCGAAATTAACAAAATCAATTTGTGCCCATAAAAAGCAAAGAACGCGGATATACATAAAGAATATAATCCGGTAATAATGCAGAGCCAAATCTTTTGCCACATTGTCAGATTAATAATCTCGAGACTCGGAGGAAGTTTTTCGAGGAGAGGAACCCGTTCAGCAATATATCTGACTATTTGGTCACCACGTTCATCTTGTGGCAGACAAATCGACTCGCAGAATCGCCCTTTATGGTTAAAAAAACGCACTCCTGAGAATCCTTCCAATTCTTCGTATTTGCAAACTTTGTATCCAATTATGTCCTTCCACTTAATGTCCCCCCTGCTGCTGCCGATGACGCGCACCCGCTCTGGAGTAATTTGATACTTGATTCGAGAAAACAAAGTTCCAAAAATAATCCAGAAATACGGAAACGCCAATAGCACTGCCACACCAACGAAACCACGAATAAATATTCTTCCGAAATTGATACCTGAATCTGGCGGAAGCAGGTAATATAGGGCAAAGTATAATCCCGTCCAGAAAATGACAATTACAAAGAGAACTCGCGGAATAAAAACTTTACTCCGGCGCAGGTGCACCTTGGCAGCAGCAACTAAAACCTCCTTTGGGCACATCCATTCAAACAGAATTTCTTCTTTTTGCTTAGCCATTACAGTTTTCCCTGAGCGTTGCGTTGTGCCGCCAGAACAGCCGCAAACGCAATCGCTGCGGTTTCGGTTCGCAGAATCGTATCCGATAATCGCACAAATTGAACGCCCCGGCTTTTCAAAAATGTTTCCTCATTTTCCGTAAAGCCCCCTTCCGGGCCAATCAAGGCGGCAACATCATCCGGGCCAAAGGGTTGCCCGGCCAACGATGGGTAATCACCCGACATACCCCCCGCGAGAATCCGGCAGTTTGGGCTGTCTTTCTTTATCGCTTCAATACAATCCTGCGCATTCATAGGCGGGTCAATCTGGGGGAGAAATAATCGCTTGCACTGCTTGCCCGCCGAGATTGCCAAGTTCATCCAGCGGTCAAGCGCTTTTGGGTTTCCCGGCTGTCTCACCGTCCGTTCGAAAATCACAGGACTAATCCGCTCAACGCCAAGTTCAGTGCATTTTTCAATCAGCCAGTCGAATCGCTCGCCCTTGGGAACGCTTACCGCAATAATTATGCGTCGCGACTTCGGCATTTCGCTTCGCCGGACGTCTTCTATTTCAAGCGTAACGATATTTTTCCTTATCCCCGATATTACCGCCGTCGCCAGCCCGCCAAGGCCGTCGAAAAGCTCAACCTTATCCCCCGCATTCAGCCGCAATACCGCCAGATGATGCGCCTCCGTCCCCTCAAGCTCAATCCTCGGCCCATTTATCGAATCACAATAAAATCGATGTAATCCCATAATCGAATCATACCCGCAAATAACACAATTGACTATCTTCCACGGAATTTATAAACTACGGTCTTTAACGGGAAAATGCAATATGCAGGAAAAGAATATAAAAATCGGTCTTGTGGGCTTCGGCACCGTAGGCGCCGGCGTCGCTAAAATTATCCTCGAAAACGCAAACGCTATCGCCGCCAAAACCGGCCTGCGATTGGAGCTTGCCTGTGTTGTCGATGCCGACCTCAAAAGGCCCCGCCCGGTCAAGCTGCCCGACGGCCTGCTCACTAACGACCTCAACCGCCTCCTCAATGATAAATCAATCTCAATCGGCATCGAGCTCGTCGGCGGAACCAAAATAGCGAAGGATATCCAGCTCAAGATGCTCGCCGCGGGCAAACACGTCGTTACCGCAAATAAAGCCCTATTGGCTGAACACGGCGCGGAGCTTTACGCGGCCGCCCATAAAAATGACCGCTGCATCGCCTTCGAGGCAAGCTGCGCGGGCGGAATACCAATCATTTCAGGCATACGAACCGGCTTAGCCGCCAACGACATTAAAGCAATGTATGGCATCGTAAACGGAACCTGCAATTACATCCTCTCGAATATGACCAGCAGGGGCGCCGATTTCGCAGATGCACTCGCCCAGGCACAGCAAAAGGGCTACGCAGAAGCCGACCCCACCCTCGATATTTCAGGCGGTGACAGTGCTCACAAACTCGCGATACTGGCCTCAATTGCTTTCGGCTCCTCAATCGAAATGAGAGATATTTTTGTTGAAGGCATACAACACGTTTCCAAAGACGATGTTCGCTTTGGCGGCGAAATGGGCTATGTGCTGAAACTTTTGGCAATAGCGGAAAAGAATGATAAAGGCCGGATTTCACTACGCGTACATCCATCATTTATCAGCAAAGAAAATCGTCTCGCCAAGGTTGACGGCTCATTCAACGCCTTAAGCATCTTCGGCCACGCAGTCGGCAACGTTATGTTCTATGGCCGGGGCGCGGGTATGATGCCTACCGCCAGCGCGATTGTCGCCGACATAATCGAAGTCGCTCTCGGCAATTCCGCGACCACCTTCAAAAATCTCAATCTTAAGCCGCACGCCAAAATAGCGGACTCGATTGACAAAATCGATAACCTCGTCAGCCGGTTCTACATTCGCTTAATGGTCAAGGACCAGCCCGGCGTCTTCGCGCAAATCGGCAAAGTCCTCGCCGACAATGCCATCAGTATTTCAGGCGTCCTCCAGCACGAAATCCCCGGCCCCGACAGCACTGTCCCCGTCATTGTTACCACTCATCCGAACAGGCAGGACAAAATCACCGCCGCGCTGGCAGGCCTTGCCGACCTCAAAGCCGTCTGCGACAAACCGGTCTGCATCCGAATAGTCGATATCCCGGAAGATAAAGAGTAATGATCACTAAATACATAATGCGGAAACCATATAAATAGCAGTTGGGCCACGAGTACATGAACTGGATAAAATTTTTCACATCTTTCTTCGAGGATAAGAAAGATCCCATCAGCCGAATACTCGATGCTGGCGGCTGTCGCGAATGCTGGCTCCAAGGCGAAATGTATCTTTACGCTGAGCGTGAAGTGCTCGCCACAAATGCATCCCCACAAAAATTCGATCTATCCTCGGACAAATATCCAATGGTCGCAGAAATCAAAATATGCGGTGGAGACTATCAGCCTAAAATGAAGGAGCTGATTGAGGCGGATGTCCGAAAACTTGAAAGCGACACGCAGAACAGAGAAAAGTATATGATTCTTGTAGTGGACACACGCGGTAAAGACACTCTGCTTCGCGAGTGGCTCATGACATGCAAGTTTGGCGGTGATTCTCCTTCACAAATACCATCGACGAATTTCCTAGCGAGAATCTGGAAAGTGGGCCAACATACGCGGGCATAAAATCTTACACTTTGTATTTGATACCATCCTCTTGGCAGCAGCCATTGACTCCCCACCCCAAAAACCATAAACTATGGTGTCCGATTAAACACTTAATGCAGCGCGGGGTTTACCTGTCCTGAGCGAGGTCGAAGAACTCCGCAGATGTTTGCTGATAATTGCATTTTTACTATTTAATTTTTGATTTATAATTTATATAATCGACAACAACATAATAACCTTAGAGCAAAATCTATGTCCTCAAAAACCGTCTTATTGGCCGTCCTTATCACCTGTGTCTGCGCCGCTGTTATTGCCGTCCATTGGCCGGCCCTTTCCGCACAGGCGTTGTCGTTCGACGATGACCAGTATCTTGTCAATAACGCCCTGGTCAAAAACCCCAGCTGCTTTTCCGCCTGGAAGTTCCTTTCTCAAGTTTTGGAACCGTCAACGGTAAAAGGATATTATCAACCCCTGGCGATGATTTCTCTTATGTTCGATTATTCCCTTGGAGGCCGGGTCGAAAATCTTTTGCCCTTCCATCGCACAAGCCTTGCCCTCCACGCTGCAAATACCGCATTGGTCATTGTGCTGCTCTATCTGCTTTTTGGTGAGGTGTGGATTGCCGCGGCCGCAGGTCTCTTGTTCGGCCTACATCCTATGACGGTGGAAACTATTTCCTGGGTCGGCGAACGAAAAACCCTTCTCGCCGCCTTTTTCGCCTTCTGGTCACTCATCTTCTACCTCCGTTATACGCATGCGCGCACTGTCATTCCTGCGAAGAATGTCACCTCTGCGAAGGCGGGAGCAAAAATCCAGTCCCCTGTGGACCGCTCTGCCTGTGGCTTTTACATCGCTTGCTTGTTCTTCTACCTCCTCGCCCTTATGTCCAAGCCCACCAGCACGCCCCTGCCTGTTCTGATGTTATTGCTCGATTTTTGGCCATTAAAAAGGCTCAAATGGCAGTCGTTTATTGAAAAAATCCCTTTTTTTATCCTCGGCGGTATCTTTGCCATCATAACCTACATTTCCCAAACCAGCACTGGCGGTTCAACACTGCCAACAGAAACGGGAATTTGGCGTATATCTCTAATTTTATGCCACAACATTATTTTTTATCTGTATAAAATTATATGGCCGATAAATCTCTCTTCACACTACCCCTTCCCCGACCCCATGAATATCTTCCAGCCAATGGTTCTGGCAGGCGTTATAGGTACCTGCATTTTAATCCCACTGCTGCTCATCTACCTCCGCTGGACTCGTGCGGCTTTCACTGGCTGGCTGTTCTTTTTTGTGGCAATTCTGCCGACTATGCAGATTATCGGTTTTTCCAACGTAATCGCCTCAGACAAATTTGCCTACATCCCCTCCTTCGGCCTGTTAATGGTCCTCACCTCTTTTCTATGTTCTTTTGCCAAAAATCGGTGTAATCTGAGCAATCTGCGGTTAAAATCTGCTTCCTCTGTGGCTGTAATCCTGTTTGTCCTGATATTGGCTTCTGCCGAATCCCTTGCCACGCGCAGTTACCTAATTCACTGGCGCAATTCCGTCGGCCTTCTTAAATACATGTTGTCAAAGGCATCCAACGACCCATTGCTGCACTATAATCTTGGCTGTGCCTACTTTGAGATTGGCCATTATGAGGATTCCATAGAAGCGTATAAGCAAGCTATAAAAATCAAGCCGGATTTAGCCGAGGCACACTACAATCTTGGCGTTGCCTGCGGTAAACTTGGCCGTTATCAGGATGCGATAGAAGCTTATAAGCAGGCCATAAGAATCAAGCCGGATTATGCTGAGGCATACTACAATCTCGGCAATGCCTACAGCGAACTTGGCCGCTATCAGGAAGCGATAAACGAATATAAGCAGGCCATAAAAAACAAGCCGGATTACGCCGAGGCGCACTACAATCTCGGCAATGCCTGCAACAGACTTGGCCGCTCTCAGGATGCGGTAGAAGCTTATAAGCAGGCCATAAAAAACAAGCCGGATTACGCTGAGGCGCACTACAATCTCGGCAATGCCTGCAACAGACTTGGCCGCTCGCAGGATGCGGTAGACGCTTATAAGCAGGCCATAAAAAACAAGCCGGATTACGCTGAGGCACACTATAATCTTGGCGTTACCTATGTAGCAGCTGGCGACAAGAATTTAGCTCTTGAAGAATACAAAATCTTAAAAAACCTGGACGCCGAGAAAGCAAACGAATTGTCTAAATTGATTAAGTAGGTATTCCCGAACCAGCCGAGGAATTCTTAGCCGTCGTAAAACAATTGTATGGCCTGTAACAACAATGTTTTTTAGTTATCAGCGGGGCTCCGGATACGAATTTTACCCGTTGTAGCTTGCCTGCCATTCGTCTGGCGGGATGGGTATCCATTTTAATGTTCGACTTACTGGCTATTTCCCGGGTTTTCTCTGTTCCACCTTTCTTCGATTAAAACCTGCCAATAGACCGAGTATCGCTGATAATGCGTCCGATAGAATGGAATCAGGGTTATATCTTTGGGTTTGCCGATGCCTTTGGTTTGGAACACCAGCGGCTTGCCTGCAACAGGTTCAATATGAGCCATAACATTATTGACGTCGGCAATCAGTACCGGCACATTAGGGTCGACAACTTTGTTAAAATCGCTCTGATTGGGGGCATAAGAACCGGGCATTCCTTCAGTGCCTAATTGGCCGGCCAGAACAATTGGCCCATATAAAAATGCCACGATTGTTTGAGCATTAGGCAGAGTTTCCAGATGCAGAGACATCGGCAGTTTGACTTGGAGTTTATCACCCTCCCGCCATTGCCGTCGAATCGCAGCGTATTCGCCCGCAGTGCCGGAGACATCCAGTTTTTTGCCGTTGAGTGTAAATTCTGCCTTCGATGATAACCATTGCGGGCAACGAATCCTGATGGTCAATTCCACCGGCTTATCCGCCTTAAACAGAAGGGCTGTCTCGTCAGATTCCGGAAATTTGGTTTCCTGCGTTACCGTCAATTCCTTCTCTTTCCATTGCAGCTCGGATGCGATGAACAAATTGACCCATAATGAATTGCTGTCGTGGAAGTAAATTGTATCACCGTATTTAGAATGATTTTCCATTCCCGTTCCTACACAGCACCAGAAGGAATCTTCGGGTGTGGAGTAGGTTTTGAAATGTCCCGGTTTGAGCGACATATAATAGGTAAACATGCCCTTTTGAGGGTCTTGTGATGCAAGGATGTGGTTATATAGCCCCCGTTCGTAGAAATCCATCGTCCGCACGGTGGGTTCCAATTCGAACAGATGACGGGTGAGTTTGAGCATATTATACGTATTACAGGTTTCGGCGGTCTCGGTACCCAGATGTTCGGAAAATTTATCTACCCGAAAGAAATGTTCCTTGTCGGTGTCGCCTCCGATAACGTAGGAACGATACATTGCGACCCGCTCCCAGAAAAATGATGCAATATCGCGATAGTTGTCATTGCCCGTCATTTCATATTCCCGCTCGGTCCCGATAATTTTGGGGATTTGGGTATTGCCGTGGTAACCATCGAGTCCGTCATACTTCCGGGCCATCATATCGAATATCTGCTTATGGTCAAATGCCCTGGCCAGACGGAGATGCTCGGGATTTCCCGTAACAGCATAGAGGTTTGTCAGCACCTCGTTCATCCCGCCGAATTCTGTTCTTAGCATAATTTGCATCTGTTTTTCGTCGAGCTTATCTATGCGAAATTTAACCCAGTCGGCATTCTTGACCAATACATCCAGCGCCTGCTTATTACCGCAATGTTCATAAGCATCCAAAAGACCGGCCATAATTTTGTGAAGTGTGTACCACGGAGCCCAGACGGTTTTACCTTGTTCCACCCGGTCGATAAATGATTCCGGAAAAGCGGAAAGATATCCTTTATTATAGCCCTGTGAAGGAAGGGCTTCCTGGCATTTGGCCAGTTCGCCGACTATGTAATCGACCCTTCGTTTCAGCTCAACATTACCGGTACTTGCATACATCAGCGAGCACGCCGAGAGGTAATGGCCTAAACTGTGCCCTCGAAGTTCACAATCAGGTTTTTCCCAGCCGCCGTAAGGTTTGGCGGTAGTCGGCAAACCAGCGTTGATTCGAAAGGTGTACAGAAACCGGTCAGGGTCCAAACTGAGCAGATAACGCTCGTCCAGCAGCATTGCATCACGAAAGGGTCCGTCCCCAAGACGCACCGACGTCAATGAAAAAGGTTGTACCTGGCCCGGCATAATTGTTGAGGCGGCTTGGCCGAAACAAACTCGCAAATTCATAAACGCAATTCCGAAACATAACACACACCCAAAACGCCGGAATTCCATATCCATCTCCTAAATATAAATTCGAATTGATTTTACTGGCTGTATGCTGCAGTATAGACCATCTAAAGAGAAAAAACAACACGCCCATGCAGATGAGAAATAATGTTGATGCTTGATTCGTTTCGTGGTAAAAATTCGCGGCCTTGACTCCTTATCCAAAAACCCATAAACTACGGTGTTTGTTTAATGCAGTTGTAGGCACCAAAACCTTAAGGATAGTTGATGAGCACTAAATACGCAATAATAATACCTGATGGCGCAGCGGATAACCCGATAGAGCAGTTCGGCAACAAGACGCCCTTGGAAGCATCCAATATCCCTAATATGGACAAAATCGGCCAGACCGGCCGGCTCGGCATTGTCCGAACCGTCCCAGAAGGTATGGAGCCGGGCAGCGACGTCGCGCAGATGTCGCTATTGGGTTATGACCCCAGACAATACTACACCGGCAGAGCGCCTATTGAGGCAGTCGCAAGGAACGTCCAATTATCGCCCGATGACTGGGTCTTCAGGTGCAATCTCGTTACTTTCGCAGACGGCAAAATGGCAGACCACAGCGCAGGCCATATCTCCACCGAAGAGGGAACCGAGCTAATAGAAGAATTGAATGAGCAGCTCTCAAACGATAATATCCGTTTCTACACCGGCGTAAGTTACCGGCATCTGCTCGTCCTCAAAAATACCGATGTCAACATCAAGACCTGCCCGCCCCACGATTTCATAGGCACCCCCGTTGAGAAAATCCTCCCAAGGGGTAAGGGTGCAGAATTGCTCATCGACCTGATGATGCGCTCACGGCAGTTCTTCCACAACCACGATATCAACAAGGTCCGGGCGGACCTCGGCGAAAACCAGGTCAGTTCAATCTGGCTGTGGGGTCAGGGCAAAAAAGCAAAACTCGAAAGTTTCGAAAAGCGCTTCGGCTTAAAAGGCGCCGGCATCACTGCTGTTGACCTTTTCAGGGGACTGGCAAAACTCATCGACTTCGACCTCATCGAGGTCCCCGGCGCAACCGGCTTTATCGATACCAATTTTGAAGGCAAAGGAGCTGCCGCGATTAAGGCACTCGAAAATTACGATATCGTCGTCGTTCACGTCGAGGCCCCCGATGAGGCAGGTCATTCGGGCAATCCCGAAACCAAGAAAAAGGCAATCGAGCAGATTGATAAGCACATAGTAGGCCCGATTTATGAGGCGATTAAAAAATACCCCTCTTGGCGCATTATGGTCCTGCCGGACCACCCCACCCCTGTAAAAACCGGCGCACATTGCGGTGACCCCGTCCCATTCGCTATGGCGGGCGACAATGTTTCGGGCATTTTTCAGGCCGCCTTCACCGAATCAAACGCCGCAAAATCCGGCTTGCGTATTGACAAGGGGTATGAACTTATGGAATACTTCTTAAAAAGTTGATTGGACCGGCTTTTTTAACAGAAAAAAGGATTATTTTTAGAACAGTTTTAACGGAGTAGCTATGCCTATACTTGTTCAAAAGTTTGGCGGAACTTCGGTCGCAAACGCCGAGAAAATCCGCCGGGCCGCACAGAAGGCAATCGACGCGACCAAAAAAGGTTATCAGGTCGTCGTCGTCGCCTCAGCTCGCGGCCATCAGACGGACCATCTTGTTGCGGACGCGATGGAGCTTAACCCGAACCCGCCTAAACGCGAAATGGACCAACTGCTCAGCACAGGCGAACAGCAGACAGTATCGCTCTTCGCGATGGCGCTGGACGCGATGGGCCACAAGGCAATCAGCTTTACGGGCTTCCAGGTCGGAATGATTACCGACAGCACGCACACAAAAGCCCGCATAAAGAGCATCGACGCCAAGCGAATCCACAAGGAGCTTAAAGACGGCAAAATCGTAATCGTCGCCGGCTTCCAGGGCATCGACGAAAACGACAATATCACAACCCTCGGCAGAGGCGGCTCGGATACCACAGCTGTCGCGCTTGCCGCCGCAGTAGGCGCTGAGGTCTGCGAAATCTACACCGATGTAAACGGCATATACACCACCGACCCTCGCATTTATACAAAGGCCGCAAAAATGAAGGAAATCAGCTACGACGAAATGCTCGAACTCGCAAGTTTGGGCGCAGGCGTTATGCACAGTCGCAGCATCGAATTCGGTAAAAAATACAACGTAAAAATTCACGTCAGGTCCAGCAGCGAAGACGTTGAGGGGACCTACATTATTAGAGAGGTGCCACAAATGGAAGGAATAGCTGTTTCAGGAGCAACGATACAAAGGGACATGGCGAAAATAAGTTTGGTGGGCATCGACAATAAGCCCGGTAACGCCGCAAAGGTATTTCACCGACTGGCCGAGGCAAAGGTCGTCGTTAACGACATAATGCAGACGGAGGTCAGCACCGACAAGGCGAACCTGGCCTTCACAATCGCCGCATCGGACCTGCGCTCGGCCAAAGAAGCCATCGAGAGCATAAAGGGCGAGGTCAAATGCGACAGCGTCTTTACCCGCGAGGACATCGCTGAGGTCTCGGCGGTGGGCGTCGGAATGAGAAGCCATTACGGCATCGCCGAAAAAATGTTCAGCGCATTAGCCAAAGCTAAAGTCAATATCGACTCGATTACAACAAGCGAAATCCGAATAAGCTGCGTCGTCGATAAAAATCAGGCCGAGCAGGCACTCACGGCCGTCTGCGACGCCTTCGATTTGGATAAGTCAGCCGAAAAAAGAGCTAAAAAGAAATAAGCATAATCTCACCCGCGATACAATATGGCGCGATATGCGATGAGCAGACGCATGCGTAATGTCGTTGCCGTCATTATTACTCTGACGGCAGCGACATTATGCTTTCTCGACCGCAGTTATATAACCCGGTCGATAACCAAACCCGCAATAACAGCCCGGCAGCAAGATTCCGGGGACATCTCAAAATACCACGGCAGGCAATTTACCGTCGTAAAAGTCGTCGATGGCGACACCCTCGATATCGATATCCCGGCCGGCAAATACAGCCACACCAGAATTCGCCTTTGGGGAATCGATACCCCCGAAACCAAAGACCCGAGAACAGGGCCAATGTATTTTGGTAAAGAGGCGTCGGACTTCGCAACCAAACTCGCCCTCGGTAAACAGGTAACTATTTACTTAGAAAAAGAGAAAAACAGCAGGGACAAATACCATCGGCTTCTCGCATATATTCAACTGCCTGACGGGACTTTCCTGAATGAGATTTTATTAAGCGATGGTTACGCCTACGCGGACCTGCGATTCAAGCACGGCTTATACAATAAATACAAACAGTTGGAATCCGTCGCCCGAAGCCAGAAAAAAGGCCTCTGGGCGGGCGCTACCCCGGAGCAAATGCCCAAATGGCGACAAAAACGATTACACCTTACAGCAGAGCCCGCAGAGGTAAATAATTAGAATTTGTTTGATACCTTAAAATGCAGAGTCGAACCGCCGCCGTCGCGACGGAGAAACCCCACCTTTATAACAACTCCCTGCGAAAACTTTCAAAATAAAGAAAATCGTGCTAAAAGACCGAAGAAACTGATAGAACCGCGAATTTCTCAGCCGGAGCAGATACGGATAAAGGAACAGATTATGGAAAATCAAACTAAAAATGCAGCCATTGCGGAACAGACCGTGGACAGCAAGCAATGCCAGATGTTCAATCCCAAAGCGACGCTGCTTTTGGACGTGCTGCCAACAGAAGCTGGGAAAACCGCTGTTGAGCCGATGAAAAAAATGCCACCGAGCACGCCCGAAGAATCTTCTGAAAAATTATTGCAGGGACTTTCGCTGAATACGGAGGCCTCAACAGAAAAAACGCAGTTAGCGCAAAGGAGATGGCAGCTTGTGTCACTGCTGACGGGAATACTTTTTGTTACGGCTGCCGCGATAGTTGTTTGGCTGGCTCTGGAGGTAAGCGCAACGAGAACGCAGCAAGGCCGGCTGGAAGTCGAGAACCAGTCGCTCAGGGAACAGTTGAATCTTGCCGGCTCACAGATAACTGGATTGAAAAATGAGATGGAGGCGCTGCTCAATCGCAACGCAGCGCCGGTGACGGAAAACGCGAAATTAAAATCGCAGGGCATTACGTCCGTTACTGCTGCGTCCCCTAAATCAGCTTCGGCTGACGCAAGCCGAGTCGAAGCAATAAAAAAAGGCACATATATGAACGGGGCAACAAAAGCGGAGCTTATAGCGGCAATGGGGGAACCGGACCGCGTTTATAACTCTCGCGGCTATGAGCAATTGGTTTACTTCGGCAAAAAACCCGGCCGTTTCTGGCTGACCGGCGGACACGTGACCCAGGTCGGCGGATAAAAAACAGAAGACGCTCAAGTCATCAGAGGCAATTAGAGGTTATATTCCTTTATTTTGCGGTAGAGGGTGCGCTCGCCGATGCCTAAGAGTTTCGCGGCGGTCTGGCGGTTATTGCCCGTTTTGGCAAGCATGTCGATAATCGCCTGTTTCTCAATTTCATTCAGCGGCATGTCGCCTGAGGATTTCGACTGGCCAGCCGTGAGCTGGCGGATGCGATTGATTTCGGGAGGCAAATCCTGAACATCCAGATTGTTACGGTCGGACATAACAACCATAGTCCTGATTGCGTTGCGAAGCTGGCGTATATTGCCGGGCCACTCGTAGCCGGCAAAAATATTCATGACAGCATCACTTATACCGGTAACTTTCGAGGCGGTTTCGCCCACTGCCTCCTTGAGAAAGAAATTGGCCAGCAATGGAATATCCTCGCGCCGCTGACGCAGAGGCGGAACCGAAACGCTTACGCCCTTGATTCTGAAGTAAAGGTCCTGCCGGAACTTCTTCTCCTCGACTAATCCGGTAAGGTCGTGGTTTGTCGCGCTTATGATTCGCACATCGACAACAATCGGCTTATTGCCCCCGACGGGGACAACAATGCCGTCCTCAATAACACGCAATAATTTCGCCTGCATATTCAGGGGCATATCGCCTATTTCATCGAGAAACAGCGTGCCCTTGTCCGCGATTTCAAAAAGTCCCTTGCGGTCAATAGCGGCGCCGGTAAACGCTCCTTTGACATGGCCGAAGAGTTCGCTTTCGAGAAGCGTCTCGGTGAAGCCCGCGCAATTTATGGGTACAAATCGCCTGTTCCAGCGGTTTGAATTGTCGTGAATAGCCCTCGCGAGGAGTTCTTTGCCTGTGCCCGATTCACCCTGGATAAGAACAGAGATATTCGTCGGCGCCACCCTGCGAAGAACCTCAAATATGCCTTTCATCTGGGGACTGTTTCCCAGGACACCCTCGAATCTGAAATCCTCATCAGGAGCACGGCTCTGGGCATTGGCGTGTTTCTTGCGAACCACCAGTGAGGCGGCCTGCTCGACAAGCGAACGAAGCTGGTCGATATTTATCGGCTTGACTAAGTAATCATAAGCGCCGTGTCTTATCGCGTCCTTACAGGTTTCGATGGTTGCGTATGCGGTGATGAGGATGACTTCCGTCTGGCTGGTTTTTTTCGCTTCCTGCAGTATATCAAGGCCGTCGATATCGCCGCCGAGCTTCAAATCGGTAACTACAACGTCGATATCCTGGCTTCGGATAATTTCGAGTGCGTCCCGGCCCGTATAAACAGGGATTGCCTTATCGCAGCATTTACGCAGCGCTTCAGCCATACCGTCGGCATGGTCTCTCTCGTCATCAACAACAAGGACAACAGCGTCTTTAATCATCGCTTGTCCTCCGATGAGGCAAGCAGCAGTTTGATTGTGAAAGCCGTCCCTTTCCCCGGCTCACTGACGACAGTGATTGTCCCCTTGTGGGCGTCGATAATTTTTTTAACAGTAGCAAGCCCCAAACCTGTGCCGTCGGGCCTTGAGGATTGATACGGCTCGAACAAATGGCTAAGCCGTTCGGCAGGAATTCCTTTGCCTGTATCGCTAATCTGGATTTGGGCGTATTGCCCATCGCTGGCTGTCTGCACCATAACCTCGCCTTCGCCGCCGATGGCCTGCTGAGCGTTTATGAGCAGGTTGAGGACTGCTTGTTTGAGCATACCGGCGTCTATAAGACAAATCAGCGGTTCTTTATGAAGGGACTTTCGCAAAGCTATTGAATGCACGGCTGCCTGCGGGAGATAAAAATCGATTATGTCATCTATGACGGGATTCAGGTCAGCCGCCAAAAGGCGCGGCTGTGTACGGTCCGCATAACGGAGAAAACTATCGAGGATTTGTTCGAGCCGGGACGCTTCCTTATCGATTACGGCCAATTTTCTGCGTGCCCGTGCCAGACGCTGTTCAATATCGCCCGCCGGGCCTGTCTGGAGCTCTTCATCCACCAGCCGAAGATTCACTTTGATGGTTGACAGCGGGTTTTTGATTTCGTGGGCGATAACGCCAAGCAGCCGGCCCAAACCTTCGACTTCGCTCAGGGCAGGTCCTTCGGTTTTGGCGCCGCATCGATTAACCGACTCAGATTGTTCAGGTGAATTCTTCATGAAACGGTAATTTTAACCGTATCTCAGCCGCAATTCAAGCAATGAAAACACGGTTTAACCTGCTGCGAAGACGGGTAAATGGCTGATATCCGGCACAAAACAGCCGGGGTAAAAATAAAAACGAGGAAGAACGGCTTAGTTTCCTTTTCGCCGTCCTTCCTCATATGTCTTCGTTTAAGGAGGAGAGTGATGATTTCTTTTTTCTGATATCTATACGAGGGTCCGTTTCGGTAGTTCGTAAAATCCGGAAAAAATATTAAAAAATTAATCGCGAAAATCGCCGCTAAGAAACAATTGCTTATATGAACAAGGCGTAAAATAAAGGTTATTCTTTAATCGCCTTTGTTCCGAGGTGGCGGTCTGCAAAGTTGAGGAACTGCTGCCAGTCGTAATCGGTCAGATTGTGAGTGCCTTTGCGAATATGATAGCCAATAGTGACGCCAACGGGGGTTTCGAGGGGAGGCATATCTTCCACTCCAAGGCCTTTTTTGCCAAATAACTGATAGACCGACTCGGCGTATTTGGCGGACAGGAACGAGCCGCGAGGATCGCCCCAGAGGTCCTGTTCAGCAGTCGCGATATAAATGGGGCGAGGAGCCATCAGGGCAACAAGCATATGCCAGTCAACAGGCAGGTCGTTTACACGGTCGCCGTACTCCTTGAAATTGGGGCAAAACCAGTAAGGGAATTTGTTGTTAATTATTTTGACGGTTTCGCCGAAGCCGCGGCGGACGATGACCGCCCCGCCGCAGCCGGATTCGCCGGAGAAAACAATCGCGAAACGTTCATCCTGAGCGCCCGCCCACATTGCGACTTTGCCGAATCGGGAAAAACCGGCAACGCAGACCTTGTTAGCATCGATGTCTTTGTCGGTAACAATGTAATCCATAACCCTGCTCAAACCCCATGCCCAGGCGCCGATAGCGCCCCATTCGTCGGGGCCGGGCTGGTTCTGGTCGGGTTTGGCAAAAAATTTACGGATACTTTTCTCATAAGAACCAATTTTATCCGGCTCAATCTGTGCGGCCTCAAATGTCGCCAGACCATAGCCGCGGTCCAGAAGCCACTGTTTCTGGGGAGCCCATTCCACAATTGTTATTAATGGAACGGATTTTTTAGCTGCGCTTATGGGCAAAACGATATTCACGTCCATTTTAGGCCCATCGTCTTTACCCGTAAAATAGATTGTTACTGTTTTGGTAATAGCGAGGCCGTTCATATCGGCGCGGTTTTCCGCGGTGACTTTCCATGTCATACCCTCCGGCCTGCCAACCATCGTCCGGCCATATACATTGGTTGCGAATAATTTCAGAATTTCCGGTCTGCGTTTTTGCTTCCATGTATCGACATCTTTAACCTCGTCGCCATTGAGCATAACCAGCGGGTCTGGCAGGACGAACTTCGGAACGTTCCCCTCGTCGTACATTCCCGGCGGAGTCGCCGCGGCTAAAACTAAATTAGAAAATAACGCAAAAAGCGAATATGCAGCGTTTTTTATAAGGGACGACAATTTCATAATTCAACTCCTTTTGGACCGCTAAAAGTTTGGTTATGTCTTCAACAAAGGCGGCTTAATTTATTATTCTACCGGCAAAGGATACGCAGGGGCAACAGGGAAACATTAAGTAAGAAAACAAAAGTGGCGAAAATGAACAGCCGAGTATAATATATGGGTATTATGGAGCAGTGGCTGAGCGGCTGAAAGCGACGGTCTTGAAAACCGTTATACCGTTTACGGTATCGGGGGTTCGAATCCCTCCTGCTCCGTTAGGGAAGCTCCTTGAGTAAGAGGGATGAGAACACCCGCGACGCGAAGCGTCGCATACGGGGGTTCGACAAGCCGAAGGCGAGCCGCGCAAGTGAATCCCTCCTGTTCCGTTCTTCGCTGCGCTACGAACGGCGTGGCCGTTGTAAATTGTTTGTTTATACGATACGCTGAAGGATTACGGTTTCGTTATCGTTCCGGCAAAACCACCTCTGCCCAGCATCTTTACGGGAATGGTGTCAGTTTTTGATATTCTTTTCTGTTGATGGACAAAGCTGTTCGGGTCGTTCCCGTCCAGGATTAAGGAAGCATTGTATTCGCCGTCCCCCAGGAAGGCCAACGAGACCGCGGCTGTTCTTTCTTCCTTCTTTCCATTGAGTCCGGCCACATACCAGTCATTTCCCTTTCGCCTCGCCATTATTATCATATCACCCGGCGTGCCGTCCAGGTAACGTGTTTCATCCCAGGTAACAGGAACTGCTTTGAGAAAATCCACCACATATGCCGGCTGACTAAGGTAAGATGCAGGCGTATCCACGAAATGCTGCAGGCCGCTTTCAAAAATCACAGACAGGGCAAGTTCGTGGGCATGGGTGGTTTTATGTTTCTGTTTTTCAGGCGGGTCGTTGAAGATAACCGGCGTGTAATCCATTGGGCCAACCGCATTGCGTGTGTAGGCGTAAATGGTATGGAAGGTATGGGCGTTTTCCGCAAAATTAATATCCCAGTATTGTTCCGCGCCCCGGATAGCTTCCATAGTCAGCAGGTTAGGATATGTTCGACTCCAGCCGCGGGGAATAGTGGCGCCGTGAAAATCCACAAGCAGATGATACCGGGCCGCGTCACGCAGAATATCCTCATATAGTTTCATCAGGTATTGCTTGTCGCTCTGCATAAAGTCAACCTTGACACCCCTGATGCCCCATTCCTGTAGCTTCTTCATCTCCTGAATGCGCCTGACCGGGTCGCACATAATATCCCGTGGGCCTGCGTCGTTGACCTCGTTGTGCTTTCCACCGGAGTTGTACCAAATAATTATCCCCACATTTTTGGCTTTGGCATAATCAACAAGCTTGCGGATATCGCCCCCGTTTGACATATGGTGCCAGCCGAGGTCAATGAGTGAATATTCCCAGCCGAGCTGGGCCGACAAGTCAACAAACGGAACCAGCTTTTTGTAATTACTCGGGCTTTGCTGGTCACTCCACCAACTCCACGAAACACGGCCGGGTTTTATCCACGACACGTCCTCGATAACCGATGGCCGGCTAAGGTTATATACCAGATTCGATTCTACTATAGCCGCGGGCGAATTCCCGATGATAAGGACCCGCCACGGCGTGACCCAGGGTAAAATGGAATAGGCCTCGCGCGGAGCCACGCCATAGGTCTCATTTTCTTCCGGTAATCGAATGGAATACAATCCGTTTTTACATTGCTGCTCTAAATGTGCCGCGTAAAAATCCGGGGTCGCATCGGCCTCTGTTACCATAACCCAATGCCCTGCCGTATTGAACAGCACCGGCAATGCCCAGCCCACGTCTTCTGGCGAGGGCGTTCCAATAGCAACGTTATTTTGCCATTCAGCTTCATAAGCCGGAGCCCATGTCGCTACCTTCGAATAAGGCAAAAGCCATGCCTTGCCCCCCATAGGAAGCTTAAAGCCGGTAGATTCCGCGGTTACACAGTGAAGATAACCGGACTGTTCCGGGAAACGATAACGAAAGGCAACGCCGTCCGCATAAGCACGAACAATGACCTGTAACTTAGCCCCGTTTTTATTGGCAAAGGTAAATGTCTCCTCAATACCATTATTGTGTATCCTGCTCTGCTTACCGATTAGCATAGAATAGGTTTCATCTATCGTCGTTACATCGGATTGAGTTACAATGGCCAGCCCCGAAGTAAAGTCCTGGTCCTTACGGGTAATTCCCATCGGCGACTCTTCGACAACACACACCGCGTTGCCGTCTTTCTGCACGGCATCGACGTGATAAGTCAAAATACCGTTATTCAACTGGAGAACAAACTCCAGGGTTTTGGGCAGATTAGACATACGCAGTTCAGTTGCCTGAGCGAAAACACACGACGTAAATGCCATAAATATAAAGCTGTGCAGAAAACATACTCGTTTCATTGGCGAAAACCCCTTACTATTATACCCATAAATTCATTAGCTTCGGTCATCAACTCATAAGTTATAAAATTGCCACAGGCCCAATGATATAGCATTAAATTATGACATTCAACAAAACATGTTATTTCCTTTTACAATTCCTCGAAGGACCGTTTTTTTGTTAAAAAACCGCTTGCAGGAAGTCGATAATAGAGATTATAATACGCGGCGGTTTATGCGGGTGTAGCTCAGTGGTAGAGCGTCACGTTGCCAACGTGGATGTCGTGAGTTCGAGCCTCATCACCCGCTTTGAATATATAGTGTCGGCGAGTTACCGGCTAAATGAGTAGTTTGGCGTTGGTCGCCGACGCGTTTGGGCAACGAAATATGAAAAAACATGGCTGCGGGAATCAGGGTTCCTAATGCCATTTTTGTTTTGTATGAGCGTAAGCCCGGTACGATAGGAGAATAACATGGCAGAGCAAACCGAGCAAACATCCCCAAAGAACACCGTAAAAATTGAACAGTCAGGCCCATGCAAAAAGAAGGTCATTATCGAGGTTCCTCGTGAGACAATAACAAAGGCCACCGACGCACAATACGAAACACTGCGCAAAGACGCGCTGGTGCCGGGATTCAGAAAAGGCCGTGCGCCAAAACGATTACTGGAAAAACGATTCGGCAAAGAAATCGGCGAACAGACAAAGCTGAAAATACTGGCAGAGGCAAGCGATTCAGCGATAAAGGACAACAAGCTGGATGTTTTGCGCGAGCCGGAGATTGATTATGAGAAGATTGAATTGCCCGCGGAAGGCGCATTGAAATTTGAGTTCGAGGTTGAGGTGCGTCCTGAGTTCGAGCTGCCGAAACTCGATGGCATACCGGTCGAGAAGCCAAAACACGTGGTAACCGACGGCAACGTTGACAGGGAAATCGAGATGCTCTGCAAATACGCGGGGACGTGGACGCCTAAGGACAACGGCAAGGTTGAGCTTGAAGACCAGGTCGTCGCGGACGTAATGCTGAATATCGAGGGGCAGGAGCAAAAAGTTGATAACACCGAAATATACGCCAGGCCGAGCGGCTTTGTGGCGGAGGTGCCCGTCGAGAAATTGGACGAAATCCTGGTTGGGGCAAAAACGGGAGACGTAAAGACCGCGGAAATAGAAGTGCCCAAGACATTCTTCAGAGAGGACCTGCGGGGCAAAAAGGTCAATATCAAGATAACGATTAAAGACATCAAGTGGCTAAAGCCAGCGGAATTGAATCAGGACACGATAAGCAAATGCGGCGTGGCGACCGAAGAAGAGCTGCGAAAGGCGATTCGCGAAAAGCTGGAAGGCCGGCTCGAAGGCCAGGCGAAACAAGAGATGGCCGAGCAGATTTACAAATACCTGCTTGATAACATCAGTATCGATTTGCCGGCAGACGTCGCCGCAGACCAGGCAGTCGCGTTATTACGACGCCAGTACATCAACCTGATGATGCAGGGCATTGACAGAGAGCAGATTGACAAGAATATCGAGCATTTGAAGGCGAACACCGAGCAGCAGGCAAAAGAGCAGCTCAAGGTATTCTTCATAATGGACAAAATCGCGGAAAAGCTGGACATCAAGACAACGGATGAGGAAATCAACGGGCATATCGCCCAGTTAGCCGTCCAGAAACACATCCGGCCCGAGCGAATGAGAGAGGAAATGCAGAGGGACGGTTCCCTCGAACAGTTCAAGCTTCAGGTCCGCGAACAAAAGTGCGTAGCCAAGCTGCTTGAGTCGGCGAAAATAACCGAGGTTGAGCCGAAGGTGGAAAAACCGAAAGCGGAAAAGGCCGAAACGCCCAAGCACAAGAAAACGACCGAAAAAACAGAGGCCAAACCGGTTAAAAAGGCCGAAACCGCGGTAAAACACGCGCATCCCAAAAAAGCAAAAGCTGCGGATGAAAAAAAGCCCGCAAAAAAGGCGACACCGACGACCCGAAAAAAGAAAACTTGAGTGTAAGAATATCCGATAAACACCTTAATCGGCGGGGTAAACCCCGCCCTACTTTATGAATTAAGGGAAAACTTGATGTTCAGCACGGGACCTGAAAAACGTATGATAATTGAGCCGAAGGGACAGTACCAGGACCAGTACGGGCCGGGAGGCGGTCATTACCAGCAATTTCGCCAGATGAGTTTGGATGATATGCTGCTGGAAAACCGGATTGTGTTCCTCATCGGCGAAATCAACTACGCCAGGGCTACCGAGGTGATAATGAAAATCCTTTACCTCGATAATCAGAAACGCAACACGGAAATCAGCTTGTACGTGAACTCACCCGGAGGCAGCGTTGATGACACGATGGCAATATACGACACGATGCGGTTCGTAAGCTCGCCTATCGCTACTTACTGTATCGGCCGTGCGCAATCTGGCGGAGCGATAGTTCTCGCGGCGGGAACAAAAGGCAAACGATTCGCCCTGCCGCACGCAAAAATTATGCTGCATCAGCCGTGGGGCGGAGTTTTCGGACAGGCGGCAGATATTAAGATTCAGGCGGAGGAAATCCTCAAGGCCAAGAAAATGCTCAACGAGATGCTTGCCAAACTCTCAGGCCAACCCGTTGAGAAAATCAGCGCTGAGACCGAAAGAGACAGGTATATGACGGCGGAAGAAGCACTTGCATATGGACTCATCGACGAGGTCCTGGAGCTCGACGAGTCAGGTGAGAAAAAATCGGATGATAAGAAAACAGACAAGAAGAAACAATAACCACTGAAGAGAGTGAAACTATGGCAGTTGACCAGAACTTAGTTCCGATAGTAATTGAAAAGACAGGTCGCGGCGAACGGGCATACGATATCTACTCCCGGCTGCTCAAAGACAGAATAATTTTTCTGAGCGGGCCGATAGAAGATATTTCCGCCAACCTGATTATTGCGCAGATGCTGTTTTTGAGCAACGAGGACAGCAAGACGGACATTCATCTCTATATCAACTCGCCCGGCGGGTCGATTACGGCGGGGCTGGCCGTTTACGACTGTATGCAGTTTTTACGCTGCGACGTGGCGACCTATTGCATAGGCCAGGCGGCGAGTATGGCTGCGGTATTGCTTGCGGGCGGCAAGGCGGGAAAACGATTCCTGCTCGCCAACAACAGGGTGCTGATTCATCAGCCGTTGATTTCAGGGGAACTGATTGCCCCTGCGACGGACCTTGAGATTGAGGCGAAGGAAATAATGCGTCTGCGAGAGCGGCTTTACGCAATACTATCCAAACACACAGGCCAGTCAGCAGAAAAAATCGAGAAGGACTGCGACAGGAACCTCTGGCTGGACGCGAATGAAGCCATAAAGTATGGTCTTGCGGACAGGATAATCCAAAAGGCGCCGGAAGTGGTCAAACCGGCGGATAAAGAAACGTAAATTTAGAATTCAGAATTGAGAATGCAGAATCCCAAAAAAATACATGCTGGAACAATGCGGCTGTTTTTAATTCTTCATTCTAAATTCTTAATTCCGGTATTTGCAGCGGTACTGGCTTTTGTGGCCGGTTGTGAAAATACCGGCAAAGCGAGCAAACCAACAACCGCAGAGCAGGTCCAGCAGCTAACTTCGCAAAATACAGAGCTTCAAAATCAGCTCGAACAGGCCCAAGCGGAAAACGCTCAATTATTAAAACAGGCCCAGGAGCTTTCCAAGCTGCCGGGGGAAAAAAGAGCCGACGCGATTTATCATATCAAAGCAGTCAAAATCGGCAGATTCACAAATTTTTATGATGATGACAAGACCCCTGGCGCAACGGGAAAGAAAAAACTGGTGGTTTACGTTGAGCCGATTGATGAAACGGGCGACACCGTAAAGGCGGGCGGGGCAGTTGATGTCCAGCTCTGGGACCTGAACAAAAAGGAAAATGAAGCCCGTTTAGCACAGTGGCAAATTGAGCCGAATGAGCTTAAGACGCTCTGGCTGGGCGGGATATTTTCGAGCGGCTACCGGCTGAGTTTCGACGCAGCCGCAATTGTTGACAAGTTCGACAAGCCACTGACCGTAAAGGTCAATTTCACCGATTACCTGTCGGGCATGACCTTCACAGAAGAATTTATCATTAGCCCACCGCAACCCGCCGGCAAAAAATAACTCCCCCGCCGGCAGAATCAAAAATCATAAAGGACTTTCTGCCATAGCATCTTTGTGGTAAATTGAAAATCATGGCGAAAGTGAAATTATCAAAACTATTATCAAAGCAGATTGTTCTGGCCGACGGGGCGATGGGAACGATGCTCTACCAGTCAGGCGTCTATATCAACGCCTGCTTCGATGAGCTGAATCTCAGCAATCCCAAACTCGTAACCAAAATCCACAAGCAATACGTCGAGGCCAGCGTTGACTTCATCGAAACCAACACCTTCGGCTCAAACGAGGTCAAATTAGCCAAATATGGTCTGGCTGAACAGACCGAGAAAATAAACAAGGCGGGCGTCGAGCTGGCGAAAAAAGTCGCCGGTGACAACGTACTGGTCGCCGGCGCGATTGGGCCTCTCGCACGCAATATCGCCCTGTATAACCAGCTCTCCAAACAGCAGGCGATTTCCGCCTATAAAAAACAGGCCAAAGCGTTAGCCGACGCCGGTGCGGATTTCCTCATCCTCGAAACATTCTCGAATACTGATGAGCTAATACTTGCCATCGAGGCCGTGCGAAATGTAACCGACCTCGAAATTGTCGCCCAGATGACCACTACCGAGCTAAACGAGACGCCTTATGGCGAAAAAATCGAGCACGCAATCGCCCGAATCTCCGCTCAAAAAGGCGTAACTGCTGTGGGCTTCAATTGTTCCGTTGGTCCCTCCGCGATGCTAAACGCCCTCGAACTCATCCACGCCGTCACCAATAAGCCAATCTCCGTCCAGCCCAACGCGGGCCTCCCCCGCCAAGTCGAAGACCGCCTCCTTTATATGTCCACACCTGAATACATGGCGGAATTCGCAAAGCGATTCTACGAAAAAGGCGCGAGAATCATCGGCGGCTGCTGCGGCACAACACCAGACCATATAAGGGAAATGGTTCGCGCAATCCGCGCAATCGACAAGGCCGCGACATCAAAGACACGATTGGGCGCTGTAACAATCGAAACACCAAAAACAACCGAAATCCGCGAAACACCCCTTGCGGAAAAATCGAAGTTCGCGGCCAAACTTTCAAAAGGCCAAAAGGTAACCACCATCGAAATCACGCCGCCAAAGGGTCTCGATATCGACCCCATCCTCGAAAAAGCGAGGGCCTGTGCCGATATGGGTATCGACGCTATAAATATCCCCGACGGCCCACGCGCAAGCTCACGGTTATCGCCAATGGTTACAGCCGTAAAAATCCAGCAGGCGGCGAACATCGAATCAATCCTGCACTTCTGCTGCCGCGACCGAAACCTCATCGGAATGCAATCCGACATCCTCGGCGCATACGCCATCGGCCTTCGCAATATGCTCGTCATCACAGGCGACCCGCCAAAAATGGGGGACTATCCGCAGGCGACGGGCGTGTTCGATATGGATTCAATCACGCTGACGGGCGTCATCAGAAATCTCAATCGTGGTATCGACCTCGGCGGCAACCAGTTCAGCCCGCCTACCTCACTGGCAATCGGCGTCGGCGCAAACCCCGTCGCTACCGACATCAAACGTGAAATAGATAAATACCACCAAAAGGTCCTGGCGGGCGCGGAATTCGCAATCACCCAGCCCGTTTTTGACGCGGATACGCTTTTCCGCTTCCTGGATTCGACTAAAAAATCGAAAATACCCGTCATTGCCGGCATTTGGCCCTTCACCAGTTTGAAAAACGCGGAATTTATGGCAAATGATGTCCCCGGCGTTGTAGTGCCGGCTAAATTATTGGAACGAATGAGCGCAGCAAAGACCCAGCAGCAGGGAAAGATAATCGGCGTTGAAATCGCGAGAGAATTGATTGACAGGATTAATACCAGAGTCGCGGGATTCGCCGTGAGCGCACCCTTCGGCAACGTTAAAATCGCACTGGCCGTCTTAGGCAAAATCGAAATAGACAAAATCTGAGAAGAAATTATGCAGCAGCAAACCTGTGCAAAACAACTAAGTGTCGAACTTGTCGCGATAACGCCAGACCCGCAAAAGGTCATAGAGCAGGCGGGCAGAACATGCTACCTCAGTTTCGACAAGATGGACGACAATTCCCAGGCCGGCTTCATCAAACGCCTCATTAAAATGGGCCATGAATCACCCTTAGAACACGCATACGCGACTTTCAGAATCAAAAACTGTTCACGCGCAATGACACATCAATTAGTCCGGCACCGCCTGATGGCCGTCTCACAGCAGTCCCAGCGATATTGCGACGAAGAGGAGTTTACCTACGTCATACCAGAAAGTATGCCCGCTGAACTGGTTGACGAATTCCACAACGATATGAAAACGATTCAGGATATGTATCGCAAATGGCGTGACAAAGGGCTGAAGAAAGAAGACGCCCGCTTCGTCCTGCCCAACGCGTGCACAAGCGAAATCGTCGTCTCCGCCAATTTCCGCGAATGGCGGCACATCCTCACCGTCCGCACAGACAAAGGCGCACAATGGGAAATAAAAAAAGCGGCCCACCTGATTTTAGATATGCTGAAAAAACTCGCCCCCGCCTGCTTCGAGGATATTGTCTCGGCAAATTGATATCGCTATCCAAGCGATGGTATTAACTCAATCAAAAACTGCCAGACAGCATCAACGGAAGCAATTTCGACGCGTTCGTTGGGTGAATGGGGGTTTTTGATTGTGGGGCCGATGGAAATCATCTCAATAGCCGGCAATCTCTCGCCAATAACAGCCGGCTCAAGACCGGCGTGAACAACCTTCACCTCCGGCTCTTTATTATTGAGCTTCCTGTAAATTTCTTTTGCGCGTTTAAGCAGCGATGAATTAACATCGGGTTTCCAGGATGGGTATCCACCTACCGTTTCTACTTTTGCGCCTGCTGATTTTGCCAGTGCTGTAATTTTGGCGGTGATTTCCTGAAGCGATGATTTTTCCAAACTCCTTTGAGAGGTCAAAATCAGCAATTGATTGTCATCGCGAAGGATCGCGACTTTGGCGAGGTTGCTGGACACTTCGACAATATCCTCAAACTGGGGCGACATTCGATAAACACCGGTAGGCAAAGACGAAAGAAGATTGACGATTGTCGATTGCCGATTGCCGATTGATAACGCTGGTCGAAATGTGGCTTTTATCGATTCGAGTTTCAGGTTGGGTTCGGTTTTCGCAAATTCTTTTTTGAAAGATGATTCTATTTCAATAAGCGTTTTTTTCACGGCATTGAGTTTTGAGGCATCGAAACAGATAACCGCTTTTGCATCGCGCGGGATAGCATTATGAACAGTGCCACCCTCGATATCACAGAGGCGCAAATCAAACTCCTGCAAACACTTTAGCGTTCTTGCTAATAGTCGAATTGCGTTTGCGTATTGCTTGTCTATATCGATACCTGAGTGGCCGCCGTGAAGGCCTGAGATTTTCAGGTCGAAGCAGGCAAGCGAATCGGGTACGGGCGAAAACTCCAGCGGCAGGCGTATTTCGGTCTGCTCGCCGCCCGCGCAGCCGACGATGAAAGATTTGTCTTCACCGTCTAGATTTATGAGGTATTTGCCCGTAATGAAGCCGGACTTCAAACCATTCGCGCCGGTCAGTCCCGTTTCTTCATCTACGGTGAAAAGTAATTCGAGTTTTGGATGCGATATTTTTTCATCAATCAAAGCGAGAGACAACGCAACGCCTACTCCATTATCCGCGCCAAGTGTCGTGCCGTCAGCTGTTACCCAGCCATCGCGTTCGACTAATTCGATGGGGTCTTTGGTGAAGTCGTGTTTCGATTCGGGCGTTTTTTCGCAGACCATATCGACGTGGCTTTGAAGAACGGCCGCTGGCGACTTTTCGCAGCCCTTTGTCGCAGGCAGCTCGATAATAACATTATCGACGTCATCGCTGCGACAAGGGAGATTGCGGCTTTTGGCGACGGTCTTGAGCCAATCCATAATCTGCTTTTCATTTTTTGACCCACGGGGGATACGATTGACTTGCCTGAAAAACTCCCAGACGTTTTTTGCCTTAGCCTGACTTAAAGACATTTTTTTATCCGCTGACATATCCATATTCCATAAATAAACGCTCTGGGAAACTATCCCCGGTGAGATTCGAACTCACAACCTTTGGCTTCGGAGGCCAACACGCTATCCAATTGCGCCACGGGGACCGAATAACCCCTTTCTAATACGGCAAAAAGGCCAAAAAGTCAATAGAATCAGGTCGGGCGGCAAATTTTGCCAAAATAAACCGGGCAATATTAAAACCGGTTCAATAAAATGTTTTACAACCAAACTTTCGCAATTCCTGACTTTGACAAGCCGCACTCTACTGGTTACAGTATCCCCATATTATGACAGTGCTTATTGACATCGCATATTTGATTGCGCTTTTGGCGGTTAGCCCGATGGCTATTTACCGGATGCTGCGGTACGGGCGATACCGTGCCGGGTGGGCAAATCGCTTCGGCAAAATAAGCCGCAAAAGACCCGACAAAAAATGCATCTGGATTCACGCGGTAAGCGTCGGCGAGGTCAATGCGACGACAACGCTAATCCGTGAACTCGAAGCCAAATTCCCCGATTACGAAATCGCAATCAGCACCACAACCGACACAGGATTTGCCCGCGCAAACGCGCTATTCGGCAGCCGACTGAGCGTGTTTTACTTCCCGATGGATTTTTCGCTAACAATGAAACGAGCGTTCGCGAACATCAGACCCGCGATGTGCCTGCTGATTGAGCTTGAGGTCTGGCCTAATCTTGTGCGAATCGCAAAACAATCGGGCATTCCCGTAATAGTCGTCAACGGCAGATTGAGCGAGCGAAGTTTCAGAAGATACAACCTGATAAAAGCGGTAACGAGAAAGTTATTTAGCAATCTTACGCTCGCACTTGCGCAGAGCGAAGAATACGCAGAAAGATTCCGGCAGCTCGGTATGCCTGCGGAAAATGTTATCGTTACCGGTTTGGTAAAATACGATACCGCACAGGTAACAGACAAGGTTGATGGCGCTGAAGTATTGGCGGCTCAACTGGGCCTTAAGAACGAACGACTCTGGGTTGCCGGCGCGACAGGCGACGACGAAGAGCAGATTATTCTGGATGTCTATAAACGGCTGATTGAGCAAAAACAATTCAAAGATTTACGCCTTGCGATTGTTCCACGAAAACCGGAGAGATTTGATGAAGTAGCAAATTTAATCAAACAAGCAGGGTTTGAACTGACTCGTTACAGCGAATTGAAAGCGGCAACAATTCAATCGACAATCGACAATCGGCAATCGGCAATCAGGAATGTATTTCTCGGCGATACGATGGGCGATTTACGGAAGTTTTATTCGCTTGCGACGGTGATCTTTGTGGGCAGGTCGTTAGTACCAATGGGCGGGTCAGATATGATGGAGGCGGCGGCGCTCGGCAAATGCACGATTTTTGGCCCGCACGCGTTTAATTTCAAACAGGCCGTGGAGGATTTATTGAAAGCCAACGGCGCAATCTTAGTTAAAGACGCAGATGAATTATTCAACGCAATGACCAAATGCCTGACCGATGCCGGTTATGCCCGACGAATCGCCCAAAACGGCCAACAGCTAATCAGAAAAAACCAGGGCGCGACGGCACGCACAATAAACAACATCAGCAAGATGTTGAAATAAAATCAACTCCGCAGTTTTTTGCTGACGGCTTCGATATGAGCGGGGGAAGTGCCGCAGCAGCCGCCGATGATGGTTATGCCGGTGGCGTAGATTTTCTGCGCGGCATCGGCAAACTCATCAGGCGTTACCTTATAGACGGCTTTGCCGTCGAATAATTCGGGTTTGCCCGCGTTTGGTTCGGCGAAGACAATGACCTTCGGATTAACTGCCTTAGCGGTAGCGACGTATCTTTTGGCAAGGTCAACATATTCATCGAGGGAGATTGTGCCGCAGTTAAAGCCCACTGCGTCTGCGCCGGCGGCAACAAGGGATGAGACGGCGGTTTTCACATCGATGCCCATCATAGTTCTGAAATCGTCTCCGCGTTTGTCGAAAGACATTGACGCAAGAACCGGTAAATTTGAGCCAGAGTATTTGACCGCTTCGACAGCGACGACCGCTTCATCGACAGCGCCCATTGTTTCGATGATAAAGCCATCGACCCCCCCCGCCTGCAGCGCCTTTACCTGGTCAGCGAATATTCCCCTGAGCTGGTCGGGCTTCAAGCTGCCGAGTGGTTCGAGGAAGTCGCCGCTTGGGCCTATATCGCCGAGAACATATTTTGTCTGTCCAGCGGCCTTTCGAGCAAGTTGAGCGCCGGTTGAGTTGATGTCGGCGACGCGTTCTTCCAGCCCATGTCGGGCAAGCGCGATACCGCTGCCGCCGAAGGTATTGGTAATGATTGCGTCGCTGCCTGCGTTCAAATAGCTATTATGAATCCGCAGGACCAGGCCCGGCGATTCAAAATTGAGCAATTCGCTGCACTTACCCGGCTCAATACCCAGACCAATCAACTGTGTCCCCATAGCGCCGTCGAGCAGAAACAATCCCTTGTGTAATCTGTCTTTCAAATTCAGCTTACCCACAAAAATTTTCCCTTTCAAACTTGTATTGCGTTTATATACGGATTATTACTGTTTCTGTTCGATTGTCTTGCCGTCGATTACCCGGTAAATATGGTCAAAACCACGCGGCAAAGGCTTTATAAACAACCGCTGCCTCTGCTGGTCGCTCAATTGAGCCGGTTTGACGGATGAAAGCGAAATATCGGCGGAATCCTCGCCGCCTTCTTTGGAAACGGCAACTATTTTTATCCGCGAAGGAGTTAAAAATCCTTCGGCTGTTTTTTCATAGCCGGCAAATTCCGCTCTCAGATAAATATCGCCCGATTCGTCAAAACGCTCTATCTTTTTCACCACATAATCGCACGGCTCGATATATATTTTTTGAAGTATGATGCCGCGGTCGCTACGCAAAGTGAGCAGGTCGAGATTGCCATTACAGTTTAACGTCCAGTCGCCATTACGTATATCGACAGAGCCGAAGGCCTCAAGGGCTATCACGGGGGTGACCGCGAGGCCATTCCAGATTCCCGCCTGCGACCAGGCGCCAGACCAGTACGAGCTGACTTCTTTTGGTTTGAGCCAGAACCAGAATTCATCGACGTTTGAGCCGAACACCAGGCCGGTCGCGTCGAAAGCGATGTCGCCCTGCAGGTAAATTTCATCAGGAGGATTCACCCATAGTTTGACTGGGAAATTTTCTTTGCGAACTTTTCCTTCGGCGTGATACTGCAAAAGACACTGGCCCGTCGCACGAACGGGAACTGCTTTTTCACGATGCGATTTCAATGCTGCAATCGCTTCGTCAGCGGTCGTTTTGCCCGGGCAATGACGCATCGGCTGTACGGCACAGCCCATGAAAAATAGCATCAACATTAAAAATACAAACCGATTTAACAATTACAGCTCTCCCTGCAAAATCTGCCCCATCTGGGAAGTCAACTGGGCAACCTGCTCTTCACCCAGATTGGGATTGACCACTTCGGCGAAATCCTGTGTGCCGGTGATTCTCAATCGCCAGATTTCCCTGCCGTCCTGTGTCCGCGACGAGTCGTACTTGAGCCGGCGTCTGCGCATCAGGACAAGCGTGAGGACAAAACGGAAATTAACCTTTTCCTGCTCGGTTTCTGTCGCCAGCCGCTCAAAGAACGCCATCAGCATATCGTCATCAACGAACAACTGCTTTTTCTGTTCTGGCGTCGGCAGTTTGGTCTTCCAGTAACAAAAGACCTCCGGCTTCTGCTGCGTCCATGCCTCGGCGCAAAAATCACGCCTCGCAAACCCCTGTTCGGTCTGCACTAAGGTAGCATAGTATTCTTCACCTGGCGCAATCACCCTGCCTGTGGCACAGCATTGCCCCAGCGGCTTATCAATTACCCATTCGTCCATAGTATTATTTCAACTCCATGTTGTGTTATGCCGTCATCTAAACTTCAAGTGTTCGCACATATTGCTTACCGTGACAGGCCCGATACCTTTGACATTGTCGAGGTCGTTGCAATTCTGAAACGCCAAATCACCACGGCCGCTTTGTCGAAACTGTTCCCGATAACTTATTATCGCCTGTGCCCTTGCAGGCCCGACGCCCGGCAACATCATCAAACCCGCCGCAGGAGCATCATTCGGGTTTATCCTGCTTTCCAGCTCAATTCCGGTTATCCCGCTTTTCGCATTGACGCTGCCCACCGTAAAGCACAGGCCAAAAATGACAGCCAGGCAGGAAGCAACAACAAACGCAAACAATTGAATTCTGTTCATACCGATAATCCGTTACCGGCCAAAGATACGGTCACGGAACCTCTTCAACGCCAGGTATGATTCCTTGGGTTCGAGTCCAGCCGTCATAAGCCCGCTTTCGGAAACCGCGCTATCCGCGACGTCGGTGAAATTAGAATACATAACGCCGTCAATGCACGCCTTGCTGAGCGCTATCCTGTAAAACTGGTCGAGCCATTCCGCCTGTTTAACCTTGTCCCACGGACCATGCCAGAAACCCGCAACGTCGGCAGCGCCATCACGGCCGGGAACCTCGACATTCGTGATATACATCGGCCTTGATATAGGAGCGTAGGAGTCCAGAATCGCCGAAATCTGCATCATATCGCGGACGTGCATACCCGATTCGCCGGCGCCGAAACGCATAGCAAGCCCGAAGGCGTCGAAATTTATGCCGCTCTGGATGACCATATCCATATATACCAGCGGCGGAATTGTGTCGGCTGTCTGCCCGTAATATTCGCCCCAGGGATTGCTGACCTCTATTATCCGCAGCACGCGTTCGGAAGCGGTCTTAACCGCCCTGTTGGCCGCGCGGGTTATCTCCAGCACCTGCTCGAAACCGAATCCGAAATGATTAAAGGCGTTAAGCCCGCTGACAACGCACCAGGTCCTGACCATACCGCCATACCTGGCAGCCGCCGCTGAAACAAACTCGTATGCGTACTCGCGAATCTTCTCAAAATCGGGTTGGCTATCGAGCAGCCACTTAGGCAGATATTCTTTGGTAAAGCAAAGCAAAGGCCCCGCGCCAATTGCGAGTTTCCTCTTGCTGAGCAGAGTTATGCAGGCGTCGAGTTTTGAAAAGTCGTATTTACCTCTTTCCAGCTCAATATGTCCCCAGTTGAAAGGCACCATCGCCAGGCCGAATATGCCGGCCAATTGCTCGAGATAAGCCGGGTTAGTAACCTGTTTGGGGTCAACCCAGCAGCCGAGACAGCCGCGGCCAAACCCGTGATTTTTACCTCTTGTCGCGAAAAGCAGCTTGGCATGTTTGGCCGCCAGCGATTCTGAAAACGTCATCGCTTTTTGCAGCGCCTGGTCGGCAAGCTGCGAAGCAACTGGGCCGTCAGCAATTTCCTGGATGGCCTTGATGAACAAATCCTGGATATCGCCATACAGCGCAGCGGTATCTTCGGCATCTTCGAAAATCGACCAGTCCTCGCGTTTATTGATGATTTGCATAAGCCGGCCGCGGGTCAGTTCCAGATTAAGATTATACGGCTCAGGCCTTTCGGGCAGACAGGTCGTCGAAAGCAGAATCCTGCCGAAACCTTCAACGGGCCACAGCAATGCCACGCCGGCGGTTTCCTCGCTTGGCTTGTAGCACTCCAGAACGCCATCTACAAAGCTGACCTGCGCCTTGCGAATCGCCATGCCGTCGGAGCCGAACATATACGCCCCGTGAAGGGCAAATTCCGTTATCTGTTTGCCGTTGTTAAAAATCTGAAATCTCACGGTATTCCTTTCACTCCAGAGAGCACAAGAGCATCTGCGCACAAGAGCAAAAGCCCTTTCTTGTGCACTTGTGACTTATGCACTTATGCCCCTGTAACTTTTCCGCGTGATTATAACATCAGCCGCTTCAAAGGCAAATAACCTAAAAGCCATTTTCTCTCGATAGTGATTTGAGCTGTCAAAGATTGACGGCTATTCCGCGGTCGCGGAGGTATTCCTTCATCTGGGTAATTGTGTAGCTCTCGAAATGAGTGATTGAGGCCATAAGGACGGCTTCGGCGTGACCCTTAACTACTGCGTCGTAAAGGTGTTCTAGAGTGCCCGCGCCGCCCGAGGCGATTACGGGGATATTGACCGCATCGGCGACCGCGCGGGTCAATTCAATATCATAGCCCTTCTGTGTGCCGTCGGCATCCATACTCGTAAGCAGGATTTCACCCGCGCCGCGTTTTGCGCCCTCGACCGCCCATTCGACCGCGTCGATATCGGTCGCCTCAGTGCCCGCCTTAACGGTAACCTGCCAGTGTCCCGCCCTGGTTTTTGACCTTCGGGCGTCAATGGCAAGAACGACGCACTGGTTGCCGAATCGCTGGGCGGCCTGAGTTAGAATATCGGGGTTTTTTACGGCAGCGGTATTGACGGAGCATTTCTCCGCGCCGCTTCGCAGGAGTTCATCCATCTGCTCGACGGTACTTATGCCTCCCCCTACCGTAAACGGGATAAAGACGTTTTCGGCGACTTTGCGAACAAGGTCAACGATTGTTTTTCGCGAGCGAATCGTCGCGGTGATATCGAGAAAGACAAGCTCGTCGGCACCGTCCTCGCTATAACGCGAACCAAGCTCGACCGGGTCGCCGGCATCACGAAGATTCAGAAAATGCACGCCCTTTACCACCCGGCCATCTTTAACATCAAGACAAGGAATTATTCTTCTGGTCAGCATCAGTTACCCCTCCCATTGGCAATCCGGGCGAAGTTGCGAAGCACCTGGAGACCCTGCGTGCCGCTTTTTTCGGGGTGAAACTGTGTGCCATAGACATTACCCTTCTGGATGGACGCAGGCAGCTTGAAACCATAATCGGTATAGGCAACTTTGGCGGTCTTGTCTGTAACATTTGCGCAGAAGGAATGCGCGAAATAGAAATGCTTTTCGCCTCCTAAGCCGTCAAACAACGCCATATCACTTGGCAATACAACCTTGTTCCAGCCCATGTGCGGTATTACCCGGCCGGGCGGTATTGGAACAACATCGCCCGATACCAGGCCCAGCCCATTGTGTGTGCCGAATTCGCAGCTTTTGTCAAAAAGCATCTGAAAGCCCACGCAGATACCAAGCAGGGGTTTACCCCCCAGGGCAAGGTCTTTGATTACCGAACCGAGCGAGCCGAGGGCGTTTACCGCGAAACCGAAGGCAGCAACACCGGGCAGAACCAGCGCCGAGGCGGCCTCAATCTTTCTGCGGTTGCAGCTTAGCTCGACCTGACAACCCAGGTGGTCGAAGGCATTGCAGACGCTTTTTACATTCCCAACGTTATAATCGATAACAACAAGCATATTCCAAATCAGACTCCATATTCAATCGAACTTCAGCCGATGAATCGAGTATTATAGTTTAGCAAATTTAAATTGCCAGTCGAATACAATCGCCTTACAATATAGTATCAGTAAAACTGATACCGCTATAATGTGCTTCGCCTGCGGTTTGAGTTCAGAAGGTAACCCGTTGTCCGGAAAGACAGTTGAATTACAATCGAGGGAAAAGAAATGTGCGGCATAGTTGCATATCTGGGTCAAAGAACAGCTCAGCCAATCATTATCGAGGGACTGAAACGCCTCGAATACCGTGGTTACGACTCGGCAGGCGTGGCCCTGTTGAGCAACGGCGTTATTAAGATACAAAAGACAAGCGGCAGGATAGCCGCTCTTGAGGCGATTCTCGACAAGCCCAAAGAGGGAGAAACTCTTGGCCTTGGGCATACCCGCTGGGCAACTCACGGCGCCCCAAACCAGATAAATGCCCATCCACACAAAGATTACACCGGCAAAATAGCCGTAGTTCACAACGGCATTATCGAAAACTACTCAACGCTGAAAACCTGGCTCCAAAGTGAAGGGGTTACCTTCGTCAGCGACACCGATACCGAGGTGGTAGCGAACCTTATCGGCTATTTTTACGAAAAGTGCGACACAGGCGACAAACAATCGCCTCTGCCGAAACTTTTTGGCGCAATACAGGATACCGTCAGCAGTTTTATGCCTTCTCTTACCCTGAAGAAACCCGAAGGCCAGAACAAGTTTGAGTGGGCGGTCCAGCGGGCATTGCAGCAAGTACACGGCACTTACGGCCTTGGAATACTGTGCGCGGACTGCCCGGATATGTTTATCGGAGCCAAAAAGGGAAGCCCGCTGATTCTGGGGGTAAGTGAGGGCGAGTATATTCTCGCATCGGACGCGGCGGCAATTATTGAGCACACGGCAAGGGCAATTTACCTTTCGGACAACGAAATGGTAATCGTTACAGCGGACGGATTCCACACAAAGACCATTGATAACATCGCGGTAACCAAATCGCTTGAAAACATCGAATTCTCGCTTGAGCAAATCGAGCTTGGCAAATTCAAACATCACATGCTCAAGGAAATCTTCGAGCAGCCCACGGCGCTGGCCACCTGTATGGGCGGCAGGATTGACCCGCAAAACGATAAAATACATCTTGGCGGCATCCGCGAACAACTGCGGGCGATGACGCACATAAAACGGATTATTATCACCGCCTGCGGTACGGCGTTCCACGCTGGGCTGGTCGGCGAATTCCTCTTCGAGCAGCTGGCGAGAATCACCACCGAAACCGAATACGCCAGCGAGTTTCGCTATCGCAATCCAATCGTAGAAGACGGCACAACCGTTATCGCGATAAGTCAGTCGGGCGAGACGGCAGATACGCTTGCCGCGGTAGAACAGGCAAAAGAGCGAGGTGCAACGGTGCTGGGCATAGTCAACGTTGTCGGCTCATCAATCGCCCGCGCCACCGACGCAGGGGTATATCTGCACGTAGGCCCCGAAATCGGCGTGGCAAGCACCAAGGCATTCACTGCACAGGTCGCAGTGCTGACAATGCTTGCTATTGAGCTTAGCAGAAGAAGACACATAAGCAGCGATGAAGCGACAAGATACATCAAAGAGCTGACTAAAATACCGGATAAAATCTCGCACATCCTTGAACAATCGGAAGACATCCGTAAAATTGCCCAGGCGAATATCAACCAGAACAACTGGCTGTTCCTGGGCCGGGGCGTCAATTATCCCGTCGCGCTGGAAGGCGCATTGAAGCTCAAGGAAATAAGCTATATTCACGCCGAGGGATTGCCCGCTGCGGAAATGAAACACGGCCCCATCGCCCTGATTGTCGATGGTATGCCCGCCGTATTCATCGCCACCAACGGCCCTCAATACGAAAAAATCATAGGCAACATCTCTGAGGTCCGGGCAAGAAAAGGCAAAACCATTATCGTCGCCACCGAAGGCAACGACCACATCAAACAGTATGCCGATTACCTGATAACCGTGCCGGATGCGCCGGAACTGCTTCAGCCGATACTCACCGTCATACCGCTTCAGTTGCTGGCGTATCACGCGGCCGTCTTGCGAGGCCACGACGTCGATAAGCCCCGCAACCTGGCAAAGAGTGTTACGGTCGAGTAACATGCGAAGAAGGATTCAGAACGGATTCACCATTGTCGAACTGCTCATCGTCATTGCTATAATCGCCGCACTAACGGCTATACTTTTGCCCGGGCTGGGAAAAGCCAGGGCTATGGCAAGGCAGGTAAGTTGCGGCTCCAACCTGCATCAAATCGATATGGCGATGCACCTGTACCTCAGCGAAAACAAGGACACATATCCCTGTGCCCAGGACCCGATGGACCCGAATACCCCTAACATCTGGCTTTGGATGGGGCGCGGCTGGCGGAGTTTCATCACGCCATACTTCGGCGAAAAAATCGATATCAATAATCCGTCCGTCCTCAGGTGTCCCGGCGACCAGACACTTGCCAGCACATACGAGGCCACAAGCTACGCATACTCAATGGCTTTTTATCACAGCCCGCAGCAGATTAACGATATGAACAGCCCCACGGACAACTATCAGAATCCGAAACCTTCAATTTCGCAGGAGGCCGACAGGGTTGCAAAACCGGAAGGGAAAATCATCGTCGGCGACTGGAACAGCAACCATCTACGACTCAATCCGGGCCAAGACAAAGGGTGGTGGAACGAGATGGGCTGTCGAAATTTTTTGTTTGTCAATGGGCAGGTGCAACTGCTGCAAGCCGGTAAAATCCGCAACGCCAACGACAGAAATCCCAATCCGAATCTTACAATCGACGGTATCGAAGGCATCGACTGGCCGCAATAATCATCGCGGCTGTGGCACTTCATCTTAAATTGCCGATATAATAGCAAAAGGAATCTTCGTTTCACTTGCCGGCACGAGGTGAAAAATGGGAAAAAACAGATTAGTCATCAGGTTACTCATAATACTGGCTCTCGCAATATCGCTTTCCGGCTGCAAAGATGACAAGAAGCAAAAAGCCCTTGTTGAAGAAATTGCCCGTGCAAAAGCCGAAGCCGTCAAGCTCAAGGCGGAAACAATGCAGTTGAAAAGCGAAATCAGTTACCTTAACGAAAAACTTGTTACCGCAAACCAGGCAAGAGACAATATGCAAATACAGTTAGACCAGATGATTAAAGACAGCAACTCAGCGGTAACTGATGAAGATAACATTCAGCAGGAAAACGACAAACTCCGGAAGCTGCTGGCGGATCAGTTAAAAAAAAACAATGAGATGGAAAAACAACTTGAAACCCTCAGAATGGTAATCCTCGAACTCCAGGCAAGAATGGAACCGAATAAAATTACGGAACATCTGCAAACGCCAGTCGAAGAACCGCCAGCCGGCAAATAAGCGGTCATTCAATGGCCGTTAAGTTTGTTTGTAACGTAGTTGACTATTGAATTGACAGTGAACAAATCACCGAGCTTATTGATGTCCGGATTGTTTTGGAACGCCGATAAATCAGTGTGAGGCATCCTGCTTTTCAATTCCGCGAGTCCTTTGGCAGTTAATTTGCCGTGGCTGACCAGTTCGGGATTGTTCATAAGTGTTTCAACGGGAAAAAGCTCTTCGCGGGGGACTTTTATGCTGAATGCTTTTTCCAGCCGAAAAACAATGTCTAAAAAGTCGATACTTTCCGCACCGAGGTCACCCATCAGCGTCGCTGACCCCTTTATCTCTTCTTCATCGACTCCCAGGGCGTCAACCAGCACATCCCGCACCTGCTCGAAGACCTGCTCTTTCGCGGCTGCCATACTTACCCCCTGTTCCAATGTTCATCTGTTCTGTTTCTCCCGCGCAGCGACCAACTCGGGGTGACTGGATTCGAACCAGCGGCCTCTTGGTCCCAAACCAAGCGCTCTAGCCAAGCTGAGCTACACCCCGTCTAAATTCAGGGATAATATAACACAAGAGAACGTTATTCGCAAGTTTAGCCGACAATTCCGGCTAATTGTTTCTTTTCCTGAGAGCCCCGAGTGCTCTTAAGATATCGTTCCCGTCTTACAGCAGAAACTCGGTTTGGATGTTGCTCGCTATGAACCAAAATCCAGGGGCTATTCTGCCGAGTGTATTTCCCGCCAAGTCCGGTATTATGGTCTTCGACTCTACGATCTATATTATTAGTTTGCCCGATATAAAGTTTGCCGTTTTTCCGGCTTTGGAGGATATAGACGTAATATACAATTGTTTTCTTAGAACCATCCATTAAATAGCAGCGGCCTTCCCTAAGGGACGCTCTAGCCAAGCTGAGCTACACCCCGCATAACGGTCAAACCGAACCGTAAAGGCGTATTCTACACGCAGCCGCAGCATATTGCAACAGAAACGGTGTTTAACAAGGGCAGAAGATGGATGACAGAAAACATAAAACTGAGGAAAATCATTATTGCCAAACACATTGGCAGTTGCTATAATCCCTCGTTTCAAAGGCAGTACAAGCGTACAGGTGTGAATAGCAGCGTTTTTTCGCAAAGGAGTATGTTAGATGTCAAGAGAATGTCTTTATACGGGCAAAAGAGTATCATTCGGCAACCAGATTGCCCGTCGTGGCAAGGCCAAGTACTTAGGCGGCGTTGGTCGCAAGATTACCGGCATCACCAGAAGAAAGTTCAAGCCGAATATCCAGAAGGTTCACGCGATTGTCGATGGCAAGGTAACCCGCATAAGGGTATCGACCAAGGCGATGAAAATGGGGCTTGTTCAAAAACGGCTTAAACGCAACTACAAACCCGCCGAGAAGAAGGCCAGTTAACGGAAGTGGTTTGGTCGAAGAAGCTTTCTGAGCGAGGCGGGCTGTGCCTCGCTCTTTTTATTTTAGTTTGGGCGGTATGGACAAAAAAATAGATAAATCGCAGGTGAAAAAGGTAGCCAAACTGGCCCGGCTGGATTTGAGCGAAGCGGAAATAGAGGAATTCGCCGGACAACTGAACGCCATTATCGATTATGTCGAGAGAATGAATAAGCTGAACACTGAAGGTGTCGAGCCAATGGCGCACTGCCTGCCGGTAAATAACGTCTTCCGCGATGACATCATAAAGGAATCCTTAGGAACAGAAAAAACACTTGCAAACGCGCCCCAGCAGGATGGCGCATTCTTCAAAGTACCAAAAATTCTCGAAGAACCGTAATTACTTACTATTTATGATTGATGATTTAATTTACAGGAGAGCTTATGAGTACAGGACGGTTTGTGCAAGGTTTGGTGTGTTTGGGGTTAATGATTTGTGTAGGGTGCTCAACGACAATGAGCGCTAAATCCGAAAAGGCCGGCGAGCAGAGCAGGCAAACGCTCAATAAAAAATTCGTGCAAGTAATGGATTGCAATTATTTGCTGTATTTGCCCACTGACTATGATAAGGGCAACAAAAAATGCCCTCTGATACTGTTTTTGCACGGCGCCGGAGAACGAGGAAACAACCCGGAGGTTCTCAAAAAGCAAGGGCTGCCCAAGATGATTGCACATGGCAAAAGCTTTGATTTTATTATCGTCTCTCCCCAGTGTCCTAACGATATGTGGTGGCCGGAAAAAACCGACCTCCTGATAACTTTACTTGATGAAATTGAAGCAAAATACCGCGTCGATACCGACAGGGTTTACCTGACGGGTCTTAGTATGGGCGGATTTGGGACGTGGACGCTGGCGGCAAAATATCCGAATCGGTTCGCGGCCATTGCGCCTATATGCGGAGGCGGCGAGCGATATAGCGCAAACCGGCTTAAAAAAGTCCCCGTCTGGGCATTTCACGGCGCAAAGGACAATACCGTGCCTCTGGCACGGTCGCAGGAAATGGTCGATGCTATCAAGAAGGTGGGCGGAGACGCGAAACTGACGGTTTATCCTGAGGCCGAGCACGACTCATGGACGGAAACCTACAATAATCCGGAACTTTACCAGTGGTTCTTGTCACACAAGATAAGCGACAGGACAAAGTAACGGATTCACAATGGATTGGCAAAGCGCGAAACAATTACGGGATAAGATTGTAACCCGCCAGACCAGCAGCATCGAGGCGACGAAGGCGGTCTTTGCGCGTATAGTAAAGATAGAGCCGACTATTGGCGCATTTATCAGCACATTCGAAAAACAGGCGATTGCCCGTGCAGCCGAGATTGACAAACGCATCGCCGCGGGGGAAAAAGTCGGGCAATTAGCCGGCGTGCCGGTCGCGGTAAAGGATAATATGTGCACGACGTTTGGAACGACGACATGCGCATCGAAGATATTAGCCAATTTTCACGCACCATATAACGCCACAGTAGTTGAAAAACTGCTGGCAGCAGACGCGGTAATAATCGCCAAGACAAACCTCGACGAATTCGCGATGGGTTCGAGCACCGAAAATTCGGGGCTGAAACAAACCGTAAACCCGTGGGATACGAAACGTGTTCCTGGTGGAAGCAGCGGCGGGTCAACGGCAGCGGTAGCAGCGGGCCTTTGTTACGCCGCACTTGGTTCGGATACAGGCGGCTCGATAAGACAACCCGCGAGTTTGTGCGGCGTTGTTGGATTGAAACCAACATACGGACGTGTATCGCGCTACGGCCTTGTCGCGTATGGTTCGAGCTTGGACCAGATTGGACCAATTACGCAAACGGTTGAAGATTGTGCCTTGATGCTGAATGTTATCGCAGGCCACGACCCGGCTGACAGCACCAGCGTCGATGAAAAAACCTCACCGGTTACTGATTACCTCGTGAAATTGGATGAGCCGGTGAAAGGATTAAAAATTGGTATCGCATCGAGTTTCAATGCCGGCGCCGATGAGCAGGTACGGAAGGCAATCGACGAAGCGATACAAACCTATAAAAAACTCGGGGGCACTATAGTGGAAATTGATATGCCCCACCTGGATTACGCGATAGCGGCCTACTATATGGTCGCGACCGCCGAGGCGTCGAGTAACCTGGCGAGATACGACGGCGTGCATTACGGGCACAGGACACAAAACCCGAATGACTACATCGAAGTTTATACGAAATCACGCGCCGAGGGTTTCGGCAAAGAAGTCAAACGCCGGATAATGTTAGGCACATACGCACTGTCGAGCGGCTACTACGACGCTTACTATTTGAAAGCCCTGAAGGTGCGGAACCTGATACGCGGCGACTTTGTGCGGGCATTTGAAAAATGTGACTGCATTATGATGCCCGTCGCACCCACCACCGCTTTCAAAATAGGCGAAAAGGTCGATGACCCGCTAAAGATGTACCTGTCGGACATTTATACAATCGCGGCGAATTTAGCGGGCATCCCGGGCATAAGCATCCCCTGCGGTTTCGATGACAAGCAATTGCCAATTGGTCTGCAAATACTGTCGCCCGCGTTCAGCGAGGAAAAGCTGCTGCGAATAGCGCAGATGTATGAAAAGCAAACCGACTGGCACAAAAAGAGGCCATTGATTTGAGTAATGCAGATTACAAAGTTCTGATAGGTTTGGAAATTCACGTGCAGCTTTACACGCATACGAAGATGTTCTGCGGCTGTAAGCTCGCTTTCGGCGCAGAGCCGAACAGCAGAGTTTGCCCCGTATGCCTCGGTATGCCCGGGTCGCTGCCGGTTATGAATAAGCAGGCGGTGGAGTTTTCGATACTGGCTGGGCTTGCGCTTAATTGTCAGATTCCTTCTTTTACAAAGTGGGACCGCAAAGGATACTACTACCCGGATTTGCCCAAGAATTACCAGATAAGCCAGTACGATTTGCCGCTGGCGTTAAACGGCTATATCGAAATCCCGGCAAAAGACGGGTCGTTTAAGAAAATCAGGATAAGACGTGCGCACCTCGAAGAGGACGCGGGCAAAAATCTGCATACTGCAGGAAACTTCTCGCAGGTGGACTTGAATCGCGCGGGCACCCCCCTGCTGGAGATTGTTACAGAGCCGGATATGAATACCGCAGCCGAAGTGCGGGAGCTGGCGGAAGAATTGCAGCGGATTGTCAGATACCTTGGCGTATCGGAAGCGGATATGCAAAAAGGGCATATGCGTTTCGAGCCGAATGTGAATCTCATAATCAATCGTGCCGGTCAGCAATTCAAAACGCCGATTGTTGAAGTAAAGAATCTCAACAGCTTCCGGGCGCTGGAAAACAGCATCGACTATGAAATCGGCAGGCAGCTCGACCGGTTCCTCGAAACCGGCGAAACAATGGAGATGGGCAACAAAAGCACACGCGGCTGGGACGACGCGAAAGAAGTTACTGTCCTGCAAAGAGAAAAAGAAGAGGCACACGATTATCGTTATTTCCCCGACCCGGATTTGGTGCCTGTGCGGGTCAACGAGCAGTGGCTTAACGAAATCAAATCCAGGCTTTGCGAACTGCCGCTTTCAAGACGGATTCGATATGCGAAGGAATATGGTTTGAACGATTACGATGCGGGCGTGCTGACCAACGACCGCCAGGTCGCTGATTTCTTCAAGGAGGCCGTCAAAGCGGGCGGCGAACCGAAACGCGTTTGCAATCTCCTGACACAGGTAGGATTAAAATTGGCGAATGCTCGCGGATGCGCAATCACAGAACTTGGCCCGAAGGCCGCCGATATTGCCCGGCTTGCCCAGATGGCACAAACAGGCGAAATCAGCGCAACAGCCGCAAATACCATTTTGGAGGAAATGGTAAAGACAGGTAAAAGTCCGCGAGAACTGGCAGAACAATTAAACCTGATTCAAAAAAGCGACGCGGGCGAACTTGAGGCAATCGTTGATGAGGTGCTCAAAAGTAATCCGCAGGCGGTTGCGGATTCCAAAGAAGGCGGCAAAAAAAGCGGCAAGGCAAAGGGCTTTCTGCTTGGCCAGGTAATGCAAAAAACAAAAGGCAGAGCAAATCCAAAAGTAGCTTCCGAAATACTCGACAGGAAGCTTTGTAATGAACTCACGTGAAAGAGTAGTCGCGGCGCTCAATTTCAACAGGCCTGACCGGCTGCCTAAAGACCTGGGCGGTATGCGTTCTACGGGCATCAGCGCCTTCGCGTATCCAAAACTTGTTGAGGCACTCGGCCTGCCTGCTCGCAGACCCAAAATTCACGATGTCTGGCAGATGCTCGCCCTTCCTGATACCGACGTGCTTGACTCGCTTGGCTGTGATGTGGTCGCGATTGATAACGATGTGACTAACGCCTTCGATGAGCCGCAGAAATGGGAGGAATATGATTTTGCCGGCAGGTTGCCTGCCTTGGTAAGACAGCAGAGCATTTTCAAAGAGGAACGAGATGGGACGATTCGCTGTTTTTGTGAAGGGCGCGACCTGAAAATGCCGTCAACCTCATTTGTATTCGATGAGGAACACGGAGGACAGCCGATTGACTATGACGGAGAAATCCCGAAGGATGATTTGAACATCGTTAAAAAACAACTGGAGGAACAGCGGCTGACCGACGGGCAAATTAACGATTTCGCCGCATATTGCAGAAAGGTTCGCGAGTCAACAGACCGGGCGGTATTTCTGGCAAAGTGGATAAGCAACGACATAGGAATTATCTGGCGAGGCGGGATTGGCATTTTCCCGGTTCTATGCATAACGGAGCCAAACTACGTAGCCGACATGCATGAATTGATAACAGATTACGCGGTGGAGCGGATACGGAGATTGATGCCGGCGATTAAGGATTGCGTGGATATCGTTATGATGTCGGCGGATGACTGGGGCACACAGAATTCCCTGATAGCTTCTCCGGATGTTTTCCGCAATCTGTTCCTCCCCTTTATGCGCAGGGTAAATGACGAATGTCGGCGGATTGCACCGGGCGTGAAGATTTTCATGCACAATTGCGGTGCCGTTTATCCTCTTATCGATTTGATTATCGAAGCTGGTTTCGATATTTTGAATCCTGTTCAGTGGTCAGCTGGAAAGCATACATACGGGCAATGGAAAGATAAATGCCGCGGGCGTATTGCCCTGTGGGGGGGAGGCGTAAACGCACAGGCGACGCTGCCAATGGGAACAGTGAAAGAAATTCAGGCGGAGGTTCGGACGGTTGTAAACTGCCTTGGCGATGGCGGCGGTTATATTTTCAACAGCACTCACAATATAACCGCTGAGATTCCGCCGGAGAAGGTAATAGCGATGCATGAAACCGCAGCGGAAACAGGATAAGTTGGCTTTCAGTAGCGGCGGCAGAAATTCTTGATAAAAAGCTCGCCTGAATTTTATTTCCTACTGCAGCATAGGTAATTCACAAAAAGTGTCGTTTTCTTATGCATTTATCGAGATTTTAGTGGACATTATCTTTCGCGGGGCTAAAATCCTGTTAGATACAGAGAGAATAGTATGGTAGGGAACATGTACAAACTCGGCACGCCTATCTGGCGTGCGACAAATGAGGGTGGGCATTGGGGAAAGCCTGTTTTAAGAAATACCAGCCAAACTAATTATTTTTTCTTTGTGCGTAAATTATAGGCGGGGAAAATACTATGCCCAGGACAGGAAAAAACAACAAGCGCACAGAACGGGCACCCCAGGGCAATAGAAAAACAATCAAAGTCGAACATCTTCATCCGCAGGTCGAAATCACCGACAGAAACTATAACAACTTAGCTATAGGCGGACGTTTTGAAATTGAATCAAAACCCGGCTCCGGCTGCAGGGCTACAATGGTTGCGCCGATAAAAAATACGCAAACAAACTAGGAGATTAACCATGCCCACGAAGATTTTATTAGTTGATGACCACGCGATTATTCGCCAGGGGTTATCCTCGCTCCTGGAAAAACAGCCGGATATCGAGGTGGTCGGAGGTGTCGAGGACGGACGACAGGCAGTGGATACCGCCCGCAAACTTGCGCCGGACCTTGTGATTATGGATATCAGTATGCCTAATCTCAACGGTATCGACGCCACACGCAAGATAGCTGAGGAAATCAGCGGTGTGAAGATTATCGCGCTATCCATACACTCCAGCAGGCGGTTCGTTGCCGAAATGCTCAAGGCGGGAGCTTCGGGTTACATACTCAAGGATTGCCTTTTTGATGAGCTGATGGAGGCGATAAAAACCGTCCTTAGAGGCGAAATTTATCTAAGCCCCAAGATAACCGGCGTCGTGATAGACGACTATGTCCAGCGTCTCTCGAAACAATATCAGCCCGACGGGCTGATTCTTAGCAACCGTGAGCGGGAAGTCCTTCAGCTTTTGGCCGAAGGCAAAAGCACCAAACAAATCGCTCTCCAAATCCATGTCAGCACCAAAACCATTGAGTCGAACCGGCGCAATATAATGGAAAAGCTCAAAATCAACAGCGTGGCGGAACTCACAAAGTATGCCGTCCGCGAGGGAATAACGCCGCTGGAAACATAAGCTGGTTTGTAATGCTGCTGCCTCGCCTCAGCGTAAAAAGTGTCAATTTCTGACACTGGTCTAATGTTTACCCCTATTTTAACACTACGGTTTTACGAAGCGGCTTTTCAGGAATTGCCTATTCGTCCTTTACCGCTGTTCGCCCGATAGTAATAGCAGTTGTTAGTAAAAACCGGTACCTGCTTCGCCGAGGACAGCACTCCTTAAAAACTAGCCGCTTGCCAATAAACAGGCAAAGCGGCTTTCTGCACAATAAAAACCAATCATCGATGTAATTACTTCTGCCCTGAGTTTTTCTGAAGAATTTTGCTCTCGGTGCCGGCAAGCAGCCGGACGATATTGTCTCTGTGGAGGATAAAAACCATAACAGGGATAACCATCCCGACTATCAGCAGGGGCCACAAATCCGCAAATCGCCAGCCGGGAATTATCGCTATGGCAGCCACAAAAACAACGGGAAAGGCAAGCGCCGCAGCAAGCGAGGCAAGTGACACATACCGCCAAATCAGCGCAAAGACAACCCAGACTACCAGCGTAATCGCCGCGCAAATCGTATAATAAGGCCACAAACCAATCGCCACACCGAAACTTGTCGCAACACCTTTGCCGCCTTTGAAACCAAGATAAACGGGAAATACGTGCCCAAGTATAGCCGCACATCCCACGGCAAGCTGGGCAACCAATCCTCCAGTTGTCCCATTCTCACCAAGCCACAATCCTGCAGCCAGTGTCGGCAACAATCCCTTGGCTAAATCCAGGATAAAACAAACATACGCCCATCGTCTGCCCAAAGCACGGGACAGATTTGTCGAACCGATATTTCCTGAGCCGACCTTGCGCAAATCAATTCCGTGAGCAGCGGCTATGAGCATCCCGAATGATACCGAGCCGAGCAGATACGCCCCGATTAAAAACGCAGCCAATCTCATTGATGCCCTTTCTTTTTCAGTATTTCATCGTAAACGGCTTTAAGCTGCTGCGCGACCCTGGCGACCGAAACATTCTGGCGAAGATTGTCACTGATAATCGCGTGAGCCGCCCGATTAAGATTATCACGATTAGTGAAGTATCCGATTGCCTCACTTAGCGCGGCAACATCGCGAGGGTCATCGATTGCCCTGCCGTGCCGATTATCCGCAAACAGGTCGATTGCCCCGTTAAATTTCGTGGTTATGACCGGTTTGCCCGCGGCAAGGGCCTCAAGAATGAACCGCGAACAGGGGTCATCGAAAGTGGGCAAAACAGCCACATCGGTCGCCGCAATCAATTCCTGCACGTTGCCGACGTCTCCGAGAAATACAATTTTCCCATCGACTCCCAGTTTTGCGGCCAGCCGGCGATATGCTGTCGAACTTGCCCGACCGGCAACAACCAATCTCGCTGGCGTATTATTATCAGTTTTTTGAAGCTGACCAATCGCCTCCACCAGACAATCGAGACCTTTACGCTTGAAATCATGACCGACAAAAAGAAATAAAACCGTATTGCCTGTTTCTTTTGAACCCAGTTGAGCCAGCAACTTGGCCCGCAATGAATCGACACGGGGCTTATCTATCTGCCCAGCCGGCTTGATGCCGTTTGGTATGACTACCATTCGTTTTTCAGGAATATGATAGTGAGTCCTGAACTGCTCCGCCACGTAATTGGAAATCGCGACAACCAGCGGCCCGGTTTGTCCTTCTGCGAGCCGACGTTCCGCACCAAACCACGCGGTCCTGCGAAAATTCAAAAATGCGGTCCTTTTTTTCAACGCCTGAAAAACAGGACAGCGGTATGTCGCGGCCTTGCGGATTATTGATTCAGCAAAAGTTCCGCTCCTCGGCTGATAAATATCCGCGAAGTCAAAAGGCAGAACGCTGTGAAGAATATCATAATGGGTCTGTTCGATGTGTTTTTTCAGAGCATTCGCAAAAACCTTATAGCCCGTTCTTTTGCCGGGCATATCCGCACACAAAATATGCACATTTGGGGCTGTTGCCTGACCTTTGGTGGCAATAATATGCGTCTCATAGCCGATTGCACCGATGGCCTCGGCCAATTCACTGACCGAACGCTCAGCTCCGCCAAGCGCAACATCCGCACGCTCAATTATGATTGCTATCTTTGGTTTCATCCGTCGGTATTATAGCCCGCTTAAGTTTCGAAAGGAACTGCCCTGCCGTGTTTGGCGTCGTGTCTGGCCATACGCCGGGCCTTGCCGGTGATGCGCCCGACAAATATCTTGTCACCAGCGTTAAGTTTTTCGCGACCAAGATATACCCGAATAAATCGCAGCCGGTCGGTTTTTGAAAAGTATTTGGTGGGAGCCGAATAATGCAGCTGGGCAACATCCTTAACACGGTATATTTCACTGAATAACGCCGGCTTAAACACCCTCGCCAAATCTATCAGATAAAATCGACCATCCGGAACCCTGAATATGTGACACAGGTACAAATCGCGATGACGGCAGCCGGTTTCGTGAAACTTTTTTATAAATGACGCCAATTGCTTTATAAACTGCCGGCGTAAAACTATGGTTTCACTTGTCCCCGGCTCATTAAAAAATACTGGCAAACCTCGCTCAAGCGATTGACCCCCTCGTATTTCCTCGATGGCCGCAAAACTGCGCCTCTCAAAAAGACCTCCCCAAACCTGTCCCCACGCAATCATTCTCGGCGTATTTATTCCCGTCGCCGCAAGTTTTTTCGCCGCCTCAACCTCCGCCATGGCGCAACTGACGCGTTTTTTCACAGACAACCAGTTTTTTAACTGTGTCATTACCGGCGGATGGTCATATCGTTTAAGAAAAACCGTAACGGCAGGCGACTCAATTTTAAATTCGATTCTGCTTCGATACGAGGCAAGATTTTTCTTGGTGAGATTCTTGCCCGCCCCAAACGCAAACACCGTCTCGATTGACGTCAGGCCAAGCCGTTCAAAACCGGTCTTGTATGCCGGGTCGATGAAAAACTCCGTCATATCCCGCCCCGCTTTCCGAAACTGCCCGCATCTAAAACTTTTGCCGCCGCCTTGCAGACCATTTCGACGGTTATCGCTTCCATACAAAAATGCGACGTTTCTCTGCAAACCGGCTTATCGCAGGGTACGCAGGGAGCATCGCCTTTGATAAATACCTCGTCAGCATAACCGGGATCCGTCCACGCCGGGTCATTCGGCCCTACCAGTGTAATAACCTTTCGCTTTAACCCAATGGCAATATGTCTCGGCCCCGTGTCATTACAAATAACCAAATCCGCGACGGCGATGAGCGCCTTTAACTCCCCAAGCCCGACAGGCGTATCGCCCAGGTTTATCGGCTTATGTTTCGCGGCATCAACAATATGCTCTGCAATATATTTTTCGTCGGCGTTGGGCGCAACCGACAGCACAACAGTCGCGTTATACTTTTCGGCCAGCCAGTCGGCGATTTGGGTAAATCTGTCCGCAGGCCAGCGTTTGCTCGGCCCCGCCGCTGCGCCGGGGACAAGAATCACGATAGGCCCCTTCGTATTGAAAACCGCCGGCAATTTCGCCTTCAATTTCTCCGTATCTTTCGGCTCAACCGACAACTCTATACGCCTGTCCTGCACATCTGCGCCTAATTTCGCCGCGACAGCCAGATAATAATCAACTATCGATATCGGCTCAAATTCCCCTGACGGCAATCTGGGCGGATACAGCTTCTCGGTCAATAATACCCCACGCCCGTCCCTGGCGTAACCAATACGAGCGGGTATCCCCGCCAGCCAGCAGGTCAAAGCAGAGCTAAAGGAATTTTTGAACATAATAACATGCGTAAAATTATGTTTCTTAAGCATCCGGGCAGTGGTGAACACGCCGTCCTTGCTTTGTTCGAGCCACTCATCCGCAAAACCGCAGGGCGAAAAAATCTGACGCACAACAATGCTTGCGAAAAACGTTATTTTCGAAAAATTGAACCGCCCGCGAATCGCCCGCAGAGCCGGCGTGCATAAAATCGCGTCCCCTATCGGAGAAGGAAGCCAGACCAGAATATTGTCCTTGGTATCAGCCATTTTTAAGTAAACAGAGGTGATTCCTGCGCAGTCCCACTATCTCGGCCCGCGCATAACGTAAAACGTCAGCGACATTAACTGCAGAAGTATAGCGAACCCGATGGAAATAAGAACCTGGTTAAACTGTTTCGTTGGACTCATCAAAAACCATATACTCGCAAGCAAACACAAAAATACCAGCCCCTGCGCGATACCGGCGATAAACCGGGTTACGGAAAATTCTCCAAACATAGTATGTCGCTGCATCATTTTAATCTGGTCAAGGATATTGCTCAGGAGGCGTTCCGTTGTCGGCTGTTCAGCCGGCTGAGGCGGTGCAGGCTGCTCTGGTTCGGCTTGTTGCGGCGGCGCGGCTTGCTGTTGAGACGCAGGTTCCTGCGGCTTTTCTTCAATCGCCTGTGCCGGCTGCTCAGCAGGCAACACATTGGCAGGTTTCTGCGCCGACCTCGCTTTCATCTTGATAATGTTCACGACTTCTTTGAGATTTACGGCCTTATAATCAGGAGCCGGCGCTCCCGGCTGGAGCTTTTGCTCGTGCGTGCGTCCCGCAAGCATTATCGTCCTGCAGCCGACCCTCGCTCCCGCTTCTATGTCACCGGGAGTATCGCCAACCATCCAGGATTCCTTGAGGTCGATATCCATATCCCTGCTCGCCGCAAGGAGCATCCCCGGGTTGGGCTTGCGCCAGTCGCTGTCTTTGCGGTATTTCGGAATTACCCCGTCTATATGATAAGGACAATAGTATATCCGATCCAGCGATACGCCCTTTTCCGCAAGAAGCTGTTCGAGCCGCTTGTGAATCTGACCAAGAGCCTCCTCGGTTACAATTCCTCTGGCCACACCGGACTGGTTCGACACAACAACAAGCTTATACCCAAGTGCCTTAAGCGAGATCAACGCTTCCGGGGCGCCTTCGAGCAGCTTAACCTGGTCCGAGTTATTTATGTACCCGGGGTCCTCTATTATCGTATTGTCACGGTCTAGGAATATCGCTTTGTTGGCCATAATCCCTTTCGCCTATGCAAAACTTTGCTCAACAAGTTTGCAGATTATATGATACGCAAGCAGGTGAATTTCCTGGCTTCTCGCTGCGGAAACACTATCCGCGCAAAAACATTTATCCGCCAGCCGTTGTATCCTGCTGTTTTTTCTGCCGGTAAAAGCTATAACGACAGCACCCTTTTTTCTGGCGACCTTCACGGTCGCCAGGACATTAGCCGACGAGCCGCTCGTCGATATCGCCCAGAATATGTCGCCTTTTCTCACAAGCGCCTCGGCCTGCCTGGCAAATATACTCTCATAACAATCGTCGTTGGCAATCGAGGTCATTACCGAACTGTCAGTTGTCAGAGCAACAGCAGGCAACGCCCTGCGGCTGGACTCGAACCTGTTCACCAATTCCGCCGCGATATGCTGAGCATCCGCCGCCGAACCGCCGTTGCCGCAGATATAAACCGTCGCTCCTTTTTTAATCGCCTTTGTTATCACGCCGGCAATATCGGCAATCGTCTCCAGCCCCGACTCTTCAAGCTCAGTAACCATTTTCCTGTGAGTCCGGACTATTTCGAACACCTGCTTTTTAAAATTTTTGCTCATCGCTTCCCTGATTTCGTTTTCGCCGCCTGCGATTTCATCTTTTCGATTATAAGCGTCGAGCTTTTGCTCTTCACAAGAGGTGCCAGCACTACCCTGCCGCCGTATGATTCTACAAACTCCGCACCTACAACGCCTTTTTTCTCCCAGTCCTGCCCCTTGACCAGAACATCGGGTCTGACCTTTTTGATAAGATTAATCGGTGTCGATTCGTCGAATATCGTAATATAATCCACCGACTCAAGGGCCGCTAAAACCGCCGCCCTGTCAACCTGATTATGAATAGGCCTGTCAGGACCTTTAATTGCTCGCACGGAACTGTCGCTGTTTAACCCGACGACCACGACATCGCCCCGCTCTTTGCAGAACTTCAGGTATTCAATATGTCCCCTGTGTATGACATCGAAGCAGCCGTTGGTAAAAACTATTTTTCCATTTCGTTTGCGACGCCAGGCCAGCTCCGCCAAAAGCGAATCAACCGACCGAACCTTGCCTTCGCCGCCGCGGTTAAGATAAACGATTTCAGTTATTATCTCGTCCCTGCTGACAGTCGCGCCGCCGAATTTCTCCACCTCGATGCCGCCCGCGATATTCGACAAATGAACTGCTGTCTTAAAATCGCAGCCCCCCGCGAGCGTCAACGCCAAAGTCGCCAATACCGTGTCCCCTGCCCCCGTTACATCATACACAACGCGAGGCCTTGTTGGTATATGCTCATCGAAACCGGGGCTCCTGAGATACGCCCCTTCTTTATCCAGCGTAATGACTATCGCTTCAAGTTTTAGCTTTCGCACAAATTCCCTGGCCGCATGGGCCGCGTCATCGATGGTCTTTATTTCAAACCCTACGCCCATACGCGTTTCATACCGATTGGGCGTAATGACCGATGCCCCAGTGTATTTCGAATAATCACTAATAGGCGACGGGTCAACCAAAACCCTTTTGCGTGCCTTGGCAGCAAGCTTAATTACCTTTTTGCAGAACAAATCCGCGAGTACACCCTTGTTGTAATCCTGCAAACAAATATTATCCGCCTGTTTCAGTTTGGTCTCGAAAATCTTCGCCAGCCGGCCATATTGCCCCTCAGTCAGCGGCTCGGTCGATTCATTATCCATCCTGAACAACTGCTGCTGGTGTCGATGCTGCGCCAGACCTATCAATCGTTGTTTGGTTGTCGTCGGTCTGTCTGTAACAGTCATCAGGCCCGATATGTCCGCACCCATATTCGCCAGCAGGTCTTTGAGCTTCGTCCCATTTGCGTCATCGCCTATAACACCTACGCATAAGGGAACCGCCCCAAGTGCGCACAAATTAGCCGCAACCAGCCCCGCCCCCCCGCAACTGTAATCGGTCCTGGTTACCTTCAGCACGGGCACAGGTGCTTCGGGGCTAATCCGCTCGGCGTCGCCATACACATACACGTCGAGCATAAAATCGCCCACCAACAGCACTTTCGGCGTGCCGAGTTTTGTTACGGCATTTAGAAGATTTTCATACATAGCGGTTTTCTGTGATTAAACAGTTCTTTTCCGTGGTATTTTACCCGCAAGCGACCGTTCAATCAACTCCATTATGCGGTCGGCCCCATCCACAAACTGCAACCTGACCGCCAGATATGCCAAAACCAGTTCCCCCGCCCCCGATGCCGGCTGCAATACCTTGTTATAATCCTTCTCCGTAGTAAGTATCATCTGTGCGCCCGACTTCGCCGCGTCACGATAAATATCGTTCACGTCATTGACTGTATAATTATAGTGGTCATCGTAAATCTTGTACCCGACGATATTCGCCCCAACCAGTCCCACAGTCGCCAAAAACGCCTCCGGGTTCGCTATCCCGCAAAAAGCGTATATCTTTTTGTTTTTCAACTCTTCGAGCGGGATTTGTTTCTCGCTGGAAACCGCGAAAACCGGGCTGTGAATCGTCTGCGTGATTATCACATTGGGATTTATCTTCTTGATAGCCGCCGTCAATTCCGTCAGATTATTTTTCGAAACCAGGTCGCACCTGGTAAGTATTACCGCCTTCGCTCTTTTCAACGCCGAAACCGGCTCGCGCAGCAAGCCCGCAGGCAGCAATCTGCCATAGCCAAACGGCTGCATCGCGTCGATGGTTACAATATCGATATCCCTGTGCAGACGACGGTGCTGAAAACCATCGTCCATAATCAGGACCTGTGCCCTGTATTTTTTTACCGCCTCAATCGCCCCCGCCAGTCGGTCGGGGTTTACCACCACCGCCGTACCGGGACAATTTTTAGCTAACATCCCCGGCTCATCACTCTCGCCCTTCGCCGCCTTATACCCACGGGTCAGTATCGCGCAATTGACATCCTGCTCACGGAACAGATTGCACAACCAGACTACTAAAGGCGTCTTACCTGTCCCTCCGACGGTTATATTGCCGATGCTTATTACCGGCACCGTTGCCTGTGTCCTGTCCGATGTTACAAGGCCGGCAGCCGTTACCGCGTGCGATTTGGCCTGTCCCCCGTCATACAGCCAGTTCCGCAGCGAGACGCCCAAACCATAAAACACCGCTGCGACATTTAACACCAGGCGCAACGCCGACGCGATAACGCCTGTGCTTTGCCCGGAAACAAGTTTCTTAAACCGCTCCTGGTTCATAACGATAGTCCGGGTATCCATTGAACTATGAATTTCTGATTTTCCTTATTATCGCGTCGGCCATTTCCTGTGTGCCGACCGCCGTCGGGTCGTTGCGGTCTGCCTTCATATCGTAAGTAACGTCTTTACCCTCGGCTATTACTTCCGCGACGGCGTTCTCAAGCTTGTTCGCCTCCGCAGTATTGCCAATGTGCCGCAAAAGCAATACGCCGCTGAGTATCAATGCCACAGGATTGACCTTGTTAAGCCCTTTGTATTTCGGTGCGCTGCCGTGAGTTGCCTCGAATATCGCGGCCTTGACGCCTATATTCGCCCCCGGTGCGACACCCAGTCCACCTACTAATCCAGCACACAAATCACTTAGGATATCCCCGTATAAATTGGGCAATACCAGGACATCATACAACTCCGGCTTCTGCACCAACTGCATACACATATTGTCAACGATGCGGTCCTCGAATTCGATATCGCTGTTCTTCGCCGCTATCTGCCTGCTTACCTCCAGCCAAAGCCCGTCGGTAAACTTCATAATATTGGCCTTGTGAACGCTCGTAACCTTTTTACGACCCATTTTCCGGGCGTAATCAAAAGCATACTGCACTATCCGCTCCGTACCCGCGACAGAAATGGGCTTAATGCTTATGCCGGAATCTGACCTGATTTGTTTTTTGCTGTGCTTATTGAGCCAGTTTATAAGCTCAGCCGTATCGTCTTTGCCCTTCTCGAATTCGATGCCCGCGTAAAGGTCCTCGGTATTCTCGCGGACGAGAACAAGGTCGATATTCGAGTATTTACTGCGAACGCCCTTATAACTCTTGCAGGGTCTCAGGCAGGCGTACAGGTCGAACATCTGCCGAAGGTGAACGTTTATGCTGCGAAACCCCGTGCCCACGGGCGTCGTTATCGGCGCCTTCAGGGCAAGAGCATTCTTTTTTATCGATTCCACCGTAGAATCCGGCAAAGGCGTCCCCGCTTTGGCCATTACATCAATTCCCGCCTCGCGGATTTCCCATTTTATTTTCACGCCCGTGGCGTCGATGCACCTTTGTGCTGCATGGGCTATCTCAGGCCCGATACCATCACCAGTTATCAGCGTAACATTAGTCATAACCTTAAGCTCCAGAATAAAACAGGCAGGTGATAGTATCGCTCAAAAGGGCTGATGTCAATAACGACCATTGACAAGGTGGTATCAAAACTGTTATTCTGTTCGCCTGTTAAATTACCGGGAGCGTAGCTCAGTAGGTAGAGCACCGCACTTTTAATGCGTAGGTCCTGGGTTCGAATCCCAGCACTCCCATTTGGAAAATTGGAGGATGGAGAATTTAAAACGGAGGACAACTAAGCCGAAGCTGGTTCAAGGACATCTTCTTCGTTCGACTGGAAATTAGCTAATTCACCGGGCCTGAAGGGAAGCGGCTCATGAAATTTCATCGCCACGCGACTCAGGCCATTGCCAATTTGGTCAATCCGGCAAACCTGCCCCGCGCGAACAAAATCACTGATATCGAAACGGTCATCCTCGTGATAATACGGCACGCTGAAGCGGGTTGTTATGTTCTGGCCCGGATAAGGACAGCCCTTGTCCGCATAGCAGGTAAAGGCTGCTCCTCCGCTGGAAATATCGACCATTTGTCCTTGTGAAAGTAAACCGGCAAAATTCTCTGCGAACCACACAGGCCAGTGGTATCTTAATCTTGGCTCTCTTCTCCGCTCGGACGTGTCCTGCATTGCCGGTTCCTCAAAAAAGACTTTAATGTGTTTGCTCCCTGCGAATCGTCTTTTTATGAGGACGGCTTAAGAGATTGATAACTGTGATTGATGATTGATTATCTAAAGCCCGGTTCCGCTCTAAATAATCAATAATCAATCGATAAAAAAAGTTGGGGAAAAGTCGAATGTTCCGATAATCAGCGGATGACCTTATTTACCAGTTCGGTAAATTGCTCCCCGCGCTGCTCGTAATTCTCGAACATATCGTAGCTGGCGCAGGCAGGACTGAGCAAAACCGCATCCCCCTTTGCCGCAAGGGTATTGGCCGTTTGAACCGCCTCGGCAAGTGTCTTGGCATACTTGACCTGTGCCTTGTTTTGCGGATGATTCTGAATGATTTTCCCTATCACCCCGGCGGTCTGGCCTATGAGAATTGCCGCTTTGGCCTTTTGGGCGATTTTCGCGCCAAATTCATCGAACGGTATATGCTTATCATACCCGCCCGCTATGATAATGGGACTATCGAACGCCTCAAGAGCGACAATCGAACTGTCGGGCGTGGTTGCCTTGGAATCGTTATACCAGCTAACACCCCTCGCCTCACCCACAAGCTGCAGCCTATGAGGCAACGCCTTAAATGCGGGCAAGCACCCGATTATCTGCTCATCGGTTACACCAAAACGCTTCGCCACGGCAATCGCACCGGCCAAATTGGCAAGATACGCCCTGCCCGGCAACCCATACGCGCTGCGAATTCTCTCTGGCACACTATCAGCAGAAAATTTCACGCAAACTCGCCCCGCATCTTTTTGATATTTCGCAAACCACTTGTTGCTTACCTCATCGTCGCCGTTGAAAATTGAAATCGCGGGCTGATTCTTATCCGATTTTTGATGTTGAAAAATCAGCTCCTTGGCCTTGCAGTAATTCTCGAATGTCTTATAGCGGTCCAAATGATTCGGCGTAAGATTCGTCAGCAACGCCACCTGCGGTGCATTATCGCTCTGGGCCAACTGCTCAATCTGAAAGCTCGACAGCTCCAAAACAACCAAATCGTCGGATTTTATTTTATCTGCAATCGTCAGCATCGGCTCATTGCCTATATTGCCGCCCAACCAGACCTTATTGCCTAATCGACTCCGAAGAAGATGCGCCGTCAGTGATGTCGTGGTGCTTTTGCCATTGGCGCCTGTGATACCGATTATCTTCGCCGGGCAAAGCTCGAAGAATAATTCGATTTGCGATGTAATTTTTCTCCCTGCCTTGCGGGCAATCTGTAAAAACTTGTTATCCAAAGGCACAGCGGGATTAGCCACAACCATATCCGCCTGCTCAAAATCGCCTCCCTCGTGTGAGCCGAGATGATATTCAACGTCGAGACCTTTTAATTGAGCGATTGATTCCGCCAGAGCATCCTGTTTTGCCAAATCGGTAACGATTACTTTTGCCCCCACCGAGCAGGCGAATTTCACAACATCCGCCCCGCCCCCGAACCTCCCGAGGCCCATCACTAAAATCTTTTTATCTCTGAAAAGACCTTCACCCATATCTCTATGAGCCGATACGATTTTTTGCGAGTATAACGCTAAGTTACAGCGCGTCCTGAACGGCCTTTGCGATGTCCAGCTTGGCGTCAATCACTGCCTGCTCAATACACTTCTTCCAGTTGTCGCCGTACTGCTCTTTGTATTTAGGATTCTCATAAGCGTAGATAATCGAACGCGACGCGTTAATCAGTGCGCCGTTGCCGTCGTGCTTGCAGAACCGGACACAATCCGCAGCCGATGCCCCTTGTGAGCCGTAGCCGGGAACGAGGAACCACATATTGTCATATTTTTTCCGCAGAGCCGTCGTCTCTTCGGGACTCGTCCCGCCGATAACCATACCGATATTGCTGTAGCCGGCCTTGCCTATTCTGCCGGGCTTATTTGCTATCTCACCAACCACCGACGCAAGTTTTTCATACATCTTTTGTCCGTCGCCGGAAGCAAAATCCTGTATCACAGCCGCACCTGGGTTGCTCGCGCGAACCCATACAAACACGCCCTTGCCCTGCTTGGTGGCGACATCCGCGAACGGCTCGATTGCCTCTGCGCCCGCGAAACCGTTAACCGTTATCGCGTCCGGGGCAAGTGTATCCTCAAGGCCAGCCATTTCGGGATTTTCCAGATGCGCCGTCGCGTATGCCTCTGCCGTGTGGCCTATATCGCCTCGCTTGACGTCTCCGATTACCTCAACGCCAAGTTCGTTCGCCTCGGAAATAAGTGAATAATAACTTTCGATTCCCTGCCAGAGATATTTCTCAAAAAACGCTATGTTGATTTTCACCGCCGGCACCATCGGCGCGACAATCCTCAGCACCTGTGTGCAATAATCGAATATCGCATCGACCGCCGAGTCCACGTCGAACTCGTCATTCATATCGCTTCTGTTCGTTATCACCGCGGGAAGCCGGCTGTAAACCGGGTCCAAACCAACAATCAATGGTGTTCGCTTGCTCTTTATCGCTTCAACAAGCCGGTCGCCAAAATGATTAGCCATACTATTATAATTCCTTTCTTATTAGATTTTCGTTTTTCGCTTTAAGCTGCTCGTATTTTGCTTTACTATAACCGCTCGATTGTTTTCTAACAAGCTTTCAGTGGCAATTAAGACAAAAAAAGATTCAGAGAAAATGAAGAACAGGAAATTCAAAGCATACTTCTGGCTTGCACTGCCTCTTGTGCTCGTGTTACTGGCGTTTGTCCTGGTAACGCACAGACCAAAATATTACGCCCCGCTTCGAATCGCCGACCAGAGCCAAATCAGCGTCTATCTGAGTAACTATTTGATGCCGACAGTTTACAACAACTCCCAGCTTGATGACCCCTTCGAGGTCGTAATCACGGAGGAAGGCCTGAATGATATAATCGCACGCTGGCGACAGCCGGTAAAATTCAATAGCATCACCTTCACTGACCCGCAGGCAATTTTCACGCAAAACCAAATTATATTTATGGCGACGGCCAAAACGCGTTTTGCCAATCCCATTCTAACCATCCGTATAACTCCAGCGATAAATTCATTCAGCCAGTTAAATATCCACGTTGACGGCGTATCCCTCGGCGCGGCCGGCATCACAACACTTACAAAATCGATTGGCAACAAGGCCTTTACTGACTGGCTTGCGTTCACGGGCACAGAGCCGAATGATATCGTCGCACAGGTATGCAGGTCGCTGCTCAACGATGAACCGTTCGACCCAGTCTTCAAAATAGGCGACAAATCTCTGCGCATCTGCAAAATCAAACTCGAAAAAAAGAAAATAACCGCACTTTTGCTTCCTCTTCCCGACGCCCCGCGCCCTGCTTCCAAAAGAAAACATCATTGAATATCCAGTCGCATTATCGGACTATAGTAAAACCACTCGTAATAAAGTCCGCGATTTCCCTATTTTGTGGCGGAAATACCTCGCTACACCCTAAAAAGCCGTCTAAATGCTCAATCTGTCGTAATTTAACAACGATATAGAGAGCATAATTCAGGTTTCAATGATTGGGGTTTTTTCTGTTAACTGGGGACGATGTATGAGCACTTTATTGACCGAAAAACCGGGCGTCATGAGTGCTGACGAACGTGAAAAACTGCTCAAACAGATTGAAAGCATAAGCAAGGAATTCCAGGACTTCGTGTACATCATTTCACACGACTTGAAGGCGCCGTTGCGCGCCATAAATGCGCTGTCCGACTGGATTGCCACAGATTACGCCGACAAGTTTGACAACGACGGCAAAGAACAGCTCAAGATGCTTACCACCCGCGTAAACAGGATGCAAAACCTCCTCGACGGCGTCCTGCAATACTCAAGAATCGGACGTATTAAAGAAAACCCGGCTCCAATCGACCTCAATCAGCTTTTGCAGGAAATCATAAAACTGCTCGGCGCACCGGCTAATATACATATAACCATCGAAGGCCGGCTGCCCGTTATCACCTCCGAACCAACCCGCATACAGGAGGTCTTTCAGCATCTGCTCAGCAACGCCGTAAGATTTATGGATAAACCCGAAGGTTTCATCAAAGTCGCCTGCGCCGAGGAAAACGGCTTCTGGAAATTCAGCGTCGCGGACAACGGCCCGGGCATCCCCGAACAGCACTTCGAAAAAATCTTCCGGCTCTTCCAGACCCTTCAGGCCAAAGACCAGTTCGAAAGCACAGGCGCAGGTCTGACGCTCGCAAAAAAAATCGTCGAATTATACGGCGGCAAAATATGGCTAACCTCCACCGTCGGCCAGGGTTCAACGTTCTTTTTCACGCTGCCAAAAACAGACGGCCAAATAAAAACCGATTAAACAGGGGACAACTATATGAAACTCGAACAAAATACATGGACGCAAAAAACCGGCTGGCAGCCGTCAGCCCCCGGAGTGCTGGGAAAATCCGCACAACTGTTACTGGTCTTTGGTTCGAACGACCTGCTGAAGCAATCCCCCCTTCTTAAAGAGCTTAACGGCGTTTACCCAAACGCGTGTCTTGTCGGATGCTCCACCGCAGGAGAAATTTGCGGAACAACAGTATATGACGACTCCCTGACAACAGTGGCGGTCTATTTCGAGAAAACCTCTGTCAAGTCCTATGAAATAGAAGCCGGCTCCGCGGAGGACAGCTTCCTTGCCGGCGAGCGTCTCGCAGCGATTGTGAATCCGGCTAACCTGAGCCATCTCTTTGTCCTTTCAAAAGGCGTTAATATCAACGGAAGTGAACTCGTCAAAGGGCTTGAAAAAAACCTGCCTGAGAACGTAATTATAACCGGAGGTCTGGCGGGAGACGGGCCGAGGTTTCAGGAAACGTTAACTTTCTCCGACGGCGTCCCAAAAAATAACGTCATATCAGCAATTGCCTTCTACGGTCACAAGCTAAAAGTCGGCTATGGCTCCGTCGGCGGATGGGACCCTTTCGGCCCCGAAAGAATTATCACACACTCAAAAGGTAACGTCCTCTATGAGCTTGACGGGAAAAACGCCCTCCAACTCTACAAGCAGTACCTCGGCGAACACGCTAAAGGCCTGCCCGCCACCGGCTTGTTTTTCCCCTTGGGTATTCGAGATAATGAGGCAACTACCAGCTTGGTCCGCACCATCCTGGCCACAAATGACAAAGAACAGAGTATAACATTTGCAGGCGACGTCCCACAGGGCTACCACGCACGCCTGATGAAAGTCAATTTTGAACGAATGATAGATGCCGCAGCCAAGGCCGCGAAAAACTGCCTCGACACAATTGATTGTCCTAAAGCCGAGCTGGCAATTATCATCAGTTGTTGTGGAAGAAAATGGATTCTTAAACAGCGGGTTGAAGAGGAAATTGAAGCGGTCCGCGAAATCTTCGGCAATGACACAATGCTCACCGGTTTCTACTCATACGGAGAAATAGCGCCGGTCGCGGGCAGCAGAAAATGTGCCCTTCATAACGAGACAATGACAATAACCGCGTTTTCCGAGGTCTGACAATGGACAAAATGCATAGCTTACTTAGACGCCAGATTAAAAAAATCTTTGGTCCCGCCGATAACATCCCCAAAGATTTTCAGGAAATAATCGGCGTCATTAACGAGGCATACTTCAATTTCGATGCCGACCGGTTCCTGCTCGAACGCTCCATCGAAATCAGCTCACATGAATTGGTCGAGGCCAATTCCCAGATGCGGTCTATTTTTCAGGCCATACCCGATATGTTCCTCAGAATTGATGCCGACGGAAAAATCCTTGAATGCAGAATACCGGCAAATAAAGCTTTCAGCCATATCCATCCCAATGAAATCATCGGAAAAAGCATTTATATCTGTTTCGGCCCCCTGGCCGCACGAAGACTCGAATGGGCTGTCAGAAGAGCCGTAAAAAACAAAGCCGTCGAAATCGCGGAGTATTCAGTTCATAACCAGACGGAACAATTCCGTGAAGCGCGAGTGGTCTGGCTGGGCGATGAACAGCTTATAGTTATTGTCCGCGATATAACAGAAAGAAAGCTCGCAGAAGACGGCCTGCTTGAGAGCCGGCGAACGCTTCAAACGCTGATGACAAACCTGCCTGGAATGGCATATCGCTGCCGGAATGACCGCGACTGGACTATGGAATTTGTCAGCGAAGGAAGCGTCAATCTCACCGGCTATCAGCCCGCAGAGCTTATCAACAACAGTAAAATAGCATACAACCAGTTGATTCATCCGGATGAGTGCGAAAAGGTATGGGATATCGTTCAGGCCGCACTGAAAGAACACAAACCGTTCCAGCTAATCTACAGAATAAAAACCGCTGACGGTGAACAAAAATGGGTATTGGAGCAGGGACAGGGTATATTCAACCCCAAAGGCGAACTGCTCGCCATCGAAGGATTTATCTCAGACACCACTGAAAAAGTGCAATTGCAGGAATCTATAAAAGAAAGCGAACGGTTCCTTTCTGAAGTATTTGCCAGCATCCAGGACGGCATCAGCGTGCTTGACACCAACCTCAACATTGTCAGGACCAATGCGGCGATGGAAAAATGGTACTCGCATGCTATGCCTTTGATAGGAAAGAAATGTTACGAAGCTTACCATGGACGCAAAATACGCTGCGACATCTGCCCAACCTGCCGAACTCTTGAAACCGGCAAAGCTGATTACGATGTGGTCCCCAAAATAGGGCTGGGCGGGAAAGTTACGGGCTGGATTGACCTCTACAGCTTCCCCCTGATTGATGCTACTACAGGCAAACTAAAGGGTGTAATAGAGTATGTTCGTGAAATCACTGATGTCAATGCACGCAGGGCAATCGAAAAAAACCTCGCAGAATCGTCAAAGCATCCTGCCGCATATACACACATACCAAATGAGCTTAAGGCATGAAAAAAACTCTATTATTTAAAAGCGTTTCAGAAATATTGAGCATCTGCATATTCCTTGGCGGCTCGACTGTTTTAATCGGCTGGATTCTCGATATACCTGTTCTGAAAAGCATTTCGCCTGACTTTGTTACAATGAAAGCAAATACGGCGGTCTGTTTTGTTTTTATCGGCTTATCGCTATGGCTGTCACAGACAAAACGGCATGGCAATGGGACAGTCCGCAGGATTGCCCGTCTTTGTGCTTTCATCGTTTTTCTGACAGGGTTTCTGACTTTCTGGGAGTACATGCTCGGAAGGGATTTGGGCATTGACCAACTCTTATTTAAAAAGTCGGCCGCAGCTATCTTGACAAGTTATCCGGGAAGGATGGCATTCAATAGTTCGATTATTTTTGTAATGATAGGTATCGCGTTATTACTGTGCGGATTCGAAGCCGCACTTTTCCCCTGGCTGGCCCAGTTATTGGTTATTCCGGCGGGCATTGTTGCTCTTTTAGCATTCGTGGGATATTTGTATGGTGTAAACCCACTCCATATAGGCCCGAAATTCAGTACCGCTATGGCGCTGCATACCAGCGTATTGTTTATGATGTCCTGTATAGGGTGTATCTTTGTCAGGCCGGAGCAGGGGTTAATGAAGGATATTAGCGGCGACAACTTCGGCAGCATAATGATACGGCGAATCCTGCCGATTATTATTGTTATTCCGCTGGTCTTAGGCTGGTTCAAAATTCATGGAGAAAAAACAGGGTTATTTAGTAATGAATTCGGCGTATCGTTTGTGGCAGTCAGTAATCTGTTTATAATCAGTTTATCCGTGTACATTCTCTCTGCTTATATGAATAGGCTGGATGCTAAACGCAGACAGTCGGAGGAAGAACTGAAATCTTCTCTGTCCTTGCTCAGTGCCTCCCTGGAATCCACTGCCGATGGCATCCTGATTGTAGACAGGAAAGGAAGTATTGCACGATGGAATCAGAAATTCGTCGATATGTGGAAAATACCGGAAGAAGTTATCTCCAGCCATGATGATGAAAAAGCAATAAACTATGTCCTTGCGCAGCTTGCTGCCCCGGAGCAGTTTGTAGCCAAAGTAAAAAAATTGTACGAACAGCCGGAGGAATCGAGTATCGACCAGATCGAGTTTCTGGACGGGCGAGTTTTCGATCGCTACTCCCAGCCTCAAAAAATCGGTGATGATATCGTGGGTCGGGTGTGGTCATTCCGCGACATCACCGAACGCAAGAAGGCGGAACGACACCAGACCGAAATACTCGAACAACTGGAACAAACCAACAGGCACCTCCAACAGGAAGTAGCACAACGCACAAGGGCAGAAAAATCGCTTGAAATACTCAACGCCAACCTCGAATCTACCGTCACCCAGTTAAGCCGAACTAATAAACAGCTTGCTGATTTTGCCCATCTGACCGCTCACGACCTCAAAACCCCCCTGCGGGGCATAGGCACGCTGGCGCAATGGTTATACACCGATTATTATGACAAGTTCGACGACAACGGACGCCGACAAATCAATCTGCTCGTCAAAAGAGTCAAGCGAATGGACAATATCATCAACGCCATCCTGCAATACTCAACAATAACCAAAAACAAAACAAAAGAATGCAAGGTTGACCTGAATGTATTAACTAAGGAAGTTATCAACAGAATTAGACCGCCCGAAAACATCAAAATAACTATAAACAAAACCCTTCCCATCCTGATATGTGAAGAAGAACACCTCTGGCAGGTATTTCTAAACCTTATCTCCAACGCCGTAAAATTTTCCGATAAACCGCAGACGAGCATCATAATCGACGTCGAAGACGAAAAATATTTCTGGAAATTCAGCGTCGCCGACAACGGCCCCGGCCTCGAACCGCAGTATTTCGATAAAATATTCCAGCTCTTCCAGATGCTCAACAACCACGACGACGTCGAAAGCGAAGGCGTTGGCCTGACCCTGACCAAAAAAATCGTCGAACTCTATGACGGCAAAATCTGGCTCACCTCCAAAGTCGGCGTCGGCTCAACCTTCTTCTTCACGCTCCCAAAGCAAATGACCGCCGTTTCAAAATCCCCCCAGCCCGCCTAAACCTGACCGATGTAAAAACACTCGCTAAACCCCCAAAAAACGCCCTAATTGCCTAACCTTCTATCAAAAAACACCTTATAACCATTAAATCCCCCCATAAGTCAGGCCAAAAAATCCGCCAAATTGCAAAAAAAATGATTGTTATTACCCCCTTTGACGATTACTATATGTTTTCGTGTGCGAAAATTTACGGCTGCCCCGTGTTCTCGGGGAAATGTAGTTAGGTGTATTCGATGATTTTTGCAGGATCTGCTTACAGTGCGTATTAGCCGAACAATTGCTCGGTTCGGCGAAGGTTTCGCGCCGATTGTGGCCGGTATGCAAGGGTTTTTGCTCCAGCGACGGCCTATGAATCGGGTTGTTACACAACGTCAGGTTGAGCTACGGAGGTATAAGATGTAGCGTCAAACCAACGACAACCTTGATTTATTGGGCTTGCAGCGTGGAAGTGGAAACCGGTATGGTTTCCTTTTTTTTTATTGTTGGAAGGAAGCATAAACAAATGAACCAGGAATTACTTAGAATAGTCGAAAACGTAGCCAGAGACAAGAATATCGACAAGGAATCCATCTTTGCCGACCTTGAGGAGGCAATGGTTTCAGCTATAAGGAAGCATTTCGGAACACCCGAAAGCGAAATCGTCGTCCAGATTGACCGTACCAACGGGCAGGTAAGCGCCTTCAAGGATAAGCAGCCAATCAATATCAATCAGCTTGGCCGAATATCCGCCCAGACCGCAAGGCAGGTTATGGTGCAGAAAATCAAGGCCGACGAAAGAGACAGTATTTACACCGAGTTTGCACAGCGAAAAGGTGAAATCATCAGCGGTACCGTAGTCCGATACGAAGGCGGCTCCCTCGTTATCGGGCTGGACCACCGCACTGAGGCGTTTATGCCGAAGGGCGAGCAGATAGTCGGCCAAACCCACAGGCCGGGCGAAAGAATCAGGTGCCTCATTCTCGAAGTCAAAGAGGTCTCAAACCAGGTTAAAATCATCCTGTCTCGGACCCACCCGGACTTCATTCGCCGGCTCTTTGAGCAGGAAGTCCCCGAAATAGCCGAGGAAATTATCGAAATAAGGGCGCTTGCCCGCGAAGCCGGCTACCGAACAAAGGTCGCCGTCGCCTCACTCGATGAAAAGGTTGACCCTGTCGGCGCCTGCGTGGGTGTCCGCGGCAGCAGAATAAAAAATATCGTCGATGAGCTTGGCGGCGAAAAAATCGACATCGTCCGATGGAGCGATTCATCACAGGTCTTCATCACCAACGGCCTTATGCCCGCAAAGGTCAGCGAAATCGCACTGTGCTTTGAGCTTGGCAGGGCTACCGTCGTCGTCGATGAGGACCAGCTTAGTTTGGCGATAGGCAAGCACGGCCAGAACGTCCGCCTCGCAGCCCGTCTCACCGGCTGGGATATCGATATCCTCACACCCGATGAATACAATCAGGGCATTGAACGACTCACTAAATGCGTTAAAAGTATCGAGGGCACAGATGACAACCTCGTTGATAAACTTATTGCGCTTGGCATAATATCCATTCTCGACCTGGATGATGTCGGAGCCGAACCCCTGGTAACGGAGCTTAACATAAAACCGGAACTTGCCAGGCAGCTCATTGCCGTGGCTGTCGAAGAAGCCAAAAAACTTGCGGCTGATGGCAAACAAAAACAAGCCGAAGAACTGCTGCAGGAACAAGCGCAGCAGCAATCCCCGGCAGACAGCCCTAACAAAACCTGATTTTTGGGAGTGTTTCAGAAGTGGCCATAACAAGAGTATATTTGTTGGCTCGCGAACTTGGTGTTTCAAGCACCGCTATCATGAAAAAGTGGCAGGACGAAGGGCTTCCTCCCATCAAAAACCACATGGCCACTCTCACCGCCGGGCAAGCGGCCACTATAAAAGAATGGTTCAGTGAGGGAGACCACACCACCGCCATCGAAACCGCTCAGAAAGTTGACCTCGAAAAAGTCCGCGTTAGAAAATCAAGAAGTAAAAAAACCGCCGAAGTGACGCCAGCCACTGCCGAAATACCACAGGAAACACCCGCTGTTACCGAGATTCAGGAAGTACCGCCGGCTTTGGAAACACCGGCCGAGCCGGCGCCTGTTATCGAGCAACCGCTCCCGCCTCAGCCGAGACGCGCCGTCGCAAGGGTCGAGCCGCCAAAGCCGGAACCAGTCATACCCGCCGGTCCTATGCTCGAAAAACCCGAGCCGGCCAAACTTACAGGCCCGCAGGTCGTGCGCATCGAGGCACCGGAACCGGCGCCAGTAGTGCGACGACCGAGACCAAAACCCAGGTATGATATGCCCGTAACCTCACCTTTGATGGCCTCCGACAAAGATGAAGATACCATCGTACCGGTCAGGAGCGGACAGACCGCCACAAGAAAACCAAAAGACCGAACAGGCGGCCGAAGACGGTCTGAATATGACACCGAAACCGTCAAGAAAACCAAACTGATTACACAGAGAAGAGAGAAAGATTTAGAAGAAAGGCGAGCCCGGCTCGATGCCGCAGGAAGCGAAGGTTTACGACTCAGGCCGCTGCGGAAAATCACCTCAAAAGCCCACCCTGAAGTCGTACAGCCCGTAGTTAAACCCACATCCGCCTCAATTATCGAACCAATTACCGTCAAAAACCTCGCCGCTGCGCTGGCCGTAAGAGTCCAGGACGTTATCACTAAACTGTTGAAACAGAACGTCATTGCCACAGCAAATCAGAACATCAGCTCCGAGGTCGCGGAACTTGTCGCCTTGGAATTAGGCACTGAATTGCACGTCGAACACAAGGCCTCCCTCGAAGACCAGATAAAAACAGAATTTGAAAACAGACCCAGGCCCAACCTCAAACGACGCCCCGTTATCGCTACTATGCTGGGCCACGTTGACCACGGCAAAACAAGCTTGCTGGATAAAATTCGCTCCACAAATGTCACCGCAGGCGAAGCAGGCGGAATCACGCAGCATATCGGCGCTTATCAGGTCAACGTTGGAAAGGGCAAAGTAACATTCCTCGACACGCCGGGCCACGAGGCGTTTACGGCTATGCGGGCAAGAGGCGCGACTATGACTGACGTCGTCGTGCTCGTCGTCGCCGCGGGTGACGGCGTTATGCCCCAGACAATCGAAGCAATTCACCACGCAAAAGCGGCCAACGTCCCCGTCATCGTCGCCCTAAACAAAATCGACCTGCCCGGAAGCGATATCAACCGCGTTTACTCACAACTGGCAGAACACGAGCTGATTCCCGTAGAATGGAGCGGAACAACAGAAATCGTCAAAACAAGCGCAACCACAGGCCAGGGTATCGCCGACCTGCTCGAACACCTTGATTACGTCGCAGAACTGCTCGACCTTAAAGCCGACGACACCATACCCGCCACCGGCTGGGTCGTCGAAGCGCATCTCTCGCAAACAAGAGGCCCCGTCGCCACTGTACTTATCAAAGAAGGCGTTATGACCAAGGGCGACATAATCCTCGCCGGCTGCGCTTACGGCAGGGTCAAAACCCTCAAAGACGGCTTCGGCAAAAGCGTCAAATTCGCGACAAGCTCAACTCCAGTCGAGGTTAGCGGTCTTCAGTTTGTCCCCAATGCCGGCGACAGATTCTACATACTCAATGACATTAACAGAGCCAAGGCCGCCTCCGACGAAAATCAGATGCTCCATAGGGAAGGCGCTCTCGCCAAAAGAACTCAGATTACCCTCGATAACCTATTCACCCATATTAAAGCCGGAACAGTCAAAGAGCTTAATCTTATCATACGCGCCGACGTCCAGGGTTCGGTTGACGTCCTGACAAAATATATCTCCGAAATGAGCACCGCCGAAGTCAAACTCAAGATTCTGCATACCGGCACCGGCGGCATCACCGAGGGCGACGTCATCCTCGCAGAAGCGTCAAACGCTATCATCATCGGCTTCAACGTTGTAGCAGACGAACTCGTCGCCAAAATGGCAGAGAAAAAAGGCGTAGATATCAGGTTCTACAACATCATCTACCGCATTACCGAAGACCTCCAGAAATCAATGGTCGGCCTGCTCGAACCCGAAGAGCGGGAAAAAACCATCGGCAGAGCCGTCGTCAGAACAACTTTCAAGGTCTCAAAGGTCGGAACAATCGCCGGCTGCATGGTCAACGACGGCATCGTCAAAAAGAACGCGAAAGTTCGCCTCATCCGCGATAACATCGTCATACGCGACAATATGACCATCGAATCGTTAAGGCACTTCAAAAACGACGCCAGCGAAGTAAAAGCCGGCCTCGAATGCGGCATCAAAATCGCCCGCTTCGACGACGTGAAAACCGACGATGTATTTGAACTTTACGAAATCCAGAAGGTGGCGAGAACCCTTCAGTAGGTATCGCTCTTTAAACTATTATGCCCACGAGAAGACAGGAGAAAATCGCACGTGTCGTAAGGGAGGCGGTTAGCGACGCCATCGCCAATCACCTCAGCGACCCGCGAATAGAATCATTGGTCAGCGTAACAAAGGTTGATGTCTCCGCGGATACGCGCATCGCCAACGTCTATCTCAGCATGTTCGGCGGCACCGAAACCGCCCAGAACAAAACCTTCATCGCGATTCTCCACGCCAGAAGACGAATCCAGATGCTACTTGCAGAACAGATTAAAAGCAGGTTCTGCCCCGTTATAAATCTCCACAAGGACGAAAATTTCAAGAAAACCATCGAAACTATGAGACTCATTGACGACCTGGCCGGTGAGTTCAAAGACAAAGATTCCATTGACCAGGAGCACGGTTGATTGTTATATTTGCCGGGATGGCCGTTCCGGCCGCGTTTTCACCCCTAAGGGTGCCGCAGGATACTTATGAAAGACAGTAGAGAATACTCAAAAAAAATTCAAAAACTATATCGCTCATTGAAGCAAAAACCGGGCAGGCATCACCCTGTTGAGTACGATGAGCCTGTTGACGCCCTCGTCTTCGCCATCGTAAGCGAAAACCTCACGGAATCGCGTGCGCAGGCCGCGATTAAAAAGCTCAAGGACTACTTTGTTGACTGGAATGATTTGCGGGTGGCAACCATCGAGGAGATAGTCGAAGTCCTCGGCCCGGATTTCGAGCCGGCACGCAGCATCGCAGCTACGCTCGTCAGCGTGCTTAATGCCGTATTCAATAAACACAATATGCTCGGCCTGCAGTCGCTCCGTAAATTAGGCAAAAGGCCCACAAAAATACTGCTCGAAAAGCTCAACGGCGCAACCCCCTTCGCCGTTGATTACTGTATGCTTACCTCAATGCAGGGCCACGCCATACCGCTGACCCCGAAAATGATTGAGTTTCTCAAAACCGGTCAGTTCATCCACTCCGACGTTACTTACGAGGAAATCGAAGGTTTTCTCTGCCGGCTGATTTCAATCAAAAACGCCTGTGAATTTTACTCGCTCCTCAGGCGAGAAAGCGAATCGCCCAAAAAACAGCCGCCAAAAACAAAAAAGAAAACACAAAAAAAACGTAAATAACACAACTTTTCGAAAGAATATAAAATGTCACAGGAAGCTTTAAAATTAGGTATACCCGCCGGAAGCTTGCAAAAAGCAACCATCGAACTTTTCGCCAAGGCCGGCTTCAACATCACCGAATCCGACAGAAGCTATCTGCCCGTCATCGACGACGACCAGATAAGGCCGACAATGCTTCGCGCCCAGGAAATGAGCCGGTACGTCGCCGACGGCGTCCTCGACGCGGGAATCACAGGCCACGACTGGATAATGGAAAACAACTCCGACGTAATCGAGGTCTGCCAGCTTGGTTACAGCAAAGCCACAAGCAAACCCACAAGATGGGTTTTGGCCGTTCCCGAAGAATCGAAAATCCAGAAGGCACAGGACCTGAAAGGCGGAATCATCGCCACCGAGCTGGTCAACGTAACTAAAAAATTCTTCGCCGACAAAAATATCGACGTCAAAATCGAATTTAGCTGGGGCGCAACAGAAGTCAAAGCCCGCCTCGTCGATGCTATTGTCGAACTTACTGAAACCGGAAACTCCCTCGTCGCCAATAACCTGCGGATAATAGACACCGTTATTACTTCCACAACACGATTTATCGCCAACAAACAGGCCTGGCAGAACAAATTCAAAAAGGAAAAAATCGAAAATATCGCCATCCTGCTCAACGCCGCCATCGACGCCCGCAACATGGTCGGCCTCAAAATGAACATCGAAAAGACCAATCTCGACAAGATATTGAAAGTCCTGCCCTCGGAAAAAAGCCCCACCATCTCGTCGCTGGCAGACCCCAATTACATCGCCATTGAGGTGATTATCGACGCCAAAATAGAACGCTCCCTTGTCCCCGCTCTCAAACGCGCCGGTGCCTCGGGAATTATCACCTATCCCCTCAACAAGGTGATTCATTAGCGTATAGCGTTTAGTTTTTCTATCCGCTAAACGCTACTTCGTTGCCCTGCCGAGGTATGAGCCGTCTTCGGTGTTGATGCGAACCACCTCGCCGACTTCGATAAAAGGCGGCACCCGAATCCTCAAGCCCGTCTCCAGGTCGGCGTCTTTCATCTGGTTAGTTACCGTCGCTCCTTTGGGCTGAGGCGTCGTTTCTGTAACAGTCAGTTCCACCGTCTTGGGGATTTCGATACTTACCACGTTGCCGTTATTCAGCATTGCCGTCAGCATCGTATTGGGCTTGAAAAACTTTATCAGGTCGCCGATTATCTCGTTCGGGACCGTTATCTGGTCAAACGTCTTTGTATCCATCAGGACGTGCCCGTGGCTGTCCGAGTAAAGATATTCCATCTCGCGCTTATCAAGATACGCCTGCTCAAGTTCCTCCGTGGCGCGTAAACGATTCTCGACAATGGTGCCGTCGGAAATCCTCTTGAGTTTGGCCTGCACGAACGCCCGCAGGTTGCCTGGCGTCACATGAGCAAACTTGGTGCAGATATACAACTGGCCATTCATCGTAATGGCCATTCCGGGCCGCATTTCACTTGCCTTCACAATGTTCTCCTATACAAGCTATTTTCTTCAATAATCAATAAATGGCCTATTTTAGCGTAAAGACCGCTTCCCGGTCAAGTGCAATCGCGCAAATCATCGATAATCAATTACCGGTTATCAGTTCTTGCCCTGGGGATTAAGGTATTTGAACTCGAAGAAAAATCCGTCGGGCCTGCTGATTCCATAGCCCGCCGACAGGCCGAAATACTTTTTCACTATGCTAAACTCGGGCAGTAAACTAAAATCCGCGAAATCCCACGCGTCAGGCCCCGCCAGAACAGCCGCAGCCGGCCCCATTCCCATTGAAGCTCGCCGTGATTTGGCGCTGTCCTTCAGCATCCACCACAACAATTCCCCCGACTCCGAATTGTCCTCAAAACCCGCAGACCCCACAACCGAAGGCACCGCCGCTTTGGCCGTGTTAAACCACTTCGCCGTACTCACCGGCTCGTTTCCCGCCCCGCCCAAAGTTCGTATCGCTCGCTCAACCGCCGACTCCTGACCGAAAATCAAATGCGTATCGGTAATCGTAAAAGCCAGCCGCTCCCCTTTCGGCGCCGCACGCTGCGGCTCTGCCTCCACCATCGGCACAGACCCGCCCAGAACAGGCACTCCCTCCGACCCAATAAGATAAAGCGTATATCCAAGTAATTCACGCGTCGGCTCAGGATTGTTCGGCGCAATCAGCCGTTTGTGAATAAGCGACAGTGACTTCTCCAGCGACGCCCGATTATTCACACTCACGGCTATATAAATATCCGTCGGCTCTTTATCCTTCGAAAACGGCTTGTTTACGCTCTGAGCAATCACAATCTCCGTGCCAAGATATTCTATTATGTCGGGCCTGATTGATATCCCCGGCTCACTGTCCGACCCCGTCCCAGGAATCGGCTGCTGAAGCAGCAGCGCAGTCGCCGGGTCAAATCCGTAAATTATGCTGCAAAGCTCGTCATACGCCCGCTTGATATCCAGGTTCAAAAAACTCACCGAACACGCCGACGCAGGCACAAATCGCGGGGCACGCACCGGGTCGGAACGCATCTCCAGCATTTTCAAAATGCCCTTCCTCACCCCCGTCGTCCTCAAAAAAATCTTCCCGCGAACCGTACTCTCCGCGTCCGGCGCAATACCGGCAGAAAACCCAAGCCCCCCAACTCCATCAAGCCCGAGATTGGCAATATCCTTCTGCGATTCGCCCGTCGTGTCACCATCAGTCATCTGTTTTATCAGTCGTTTGAAATTAACATATACATCAGCGTCATGATATGGCCCCACCGCTCCTATCGTCGCTGTGTAATCCGCATCACCCGCCAGCGACGAAGCCCCTGCGCCCTTAATCTGCGAAACAACAAACTTTACCGCCTCCGCATCGCTTGCCATTATCAGGCAATCACCGACAAAACAATAAACATCTTTTTCCGACGTTAGCCCTGCCGCCATATTATCATTGCTGTCTTTAACCACCGGTTTCTCCGCCGCCGTCGTCAGCGTTATGATATTTACGTCACGATAGCTCTCAATCCCCCTGTGCGCGCCTTTTTCAACGGACCTGGCTGTCATCTTCTCGATAACATCTCTTACCCTGCCGATATTGCGACCCCACTGACTTATAAGCATCATCGACATTTCCTGCTGCCCCGCCGTCATCACAAACGTCAGTCGGCCTTCGGGCATAAGATTAGCGTCGAGTATGTCTTTTACAAATGAGTCCTTGTCGCCCTCCATCTTTTCACGAACCTTGCCGGTGAAGTTCTTCACAAACGCAGACATCGACGGGTCATTATATAACTTATAAATACTGGTCTTTTCGAGTTTAGTCCTGAACTGATTAAAGTCGCTTATATCAACAAGCAGCACGGTGTCCGCTCCGACAAGTTCCGCCGTCTTCGGCAGCCCTGCCCCCTTCGAGTTGTCAACCATCATTGCTGCACAAATAACACAAATCGAAAATACTGCTCTAATTTTCATCTGCGCCTTTCATCAATCAATCTTCGGCTTGCTCTTATTGCGTCTGCCGTCCGGCTGAATATACCTGTACCCCGTATTCGGATTGTTCTTGTCATACGCGAACGCGTCGCGGTTATCTATAAAATGCTTCACGTAATCAACAGGTATCGCAAACCCCAGCCCCCCGAGGAATACGTAACCCATATTCGTAACCCCGATAACCTCGCCCGACAGGTTAAACAAAGGCCCGCCTGAATTGCCCGGGTTAATCGCCGCATCGGTCTGCAAATAAATCAGCCCCTCGAACGCCCTGTTCGTCGTGCTGATGACCCCGTTGGTCACGGTCCGCTCAAGACCCAGCGGATTACCAATCGCGAACACCTGCTCGCCCGCCCTTATCTCGCCGATATCGCCCAGGTAAGCGAACTTCACCTGCATATCGCCCAAATCCTCAACCTTCAAAAGTGCGAGGTCAACGAAAGGATTTATCGCTTCAATCCGCACGCCCTTGAAAACTTTCTTGTCGAAGCCGTCTTTTGCCTTCTTAAATACCGTCACCTCAATCGTTGTTTCTTTCTCGACGACGTGATAATTCGTTATAAGATACCCCTGCTCATTTATAAAAAATCCCGACCCCATCCCCGCCGGGCTGCTCACCTTGACCACCGCCTCCCCGACTTCCGCCACGCACTGCTCAATTGTTCGCTTCTGGAATTTACCCGTGTAATACAGCCGACCTGTCGCCGGTTCCGCTTTTATCTCATTCGCTTCCGTCGCCGGATGCATCGACACGGCATTCATATCTCCGGCCTTGTCATAGTGATATTCAAGAACATCCTCCCTGGGAACAGCTATTACCGTAACGCCGACGTCCACGTAAATCTGCTCGTGCCTCTCCGCCACAATATCACCCACGAGCTTTTGCCCCCCCTTCAACATAACGACGTCCGCCCTCGCAAATCCCGCAAATAAACCGGCAAACACAACACCCAACACGATTGTCCTGTAATATCTCATAAATTACCCGCCAATCAACGATAAATCCTTTCCCTGTTTTACGCCATAACCCACGTCTTTTCAAGCATAAACCGCCCTGGGAGCGATTTCTGTTGCAAATTTTCGTCTGTTGGCTGACAATATCAAATCATAATTCAAAAATCTGAAATCTAAAATGGTTTTCACGCTTCACAGATATATTTTTCGCGAGGTCATAAAGGTTTTTATCCTCGCCACCGTGGCTCTGACGCTGATGATGAGCCTGGGCAGCATTCTGCGCCCGGTCCAGGAATTCGGCGTCGGTCCGGGGCAGGTCCTCCGCCTTATGATTTATTTCCTCCCTGTTACCCTCACCTTTGTTCTGCCTATGGCCGCGCTTTTCGCCACCACCCTCGTTTACGGCCGGCTCGCCAACGACAACGAGCTTGACGCCTGCAGGGCAAGCGGTATTTCCATCCTCACGCTGGTTTATCCCGGCTTTATTCTCGCCGTCATTGTCGCCACCGCAAATCTGCTCCTCAGCTTCTATGTTATGCCTGCCTTTATACACCAGGCCGAAAATTCCCTCAAAAACGACGCCAGGCAAATCCTTTTCAGAAATATCCAGCGAAAGGGTTACTATTCTCTGCCCCCCGACGGCCGCTGCAGGATTTACGCCGACAACGCCGACATGCAAAATAATGTGCTCTCAGGAGTTGTCGCCGTCGATATGGCCCCCAACGGCTCAATAAAAAGAATCATTACCGCAGAAACTGCGAAAGTTGTTTTCGACCCTCATCAAAATATCAACGATGTCCACGTTAACGCCCACAACGCCTGCCAGATAGCCCCAGGCGAAGACACCGCCTTCTTTGCTGAACACCTTTCCCTCACCACTGAATTTGGCGCACTGCTCGGCGACAACATCCAGTTCAAAAAAATCGACCAAATGAAACAAATCCGCCGAAACCCTATGCTCTTCGAACCCGTCGATCGACTTGCCCGCCAACTCTATGCCATGTTCACCGCCGAGCTCCTCGCCCAGCAGATTAACGACGCCTTCTCATCCCCCGCAAAAACACCCTTCAAGCTCTTCAGTGACCGTCAGGTTGTCGAATTTTCCGCAAAATCCTGTTCAATCAGGGATGAAGAATGTCTCATTCTCGCCGACGACGTAACCATCACCGAACGGCCGGTCAGCGGCGACACCCCGCCCCGAACCATGCGGTGTCAAAAGGCCTTTATCAATATCGAAGGCGATGAAATGGCCCCCACGCTTACTCTCGATATTCAAAACGCCAAATGGACATCCCCCGACCCGCAAAACCCGCAGACAGAGGAAAATATCATCGCAAGACAAATCATCAGGGGACTTGTTATGCCCGCTGCTGTTACCGACAATTTCAAAACCGACGACATACTTAGCGAAATAAGCCCAAAAGCAATATCTGCCGCCCTTCACGACGGCCCCGATAAACGGCTGCTCGCTATACAGGACCAGCTTCAAAAAAGAATCCGCAGGACATTTACCGCTATAAGTGCCGAAATGAACTCACGCCTCGTCTTCGGCGTCGGATGCGTAACACTTATTATGATCGGTATCGGCCTCGGAATCGTCCTCAAAGGCGGCCACCTCCTTACCGCCTTTGCGGCAAGCGCAGCGCCGGCTCTCGTTTTCATCTCCTGTATTATTATGGGCAAAAACATCGCCGAAAACCCATCTTCCAGAGTCATATTCGGCGTCCCGATGATGTGGGCAGGACTGATTATTCTCTCACTGCTTGGACTCGAATTATATCGACGCTTACTTCGCCATTAAGCGTTTAACAAACCGGCAAAAAATAAAATGAAAATATTAGACAAATACATTGCGAAAAACTTCCTCATCGGCTACGTCATTGCCTTTGGCGTCCTCATCGGCATGCGCATAACCATCGACCTCTTCGCAAATCTCGACGAATTCATCGAGCATGTCGACCTGAATACCATGGACGTAATTACAAACATCATCACTTATTATTCGCTCCAGAGCACTTTGTATTTCCGCGACTTCGCAGGAATGATTACCGTCGTCGCCGCCGCATTCTCCCTAGGCAAAATGGTGCGATACAACGAGCTGATAGCTATGATGGCTTCGGGCGTCAGTTTAAAAAGAGTCATCACGCCAATTGTTATCCTCGCCGTCGTATTCTCCGGTTTTCTCATAATCGATCAGGAGCTGATTATCCCCGCCCTCGGCCCAAAACTCGTCCGAAGCTCAGACGCCATACCCGGCAAAGAATCTTACAAAGTATGGTTCATAACTGATGCCAGCGGCTCACTTATATCAGCCAAAAAATTCGACGTGGCTTCCTCGACTTTTGATGACCTCATCGTCGTAACTCGCTCAAAAAAACCCGATGCCCTCCTTTGGGAACCAACAGGTATTATCGAAGCTCTCAAGGCAACCTATGATTTCAAAAAGCAAACCTGGCTCCTCACCGACGGCTTTTTCACCCCCATCCCGAAACTCGGCTCGCACCAGCCCGGCAGACAAAATGCCGCCGCCTCACGAACCCCTCTCTTGACCTACCGCACCGACTTAACGCCAAACGACATCCCCATCAGGCGAAAAGCCGAGCAAAAATCTCTCCTCAGCTCCCTGCAATTATCTCAACTGGCCTCGCAGGGAACACAACTCAAAGACCTCGCGAATCTCTACAGCCAGAAACATTTCAGAATCACCGACCCCATTATGAATCTCGTTATGCTCCTCGTCTGCCTGCCCGTCCTCGTTTGTCGCGACCCCAAATCAATGAAATCCGCCATCGCAATCAGCTTCGCCATCACCGCCGCCTCGCTCATCATCAGCTTTGTCTGCAGGATACTCGCCACCGAGGACGTATTTGGCATGATCGTCCCCGAACTATGGGCGTGGATGCCTGTCTTTATCTTTGCTCCAATCGCCTTTCTTGAAATCGACTCAATGAAAACCTGAACCGGACATCTATCCCGGCAAATACCAGCAGTTTTTCTGTCCTCTTCTTTACAAGATTCAATCCTGCCCGCCCTGAGCAACCATTAGTGAGCGTAGTCGAACCAGCGTAGCGCGTCGATGGGCTTCCTGTTAGGCAGTTGCGAAGCATAAATTAAGCATTTCCCTTATTTTGCGTTCACTATTTCATAGTTATATTAAACAACAAAACACGGGTTATAATCCTAATCAGGTGCGTAGTAATGTGCCAATCTTGGGCAATGCCTGAATTAAACCCATTATGAAGGGACAAATTTATGTGCTCTCAACTAACTAGACGTGATTTTATAAAGGTTGCCGGAATAGCAGGAATCAGCGCAACAATTTTCAATGTTGACTCTTTGGCAGCAGACTTGCCGACGCAAAACTTTTTCTTCGTCCAGTTGTCCGACACGCACTGGGGTTTCGATAACCCGGCCATAAACCCTGATTTTGTCGGCACATTGAAAAATGCTATCGCGGGCGTAAACGCACTCGAACAGCAGCCCGACTTTATCGTCTTTACCGGCGACCTGACTCACACCACCGACGACGAAACAATCCGAAGAAAACGAATGAAGGAGTTTCGCGAAATCACTAAAGAGCTGAAGGTTCAGAACCTCTACTTTTTAGCAGGCGAGCACGATGCCTCTCTTGACAACGGCAAGGCCTTCAAAGAATTTTTCTTAGAAACTCACTATGTTTTCGACCACAAGGGCGTTCATTTCATTGCCCTCGATAATGTCTCCGACCCGCATTCAGCCCTTGGCGATGAACAGCTTGACTGGCTAAAAAGCGACCTCGAAAAACTCGACAAAAACACCAGGATTGTAGTTCTCACTCACCGCCCGCTTTTCGACCTCGCCGCCGACTGGGACTGGAACACAGCCGACGGAGCCAAAGCGATAGAGCTTCTGAATCCTTTCAGCAGCGTCGTCGTTCTCTATGGCCACATCCACCAGGTTAATACCCACATGACGGGCCAAATCGCGCACCATTCCGCGATGGGGCTTATGTATCCGCTGCCTGCGCCGCACTCCGTCCCCAAAAAAATTCAGATACCCTGGGATGCCGCTAACCCGTACAAGGGTCTGGGTTACAGACAGGTTCAGGCCAAAACCGGCCCCGTTGATTTTGCGATAACCGACCTGCCGGCGGTCTCAGCCGGCGCAGAACAGGTGATTAAAATTACCGCCAAAAAATTTGAGTACTCTCCAAACAAAATTACTTTGAAAAAAGGTGTCCCCGTAACGCTTGAACTGACCTCTCTTGACCGGTTACACGGCTTTAACTGTCCCGATCTTAAAATCCGCTCTGATGTTTCTCCCGAAAAGGTCAGCACAATCAATTTCACGCCGGAAAAAACCGGCACTTTCGAGTTTCATTGCGATGTTTTTTGCGGAATCGGCCACGAACAGATGACCGGAACAATCACTGTTACAGATTAGTTTTGATTAGCTGATTTGTTTAACAGAACCTGTTGGCTGGTGCGGGTAAATAGGGTTTAAGCTTAATAACTTGGTTCTCTCTGCGCCTTTAATTTTTCGCGGATTTCCTTGTTTATCCTCGCGCTGCACCACTGTTTGCCGCACATCGAGCAGTAATCAGCGGTACCCTTGCCGTTTTCCTCTATTCCCCTGCACACCTCCTCGTGCATTCTTACCGCCGTTTCCGGGTCCAGCGACTGCGACAGATGGCTGTCCCAGTCAAGATTAGCTCTGGCAATACTCAATCCCCTGTCCCTGTCTGCTGCTCCGGCAAGTCCCCGCGCCACGTCGCCCGCGTGCGCCGCAATCCTCGCCGCAATTACACCCATCCGCACGTCCTCAGCATTCGGCAGACCCAAATGTTCCCTCGGCGTAACGTAACACAAAAACGATGCCCCGTAATACGCCGCCGCCGTCCCCCCTATCGCCGACGTTATATGGTCATACCCAGGCGCAATATCCGTTACCACAGGCCCAAGAACATAAAACGGCGCATTATGGCAAATCTCCTGCTGAATCTTCATATTGTGCTCTATCTGGTTAAACGGCACGTGCCCCGGCCCCTCAACCATAGCCTGGCATCCCGCCTCAACAGCACGCTGCGTCAATTCACCAAGAGTCCGCAGTTCCGCAATCTGCGCCTCATCCGTCGCGTCCGCCAGGCTCCCCGGCCGCAAGCCGTCCCCCAGCGAAAAACAAACGTCATATTCACGCATCAACGCGCACAATTCATCGAACATCTCATACAGCGGATTTTGCCTCCCGTGATAAAGCATCCACTCCGCCAATAACGCCCCGCCCCTGCTCACTATCCCCATCACACGCCTGCCCGTCAAAGGCAGATACTCCCTCAGCACCCCAGCGTGAATCGTAAAAAAATCCACCCCCTGCTTCGCCTGCCTCTCAATCACTTTAAGAATTATCTTCTCATCAACTTCTTCAACCGTCCTGTCCGAAACCATCTGATAAATCGGCACCGTCCCAAACGGAACAGAGCACCGGGCCAGCAATTCTTCCCTTATCGCGTCCAAATCCCCCCCCGTGCTCAAATCCATTATCGCGTCCGCCCCGGCTTCTATCGCGACACGCATCTTCTCAATTTCTTCCCCAATAGTACTGCGAACGCTGCTCACCCCGATATTTGCGTTGACCTTTGTCGCCAGCACACGACCTATCCCACGGGGCTTCAAATTCCGCCTCAGATGAATCACGTTTGCGGGTATCACTAACCGCCCCGCCGCTGTCTCATCTCGCACTAAACCCGCCTCAACACCTTCGGCCTTCGCCACGTATTCAACCTCCGGACTTATCCGCCCGGACATCGCTATTTCCAGTTGTGTCGCCATTTCTTTTACCGCCTTAAAATAAAAAAATCGCTTTCATAAGGAAGCGATTTCAATCTCATATCAACATCTTCGACTGTTTTCAATCACTTCCCTACGCAGGCCTCGCCTCTTTCGGCTGTCCTGTTCAGGTTCAAAGGGTTTGCTCTCAGGCCATCCAACAGGCCACCCCTAGTGAACAACTGCTTTATATCTCAACGTTCTCGGTTAATACCAAACCGTAATTATAATATTCGGCTCTGTTTTCTTGGATACGATATCGCCCGTAACCGTATTCGTATGCTTTACGGTAACTCCCGGGTTATCCGTCAGCCACTTGCAAATCTGCTCATCCAGAAACTCAATCGCACCCGGATGCAGCTTCGTATAGAAATTCTTGACGCCCGTAATCCGGTCAGGCCAGCTCACCTTCTTGCCTGTGTCCTTTATAACAGGCACAGGCATATCTTCTGATGCTTCACTTGCACTGCTCGATGTGCCCCCTCCGAGGTCTAATGGCGAATGTGACACCGATAACCCGTCATCAAACGGTATCGGCTTCTCTGAGTTCTGTCCGCCCGGCTTGCCTGCTTGAAACTCATCCATTATACTGCCCTCCAGAAAATTATGGATTCCTCATATTTCAAAAAACATTTTAAGCCGTTATTTAGTATAACAACCTTGTGATAACCGTCAAACACTTTATTATATCAGCAAATGAATACTAAGAAAATTACCGTTGGCTTTATATCCCTCGGCTGTCCCAAAAATATGGTCGATAGCGAACGTATGCTCGCACAAATCGCCCAGGCCGGCTTCTGCATAACACAGGACCCCGACAGCGCCGCCGTCGTCGTCATCAATACCTGCGGCTTCATAGCACCTGCCAAAGCAGAAGCCCTCGACGCCATCAATCACGCCCTCAAACGAAAACAAAAGGGCCATATCCGAAAAATCATCGTCGCCGGCTGCCTCGCCCAGCGAATGGGCAAATCTCTCCTCAGCGAAACCGCAGGTATCGACGCCGTCCTCGGCCTCGAATCACGAGACAACATCGTCAAAATAATTCAATCGACCTTCACATCTGATAAACCCATATCCGCCGTAACCGCCCCCCTCAAAATCCCCTACGATGACCGCACCCGACTCCGCATCACCCCCCCACACTGGGCATACCTCCGCATCAGCGAGGGCTGTAACAAAAAATGCTCTTTCTGCACCATCCCCGCTATCAGGGGTAAAGCACGTAGCAAGCCCAGACAACTCATCCTCACAGAAGCCAAAGAGCTCGTCGCCTCAGGCGCAGTCGAACTCAATATCATCGCTCAGGACATCACCGCCTATGGCCGCGACCTCAATATCCAAAACGCCCTGCCAAAACTGCTTACCGACCTCGCCAAAATCCCGCGACTTCGCTGGATTCGACTTCTTTATCTCTACCCCACGGGAATTACCGAACGCCTCATCGAAACCGTCGGTGCCTGCGATAAAATCCTCCCGTATTTCGATGTCCCTCTCCAGCACATCAACCCCCAAATCCTCAAAGCAATGCGCCGCCCTCATTCCAAAGACAAAATCTGTCGGCTAATCGAAACCCTCCGAACCAAAATCCCCGGCTGCGTCCTCCGCACCACCTTCATCGTCGGCTTCCCCGGCGAAACAGACGCTCACTTTAACGAACTTCTCGCTTTTCTCAAATGGGCACGATTCGACAACCTCGGCTGCTTCCCCTTCTACCCGGAACAGGGAACACCCGCCGCCAACCTCCCATACCAGATTCCTGATAATGTCAAAAAACTTCGCATCGAAAAACTTATGCTCGCCCAGCAGAAAATCGTATTCGATAAAAACAAATCCCGAATAGGTGACACATTGACCTGCCTCATTGACAGCATCAACAAAAATAGCACCGCCAAAGCCCGATTCTTCGGCCAAGCCCCCGATATCGACCCCATCTGCATTATCCGCAATTGCCACGCCTCCCCCGGTTCATTTATTAACGCCAAAGTAACCTCCTTCAAAAACTACGACCTCCTCTGCAAAAAAATTTAATCTTGAATTACCCAAATCAATATGTAAACTCTACCTATGCTAAAACTGGTTCCTAACATATTGACCTTTGGCCGGCTCGTCCTGACCATACTCCTTCTCGGTATGCTTCTCTATATCCCCCAGGCCAAAGACAGAACCTTCGTTTTCGACAACGCCCTCACTGTCTTCATTATCGCCGCCCTCACCGACATCATCGACGGCCCCATCGCCCGAAAACTCAACGTCGCCAGCAAATTAGGCCGTATGCTCGACCCCCTCGCCGACAAAATCCTCGTCTGCGGTTCATTCATCTGCTTCGCCATCATCGGCAAACCATCCCTCTTCGCCATTCCCGAAACTTATATGAACGTTATCCGCTGGGCCATCGCCGCTATCCTGATTGGCAGAGAGGGATATGTAACCATTCTTCGCCACATCGCCGAGGCCAAAGGTATCGACTTCCGTGCCGTCGCCTCAGGCAAAATAAAAATGGTCCTCCAATCCTTGGCCGTTGGAATCGTCCTTCTCAAATCCGCCCACGCCCCATCCGCGGCCTGGGCTAACTGGTTTACCGCCATTACATTCCTGGCTATGCTCACGGCCACAATCATCTCCGGCTTTTCCGCCACTCGCCGAACCGCCCCCAAAAACGCCTGAAGCAATCTCGTCTGTTAACTTTAACATTCTATATTGAAAATTGGATATTCCATATTTCCTCGCCTTCTCCCTTTTCCCTGCCATCTGGCATCTTTAGTGAAGGCTATTTTGTAACTGTCATTCCCGCGGAAGCGGGAATCCAGATTTACTTCGACATTCGAGATTTAATATTGGTCATTGGACATTTCTTTGCTTCTCCCTTCTGCCTCTCCTGAACATACTTTTGATGAATCAGGATGGCCAAAAAAATGTTTTATTTTTTCAATATTTTACTTGACATCGCATAGTATGTAATACATAATAAGTATAACAATACAGTATGACTAAATACGATATTTTCTGAAAAGGAGAATGATATGAAATTTGAAAGTCAGTTACTCAAAGGTATTGCCCCCATAGTTGTGCTTCAGATTCTCTCGCGAGGCGAAATGTACGGCTACGAATTGACCCAGGCAATCGAAAACCGCAGCGACGAAATCCTCACGCTGGGCAAAGGCACCCTCTACCCCCTGCTTTACAACCTCGAAGCCAAACGCCTCGTCAAAGCACGAGTCGAAACCACCAAATCAGGCCGTAAAAGACGCTACTACTCAATCACCGGCAAAGGAAAAGAATATCTCTCAAGCCAGACCGAGCAGTTGCGAAAGCTGCGTTCAGGCCTCGATTTCGTCTTCGGCGCAGCAATTAAACCGGCGTAAACGAATAAGCCGTTAACCGAGCATCAATAACTTGGGAGCAACGTTATGGCTAAAGATGATAAAACATTCGAAAACTTGCCCCGCAACGCCGTCGAATACATCAACCTCGTTATCAAAAATATGCGCTACCGCAAAAAGGCACGCGATGAAGTCTGTGAAGAGCTGATTGACCATTTCGAAGTTTATCTGAAAGATTGCGCCACTAACGAGGAAAAAGAGCAAAAAGCACAGCGGCTGATATCAGAATTCGGCGACCCTAAACTCCTCGCTGCCCTTATGCGCCGCGCAAAAAAACGCTGCCGGCCTCTCTGGCAGAAAATTCTCGTAAGAAGTTTCGCCGCTGTACTGATAATCTTTGTATATCTGCTAATCTGCGCTTCCTGGCTCCGCGGCAGTCCCACTATCAGGATAAACTACGCCCAATGGCTGACCGACCAGCAAAGGCAGGGCAGAAACGAATCGCTCAACGCTATGCCGGAAATGAAGAAAGCCACCGAACTTACACGCAAAACCTATGACTGGATGACTGTTAACGATATTCTCCGCATATGGCCCGGCGATATGAACGATGACCAGAAAACCGTGGTAAGAAATTTTCTGGAAGCCCACGATGAAACCCTCAATATGCTTAACAAAGCACTGGAAAAACCATACTTTTGGACCGATTACAATTCAGGCGGCCCCATTATTATCGAAGCCAATTCAGTCACTGGAGTCAATCCCGTGTTCATGAACAATATAATGCAGCCCCTCGTCCAATATAGACAAATCGCCTATATTCTGGTTGCTCGAATCAACTGGCGGGCATATTCAGGCGATATCGACGGGACCGTTAATGACTTAATAACGCTTATCAGATTCTCATCTCACCTTCAAGGACAGGGGCTGCTTGTCGAACAGCTTGTGGCAACAGCGATAGAAACCCTCGCGTACAATAGAACGACAATGATACTGTCACGGGTTGATATCCCGGCCGCACAATTAAAACGCCTGCAGGATGAACTGTTGGTTTCTTCTGCAAAAAACGAATTCCCCATCGACCTCAACGGAGAAAAGGCATTCTGGTATGAGCATATCCAGCAGGGTTTTACCGATGACGGTAAAGGCAACGGAAAAATGCTGAAAGCCAGCACACTCTATTTTGTCGGCGGCTGGAAAGACGCCGTATGGAATTTCCTCACTTTCAGCTATCCTGACAGGCAGCAGGCCCTTGCGCTGGTTGAAAAAATGTTCGCCGAAGAACAAAAAAATCTTCAACTCACCCCTTGGCAAAAAACAGACAAACCATCGACAAAACTAACAGATTCAGCACATACACCATTTATGTTTAACTCGCTTGCCTCGGCCTTTGACAAAATTGCCGTGGGAGGATGGCGACTGAAAACACAACGAGAAGCCACTTTGACAATCCTCGCTTGCTTACGTTTTCAAAAAGAGAAAGGAACATTCCCCGATAATCTTGATGAGCTGGTTAAAACCGGCTATCTGACAAAATTGCCGGAAGACCCATTCAGCCCCAGCCCGCTAACCTACAAAAAGACCGCGGATGGTTTCCTTCTTTACAGTTGGGGTGAAAACCTAAAAGATGATGGCGGACAGGTAGCCCGTAATGAAAAAGGCAAAACCGAAAGGTTCGCCGATACGGGCGACTGGGTATTCTGGCCTGTCGAAAAGAATTGATTCCGACTAAGTGGTCGGTCTGGGGCGGGGCGTAAATGGCAGCAGTATCCGCTGTGCCTTGCGAATCCGTCGGCGGTTACGCTCAGAGGGCTTCTCATAATACGCATTTCGCTTCATATCCCGTATCAACCCCTCTTTTTCACACAGCTTTTTGAACCGCCTCATCATTTGCTGGACTGATTCGCCTGTTCTTGATTTAACTTTCAACATAATACAAAAACACCCCTTACACAAACCTGACTCGAAAGGTTTAATAAACTATAGTTTACTAAATTGTCCGAGTGATAATATATCCCCCTGCCCACCCTTTGCAAGCCAAAAATCCCGAAAAAACCACATTTCCCGCCTACCCCTTCTTTTATTGAAGAAACAAAGCAGATATGGTAACTTGGGCGGGTCATTTTGGAGGCAACCGGTAAATGGACAAAATGCGCGAGACCATAGGCGTTCGTAAAGAGCGGGCCATATTAGTCGCGGCCATACTGCAGCACCAGAGAGACAGCGATGACCTCAAAGAGCTTACCGCGCTCGCAGAAAGTGCGGGCGCTATCGTCGTTGACCGCTTCCAGCAGAAAATCCATAAAATCCATCCCGCACTTTACATCGGCAAAGGCAAGGTCGAACAGCTCGCCCAGCGCGTCAAGCGATTCGACGCCGACCTCATCATATTCGATAACGACCTCCTCCCGCGCCAAATCAGAGAGCTTGAAGCGATTGTCCCCGCCAAAGTCATCGACCGCAGCGAATTGATTCTCGACATCTTCGCCACCGGCGCAAAAACCGCCCAGGCCAAACTCCAGGTCGAACTCGCCCAACTCGAATATACCTACCCGCGTCTCGCCCGTATGTGGTCGCACTTAGACAGCGTCGCAGGAGCAGGCGGAGCTACCACCGCAGGAGCCGTCGGCGGCATCGGAACTCGCGGCCCGGGCGAACAACAGCTCGAAACAGACAGGCGGCTCGTAAACAAACGCATCACCGACCTCAAACGTGAACTCGAAGATATCGACAAACGACGCGTCCGCGAAATCGACAGCAGAAAAGGCGCATTTCAGATTTGCCTCGTGGGTTACACGAATGTCGGCAAAAGCACGCTCCTCAACGCGCTGACCGACGCAGACGCCTACGTCGAAGACCGTCTCTTCGCGACCCTCGATACACGCACAAGAAAATGGCAGCTCGAAGGCGGCTCCGAAGTCCTGCTCAGCGATACCGTCGGCTTTATTCGCAACCTCCCGCACCAGCTCATCGAGGCCTTCAAGGCAACCCTCGAAGAAGCAATCACCGCAGACCTGCTCCTGCACGTAGTCGATGTCTCGAACCCCGACGCCGGAAAGCAAATCGAATCAGTCAACAAAGTCCTCGCAGACATCGGCTGCGGCGAAAAACAAATCCTCCTCGTCCTCAACAAAATCGACGTCGTCAGCGGCATCAACACAATGGAGACGCTCCAGACACTTTACCCCGACGCAGTCGCCGTCTCCGCCAAAACCGGCTACGGCCTCAAACGCCTCCTTGAAGCAGTCATCTATAAATTCCACGGCGGCGTCATCACCGTCAAAGTTACCACAAGCCAGGCAAACGGCAAAATCCAGAGCTTCATGCACGCCTACACTACCATCCTCGACGAAAAATACACCACTAACAACGTCATAATCAAGGCACAGTTAGGCCAAAACCAGCTTGTTAATCTCAAACGCCTCAAACCAGAAAAACTCGAAATCCTCACTGGCGCAAAGAAAATTACCGAGGACTGATAACCTGATTCCCTCCGTCTGTGGTCTTGTGTCCGGGGTTTACGTTACTTCTCCGGTATTTTCAATCGAGCGTTGCATTGCGGGCATTTACCTGTCTTGCCCGCGTATTTTGCCAGCATCTTGACCCGTTTGCCGCACGTACAGGCGAACCGTATAAATTCGTCTTTGGGCTTTTGCGGCGCTAACGGTATCGTTTTCGGCTTCTCAACAGGGTCGAGCGATATGGTCTTTGGCTCAAATGGAACAGCCGGTACAGGAGCCAGCGGCAGCTCCTGTTGCAGGTTTGCCGTCGCGTTTAGATAATTATAATATCCCGCTGAGGGCTCCTCAATTGCCGACGGATGCCTGTACTCTTCGATTACCTGCAATAGCGATTTTTCATATCGTTCCATTGTCACCATCTTGAATTTCAGCATTAAAATCGCCAGAACAACGCCCCCCGCGAAACCTCCCAGGTGCGCAAAATACGCCACCCCTCCCCCGCCGCCCAGTATCGCTCCCAGAATATCGAACGCCAGCCAGAATAATATCATCCACGCGCTGCTTAAGTTGAATTGCCTTGTGTAAGGGAAGAATACCCAATAGCAAGTTATTTCATTTTGAGGAAAGAAAACCAGGAACATCCCCACGATGCCGTTTATCGCACCGCTGGCCCCAAGCACGCTGCCGCCTGCAAATATCAAATGAGAAATTCCCGCAAGAAGACCCAGGCCTATGTAAGCCGGTATATAACGAAGATTGCCTATTTTGGCGCAGATGGCATTGCCGAATATCCACAAAAAAAGCATATTGCCCAACAGATGCAGAATCCCCCCGTGCAGCCACATGTGTCCGAATAATCCTTTTAAAGCAAATCCGTCCAGAATATACGGCCTTATTTCCCCCAACACATAATACTGCCGGAGTATTGATTCCTTAATGATCACCTCTTTGAAATGTTCCCGTTCGTCGGCCTTCTTAAAGAAACTTTCATCTTCCATAATTCTGGTGGTTTTTTCCACCGATTTTTCAATCTTTTTAAGATCCTTCTCCTTCACCTCGAATTCTCTGGCCATGTCCTCGACCGGCACGTTCTCGTACTTTGCCGTCATCTCGGACAAATGCTGCTTGCGTTCATGGATACTTAACGTCTGCCAGACAAACACCGCGATTGCACCTGCGATTATCAGCCAGTTCACAATCGGAATCCGGTCCTGCGGAACATCAACGTGCGCTGGTATTATCAATCCGTCGCCTCCCGACAGCCGCCTCTCTGAATATGGCCCATTATGCTCTCCTCTCGTAGCGCAGCGAAGACCTCGGCGTAGTTTTTTAACGAAGCCGGGTACTGCTCGTAGCACAGCGAAGACCCCCGCGATTAGTTTTGCGAAGCAAAACTGCGGGGGCAAAAAAACTCCCTTCATTATACCCTTTTAAATCCCCTTTTCAAATATTTAACGACTTAACCGCCAAAGGCGGGTTCCGCATCCTAAATCGACAATCGGCAATCAAAAATCGGCAATTTGTCTTTGGTCTGTTGTCTGGCGTTTGGGGTCTTGATGGTTAAAAAACCCTTGCCTCGCCCTGCCGGCAGGGATATACTTTGCCAAAGAAAGCGGCTCAAAATAGCGAGATTGAAATAATATCTGTTTTTGGAGGTCTATCAAAATGAAAGCATTACCTTACATCCTGTTAGTGGTGCTGGCGGTAATCTGGCCAAATTATGCCCGTGCCGCCATCAAAACCCAAACCGTCGAATACAAAGACGGCAATACCGCCCTCGAAGGTTACCTTGCCTACGATGACGCCCTCAAAGGAAAACTGCCCGCCGTTTTAGTCGTACACGAATGGACTGGCATCGGCCCCTATGTTAAAAGCAGGGCCGAACAGTTGGCCGCACTCGGCTATGTCGCCTTCGCCATCGATATTTACGGCAAAGGCGTCCGCCCCGCCAACACGGACGAGGCCGCAAAACAGGCAACCATTTACCGCTCCGACAGACAACTTATGCGCCATCGCGCCCTCGCAGGTCTTGAGCAGGTCAAAAAGTACCCCTTTGTTGACCCCGGCAAAATCGCCGCTATCGGTTATTGTTTCGGCGGCGGCGTTGTCCTTGAAATGGCTCGCAGCGGCGCAGACCTCAAAGGCGTCGTCAGTTTTCACGGCAATCTCGATACGCCGAACCCCGCTGACGCGAACAATATCAAGGCCAAAGTCCTCGTTTGCCACGGCGCTGACGACCCTTATGTCCAGCAGGAACAGGTTACCGCCTTCTGGAGCCAGATGCGTAATACGAAAGTTGACTGGCAATTGATTATCTACAGCGGTGCCGTCCACGGCTTTACAAACCCCGATAATGGCAGCGACCCCTCCAAAGGTGCCGCCTACAACAAACAAGCCGATATGCGCTCCTGGCTGGCAATGAAGGACTTCTTCAAAGAAATATTCTGAACCTGACGCAAATCCGGCTTTCGGCCAATTTCGGCAAAATTGCCTATATTCCGCTCTTGACTCCAAAGACCGGAAAAGCTATCATTCTGGGCTTTGTTTTAAACCGTAAAGACACGAATATACTGCTTAAAGTCGGTGTAAATCCGTGTTATTTTAAAGTCAGTGCCAGTCAGTGTTTAGGAGAAAAATAGAATGGCGAACAAAATGGTGTATTTCTTCGGCGGGGGCAAGGGCGAAGGAAATGCGAAAATGAAGAACCTCCTCGGCGGCAAAGGAGCTAATCTTGCCGAAATGGCCAATCTCGGCGTGCCCGTCCCGCCGGGCTTCACAATCACTACTGAGGTCTGCACTTATTACTATCAGAATAAAAAGACCTATCCGAAGGGCCTCAAGGAAAAGGTCGATGAGTCGATGCGCAGAATCGAAAAGATTATGGGCAAAAAATTCGGCGACCCATCTGACCCCCTTCTTATGTCCGTCCGCTCCGGCGCACGCAAATCCATGCCGGGAATGATGGAAACTGTTTTGAATGTCGGACTGACGACAAAGACAATACCCGGATTGATTGCCAAGAGCGGCAATGAGCGGTTTGTGTATGACGCGTATCGGCGGCTGATAATGATGTACTCGGACGTCGTGATGGAAAAAGCAGCGGGAATTGAGCCGAAGGATGACGAGGGGATTCGCAAGCAGCTCGAAAAGATAATGGACCACCTCAAGGAGCAAAAGGGCTACAAGACCGATACGGATATGAACGCCACCGACCTCAAGAACCTCTGCGAACTGTTCAAGAGCAGGGTCAGAGAAGTATTGGGCAAGGATTTCCCCGATGACCCCAACGCTCAACTCTGGGGCGGCATCACAGCGGTGTTCGCATCGTGGAACGGCAAACGAGCCATCAGCTATCGCAGAATCGAAGGCATCCCTGATGAATGGGGCACAGCGGTGAACGTGCAGACAATGGTGTTTGGCAATATGGGTGAGACATCAGCCACCGGCGTCGCGTTTACACGCAACCCGGGCAACGGCGAAAACTACTTCTACGGCGAATACTTAGTCAACGCACAGGGCGAAGACGTCGTCGCGGGTACGAGGACGCCTGCACCTGTCAACGAGGTTTCAAAAAGCGACCACAACAAGGAACTGGTATCTTTAGAAAAGGGAATGCCGAAACTTTACAAGGAACTGTACGCCACGCAGAAGAAACTCGAAAAGCATTACCGCGATATGCTCGATATCGAATTCACAATCGAAAGCGAGCGGTTCTGGATGCTTCAGTGCCGAGTGGGCAAACGCAATGGCCCGGCGGCGGTGCGTATGGCAGTCGATATGGTAAAAGAAAAGCTCATCAAAAAAGAAGAGGCGGTAACGCGAGTTACGCCCGACCAGTTGGATGAGCTGCTGCACCCGATTATTGACCCCAAGGCGGAAAAGGCAAGCAAGCCAATGGCGAAGGGTTTGCCCGCGGGGCCGGGCGGCGCAGTCGGACAGATTGTGTTTTCCGCTCAAACAGCGGTTGACTGGAAAAAGTCGGGCAAGGACGTCCTTTTAGTCCGCGAAGAAACAAACCCCGAAGATGTCGAAGGTATGCGGGCCGCACAAGGCATCCTGACCGCACGCGGCGGTATGACCTCGCACGCGGCATTAGTCGCTCGCGGCTGGGGCAAATGCTGCGTCGTCGGATGCAGCGCAATCGAAGTCGATTACGGCAGGAAAGAACTGCACATCGCGGGCAAAATCCTCAAGGAAGGCGACTGGCTCACGCTCAACGGCACAAAGGGCGCGGTTTACGAAGGTAAACTGCCTATGCTCGATGACACCGCTGAAAACGTGCTGCTCAACAGCTTCCTCAAGATTTGCGATAGTATCAGGAAACTCGGCGTCCGCACAAACGCCGATACCCCCGAAGACGCTCAGAAGGCAAAACAATTAGGCGCAGAAGGCATCGGGCTGTTCAGGACCGAACATATGTTCTACGGCAAGGGTTCCGATGAGCCATTGTTCATTTTGCGCAAGATGATTGTCTCGAAGAACAAGACAGAAAGACAAAAGGCGCTGGATGAGCTGTTCCCGTATGTTAAGAAAGCGATTAAGGGGACACTCGCGGCGATGGATAATATGCCCGTTGTGATTCGTCTGCTTGACCCCCCTCTTCACGAGTTTGTGCCGCAGGACAGGGCCAAGCAGGAAGCGCTGGCTAAAGACCTGAACATATCGCTTGAGGACCTCGCAAAGAGAGCCGAAGCGATTCACGAAACAAACCCGATGATGGGTCATCGCGGCGTGCGCTTAGGCATCACTTACCCGGAAGTCAGCGAAATGCAGATTCGGGCGGTTTTCGAGGCGGCAGCGGAATTGATGAAGGAAGGCAAAAAGCCGTATCCGGAAATTATGATTCCCGTTGTCTGCGACGTGAAGGAATTGAAGAACCAGCTCGATATGGCAAGACAGGTTTACGCACAGGTTGTCGCCAGGATGGGCGTAAAGAAGATTCGCCACAAATTAGGCACGATGATTGAGATACCGAGAGCGGCTTTGGTCGCCAACCAAATCGCCACAGAGGCGGAATTCTTCTCATTCGGCACCAATGACCTTACGCAGATGACCTTCGGCTTCTCACGCGACGATATAGGCGGATTCGTACCCGATTATCTAAAGCAGGGAATACTGCCGGGAGACCCGTTCCAGTCAATCGACCAAATCGGCGTCGGCGAATTGATTAAGATTGCCATCGAGCGAGGCAGAAAGACACGCAAAGACCTCGAAATTGGTATCTGCGGCGAACACGGCGGAGACCCCGCAAGCGTGGAGTTCTGCCATAAGGTCGGGATGAATTACGTCTCCTGCTCGCCGTTTAGAGTGCCAATCGCAAGATTGGCGGCGGCACAGGCAGTGGTGAATAAGTAAGACACAAGACACAAGACAATGAAGGCGCGGCTGAATTTGGCCGCGCCTTTTTTTTGTTGCCGCTAAGATCCTAAGAAAAAAACAAAAATAAAACTTGGTGTCTTTGTGTCTTTGTGGTAGAAAGCAAACGCACAATACCAGCCGGTTCTATGGAAAAAAGATGACGACTAACACTGTTGAAAATGCTATAATTTTAGATGTCCAGCTTGAAGCATTTCGAGCCACGCACACCGTTAAATCTCTAACTTCGCAGGGCCACTTGTGGCGTTACATCTCGTGCGGAGAAGGCAAAAATGTTTTATTACTCCTCGAAGGGGCCGGCGCGGACGCCGAAGTGGAATTCCAGCGCATCCTGAAATTCCATAATGAGCGCAGAGTCATCTCTGTAAGTTATCCGGCAACCGCCTTTGCTATGCGGCATTTGACAGCCGGCGTCGCGGCCATTCTCGACGCCGAAGGCGTTCAAACGGCGGCCGTTCACGGACACTCTCTGGGAGCAGCACTGGCCCAATGTTTTGTACGCGAGTGTCCGGAAAGGGTAAGCGAATTGATTCTCGCCAATATCGGCGTAGCCGGCGCACGCCGGATAAAACTGGCCAGAATCCTCAGTCATGTGCTGTCTGTTTTACCGGGCGCATTGATTGGCCCAATGGTTAAGAGCATGTTGACTCGAAATTTGTCGCTTCTAACGGAGCCGGAGCGAGTATTTTACCGGGAGTATTTCAGCAAAATGGTCGGCCTCTACCTGACGAAACAACTCATCGTCAACCAGTTTCGCTGCCTGATTGATTTCATTGATAATTACCGGCTGCAAACGGAAAATTTGCAGAACTGGGGCGGGAGAGTTCTGATAATGGAAGCGGAGGATGACCGCGGCTGGAACGCTTCAGAGCGGTCGGCATTGAAGGGCCTTTACCCCGGCGCCCAGGTCCATACCTTCAGCAAAGGCGGCCATATGGTGAACATGACCAGAAGGGATGAATACGATACGATACTGAAGGAGTTTCTGGAAGGCACAAAAGGGTTTTAGCCACAGATTGCACAGATGACACAGAGTTTTTTTTGACGCTGATTGCGCTGATTAACGCTGCTTTTTTTATTAGCCACTGATTGCACTGTATTTGCTCGGCTTGGCGTTCTCAGCTAAGGGTATTCTCGATACAAGCATCTGCGATACCCTTTCGCCTCGTCCGCGAAGGCCTTTGGCCTTCATTTATAAGCCGAGCAAATAACACAGATTACTACTGAAAAAACCGAGGAAAGCCCCCCTGTCCGCTGTACGCTACACGCTGAACGCTGCTTCTTTATTGACTCTTTCCGGCCAACATACTAAATTGATGACAAAACGTGGTGGATATTTTCCGTTGGATACTAAGAATGAATAGCAAAGCATTTATAAGCTATGGAAAAGAGGACGCTGATTCAGCAAAGCGCCTATACATGGATCTGAAATCTGCAGGATTTGATCCTTGGCTTGATTCCGAATCGTTGCTTGGTGGTGAGAATTGGTCTGTTGCCATTTCAAATGCTATCCGGGAAGCAAGGTATTTTATAGCATTATTATCATCCACTTCAGTCAACCGTAGGGGCTTTGTAAACCAAGAAATCTCAGAAGCTTTGAATGTCCTTAAGCAATATCCAGAAAGTGATATCTACTTGATTCCTGTACGACTGGACGATTGCAGGCCTAATCATGAAGATTTAAAGAAACTTCATTGGATAGACCTCTTCCCTGAATGGGATGAAGGATTACGGAATATATTGAAGTCGCTTGGCTATGCACAAGATAAGAAGCTTGATAGTCCCGTGAAAGCGTTTGTCCAAGTACGTCTTAGTTCAAAAAATATTGATCGCGGCAAGATTCACGATTTCGTAACAGATATACCTAATGTTTCTCAAGCCGATGTTGTTCTGGGGCCATATGATCTATGTTTGACTATAAACGCACGAGATATTGAATCTCTTCAAGATACCGTTTCGAAAATACAAACGTTATCATTTGTTAGTAGGACAGCAACAAGTATATCCACAGGAACCATTCAAGGCATCAATGTCAAACATATCAGTGAACCGGACCGCGTGGAAAACTCTGCGTCCGGTTAAATTTCCGTTATCACCTGTTGCTTTTTTATAAATTAGGTGACATAGAATGGGCTTTGTTCCGCAATGGTAATTCTTATAATGGCAGTATAAACTCGGTGGAAATTATGTCATGGATTATTATGTTATGAGAAGGAAGAAGAAACTATGTTGAATATTGTCATCATCCTGTTGATTCTTGTCGGGATCACAGTGCACCGCTACTTGAGTTTATTCTGGGAACAAGGACAACTTCCTTATTCTATAGGCTTTCTTCTATTCGTTAAGGCTTTTGTTATTCTCTACCTGATCAACTTCATATGGATGTTCGGGCTAATCGCAGGGATAATAGTTTTCATATTAACTACATTCCAGATTATCTATTCGGCTGGTTTGTGGATTTTTACGTTCCCTTGTACCCTCACTATTTATCGCACCCATTCGCTCCCCAGAGTTAACCCATTCGTCCAGAATGGATTCTCTTGGCTTGTTATCGCTCTCGCCTTACTTACAATAATAAACTTTATTATCTCAAAATATAATTCCATGTGGGAATTGCTGAACTACAACTATCAAATGGTTGCTATTATATTTGCCGCAGTTTTAATAATAGGAAATGTAGCCCGAATTATTATTATATCTCAACTTGAAAAAGAGTAATAATCGGGAACACCCACATATTTTTCCTAATATGTTTTTGGAAAAATCCTCCCTGCCGGATAGTGTGGCGGGTTAGCCGGTGTCTTTCGGAATGTAATCTTCCCTGACAGGGGAAAAAATCACGCCACACTGTACGGCGGATAAATCTCGATGGCAGGGTCATAACACAAAGGCACTAAGCTTTTTTTACTTTTTACCTTTTTATTTTTGCTTTATAATATCATGGCAGGACAATTTAAGGAGACAGACGGTGAAGGTATTACTCATATTACTGTTGTGGGCGATTTTGTTAGTGCTGTGCTGGCCAATAGCGCTGTTAGCGCTTATTTTGTGGCCATTTGTATGGCTTTTGTCGATTCCGTTTCGCATTGTGGGTATTGCCGCGGAGGCGTTTCTTGCCCTGCTCAAGGCCATTTTATTTTTGCCCGCGAGATTACTCGGCCATCGGTAACTTATAGCGTGCAGCGCATAACGTTCAGCGGACAGCGTTCAGTAAAAAATAGCGAAACTTGCAAATAATTGATAATGAGTGTAAAATAACGAACTGTAGCGGTGAGAGTAGCTCAGTTGGATAGAGCATCGGATTGTGGTTCCGAGGGTCGCGGGTTCGAATCCCGTCTTTCACCCTTTATTGTTTTTTCAAACCGCTCAGAATGTTTCTAAAAACCCACCAGTCAAGAATACCCACAAGGGATGAGAACCCGCCTGACGCGAAGCGGCAGAGCAGGGTTCGACACGCCAAAGGCGAGCCACGAAGCGACATGAAGCGAAGCGGAGAGCCCGATGTCGTTTCGGAATCCCGTTTTGGGGGTTCAGAGATTGGACGCAGGATATGGCGGGTTAACACCAATGCCGAATGTTAAATGCCTTCCATCCACAACGCCCGAACAAGCGGTGAATTCATCAATATGACGGCTGCCAAAAAACCAATAGACAGCAACAGGGGGAATAATAACACATCTTTGAATACTACATAAATCTTTGACATGCAAACACTCCTTTTTGCTACAAACTGCCAAACTTATTCCCCGCGTCTTTCCTGACGCAGGTATTACTTGCGCGAGCCGGCTTGATTCCTGGCTCGATATTTCCGCGGTAAAAACTTACTGGGCCGAACAGGTTTTTTAACCTGACCGGCCCAGCGACTTTCACACTGTTATCTTAAAGCACAATCGCACACACGATTATGCGAACAGCCATGCTGGGTTCGCCTGTTTTTTGGAAACAAGCTGTAACCCAGCGAAGAAAAGGGAGAACTAACTTACCCGCCTCCACTACTTTACCCGCCTCCGCTACCGTATTACTATCGTCCCGCCGTTCTCAATGCTACGGGGCGCTTTTAAACTGCTGGATTTGCGAAGAGAGTTTCAAATCCAGCGAAGAAGGGGAGAGAGAATGAGCTTTTATACTAATCGCGGCCAAGCCGCGGTTGTATTTGAGCTGGGTTTGCGAAGAGAGTCGAAACCCAGCGAAGAAGGGGAGAGAGAATGAGCTTTTATACTAATCGCGGCCAAGCCGCGGCTGTATTTGAGCTGGGTTTGCGAAGAGAGTCGAAACCCAGCGAAGAAGGGAGAGAGAGAATGAGTTTATTACCCTTGTCGCGGCCGATTGACCGCGTATGGTTGCGAGCTGGATTTGAGAAGAGAGAGAGTATCAAATCCAGCGAAGAAGGGAGAGAGAGAATATGTGTAGAATTTGTTATCTTAATCACCCCGTCCCATACGGGACAGGATGTCGATATTCGTGCCGGGTTTATTGACCTCGCTTTAGATTTTTTTAATCTTTTCACGGTAACAAACCCAGCTTGGGGGGAGAAAACTCCTTGTGAGCTATTTAATCACGGCGCAGGCCGTGCGTGCTCTCAGAAAGATAATGGCTTTTCGATATCCCGACCGGTCTCGGCGAAGCCGCCAAGCCGCAGCCGGATAAGCCATCGGAATCAGCCTTCTCTCATTAGCTCCTCAACATTACCAGCAGAATATATTGCCTTGATGGCGACGTCACCATGGATACCGAGCAGATTGACAACCGTGTCTCTTAAGACATTGTCGGTTGCATCCTCAGCAAGGACCGCGGAGACGCCCAAAGACCTGGCAGCGATTTCCTGAGCTTTGCTGCCTGGCTTTATCAGGGCAATCGTGGGGATATAGGGTTTAGCCGCTTTGAAAGATTTGAGAAATCTTCCATCGGGCATATCATCCAAATCCCATCTGCTGATTACGCTGTTCACCTTTTCATTTTTCAAAGAACGAGCAGCCTCAAGACCCGACTGCATTTTTATCAATCTTATCGGCAGTTCTCTTAACACTTCATTTCTGCCGTTTAAACCCACTGTTAAAACTGTCGCCTGAACAAGAACAACCATCTACGTTCCTAAATACTCTGCGGCTTATTCGCCTACGGATGCTTTATTTTTTTCTTCGCTATACATATAGAGCGAATGGCGTGCCAGACCGTGCCGCGAAAAATAGATTTTTTTAAGTCGTTTACAGCAAAGGGGTTACGTTGGTCGATTTTTACAGAGGCCTTGATAAGGCATAAAACAATTGTCGACCATATTGGTCATAGATAGGCGACAATTATTGTCGTAAGTCCTTGCGTTAGAATGGGACTTCGATGATATGACCACTTTAGTCAGAGGTGACCAGAATGGAACATCGTCATTTATGATTGCTGATTTATGATTTTGTAATGCGGATTTCGGAAGAACAGGACAGGGTTACTGTTTTGTGTTTTCGTCGGCTTCGGCGGCGGGGATGCCGAATTTTTCCATAAGGCGATTGAGCTGGCGGCGATCGATGCCGAGAATTCTTGCGGCAGCGATTTTTCGGCCTTTGGTGTATTCGATGGTCTGGGTAATGACCCTGCGTTTTACTTCATCGAGGGTCGGCAACTGGTCTTTGGGATAAGAAGGCGAATCAGCTATTATGATTTCGAAAGGCATTACAGCGGGCTGAATTTCGGAGCCCTCGGTGAGAACGTAAGCACGCTCGATGGCGTTGGCAAGCTCGCGGACGTTGCCGGGCCAGGCGTAATTAAGCAGGAGACGTTTGACGGATTCACTGAATGTCTTGGGCGGCTCATTGTAGAAGGCCGACTGGTTTTTGAGGAAGTATTCGGCCAAATCGAGGATGTCTTCCCGGCGATGACGAAGCGGAGGCACCTCAAGGCGAACAACGTCGAGGCGGTAATAAAGGTCTGAGCGGAATGTGCCCTTTTTGACCATACCATACAGATCCTTGCAGGTCGCGCACAGGACGCGGACATCAACAGGATACGACATAGCGGAGCCGAGGGGCGTTACACGGCGTTCCTGGAGGACTCGGAGGAGCTTTGCCTGAAGCTCGAGGGGTATTTCGCTTATTTCATCGAGGAAAATCGTACCGCCGTCTGCCGCCCTGAAGAAACCGAGCGTGCTGTCAACGGCGCTTGTGAATGCGCCTTTGACATGGCCGAATAACTGGCTCTCGAATAACTGGCCTGTAAGGGTGGTACAATCGACGGGGACAAAAACGCGGTCGGCGCGGCTGCCTGAGACGTGAATCTGGCGGGCGACCATTTCCTTGCCGACGCCTGTTTCGCCGGTAATAATAACCGGACATTCACGAGCGGCAATAGCCCTGATAATCTCCATTACGGAGTTGAACGCAGCGGAATTGCCGAGAAAATGGTTATGCGTGCGAGTATAAAACGACTGCGCAGACGCAGAATCCTGCTGTCCGTGCTTGCTGTTTCCGTTCTGAAAGCTCAACTCTTTTGCGCCAGAAGGCACCTTGCGCGAACTATCACTCATTACTTATCGCCCCATCTCCAGTGCAGACACATTCACCCTTGCACCGCCGCGAAAACACGATTTTGGTGAGAATGCCCTGCGTGAAGATGAGGGCAATCTCTCCCATTTCTTCTTCAATATCTTATTCTACGTTGCTTAAGAGACAAAGTCAAATGAATTATAGGACTTTTTGCTTTTTGTCCCAGATTAAAGGCCAAATTAGCGAAATTGGCATAATAGGCAAATCGGAGGTTGAGGTCTAAAAACAGCCCCAAAAGCAGCTAACTTATTTTGCTGCAAGAGGTTACGACTGAAGGGACAGCGATTATTCAAGTGGTTAGCAAAATAGAGAATTAAGCAATGCCATTTTGCCCAAACCAAATTTTTAATACTACAACGTCCGTATGAATACGGTAATCAGGCAGCAAAAACCATCAGCCCCCTACCTACCAAGCAGCTCGAAGGGAGAAATATAATCCCCATACTGTTCGGCGGCGGATTTGAAGCGTTTTCTGGCCTCGGCGAAGGTATCGAACAGGATTTTGGGAGTATCGGGAACTTTCTGGCGATAAATCTTCTCGACGCGGTCGAGTTTGGCGAGGTTTTCCGGGACACGAATAGTGAACTGTTTTTCGTAATCGTCTTTTGTGAACTGGGTTTTGAGATGCTCTTTGAACAGCCGGACCAGGTCATCATAAATAGGTATGAAACCGGTCGGCGTTTTGATTGCATCGACATCGCCATTGACGCGAAGCTCCGCCCAGAGAATCCAGACGAGCTTGTCTGCCATAGTATTGAGGTATTTGCCGTCTTTTCCGCGGAGAAAGTAATTGACGGAGAATATGAGGGGCGGTTTTTTGACGCCTTTGGCGAAGTCGAGATTGATTTGGACATATTTGCCGAGCGGTATCGAAACGAAGTCGAGATTCGACATAAGGTTGAATGTTCTGACACCCTGCTTGCCAAGAGTCGCTGCAGTTGTTTCCGATTCGAGAGCCGCGCCTTTGAGAATAATTCCTTCGTTCCAGTCGAAGGCCTGCTCAACGGGATTCCATGTGTCGCTGTCGCGTCCACCGTAAACCATGCCGCCAATGGGAACACCATTGGGGTCATTGAGGGCAGGGTCACAGTTGTCGAGGTCCGGGATGCTAAGGGTATAACGGGCGTTTTTGTGAGCGGGCGGAATGGGATTGCCCTGGTCATCGGATTTACCGTTGAACCATGCGCCGGAGAAATTGGTGCCTTCGGGCGGTATTTCACAACCCATACCGAGCCAGTATGGTTTTTTATTCGCGTCGAGCAGGACGTTGGAGAAGATGACCTCTGTCGGACTTGTGAGGACTTTATAAATGACGGGGTCGTCATTTTCGCTGACGTCCTGGATGATGCCGAAGATGCCTTTTTCAACGTTGACAGCACGGATTTGGCCGTCTTTTTTGCGGAAATAGGCGATGTCGTCACCGACGATTGTCTGGCCCGGCAGCATCGAGGTTGAGGTCTTGCCGCAGGCGGAGGGAAACGCGCCGGTGAAATAAGTAACGCGTCCCTTTGGTCCGTGTGCGCCCATAACGAACATGTGTTCCGCGAGCCAGCCCTCTCGCGAGGCCTTCTGGATGGCGAGGCGAAGGGCGAGTTTTTTTAGGCCCATGGTGTTGCCGCCGTACTGGGTGTTTACGGAGTAAACCAATTCGTCTTCGAGGTCGATATAAACGCGGCGAAGATTATAGTTTTTGCTGATGCCGTTTTCGAGTTCGCCTTCGGAGTGGAGAAATCTGAAAAAGCCGTGGTTTTCGCCGAGTTTTTTGAACTGCTCGTATCCGGGGCGATAGAGAAGTGATTCGCTGTGAACGACGTATGGCGAATCGGTAATCTGAAGACAGGGGATGGTGAAATCGGAGCCGGTCGGCCCGAGCGTCCAGAAGCAAATAATCATTTCCCTGCCTGACATCGAGTTTTTGAGGAGGTCGCGGATTTCTTTGGTTCCTGCCTGTTTTTCAACGGATTGGAGTGCTTCGCCGAGCGATGAGCCGGCGGGCAGGAGGTATCTTGTGCTGAAGGTATCGCGTCCCTGGTCGTTAATACCGTCGAAATGGCAGGTGTGGCCCTTGATGTCGAGGGGGATTTCCTCGCCGTTTTTTATGGCAAGGGTGCGGATATGCGCTATGTCCTCCGGCGAGTCGGTGCAGACATAGACGGAAGCCGGATTTGTCAGCTCGATAGCATCCGCAATGAAATGGTGCATCTTAGGGTGGTCAACCGCAATTAATCGGTCAAAGTGTTTGCCGTTAACCCTGTTTTTCAAAATATCTTTTACTTCACCAGCCATATTGCCTCCAAAAAATTTCGGCTATATCCTCCGTGGTAGAAGCTACAAACCAGCTACCATGACGAAGGGCAGGTCAAAAAATCGCAGGAGTATAAACCGCTTTCTTGAATGGCGTCAACATCTTTTTGGAAATTTACTTGATTTATACGAAATACAGTGGTATAATGAAATCAATAGTAGGACCTTCGTTTTTATAGGTCCAGAAGAAGAGAGAACCACACCATTAAGCACTTATAGGGAAGGACGAGAGAGATGAAAAGGTTCTTTTCTGCAATATTGGTCATTTTTGTAATTGGAATCACTTCAGCAAGCGCTACACAGATGGCAATATGGGATTTTGGCCCCAATGCCGCCGGTTATACCACAAATCCAACGGCTGAAAACCTGGTTGCAATGCCCACACTGGTACTTTCGGGCGGAACACTTGACCCGGACGGCAAAGACGGCGTGGCATACACGGATGCGGCGGGAGTTTCACACGCAGCGGGTCAGTCAGCGGGATGGGATGAAATAAAGGTAAGCGGCGACAACGCCAGATGGATTGTTACTCTCAATACGACCGGCTGGACCGATATCAGCTTGCGGTTCGATTACAAGGCATGGAGTTCCAAGACCAATTCATTCGATATTGATTACCGGCTCAATGACACGGACGCGTGGACAAATATACTGAATAATACGCCCATCGTTGGAGACTCGACGTTCCATAGTTTCGCGTATTCTCTTGCCAGTTTGGACGCCATTGAGAACCAGCCGGTAGTAGAGCTGCGATTCAATGACTTCGACAACCATGGCAGCGGCAAACTGGCGTTCGATAATTTTGAGCTGACGGGAACGCAGATTCCTGAGCCGGCAACGATTGCACTGTTTGGGCTCGGTATCACAGCGATTATCCGCAGACGCCGGAAATAGCCCGTTTATATATTCACGACGGAACCTGCCGCGTTATGCGCGGAAGTCCGTTAATTGTCAGCGGTAGCGATAGAGCTTAATACGCTGGATGTCGTAACGTTCGGGTGGAAGGCGGAGATGTCTTCCTTGATGACTTTCATCGCCATTCAGATAAAGGTCCGTAACCCATCGGCCTTTTACGAAATGTCCCCGCTGAATCGAGGCAATGCCGACAATGGGGTCGCCCGCAGAGTTCGGTTCGAAGGTAATCACCTGGCTTTTGCCGGCAATTAAATATTCATCAGACCCCATGGAAATGATAATGCTGCCCGCGAGCATGTCGGAGGTAAGAGATTTGCCCCAGCCGGCGTCCAACTTTACGTTGAGCCGAAAATCACCGAGCCGAACCTGCTTAGCCGGATTATTAAAGTCAACAATCACGCCTGTAATGGTCCCCTTCCCCTGATTTTCAAGAATCAGCGGCGTCAACTGCGAAAGGACATCGTATGCATAGGCAAGCTCAGAATCGGATTTAACGAAGGATTCGACAGCGAACGGTGAGAAGCCCATCGCGTTATGTCGGCCAATGGCATAAAAAGCGTTTGCGGGATTTTCGGAACCTCTGCCGACTTCAGGGATAAAAACAGGATTGCCGGAGCGGTCGAATTTGTTAATCCACTCGACAAAATTTGGAAAATAGATATCGGGGGAGAGAAAATCGATATTCGGCGCTCCTGCCCGCCAGATGTCCATTAAATGCGGCAACGGGCCTGCACTTGGATACTGTCCGGGCTTAAACCCTTGACGAATTAAAGCGGCATTGACAAACATCGGCAGCGAATATTCGGCCTTACCAGCAACAGCAACTCTATCAATATAACGGGCATAGAACCAAGCCATAAAAATTTCCTCCGTGCCGATTCCGCTGCCGAAAATCTCTTCCCATGTTCCTGAAGTTTTGAAGCCCTCTGCCTTCCAAACGTCGTTGAGTTCCGGTACGAGCGCACCTTTATGCTCCTGCAGGTAATCCATCAGCTCTTTTGGCACCGGCTTATCGAACTGCTCATTTGCAGCGGCACAATGGTCTCTTGATTCGGGTATCATACCGACTTCGTTTTCGACCTGAACCATAATCACTGTCCGTTTGTCACCATCAAACTGATGAATGTGCCGCATAAGGGCGGCGAAGGCGCGAGAGTCGGCATCGCAGTTTGATTCGCTGAACGGCGACAGGATTTCGAGCCCTTTACTTGCCGCATCCTGAGCACGAGGAAAACGTTCGTAGTTTGTCTTGACCCAATATGGAGCGTAGCAGGCCATGCTGTTTTTCCAGCTTGCGAACCAGAGCAGAACGAGATGCAAATCATTACGGCGGGCGTCACGTATGAGGCCGTCAACCATCGCAAAATCAAATTTGCCTTCCTGCGGCTCAATCAAATCCCAGTAAACGGGCATAAGCACGGTATTAAGATTGCATTCGGCAAGGCGGGGCCATACCGGCCTCATATTATCAACGCTCGACGCGGCAGAGTTGCCCAATTCGCCGGCGAGCATCAGAAATGGCTTACCATCCACAACCAACTGCGTCGCGTCACCCTGCTTTTGAAGATGCGGCATCAGGTCCTGCTGCCCTGCTGCAATTGGGCCAAAGACAAAAATCAATATAAGACCGACTGTTACGATATCCAGCTTTAAAGAATGTATTTTTGTCATATCTATACTCTCTTTTTTTGGCTCAATTCAGCTTTAGCCAAAACAACTTATAACGTTTCGGAACAGAAAAAACAATATTTTGGGGCTAAACATTGAACAGCGGAAGACCGTTGTAATTGCCCTGCTAGCGCGGTAGTATCGTTGGGAAACACTGACCTGCACAGACAAGGACGGCGTTAATTGGAGAAATGAAAAATGGGAACAACTCAAATTGCGGATTTAAAGAAAGTTTTAGTTTTTCTCTGCGTAATCGGCGCAATCTGTGGTGAAATTAAGGCCGCCGGGCAAGTGGGTCTTGAGGGGATGGATAAATCGGTAGTAATGATACGCAGCGCGGGGCAGGAATTCGATTATATAACACCGTGGAAGCCGAAGGCAATGGCGCAGGGAGTGGGGTCGGGGTTTATCATCGGGGATAATAAAATACTGACCAACGCACACAACGTGAGCAATAACAAATACATTGAGATTCAAAAAGAAGGCGTGGCGAAGCGGTATCCCGCAAAGGTGGCATTCATCGGACACGACTGCGATTTGGCGTTACTGGCGGTTGAAGACAAGAGCTTTTTTGATGACACAAAATCGCTTGAGCTGGTAGAACTGCCGGGGGTAAACACAGCAGTTGAGACATACGGATTCCCTATGGGAGGTAGACGGATATCGGTAACGAAAGGTATTGTTTCGCGAATACAGGTGGACACATACGCACACACGGGGGCGGATTCGCACCTCGTAATTCAAACGGACGCGGCGATAAACCCGGGTAACTCCGGCGGGCCTGTTATACAGGACGGCAAGGTCGTGGGCGTGGCATTCCAGGGGCTTAGGCAGGCGGAGAACATCGGATATATGATTCCGACGACTGTGATAAGGCATTTTCTGGCGGACATAAACGACGGCAAATACGATGGGTTCGGGACACTGGGCATAATGCTGTACCCAGGGCTGCATAACCCGGCATATAAGGATTATCTTAAGGTGCCGGCGGACCAGCAGGGTATAGTTGTGATTGATACCATAATGCACAGCTCGGTCGAATCGATTTTGAAAGCGGGCGATGTGCTGACGCAGATTGACCAGTACGCAATCGACAACGACGGAAGAGTGGAAATATACGGGTTGAAGCTCGATATGTCGGAGGTGGTGGAGACAAAACAAATAGGGCAAACGGTAGAGCTTGCGTTTTACCGCGACGGGAAACTTACAAAGGCGACGGCGACGGTTGCGCTAAACAGGACTGTTTTTGAATTCGCGAGGCGGTACGATATCGAGCCGGAATACGTTTGCTTCGGGGGACTTGTTTTTGTGCCGGCTACACGCAATTATCTCGAAACCTGGGGAGCTGACTGGATTATAGATGCGCCGTTTTATCTGCGATACCTGTTCCACAATTCGATGCAGCTAAACGAGGACAGGGCGAGGAAGGAATACGTCGTGCTTTCGGAGATAATGCCGGATGAGATAAACGCGTACGCGGGCGGATTCAAAAGCCAGGTGGTCGAAAGTATAAACGGGACGACAATCGAGGGGCTTGCGGACGTGTGGAAGGCATTCGATAAGCCGCCTGAAGGTTATTACACGATTGCGTTTATGGGTATAGATCGGCCATTGATACTCGACGCGAAAGAGGCGCACGCACAACAGGCGAAGATACTCACAAAATATGATATACCGCAGCAGGTGCAATTGCCTTCAACCGGCTCAGACCGGAAGGAGGTGCAGCAATGAGAACAGGAAATCAGGATTTAGTTTTGAGATTTGGCATTTTAACGGTAATTATGGCAGTCCTGGTCGCGGCGGGTTCGGCGAGAGCTGGAGAGGACCAGACACGCGAGGCAATGAAGGGGTCGATTGTATATCTTGAAATTTCGTCATACGGTTACGACCAGATACGTCCGTGGAAGAATACCGACATTCAGAAGAAGAGCGACGTCGGATGCGCGGTTGACAGTCATCTGGTTATAACACCAGCGTGGAACCTGACGGACGCGAAACTAATCAAGGCAAAGGTCTCTGGCCAGAACGAATACATACCGGCGACGATAAAGATAATCGATTACGAGGTTGACCTTGCGCTGCTGGAGCTTGAGCCGAACGCGATGACAAAACCGCTAACGCCAATAAAGTTTACAGATCAGTTTCACAAAGGCGTCAAGCTGACTTATTACTGGCTCAACTCAGTCGGCGAGATAACGACAGGACAGGGATATCTTGACTGGGCCGAGGTGCATAAATCGCCGATTTCCTATGCTGATTTCCTGACTTTTATCATAACAAATATATCGCAAGAAACAGGCATAGGGCAGCTTTACTGCGAGGGCTCAACACCCATAGGAATCGCCTGCTGGAACGACGGCACCAATAAGGCAGGGCTTATACCGGCGTCGGTAATCAACAACTTCCTTGCCAGGGCGAAGGACAGCAACTATTCCGGAGTGCCTGTGGTCGGCTTTACAACCGAGGTATTGCTCGACCCGACAACGCGAGCATATCTCAAGATGCCCGCGACGATGAAAAACGGCGTGCAGGTTGCCAGCGTGTATAACATAGGCACGGGCAGTGAATCATTAAAGGCGGGCGACGTGATTCTCTCAATAGACGGCAAAGAGATTGACGCATACGGCAAATTCCAGTACCCGCCATACGACCGCATAATGTTCCATCATTTAATCACAAGTCACAAAGTCGGCGATGATATTGTTTTTGATATATGGCGAGAGGGGGCTAAACAACAGCTGCACGTGCAGGCGAAAAATTTCGACGTGGGCGAAATGCTTGTCCCCTATTACGAATACGGCCAGCAGCCGGAGTACGTGGTTACGGGCGGATTTGTGTTTCAGAAACTGACAAGGGCCTATCTGGCCAACTGGGGCAAGGACTGGGAAGGCAAGGTTACACCTCATATGCTGCATTACCTCAGGGATATGGCGTTTAAGCCGACAGCCCAGCGCAGGGAAATTGTAATACTGAGTTATGTTTTGCCCGCGCAGATAAACCTCGGTTATACCGACCTGTCGCAGATTGTTGTGAGCAAGTTTAATGGTATGCCCATCAGCCGATTAAGCGACATCGTCAAGGCGCAGAAACTGAACCCAAGCGGCAAATATGACGTCGTAGAATTCGAGCTGGATGAGCCGACGGTGGTCATACCGCGCCAGCAGCTGCCACAGGCGGACATGATGATTGCGACAAATTACGGGATTCGCAAGGCGGTAAACGTTAAACAATAAAAATAATAAGGACGTGCAATATGTGTCAGACCTGCGGATGTTCGCCCTGCGAGCTATGCGGGGCACCGATAGAGGACGGGGTTTGCAGCGGCTGCGGCGAGCCGGCGGAAGAATGTGTCTGCATACCAAAGAAAGAGTAAGCTTATTGATTATTGATGAGTGATTATTGATACTGCAAACACTCGACAGACGGGATATGCGTTTTCAAATTATCAATTATCAATAACCAATTATCAATTTCATTGACAGTAGTCCCGCTAAAAGTTACTTTATTTGACTTATGAAAGTTCTATTAAGCTGGCTTAAGGATTATGTTGATATCGAGCTGTCGGCGCAGGAGGTCGCGGAGATTCTAAGCAATCGCGGATTCCCATACGAGGGTATCGAGGTCTTGGATAATGACGCGGTAATCGATGTTGAGGTAACGAGCAATCGTGGCGACTGCCTTGGGTATATCGGCGTCGCGCGTGAGCTTGCTGCAGCGACGGGCAAAGAATTGAAACTGCCGAAGGTCGAGCTTGCGGAATCATCGAAGCCGGCGTCGGAATTCGCGAGCGTTGAGATTCGTGAGCCCCAGTTGTGCGGGCGTTATACGGCGAGAATTATCGAGGGGGTTAAGGTTGGGCCGACGCCTGACTGGATGCGCAAACGCCTTGAGACGATTGGGATGCGGAGCGTCAATAACGTTGTTGACGCGACGAACTACGCGATGATGGAAACGGGGCAGCCGCCGCACGCATTTGATTACAAGAGATTATTCGGCGGGAAGATAATCGTTCGCAAAGCGGAAGCCGGAGAACAAATCATCAGTATCGACGGCTCGAAATGCGAATTGACTTCCGATATGCTCGTAATCGCCGACTCGAAATATCCGGTCGCGGTGGCGGGCGTTATGGGAGGACTTGATACGGAAGTAAGCGACACGACAACAACGATACTGCTTGAGGACGCATTCTTCTCGCCGTTGAGCGTACGGACGACATCACGCAATTTGTCGCTGCCTTCGGAGGCGGCGTTTCGGTTTTGCAGAATCGTGGATATCGAGAATATCGACTGGGCATCGAAGCGAACCGCTCAACTGATGATTCAGGTATCGGGCGGCAAGGCAGCCAAAGGCGTCATTGACGCATATCCGGTTAAGCCAAAACCAAAACAGGCGACGCTGCGTTTGGCGCGATTGAAAAAACTGCTTGGTATCGATGTGCCGAGCGATAAGGTAATCCAGATTCTGACGCGATTGGGTTTTGAGCCGAAGCAAAACGGCGAACAGATAACCTGCTCGGTGCCGACGTGGCGAAGCGATGTTTACCGCGAGGCGGATTTGATTGAGGAAGTCGCCCGCGTATATGGTTATGACAAGATACCGACGGAAAACGCGATAACGATTGAGGTTTCGCCGACGGATACCCGCACGAAAACAATCGACGCGATAGGGACGTATCTTACGGGATGCAGGTTTTACGAGACGGTAACAATCAGCTTCATAGATAGCCGAGATGCGGAGCTGTTTGGACAAAACGAAGATAAAAAGCACTTATCAGTCAAGGATGTTACAAGGACGGGGACAAACCTTCTCAGGCAAAGTGTTTTGCCTTCGCTGTTTGGCGTAATAAAAACCAACCACAACGTAGGCAACACCCCCTGCCGGCTCTTTGAGATAGCAGACACATATATCCCCGCACAAGCAGGAAAATTACCCGTTGAAAAGACACGCCTGACGATTACCTGCGACAGCGATTTCAGGGACATCAAAGGCGTTGTTGATGGGCTTTTAAAAACCATTGCTTCCGATGCGGTTGTTAAATTTGAGCCGACAGAAATTAGCTGGGCACAGGCAGGCGTAAAAGTTATCGCTAATAACAAGCAAGCCGGCTTGGTCGGTATGGCATCGCAGCAAGTCCTCGACAGATTCGATTTCAAACACACAACGATTTGCGGAGCAGAATTAGACCTCGAACAATTACTCTCGCTTCACGCCGGTTCAATAAAAGTGAAGCAATTGCCCAAATTTCCCGCTATAAAACGGGACCTGTCATTAATTGTAAACGAAGACACCGTCTGGGCGAATATCGAAGCCGCCGTTTATAAGAAGGCCCCCGCTGAACTTGAGGAATTGCAGTTTGTCGATATATTCCGCGGCAAGAGCATCCCCCAAGGCAAAAAGAGCATAACGCTTTCGTTGTGGTTCCGCGACGCGGACGGTACATTGACTCACGAAACAGTCGATGGCTTCCAGACCGAAATTCTGAAGTCGCTTACTGAATCCCTTGGCGCAGAATTACGAACCGCATAGCCGCACCACATATTGCAGAAATGTTGATATAGGATATAAATGTGCGCCTTGAGCGAATTGCATATCACGGCAAAATTGTCGCCTTGCTTCGCGAAGAATTTCCCGCGTATGTTAAAAAAGCTATTTTGGAGAAACCGCATTCTCGTTCGCAAATTCCGTCGTTCTTGGAAATAAATGCCGAACACCACGATGCAGTATTGTATTTAGATAATTTATTAGGAGATTCAATAGGTACCGGAGAGTACCGAAGAGATTATTACATCGAGATAGACAAAAAGGAGATTTCAAATTATACGCATTTTAGAATTTCTCCGCTAAAGCTACGGCACGGAACACAGATTTTTTGTAATATGCACCGCCCTACTTGTAATTATGACGAATGCTTTGAGGGAGCTGAACTACTACCGCCAGTCCGAGTAAAAAAGAAACGAGCATCACGTCTTGATATCGGGACAGTGGATTATGCATTTGATAAAGAGATTGTCTTGCTCGTATCGGCGCGCATGAAAAGGATTTTTGAATCTGAAGGTATAACAGGTCTGACTTATGAGCCAACTGAATATGTTATCCTGCCCAGACGGATCCATCTTTTTACCGAAAACGAAATAACCGGTTACAATTGTAAGGAAGGTGCTTCAGCCGATGATGACCCGGCACCTGGCGCAGAAACACCGTTTGTAGCCCGTATCATACATTCGATATATCGTCAGGCTGATGATATGTTTTTAACCCCTGATTTCCTTGGCTTGCATCACGATTCGCCATTTTATTGTGATATTCATTCAACCATTAATTCACACATTTTGCGCTTCGCAGGTTTACGCGTACCGACAAATGAGATTAACGGTTTGGATTTTTTCCAAGTTCAGGGAGTTAAAATAGAGGATAGAATTTTTAATTATGATAGGAACGTATTTTTTGTGTCTCGCAAAGTCCTTGAAATTCTACTTAAAAACAAAGCCAAAGGCCTATGCCGTGTGGGAGGGTTTCTGAGAAGTACATTTGGCCCAATGTGGGAATGACTCATTTAAAACAGCGATTGCGGCAAGTAAAATTGTTAGGCAATTCGGCAGGGTAAACCCCGCCTTACATAACTCGGTTCTTTTTCTCTTCGGCCTTGTCGCGGCGATAGCAGCAATGAAGCGTTAAATCTCTTCTATGTGCCTCGATTAGCGTTTTTCTTTCGTCGCACAAGGTAGTACCTGACAAGCAAAATGATGGTCACGCTCAGCAGGGTTGCTATTGAAAGCAGTGTAAGGTTACGGCTAACAACATCAGCTATCTTGAGAGTTTCAGGGCCGAGAAAGAAACCGGCCAGAACGAAAACATTTGCCCATATCAATGCGCCGCTATAAGCGAAAATAGCGAATTCGTGCCAGGCCAGTTCAGATGTGCCTGCAACGATTGACGAAAGATGGCGCACGACTGGTATAAAGTAGCCGAATGTAAGCGTCCACTTTCCCCAACGCTCAAACCAATCGTGGGCCTTTTTGAGATTATCATCTGTAATGTGGAAGAATCGTCCAAACCTGTGTATAGCAGGCAGCCCGATAAATCGGCCTACGAGATAGCTGACTGTTACGCCGCACATTGCCCCAAGTGCGCCTGCGGCGATAGTGGGTATGAGAGACATTCGGTTCATTGAGACGTTGTAGCCGGCGTAAAGCAGCAAAAGCTCTTCTGAAATCGGAATTCCTATAATCCCGAACATCAAAAGCCCGAACAGGGCAGCATAACCATAATGTGTTATCAGGTCGATTAGCATTGTTGCTTATATTAGCATCGGGCTTCGAAAATTTCACGAGAATCTCGCGGGCACGAGCTGGATGGGCTCGTTTCAGAGTTGTTCATCGCTATTGACCTGAGTATCTTGTGGTATCTTCGCAAAACTCATACAAAACAACAGTACTCAACATTCGCATTTCAAAGGGGTTAACGTCGGATAAAAATTCCTTTGCAGAAATTATCAAGTGAAAGCCGAATAGGCGCAGTAGCGACAAAGCCGTCGCTCGTCGCTCGTGACCCGTCGCACGATAAAAACGAGCCACGAGAGTCGAGTTACGAGTCATGGTTACAAGGTCCGAAAAAAGCGGACGCGACAAGTTAATACGGGGCGATTTAAATCGCCCCTTTTTTCTTTGAAAAAACATATAAGTAATTATGGCGGGCACCCCTGCGGTGTTTGGTATAGAAAGCCATATTTGAAAAAACCGATACCCTTAACCCTGGGAAATCAGGCCTTGAGGCCCGAAAACGCCTATTGAATTTGGAATTTCGGACACAAGCAACGATTGCCCATTGAATGTGATGGGTTTCTTCAATTCGCTTTCTTACGGCATCTGCGGAGGTAAAACCTGCTGTATAGAAGGGCCTGTAACAACAGGCCCTTTTTTTGTCCCCTCACAAGGTCATATAAGTAAATCGGAGGGTGTATTTCGGGGGTTTTTGGTATTAAGCGGGGGCGTATTTTGGCCGATTATATGGGGGGTGTAAGTGTTTACGCTCATTAGCTTTGTGGGACGGTCGGCGGGGTTTGCCACGCCCTGCAATTGAAACGAAAAAGAGTTGCAACGCTGAGAAGAGGTGAAAATGCTTAAGATTCGTAACTACACGGTCCTGCCGGCGCTGCCTGAGGTTTTGAATGACCTTCAGGCAATCGCAGTGAACCTGTTCTGGTCGTGGAACCCTGAATCTATCGATTTATTTTCGCGGATTGATCCGGCGCTGTGGCAGAGCTGCGGGCATAACCCGGTCAAGATGCTGGGGAGCGTGCCGCAGGAACGGCTGAACGCGCTGGCGAAAAACCAGGGATTTATCGCCGAATTGAAAAAGGCGTCGGAGAAACTTCAAGCATATCTCGAAGGGCCGACGTGGTTTGATTCGGTGTGTCCCAAATCGACGAAAATGACGCTGGCGTATTTCAGCGCGGAGTTCGGGATTCACGAATGTCTGCCGATTTACGCGGGCGGTCTGGGGATACTCGCGGGCGACCATATCAAAAGCGCATCGGACCTTGGTATCCCGTTAGTCGGCGTGGGGCTGATGTATCAAAAGGGTTATTTCCGCCAGTATCTCAACGTTGACGGATGGCAGCAGGAGGCATACGTTGAGAACGACTTTTATAATATGCCGCTTGAGTTAGTGCGAGGCAGCGACGGCCAGCCGTTGATAATCAGCGTGGAGTATCCGGGCAGAGAGGTATTCGCCCAGATATGGCTATGCTCGGTGGGACGCACCAGGTTATATATGTTAGACACGAACCTGCCGAATAATTCCGCGACCGACCGTATGATTACGACGACGGTTTACGGCGGCGATACGGAAATGAGAATTCGCCAGGAGCTTATGATGGGCATCGGCGGTATGCGTGCGCTTTACGCAATGGGCATCAAGCCGACGGTATGTCATCTTAACGAAGGACACACCGCATTTTCAGCTCTCGAACGAATGCGATACATAATGAACGAGACAAAAGTATCCTTCGACGAGGCGTTCGAGGCGGTAAAGGCGGGGACGATTTTCACGGTGCATACGCCTGTCAGGGCGGGTGTTGACGAATTCAGCACGGAGCTGATGCACAAATACTTCGACAGTTATGCGCCATCGCTTGGAATAGACGCGAGACGGCTGATTTCTTTAGGCAGGATACTGCCTGAGGACGAGGGCGAACCGTTCAAGATGCCTGTGCTGGCGATACGGGCCAGCAGTTACGCAAACGGCGTCAGCGAGCTGCACGGGCAGGTATCGCGCGAGATATGGTCGTGCCTGTGGAAAAGGGTTCCGACAAACGAGATTCCCATATCGTCAATCACCAACGGCGTGCACACAAGAAGCTGGCTTTCGGAGGAAATAGGTCGGCTGTATGAAAGATACATGGGACCGAACTGGGCGGATGAAAAACCCGATTCGCCGGTATGGAACAATGTTGAGCAGATATCCGACGAGGAGTTCTGGAGATGTCACCAGCGGTGCAAGGAACGGCTGATAACGTTTGCCCGCAGGCGTCTTAAGGCGCAGATGGAAAGAAGAGGGACATATCACAGCGAGCTGAACCAGGCGGAGGAAGTGCTCGACCCGGAAACATTGACAATCGGTTTCGCGAGACGTTTCGCAACTTATAAGAGGGCAACTTTGCTGTTCAGAGACCCCGCCCGACTGACGAAAATGCTGACCGACACCAAAAGGCCGGTGCAGTTCATATTCGCGGGCAAGGCGCATCCGCGGGACAGCGAGGGCAAAGATCTTGTCCGTGAAATCGTGCATTTTGCGGCAAAGTTCGACGTAAGACGCCGGATAGTATTCCTCGAAGATTACGACATCAACGTCGCCAAGATGTTAGTGCAGGGCGTTGACGTATGGCTGAACAACCCGAGAAGGCCGCTGGAAGCCAGCGGAACAAGCGGAATGAAGGCGGCGATAAACGGCGTACTGAATATGAGCACGCTTGACGGGTGGTGGTGCGAGGGTTACAAACCCGATAACGGCTGGGCAATCGGCTCAGGCGAGATATATGACGACGCCAACTACCAGGATACGATTGAGGCACAGGCGATTTACAATATGTTCGAAAATGAAGTTGTGCCTCTGTATTATACCCGCTCGGCAGACAATCTGCCGCGGGCGTGGATACACCGTGCGAGAAAATCGATGAGACGACTGACGCCCCAGTTCTGCACATCAAGAATGGTAAGCGAATATACACAGCGATGCTATTTGCCCGCGCAGGCAAGATGGGACTATATGGTCCGTGACAATATGAGCAGGGCAAAAACCCTTGCCTCGTGGAAGACAAATACGCAGAGGGCGTGGTCGGAGCTGTTTATTAAAGACGTGAATGTGGAGATGGGCAACGGCGAAGGCGGAAGCGCATTAGACGCCCAGAATCCACAGCTAAAAGTCGGCTCAAAACTCAAGGTTAACGCCGTAGTCAAGCTCGGCAGATTGAAACCGGATGACATTTCGGTGGAACTATATCACGGCCCGCTGGATTCCCGCGGCAATATCGTTGACGGTGAAGTAATCCGGATGGATTACAAAAAATCCACAGGTGTTGACAACGAGCATTTGTTCTGCGGACTTACACCCTGCTGCGCTTCGGGACGCAGAGGCATAGCGGTGCGAGTTGTGCCGAAAAACAAGGATATGGCGACGGCTCACGAACTTGGACTGGTTCTGTGGGAATCACATACCGAGCAGGTTAATGGGTAACGGGCAAAACCGGTTTACTCGTTTTCCTTGTTGACGAAAAGCTCACAAACCTCTTTGGCGGAAGAGGCCTTCTGGAGTTTGTTCCTGAACGCCTCATCAAGCATCAATCGGCTTATGCGGGCAAGTGCCTGAATATGCGGGCCTGTCTGGTCAAGCGGCGATAACAGCAGGATGATGATACTCACGGGCTTGTTGTCAACACTGTCAAAATCGATGGGCTGCGCGGCAATTCCCAGAGCAATCACCAGCTCCTTTACAGCGTTGCATTTGCCGTGGGGAATCGCTATGCCGGAACCGATGCCTGTGCTCCTGACCTGCTCACGATTGAGAACGGCCTGAAGAGCAACATCTCTATTCAGCAGCAATTTGCCGGCGTCAAGGAGATTGACAAGCTCCGTTATGACCGACTGCTTATCCTTGCCCTCGAGGGGCACCTTTACTAAACTCGGCTGTAAAATCTGTGAAAGAATCATTTTTACCGCCCATAAACAGGTTATATTACCCAAACGTCCCGAATGCAGAATAATAACAATTCAAAAACTATAATGCAACAAGCAACCTGTTATTTTGAGCAACCTTATGCAAATTTTTACAGGGCATCCGCGTCGCAAATCGCCCGCTTATCGCCCTTTACATATCGACGAGGGGGGGCTAAAATAAAGACGCTATGGAAAAAATAAAGATATACGACACGACACTGCGAGACGGGATGCAAACCGAGGGCATCAGCTTTTCTCTTGAAGACAAACTCGCCATCGCCGGATGTCTCAATGAGCTTGGCGTGGACTACGTCGAAGGCGGTTATCCCGCGTCTGGTCCAAAAGACACGCAGTTTTTCGCGGAGGTTGCGAAACTGGGTTTTCGCAACAGCAAAATCGCCGCATTCGGCAGCACGCGCAGAATCGACAACAAGGCGGAAGACGACGCCTCTCTTAACGCGATTGTTTCCTGCAAGGCCCCCGTCGCAACAATCGTGGGCAAGACCTGGGATTTGCACGTTACAAAAGTTCTCGGCTGTTCGCTTGAGGATAATATCGCGGTATGCGCCGATTCGGTGAAATACCTTAAAAAGCACGGTCTTGAGACAATTTTCGACGCCGAGCATTTTTTCGACGGCTATAAGGAAAATCCCGAGTATGCCCTGAAGGTGCTGCGGGCAGTGGCTAAGGCGGGAATCGACGCAATTGCTCTTTGCGATACCAACGGCGGCACGCTGCCTAACGTGATTTATGAAATCACCAAAACCGTCTGCGGACAGTTAAAGCCCCTGACCATCGGTATCCACACTCATAATGACAATGACTGCGCAATCGCCGGCTCGCTGGCGGCAGTCCACGCGGGCGCAAGGCAGGTCCAGGGAACAATCAACGGGCTTGGCGAACGCTGCGGCAACGCAAATTTGTGTACGGTCATCCCGAACCTGGCGTTTAAGATGGGTTTTGACGTGCTGACGCCGGAAAAACTCAAGTCAATAACCGAAGTGTCGCGTTTTGTCTTCGAGATTTGCAACCTGACGCCGGTAACGAATATGCCGTACGTCGGCGAAAGCGCATTCGCCCACAAGGCAGGGCTGCACGTTGACGCCCTGCGCAAAAACAAACGCACATACGAGCACATTGACCCTGCGCTGGTCGGCAACGAGAGGCGATTCCTTATCAGCGAGCTTAGCGGCAAATCAAATATCCTCGCGGAGATGGAAAAAGCGAAAATAACCGAAGACAAAAAGCTGGCGAAAAAGATTCTCGAACGCGTGCAGAACCTCGAAAACGAGGGTTATCAATTCGAGGCGGCCAACGCGAGTTTCGAGCTGCTCGTGCAGAAGATTATGGGGACATATAAGCCCGCTTTCGAGCTTATCAGGTACGGCACAAAAGTCGAGAAACGCAACGGTGGCGAGCTTATCACCGAGGCGACGGTCAAGCTCAAAATCGGCGAACAGGTTGAGCACGTGGTCGGCGAAGGCGACGGCCCGGTTGACGCACTCGACGCGGCGCTGCGAAAATCGCTTGAGAACTTCTACCCCGCAATAAAGGATATGCACCTTGTTGATTACAAGGTTCGTGTTGTCAACGGCCGTGAAGGAACTGCCGCCCGCGTCCGCGTAATTATCGAATCGCGAGACAAGAAAGATATCTGGGGGACCGTCGGCGTATCGGAGAACATCATCGAGGCGTCCTGGCAGGCGCTTGTGGACTCGGTGGAATACAAACTCCAGAAAGACCTTCGATAGTATTATATCGAGCCGCTTTGGCTGATTCATCAGGCAACGATTTTTGCATCGGCCTGTTGCGCCTCGGCAGGCGTATCCATTCTTTTTCTTTTCCTGCGGTTTATGGTTCGCGATATCTGCTCGACAGGTATTGAGCCGGTGGCCATTTCCAGCGCCTGTTCGGCGGTCGCGGCGAATGCATCTGCTCCGATTTCCTGCCACAACCCTTCCGCACGGTTGAACAATCCGCCTGAAACCATAATTTGCATATTCGGATTTGCGCTAACGTCTTTTATGCGGTCTATAAGCTGACGAATTGAAGGCGCCTGTCTGGGGCTTGTGCCGTAAACAAGTAATACATCGGGAGAGTATTCGTGGATGTAGGTAAGGACATCGTCATTGGTAAGTCCGCCGCCGAGGAATCGCACGTCCCAGCCGTCGCTTTCGAATAGGTCCGCGATAATCTGGCCCCCAAGCTCCTGCAGCTCATCCGGCGCGCAGCATACCGCGATTTTTTTGTTTCGGGCCTGCCTTCGCGGCAGCTTATTCTGCAACTGGTCAACTATTGTGCGACTGATTCTTGTGGCTAAGTGTTCCTGCGCGGGTGTTATCCGCTCGGCCCTTAACAGCCGTTCAATCTCGACCATTGTGGGCCAGACAACCTCCATATAAACAAGATTAGTGGGCGTTCCGCTCTGCAGCGTCTCTTCGATGACTGACCGGGAATTCCTTCTATCACCTTTTAAAAGTGAATCCAGATACCGCTCGACGATTTCCTCTCTAATCATAATCTTTCTCCAAATATTTTGTCTGCCACAATCTTTGCCCATTTTAACATCGACGGGACTCCAAATCCCAAAATGTCAATATGGGTAATATATGAATCGGAAGTAGCACTTAAAATTCTTTAGTTAAAATGGGTAATTTGCGTAATTAGGGAAATATATCAAGGCGAGTTTTAACAAGCAGGAACCATTTTAGACCAACCACTGTGCAATCAAGCCGATATTATAGGGCTTTCTCGACAAGATAATATTGGCCGGAATTTTTTGCTTTGGTGCGAAAAATTAATCTAACTATTTTCGGCATCAGGCCCCTGCCCTGTATCCGGCGGGGTGGGCGGGTGTTGCGGCGGATGGGGCATATTAACCTGCCTGCAAACGACCGACCGTTCGCCAAGCATCGTATCGTTAGCAAACAACTGGAAACGATATTCGCCTGTATGCTGAAAAACCACGCCCATCAGGTTTATGGCAACGGTTACGATTTGCCTGACGTCTTTGAAATCCACTGGCTGGCCCTGCTCGAAGATGACCTTGTCCTGGTTATCTATATCGACGAGGCGAATCTTAAGGCGGGTAACGCCGTGGCCGTTGGTCATCTCGCAAAAAAATATGAGCTGGTCGTGGCGCACAGGATACCTGGGGGCGTTGATGGTTTGAATAATGTTTATAATGCTGGGCATTCCCGATATGCGGTCGAAAATTACTCTGTCGCAGACAATAACGGAAAGCAGAATCGGAGCAACCTCATCCATTTCGAATTAGTCCTCCTTCGCTGAAGCTACGGAGGACAGGTCCCTGTCTAAAAACTGTGTCATAAAAAATTCATCCTTGTTTCAAGCGTTGTTTTCAAGCATTCCGCGGAGTCGTTCCATTTCGCCGTCTTTCATACGATAACAGTGTTCGTTATCGGGGTATTTGCCTGCCCTGACCTGGTTTGCGTATTCGGCGAAGGCGGCGATTGTGGCGTCGCCGAGATTGGCGAAGCTTTTGGCGAACTTCGGCTGATGTCCCTGTGACAAGCCGAGAATATCAGGAGCGATGAGGATTTGGCCATCACAGTGCGGGCCTGAGCCGCAACTGATGACAGGGACATCACTTTGCTCTGTTATTATTCTGGCAACTTCTGCGCAAACGCCTTCGAGAAGCAGCGCGATTGCGCCGGCGTTTACCATTTGCTTCGCAAGGGCGATAAGCTCGGCGGCCATTTCCGCGGTCGAGGCCTCGGCCTTGAACCTGCCAATCCTGGATATGCTCTGGGGCCTGATGCCGATATGCGCCATAACAGCCATACCGGCGTCGTTGACCGCTTTTATACAATCGAGGTATGCGCTCGATGCCTCAATTTTTATCATTTGAACGCCACATTCAGAGGCGAATCTTCCGGCATTTTTGACCGCCTCGGCTATGCCCACCTGATAGGACAGAAAAGGCATATCCGCAATGAGACATACATCGGGGGCGGCTTTCCTGACGGCGGCGGTGATAGCGACCATAAAATCCATAGTCGCGGGCAGGGTGGAATCGTGCCCAAGGATAACCTGAGCGGCTGAATCGCCTGCAAGTATCATCTCGACGTCGGTCTGGGCGACGAGCCGGGCCGTGGTATAGTCGTAGCAGCTGACCGCTACAACTTTACGACCCTGTTGTTTGGCATCAATTAAATTGGCTACCGTGATTTTGCCTGCCATTTGAATACCCCATAAAATAACAACCAACCTGTTAGAATATAGTGAACAAACAGGAGTAATCAAGCGTAAAATTGCAACGTTTTTATGAGGATTTTCAGGTTTTTTGGCGAGAATTGAAAATTTTATGGTTTTTTTAATAAGAGGACTTGAACCGAGACGTCTCTAAATGTGTAGTGATATAAGAAATTTCTCTAAAGAATTTCGGGGTATTAGGGCGATTATTATAGGAAGGCAATAATGGAGTTACAGAGGGCATTGACATAAGCAATCATTTTCTTGGGCTTTTCATCACCCTCCTCCGAAGCCAGGTTCTTAAACAGGAATCTGGCTTTTTTAATTTAATATTTGTAATATAGTCAAAAATTATCTTTTCACTGTTGTTAATCTGGGTAAAACGGGACTTTAGGGATATTTAAAACCCTTCGACTCAACATCACCTGTCAGACATTGAGAATATACTTTGCCATTCTTGGTGGATGACCAAGCATATCGGTTATATAGCGAATCAGGATGTCCTCTACATTTTTCAGGGTACTTTGGGAAGCAGAGGCAAGCAATTTCGAGTCAGCCAGACATTTCGCCGATTCAGCAGTCAGTCGTATTTTGTCGGGGAAAGGCCCCTGGCAATCCCTGCAAATCAGGCCCCTGGCGTTATTACTGAAATACGTTTCCGGCCAGCGAGAATCGAAGCGATTTCTGCAATTTACGCAATAATCAAGAACGGGGCATAAACCGATTTCCGTCAGCAGTACCATTTGAAACACTATCAGGTTCGCCATGATTTTGCGGTGCTCATCATCTGAGCTTCTGTCCTGACTGGCGTCATGAATAAACTGAAGCAAACTGTCAAACAAGCCCGGGTGGGGGTCGTAATCATTGACCAGGGCATTTACAAGCTCGGCGGCAAGCAGGCAGGCGTTCAACGCAAAGACATCCGCCGACAGCACCGGGTAATTTACCATGCCCGCAAGCGGCTCAAATTCGGCAAGGGTCGCCAGCTTGTCCCTGCCTGAATCCGAGAAGACAATATCGCCATAAGAAAACATCTCGATGGGGCCTCCAAAAGATGATTTCTGCCTTTTCGCGCCTTTGGCGATTACGGGGACTTTTCCCGCTTGCCTGGCAAAGAAAGTTACCACCTGTGATGTTTCGGAGTAGTCAACCGCCCGGATGCAGATGCCATGGTCATTGGTCAGCATTTTTGACGCCGTTTATTCGAGACAATTTTTCGTTTTTTATCATATACCAGCCCGAAACCCTGCTGCTGCAGAATTTCATCTTCGATTCTGTGCATTCTTTTTGCTTTTTTCGGCTGCAGGTCATCAAAACCGAGGTTGTGCAGCAGGCCATGTGTGATATAAAGGGCAAGCTCCGCCTGAGGGGAATGGCCTCGTTTAACGGCCTGTGTTTTCGCCCTTTTGCCGTTTATCACAAGCTCAAGCAATTTTGGACCGTTCTTACTTTCCGACAAATCGAACGCCAGACAATCGGTGAAGTTTTTATGGTTAAGGAATTCGATGTTAAGTTTTCGCATACGGCGATTGCCGACTATGGCAATACTGATGGTTGCCTTTGTCAGGCGGAAACGCTTGCAGATTACGCGCACAAGTTTGGTGAGCTTACGACGCGGGCAAGGGACATTTTTGAAATCGCGAGTGATATGAACAGTTACGCCTTGCATAGTCGGCATATCGCTTTACTGGTCCTGTTCGGGCGGCACATCGGGCGGCTTGGGATATGCGATTCGCCCGTGATAGTGGGCCGCGAGGGTTTTTGACATACGCGCCTCAATCAGGCTAAGCTCACGCAAAGACAGGTCGCACTCGTCAAACTGACCGTCCTGCAGACGCTTCATCGCCATATTATGTACGACGGCTTCAATCTTTAATGGTGTCGCTTCCGGCAAAGTCCTTGTTGCGCCTTCGACGGCGTCGGCGAGCATAACGATTGCGGCCTCTTTTGTCCGCGGCTTTGGGCCGGGATATCGGAACTCGCCTTCGGAAGGAGCCGGCAAATCAGAAGAATCACCCTGCTCGTGCTGTTTCATTGCTTCATTGTAAAAATACTCAACAAGCGTTGTGCCGTGATGTGTTTCGATGAATTGTCTCAGGACGGCAGGCAAACCGTATTCTTTTGCCAGCTCCATACCGTCTTTAATATGTCCGGCTATAATCAACTGGCTCATCGCGGGCGAAAGCTCCTTGTGCCAGCTTATCGAGCCGAGCTGGTTTTCGACAAAGTAGCCCGGCTTATTTATTTTGCCTATATCGTGATAGTATGACCCGACTCTGCATAAAAGGCCGTTGCGTCCGATTGCTTCCGCAGCGGCCTCGGCAATGATGCCGATAAGCAAACTGTGACTATAGGTTCCCGGCGCTTCCATAGCGAGCCGTCTAAGCAGGGGCTGGTTTGCGTCGCTGTAATCCAGCAGTGTCATACTGGTGGCGATTCGGAAAACCTTTTCGAGGACGGGCAACAGGCCCTGTATCATCACGCCGACAAGAAGAGTAACCGCTGCGTTTGGACCTGCGTCAGCGAATAAATTACCCGGCAATTCCGGGGCAGAAAGATACCTCATAGCGGCTGACATTATAAAAACCGTTACAGCCGCCACCAAACTTACCTCCAGAAGCCGCATCCTGGTGCGGATTTCCTTGAGCAAGAAGCAATATGGCAGCGCACCGGCGAGCATAGTGAGCAAAACGCTTAAGTCCGTTACCTGCCCTGTCGCTAAAGAAGCAAGGACGCAGTAAACAAAGCTCATCGCCATAGCGAACCGCTGATTATACGCGATAGTTATGATAAGAGCCGTAGCGACGGCGGTGCCGGTGACCCAGAATACCTGGCCGGCCAGCAACACCGCTAATTTCGCACAAATCAGCATCGAAATAAGCAGAACGACCAGCCCTATCGTCCTGACACGGTTTTTAATAAGCCGTTTTTGATATTGAGATATATGGAAGGCAGCAGCCATGCTAATCAGGACAATCACTGTAACAATCGCGGCGAGCCGGCCATAGGTCATCCGGCCTGTCGGGTCATATCCGAGCACCGCCACGGACAACAACACAAAGAGCAGCCAGACAGCCGACGAGTAAATGATGTCGGGATTCGCCAGCCGGCTCAGGTCGGCAAACGGCTTTGCCACTTCCTTTCGCACCCGACTTTTCCGCTGATTTGTCCTGTTAAAAAATCCCACCTGTGCTCCCTTTGTTTATCTCACAAAGACATCAAGGCGTTAAGTTTTCCGTTTTTGGTTTCGGTTTCGCAGAGCGGTCGTAGGCACGAACAATGCTTTGAACGAGCCGATGCCGGACAATGTCGATTTGCGTCAGTTCGACAACACCGATGCCCTTTACGCGGCGCAGGCGTTCGATTGCCTCGACCAAACCGCTTTTTTGCCCGTGAGGCAGGTCTATCTGGGTTATGTCGCCTGTGATTATCATCTTGGAGCCGCGTCCCAGCCGGGTAAGGACCATCAACATCTGCAGCGCCGATGTATTCTGCGCCTCATCGCAGATTACGACCGACTCATTGAGAGTCCTGCCCCGCATAAAGGCAAGCGGTATAATCTCGATGATGTCCATATCCATAAATTTTCGCATCTGGCCGAAGTCCATCATATCCTCGAGAGCGTCGAACAGCGGGCGAAGATATGGATTTACTTTTGCCTGAATGTCACCGGGGAGAAAGCCGAGTTTTTCGCCTGCCTCGACCGCGGGCCGGGCGAGAATTATGCGTCTTATCTGTTTTCTCTTGAGCATTGATACGGCGACGGCGACCGCCAGATACGTCTTGCCTGTCCCCGCGGGGCCTGTGCAAAACGTAAGGTCGTTGTTGAGCATCGCCTGGATATATTTGAGCTGTCTTTTGCTGGACGGCTCAATTACCTTTTTGTGCGAGTAAACGGCAATCGCCTCCGGTGATTGCGGCGAAGCGTCAACATCAATATCCGAAAGTATGCTGCCGACGTCATCAGCGGTGAGAAGGCCTCGTTTTAGCAGGTGCTTTTGCATCTTGTCGATAACTTCAACCGCCCTGTTGACATTATCTGCTTTGCCTGCAACGAGGAGATTGTCCTGCCGGGCGGTCATCCTGACATCAAGGGCATCTCGCACCATTCGAAGATTAATATCAGCAGGCCCGAACAATTCAAGCTGTTTGCCAATCGAATCGAGTTGTATTGTTATCTCCAAGAGTTTCCTTTAGTGTCCCAAAAACGAAAAGAACAAATAGCCGAGCGGCGCCGTGATTAAAACGGAATCGACGACATCAAGTATGCCGCCGAAACCCGGGACGCTGTTCGACGAGTCCTTGGTTTCGGCATCGCGTTTGAGCATCGATTCGGCCAAATCGCCAAGCTGACCCAAAAAGGCAAAAATAACGCCGAAAACAATAGCCAACTGCCAGGACATTATATCACAAAAAACGGCAAAGGCCACTGCTGTCAGAACCGCCAAAACCACCCCGCCTGCCATACCTTCCCATGTCTTTTTGGGGCTGATTACTGGGGAAAATTTATGTTTTCCGAAAAGCCGGCCCGCAGTGTAAGCCCCTATATCACAACACTTTACGACAAATATCAGCATAAGCAGCCGCCATGAGCCAAAATCAATATATGTCGCCGGCACAAACGCACCCAACAATCCAAGATATAATATCGAAAAGCAGGCGGCTCCGCAGTTGACGAGAACTCCCGACAAGCCATACCGGATCCTTTGATACAGGAAACACGCCATAAGGGCAAAACTTAGTAAAAAAAAGATGAACCCGTCCGCCAACGTCAAACGCAGAAGCCAATAGCTGCTGGTCGCCAACAATACCGAGACTGGAATCGAAACCGGCAGAAGGATTTTGACTCCTTTCACGGCGGCAAGTTTTGATATCTCAAATAATCCCGGAATTATCAATAAAGCAACAAGAACAGCCACTGCCGCGCCGCGAAATGGGTTGTCGTGAATAGTTGGAGCTGTCATAGAGCCGTCGAACCGACCACTTAGCAGGACAATGCCGATGAATGCGATGGTCATCAGTGTTCCGAATATGAGCCGGTATTTGAGCATTTATTTGCCCTTCGAATCTATGACGGCCCCAAAACGTCTTGTGCGTTTGGCGTATGCCAGTATCGCTTTTTCGAGGTCGGGTTGTTCCAAATCAGGCCAAAGCGTTTCGGTTACGTAAAATTCGCTGTAAGAAATCTGCCAGAGCAGGAAATTGCTGACCCTCAGTTCATTTGCGGTTCTTATGAGCAGGTCGGGGTCGGGTATGCCTGCGGTGTAAAGATGACTGCTGATGCAATTCTCGTCGATATCGTCCAGTTGAATCTCACCTGCCTTGTACCTGCGGGCGATTTCCTTTGTGGCGTCGATTATTTCCGCTCTGCCTCCGTAGTTGAGGGCAAGGGCAAAAATCATTCCTGTATTTTTAGAGGTCATCTCGATGGTTTTAAGAAGTTCCGTCTTGACTTCCTTCGGCAAAGGGCCTATCCGCCCTAAATGAACCAGCTTGGCGTTATCCTCCATAAGCTTGGGACGCATCTTGACAAGATATTCGGCGTAGAGGTTCATCAGGGCGTTGACCTCTTCCATCGGCCTTTTCCAGTTTTCTATACTAAAGGAATACAGCGTCAGCGCCTCGATTCCAAACTCGACGCAGAGATGGGAAATTTTTTCGGCGGTTACTGCGCCCTGGCGATGGCCTTCGGGACGGGAAAGTCCACGTTTCTTCGCCCATCGGCCGTTGCCGTCCATTATTATCGCGATATGACGCGGCATTTCTTCGGGTTTTATACCCAGCCGAGAGGCGGTTTGTGCAAGTTTGTTTTTCATCGATTTGATAATCGACAGCAATCCTATCGTCTAAAAATCGTCTGCTTTCGATTAGGCCCCACGCCTATCATCGTAACCGGTCTCTTTACGCTCTTTTCTATGAAACTCACGTAGTTTTGAGCATTCAACGGCAACTGGCCGAAATCTGTTACCTGTGTGATATCTTCTTTCCAGCCGGGCAGGGTCTGATAGATACATCTAGCTTTTTCGAGCTTATCGATATTGGCGGGGAAAAACGCGGTCTGTTTGCCGTCGATTTCGTAGCCGACGCAGACCTTCAGCTCATCGAGGCCGGTAAGAGTATCGAGATGCATCATCGCGACCGAGTCGATTCCGCCTATTGTTGCCGAATATGAAACAACAACCGCGTCAAACCAGCCGCATCTCCTGGGCCTGCCGGTTGTTGTGCCGTATTCATGCCCTTTGTCGCGAATGTACTGGCCTATTTCGTTATCCAGCTCCGACGGGAACGGGCCTGCGCCGACTCTTGTCGTATATGCCTTGGAGATGCCTATGAACTCATCGACCATTTTGGCGGGCACGCCGGAACCGGAGGGCATACCCAGCCCGCTGACATTTGCGCTGGTTACGAAAGGAAACGTGCCGTGGTCGATATCGAGCATACTGCCCTGCGCACCTTCGAAAAGAATCGATTTACCTTCGGCGATAGCGCCGTGTATGTATTCCGTCGTATCGATGGTAAAGGGAAGGAGCTTCTGTGCGTAGGATTTGCATTTTTCTATTATCGGTTTGGCGTCAATCGGTTCTGCTTTATACAGGGCCGAGAACAATTTGTTTTTGTAATCCACAATCGCGCGCAGTTTTATCTCAAGTGTTGCGAGGTCGCGCAGGTCGCCCATTCTAACCGCGTAACTTCTGCCCATCTTGTCGGCGTTGCAGGGACCGATGCCGCGAATGGTTGTGCCTATTTTCTTTTTGCCTAAGGATTCCTCGCGCAACTGGTCTTCTTTCTTGTGATAATCCAGAACCAGATGGGCATTTTCACTGATAAAGAGACGCTTATCTAACTTGATGCTCTTTTGGGCGAGGGAATCTATTTCGCCGAGCAGCGTTTCGGGGTCAACGACGACCGCGTTTGTGATTACGCAAATCGCTTTGGGCCTGACGGCGCCGCTGGGCAGCAGGTGCAGCGCGAATTTCTCGTTTCCCACCACAACGGTATGTCCCGCGTTTGCGCCGCCGTTATAACGAACAACAACGTCGCTGTCTTCGGCAAGGATATCGACAACCTTACCCTTGCCTTCATCGCCCCACTGCAATCCTATAACGCAACGATTCACGCTCAACCTCTTAATTTACGTTTAATATAACCGACAAGCCCCCAGTTTATCCCGGGGATTTATGAAAAGAGAAGTTTAATCGCCAATGGGAAAAATTTCAACTGATTTTCGCCACGAGATGATCCAGTATTGCTTTCAGGTTGTCGTAGTCCCTCTCGCTGATTTTACGGTCGACTTCTTTGCCGTCAGGTGTTTTGTAAGTAAAGGTGAAATGGCCCTTTTTGTCGAAATTGGTCTTGTCGATTTTCTGGACCGAGTCGTAAGGGATGCTTGTTTTGCCGTCGATTACAAGGCCGTTGTCTTCAGCGACGACCTTTCTGTTGCGGATAACAAACAGATAAATACCAAGCAGCACAGCAACACCGACAATACAGGGAGGGGCTTTTTGGTTGAAGACCATGTCGCCGTCGGGTTTATTGCCCTTGTCGATAAAATGTTTCGTGTAAAAACTGCTGTAGCGATAAGACCATTCGTATTTACTCAGATAGCCGTCGTAGGCAAAAATTGCTGCGACAATAACACAGAATGCTATATAAATCCGAAAAGTTTTTATCTTGTATTTGCTTACGGGGGCCACAATCGCCATAGTCAATCTCTTCCTGTGTTTTAGGTCAGTCGTTTTTGCGCTATAACATTGATAAGCGGGTGAACAAGATTTGGGACGATTTTGTCCGCCATCAGCTCGTCGGCGAGCATACACTGCCGGTCAAACGATTCCTGCGTGTCGAATTTGCCCGAGGCCGCGCGATACTGGCGAACGGTAAACGACAAGCTTATCGCCTCTTCGAGCGTCTGCGGGGGTTTATCAGGATCGAAAATACTGGTTCGAGATTCGACGCTGATTCTGGCCTGGGTGCGGCAATCCTCGGAAAGAGCAACCACTATCTCAGGCGAATGGTCAATCGCTTTTGCCAGCGGTATGTCCAGCAAGCAGTTGAACGCCGAGGAGCCAAGGGCTTCGGCAATAATCTGGTCGTGATTGCCTGCGCAGAAAAAGTCCATCGCATAGGTAACATCGAGAGAATCCACGTCGAGATGACTTATGCCCAGCATATACGGAATCAGGCCCAGAACAAATTTGTCCTGGTTGTAAACTTCCGCGAACTCCACGGGGTTTACGATACCTGAGCTGACGCGGTCGGCTTCGAGGGCAACCCAGCGGTACTGGCCGCTGCTGTGCTCCTCTTCGAGACAGTATTCGGTGTTTTCCCGGCGGGTAAAGCAGCCCATTGTGGGATACTGCTTTTGAAGCCGCTCAAAAAACGCCAGAACGGTGTCGCTCTGGAGAGTCAAGTCAAGCTCGGTGTTGACGAACATATCCAGGTAAAAATCATCACACAGGGAACTATAGCCATTGGCCATATTTAAGCCACCCTCTACACAAACCACCCAAAAATCTACCCGGCAGTATCCGCAATTCGGCAGATATCCCCAAATCCGGGTCCGTTGTCAATTATACGTTAAAAAGTTCGCTTTGCCAGATTTTTTTGAGCCGAATTTGCAGCCGAATAACGCGGCAGGTCAAACGCCCATGCTTTTCAGGTCGGGGTCGGGCAGCATCATTTCGGCAATAATGGCTGCGATTGTGGCAAGAACCGCGGAAGCAAAGGTGTGCATTGCGCATAATGTTATCAATTTCGATGCCGCCGAACTATGGTCAAGCACTGCCGCGGCAACGGTGGCAAATATCCCGATAGCCGCACCCGAAACGGTCGCGGCAACAATTCGTCTCCACAATGCCGCCCCGCCTGCGCCGAGTGTTACGGCAATCCCGCAAAGTATCGGCACCAAAATAACAAGCCACCTGATATCTCTTAACCGGGGCAGCACCCAGTAATCGTCCAGGTAACTGTTATATGCGAAGGCAAATGCCGCAGCCGCGGCGATAACACAGCCGACCGCGTGCCAATAGCGGACAGGATACGCCGAGCGTATTTGGGCGCGGCGGGTCATACGCCTGCGAATTGTCAAAGGCCAGTTATAGAACAAACAGAACACCCAATGCTCCAGCAGCGCACCCCTCTCGCCGAATACAGGCACTATGTGAACAATTTCGGTTGCCCAGTGCCCTGCCATAAACCTCGCAAGGGCCGGATAGCGATACGTCATCTGGATTGGAAACGCCAGATACCCGATATACTTGAAGAAACTGAGAAACAGTGCGATGTTGTAATCTTTAAAACTGCGGTCATGAATCGCCAGGCTGACGGTGTAACAGCCTCTTGCAATTGAGCCGGGAGAAATCGGTATGACCTGAAACAGCACAACAATGCCCACCCCTATCGCCCAGGCCTCGGCACGCGGCAATTCGGGGTGCATATGCACATAAACAATCGCGCAGATTATCGCCACGATGTGTGTCGTAGGCATCAGCAACAAATGAACGACCAAACTAACCAGATATTTTTGTATGTATGGTTCTTTTATCTGCGAGAGAATAGTATTGGCGTCAGAATCGGTGAGTATATGCTTTTTGCTCCCTTCGGCGACCATATCCCGAAGCCACTGCTCGCGCAATGAGGCGTGAAAATACAATTTAAAAGGCCTGATGAATATGGCGTAAAGTTTCTCATTTCTGAAAGCCGAATCCGTCAGGAACCGATGCAGGCCCGCGGATATAAGGAGTAAAAACGGCAAATGCAGAAAAAATCGCCACGGCTGGTCATAAATTTTTAACGCCTGGCCCATACTTATGCGCCCGCACCGATACCAGTCGATAGTTTTTTCGATAATTTTCCCGTTGACCGCCCTGCGAAAATAATTCCAGCGGGTAAACATCTCCATGTAGTGGCGTCGCCAGTCAGCCCTTGCCCAAAGCCGGCGGAAAATAGTACCGAGAAAAGGTATCAGGCCGAGGAGCAAAAACATTACCGCACTCGATTTTTTGTCGCGGAGTTTCGCTTCGCCCTGGTCATCGATGATATTGCGAACCTTCCAGCCGGTGATTGAGCCGGCGAGAATCTGCGACCATAATTTATCGTCATAAAACAGCCGGATATTGTTTTGAGTAACGTCCGGGATGCTGTTGCGGTAAATCTGCTCGTCGGCTTTAAGCTCGTTGAGCATCCCACGCATATCCGCGAAATTTTTCGGATCTGCCAGCACAAACGATTCGAGCTTCGATATGTCCCCGCGGTCGAACTGCACGAGGGAACCGCGCATAATGCCCTTCGCTATCAGCGAAAAATCGCCGGGACTCATCGGCAAAAAAGGCAGCAGCACAAGCCCGGGCCTGAAATCGACCGCCGTCAGTCCTTTCGCGGGCTGGTCTTCATTGCCTTTGCGTTTGAGGCAGTTGGGCTGGCTCTTGCAGGTTGACCATTCGTATTGTCTGGCGAACTCGTATGCGCCAATACCGTGAAGCATATTTACGAAATCCGCCATAAATTTCTTTTTTGCGCGGTATTCGGGTGAGCCGAGGTAACGAGTATCAGTGATTTTGCCTCGTCGCCAGAATTTAAGCAGGTCCATTCTGTCATCGGCTTCCAGCCGCCAGGTGCGTCCCTCAACCCATTCGCTCAGCTCGCCGCAACTGCCGATTTTCTCATCGACAAAGGTGGCGTGAATATCGACAACGGCCATCTCGTCGCCGAAGCGGATTTTGGCCGCCTGCCTGATGAATTTTTGCCAAAGCGCGCCTGCTCTTGCCGCCGCTGGATTGACCTGAAGCTGGAAAGGCCCCTGAAAACCAATCTTATAAAGAATATCGCGGAACAGGCAGGCAAAACCTGACGGTGGGACAAGAATCTTCATCGCGTAAACCCCGCCCTGCTCAAGGCCCGCGATGGGGCCGGTTGCGTTTTGAATATCAAGGATTTTAACCCTGTAAACCTGGCCCGCAAACCCGCCTCCGATGAATTTCTCTATCAGCAAACGCACTCGGGCGGTGTCTGATTTTTCCAGGCCGGTAACATTGTAAACCAGCTCGGTCCCGGCGTCATACCTGTTGACCCGCATCGGTCGATGAAGACCAAGACCATGATACTTCGCTTGAAGCTTCCTGCATACATCGGGGCCGTATTCCGTTGTCGCCATTAATGCTCCCTGTTACTGTTGACAGCAAAATTATTTGAGAATCCAGAATTTGGCGGAAATTAACAACGCGATTCCCGCGTACACCCCCGCCATCAAATCGTCAGCGAGAATCCCCCAGCCGGCGGGCAGTTCTTCGAGCCGATACGAGGGCCAGGGTTTGACCGTATCGAATAAACGAAATAAAAAATAACCAAGCACAACAATCGAAACAATCTGTCGGCCCGACGCATCAGTCATCAGCAATGGCATCGCCAGAAAAGTCAATGCCTGCCCCGCAACCTCATCGGCCACTACCTCGTTGGGGTCTTTATTACCAGTCGCGGCGACGGCAACATGTGAGAATTTAACGCATACAAACGAGCCGGCTGCTATAAGTGCAATCATCAGCAATACCGGAATCGCCGCCGACCCGCCGAAATAACAGGCAAGGCCAAAGATAATCGCGGACGGCAGCGACCCCCACGACCCGGGCGCCACAGGCAGCCAGCCAAGCCCGAAACAAGATGTAAGAAGACGTTTCATAAAACCAGCAAATCCGCAGAAAAATTAAATGTAAGGATTATAACGGTTCGGCCTTATATTTCCTCAACCATTTTCAGGCAGAAACGGTCGGTCATACCCGCGATGTAATCACAGACGGCCCGCTGAAGGCCCTGTTTCTCGATGAAATGCTGGAAATAGCCCGGCATAAGCTGTGGCTGACTGCAAAGATGCCCAAAAAGCCGGGTAAGCCACTGCTCGACTTTCTTGCCGGCGGAAAGCAGCGAAGGATGCTGATAAAAATTCGTGAGAAGGAATTGCTCCAGCTTTTCCAGTTCAGCATTACTTTTTTCGGGCAGGATAATCAAACATTCCCGCCTGCTGTATATGTCATCAAGCGTTTTAATTTTCGCCTGATGAATCGCCTTGCTGCTTTGTTCGATACAATCGCCTACAAGTATATCTATAATCATCTTGGCGCTCCTCGTTCGGCGGACGATTCTGTCCTCAATCCTGTCTGCCTGCGCCCGCTGTTTGGCTTCCTGAAACAACCTTATGTCTTTTAACTGCTCCGCCTCGATAAGTCCCGCCCGCATACCATCTTCGAGGTCGTGCGAATTAACGGCTATCATATCCGCAACATTCGCTATCTGGCCTTCGAGCGAACAATTCAGCTCAGGAAAATCAACGTCCTGCGGCTTATCATAGGGGCTGCTGTGTTTTGCCAGCCCAAGCCGGGTTTCGTAAGTCAGGTTCAGTCCCGCAAAATCCGGGTAAGGATGCTCAAGCAAATCAACGACCCGCAGCGACTGCCTGTTGTGCTCGAAACCGCCGAAATCGGCCATCAGCTTATTAAGAACGCTTTCGCCGGTATGGCCGAAAGGCGAATGACCCAAATCGTGCGCCAGGCATATCGCCTCGGTCAGCTGCTCGTTGAGACCAAGCGACCTTGCTATGGTCCTGCCAATCTGGGCGACCTCGATTGTATGAGTAAGACGCGTGCGGTAATGGTCATCGAGGCCGGGCGTGAAGACCTGCGTTTTGCCTTCGAGCCGGCGAAACGCCGCACAGTGAATTATCCTGTCGCGGTCGCGGTCGAAATCCAGCCGATAGGGATGCGGCTCTTCGGCAAACAGCCGGCCTTTGCAGGATTTCTCACTGACCGCGTAAGGGACAAGCTCTGAACGCATAATCACAGAATGGGAAGATTGTTTTGGGCGCTTATTTGTTTTAATACCGCAAGAAGCTCCTCGATGCTCTGGCTGATGAGGTATGTATCGCTGCAAACCCGGACGAAATTGGTGTCGCCATCCCAGCGAGGGACAACGTGGATGTGCATATGGTCGGGCAATCCTGCACCGGCGCATCTGCCGAAATTGATGCCGATGTTAAAGCCGTGGGGCTTAATCGCAAGAGAAAGCGCCTTCTGGGCGTCCCTTGTCAATTTTGTCATTTCGAGAAGCTCTTCGTCGTTCGCTTCGCCAAAATCGGGGATGTGCCGGAGGGGCGCAATGAGCAGATGCCCGTTGTTATAAGGGTAGCGATTCATCACCGCGATGCAGTTTTTGGAACGCCACAGGACAAGATTCTTGTCGTCATCCTGCGTGCTTTTAACATTTTTACAGATGAAACACTCGTTCTTGTCGGCCAGGCCCTGAATGTAGCCGATTCGCCACGGAGCCCAGAGATTCTTTTTTTTCAAACTGCCATGACCTCCAAAAACGCTTTCCTCTTGATAATCAATTCTTTTTCGCCGCGGGTATAAGCTGCATTGTAATTGTCTGCTCAATGGTTATCTTCGGAGTTACGTCGTTAAACCCCATGGGCAATGCTGCTGCGACCCGCATCGTGTATTTTTGGGTGTATTGCTCGGTTCTTCCGGCCTCTATATTGAAAAGCTCCTGTCCATGTCCCTGTATATCGAGCACTTTATATTCCCGCAGAAAACCAAACATCCCGCTCATCTGGAACATCTCCGTATAAGGAACAGGCCATTCGGAGGGATTTGGCCACAGCATGGAATAAGTACTGCCTATTACGGCTGTACGGTTATTGGGGTCATTGGGGTCCTGGCGGATTTCCTCCAGCGTGTAATTCACGTTTCTGGCCGCAAAAAGAATCATCGTTGCGGGGGCCGAGAGAACGGACTTCCACTTCTCGCCGATGGCAACACCTTTTGCCGGGTTGCTTATATGCGCCACGGAATCCCACAGGAACCACTGCGTGGCTATAGCATCATAAAGCATATCCGGCTCTTTGATGAGGCCATGGCTCCTGTCGGTCCTGAACGCCTGCTGACCCGCCTGATGAAGCACGTCAACAAACTGCGAACCGTCCACAATTTTACCCCTCGCGTCAACGGTGAACGTCCAGCTCTTGCCGGCGAAACTTTCCGCCGCCTCCTTCCAATTCTGCTGGTGGCCCGATTCCGCGGTGCGTTTTACACTCGCAGCTTCACAACTTGCCTTGATTGTCGAAATACCGTATGGGTCCACTTTAACAGGCGTATATAAAACAACCATTTCCAGCGACTCCGACGACCTGTTTATCTTGCTTACGTTGGACCCTCTCGACGTACCCCAGTCAACCGCCATATTCCTGCTGCTGACGAACCTGTATCTAAGGGGCTGGTCGGGCTTGAAATCAACGGTCAACAGCGTTCTTTTTGAAGTCAGCGCCGACTTTTGCGCCTGGGTGCAGCCGGCGATAATTCCGACAACAAGAGCCGCAATAAGAATTTTAGTCTGGTTCAATCCGGTCCCTTTCTTTTAAATCCTAATTATTTAATTCTTTCAATGCCGTACCCGCGTTCCGCGGACATATTCAGCACCACCGGCTCCGAGGTATCACCCTGCTTTCCCGGAAGCGCGACAGTCCAGGTTGCCTGGAGATTTTCATTGTAATTTTCTATCCTGCCCGCTTTCACGTCAAATTCCCCGGCTCCCGTATATAATTCCTTCGAGTCGAATTTCTGCGACGCACCTTCTTCAGCTTTCTTGCCGGCGTATTTTGGCTCAACTTCTGAGGTTGGTATCGCGTTCATATCGATAACCGCAATTTCCCGCCCGCCGTTGTTTCGCAGTTCCTTAAGGGTGTAAATTTTTTCGTAGGATTTAATCCCCATTTTCCCGAACATAAAGGTCTTTATTGAGCTCCACTTGCCCCCCGGCTTAAGCATTTCCTGCCCCGGTTTTGGCAATTGTATTGTGCTGTGCCTTTCTATTATCGAATCCGGCAAAACTATCTCGTGTCCTACCTTGTCGGAAACAGTATCGCCTTTCATCATAATCGTGACCGGCGGCAGCTCATCAACAAAAGACACGATGTTCTGCGGATTGAATTCTATAATATAGGTCTGGCCGATTAACTGTATTAACGGGTTTTTGGAATCCGAACCCCTTGTGCTGTCGAAATCCAGGGTTGCCTGTCCCTTGCTCGAAAAAGAGCATTTCAATTTGTCGATTGACACCTTCGCGGTGGCTATGCCGTTGGCGTCAACGGTTTGTATCCGTCGCGTAACGGTCATTTCGACGCGTTCTTCACTAAGGGCCTCGTCAAATGCGGCTTTGTCGGGAACCGGCCCCTGCCACTTTGTGGTTCTGCGAGCTATGGTCGTAATCTTATATTTATCCAGCTCGCCGACGCTCGATTTCAACGCAATTTTAGCCGGCCCATTTAACTGTTTTTGTGGTTGCGCCGGTGATTTGCTCTCGGCCGGGCCTGTCTGCACCGTCTGTGCCTGCTTTTCACAGCCCCATGCGAATAAGCCGCAAAAAATCCCCGTTACGACTACACACCTGAAAATACCTTTTGTTGTCATAATTTTTGTCTCCCAATAGTTATTTTTCTCAATTAAACGGTGTTATTATACCCGCCGGCGATACCGAAACAACCTATTTTTCTTCAACAACAGCCGCCTAAACGTTACAATATACGCCTTGAAAATGCCCGGGTTTGGGTATGATTTTGCAGAAAGGAAGATAAATGAGAAGCGATAAAATAAAGAGCGGTTTTCAGAGAGCGCCCCATCGCGGCCTTCTTCACGCCTGCGGCGTAGCCGAAGCCGATATCAACAAGCCATTCATCGCCGTCGCAAACAGCTTTTGCGAGATAGTTCCAGGCCACGTTCATCTCGACAAGGTGGCCCGGATTGTCAAGCAGGCCGTGCGCGAGGCGGGCGGCGTCCCCTTCGAGTTCAATACCATAGCCGTCTGCGACGGAATCGCGATGGGACATACCGGTATGAAATACTCGCTTGCGTCGCGCGAAATAATCGCCGACTCGGTCGAGACAATGTTGCAGGCGCATTGCTTCGACGGAATGATTTGTATTCCGAACTGCGACAAAATTATCCCCGGTATGCTGATGGCGTCTGTCCGGCTGAATATCCCCACGATTTTCGTCTCCGGCGGACCTATGGCAGCCGGAAAAACCAAAGACGGCAGGAGTGTTGACCTTATCAGCATCTTCGAGGGCGTCGCCAAATTCAACGCGGGCAAAATCACCGAAGAGCAGTTGAAAGAACTTGAAGCCGCGGGCTGTCCCGGTTGCGGAAGCTGTTCAGGGATGTTCACCGCCAACTCGATGAACTGCCTGTGCGAGGCAATCGGCATCGCCCTGCCCGGTAACGGCACCGTATTGGCAACCAACCCGAAACGCGAAGAGCTTTATAAACAGGCGGGCAGGCAAATCATTCAGTTAATCGAAAAGAACATCAAACCGCTGGATATAATCAGCGCCAAATCGATGGATAACGCCCTTGCGCTCGATATGGCAATGGGCGGCTCGACAAATACCGTCCTGCACACGCTGGCGGTCGCAAGCGAAGCGGGCATCAAATATGACCTCGACCAGATAAACAAAATCTCCGCGAAGTGCCCCAATATCTGCAAGGTCTCGCCATCAAGTGCGTTCCACGTCGAGGACGTTGACGCCGCGGGCGGCATCAGCGCGATACTAAAAGAAATAAGCAGGGTTCCCAAACTGCTCAATCTCGATGCGCTTACCGTTACCGGCAAAAAACTCGGCGAAAACATCGCCGATGCGAAAATCACCAATCCTGCCGTGATTCACCCGCTCGAAAACGCCTACTCGAAGACGGGCGGGTTGGCAATTCTCAAGGGCAACCTCGCACCGAAAGGCGCGGTCATCAAAACAGCGGGCGTCGCGCAGAATATGCTCACCCACAAAGGCCCTGCCGTCATTTTCGACAGTCAGGAAGAGGCAGGCGAAGGAATCCTCGCGGGCAAGGTCAAGGCCGGCGACGTCGTCGTCATCCGCTACGAAGGCCCCAAAGGCGGGCCGGGTATGCAGGAAATGCTCAGCCCCACAAGTTATATTGCTGGCGCAGGTCTCGGCGAATCGGTCGCCCTCATCACCGACGGCAGGTTCAGCGGCGGCACACGCGGCGCCTGCATCGGCCACGTCAGCCCCGAAGCCGCGGTTGGCGGGCCAATCGGACTGTTGAAAAAAGGTGACATAATCGAAATCGACATACCCCACAACAAGATAAACGTGAAACTGTCTGCCAAAGAACTTGCCGCCCGCAGGAAAAAATGGAAGCCGAGAAAACCGAATATCACCACCGGCTGCCTCGCCAAATACGCCTCCATGGCCACAAGTGCAGATACCGGCGCCGTGCTGAAGTGGTAAGCCGGGGTATTTGACGCGGAAAAACTGATTTGAAATGCCCCCTCAGGATTAACACCCAAGCCGAAATTGGGCGAGAAAGTCCCATAAAATCTTTTGTGCTTGAAAATCCTGCAGGAAAATGATAGAAGAACTTAGCGGAGGAGTGGAAATTAAATTTCACTCCCGGCTGCGACTCCCAGCACCTGTTTTGTAAACTGGGTATCATTCGCCGTACAGGTGAGTTTGTCGCTAAAACAGGTGCTGGCAAAACTTCGACATACTCAGTCGAGTCGCAATCAGAACGGAAACTGATACAGAAGTTTTTTGGGCTGACAATGGACGTTGACAGGACAAGGGAAAAAGGGGGTTCAAACCCACAGGATGGTCAGGAGAGATTTGTCCCAACCTGCCCGATATGTGGAGACAAACACTGGCCGCATCATCCCCTCGCGCCCTGCTTCAACGCCAAAAAAGTAAAAGAGAGAGCCAAAGCGGAGGCGGCAGCAAAGGTGCTCGCTGAAAAACAGGCGAGGATTGATGCCAAACTTCAGGCAAAAGAGCAGGCCCACGCGGAAAAGCTCGCAAAAATCGAAGCTAAGGAGCAGGAAAAAGCCGATAAGCAGGCGTATTACAACGCGATAAAAAAAGCGGAGGAAATCGTCAATAACGAGGCACAGGCAAGAGCCGAGGCGCAGAGAATCGCTCAGGCGGAAACCAGGGCGAGAATCGTCGCGGAGGAAAAGGCGAGGACTGAAACCGAGGCGAGAATAAAAGCCGAACAGCAGACAAGAGCCAAACTCGAAGAAAAGACCCGCGATTTTCAGGAATCCCAGCGGCGGCTCGAAGGAAGATTGCAGACGGAATTATCGGCCAAAGCGCAGTTGCAAAAGCAGATTGACGAATATCACCTGCTGATTAGCGAGATGCGGGAAAAACTCGAGGCACAAACAAAGGCCCGCGGTATCGTAGAACAGCAGCTTTACGCCGAATCGCAGGCCAGAAAACAAACCGAATCGGACTTGCAGGAAAAGGCACAAACCTTCGGCAAGGCGATAGAGGATATCCAGGTAAAATTGAACGCCCAGACGCAGGCGTTGCAGGATACCGAAGACAAGCTCAAACAATACGTCGGAAACCTGATTCAGACAGAAACCCGGCTGCGAGAGGAACAACAGGCCAGGCGCGAAGCGGAAGAAAAAATCCGGACGCTGACAGAAGCCCTGAAACAAACAGAGGAATCGTTCAACGCCGGGGAACAGGCAAAAGAACTCGCCGAACAGCAGACAAAAGCAATTGCGGAAAAATCAGCCGCACTGGAAGCGAAATTTAAACAGGATATTGAAAAACTGCATGCGCAATTAAACGAGACAAGACAGCAAATCATCCTCGAAACCAATGTCGTGCAGGACGCCGAAGACCGGCTAAAAGCGGAAACTGAAGCCCGGTTGAAAGCGGAAGAAAAAGCTCAAAACGAGGCGCTGCAAAGAGCAAAAGCGGAAGCCCTTGCCGAAGCGCAATCAAAAGAAACAGCACAGGCGCGGTTAAAGGTCGAGGAACAGGCACAAAAATGGCAGCGGGTCGAGCAGCAGATAAGGACTGAGCTTGAAGAAAAAGCGATAAGATACGGCGAGACGTTAGCCACTGCACAGGAAAAAACAAGAGCAATCGCTGAGTTACTTAAATCAGCACAGGACCGCCTGAAAAAGGAAACAGACCAGCGAAACCAAATCGAGGAAACACTGCGCAGTTGCCAGAAAACGTTGGTAGATGCCCAGAACCGGTTAAGCCGCGAGGAACAAACAAAGGCGCAGACAGAACAACAGCTGAATGTGATTATCAAAGAAAGGCAGCAGCTCGAAGAAAAGGCGCAATTGGAAGCGATGGAAAGGGTCAGGGCACAGGCGATTGCGCAGACCGAAACGCAGGCGCGGATACAGGCAGAACAAAGGACCAAAGAGGCAATTGAATCAGCGGAGCAGACAAGACAGCAGACAAAAATCGAACTTCAGGAACAAATTAAAAGCTTCGCCGCAACGCTGGCCAATATCCAGGAGCAGTTAAACAGCCAAATCGAAACCCGGGTCGAGGCCCAGCAGCAGATAAGAACCCTTACGGCAGCAATCGAGGAATTAAAAGAGCAGGTCTCCTCACAATCGCAGAACAGGGCCAAAATAGAACGAAGCGTTAAAGACCTCGGCGACGCGCTTGCCGAAGCCCGCGTAAAACTTGACGCCGAGAGCCAGGCAAGAAACCGGGCCGAAGAGCAGCTGAAAGCCGAAGCGGCAGCAAGAACAGATGCCGAGGAAAGAGCAGCCGGTTTGGTTTCGGCGATCGCCAAAGCCGAGGGCAAAGCGGAAGCCGAAGAAAAAACGAGACGATTGTCGGAGGAAAAAACCCGCGTCGAAATCGAGGCAAAAGCGAAAGCCGAACAGCAGTCGCACGCACAACTGGAAGAAAAAGCGAAAGTTTACGGCGAGGCAATCGCCGCCGCACAGGAAAAAACCGGGTATTACGCGGAAGCCCTGACCGAAGCGAAAAACAAACTCGCGGAACGGGAAAAATCAACCGAAGAGATTCGCAATCGGCTTAACAATGAAACACGGATGCGTCAGCAGCTCGAAGAGAAGGTCGAGTTTTATCGCCGGCAGATAGCGCAGGCCGAGGCGCAGGCCAAAACGCAGACCTCGGAATTGACCGGCATCGAAAAACAACTGCGCTCCCAGCTGACCAGCCAGGCAAAAGTTTACGAGGAACGAATCACCCAGCTCGAAGAAACGATTGTCGCCGAAACTGACGAAAAAGAAAAACTCCGCAGCCAATATGAAACCGAATCCGAAACCAAAAATGCCGCCGAGCAGCAGCTGCAGCAAAAAACCGAGGCATACGAGCGGGTAATCGAAGCCGCGGAAGAGCATCTGAAAAGCGAATCACAAAAGGTCTCGCAAATCGAGGCGCAGTTGACGGCCTTGCAGCAGGCAAAAGCTGAAGCCGAACGCAAACTGGAAGCGGAAACCGAATACAGAATATCCGCACAGGAAAATCTCCGCACCTACGCCGACCGATTAGCAGAGCTTGAAAAACATCAGGCGAATCTCGCCTCCACAAACGGCGAATCGCTCAAAAAAATCGTCGCCGAAGCAACGCAGACAAAAGAGCAAATGCAAAAGCAAATCGACCTGCTTACCGCCGAGTTCGCAGAAACCGAACAGCAATTGCGCGAGGAACATCAGGCAAGAACAGAGCTTGAGCAAAACCTCAAGGACCAGACCGACGCCCGATTAAAAGCCGAAGAACAGGCCAGGATAGAATCTCAAAAACGCACCGAAATCGAGGAAGAACTAAGCATTCAGAAGGAATTGACGGCACAGGCCAACGCCGAAGCCGGCGTACAGGAGGAAGCCAACGCTCAACAGAGAAAAACGCTGCCCTTCGATATCCGCGAAATACCCGCCCCCGAAAAGACGCAGCCCTGCGATTGCTGCGGCCGAAACGACTTTACGCCGGGCGAGCTGCACAAAATCGATTCCGGCCACCTCTTTTGCCCCGACTGTTTCGCCGCGTTAAAAAGATAACCTTAAACGGGCATGTTTTAAAAATCTTGACGGAAAATAGATTTGACGCAACGGCAACGTATTACTATACTTATTCGTTTAATAACGACAGGACGAGCATAACTTCGGAGAATAATATGGATAAGAATAAAATCATCGCAGAAGGTATAACATTCGATGATGTCCTGCTGATACCCGCCAAGAGCGACTTAGTGCCCAGCCAGGCCGACACAAGAACCCGCCTCACCAACAACATCATGATAAATATCCCCCTTGTCTCCGCGGCGATGGACACCGTCACCGAATCTTCGCTGGCAATCGCGCTCGCTCAGGAAGGCGGCATCGGCATAATCCACAAAAATCTGCCCGTCGCCGACCAGAAAAGAGAAGTCGTAAAGGTCAAGCGCTCCGAAAACGGCGTCATAATAGACCCGATTACCCTCTCGCCCGATGAGCCGGTCCGAAAAGCCCAGCAGATGATGAGCGAGCAGAACGTCTCAGGCATACCCATCGTCGAGGGCAGAAAACTCCGCGGCATCCTCACAAAAAGGGACCTCAAATTCCTCAAGGATTACGACGCCAAAATCAGCTCGGTTATGGTGAAGAACAACCTCGTAACAGCTCCGCCCAACACCACGCTCGAACAGGCAAAGGGAATCCTGCAGGAACATAAAGTCGAAAAGCTGCTGCTGGTCAACGATAATGGCGACCTGACGGGCCTGATAACAATGAGAGATATCGACCGCGTCGAGCGATACTCAATCGCCGCCCGCGACCAGAGAGGCCGATTGAGAGTCGGCGCCGCCGTCGGCGTCCACGATTACGAAAGAGTCGAGGCCCTCATAGCCGCCGAAGTCGATGTAATCGTTGTCGATACCGCTCACGGCCATTCGCAAAATGTCATCGACACCGTAAAAACAATTAAAAGCAATTACAGTATCGACGTCATCGCGGGTAATATCGCGACCGCCGATGCCGCCAAAGACCTCATCGAAGCAGGCGTAAACGCCGTCAAAGTCGGAATCGGCCCCGGCGCTATCTGCACCACAAGAATCATTTCCGGTGCAGGTATGCCCCAGGTCTCCGCAATAATGAACTGCCTTTCAGAGGCCTCTAAACACGATATCCCCGTCATCGCCGACGGCGGTATTCGCCACTCAGGTGACATCACCAAAGCCATTGCCGCCGGTGCATCAACCGTGATGCTCGGCTCATTGTTCGCAGGCCTTCGCGAAAGCCCCGGCCAGTTAGTTATCTACAAAGGCAGGCAGTTTAAGGAATACAGGGGTATGGGTTCTCTCGGCGCGATGGTAAAAGGTTCCGCCGACAGATACGGCCAGAAAGCCGCCGCCTCCAAAGACAAGCTCGTCCCCGAAGGCGTCGAAGGTCGTGTCCCCTACCGCGGGGCACTTAGCGATTTCGTTTATCAGCTCGTCGGCGGACTAAGGGCCGGCATGGGTTACTGCGGAACCCGAAACATCGAAGAGCTTCGGACCAAATCGCGTTTCGTCCGCGTAAGCTCCGCATCCGTCAGCGAATCGCACCCGCACGATATAAAAATAACAAAAGAATCGCCAAACTATTCGACAGTCGAACCACTTGAGGACTAAACAAATTGTTCATAGTCCATTGTTCGTAGTTCATTGCAACGAACAATGAACACATAACAACGAACGGAAGACAATGAACCACGAAACAATTGCGATTCTCGATTTCGGCAGCCAATACGTCCAGCTCATCGCAAGGCGTGTCCGCGAGCATAGCGTTTACTCCCAAATCTTCCCCGCCAATACTCCCGCAAAGACACTGGCGAAGGAAAATCTCAAAGGAATAATACTCTCAGGCGGCCCCGCAAGCGTCTATGACAAAGACGCAATCAAATGTGACGAGAAAATCTTCGATCTGGACGTGCCAATCCTCGGAATCTGCTACGGCATGCATCTCGGCTGCTCCGTCCTCGGCGCAAAAGTAGTCCCCGCAAAACACAGGGAATACGGACGGGCAAATCTCAACATAACCTCCAAATCAGGTCTATTTGCGAACCTCCCCGACTCAACTACCGTTTGGGAAAGCCACGGCGACCAGGTCGAGGACGCAGAGCATCACTTTATCAAGCTCGCATCCACAAAAACCTGCCCCTTCGCCGCGGTAAAACACAAAAAACAAAAATTCTTCGGCGTCCAGTTCCACCCCGAGGTCTCGCACACGCCCAAAGGCGCGGTCATCCTGAAAAATTTCCTATATGATATCTGCAGCTGCGCAGGTGACTGGAAAATGAGCGATTTCGTCGCCGATACCGTCAAAAAAATCAATAAACAGGTCGGCGACCATACCGTTATCTGCGGCCTCAGCGGTGGCGTTGATTCCTCCGTAACCGCCGCCCTGCTCCACAAAGCCGTAGGCGAACGCCTCGTCTGCATCTTCGTCGATAACGGCCTCCTCCGCAAAAACGAACGCGAGCAAGTCGAATCCACCTTCCGCGACCACTTCCACATCGACCTGCGTGTCGTTGACTGGTCTAAACAATTCCTCTCCAAACTCGCCGGCGTCACCGACCCCCAGCAAAAACGCAAAATCATCGGCGCAGAATTCATCGCCGCCTTCAAATCCGAAGCGTCTAAAATAAAAAACGCCAAATTCCTCGCTCAGGGGACCCTCTACCCCGACGTCATCGAGTCAGGAGCCAAAGATGGCAACCCCGCTGCGAATATAAAACTGCACCACAACGTCGGCGGATTGCCAAAGGAACTTGGTTTCGAATTGGTCGAGCCGTTAAGGGATTTATTCAAAGATGAAGTTCGCGTCGTTGGCGAATACCTGGGTTTACCGGAACACATCGTCTGGCGTCATCCCTTCCCCGGACCGGGACTTGCGGTGCGCGTAATAGGCGAAATTACCCCCAAACGCCTCGAAGTCCTGCGTGCCGCCGACGAAATCCTCATCGACGAAATCAAATCCGCCGGCCTGTACAGAAAAATCTCGCAGGCCCTCGCCGTCCTCGTTCCCGTCCAGACCGTCGGCGTTATGGGCGACGGCAGAACCTTCGAAAATGTCATCGCAATCCGCGCGGTCGAAACCCCCGATTTTATGACCGCCGATTTTTCGCAGATACCCTATGAGGTGCTGGGGCTGATTTCGAGCAGAATCATAAACGAGGTCCGCGGCGTAAATCGCGTCGTATATGATATCTCCAGCAAACCCCCCGCGACTATCGAATGGGAATAACACAGTTGCAGGCCGATGAAAACAGCAAACCCGTAATATCGCGCAAACCCGGCTTCTGGTTTTGGCTGGCGATTCTTCTCGGTCTGGCTATCCGAATATATTTCGTTACCTTCACCGAAGGCGCTTACGACGTCGGCATTAAACAAATGCACGCTTCCGGCATCCTTGAACTTGGCCTGACCGGCTATTACCACTCAAACATCGAAATGAACCATCCGCCATTTGTCGGCGAGGCCTTCTACCTGATGCTGCGTGCTGAAAAAGCCAGCGGCATCCCTTTTAGAGTCCTTCTAAGAGCGCCGTTCGCCATACTCGACGGCTGCACTGCCCTGCTGCTGTTTTCCCTCCTTCGCAAAAGACAACACCCATACATAATTACGGCCTGCTACTGGCTTAATCCGCTGGCAATGATTCTCTCCGCATACCACGGCAACACGGATTCCGCAGTCGCATTTTTCCTTATTCTGTGCCTCTGGCTGCTGTCAAAAGAAAAACTTGTGCCGGCGGCAATTGTGATGGGACTAAGTTTATGGGTCAAGCTGCCGGCCACAATAGCATTACCGGCATTCGTGTTTTTCCTGCAGGGATGGCGCAAACGCCTGCTGTTCCTCGCCATAACCGGAATCGTCGGCATTTCCACTTATATCCCGTCGCTGCTCCAAGACGCGGCAATCGTCTGCAGGAACGTTTTTGGCTATCACGGGCAATTTATTCAGACGACCGCCGGTGTTCCGATATGGGGCACCCGCGTATTTCTTGCGCATATCCTTCAAATCATGCCGCTCAAATGGCAGGGAACGCTGCTTGGCCCCCTCGAATTTCTGGTCAACCAAAGCTGGCGTATATCAATATTGCTTATTATTCTTTTCAGCTGGTTAAGGCGGTCACACAGGACAATTGAGGGACTCGGCATAACGATTGCGGGGATTTATACCATTCTGTTCGGCTTTTCAAATTACTGGTCTTTTCAGTATTTCGCCTGGTCGATTCCGTTCTGGTTTTTTGCGCCGCCCGCCTTTTTTATTACTGCCACACTGCTCGCCGGCGGCTATATCTATTTACTCTACTGGTTTCTATGCGGCAACCCCTGGCTGCTTGGCAAATGGGACTTCGCCGGGCAGCCATACTGGCCGCCAATAGTAATAACATTCAGGAACCTCTCCATCCTGTTCTTTTTCCTGTCCGCTTGTATATTTCTGGCCGTCGCTGTTTATCAACAAATCGAGCGATGGCACAAAGAAGCAAAATATGTCACTCACACAAACTAATGAAATTGACCTTGCAGCATCGGTTATCTCGGCCTGTATCCCGACATGGATATATAACGATTCAAACAACCTCCCCGCAACAGTTCTTTGCCGTTTGAAACGTTTTTAAGACACTGATTAATACGGACTTGTCTACCCAAGGAAATATTTGACTGTTTTTGTTCGGAAGTATATTATTTTTAGAAACAGAAAAAAATATCGAACTGAATCAATACAACGGAGACGCAAATGTTCAAGACAAACGAATACTTCGGCGGAAATGTAAAATCCATCGCCTTCAAAACCACTCAGTGCCCCGCCACTGTCGGCGTCATTGCCCCGGGCGAATACGAGTTCGGCACATCAACCGTCGAAATTATGACCGTCATCACAGGCAAACTGGCCGCCTTGCTGCCCGATAGCGCAAAATGGGCCGACTTCGGCCCCGGCAAATCATTCACCGTCCCCGCCAACAAGAAATTCAAGGTAAAAGCCGACGAGGATACAAGTTACCTTTGTCTTTACCGCTAATTTTGGCCACAGAGCTTTTAAGCCACAGAGGACACAGAGTTCACAGAGAAATCTATATAGCCACAAAAATGCTCAAAAAGCTCAAGAGCAGAAAAAATAAAAGCGATTTAACCTTTTGTGTCTTTTGCGCCTTTTCGCGGCCATAAGAATCGGTGTTAATCCGTGTCATCTGTGGTTGCGGTTATTTCGCCGGTAAATTTTGAACATATCGCCGTGCAGTGTCGGTAATCGCTTTCCAGTCGCCCTTCTCGACGAATTCTTTTCTCACGACCGATGCGCCGATGCCGATAGCAACGCAGCCGGCGGCGAAAAATTCCGCCATATTCTCAGGGCGCACACCATCGACCGCCACAAAATCCACATCGTCAATCGGGGCTCGCAATGCCTTTATGTAATTGACGCCGAGAGCGGAGGCGGGAAATATTTTGACCATTTTCGCGCCGTGCCGTTTGGCAGTGAGTATCTCGGTAGCCGTCGCGGCCCCGGGCAAAATCGCGACATCCTTTTTGACGCAATAATCAATCACCTCGGTATTGGTATCCGGCGCAATGATAAATTCCGCACCCGTATAAATCGCCTTTTCGGCTAATTGCGTCGTTATTACGGTCCCCGCTCCGATGCACATTTCACCTGCCATTTTCTCGCGGAGCATCTTGAGCATTTTAAAGACACCTTCGGTGTTGCAGGTAACTTCGAGCATTTTGATGCCGCCAGCGAGAAGCGCCTCTGCGAGATTGATTATCTGGTCAATCCTTACGCCCCTCGCTATGGCGATTATCTTCTCTTGACGTATGAGTTCGTAAACTTGTTGGGCCTTCATACAAAGGATTATACCCGATTATCCGCAAACTGAAATGGGCCGCTCGCGACAGTCAAAAATCGTAGCATTTCAATTCGGACTTGGTATCATATCCGAAACGCGATTAAGCAGCGAAGATGAACCGACATAAATTGATAGTCCCGGTTAAATTTTAATTTTTCAGGTAATCTTATGGTCCAGGTCCTGATGATATCGTTTGTTGTAGTTTTTGCCGTAGGGGTATTCATATACAACAGCTACGTCTCCAGCCAGCGTCGAAAAGAGCTTTCCGCATGGGCGCTCAGCAAGGGCCTATTCTTCAGTCCTGAAAAAGATGATTCCTTCGATTCTCAATATATGAATTTTCATTGTCTGCAGGAGGGCCACCATCGCTACGCCCGCAACGTTATGCAGGGCACTCTCGCCGGTCGGCAGTTCATCGGCTGCGACTACAATTATACGACCGGCTCGGGCAAAAGCAGTAATGATCATCATATCTCGCTGATTATTGTCAACAGCCCCATATTTCTCAAACCGCTTCTTATCCGGCCGGAAAACTTCTTAGACAAGATTGCCGCATGTGTCGGCTTTAACGATATCAACTTCGAATCCGCTGAATTCAGTAAAAAGTTTTATGTCAATTCTACGGACAAAAAATGGGCCTACGACATAATTCACCCGCAGATGATGGAGTTTCTTCTGGCCTCGCCGGTGTTTTCGATACAGTTCGATTCGCTGTCTGTGATTGTTTATCGCAACTGTAAATTTTCACCCGCGGATTTCGATGCTGCCGTGGACCTGGTAAACGGCATTTTCGAACGCATACCGGACTATATAATTCAGAGCAATAAGCTGGGACAAGCATAAGGAACCGAATTATGCAGGAACACATTGGATTGATAATTATAATCGCTGTCATCGTTTTGCCGATTATCTGGTTCATTGTTACATACAACCGCCTTGTCAATCTTCGGCTTCTCTGTTCCAATGCGTGGTCCCAGATTGACACCGAGCTCAAGCGCCGTTATGACCTCATTCCCAACCTCGTTGAAGTCGTCAGCGGCTACGCCAAATACGAACGAAACGTTTTTGAAGCCGTCACCGAAGCCCGCGCAAAGGCCGTCGCCTCGACCGGCTCGCCCGCCTCTCAGGCAAGTGACGAAAACAACCTTATCCTTTCGCTGCGTCAACTTTTCGGCGTTGTGGAAAACTATCCTGACCTTAAGGCCTCCCAGCAGTTTTTGAAACTGCAGGCCGAGCTTGTTAATACCGAGGACCGCATCCAGGCATCCCGACGCTTTTACAACGGCAATGTTCGCGACCTGAATACAATGATTCAATCGTTTCCGTCAAACCTTATAGCCGGCGCCTTTGGTTTTAAGCTGCAGGAGTTTTTCGAGATTGAAGATACAGGCCTGCGTATGGCTCCGGCGGTCTCTTTTGACAAATAGCCCATACTGACAAAACCACCAGACCACCCTGTGCTTTATCCCAAACATTAGAAACCTTCCTGTCGCGGGAATGAAATACCCTCAGACAGGCCTGAGAGATAAACATCTGTCGAACACATCCAGTCCTTAACGTCTTATAATAACAGGGTAATGTTCAAAATAAGGAGGGCTTATTGACCGCAAGCCGCAGTTGGTATCGATACCCCTATAAAATACTGTGCAATTACACTAAAAAACGGGTTTTAGAAATAATTTTTTATGCTTGACAAACCCCCTATCCGACAGTTAAATTAGGGCAATGAGGTAATTTAGATAGACCGGTGAAGCAAGGGTAAATAAAACAGGAGAGTGTGATATGAAGGAGCTATTCACAACTGGAGAGGCAGCAGAAATTTGCCGGGTCAGCCAACAGACAATAATCCGCTGTTTTGATTCCGGCCGGCTGGAAGGGTTCCGTGTGCCCGGGTCGAAGTTCAGAAGAATCCCCCGCGAAAGCTTGGTAAAATTCATGAAGAACAATGCCATACCGTTAGATGGTATGGAGACGGGGAAAAAGAAAGTGCTGGTCGTTGATGATGATGCTGAAATCGTCGATTTGATGGTCGAGGTGCTGTCGCGGGACGGCAGATTCGACGTCAAGACGGCAACCAGCGGATACGAGGCGGGGATACAGACGCAGCGGTTCAGGCCAGATTGCATACTGCTGGATTATATGCTGCCTGACGTAAACGGGAACGTGGTCTGCCATACAATCCGAAAAAACCCGGAGTTCGAGAACATAAGGATAATCATAGTAAGCGGGGTAATAAAGCAGGAAGAAATAGACCAGCTATTGAAGTCCGGGGCACAGGATTTTGTGAAGAAGCCGTTCGATATTAATGATTTGATAAAGAGAATTTGCGTTTCGCTTGAGATGCAGCAAAAACTGTCGTAGGGGCTGGCCGGCACACCTGTAAAAACCTGTTGGAAGAAGCACTTAAAATTGCCAAAAAAGCAGCGATAGCTGATAGATGAGGATGGGTAATATGCCGGAACAAAATCCGGACAATTCCGCCGGCCGCAGGGTCGAGCTTGCGGTGGGTCAGTGTGAATCAATTTCAATTCTGCCCTCGGTGGCGTCGCGGTTTCTTTCGCAGCTCGGCAGGATGGAGCTTACGCCGGGAGGGCTGGCGGAGCTTGTGGAATCTGACCCGGCGATTACGGCACTGGTATTGCGACTCTGCCACAACAAGGGAATCGTAATCAAACAATGCGATACCTGGCTTTTGCAGGTGATGGAAAACATATCGCTGCGGGAGATTCGGGACGAGGTTTTGTCGGCAGAGGTTTTCGGGGGATTGTCGGACGACGGGGGGAGCGAATTCAGGAAAGAACTGACCCGCCATTCATTGGCGTCGGCATGCTGCGCCAAACAGTTAGCGAAACTCGTATCGCCTGCGATTGACGGTGATACAGCATATTTGGCGGGCCTGCTGCACGACATAGGCAAATTCCTGCTCGATGAAACGATGCCGAAAAGTTTCGACACGCTGTTAGAACAGGCAAAGGCAGGCAAAACGAGTTTTTGCCAGGCCGAGCAGACCAATTTCGGTATTGACCATACGATATTAGCCAAGCGATTCGCACAGAGTATTCGGCTGCCGAGTGATATTATATTAGGGCTTTGGCTGCATCACAGCCACGCTGGGGCGATACCGCGGATGCCGCAAGCGAGGATAGCCGGTGTCGTGGAGGTTGCGGATACTATAGTTCGCCGGGCGGGCATCGGCGAATCGGGTAATTACGAGGAGCAACTATCGGCTGAAGCAATCGCGGGGACATTGGGGCTGACAGCCGAACAGGTGAAAGAGGTTGGGCGACAACTGCCCGATTTGGTTTTGCAAAAAAGCGAGGCGGTGGGGCTGAACATCCTGAAGCCGGGGTGGGCATATTGCGACGCGCTGCGAACCACGGCGGGACAATTAGCTGCCGACGGCTCGAAATTATTCGAGGAAAGCTCACGGCTGCAAAGCAGCGCGAGCTATTTCGATTTTATCAAAGAGCTGATACCTAAAATCAACTCATCCATGCCTGCGATTGAGCTGGCGAAAAATTACGCATTAGTCTGGCAGGATTTTTATCATACGGGGCCTGTGTGTGTTTATCTAACCGACCAGCTCGAAGGGGCAATCGTCGAAGGGACAGTCGCAGAGAATCAAGCAAACGCAAAAACACTTTTGCTTGAAGTGCCCGGTGACGCGGAATTAATACCGCAGGCGATGAGTGAAAAATTTGCAGTATTAGATGCCGAAGATAATATCGATTGGCTGTTCGAGCAGTGCGATATCAAGTTCGACCTTAGCCGGACCAAGATTGCCCCGCTCCAGGCAGCCGGACGGACGGTTGGCATAATCATATTCGAATTTCGTCATCCCGTGGGTTCGACAAGCTTACCACAGGCGGGAGGTGATATCGCTGAACGATTCGAGCCCGCCGCGAGATTTGGGGGCGCAATACTGGATATGCTGGGGACAATCGGCAGCCATCAATGGTACGCGGAACGGTTTGCGCAAGTTTTGGGTCAGACACCAGACCCCAGACATAAGACCCCAGACATAAGACCCCAGACGCAAGCTGAACATCCAACAGAAGAGATAAAACGGCCGGAAGAAGCTGAAGCATTGGCGGAAATGGCGGCGGGAGCGGCACACGAATTGAATAATCCGCTGTCGGTCATTTCGGGACGGGCGCAATTGTTAGCCAAAAGTGAAAACGACCCGGACAGGAAACGCATATTAGAGCAGATTCAGCAAAACGCGGGTGAGCTATCGGCGATTATTGACGACCTGATGAGCTACGCGAACCCGGAACAGCCGAGGGCAACCGAAACAGCCGTGGGACAAATAATCAATGACGCGATTGATCTGACAAAACAGAAAAAGCAAATGGAGCAGCTCGATATCAAAATTGATATTTCGCCTGAGACGCTGGAGGTATTTGTTGACTCGGCACAGATTTCCTGCGCGATATCAAATATTCTGTGCAACGGCCTTGAGGCATACGCGTCTCAAACGGGTCCGATTGTAATAGAGGTTACAGCCGACAAAACAAATAATACTGTGAGTATTCAGGTGATTGATTCAGGCGGGGGTATGGATGAGCAGACACTTGCCAGGGCGACGCATCCGTTCTTTTCGGCGAGGTCTGCGGGGAGAAAACGCGGAATGGGCCTTGCGCACGCGCAACGGCTGATAGAGATAAACCATGGGAAACTTTCATTAGCGAGCCAGCCGGATAAGGGGACGACGGCAACAATCACATTACCCAGCGTATAGCGTTCAGCGGACAGCGTTCAGAAAAGACCAAAGACCCCAGACGTAAGAGATTGTCTATTTCCGATTTCTAATTGCCGATTTAGGGATACGGATTTGGGGGTTAAACATAAACGCCCCTAAGATGTGCGCGGCGTAACAAGGTCCTAAAAACAGTGCGTTTGAGGGGAATCAAACAACAAACGATACAATCGGCAGGTTGGGCGACGCAATAAAACTGATAGGTCGTTAGTTATGGGGCTGGTTTGGTTTAAAACAGGCGGGTAAAGCCGATGGCGGGAAAGGTCGATTTTCAAGGTGTGGGAAGGGACACCGACCATCAATAACTTTATGATTTTGAAGTGAGGACGCGGTGAACGACGAGAGACGAAATAAACGGCTGCGCCTGTTGATTAGTAAATTTAACAAGCAGCGTAAAAAGCAGGCAAAGCAAATTGATATTCTTTGTAATGATATTATGACGGCGCATAAGGACTTTCTAAAGGCACTGCGCACAATCGGCTTCGCGGCGGACTTTTATAATGCGATAGCAGGCCTGACCGACCTGAACGAATTACTCTGCACCGCGGGCAGTTACATCCAGAAGCATACGCCGGACGTACATATAGCGTTCTTTCTCCTTGCCCAGAGCGGAATCGAGGGGGCGCAGCCGGAGAATTTTGAGCTGCACGTGTTCGAGAGCGACCAGCCGATTGACCCTGATGACAGGCGGGTGGAAAACTTTTTTAACACCGAATTAGTCACCAATATCAGCAAATCCAACCAGATTTGCACAGTCGAAGATATGCTGGGAATGGGACTTCAGTGCTCTCCTGTTTTCCTGGAAAAAATCTCGACGGCTGCAATACCATTAGCAACAGCGGGCAGTTCAATGGGATTTATGCTCGTTTACCGGTCATCGCGCAATCCATTAACCGCCGACGAACTCAAGGCCGTCGCACAGATTGCGCCGGGGCTGGCACGTTCAATCGCATCCTGCCGGACGTTAGTGAACAACATCTAATTATTCCCGCAACAGGCCCCATTCAAAACAGTTGCATAAACCCGGAAATCCTGCGCATAATAATGGCGTAAAATAACTGAACTAAGAGATATTAGATATGGCAGGCAAAAACCAAAAAAGCGAAGAAACATTTGAGACGGTCGAGCCGGTAGGCAAACGGGTGCTTATCCGCAAAGACGAGGACAAAAAACAGACCAAGGGCGGGATTCAACTGCCGGACAATATCGAGATTCCCACAATAACGGGCAGAATCGTGGCGATATCGGCTGAGGTTGAAAATATGCCCGAGATACCGCTTGCAAAATACGACAAGGTTCTGTTCAATCCCAAGGGGGCCATACCTGTTGACTTCGAGGGGGACAACCGGCTGTTTGTCGTCGAGGTTGAGAACGTCGTGGCGGTATTCAGGAAGACATAGCCAGCTTATCGCGGCAATTATTGAAACGGGGACAAAAAAATATGCCAGAAGGCGCTTGAGTCCTTCTGGCATTTCCGGGTTGCCTGACCGAAATCGGCAAACAGGGGGATAAGCTCTGCTTACTACATTTTGTCTGTTATATTTACGCCATTTTTGCGGCGATTGACCAGCATAAGGAACGCTGTAAAGAACAATGTTACCGTCGCCGGCTCAGGAGTCGGAACCGGGGGCGGCTCAGGAGCAGGGGGCGGGGCCGGAGTGTAGTGGTACGTCGGATACGTATATTTTTGCTGGGCCTCTTCAAGAGACGAGTCAGATAACCCTTCGCTTCGCACCATACCGCCGCCACTGTCGCCACCGCCACCACCAATCATCGTATAACCCGCTCCGGTCTCTTCCCCGGGCGTCGCAAATTCGGACCGCTCAAAAACAGCGATGACCATTTTGGGTGAATTAAGAAATACGGTGGTGGAGCTTGTTACAGAGTTGCTCACGCTGCCCAGCCAGCAAACGAACTGATAGCCGGGCTTAGGTGTGGCTTTCAGCGTAACATCCGAGTACATGTCATAAGCATGAACACCCGTCGCGATGTTAAGATAGCCACCTTCCACGGGACTTGCCTCCAACATTAAAGATGTCCCGTTTTCCTGAACTGCTGCCTGCGCGGAAAAACAAAAAAACAGCACTGCACAGCAAATAATCACCGCAGAACACCAGGATTTCGAACTACCTCTTTTCATCTTATTAATCCATCCTCACACAATTACAATTCCCCGCCCAAACCAGGCGTGTCCGGCTCTACACCGCCTAGCGTTTTTTATCCCGCTTCGCTGCGTATAAAGCCGATGCAATACCAAATAATGCCATTGTGCCTGGTTCCGGAATCGGAACAGGAGCAGAACTTTCATCAGTTACCGTAAAATTGCCACTGGTTGGTGCATAGTTGCTGCTAAATATCAAATACCATGAATATTTGCCGGCAACGACACCATCTGACCATATCCAAGCTCCCGGAATCCCGCTGACGGACGGATCCGGCGAGATGCCACTGCCAGTACTATCTATCTGTGAGCAGGTCTGGTGCATCAGTGATGACGAAACATCGCTTTTGTTGCCATTCAGCAAGCTGAAACTTTCGATGTTTTTGGTGCTGCTGCTTTCATTGAAGAGCTGGTAAACGTAGATATATTTGTCAGTGCCGGGCATATCTGCCTGGCCTCCCCAAGTAAACTCGCCGGAGTCCTTATCGTAAACGTTAAACACCACTTCGACATTAAGCCCGGCACCATCCGAGTAGGTATCGTAGCCGCCCCACTTTCCTCCATCGAGAGAGCTTGAAGGCAAAGCCAGCGCATTCTGCGCCAGCACGACTATGACCAATATTATGGAGAGTACAGCAACGATGTTTTTCATCACTTTCATCGATTTTTCTGAACCAATGTCCTTTATCAACCTCATCCGTTTCTTTTCAACAAATGATGCAACCCGTTTCCCGGGATTTACCTCAAACCTTTTGTCTTTCGCCTGATTGCTATAAAAGCCCCGCCGATTAACAGTCCAAATGTTGCCGGCTCGGGAATGCACTGTGTATCAATTGTTACCTCATCGATATAAACATCCCCCGTGATGGTAATCAACTCGCTTGTCGGATTCGGCCAGATATCTGTTTTCACAATTGTACTGAACCATCCATTCCCGAGGGACGTATCCGAACGCGTGAAATCCATTTCTGTGTAGTCGCCCACCGAGTACTCCGGGTAAACACCTACCATCAAGCTGTCCGGAACACGAGCGACAAGTCCAGCTACTTTCCATGTAATTTCCGTCCAGATATGCTTTTCCGTCCCAGCCGCATTATTAGGATTATTCGGAATTTCAATCGCTATGTCGCCTGTTCCAAGTGTCCAGACGCCGTTATACGTATCTTTAGAAGAAAAATACGTTGTCGAACCATCTACCCACAATTCCGGCTCTCCATACGTGTTGTTGTAACTATCTGGGAAAGAATCTGTGCTCGAACTCGAAAATGACCATTGTTCAAGAGTAGTTCCGGTCCCGCCTCGCCAAGACGGTCCACCGTAACTTGCATCAGCGACAACCGCCATACTTAGAACGACCAAAGCTACAAACGTCATCCCTGTTCGCAACCAATTTTTCTGTGCTCGTACTTTTTTATTACTCATCGCTTTAACCTCCGCGATTAACTATTCACCTTTCTTCTATCTACTTTCACCAAAGCACAACGGCAAACCGTGTGCATAATCGCCTCGACCTGTGCACCATCCGCCAACAGCGCGCGGAATCGGCGCACAACTCTTCTCGATTCTCTTCTTGTGGATAATCCCCTGCCCTACCCCAATAGCAAGACCCCTGCCCTGCTATGGGCTCGCATGGCTGTAAGTTGCCAGAAATAAAGCACTTACAATGCCTTCACTATGTGATTTCCCTCTTCCCCCGCTTCTCAAACGGTACTACTACTGTGACACATAATGAGAAATCACTCACTGTCAAAGAACAATACTACTGTCTCTTGCACTGTGAGTTTTCTCGTCAGCCCCCAAGCTGATAATTGTATTAAACCATATTGCCTAAATGAAGTCAAGAGTATTTTTGGAATTTTTTAAAATTTTTTTTCAGCCCCAAAATGCCGCCAATGTCCTAATAAATTATGAAGGTCCCAAAATAACAACGGATTATAGAGTTGGTTTGCCTATTATGCCAAAAGACGGCTGCGGGCAACCTGTCCCAAACACGTCAACGCATGGCTTTAAAGCCAACCGCTCTTAATGAGGACAGATTATTTTGGCGGCAGCAACTGATAGCTGACAAACGCGACGCGTTTGCTGTCAGGCGACCAGGACGGGACATTTACAGTTCCCTGCCCGCCGAATAAATTTGCCAGAATTTTCGGTTTTCCTCCACTCACTGGCAATATTCTCAGGACAACATCCTGGTTCGCAGGATGTCCACTTACACTTTTGTCGTAGGATACGAACACAAGCCATTTGCCGTCCGGTGAAGGATGAGCAAACCAGTCGGCATAATCTTTATCGGAAGTAACCTGCTGCTGGTCGCTGCCGTCGGCGTTCATACGCCAGATTTTCATCAGGCCTGTTCGCTCAGAATTGAAGAAAATATATTTGCCATCAGGCGAATAATCGGGACCATCATCGAGGCCGGTGGAGGTAGTCAATCTTGTTTCTTCGCCGCCATTTACAGAGATTATGCAAATGTTAAAATAATTGTTTCGTCCTGCGCAATACGCGAGTGTCTTGCCATCGGGAGACCAGCCATGCCAGTAGGAAGGCGCATTCTGGGTTACCAGGCGAGCTGCACCGCCCGTGATTGGCAGGACGTAAATTCGGGATTTACCGTCGGTATGCTGGCTGCTGACAGCGAGAAATTTGCCGTCGGGCGAGATGCCGTGGTCGTTGTTGCATTTTTTGGCTTCGCCGGTATCGAGCAATTGAGGTTTGCCTCCTTCGACGGGAATCGTATAAATAAGCCCACTCTTGTTAAAGATAAGCGTTTTGCCGTCGGGTGTCCAGTTGGGCGCCTCAAAGTGCTCGCGGGCAAAATATATGGTTTTTCGCTCGCCGTTTTCGATATTTATTGTTTCGAGCGTGCTTTCGAGGACGCGTTCTTTCATATTTACCACCCCTTGTTTTTCAAGTTTAACATTGGAAAATACTGCCGTTTCTGCGGTGTTGACATCGTGAGAGCAAACCACCAAACCCGCATAAACCGGGTCGGTCAGCTTCACTGTTGCCGAGCCGACAATCTCGAATGTTTCGCCGTCAGGAGCGATGGAAAGCGTGTAATTATCGGCGTGGCGTTCGAGCTTTATTGTTATTGACGTGAAACCTTTTACTGTTCGGATTATTTCAAGGTCGTCGCTCATTTCGCCGCCTTTGACTGGACGCCACTGCAAAGCGATAAGGCCGTCGCCGTGGACTATTGCGCCGATAAAAGCAGAATCCTTGTCAAGCGACTGGCGGACAATCCAGCCGGCCTTTCTATGAGCGACTTTGCCTTTGCCGACAAAGTTAATATCCGCAACCATAGTCAGGTCGCCTTCGAGCTTATTATAGAGGAAATGAAAAGCGTCCCTGTTAAACCACATATTGTAGCCGCTGGCGGTGATTGTGTATTCGTTTTTCGCCGCGTCAAACGACGCGGAACCGGGTATGCCGATATCGCAGGCATCGCCGACGTCGCCTTGTCCTTCGAACTGACCAACCGCCGCTGTTGAGCTATTAGTAAGAATCGCCATAAAGCAAATCGTAACACAACACAGCATTACTCGCACCATTTTTACACCTCACTTTTTTGTTGTTTTTACTGTTTAGTTTTTCTCACCGGTTTTTCGCGGACAAAGCGGCTTATATTGCGAACCGCCTGGCGGAGACGCTGTTCGTTTTCGACAAGCGCAATCCTGACGTATCCTTCGCCGTTTTCGCCGAAAGCCCCACCAGCGGCAACTGCTACTTCGGCGTATTCCACAAGGTCCATAGAGTAATCGAGGGTGTTTTTGCCTTTGAGATGCTCCTGTGGGATTTTCGCCCAGACGAACATACCAGCCCGCGGTTTTGGTGCTTCCCAGCCGATGCGGGTAAGGCCCTCGCAGAGAACATCGCGTCTGGACTGATATTTTTTGTTCTGCTCAATAATATCCTTTGCGCAGTGCCTCATCGCGATAATACCGGCAATCTGCACCGCCTGGAAAATGCCGTAATCGTAATAGCCCTTTATGGTGGCCAGGTAATCAATCATATCCTTGTTGCCCGCGGCAAAACCAATTCTGAACCCCGCCATACTGTAGGGCTTGCTCATAGTGGTAAATTCGACGCCCACATCTTTTGCGCCTTTTGCGGAAAGGAAACTCGGTGCTTTATAGCCATCGAAGCAGGTTTCGCCATAGGCAAAATCGTGAATGACGGCAATGCCAAATCGCTTGGCAATATCGATGATTGGCTCAAAAAAGCCCTCATCGACTGTCATCGCGGTCGGGTTGTGCGGGTAATTCAAAATCAGCAGCTTGGGCTTGGGATACAGATGCTCACAGACCATAACTATATTATTTATGAACTTCTGGTCGCAGCCCAGCGGAAGGGATATGACGTTTGCGCCGGCAAGAGCGACGGCGTAATTATGAATCGGGAACGCCGGGTCGGGCACAATGGCCGTATCACCTGAGCCGAGCATTGCCAGGCACATATGGCTGAAACCTTCCTTTGACCCGATGCAGGCAAGCACCTCTTTGTCGGGGTCAAGCTCGACATTCCAGTTTTTGGCGTATTTTTTCGCCATTTCATTGCGCAATCCCTTGATGCCGCGGGATGCGCTGTAACGGTGGTTTCGAGGGTCTCTGGCGGCCTCGCAGAGCTTATCAACGACAATCTGCGGGGCACCATCAACAGGGTTGCCCATACCGAGGTCTATAAGGTCGGCTCCTGCCTGGCGTTTTGCGTGTTTCAGGGCGTTCAAACGCGAAAACAAATATGGCGGTAATCTTGTTATCCTTTGCGATGGTTCAATCTTAAATTCGCTCATAATAATCTTCTCACAAATTAAAAAGGGATATTCAAATATAATCGACAAGCATACCGCAAAGGGGTTAATTTTCAAAGGATTTTGTAGCAGAAGTAAACCGCTGAATCAGGCAAGCTCGCCGAACAGGGTAAGCGGGGTTGTTCGGGTGATTTTGACTTGAGCGAAACAGCCCGCAAGATTTTCAGGGCCGTTGAAGACGGCAATCCAGTCACCTGCAGTCCTGCCGATAAGCTGAGGGAGATTGCCGGGCTGATGCGCTTTTTTGCTTGGTCCTTCGACGAGGACTTTGACGGTTTGGCCTGTAAATTCAGCGGCAAGAGCCCTGCTGATTTCTTCCTGCACCTTTAGAAGGTCGTGGTTTCGCTTTTCCTTGATTTCCTGGGGGACGTTATCTTCCAGCCGTTTGTCGGCGATAGTGCCGGGCCTTGGCGAGTATTTGAAAATGAAGGAGTTCTTGTATCGTGCCTTTTTGACAAGGTCAGCAGTTTGGGAGAAGTCATCATCGGTTTCGCCGGGGAAACCAACGATAAAGTCGCCAGCAACGGCAATATCAGGAACAATTTGACGAGCGATGTCGAGCAGTTCAAGGTATTCGGCTGATGTGTAACCACGGTTCATCGCTTTTAGGATTTGGTCTGAGCCGCTTTGTGCGGGGATGTGCAGGTATCGGCAAACCTTTGGCAGATTTACCATCGCAAGCATAATTTCTTTGAAATACTTTTTAGACGGGTAACTGGTAACGAACTTTATCCATTCGACGCCGTCGATTTTACTTATCATTTCAAGGAGGTCGGCAAGGCAATAGGTTTTATCGCCCGCTTTGTATTCGTAAGCGTTGATTCTCTGGCCAAGCAGGGTAATTTGTTTGATACCATTTTGAGCAAGGCGTCTGGTCTGCTCGATTATCGCCTCGGGCGGGCGTGAGATTTCAGGCCCGCGGACGTAAGGGACAACGCAATATGAGCAGAATTTATCGCAGCCGTGCATCGCCCGGACATACGCCTGAGCCGGTATATCTGTATCATCGCCGCTGTATTCGGTTTCAAACCGTTCGAGCGATTGAGCATCAGGCGATATTTGGCGAATCCTTTCCGTAACGGCAACCACCTTTTTCTTTTCCTGTAACGCCTCAGTTATAAGCCGGGGTATTTCAGCGATTTGTGCGGGGCCGCAAACGATATCCACTGCCGACTGTTTAAATAACTCATCACCTAATCGCTGGGCCATACAGCCAATTACGCCCACCACCAAATCGGGATTGGTTTCTTTGATATGTTTGAGATGTCCCAGGTGCGACATAACCCGCTGTTCCGCGTGGTCTCGCACCGAGCAGGTATTTATCAGGACAACATCCGCGTCTTCAGCGTTACCGACAAACTGGTAGCCGGCATCCCGAAGCGAGGATTCAACAATCGCCGAATCCAGCTTATTCATCTGACAGCCAAAGGTTTGGAGAAATACTTTCATAGTATTCCTTTAAGCCTAAGTTCGGCGGCTTCATTATTCCGAGATTTCAAGGTTATTGTCAGCATAACTCCTAACAAGTTTTGATTTCTGCTCTCGTTTCAATTGTTTAATACGCATTTCTTCATTCAACGCACTTTTGTAATAGCGATACTCTTTGGCATAAACCAGCTCTGCGGGCAACTTGTATTTTACGTATTTTGCCCCCTTGCCGCTTTTGTGCAAGGCAATCCTGTTTTCGAGGTCCTTGGTATATCCAGTATAATACGTTCCATCTTTGCAGCGGACCATATAAACCCAGTATTGGCTTCTACGAATTATTTTCTGCGGCGTCATAAATCCGCAAGCCACTGTTGGGTAGTCATTACCTTGCTAAAGCGCATGGCCTGTGTAACCAGGATTACCCGATGCAGCTCTTCGGCGGTAACAGAGCCCGCCGGATTGGAAAAAGCGAGCGTGCCGGTGGCATCGGAAAGGAACTCGACCGCAAAACCGAGGTGAAACGCCTGGCGAGCGGTAGTATCACAGCACATCTGGGTCATATAGCCGGCAATGACTACTGTATCGACGCCATTTTCGCGTAATACCGTTTCCAGTCCTGTGCCGGTAAAGCTTCCGGGCAGCGTTTTCTCGATAACGGCCAGGCAAGGCCTTTTCGCTACCTCAGGATGAAGCTGCCACTGCGGACTCCCCTTCTGGAACGCCGCCATAGACGAAGCCGTATGCTGAATGACAATGACCGGTATCCCCGCGGCGTTGGCCCCATCCATTGTCTTGAGGATATTCTCAAAGCTGTCTGCTGGATGAGTTATAAGAAGCTTCCCGGCGAAATACACGTTCTGCACATCTATGACTAATAACGCTCTTTTCATGTTTTTTCCTTCGAGGCGAGGCGTGCGCCCATCTCAAAGGCCTTTTGGCAATCCTGAGGGAATATTTCTTTTCGTCTTTTTAATTTCTGCACGGGGTCAAACCGGGGCGCGACTACTTTTGAATAATCCTCGAACTGATAGGTGTCAAAACTCAACAGCGTCTCACCTGAGCCGAAGATTATTTTCATAAGGCGTTCAATATTTTCGAAGCGATGTTGATAGCCGAACTGGCTCATTGCCTCCTCGGTAAGGCCCATTGTATAAATAAACCCCGTGTGAATCTTTTTAGGAAAAAGAGACGCCGGCGGGTCGCTATAAATAATATACGGGAAAACAAGCCGCTCCATAAACGACTGCATTTGGCCGGTGACAGTTCCCAGATAAACAGGCGAACCAAAAATAACAGCATCGGCCGTTTCCACCTTTTCAAAAATCGGCGTCAGAACGTCCTTTACCGCGCATTTGCCGTAGCTAACGCCGCCTTTCTTTTTGCAGGCAAAACAACTAATACAGCCCTTATACTTCAAATCGTATAAATGTATAAGTTCCGTTTCCGCTCCCTGCGATGATGCGCCTTCAAGGGCTTTTTTAAGGAGGGTTGCGGTATTCCATTCTTTTCTCGGGCTGCCGTTAAATGCAATTATTTTCATTGGAATATACCTCCAGTCATTGGTTTCGCTATTTTACGCCTTAAACTCCGTTCACCACAACGGCATTCGTTTTGGCAGATTGCTCACGCAGAGGGGCAACTGCCCTATATTCCGGCGAGCGCCACCAAGCGTGGAACTTTTCCATCGAGGCAAATTCGACAATGATAAGCCGGGCGGGTTTCCAGTCGCCGGAAACAACCGTTACATCGCCTCCGCGGGCAAGATATTTGCCACCGAATTTTTCGATAGTCCGCGGGACTTTCTCGATATACTCGCCGTATTTGGCTCTATCCATAACCTCTTTGGCTTCGATAATCATATAGACCGACATAATTTTCCCCTTTCCTTCCGTAACAGTTCCGTTTAGTAACCGAATGCGTAATAATGGCCTTTTTCTTTTTTTATGCGCACCGGCACCCTGAAAAGCTCACTGATATTTTTGCTGGTGAGAATGGCCGCTTTGGGGCCGTCTTTATAAAATCTGCCTTTGCGCATCAAAATGACGCGGTTAATCTGCGGAATAATATCGTGGATGTTCTGGGTAATAAGAATGATGCCTGTTCCCGACTTCGATATTTTTCGCAGAATCTTTCGGAATTTGTGCTGCGCGTGCAAATCGAGGGCGATTGTCGGTTCATCAAGTATGAGCGTCCGCGGGCTATGTATCAGCGCCCTTGCTATAAGAAAACGTCTGGCCTCGCCCGAGGACATCTCGGTCATAAACCTGTCCCTGAGGTGGTAAATTTCCAGGAACCTGAGAATTTTTTCTGTCCTCTTTTTCATTTCCCGGCTCACCCTGCGGCCGTATAACCCGATGCTGCTGAAAAACCCCGACAGCACAACTTCCATGCCGGACATCCGGCGAGCAAAGGCGCTCTGCAAATCGCTCGATACAATGCCCAACAGGAACCGCAAATCGAAGATGTCCCATCTGTCCCGTCCCCAAATCCTGAACGAGAAATCCTTTTTGCGGGGCAGCGGGTAATACTCCCTTGTTATTGCCCTGATAAAAGACGATTTTCCTGCCCCGTTGGGGCCGAGTATCGCGACGTTTTCGCCCGCGCGTATGGTAAGCGACAGGGAATCAAGGATTTTATTCCGCCTTCTGACGACGGTAACGTTTTTAAACTCCAGCAGCGGAATTTGTTTTTTAGCCATAAGCCCCACTATACAAATTAGCACCATCCGAATCAACATACCGAAAGCCCCCGAAGGTTGTTTATTTTACACAGACGGGCGATTATATTGTTAAAAGCGAAGACCATACGCAATTAAGGATTCAGGAATGACACAGTGGTGGCAAATCAGTATCGAGCAGATATCCAAAAATCTGGGGACGGACTTATCCGGCGGGCTGACCTCCCAGGAAGCAGCCGGCAGATTAACGAAATACGGCCCCAACCAACTGCAAGAGAAGAAAGCCATTTCTCCCTGGAGGATTTTCTTAGGCCAGTTCGAGGATTTTATTATCTGGGTGCTTATCGTAGCGGCGATTGTATCGGGTTTCCTGCAGGAATGGGTTGACGCGTTAGCGATTATAGCAATCGTGGTTCTCAACGCGATACTGGGCTTTATACAGGAATACCGCGCCGAGAAATCGCTTGCCGCGCTGAAGAAGCTCTCAAGCCCATCTTCCAAAGTAATCCGCGACGGCAGGCACGCGGTCATACCGTCTTTCGAGCTTGTGCCGGGCGACCTGATTGAGCTTGAGGCGGGGGACAACATACCCGCCGACAGCCGAGTGGTATGGATAACCGCCAATTTCGCCGTACAGGAGGCGAGCTTGACGGGGGAATCGACGCCTGTAGCGAAAACGACCGAGGTGATGAAAGAAAAAGACATCCCACTGGCTGACAGGGTGAATATGGTCTATATGGGGACATCGGTCGCGGGAGGTAAGGCCAGAGCCGTCGTAGCGGAAACAGCGATGCGGACCGAGCTTGGCAAAATCGCGGGGATGATACAGGGAATCGAGCGGGACTCAACGCCTTTGCAGAAAAAGCTTGAACAGTTCAGCAAGTGGATAGTTTACGCGTGTTTTGTGCTGGTGGCGATGGTCTTTGTGCTGGGCGTTATGCGGGGCGGGAAATGGCTGGATATGTTCCTAACCGCGGTGAGCCTGGCGGTCGCCGCCATCCCGGAGGGGATGCCCGCGGTGGTAACAATAGCCCTTGCGCTGGGGGTGCAGAGAATGGTCGCACGCCACGCACTCATACGCAAACTGCCTTCAGTCGAGACGCTTGGCTGCGCGACTGTTATATGCTCCGACAAAACAGGCACGCTTACCAGGAACGAAATGACCGTCCAGGCGGTTTACGCGGACTGCAAACAATTTAAAGTAACCGGCGTCGGCTACGAACCGAAGGGCGATTTCCTGCTGGACGGCAAATCAATAAAACCGGCCGATTACCCAACACTCAATAAAGCATTACTCTGCGGAACGCTTTGCAACGGCGCGCAACTGATTCGCGAAGGCAACAAATTCAAAATTTTCGGCGACCCGACAGAGGCGGCCATCCTAACCGCAGCGGCAAAAGCGAATATATGGAAGGAAAAGGCGGAAACCGACTGGCAATTCGTTACGGAGATACCATTCGATTCCGAGCGAAAAAAAATGACCATAATCCGGGAAAATTCCGGCAGGCGAATAGCTTTTGTAAAAGGAGCTCCTGATATTTTGCTCGGCGACTGCACAAAAATCGAATTGGCCGGTGCAATTAGAGACCTGCTCCCAAAGGACAGGGAATATATTCTGAACGCCAATAATCACATGGCAAACGACGCGATGAGAGTCCTGGGACTGGCATATAAAGAATTGGACGATGCCGATATAAACTACCAGGCCGAGACAATTGAAAATGACCTGATTTTTGCGGGGCTTGTCGCGATGATTGACCCGCCGAGAGAAGATGTCAAAAAGGCGATACAGGACTGCAAGACCGCTTCGATAAGAACCGTGATGATTACGGGCGACCACAAGAATACCGCGGTCGCCATAGCGAAGGATTTGGGATTTTTCCAGGCGGATTCGGTTGCGCTGACAGGCGAAGAATTAGACAAATTAACCGATGAACAGCTCTCGCAACAGGTGCAAAAGGCAAGCGTTTACGCCCGCGTGTCGCCAGAGCATAAACTGCGGGTTGTGCGTGCGCTTCGGCGTCAAAACGAAGTGGTCGCGATGACGGGCGACGGCGTCAACGATGCGCCGGCGCTCAAGGAAGCGGACATCGGAGTAGCAATGGGAATCACCGGAACCGACGTAACCAAAGAGGTGTCGGATATGATTGTTACCGACGATAATTTTGCGTCGATAGTCGCAGCCGTCGAGGAAGGCAGGGGCATTTACGACAATATCAAAAAATTTATTCATTACCTGCTCTCCTGCAACACGGGCGAAATTCTTGTTATGTTCGTTTCATCGCTGGTCGGCTGGCCCGTGCCGTTATTACCCATCCAAATCCTGTGGGTGAACTTGGTAACCGACGGCCTACCGGCCCTTGCGCTGGGCGTTGACCCAATCGACCCCAACGTTATGAAACGCAGGCCCCGGCCGCCAAAAGAGCCGGTCGTTACCAGACAAAGGGCATTCCTGATGCTTGCGCAGGGTGTTTTCATCGCTTTTTGCAGTTTGGCGGCGTTTTACTTTGTGATGTTTATCGAAAACGAAGGTCTGAAGCGGGCGAGGACCGCCGCATTCGTTGTGCTTTCGTGCAGCCAGTTGTTCCACGCCTTTAACTGCCGCAGCCAAGTCGAATCACTTTTCAAAATCGGCGTATTTACAAACCCCAAACTAATCTGGGCAACCGTAATATCCTTCCTGCTGCAAATGATGGTGATTTATGTGCCCTTCTTCCAGACCATTTTCAAAACGGAGATGCTGACGACATTCGACTGGTGTATGGTAATCGGTATTTCGTCGCTGCCTCTGTGGGCGATGGAAATTATCAAGGCGATAACAAAGCGAACCGGCGTTATGCAGCCGGCATAATTCTTCACTCAACTATATTTTCGATTCAGTCGCCGAAGCAGGTGCCTACCGAACGAGCCGAGGTTATCAAGGGATGTCCGACAGGGACATTTCGCGGGCCTTTAGCGGCCTCCTCAATCGGGACGGCTGTTATATCATTTCCCTTCACCGCAGCCATATATCCAAATTGACGGGCTTCAATCAGCTCGACCGCTTTTGTCCCCAAGCGGGTCGCGAGGACCCTGTCTGCCGGGGTGGGAGTGCCGCCCCTTTGTAAATGGCCGAGAACAACCTCTCGCGTCTCTATACCGCTTGCCCGCTCAATCTGATGACCAAGCACAAAACTTATGCCGCCAAGACGCACCTGTTCGGGGCTGTTTTTTACAATTTGCTGGACGACGACATCGCCGCCTTTGGGCCTTGCTCCTTCCGAGACAACCACGATGCTGAATCTTTTGCCCATTCTATTCCTGTCTTTGACTTTGCGGACGATAGATTCAATATTATAAGGAATTTCAGGTATAAGGATTATGTCGCCCCCGCCCGCGACGCCCGAATAAAGCGCAATCCAGCCCGCGGTTCGGCCCATCACCTCGACAATCATTACTCTATGGTGCGACTGAGCGGTGGTGTGCACGCGGTCAATTGCCTCGGTCGCGATTGAGACAGCAGTATCGAAACCAAATGTAACATCCGTACCTCGCAGGTCATTATCGATTGTTTTGGGGACCGCAACAATGGGGACGCCTTTTTTGTGAAACCTATTCGATACGAACAGTGTGCCATCGCCGCCTATGCAGACAATGCACTCGACGCCGAGCTTTTTAATGTTGGCCAAAACTGTTTTCGAGACGTCGCGGAACTGAAGTTTCTTTCCTTTTTCGATTGCGTATCTGAAGGGGTCTGACTTGTTTGATGTGCCGAGAATCGTGCCGCCTTCGGTCAAAATGCCTGATACATCCTCATAATGGAGTTTTCGCCATCTGCGGTGAATAAGCCCCTCATAGCCGTCTTCTATGCCTATGACGTCCATTCCGAACTGAATAATCGCTTTTTTGGCGACCGCCCTGATTACCGCGTTTGTGCCTGGACAGTCCCCGCCGCCTGAAAGTATCGCAATCGACTTTGTTCTCTTCATAACATCACTCCGAAAAACTTTTTACATTCACAGTAAGTATATCATCTGCATCAGGTGATACAACCTCCGAAGTTGTCGATATCCTATTTTTCCTTGACAAAAAAAAGGCCGATTCTATATTTCAGAATCGGCCCTGGGATAACGATCAATTACTCAAATTACGGTAATACGTTCACCGGGGTGTATGTATTCAAAACTGTTGTTTTAATATTTGCCACCGTCGCTGCCACGGTCCGGCTGTTCTTATTCGCGTCTTTGGTGAGTTTTGAATCGAGCGATACCGTAGCGGCACCCCATCCATTAACGAACTGCCGGTAAATCCAAGCCTGGCCTTTCAAGCTCTTCGCGACCGAAAATTTTTCGGCCTGGCCAATGTCTATGGTTGAATTTACCCCATATAGGGAGGTCCCTATATCGAAGCCTGTAGTTGCATTCGAATCACCAAATCCTATTCCCACATCTGTAGCATTAGTATTACGCATGTTCGTGACCTCAAACGGCATAATAGAATTAACATCACCGAATGTCTGAATGTTCACGAAGGAATTCGGGTCATTACCACCCAGTGTTTTCTGGAATTGGGTCGTGCCATTTTTACCGAAAAGGATAACTGTCGGACCATTTGCACCATTTACAGCATCCACACCATAGGCATCATCCACGCTGAACACAATATAAGCGGACAAATTTTCCTTCAAGACAGCGGCTTTGAGCCCATTCGCATCCTCATAAATAATCACAGGATTAATGGCCGTGGTCATCTTATATACCAGTATGTTAGGTTGGCTTGGGACTAAATCCGGGACGGTTATGGTCATGGGACCGCTGATCGTGACTGCGCCATTTCTGGCCAATGCTCTTCCGTTAAAAGTGCCGGTGCCATTGAGCGTGATGCTCGTCATCGCGAGAATATTTCCCGCGAAGCTGTTTCTTATAGCAATGGTTGCGGAGGTGCCGACCTGCCAGAACACATTGTCCGCCGAGGCGCCATTAATCAACAACACGTTGAAATCGGCGGCCGTGGTCAGAACTGTGGTATGGAATATCCACTGCGCGCTGGAATCTCCATGGCCATCCAGGGTTAAATTGCCTGCGCTGAAACTCGCTGCTCCGATTGCGTAGATATTCGGGTCAAGGGTCTTTCCGCTTAAATCAGCCGGCTCCGATGTGTTGCCGTCTGCGGCACCCACCACCGCATTGTAAGCGGCCACCAAGTCCAGTTTCGCCTGTTCCACCACTGGACCTGCCGCGCGGTATAATATGCCGTTGGCCTCCCCAGGCGGGAATCCTGTTATCGCCGGCGTCGGAGAAGAGCCGACATCACCATCGATAATGGTATTACCAGTGTTGGTCACGCCTGAACCGGCCAGTACCCCAAAGCTTGCCGCCGTTCCTAAGTCAACAGACGCAGCGTAGGCACTGATGGGCAATAGCGTGAGAACCACTAGGCAAATAAACAATAGTTTTGGTTTAGCAACAATGCAGCCAACAATGTTCTTCTTCATTTTTTTGTTCCTCTCTATAAAAAAAATTAGTATTTTTCGGTCTTATCGGTAGGACGGCGAAAGAGATAAGGTGGGCAATTCCTTAAAAATGACTTCGTAAATCTCATACCTAGTAGAGAATAGGTCAAGGCAGTGTCAGTAAATAACACTATGCAGCGATGAAGCCAAGACAAACAATAACATTGCTAAAACACTGCTAACTTCTTCATTTTGTAGCTCCTTGAACTAATACTTTAAGTCAGCATTTTCGTCGTTGCCGGATAAAAAACATATAGGCAATCTGCTTAATCTGTGCATCCTAAATGCCTATGTGGCAAGCGTAAATAAAGGCGGTCGCAGGTTTGATTTGGCGGGTGGTAATTACAAGATATTTTATCGGCTACCTATTTATTCCCGACTGATGTCCCGATTTAACTGCCTTTGCAGGTCTTTGAGGCGGTTTGTTTCGTCGAAGCCGAGCAGGATAACAGGAAAAGCCGTCTTGTTTTGTAACAACGGTTCATCAATATCAACCCATTTCCTGCATAGTTCACCATCGGGTGTGCCCGGTATAGGCGAAAAATCGGCGAGCATCCCCCGTATGCCAAGGCGATTCACAAAACGCATCGATTCTTCCAAATCAGCAACGTTGGTTTTCGGATGCCCCAGGATTTGATAGGCCGTGATATTGTTCGGTTCTGCACCTGCGGATTTAAGATTCTCCACCGCTCCTGCTAACTCCTCTGAAAAGACCTTTGAGCCGGTTTGCTTTTGCCAATCTCTCGACGTGCTTTCAAAACCAAGATAAAAACACTTGAAGCCCGCACGCACCATTAAATCCGCGAGTTCTTTTGTTACAAACCGGGCGTTAATGGCGTTGGGGCTGTGAAAATTTACTTTTATATCTTGCTTAATGACCTCGTTGAAAAACGGAACAAGGACATTCTTCGCGTCGAACAACAGGGCATCATCATAAAACGCGACATTTCTCGCCCCAAGTTTTACAAGAAGCTCCAACTCCGCCAATGACCTTTCCAAAGACCGGGGCCTAAACTTGCCATATACTTTTGGCACAAGACAATACGTACATTCAAACGGGCAGCCATCGCTGAGTTTCAATACTCCGACGCTTAATTTATCGTATGCTTCCCAAAGCCCGGGCTGGGTCAAATTCGGTTCAAGCCCCGTGAAATCCCAAACCGGCTCAAGATTATTCCCCTCAACAAGCAAATCAGCGCCGAGTTTTTCGGCGTGGCTATGACACAGCGTTACATAGTTGCCGCCGATTATTATTTTGGCGGCAGGCATTGCCCGGCGGATATCCTCAATCACTTCCTGCACACCCGGATACCAGTAGGTCATAACGGTACCTACAAAAACAAAGTCGAAGCCCGTGTTTTTGGCGAGAAAATCCTGAAAGACCGACCTCGGCAGGCCGAACCGTCTGAATGAACGCGGGATGTCTCTCAAACAATCAGGATTGGGGATTTTCTCGAAATAAAACCTGCCCCTGCCCCACTGGTCGCTTTCGATTTCCTTATGAGCCGAATAAAAAGGATGCAGGCGGTCGAGGTAATCGAAAAGGGTAAATTCCGCCCTGCTGCGAAGGTATCCCGCGATGCTCAACAGGCCGTAGGGCTTGAGCCAGAAATCATACGCAGCGAAATCGTATATCGGCGGATTTACAAGTAATATCTTTGGCGTCGCTGACAAGGTTCGATTGCCTTAAAAATAATATCAAAAATAATCAACAAGCATCGGCAATCGGCGTTTTTTGTCAATAGTTTTCTGACGGAAGGGGAACAACTTAGTGGTTATGAGAATCCGCGGTTTCCTGGGGGCGGTCAGGCCAGCCGAGAACATCGAAAAGAAAATAACTCGACCGCTTTATCATTTCGACCGGCGTGCAGGGCGTCATCTCGAGCGAGCCGATAACGTCGTTATTATATTTCTTCAGTGCCTTCAGCAGATAATCAAAGTTATTCTGCTTCGCCCCGCCTGAGCAGCCGAGGGGCCTGTGGTCATCACAACTGCCGTTGTGGTCGGCAAGATGCAAATGAGCGGTCCTTTTCGCAAGCGTATCGACATATTCATTGAAACTGTGCCCGGCATCGCACGCGGCATAGCCGGTGTCTAAGCAATACCATATCGACTTGAACCGAGCGCCGATATCTTTGAGCATATCCAGCGGCCCCGTTTCTATGCAAAGTTTTACGCCCTCATCTTTTGCCATCCCGACGACCTCGGCGATAAAATCGCCATCGTCAGCGCTTCTGCCCTGCATACGCAAACTCTGCAAATCGGCAATGATATTGGCCTTGAGCAATTTCGCACAGCCGATTTGCTCGGCCCACTGCTCAATACTGGGATTATCATTGCGGGAACGCATCGAGACAAGCATACCCTCGGTAGCGGCCTCAAGCCGGGGCCAGTCGCGCTTGTCATACCGGCAGTCATCAAGCCCGCCAAGATTGGGCCAAAGCTCTGCGCCCAAACCAAGCGTCCGCAGCAGGTCACATTCCTGCTCCAGAGACAACCGGCTCTGCTTACCCCAAAACGCCATTGTCGAGACAACGTATCTTATCTTCATCCATGCACCACTGTAAAAAGTCGAAACCCCACCCCCTATTAAAGTGTGGGTAATCTTTTATCGATTAAAAAACGAACAACCTTCAGCTATTTCCCAATGCTGCCCCTTGGTCTGGTAATAGCGCAAATACCAATGTCAAACTGCACCCTAAAATCCTGCCGAAACCTGATTATTAAGGCAAAAACCACGCATACATAATCATTAAACTTGTCAAAAATCCTATTGATTTATACGCGGATTACGGTAAAATAGTGCTTTTGATTGTTCTGGAGTAAATTATGAAGAAAGACATACATCCGAAATATGACAAAGTCGTGGTTCACTGCGGCTGCGGAAATACCTTTGAAACCCGCAGCACCGCAAGCGAAATCCACGCGGAAATCTGCTCTGCCTGCCATCCTTTCTACACGGGCAAGCAGAAATACGTCGATACCGCCGGGCGGGTCGAGCGTTTCCAGAAGAAATACGGCACCGACTACTTCAAAAAGACGAAAAAGTAGTTACGCACGCCAATCACTATCAGGGCTCTTTTTTGGGTCGTTTGAGCAAGAACGGAGCCCTGATTGTTTATTTCCTTTCCAAAAGTAAATTACCGGGACAAAAATATGCCTGAAGCAAATACGCCTTTAATTAAGAAACTGACCGAGATTGATGCCCGTTTTGACGAGCTGCAAAAGCAGATGGAAAACCCTGATATCGCGAGCGAGTCGGCCAAGCTTATTGCGATGGCGAAGGAACAGGGCAAAATCAAGGGACTGGTTGCGAAATTTCGCGACTATAAGAAAGCCACCGAGGGAGCAGAGCACGCCGAGCAGCTTATAAACAACAACTCAACCGAGACAGAGCTTAAGGAAATGGCAAAAGAGGAGCTCCAGCAGCTCAATGCCAAAAAGACAACGCTGCTTATGGAATTACAGGACAAGCTGCTTACCGCCGACGACGATTCAATCGGTTCGGTCATTATGGAAATACGTGCGGGCACGGGCGGCGAAGAAGCAGCACTGTTCGCTCGCGACCTTTATACGATGTACACAAAATACGCAACCGACCGCGGGTGGAAAGTCGAAGACCTCGATTTCAGCACCACGGACAGGGGCGGGTTCCGCGAAGTAATATTCGGCATCAAGGGCGAAGGAGTATGGACGGAACTGGGCTACGAGGGCGGAGGCCACCGGGTCCAGAGAGTGCCTGAAACCGAGGCACAGGGCAGAATTCACACGTCCGCGGCAACCGTCGCGGTTTTGCCTGAGCCGGAAGAAGTAGATATCCAGATTAATCCCGAAGACGTTGTCGAGCAGGTGTGCAGGTCAAGCGGCCCGGGCGGTCAAAAGGTCAACAAGACAAGCAGCGCAATACGACTCGAACATATCCCGACGGGCATCACCGTCCGTATGCAGGAAGAGAAAAGCCAGCATAAAAACCGCGCAAAGGCGTGGCGAATACTGCGAGGCCGGCTTTATGAATTTTACGAGAGCAAGAGAGTAGCCGAACGCGAAGCCAAACGTAAAATAATGATTGGTTCAGGCGACCGCAGCGAGAAAATCAGGACATATAACTTCCCGCAGAACCGCGTCACCGACCACAGAATCAACCTGTCGCTTTACACGTTGGATAAAATACTCGCAGGCGAGGCGGGCGAATTGTTCAAAGCGCTGAAAGAACACGATATTCAGGAACGGCTCAAAAACCTCTAAAAGACCCAAGATGCTTTATGGTTATAGTCGTTACAGGATTGGTGGGCTTAGACAAAAAAAGCTACCTTAAGAAGGTGTGCGATTACGCGGGCCTTCAGGGCAAAGAGGTAATGCTGTGCAACGTCGGCGATATGATGTACGACGAGGCGCCAGATATAACGCCGGGGAAAATTTTAGATATACCGCTTAAACGGCTGCACTCGCTTCGCAGAAGCGTTTTCAAAGACGTCATCGCAAAGGCGAAAAAAGTCCCGAACCTGATTGTCAATACACACGCGACTTTCCGCTGGCGGCACGGTCTGTTCCCGGCGGTTGATTTTGACCAGATGCGCCAGCTCGACGCGAGCATTTATATTTGTCTCATTGACGGCGTAGCCGCACTGCATAGCCGGCTGCTCAGCGAACATTTCACGGAACACACGCTCAAAGACCTCATCGTCTGGCGGGAAGAGGAAATCATCGGCACCGAAATGCTCTGCAAAGGCATCAACGAAGATATGCCGTTTTACTGTCTTGCCCACGGGGGGACCAAAGAAACAATCGAGGCGTTTTATCAGCTGGTATTTGAGCCGAAAATCAAACGCGCGTATCTTAGCTTTCCGATGACAGCCGTTACGGACCTCGAAGACGTAAAAAAAGAAATCGGCGAGTTCAGGCAGACGATGAAAAAATATTTCGCCTGCTTTGACCCCGGCGATTTGGAAGAGGCGTTCCTGCCTCGTATGGCTCTCGAGGCCGCTGAGGAGGGCAAAGATTATCTCGAAATCGAGGCGGGCGGCAAAACCGTCCGGCTGAACCTCGACCAGATTCGCCAAATCGAACGCGACATATACAGCCAGACCTACGCACGCGATTTTTTGCTCATCGACCAGTCCGATATGATTATCAGCTTTATCCCCACCCTGCCCGACGGCCGGGCGGCTATCTCAAGCGGCGTTGAACGCGAATTGCAGCACGCCCACGAGGCGGCAAAAGACGTTTATGTAATCTGGCCCGCGAAACAAACGCCTTCGGTATTCGTAACGCAGACCGCTACAAAACTTTTTGATAACACCAAAAGCGCACTGGAATTTTTCAATAAGAAAAAACTAATCCGGCCCGTTTGACAATGACTACCACCACACTCAAGACAGTCAAAAAGCAAACCGCCTGTGATTTACACAGCAAAATTAAATCAGCCGAAATCAACCTTGATTCGCTTAGCGAAGTTTTCTCCGCCCTGCCGGGTGTATCAATCCTCGGCGGGAATCCATCAAAAGAAACCGCAGACGGATTTTCATACTGGATGGCTATGCCAAAAGAGGTCTTTGAATTTCACGCAGGCCAGGTTGAGCCGCTTGAAAAATTACAAAAAGTTCTGGATAAATACAAACCCGCAAAGCCCCCCCTGCCTAATGGTATGTTCACAGGCGGATGGGTCGGCTTCTTCGGCTACGAACTCGGTGGATATTTAGAACCAGTCCCCTGCTCAAAAACCGATGACCTGCGACTGCCTTTGATTCGCCTGTGCTTTTATGACCGGCTGATTGCTTATGACCACAAGAAAAAAACCTTCCAACTGATTACCCTCGAACTCAATAATGATACTGAAACACCCCAGCAAAAATTGTCGTTCCTCGAAACTCTTCTCGACAAGGCCCGCGATATACGAGTGCCAACACCAAAATCCACCGATATCGAGAATACCGACTTTTCGCGGATTCGGTCGAATATGACCAAGGATTATTACCTCAGAGCCTTCGAGAAAATAAAACGCCACATATACGACGGCGATGTATATCAGATAAACTTCTCTCAACGATTCAATTGCCCGCATAACGCCCGGCCAATCGACCTTTTTCACTGGCAGAACCGCTACAACCCAAGTCCCCATTCCGCATATATTGACGCGGGCGATTTCCAAATCGTAAGCGCATCGCCTGAGATGTTCATCACCGTAAAAGACGGCATAATCAGTACCAAACCCATTAAGGGGACCCACAAACGACTCGAAGAAACTTCCACCGAGGCGAAGCGAATCAACGCAGAGAACCTTCGGCAGCTTATCGACAGCGTCAAAGAAAAAGCCGAATTGAATATGATTATCGACCTTGAGCGAAACGACCTCGCCCGGCTTTGCGTCCCCGGCACAAGAAAAGTTACCCAGCCAAGGACTATCGAGACCTACAGAAGCATTTTTCACGCGGTAGCAACTGTCGCGGGAAAACTCAGGGGCAACGTAAATTTCTGCGATATTCTAAAGGCGGTATTCCCCGGCGGCTCAATCACGGGTGCACCGAAAATCCGCTCAATGCAAATCATAAATGAAACTGAGCCGACCGCCAGAGGCGTTTACACAGGCAGCATCGGCTATATCGGTCTTGACGGCAGTGTTTGCTTGAATATCGCCATTCGCACGATTATCATTAAAAATAAAGCGGCTTACGTCCAGACGGGCGGCGGCATCGTCGCCGACTCCGACCCGTTGGCCGAATGGAACGAAACTTTAGTAAAGGCGCGGGCGCTTCTGGCTGGAATCGCAGCCGTAAATTGCGTTTAGAAAACAAAAAGTGTTCAGAAGAACCGATGACATTTGGTTAAATGTGTTTTTAGGGCTCGGGTTACCCGCATTAACCGTTATTTTTATAACGGGGATAACCATCGGCAGTGACCCCGTTTATCTATTATTATTTGCGATAGTGGTAATCTCACTTGTCTCATTCGTAATAATTCGCAGAAAAAAGAGACATACTCACAAGGAATAAAATGACGGAAAAAATTTTTCTAAACGACAAACTTGTGAATATCGAAGAAGGCCGGATATCGGTCGGCGACAGCGGATTCTTATATGGGGCCGGGCTGTTTGAAACGATGCGGGCATATAACGGCATCGCCTTTCGGCTCGATGACCACTTAAACAGATTGCTCGCAAGCGCAAAGACCCTGTTTATCGAGCATTCTTACAACAAAGAATACCTCGCAGAAGCCGTTTATAAAGTTATCGAAGCAAATAACCTCACAGACGCCCGGATTCGGCTGACACTTTCAGCGGGGGCAATTCCACAGGCACAGGCAAAGCCGAATCCCACATTGCTCGTAACCGCGACAAAACTCCAACCCTACCCGGCTGAATATTACAAAAAAGGCGTGCTGGTGGTGCTGTGCCCGACAAGACAAAACACAAGCGACCCGGCCTGCGGGCATAAAACGACAAGTTACTTATCGCGTATGCTCGCATTAAAACAAGCTCATGAAAAAATGGCTGCGGAAGCCCTTTGGTTTACAATCGATGGCCAATTGGCTGAGGGTTGCGTCAGTAACGTCTTTTTGGTAAAGAACTCCAAATTATTCACGCCGAGGATTAATACGCCCGTGCTGCCCGGCATCGCCAGAAAAACCGTCTGCGAACTGGCAATAGCAAACAAAATTGAGCTTATCGAAAAAGACCTTACAATTGACGACCTGCTCGGCGCAGATGAGGTATTCATCACAAACGTAATTATGCAGGTTATGCCCGTGGTCGGAATCGAAAAGCACAACGTCAGTGAGGGCAAGCCGGGGACAGTAACAAAAAAAACACAGGAGCATTACAACAAATTTGTGAAAAACAATTGCAGAGGTAAAAAATGAAGGTCAAAGATATCGCGGCACAAATCGAAAAAATCATCCCGCTGGGTCTTGCGCAGAGCTGGGACAACGTCGGCCTGCTTCTTGGAAACGCGGACAAAAACGTAAAACGCATCCTGCTCACAATCGATATCACAGCAGACGTTCTCGCTGAGGCAAAACGGCTCAAAACCGACCTTATTGTTGCCTATCACCCCGTCATCTGGGACGGCCTGAAAAAAATAAACACACAAGGCCCGACAAGCGTCGTTTACGAGCTGATTCGTTCAGGCATACCCGTCTTTTGCATTCATACCGCACTGGACGCCGTCGAGGGAGGCGTAAACGACGGACTTGCGGAAATAGTCGGCATACAAAACGGCCATCCACTCGGTGATTACGTCTCCGCACCCGTCGGCAACAACTACAAACTCGCGGTTTTTGTCCCCGTCGAATCCGCGGCGAAAGTGGCCGACGCCGTTTTCGCGGCAGGCGCGGGGCACATCGGCAATTACAGCCATTGCAGCTTTTCATCGCAGGGACAAGGAAGCTTCCTGCCACTCGAAGGAGCCAGGCCCGCAATAGGAAGAAGAGGCGTCCTCGAAAAGGTCCCAGAATTGAAATTCGAGGCGATTGTCCAGGCGGAAAAACTCGCAGGCGTTGTAACCGCGATGCTAAAGGCGCATCCATACGAAGTGCCCGCTTATGATATTTACAAACTTGTCGATGAGCAGGCAAAATTCGGCTTAGGCAGAATTGGTAAGCTCGCAAAGCCCACGCCGCTATCTGAAATCATTAAAACACTAAAGAAATATACCGGCGCAAAGGCAGTCGGCATCGTAGGCCCGGTAAAACGCACCGTCAGGACCGCCGCCGTATGTGCCGGCTCCTGCGGCAAGCTCATCAACCTCGTTATCGCCGAAAATACCGACCTCTATGTTACAGGCGAGCTAAAGCACCACCAGGCCCTCGCGGCCCAGGAAGCGGGGCTTACCTGCCTGTGCCTGTCGCATACGGTTTCTGAACGATTTATCCTCAAAAAATTGGCCAAACAGTTGCAAAAACCGCTTCAAACCGTCACAATAAGGGTAAGCACTAAAGACGCAGACCCATTTAGATGGATGAAATTATGACAGAAGAAAATTTGGCTGCATCGACGGGCGAATCCGCGCGAGAAACCGGCGCCGCCGATGAGCAAAACGATATAGTCGAACAAACAAATAACGCTAAACCAGCGGAAGAACAACCGGCACAAGATGTCGGGGCGCAGGCCGAAACCGAGACATCTGGCGACCAGCAGCCGACGGACCTGCCTCCCGGATTTGAGCCGACGGTTGAGTCGGTAGTGGAAGCGGTGCTTTTCGCCAGCGATGAGTCGCTTACGCCCGCGCGCCTCTCCGAGATTGTCGGCACAAACGTCCGCCAGCTCCGCAAGCATATCGATGACCTCAACGAAAAATACAAGGCCAACAATAACGCCTTTCGAATCGAGCAAATCGCGGGCGGTTACCAGATGCTGACGCTGGGCGAATACAACCACTGGCTCAAAAAACTCGTCCGCGCACGCGACGACGGCAAACTCAGCCAGCCGGCCCTCGAAACACTGGCAATCATCGCCTACAAGCAGCCCATTATCCGTGCCGATATCGAAGCGATAAGGGGCGTCGCGGCAGGCGAGATGATTCGCAACCTGATGTATAAAGGGCTGGTGAAAATCACGGGCAGGGCCGAGATTGTGGGCAGACCAATGCTTTACGGCACAACCAAAAAGTTCCTTGAGGTCTTCGGCCTAAACACCCTAAAGGACCTCCCCAAAGCTGAAGAGCTTAAAAAACCCGAATAATCAGGCGTTCTGGCCAAGCTACTTCCAAATGTGGCCGCAGTCCAAACATTTGTATTTTTCCTTCAGCCAAGTCAACGGCAGCCGAAGCAGCAGTATTGAAAGTATGGCCATTTTCCAGGAATATCGCTCATACTCGATATTCTCAGAATTGCACTTCGGGCAGGTCAGGTCATATTCGCCAAGTTCAGATGATTGTTGTGTATCGAGTGATTTCTCTTTTCTCGCAAGAATCTCGATTGCGGCTTTCGAGTCGGCTTCCCTCACCTTAAGTTTGATACCGCCCTCGGCCCGTGAAAGTAGCCAGTAAGTCGCCACAAAATTCTCACCGCCCAGAAAGCACTTAATACCTTCTGATTCGAGTTTTATTTTGGCAATATTCGCCTTACACGGCTCATCAAAACTGGCGACTGTTACTAATGTGCCGCTCATATTATTTACCTCCCTAAAACAGACCTTATTTAACACCGCCGCCCGCCCAAAAAACAGGAAAAAGTGGAACAATTCGGGCCGCCGATGGTCAAATAACGTAGAAACTCTATGATTAAGACATTGCGAATAACGAGTATCATAGCGGCGATAGCGGCGACGGGTTTGCTTGTATTGCCAGCGGTCTATGGCGTGCGCAGCAACCCTAAAATAGAGGAGCTTCTTAAATCACCCGGCGTAGTCGAGAAATTCACGTCCGCCAAGGGGCAACAGACCTCTAAAGACCAAAGCCAAAATTCACCGCTGGTAAAAGCGGCAGTGGAACTGACTAATATTATCAATCCGACTCCCCCGCCCAAACCTGTAGCGGCCGCACAACCATCTGGCCCTTCACAGCCGGTTCCGCCTGCACCAGTCGCTGTAAAATTCGACCTGATAGCAACCTCCTATTTTGCTTCACATCCTGAGCAGTCGTTTGTCCTGATAGATGAGCCGGGAAAAGGCCAACACTGGGTCAAACAGGGCTCAACTATAGGCCATTTGACAATCGAGACGGTTAAAGACGGCTCGATAGTATTGCGAGACGGCCAGAAGACATCAGAAATGGCCGTCAAAGTTCAGGAATCGTGGAGAAAGCTGTTAAAGAATCCACCGCCTTCGACGCGTTCGTCCTCAGTGGAAGAACCAGTCGCAGCCAGCCCGGCTGTGCAGACACCGGCCAGCACTAAAGGGCCTGAAAACGCTATTCGCCCTTCGCCTGTTACCATCGGCCCACCCAACTCTCGCCGGAGCGCAAGGCAGGGCGCAACGCCTCCCGCATCTGAACGAATTACCTCCCCGAACCAGCCCCCCGCGGCAATTGAGCAACCCAAACCGGCGGTACAACCTCAGCCGGAGGAAAAACCGGAACTCCCTGAATCTCCCGCTGTAAAAGAAAAAAACGCTCAGATAAGTAAGCTTATATCCGAAATGAACGCATCTGATGAAAGTAAAACAAATGAACTGTTTAAACAGGTAAAGGCGCTTGGTGAGATAATGGCTGCGCAAAGCGCAAACGACGTCAACAAATAATCCGCCTTAAATCACGCCTCAGATTTTCAAGATGAAAATTACTTCTCACCCTTGGCTTTCGCCAGTTCCGCTTTCAGTCGTTCAACTTCAGCCGTCAGTTCAGCATCCTTGTTTGTCAGATCTGTAATAAAACTAATGTACCGGTCTCCCATGCCCTTTTGTACCTCCTCCATTTTGGCATCCCTGGCCTTTTCACACAGGGACAACTGCTCCGCAATGTTCTTTACACTGTTGTCTTGTCTTTTTGCTTCGTCTTTAAGATTCTGTATCTCATTGTCTCGCTTTGCTACTTCAGCCGGGATTGGCGCCTGGGCTTTTTTAAGCTGTTCACTTAGTTTTTTAATCTCGTCATCCTTCCTTTTAGTTTCGGTTTGTAACTGCGTTTTCAGGTTCTTTATTTCGTCGTCCCGCTTTTTCGTTTCGGTTTGTAATTGCGTTTTCAGGTTTTTTATTTCATCGTTACGCAGCTTATTCTCGGCCTGAAGCTGCGATTGCAGGTCTCTATTCTCCGCCGCCTCCAGCCGGGCCATTTTATCGCCTGATGATACCTGCTCTTCCTGACAGCCACCTGTCCAAATAACTGCCATACTGATTATTAAAACTGCGGCATAAGTCCTTATCATATCTGTCACCCCTTTCAACATACAGTTAAAGAACATTTAAACTAACCGTCAATGTAGCAATACCTGAATTATTGTCAAGACAGAAAGTGTTGATGGACCATTACGCAGATTCCGACTACCCGCAGTTTATAATAACCCGCTTGTGAATTACATACCAATTTGTTATGCTTTGACTCATGCAAAATGAGACGATAGAAAAAAACAAGCTCAGGAGTTTTTTTCTGATTCTGACCCCGGCCGCAACGGTATTCATTTCGAGTTTCTGCGTTATGGCGCTGGAATTGGTGGCTGGCCGGCTTGTCGCCAAAGGATTAGGGTCTTCTTTATACACCTGGACGGCCGTAATAGGAGTAATACTCGCAGGTATTACCGCTGGTTACTATATAGGCGGCCGTATCGCGGACAAATTCGACGCTAAAAAGACCCTCGCAACCCTTTTTGCCATTTCTTCCGCCTCCTGTGTTCTGACTATAATCTTAAACAATACCGTCGGCGAATGGTTATGGCTATGGTATCTCGATTGGCCGATGCATGTCTTTACCCACGTAATGCTTGTTTTCCTGCTGCCGAGCGCACTTTTGGGCATGATAAGCCCCGTGGTCGCGAAAATGGCCTTGGATAAAGGGCTGCCGCAGGGCAGAACGGTAGGCGATATATATGCCTGGGGCGCGGCAGGCAGCATCGCAGGAACCTTCGCAGCCGGCTTTTACCTCATTGCCGCAATGGGAACTATTCCCATTATATGGACTGTCGGCGGGATTTTGATTCTCCTAGCTATTCTTTACAGGCAGCATTTCTGGCCTTTTTATTTGTGGATGGCGGTATTTGTGATTATCGCGCTTTTGGGGACATCTTCGAACCGGTCGTTTAAAACCGCGGCTGCCACCTTGCTTCTGCGAAGCCAGCCCGACCCACAGGTGCTTTATGAGGACGAAAGTCAATATTGCTATATCGCCGTCAAACAAAAACAGGATAACCCCAACATTCGCGAGTTTATGCAGGACAAACTCGTGCATAGCACTATTCTTATGGGTGATATAAACGATTTGCAGTATTTTTATACGAAAATATATACCTGCATAACTCGTGAGATGAGCAAAAACAAAAGATTGCTTAACGCTATGATAATAGGCGGAGGAGGCTATGTCTATCCGAGATACCTCGAAGCCAACTGGCCCGGCAGTCGTATAGACGTCGTCGAAATCGACCCGAGAGTAACCAAAGCCGCCATTGCGGCCTTTGGCCTTGACCCAAACAGCTCAATCAAAACTATATCGATGGACGCACGAAATTACGTCGAGGGCCTGCTCGAGAAACAGCGTAACGGCGGGCAAACGCCAAAATACGATTTCATTTATGAAGACGCCATAAATGACTACTCTGTGCCATATCAACTGGTCACCCTGGAATTCAATAATAAAATCGCCCGAATTCTCGCCGATGATGGCGCATATATGGTGAACCTGATAGATACTTACGACAGCGCTTTGTTTCTTGGTGCCGTAGTCAGTACACTTCAGCAGACGTTTCCTCATGTTTACGTTGCTACAAACGAAGATACCTACCCTTTAGTGCGAGAGACTTTTGTAGTTGTAGCAACCAAATACCCACTCGATATCAATGCTATCGGAGACAAACAGGGGCTAAAGTTGTGGAACCTTAACGAATCAGAAATGCAAACATTAAGACAAAAGGCAGGCAAAATCGTGCTCACCGACAACTATGCCCCTGTTGAGAACGTTCTCGCCCCCGTCGCTCGCCAAGATGCCAAGGAAATGCTGGCCAGAAAATATCTGCGACAGGCACAAGAGCTTCAGAGCCAACAAAAATGGGAACAGAGTATCGAGATGTATAAAAAGGCCCTGACTCTTAATCCCACAACAGCGATCAAGGTTTATAACGAAATAGGAATGATGCAGGCGGCACAAAACAACCTTCTGCAGGCAATTGAAACCTTTCAAAAAGCCGTGGATTACCACAAACATCCCGGTGGTAAAAAGAACGCAATCGGGTCGATTTACCTTAATCTCGGTATGCTGCTAAACAGAGTGGGCAGGCATGATGAGGCAAGGCAACAACTCACCCTGGCCGTCGAAGAATTCCGTCTCGAACTGAAGGAAAACCCGAATTCCCCCCTGATTTGGTCACGTATGGGGGACTCACTCGCAACGATGGGCGATTTTAAAGCTGCATCCGACGCCTTTGGAAAAGCTGTGGTCTTAGATCCGGGCAATATAGAGAATCTGTACAATTTGGCAAAAACCCTTGAATTTCAAGGGCGGTTCTCCGAGTCAATTGCCGCAGCCCAAAAAGCAGCTATTCTTGCCTCCGGCAGCAACCAGCAACAACTATCTGCCGGGTTGAATGAATACCTCCGATCGCTCGAGCAGAAAAAATCACAACAGGGACAATAGCTTAACTTTCATCCCGTTTTATTTAACTTCTTCCACTTTCGTAAAAATAAGGGGGTTTGTCTCGCCGTTGGGGTCTGTAGGCATTTTGGAGTTGGGAAACTGGGGTGTATGCCCCGTATATTCAGAGAAATTTGTCCATATCGTATTCCAGATTTTGCCGTTTTCTGAAACCGGTCCGACAAATATATCCGTGGTTTTGCCGTCGATAGAGCCATTACCCATTCGTATATGGATACTTTTTAATGAGACCTTGACTGTTAACTCCCGGTTTTCCGGATTGTATTCAACCAGCCAGTCGCCCGGCACATATACACCCTCGCCGTTCCCTACCATCGGAACTTTAGTTGTCTGCCCAGGTTTCATTCTCGGTCTTCCCTGTGGGAATATGGCCTTTGAAATCACACCATTCGGTTCAAAATTTAATTCCCAACCCTCGCTTTCTGTTATCCATTTACCTGCGAGAGATTCAGGAAATTGTCCGCCCCCCTCAACGACTACCTGCATGCCGCTGTTATCCTTCACACTACATCCGCTAATCGAAAAAACGAACAAAACACACCCTAACACAACCAATAATTTTCGCATAAGTATTTGTCCTTATCATCAAAATACCGGCGTAAATAATAAAAAGTCTCTGCACGATTTACAAGAAAAAAACGGATAGTCCACTCGAATTATATGTTTATGGATACGATGGTTATCTCTTTTTCTGTGCCGGACAGAGCAAAATTTCACGTTTTTCATTTGGATTCAAGGACATTTAATTGATACTGTATCCGGCCAGCCAACTCTTTCTCGCCGGCGGTTTTGGCCAGTTCGGCAGCCTTATTAAAGACCTCGATTGCCTCGGTTGTTTTACCCTGTCTTTGATAAACGGTCGCCAGCATATATAAACCGATAGCTGAATTCGGCTGCATACGTATGATTTCTCTGATGTGCACAATCGCTTCATCCGGTCTGCCATTTAACATCAGGGCATACGCGATGCTTATTCGGCCCTCCATCGAGTTCGGCTCAATCCGTAAATATTTTTCGAGTTGTTCAATGGCCTGGTCGAATTTGCCCTGTCGAATGAACGCATTTCCCAGATTTTTACGTGCTACGGCATAGTCAGGCCTGACTCGCAGCGCTTCCATGTAGTGCCTGATGGCTTCATCGAGTTTGTCCTGCCGGTCAAGTGCAGCGCCGAGATTGACGTGTGCCTGGGCGTAGCACTGAATGGTAGCGTTGAGTTTGCCGCTTTCAGGTCGAATTGGCACCGCAGCATCCGATGTTGCGGTGTCGGGCAGTTCGGGCAACATTTTTTTATACAATGCGATTGCCTCTTCGAGATTACCCTGCTGAAGAAGCGCATAGCCGAGATCATTTTGCACTTCCATTGAATCCGGAACCAAACGTATCGATTCTTTATAACTGCTTATCGCTTCGTCTAATCTTCCCTGCCGGACAAGCGTATGGCCCAGGAGCTGATATGCCCACCAGTTGCCCTTAACAGCTTCCGTTCCACGTTTGAAAAGCGTGATGTCATCATGCCAATAGCCTACCTGCCGCCAGGAAACAACGCCGAGAGGCAGGAGCACCGCTGCCGCCGACAAGGAAAGAATGATTTTGCGATATCGGACATTTTCCAGCAGGTCGCAGACGCCCCAGGCAACAATCATAAACAGGCCGATAAGAGGTATATATGTGTAACGGTCAGCCATAGCCTGCCTGCCAACCTGGATGATGCCAATCACCGGTATTAATGTTCCGAGATACCAAAGCCAACCTACGGGCAGGTATTTTTTGGATTGCCGGAAGCGGAATACAAGGATTGATAAAATGACAAGTAATAATACCGAGGCAGCGGAAACCCATAGCGATATGTCAGAAATGGGATGAGGGTAAAAAAACGCCAGGCGGCTCGGCCAGAACGTTTTCTCGATGTACATCACATACGATATCGGCACGTTAAGTAATCGGAAGTTCAATGGCAGATTGTCCTGGGTAGCTACGGCCCAGGTGTTTTGCTGGGCAATAACAGTGATGATACATACCGCTGCCGCAAGGCCCAGGAAGGGAATCTTTTCGACTATCAGACGTATAAGCCTGCGATGGCGGTCGGTATTCTCAACGGATAGAGGTGCATTAAACCGACCAAGAGGCCAATAATCCAGCAGCAACAGCACAAACGGCAACGTCACAAGCATTGGTTTAGCCATAAGGCCGCCTGTAAAGGCCAGCAGCGTTAGTATATATCTGCTTGTTTTGGGCTTCCTTACATACCAGGCGTATGAATAAATCGTTAACAGCCAGAGCAGCGTACTTAAAACGTCTTTTCGTTCCGATACCCACGCGACGGACTCAACGTGAAAGGGGTGAAGGGCGAATAAAGCCGCGACAAAGGCGCTGCGCCACGGCTTAGAGGTCATATACCGAAGAAGCAGGAAAAGTAAGATGGTGTTGACTGCGTGCAGCATAACATTTGTGATATGATGGCCCGCCGGGTTAAGGCCATAAAACTCTACATCCAATATATGTGACAGCGATGTGAGCGGATGCCAGTTGCCTGTTTGTGCGACCTGATTTGTAAAACTGAACGCCCAGGCGATACTATCCCGTGTCAGGCCTTCTTTGATGTAATTGTTATTAGAAACGTACCAATCGTCGTCGAAGCTTAAAAACTCGAAATTCCGCACCTGCCAATAGACGCCGAGGCAAGCCCCCGCAAGGACCAGGCAAATAAGGATGGATTGATATTTATTTAGTATTTTCTGCATTTATACGAAGATTGCTTTTCTTCTAAAGATATGAAGGTATTTTATCAAAACTCGCCTTTATTTCAATAAAAAAAGCATCGCAAAGAGATACCTCTGCAGCAACTAAAGCTGCTGGTTGCCGGTCGCAAATTATTTGCGGCGGCAAAGAAACAATCAACCTGGTTATTCGGGTAACAAGTGACCGGCTTCACAAATTACCTGATTAGCATATAAAAGTCAGCAATCAGGGGGACGAACAATTCTTGATAGTCCCTCGCAAATATGTTTAGATGGCCGGCAGCAGAAATTATTAATTGAACGCTCAAATAGGATTCTGGTATTATGGAAGAGAACATATTGTTGGCCGCTTTTACCGCCCTGCCGTTTATCACAGGATTGTGTATTTACCTGTTTTTCACGAAGTTATCAAATTACCTCCAAAAAACACAATGGCTCAAACTTATAATCGGCAACATTCTGGTATTTGTGTTTTTGTGCTCTACGGTCCTTTTTTTCGGTGAAATATATTACCGTTTTTTGTATGACACAACCGACGCCTGGGGGCTTACAAAAGTACATGAAAAGTGGCACAAACGCCATTACCAATTCAATAATTATCAAATGCGGGACTCTATAAATTACGAGCCGAAACTGCACGGAAAACCCAGGGTAACGTTTATTGGCGATTCTTTTACGGCAGGTCACGGCGTTGCCGACGTAGAAAAGCGTTTCGTCAACCAAATACGCGCCATGAGGCCCGATTTGGAAATCCACGTCTTCGCAGTTGACGGCTGGGACACATATGCTGAGATGACATTCATACTCGCTTTAATAAAATCAGGATATGAGCTGCAAAACATTGTTCTGGTTTACAATCTGAACGATATCTCGGACATCATGGAGAACTGGGAACATATCTTGGAAAAGATATATTCAGCCAAACCAGGTTTTCTTTTTGAGCACAGCTATTTTTTAAACGTTCTTTATTACCGTTATTATGCGGCCCGTAATCCGGAAGTATCGGGCTATTACGATTTTATCCTCGACGCTTATAAGGGGCCTGCCTGGGAAAAACACAAGGAACGCCTAGCGTTAATGAAGCCATACTTCGATTCAAAAAATATAAACTTTATGGTGGTCACATTTCCGTTTTTGAATAACCTCGGCCCGAATTATGAATATCGCGGAATTCATAAGCAACTGGATGCTTTCTGGAGCAGTGCGGGCGTTCCCCACCTCGACCTTTTATCCGTATATGAACCTCATCGGAAAAACAATTTGATTGTCAATCCACGCGACCCTCATCCCAACGAGCTGGCTCACAACATAGCCGCCAAAGCAATCTTAGAGTTTATCAGCGAGAATATGACAAGTCGTTCAGTGCCGGATGCCAACACCTCCGCCGGATTAAAATAGCGCGTAAATAAACGGCGCTGCAATCGACGGCCTGTGCATTTTCAAAATCCCACCGAAAAAGTAAATCGTTCAGGTATGCTATTTCCGCGTCGCCTGTCATTCCCGCAAACAAAAAAAGAGGCAAGCCGTATGGTTTGCCTCTCTGTTAACAAAGAAACGCATAAACATAAATCTTCCGCTCTAATTGCCCGTACAGACTGGTGTTCCCGGGCCTTTTGGCGGCTCAAGAACCTGCCAATAGGTAATCATTTTATTCAAATCATTGGTGCCAACACGATATATACCCGTCTTTGTATTACCCTGGGCATCATGCGCAAAATCGGCACATATCCCCGGTATCCCATTAACAGTAATCGTGGCAATACCCGGACCTTTCGGCGGCTCAAGAACCTGCCAAGCGCCTACCAAAACGTTCAAATCGTTGGTTCCGACATAGTAGAGACCACTCTTTGTATTGCCTTGAGTCAGGCCGTCGGCATCGCCGTGGCATTGTCTCAGATAGCACCAGCAAGCCGGCTTACCAAAAGCAACCCAATCATTATAAGCAGGGTCGCTGCTCGGGAAGCAATCACATGGCCCTGTAGATACGACTATGTCCACACCTCCGCAATATAAAGTGCCGCATGGCGGGTTCTGACTGATTACGTAGTTCTTAGGAACGGTGTTAGAGCATGTGTACGTGATGGTGCCAACAAATAACCCTGTAACAGCGTTAATCGCGTTGTTAGCATCGGGTAGCGGTTCATTCACTTCGCACGGAACGGTAGCCGCAATACCATAGGTGAAGTGGACAGGTGAACCATAAGCTACGCAGGTGTCCTGGCTGATAATCACACCTACATGGGCACAGTCAACAACCGGTGTACCAATGAGAACGAATCCTTGGCCTATCCACACTGATTCCGCGACTGGCAGTGGTTCATTAACCTCAATCGGGACAGAAACACCGTTGGAAGCAACATAGTCTACCGGCGAACCGAATGGCAGGTATCCGGTTGTGGTTACACGAAGAACTGTGCCATAAGCACATGCACAGTTAACCTCGTAGGTAATTGTACCGACCGTGTAGCCAGCGGCAATGATAGTATCATTAGCGTCAGACATATTAGTACAAGGAGCTATATACGGAACTCCTATACAGGGGCATCCGTAACCCAAATCAACCGTAAACGGCAGATTTGTCGCCGCCGGGTTTGTATCTACGCCAACCACTCCGCCGCGCATCGTGTCAGCAGAAATCGTCAAGGTTGCTGTACCAGCGAATGTATAGGCATTGACATCGACTCTGAACAAGGTGCCTGATGTGGCCGGCATATTGCTGTCTGTGGCTCCCATATAAGCCATCTCAACTATAATTGTGCTGGTGTTGAGGCCGGTGCCTGTTGTGCCCGGATCACCGGACGGCGGAAGCGGGTTGTAGTTACTGTCGGTCCAGAAAGGATTCGACGGGTTAATGAACTGACGGAATTTGCCTGGGAATACACCGTAACCATTCGGCTTGTTCGGATAGTTATTTTCGCCGACGTTGAAATCGCGGATATTACCAATGGTGCAGCCGTTATCAACATGCAGATCAAGAGCAAACGCCCTGACATGTGTGCTTCCGGTATAGCCGACCCTGATAGTCGCCGACCTATTGACGTCGCCTGGCAAACCCGTAGTTAGATGTGTTCCTTCACTGACAGCTGTGATTGTAACGTCCGCCATTACCGGTGAAACCGCTAACAGCATCGCAATAATCAGTAAAATTTTCCTCATATTCGTTCCTCCTTTCAAAACCCAGCCATATTTGAATAATTGGCCTTCCAGCTAGAACGGCGTAAAGGGTCCCAGCCCAATATCCTGAAGGTCTCCTGCTTAAAGGTGATTCTAACAAATCAAAAATTGAAATGTCAACAAAAAAAGAGGCAAGCCGTATGGCTTGCCTCTCTGTAAGCTAAAAGTTGTCCTAAAGTTTCTGTTCTAATTGTGCGGGCAATCGGCTGGTGTTCCCGTGCCGTTCGGCGGCTCAAGAACCTGCCAATAGGTAATCAAACGGTTCAAATCATTGGTGCCAACACGATATATACCGCTCTTTGTATTACCCTGAGCATCATGCGCGAAATCGGCACATATACCCGGTATCCCGCCAACATTAATCGTGGCAATACCCGGACCGTTTGGCGGCTCCATAACCTGCCAAGCACCTACCAAAACGTTCAAATCGTTGGTTCCAACATAGTAGAGACCACTTTTTGTATTGCCCTGAGCCAGGCCATCGGCATCACCGTGGCATTGTCTGCGGTTGCACCAGCAAGCCGGCTTACCAAAAGAAACCCAATCTGCATAAGCAGGGTCACTGCTCGGGTAGCAATCAGTAACACATGTACCGGTAGATACGGATATGGCCACAGCTCCGCAGTAGGAAGTGCCTCCTGTCGGGGTCGTACTGATTACCCTGCCGGCAGGAATGCTGTTAGCGCACGCATACGTGATGGTGCCAACAGATAACTGTGCAGCGATAATCGCATTGTTAGCATCGGACAGCAGTGCATTCACTTCGCTCGGAACCGTCGAATTGATGCCATACGTGTAATTGACCGTGGTAGATGTAGTTACGCAGTTCTGGTCATTAGTTATAACCAGTCCCACCTTGGAGCAATTAACAACAGGTGTGCCATTGGTGCTGTTAAACCCCTGACCCTGCCACGCCGCAACTGCGACTGTTGTTGTCTGCCCAACCTCGTTGAGTGGGGTGGTGCAGGATGGGAACGTCATCTTGGTCCCCGTCAAAACGGGCGAGGGGGCAAGAGTGGCGTCCTCAAGAACTATACCGCCGCGTGTGCCGTTCAAGGCAATCGTCAGGTTGCCGTCGTGTGCGCCGTTACCGTTGACATCGAGCCGGAACAACAGGCCCGAAGTGCCCGGTGCATTGACATCGACGTATAATGTGCCCAATTCAACGGTGATTGCGCCTGTGCCCAGACCTGTTTGGGTGCTCGGGTCATTCTTCCGACCAAGGGGGGTGTAATTTGTGTCAGACCAGTTGGGATTGGAGGCATTGATATAGTCCGCGAACTTGCCGGGGAATATACCATAGCCGCCGCCCGGCTTTTTGCTCTCGCCGGTGTTATAGTCACGGATATCGGTGATAGTCAGGCCGTTATCAACCGTTATATCAAGCGCAAATGCCCGCACCTTTTCACCTGCCGAGCAATTATACCTGAACTCAGCGACCCCGCTGCCCTTGTCGGTCGCTGTAACGCTTACCGTTGCCAGAACTGGCGCAGCGATAATCAGCATTGCAATAACCAATAAAATCTTCTTCATAATCAAGTCCTCCAAATTAAGGTCATATATAGAGTAAATTCGTTTCATTTTCAGCCACCCCGCTCAAATAAGCCCTACAGGGCAGGCAGAGAATCCATTAACCTTTAACTATCGGCATAATAGAACACTGCCATTTGCGTAATCCGGATTATACCAGTTATAAACACCAAAGTCCAATAAAAAATGGTTCTTTTCGACGCAGATTGCGATAATGACGCTGTTTGTTTTGTTTTGACGCTGATTTCGCAGATATTTAATGAATTATTACTTTTCAGCGGAATCAGCGCAATCTGCGCCTGAAAACTACTGCGTCTAATAAAATAAAAAAAAGAGGCATCCCTTAAGTTAGGGATGCCTCTCTGTAAAGCTAAAACTTGTTCTGTCGTTATCGCTTATTTGCGACGACGAAGGAACAGACCGCCAAGACCGAGCAGACCAATTGTAATCGGCTCTGGTGTCTGAGTAAAGGAAACAGCAGTATCAACTGTTGCCCAGTCATCGCTATACAGCGTGATACCCATAGTGCCGGTTTTATAGGCATCATAGGTAACGTTCCACTGTGTACCTGCTGTGGTTAGCGGGCCGGGTACGGGAACTCCAGCACTTGTAATCTGCCAAACGCCGAAGTAACCGGAGTTTGTCGGACCGTTTTCAGTGGCACTGCAACCAGCGTGGACTGTGGCAGCAATCGCGCCGACCCAATCGCCAACTGTATTGTCATACGCATAAGCTCCTTCTGAGCTTTCGAGTTCCAGATAGCCGGACCAGGGCGTAGCAGTACTTGACACGATAGAAATCGTATGCGTGCCCGCCGCAACCACTGCTGGAACGGCTCCACCATCAAGCTGAATTGACAGCGTAGCATTGGCAGTCGCAGCCAAACCCAAAACCATTACTAAAACTAAAAGCTTTTTCATCTTACAATCTCCTACCATAATAAAGTTTAAAAGCCATTTTTTTCAAAAAAACTCATTAAAAGTTTCCGCTCTAATTGTGCGGACAATCCGCCGGTGTTCCCGTGCCTTTTGGCGGCTCAAGAACCTGCCAATAGGTGAGCATACGGCTCAAATCATTGGTGCCAACACGATATATACCGCTCTTTGTATTACCCTGAGCATCATGCGCGAAATCAGCACATATACCCGGTATCCCATTAACAGTAATCGTGGCAATACCCGGACCTTTCGGCGGCTCAAGAACCTGCCAAGCGGCTATCAGGACGGTCAAATCGTTGGTGCCGACATAGTAGAGACCACTTTTCGTATTGCCCTGAGCCAAGCCATCGGCATCGCCGTGGCATTGTCTGTAGTTGCACCAGCAAGCCGGTTTACCGAAAGAAACCCAATCATTGTAAGCTGGGTCGCTGCTCGGGTAGCAATCACATGGTCCTGTAGATACAACCATCGCCACAGGTCCGCAACCAAGACCCGCTACCGGGTTCTGACTGATTACCTTGTTCTTAGCAACGGTGTTAGAGCAAGTGTACGTGATGGTGCCAACAGATAACCCTGAAACAGCGTTAATCGCGTTGTTAGCATCACTTAGCAAATCACCAACCACGTTCGGAACAGTCGCCTGAATGCCATACGTGTAGTTGATACAGTAAGGCAGAGTATAGCAACCGCTATCCTGGCTGATAATCAAACCTACATTGGCGCAATTAACAACGGGAGATCCGCAAAGAGTAAACCCTTGAGTTGTCCACGCTGATTCCGCGACTCCCCGTGCAATACCAACCTCAGGCTGAGGGGTGACGCAGGGTGATGGGAAATTAATAGCAAGCGTAACCGGCATATTTGTCGTCGCCGCGTTTGTGCATACGTCCACAACTCCGCCACGCATAGTGTCAGGAGTAATCGTCACGGTTGCTGTACCAGAAAATGCATAGGCATTGACATCGACTCTGAACAAGGTGCCTGACGCGGGCGGTGCATTCATGTCATTTCCGCCAATGATGTTTGGAGCTCCCAAATAACCCATCTCGGCTATAATTTCGCCATAGCCGATACCGGTGTTTGCTGAGCCAGGATCATTGTACGGCGGAAGCGGGCTGTAGTTACCATCGGTCCAGAGAGGATTCGATGGATTAATGAACGCACGGAATCTGCCCGGGAATATACCGAAACCACTCGGCTTGTTTGGATAGTTGTTTTCGCCGACGTTGAAGTCGCGGATATTCCAGAAGTTGCAGCCACTGTCAATGTTTATATCGAGAGCAAACGCCCTGATAGCGAAGCCGCCAGTTTCAACGTAGCCAACCCTGATAGTTGCTGATCTATTGGCGTCACCTGGCAAACCCGTCGTCAAAAACGTTCCCTCATTGACAGCTGTGATTGTAACACTCGCCATTACTGGTGAAACCATTAACAGCATTGCAACAATCAGTAAAGCTTTTCTCATAAAAACCTACCTTTCTTTTCTTCCCCGCGGAGCCACACGCTCCACGGTGTTTTGGTTTTTCCTGCTAAATAATCACTTTCGCATAACTACACCCGCTCATTAATTTCAATCTGACAATCTACTTTATCTGAGCTTGGCTATTCGGCCAGCAGGAGAGCCGAAAAAAAGGAAAAAATAGAAACTCTATTAACTCCTCCGTTGTCTCCTTTCTGCCATTTAAGGCGTAATTGTGCGAATTCAATTACTATGCACAAGGTTACTATTAGTGAAAGTCGAATGTATATTAGCATAAAAAACCACTAATAGTCAAGTGTTTTTTTCGTTAAAATGCCATAAAAATTCAATTAAGCGTCCGATAACGGCACAAAACCCCATAAAAACCCCCTTTACAACGCTAACCTCTGTTTTGACAACAACTTAGGCAATTGGTAATATAGGCAAAATCGGTCATATAGGCATTTTTTTTGATATGACTTTTCAGTACTGGCAGAAGAAATTTGGGAAATTGACGCATTTTGGGGTTTTATATGTGGCGGGCAGCCCGAAGGCCAAAAATATCCGCCATAAACCATACATTACCCGCTAATTTTTACTTTTCCCTTTTTGCTTTTTACTTTTTCATTTGTTTGTTATCCTTCTGTTATGCTTGGTTTACTAAAAGGCCGACTGGTTCCCGTGAGAGTCATTCTCCTGACAGCGATGTTGTCGCTAATCCTCATCGGCATTGCGACCATTTACGCAATCGGTCATCCGGCAGGAGCCGAAGTCGAAATAACAGATTCACCGGACCAGTCCGCGCCTCAATCAACAGAGCAGTCAGGGGACCTCGCCGGCCTGTGGAAAAAACAGGCGGCTTTCGCGGGCCTGGGGATAGGAGCGTTAATCCTTGTCAATCTTGTCAATTGCCGGCGGCTCGGCGAGGCCGGCTACTGGATTTACGCGGGAGTGCTGCTGCTGCTGGCGGTGCTGCTGATTTCAAGATATGTTGTCCAACTGCCCTTTGCGCCGGAAACCAAAGGCGCGTTTAGGTGGATAAGAATATCAATCGCGGGATTCGAGCTGCCGAGCATCCAGCCCTCGGAATTGTGCAAACCAGCGTATATCATCGCCCTGGCGTGGTATCTGCGGTATCGAAGCAATTACCGAAGATTCAGCGCGCTGGTCGGGCCTTTCGTGCTGACATTGCTGCCGATGGCGCTGATTCTGCTTGAGCCGGATTTAGGGACAGTGCTTTTGATGATGCCGGTATTTCTCACTATGCTGTTTATCGCGGGGGCAAAAGTCAGGCATCTTGCGCTGATACTATTTATCGCCTTACTAATCAGCCCGCTTATGTGGTTCAAAATGCAGTCATATCAACGGCTGCGGATAAGCAGCGTGCTGCTGCAAAGTGAATGGCTTCGCGAAAAGGCCGAGCAGCACCCGGCGCTTGGCAAATTATTAGTCGGGGGGACATTCTCATCCAAAAAATGGAAGGAAAACTGGGGCTATCATCTTATAAGGTCGAAATACGCAATCGCATCGGGGGGTGCGACCGGCTACGGCTTCGGCAAGGGGCCTTTCATCAAATACGACTTCCTGCCCGAAAGACACAATGACTTTATCTTTTCCATTATCGCGCATCAGTGGGGTTTTGTCGGGTGCGTCGGGGTCCTTGTGCTATACATAATACTGCTGGTGTGCGGACTGATAATAGCGGGCGAGACGACCGACCCGTTTGGCCGGCTGCTGGCGGCGGGAATAGTATCGATGTTCGCGATTCAGCTTATTGTCAATATGGCGATGACGCTGGGGCTTACGCCTATTACGGGGATTACGCTGCCGTTTATCAGTTACGGCGGGTCAAGTTTGGCATTCAGCATGCTTTGTGTGGGGCTTCTCAATAACGTGGGCCGATGGCGGCCTTTCACCGTCGCGCCGAGACGATAAGACCGTGACTCGTGTCTCGTTACCCGTAATTTCGAGCGACGAGTCACGAGCGACGAGAAACGAAATCGCCGCGAAGCTCAGCGATTTCCGGGGAACCGAGCAACCAGGCCGTGCCTACGAAAACGAAAGCGCCTGCCGGCACGCAGGCAACAACAATAATCCAGTTTCGCATATCTTCCATAAGACCCAGCAGAAGATAAATGACTGCGGCCATAACAGCCGAAGCGATAATGCCGCGAATGACGCTCGCGAGAATCTTCCTGCCGCCGAATAACCCGAGGCGTCTACGCAGCAGGTAAACAAGAACAACAGCGTTAATCGCAAAAGTAATAGTAGTCGATAGGCCGAATGCGCCTGCGCCGAGCCACGGTATCCAAACCATTGTTGCCACCATCAGCAGATTAACCACCACAAGGGTACAGGAAACCTTCAATGGTGTTGCCGTATCTTTCATTGAATAAAACGCGCGGGTGAGAATCTGGTAACTGCAATAAGCCCACATACCAAGAACATACATCTGCAAAACGAAAGCCGCCTGTGCCGCGTCTGCCGAGCTGAAATTGCGGCGGGCATATATGACCTTCACAATCGGCTCAGCCAAAATATACAAGCCCACCCCCGTGGCGATTCCTTCCATCAACGCAAGGCGCAAAGCCCTGTTGATGCTGTCGCGCAGATTTACAATGTCGTTGCGGGCAGCGTAACGGGTAAGCAGCGGGAAAACCGCCACCCCAAGCGAAATCGCCAATACTCCCATCGGGAACTGGTATAGCGCACGAGCGGCATTCACGCGCGTTATGACCCCCGGCGTAAGCGGCTTGTGAAGCACCCAGCCAAGGATATTGATATTTGGCGAAGTGGCCGTGGCGGTCAGAATCCACTGAATTATCCCAGCAAGCAATTCCGAAATCTGCAAAAACCCCAGCCCCAAAAGCACCGGTATTAACAGTTTGATTATCGGGACGATACCCGGCTCAATCGGCGTCAGACGCACGCGAATTGAAAAACCGCTTTTGCGCAACAGCCATAAAACAGCGATAAGCTGGATGAGTCCCGCTATTATCACGCTGAAGGCGACAATCACAAGCTGGCCCGACAGGTTGCCCTTCAGCATCGGGGCAATCCACCACGCGGCTATGATTCCTACTATATTGAATATGATTGGCGCGGCGGCAGGAAAGGCAAAGTGCCCGCGACAATTCAGGGCAGCCGAGCCAAGGGCGAGCAGACACACCGTAACCATATACGGGAACATAATCGTCGCCATCATCATCAGAAATTGCCTGTCGGCAGACCCCGGCAATAATGCGACGACCACAAAGACAATCTCCACCAAAAGCATAACGGCCAGCAGGAACACCGCCAGAAGCGCCATTGCGTTGGCTAACAGTTTAGAGGCCTTTTCGAACCCGTCTTTTTCGACGGTATCGGTGAAAACGGGCACAAACGCCGACGACAGTGCCCCTTCCCCAAACAGCCGGCGGAAAAGATTAGGTATTTGAAACGCCAGACCGTATGCGTCCGTCAGGCGGTTGGCGCCCAGCGATGTTACGCCCATATCGCGGAAAAGGCCAAAAACACGGGAAACAAGCGTTATGCCCGCCACTACCTTTGCTGAACTGAAAAAATGCTCACGTTCACGGTGGGCTTCTTTATGCTCCTGGCGAGTTTTTTCGCTCATAGGGACGAATTATACTCCAATTACAAATTACTTCAAAAATGCCTTTAACTCACTCAACACATCGGCAAACTGCCGCATCGAAGCCCCATAAATAATCGAATAATAACTTCAAGAACCGCACTACCCTTGCATTTAGACCGTATATGCCTCAAAATACTGAATTTAGAGCCAAAACATAACACCTAAAGCGATAAGCCGAATTACCCGAAGTATTGGGTAACGAGTGATATCTATGTTTATGTGCGGACGGTAGATGCGAACATCTTACATCAGAAGAATTGCGACAATTTTGACGGTAGTTCTGACATTGTCCGGCTCGGTATCAGCCATAGAGCCGAACAATCCCGAACCCAATGCGCTTCCTGTAAGATTGCGCCCAATAGGCGGCAAAATGCTGTATATGCCGATGCCCGAAAAACTCTTCTCGCCTTCGGTAAGCCAGTTGTTTTACGAAATGGCCTACGATATATCGCACAAAGATAACATGACCGATTCCCAAGCGGAGCAGGCCGTTGCACTGCTTAATGCCGCGATGGAGATGGATTCCAGCGCCGGTTTCGCCACAGCCGATATGCTTGAAATACTGTCTCGGCCAAAATCACGACACCATTTACAAATACTGTATGACACCCTTATCAAATACACCGATAAAAACGCTGATTCATTAGTCGCTACAAACGCCGCCAAATATTTGCTTAACCAGCTCGATTCCCGTCATCAGCGGGAAGCACTGCTCAGGCGAATGATTCAAGACATAGGCCAATCCAACTATTTTGTCAGTTCCGAGCTCGTCACGACGCTGGGACTTTTGTTTGCCGAGAAGGCCGATAACACAAACGCCATCAAGATGATGGCAGCGGCCTATGGCCGGAACAAATATAATCAGCTTGCTTTTGAGAAGCTCGCTGAGCTGATGCCCGACCAGATAAGCCCCGTATTGAATCTCGAACACCTTCGGTTTAAACTTCGGATAAACCCGCTCGACCTCGGAGCCGCCATCGCTCTTGCGCAATATTCCCAAAAAATACAGCTTTATGACATGGCCGCCGGCGACTATCAGTATTGTGCCGATTTGTTCCAGTTCCTGTATCCCGGTCAGGATGTCCCCACCGCCATTTACATTGACTGGATGACATGCTGCTATAATGCCCCGCGAAACCGGGCGAAATGCCTGCAGTTAGCCGAGGAATTCCGTAAACAGGGGCGGTTCAACCTTCAAATAGAAGTCATCGCCGCCAGGGCCGCCGCAAAGACAGGCGACACTAAAACAGCCGGCCGAATTATCGAAACAGCCGAACAGAAAGCAATACAGGCCGCCGGGGAATCAATTGACTATAAAGCACTTGCCTGGTTCTACTGCTTCATTCAAAAAAACCCGGAGAAAGCCGTTGACTATGCCAACAAGGCGTACGCCGCCGAGCCGAATTCGCCTGTAACCGCCGGCCTGCTTGCCTGCGCCCTAGTCGACAGTAACCAGCTCGACTCCGCTAAACCGCTCTTTGAAAACTTCCCGCAGACACAATTTGCTGACATCGCAAAAGCCAAGTTCAATCTCGCAAAAGGTCAGAAACAGCCAGCGGTCGATTCAATGCGTGCGGCAATCGACAAAGACCCCGGCTCAATCGTGGCTGAACAGGCCCTTATGCTGCTCGACGAGCAAAAATCGGAATATATCCCAATATATGATACAAACACAATCATAGCGGCATTTAAGCAATCTGTCGGTGAGCAGGTTATACCTCAATTCCTAAGCCCCGACAGGATGCTGTCGTTCCAGCTTAATGTCCGCGGCAACAGGTTCGCCTACGGCAACGACTTAACGGGTGTGATAACCATCACAAACAACTGGTATGAGCCGATTGTTATCTCCGAAGACGGTTTTTGCAAAGGCCGCATATTAATAGACGCCAATGTTACCGGTGACATCAGCAGGAAATGCGAAAAAATCGTGCTTACCACAACAAGACCTTCGCAGCCCATCGAAGCGGGGCGCAGTGTTACTGTCCCCGTGCGATTATACAGCGGCCCGCTAAAACAACTGCTTCTAAGCCACCCCCAGGCCTCGCTTAACATCCGATTCACCGCCTACTTAGACCCGGTCACAACTCCCGACGGTATGATAAGCGCAATACCCGGCATAATGCCCGTGACGGTCGATATCGAACGCCCCAGGACAGAAATCACCCCGGGCTACCTGCAAAACCGCTTCAATTCGCTTACACAGGACAAGCAAGGGCCAAAAATCAAAGCTGCACAGCTCTTTGCGGGGTTACTGATGGAAAGCCGGGGAATGGCTAATTCTCACGACTCCGCTCAGAACGGGCAGGTATCTTACAGATTCGTCTCCAACGACGGGATAAACACCTTGCTTGAATCAGCGCTGACCCAGTGCCTGACCGACGGCGACTGGGTGGTTCGAACTCACAGTATGGCTGCGATTGCCGAACTGCCGCTGGACTACAAACTGACTAATGCGGTCGCTGCGGGGTTAAACGACCAGCACTGGCCCGCGCGCATGACGGCCGTCTGGCTGCTGGCACAAAAAAATGGTGATAATTTTACAAAGGTCCTTGACCGTGTCGCCCAGTATGATGAAAGTAATTTCGTTCGCAATATGGCCATCGCCTTTGGCGCCAAAACAGCACTACCCAAGCAAAACACTACTACAGAAGAACCCCTCTCTGACCTGTTAAAAAAGGACCCCAACGCCGACAGCAACGATATTTTTGCGTTGCCGTCCAAATAATAACGGCTGATTATTCTACCCCCCTGCTAAAATCCTCTAAAATTTCAGAAAATTTACTTTGTATTGTGAGCCCAATTTTGTAACATTTCGACCATCGTATTCGTATATACTTTTTTAATGACCGTATTTTGGGGTGGTTTTTTTGGAAAGGGTATTGAAATGCCGGCACAAGTTGACAAAGAAAAATGCACTGGTTGCGAATCCTGCGTCGAGGAATGCCCCAGTGAGGCAATCTCGATGGAAGACGGAAAAGCAAAGGTAAACCCAGAGGCTTGCATCGATTGCGGCGTATGCGTCGATGCCTGCCCGGAACAGGCAATCAGTATGCAGTAAGCATACGGTTGGCCCCATCGTCTAGGCCGGTCCAGGACACCGGGTTTTCAACCCGGCGACAGGGGTTCAAATCCCCTTGGGGCTATTTGATTAACAGCCAAAACCGCTACTTTTAGTGTGTTTTGGCTGTTTTTCTGTCTATGGTTGTCTATGCAAATCTCTTGTTTTATGCGGTTACTGTCCAAGCTGGCGGCCAAGACAAAATTCCCAAAATCCGGCAGGAAACATATCGCCTTTTGTTCGGCGTCCTCAAAGGTTCTTGCGTATGTGTTGAAAATCAATCGGGGGTCTGAATGTCTTGCAAGTTTCTGAATGACCTTAACGGGTGTCGCGCTGTTGGCAAGGAATGAAATATAGGAATTTCGCAAGCTGTGAAAACATATCTCGTTTCCGTCCCTGTCCTTTGGCTATATTTCCGCTGCCGTTAAATCGTCTCTGAGAAGCCCTGCCGTGTTAATCCACCTGCCGAAGGACACAAATCGTTTGGCCTTATACGGGCTTTCAGGGCTTGTAAAAGGGCAACCATAGCAGGTGGTATCGGCTGCTGGGCTTCTTTGCCGTTCTTGGCAATCGACGCCTTGACGCGGACAAAGGCATTGCCGTCCGACAGGTTTATATCGTCCCAGCTAAGATTCAGCAGTTCATTCCGCCTTATACTGCTCCCCACTAAGAAATAGGCCAAAGTATGGTAGTATTTCTTAACGGAGAGTAGCATAGCTGGCCCAAACGACCTGCAAAGTAGATATTATCAGGTTGTCGTCTAATAGGATTATATATCCTAATGCCGGATAAAGGTATAGAACCTTATGTTCGAGCGAGCTGTTAGCAGAAATTAGCGTTTCCTTATTAACTTCACCGCACCGAGGCCGAGAAGCAAAAGCATGGTGGGTTCTACGGGTTGCATGACTGAATAAAAACTATTTGGGATTCTGGGCCGAGTTAGGCTCAGTAATATCACCCTCGTACTATTAAAATATTCATCTGGTGCACTAAGTTCGCATAGATGCAGTGACAGCAGCGGTTATGACGTAAAGGCAGGGTAAGGTATGGTGCAGCTAAGTTGGACCATATATACGGTATTGGGAACTTGTGGTATTACTCGTAATACCACGATTCAACAGAGATATGTCTAATTGGTTGTCTGCCAGACAAACAGTTGCTTGCAACGGAAAATGTTTTAACACCGCTTTACGCTTATCTGTGGTGTTAGTCCGTGTCTAATTTCAACAGCTGTTCTGATTAACGGTAACAATACGCGGGCCAAAATTTAATATAATCCGAACGCCTGAAAAACTTCCGTCCTCTTTTTTGCTGCGAAATGTAGTGAAGTCGGGTCTTCCGTTTTCGAGTTAGGAGTCGCAGCCATCACATCTTTTCATTTTCCAGGCGCAAGAATTGCACAACCGAAAACACCTCCGGCCATCTTTCCAGAGTGCGCCTGGAACTTGACCGTGACTTTTTCCTTGCCCTGTGTCATTTGAGCCGGTAAAAGGTATATCTCCTTGTAGAACTCACCCGGTTTGTTATTGTCCAATTTTTGCGTGGCCAGCTTTTCACCATCCACAAGAATGTCGAACTCGCGCCCTCCGGCATCGCCGCCCCAATATTTGACATGCAGCTCCTCTGCCTGCCCCGCCTGCACCTTTATCTCCCACGAAAACCACCCCCCGTTAGAAGCGTCTCGCCAGCTCTTTCCGTCTGTCCTCGTCTTTTCGCC
>JBEKHA010000001.1:0-460284 GCA_050012515.1 Sedimentisphaerales bacterium | reverse complement strand
GCCTTGGCCACAATCCAGCCCACTATCAGGATTATTAGCGCACCAAGCAGGATTGGGAGATAGTCCAGTACCCTCGCCAGCATTTGGCGAATCGGGTCAGCTATAAGCTCGTTCCAGTTCATTTTTTGTGTCTCCTAAATTAAATTGTTAATGTTTAGTATTTTGATTCCTTTTTATGTTCTTATCGTCTCCTTTGCGGCGCGTAATTATGTATTTACAAAGGGAATTACGCAATAAGGGCAAAGCTTAGTTGCTGCCTCGTAATTGCTTAGTGTCGCCGGTGACAATGCGCCTGCTTTTGTTCGGCGCGATTGTGGACAGCGATTGACTACCGGCAAAACCGGGTATGCTTACCCCGGACAAACGTATTATATGACGACGGATAATCAGCTTTTACTTGTTATTACCCAGATACTTGAGATAAGTTTCTCTTGCCCAGTTTAATTGCGTGCCCGCGGCCTCAACAGCAGTCATAAGCAGCGCCTCGGTTATTTCTTCTTTTGTTACTCCCGCCTCAAGGGCCGCTTTTATATGTGATTCGGTACAATGCTGGCAGCGAAATGCCGAGGCAAGAGACAGCATCAATAATTCGCGGGTCTTTGTGTCGAGCACGCCTCCTTTGGCGACCGCGTCGTGGAAATCCTGGAACGGCTGGCCTATTTCGGGAGAGTTTAGAACGTACCATGGCGTTACTTTTTCAGAAATCATCTTTATCTCCAAAGGGTTTCCACCTTTAAGATTTATATCTGGGCATCCGTGCCCGTTAATCAGCTATATCCCTGCTATGCTCTTATGGCCACCGCGCAGGCAGACCTGCGACATGGGTGCAGATACTGGCTGCCCCTGTCGTCTCTTTCCCGGCAAATACGACCATACACTTCCTTACGGTAAACAGGCACGGATTTAGGAGCGTTTATTCCCAGTTGAATCTCATTGCGCCCGATACCGACAATCATAATCTCAACGTTGTCGCCAACCATAATTGACTCATCCATGTGTCTGCTTAAAACCAGCATTTTAAAACTCCTTAATATTTAACGCTGCGTTACGGGCCGATAACGCCCTTTCCAAACAAGATACACATAAAGCCCTGAATAGGTAATTAGGGGAATGCTTAATTGATACTTCGCAATCGCTTAGTCCGGAGCCGATGTAAAAACAGCCGATATATGCCGATATATATATGGAAACAAGAATTTGAAGCAAAACGTAGAATAAGCGACGAACTTAGGGTATTATGGACGAGAGGTCGAAAAATGGAGCACTATGTTTGTATTCACGGACACTTTTACCAGCCGCCGAGAGAGAACCCGTGGCTGGAAGAGGTGGAGTTACAGGACTCGGCCTATCCCTATCACGACTGGAACGAGAGGATAACCGAAGAATGCTACAGGCCCAACATGGCCTCGCGGATACTCGGTCCCGACCGCAAAATTATCGACATCGTCAACAACTACTCCAAAATCAGTTTCGACTTCGGCCCCACGCTGCTGTCGTGGCTTGAAAGACACGCACCGGATGTTTATCAGGGAGTAATTGATGCCGATAAAAAAAGCAGGGAGCGATTTTCCGGACATGGCGCGGCCATCGCCCAGGCGTATAACCATATCATTATGCCTCTTGCCAACAGCCGGGATAAACGCACGCAGGTCGCCTGGGGGATATATGATTTCGAGCACAGGTTCGGCAGAAAGCCGGAGGGGATGTGGCTTCCCGAAACCGCTGCAGATTTGGAGACGCTCGATATCCTCGCGGAGTACGGGATTAAATTCACGATACTTTCTCCTCATCAGGCCAAACGCGTCCGCAGCATTGGCGCAACGGACTGGATAAATATCGAGAAAGATAAAATTGACACAACAAAACCGTATCTTTGCCGGCTTGCCTCCGGGCGAACAATAAATTTGTTTTTCTACCACGGGCCGGTTGCCAATGACGTGGCCGGCGGTCATATTTTGCAGAACGGCGAAGTTTTCGCCAAAAAACTTAACTGGATTTTCACAGGGAGCAACGCGGAACATCAGCTTGCTCACATCGCCACCGACGGCGAGACATTCGGCCATCATCATCGTTACACCGATATGGCGCTTGCCTACTGTCTTCATTACGTTGAGTCCAACAAACTCGCGAAACTAACGGTGTATGGCGAATACCTCGAAAAATATCCCCCAGCCGAAGAGGTTGAGATTTACGAGAACAGCTCATGGAGCTGCAGCCACGGGGTGGAAAGATGGAAGGCAAACTGCGGCTGCAATTACGGACGGTTCCCTTCGGGCAAACAGCAATGGCGTGCGCCGCTGCGGGAGGCAATGAACTGGCTTAGAGACCAGCTCGCGGAAATTTACGAAAACAGAATGAAGCAGTTTGTCTCTGACCCGTGGGGACTAAGGGACAAATATATCGCGGTCATAAACGACAGGACCGCCGAAAACACGGAGAAATTTATAACCGAGTCGGCGGGCGGCGACCTGGATTTCGGCGAGAAGGTGATTTTCCTCAAACTGCTGGAAATACAAAGAAACGCCCTGCTTATGTTCACAAGCTGCGGATGGTTTTTTGACGACATCAGCGGCATTGAAACGCTCCAGATAATGCAATACGCCTCACGGGCGATTCAATTAGCTAAAGAAATAGAAAACAGGGATTTTGAACCTGAGTTTGAATCAATACTCAAAAATGCGCCTACGAATGAAAAAGAATTCGCCAACGGAAAAGAAGTATATGAGAGATACGTTAAAACCAGCACTGTTGATTTAAACCGTGTGGCGGTGCATTTCGCGATAAGCTCTATATTCACGGAACATCCCAAAGAGCAGACGAGCATTTACTGCTACTCAGCCAGGACGGAGATATACGAACGGACGGAGGCGGGAATCCAGGTGCTTGTTACGGGCAGGGCCACGGTGCAGTCGGCCATTGTTCTGGAAGAATACACGGTGGATTTCGCTGCGCTGCACCGGGGAGACCCGTATATAACTGCCGCAGGCAAAGGACGCATGTCCGACAGTTTGTTTTCAGCCATCCAGCACGATTTGAAAACCGCTTTTCTCAAAGGGGACACCAATGAGGTTATGCGACTGATGAACGTGGCGTTTGCAGGCCAGAGTTATTCGCTGTGGCATCTCTTCAAGGATGAGCAAAGGCATATCCTCAACCAGCTGCTCGATACGACCTGGCTTGAGATTGAGGCGTCGTTTCGGCATATTTACGAACACAACTACGCAATAATGCAGGCGATGCGCGGAATGAATATCCCGCTGCCCAAAGCCCTGGCCGGGCCTGCTGAGTTTATACTGAACGAGGCGCTGTGCAAAATAATCCGGGACGAGCGGGACGAGTACCCTAACCTGCTGGAACACCTTCAAATACTGGCTGATGAAGCAACCAGGTTTTCCCTTCAGCTCGATAAAGCCACTATCCAGTTCGAGGCGAGCAAGAAGATAAACCGGCTTATGACCCAACTGGAGGAGATGCCTGAAAATACCGAGCTTCTTGAAACGATAGAGGCAACGGTGAGGATTTTACTGTCAATCGTAACGGAGCTTAATCTTCAGACGGCTCAAAACGTCTTCTTCGATATCAGCAAAAAGACATATCCGGAAATGAACAAAAAAGCCCAGGCGGGCGACCAGGTGTCACAAAAATGGGTCGAACATTTCACGAAACTGGCAAGATATTTGGGAGTTAAGCTGCCATAACGGCTATGCCGCCGGGAAAAACGACTATGACGCAAAAAAGAGCAAGCGGCTTACTTCTGCACATAACTTCGCTTCCTTCAAAATATGGCATAGGCGACTTCGGCCCGCAGGCATACAAGTTCGCCGACTTTCTCGCACGGGCAAAACAAAAGTTTTGGCAGATGCTGCCCCTGAACCCGATTACCATGAGGCAAAATCCTTATTCGCCATATAACTGCATCTCCGCCTTCGCGGGCAATCACCTCCTTATCAGCCCGGATTTGCTATATCAACAGGGTCTTTTGCTCAAAGAAGAGCTTCAGGATTGTCCCCGCTTTGCAAAGTCAAAGGTTGAATATCCCAAAGCTGTCTCTTACAAGACAAAGTTATTGAATGCCGCATACGAACGGTTCAAAGTTTCAAAAAAGCAAAGCGATTACGAGCGGTTTTGTATCGAGAACGCGACGTGGCTTGATGATTTCGCGTTGTTTGTCGCGCTGCGCCGGCACTTTGGACGCGTTTTATGGTGCGACTGGCCCGCGAAACTGCGCGATAGATATAAAGATGCAATCAAAACGGCTGGAAACACTTTTGCAGAAGCAATCGACAGGGAAAAGTTTTCGCAATATCTGTTTTTTAAGCAATTGGTCTCTCTAAAAAGCTACTGCAAACAGCTCGGAATCAAACTGATTGGCGATATTCCGATTTATGTCGCCTACGACAGCGCAGATGTCTGGAGTAATCCTGAAATCTTCAAACTGACCGCCGCAAAAAAGCCCCGGTTTATCGCAGGGGTCCCGCCGGATTATTTCAGTAAAACGGGGCAGTTGTGGAGCAACCCCGTTTATGACTGGGCAGCGTTGAAAAATACGCGGTATCGCTGGTGGCTCGAACGAATAGGACATAACCTCAAATTGTTCGATATGGTCAGGATTGACCATTTCAGGGGCATCTTCGCTTACTGGCAGATTCCAGCAGACAGCTCAATCGCAGCCAACGGTAAATGGGTGAAATGTCCCTACGATAATTTTTTCAATATGCTGTTTAAGCGATTGGTCCCGCAATCCATCATAGCGGAAGATTTAGGACTTATTACGCCCGACGTCAAAACGTTCATTGAAAAACATCATCTGACGGGAATGCGGGTGCTTCAGTTCGGCTTCGACGGCAATCTCGCCAGAAATCCGCACTTCCCGGCCAACCACATAAAAAACTCAATCGTTTATACCGGCACACACGACAACAATACCGCCCTCGGCTGGTTCGCAAAAGACGCAACCGCAGCGCAAAAAAAGATTCTCTTTGCGTGCCTCGGGCGCAAAGCTTCGACCAATCAGATAAACTGGGAACTTATAAAACTCGCGTTAAGTTCAGCTGCCAATCTTGCCATAATCCCCGTGCAGGATATTTTAGGCCTTGGCGAATCAGCCCGTATGAACCGCCCCGCCACGATAAAAGGCAACTGGCAATGGCGACTGAATCCGGGCCAACTTACGCCTCAAATCTCAAAGAAGATTGCGAAATTGTCTGCTGCCTCCCACAGGGCATAAAATCGCCGGCGTTACTCGCTCCACTTGACCATTTCGGGATGCAAGTCCTGCACGGTCGGGTCAGCGGGCCTTATGCGGGCGCTTATATTCTGCACTCCGTATCCCTCGATTTTGGCGGAACATTCGTAATAAGCGATGTTGCCCTGCCTTGATTTAAACGACATTGGAATAATTTTGTAATTATGCCTGTCGCCCGGCATATGGAAAAGCTCCACTGTAAATAATTCTGTCGGCGCATGCCCCAAATCCACAACGCATTTCGCTTCGAGAGTATCCCCTTCGCAGACGTGCTCTTTCTTGTCCAGGTTGGTGGTAAGCTCTTTAACCACTATGTAATTCCAGCCCTTGAAGATTTCCTGTTCCCGGCCTATTGCCTCCCGGAGCCGCTGACGGTTATTCTCGCGGAGCAGTCCGTGCTCTTTTGTCGCGGCGGTATAAAACTTTCTTGAGTAATCAACCAGCACCCTGTTCATATTGAAGTTGTCGCAAACCGAGATGATGGATTCTTTCATCATATCCACCCATCGCTTGGGAATACCCGCTTCATTGCGGTCATAAAACAGTTCAGCCACTTCTTCTTCGAGCAGGTCATAAATCTGGTTTGCCTCGGCGGTTTCCTGCAGTTCGGTATGAACGTAGAATTTGCCCGCGGTAATCTGCCAGCCGTTTTTGCCGTTATACCCTTCCGCCCACCAGCCGTCGGGCACACTGAGGTTAAGAACGCCGTTCATCGCCGCCTTCATCCCGGACGTGCCGCTGGCCTCGTTTTCCATTACCGGGGTATTCAGCCAGACGTCGGCTCCCCAGGCAAAATGTCTCGCCACGTCTATATCGTAATTCTCAAGGAAAATCACCCTGTCTTCGAGCTTGCGGCCTCGCGCGAAATCCAGGATTTCCTTAATCATATATTTGCCCGCGGCGTCGGCGGGGTGCGCCTTGCCCGCGAATATAAGCTGGACGGGCTTTTTGGGATTCGTGAGTATTTTCACCAATCTTTCCTTGTCCTTAAGGAGAAGCGTCGCGCGTTTGTAAGGAGCAAAACGTCTGGCGAAGACAACCGTTAGATACTCCGGGTTAAAGAGGCGCGTGATATTGGTAACCTTTGGCTGCGAATAACCCCTGGCGATAAGGTCCCCCGCAAGTTTTCTGCGAATAAATTCGATAAGGTTGAGCTTATTTTTATGATGGGCTTCCCAAATCTCCTCATCCGGCGTATCGGCGAGTTTTTGCCAGTTATGTCCCTTATCGCGGCAATGTATAAAATTGGGGCCGATATGGTGATTGAAGAGATTCGTAAACGGTTCGCTAATCCACGACCAGTGAACGCCGTTGGTTACGTAATCTATCGGGATTTCTATCGGCTGCATCCCGGGGAACACCCCCGCCCACATTTTGCGTGAAACATCCCCATGTATCTTCGAGACGCCATTGACGTACCTGGAGAATCTTATCGCCAGGGCAGGCAGCCAGAAGGTGTCCTTGTTATTTTCGATAAATGCATACGCGCTGAATTCATCGAATGACAGACCAATCTGTCTTATCTCCGGCTCAAGATATTTTTTTGCCATCTTGGTGTCGAAGTGCTCGTTGCCGGCTATTACCGGGGTGTGCGTCGTAAAGACCGTGGAAGTTCTAATCAGCGCCCTGGCCTCGGAAAATGATACCCTCTCTTCAGCCATCAGCTTCTGCAGCCGGGCGATTACCAGAAAGGCGGAATGTCCCTCGTTTATATGATAGATATTTGGCTTGATGTTCAATAACGCAAGTGCTTTCACCCCGCCAAGCCCAAGCACCACTTCCTGCTGTATTCGTTTGTCCTTGTCGGCGACATACAGCTCATTTGTTATGTCCCTGAGGTATTGCGGGTTATCCTCAACGTTGGTATCGAGCAGAATCAGCCTTGTCCGCCCTACATCAATCTGCCAGAGTTTAATTTTACAATTTTCGCCGAGTATCCTTGTTTCGACAAACGCGGGCCTCCCGTCGGCGAGCCGTATCTCCTTTATCGGCAGGTAATGATTTTCAAGCTCGATGAACAGCTCTTCCTGCCGCCCCTCAAGGTTAATGCGCTGAGTGAAATAGCCGAACCTGTAAATGAGTCCCACGCCTATAACCTGCATCCCCAAATCCGAGGCGGTCTTAAGATGGTCTCCGGCCAGAATACCCAGTCCGCCGCTGTATATCGGCATAGATTCGTGAAGGCCGAATTCCATTGAGAAATAGGCGATAACGTTGTCCTTGTTAATGCCGCAGTCGTCGCCGCCATTTTGCGGTGTCCCGCTGTACTTCATATATTCGTCGAATTTCTGCCAGACCCTGTCAAGTTCGAGCAGAAAAGCCCTGTCGCCGGCAAGCTCATTCATCTTTTCTTCCGGGAGGTCCAGAAGAAATTTGACCGGGTTATGATTGACCGACCTGAACAGGTGGGTATCAATACGGTAAAAAAGATTTACCGCGTCATAGTCCCAGAGGCACCATAAATTGTGGGCAAGCGCATACAGCTTGCTTAAGCTCTCCGGGTAACGCGGATACACGAAAATATTCTTAAAAGCCATATATTCGACTCCTTAGTTTCGCTTCACTGCCAAACACCCATATACTTATAGCATTATACGCTGCCGGGGCAAATATAGTTTTGACGATAAATTCAGCGACACGAAAGTAACTCAATAAACCGCAACCCAGGCACAAAAAACCCCGGGACGGATTAGTGACCTTTGTGACCCGACAGGGGTACTACTGTTTCCTGTGACGATAAAGCAGGCCGCCCAGTCCCAGCAATGCAAGAGTCGTCATATCAGGAAACTGGTGAATAATATCCGACCCCACAGAGGCAGCAGCCGGCTCCGGCCTGCCCGCATCGGTTATTTCAAGATATACGATACAAGCTGAGCCGTCGTCGGACTGCATGTCAATCGCAATATCCGGAGACGTCATAACGGGGACATTATCGGCAACAGAACTGTTATTGAACGAAAGTACCGTCCCCTTCGCGGCGAGGGCGGTCAATCCGAGAACCATTATAAGTATCATTAACTTTTTCATTTTTTCTCTCCTTAATACTTTTACTTCTAAACTTTCCTGATACTTATATTTTCGCCATTGCCGGATAAAAAAGCATATAGGCAATATGCCTAATTTGTGTCTCACAAATGCCTATGGGGTAACTATGAATAAAGGCAGCCGCAGGTTTGATTTGGCGGAAGGAAAGTACAAGATATTTCATCGGCGAAGGGAAACGCCGGCGCAGAGCCGAGCCATCCATAACCTAGCGTGAAAACTGATTTCGACGCCGTCGTTCTCTTCGACCGGCAGTGAATAAAGACCTTCGAAATGACTCCGTGAGGCCATTTTTGTCGTAATATCTCAGATATATCTGGCCTCTCGCCCTTTTTGAAAGCAGGTTAGTCCGATATAAAGTTGTTTACAAACAGCAGCTTTTATCATATAATACGCTAATCGGCTTTTTTACCGCTGCAAAAGGCAATTGGCGCGGGGACGGGTGTAATGCACTGGGTAATCGGAGAATCCTGTTGGAATAGCCGGAGCGTGTTTCGCCTGTTGGCGGCTCTGTCGTTATCTTCCCTTTTGTGGTGGTCCGGCATAACTTCGGCCGCCCCGATGACCGCCGGGAACGCCAAAAAACTGGCGCAGGCCTGGGTGGCCGCAAATCCGAAACCTATGGGCGCTCAATTAGGCAGGGAGATTGAAAGCGTTGAAACGTTTACGGATGCCAACAGCCAGCCCCTTTACTACGTTGTTTATCTCAGGCCCAACGGCTTTGTAATCGTCCCTGCGGACGATGAGATTGAGCCGGTCATTTGTTTTGCCAAGGCGGGCTGTTTCGACCCTTCTCCGGATAATCCCCTCGGCGCCCTTGTAAGCAGGGATTTGCCGGGCAGAGTCAATGCCGCAAGGACCATACAGAAAATGGTGCGTTCGGGCAAGGCCATCCAGAGTTTCACACAGCAGGAGATGGACATGAGGCATTCGGGCGAGAAGGCCTTCGCCAAATGGTCAAAACTGCTCAACACCGCGGATTCCTGCTCAGTGCTGGCGATGTCTTCCGGCAGTATATCGGATGTCAGGGTTTCGCCCCTTTTACAAAGCGAATGGAGCCAGACAACCACTTGCTCATCAAACGCCTGCTACAATTATTACACCCCGCCCAATAGCAGCGGCAACTCAAGCAATTATCCCTGCGGCTGCGTTGCCACAGCGATGGCCCAGTATATGCGGTTCTGGCAATACCCGACGACGGGTGTCGGGACAGGACGTTTTATAATATATGTTAATGACATGTCACACTCACAATACGCAAATCTGCGGGGGGGCAACGGCTCCGGCGGCCCTTATGACTGGAACGATATGACGCTTGTTCCGGATTGCAGCACGACGCTGACACAAAGACAGGCCATCGGCGCACTGACATACGACGCGGGCGTGGCGGTGAATATGGAATACACATCAAGCGGCTCAGGTGCGTATATGAACTATGCTGATGCGGCGATGACAAGCACGTTTCATTACAGCAACTCGATATATGGCTATAACAACAACAATACCGTCAGCACCGCCGCGTTAAGCACTATGCTTAATCCGAATCTTGACTGGGGTAATCCGGTTATACTCGGCATTAGCGGTCCTGGAGCGGGACACGCTGTTGTGGCCGACGGATATGGGTATGACAGCTCTACCCTGTACCACCATCTGAATCTCGGATGGGCGGGGAACAGTGATGCGTGGTACAATCTGCCGAACATCGGCACATCATATGATTTCAATGTTGTGGACAGCACCATATACAATATCTATATGAGCGGCTCAGGCGAGATTATCAGCGGGCGGGTAACTATAACGGGTTCGGGGTCGCCAATTTCCGGGGCGACAGTAACCGCAACCAAATCGGGCGGCGGAACATATTCGGCTGTTACAAACAGCAACGGTATTTATGCCATCGCCAAAATCCCGTCAAAATCAAGCTATACGGTATCCGTCGCAAAAACCGGCTATTCTTTCACAAGCAGACAGGCCTCTACGGGCAAGTCGCAGGATAATTCGGCGACTTCGGGTAACTGCTGGGGGATAGATTTCAACGGAATTCAGCTTCAGACCGCCCCGGCAGCGACGGATTCGAATGTGTCCGTCTCGGCAGGAACAAGCCAGGTCATTACTCTTCAGGCCACCGACGACAACCTGCCCAACCCGCCGGGGGCGCTGACGTACATAATAACCTCGCTGCCTAAATACGGGACACTCTCAGACCCCTGCGCCGGTCAAATCAATACTGTGCCGTATTCGCTTGTCAATTACGGTAATGATGTCAATTATACCTCGCGTATCTGCTATACAGGCGACGTCAATTTCCATTTCAAAGCAAACGACGGCGGCACTCCCCCGAATGGAGGCGATTCTAACATCGCAACGGTTAGTATTAACGTTCAGCAGCCCGCCCCCTCGATTATTTACGAAACGGATTTTGATACCGGCTTGCCGACCGGCTGGACAATTGTACACGGCGGCTCAGGCAGCCCAACGGATACCTGGCGGTCGGATAACCCGGCAGGTCGAACAAGTCCTTACTGGACCGGCACATTTATGATTGTTGACAGCAATTACGCCGGCCCGGTCGATATGAATGAGCAGTTGATAACTCAGAATATCAACTGCACCAATTTGACCGGCGTCAAGCTTAGGTTCGAACATGATTTTGAGTATTACGCCGCCGAGATTGGCGACGTCGATATCCTGGTTAACGGCGGCGCATGGCAAAATATGGCCAGATACCAGGGGGCCGATTATGCCGGCCTTGTAGAGCTTAACCTGTCTGGTTTTGGAGCCGACGGCGCAGCCAACGTGCAGATTCGCTGGCATTATTACAACGCTAATCGGGACCTTTACTGGGGTATTGATAATGTTCAGATAATCGCCGCTCCTGCTGCAGCGGCACCACCTGGCGACTTCAATTTCGATTGCGAAGTTGACTATGACGACCTTGCCATTTTTGCAGACGCCTGGCTGAGCAGCACAGGTCAGGCGAACTGGAACGCAAATTGCGACATCAGCCCGTCGGCTGACGGCATCATCAATGAGCTTGATTTCGCGGTCTTTGCGCAAAACTGGCTGGTCAATGTCAATTAACACAAGGTAATAGTTGCCCGCTTAAAAGAAGTGGTCTTGCCTTTTTGTCCCGTGAAAAATATCCTGGGTCCGGTGTCTGTCTGTATTTGATTTTGTGTCTTATTCGACCAGCAGGTCCGCAGTAACTATACCGGCCTGGCTGTCGTGCATAAGGTCATCGGCGAAAGTGCCTGCGGTTCGCAGATGTGAAGTGCCCGCGAATTTGCGCGTTTCGATAAGCCGGGCGCCTTTGGCCGCTATCTTGCGAAGAGCGTGCTTTGCCTTTTGTTTGTCCTGTGCCCCTACCGCATCGACAATAACAGTTACCCGTTTGCTTCTCTGCAAAAGTCCAAGCGCGGTCGCCTCAACTGCTCCTTCAGCGCAGGCGCCTATCAGCACAAATTCGTTTGCGCGGATTTCGCTCAACAGCCGGTCTATCCTCGGCTCATCAAACGGGTCTAAGCATCTTTTATGAAGAACAATCTGTCGATACTCCCGCAGCAAGTCCACAGGCAAATCCGTGTTATTGTCCGCCGCGAAACTTGCCCTGTTGTTCAAAAGCGTATAGTTGATTTTATGCATCCCTTCCGTGCCGTCCACACAGAATCCGCCGTTGTTTTCGGGATGAACTTCGCAAATCGATACTACAGGTATTTTCTTTGCGCGGGCATACGCCATTACTCTTCTTATGTGGCTTAATACTCTCCTGCGATTGCCCACCTTTGCGGTACCATTATCGAGGAAAAAATCCTTCTGAGTGTTGATGTCTATCAGGACCTGCTTACGACGAGTTTTTATCAATTGCCTTATCATTTTCGCGACCCTCTTGTTGTCGCTTCTATCCGGCTTATCCCTATGCCTTTGGCCCTTATAAATCCATACGTCCCAACGCCGTCCGTGTTGCAAAAAAACTATCCAAAATTTTCTTCCTCTCTCACAACCCAGCCATCCTGAATATCGTTTACCCTCGACACTGACTTTAAACCCTTATTTCGTCGTTTTTAACCCCACCAGGCGCTAAAGGTTGGCAAAACCGCATCCGTCTATTATAATAGTCCGCCAACTGCCCAAAATGTTACAAAAGTCGGCCTTATACTGGTTGGTTTTCAAGATGTCAAGAAAATTAAATAACTATCCACAATTCGTCCTGGAGCACCCAAATCCGCCTGTCAAGCTTAATTTTGGCGATATTTTCGGACGTTTGGCCCCCGTCCATATCGAGATTGGCTCAGGCAAAGGGACATTTTTGGTAAACCAGGCAAAATCCCAGCCCGACGCCGATTTTATCGGAATTGAATGGGCAGGCAAATTTTACCGTTTCGCCGTTGACCGGATTGGCCGGTGGAATCTCGCCAACGTCCGGATAATTCGCACCGATGCCGTCCCCTATATCGCCGAATGCGTCCCCGATTCCTCCGTCGATTACTTTCACATTTATTACCCCGACCCCTGGCCTAAAAAACGCCACAACAAAAGGCGTTTCATCAACTCCGCCAATACCGACCAGCTCATACGCTGCCTCAAACCAGCCGGCTCTATCCGCGTCGCCACCGACTTCGCGGAATACTTCGAACAGATGAAATCGGTGTTTGCCTCCAAAGCCGGCCAACTGGAACAAATCGATTTTCTCCCCAACGCCGGCGTTCAAATCGGTGAATGGGTCGGCTCAAACTTCGAACGTAAATACCTGATGGAAAAAAGACCAATCTACACAATAGCAGTCAGAAAAAAATGACGCGGCGGGATTATTAAACCTTGTGGGCTTAACGGGTTTGGTGACGCTGCTTGAGGTAGTATCTGATTGCTGTTTTGCCCGAGTCGAACGCTAACCTGTTCAAAGGAATCCGCCCCGGCTCAAAAAACTCAATGCCGGAGATTTCCTTTTTGTCCGGCTTTATCTTTTTCGGATTATCAATCCTGCACGTAAAAAACAAATCCGTTGTCGTGTATGTTACGCCTTTATACACGTAGATATTCGGCGCCGATATTAGATATCGCGGGTTTTTGATTTTTATTCCAAGCTCTTCCTGAACCTCCCTTACAATCGTTTTTTCAATCGGCTCCCCATAATCCGCGAATCCGCCCGGAAAATCAAACATCCCCGCCTTCGGCTCATTGGCGCGAGTTATAACAAGCACCTTTGAGCCATACTCGATAATTGCCCCTGCCGCTGATGCCACGTTGTGAAAATACTCAAACCCGCATTTGCCGCAGGTTATATGCTTATCCCTCGAATGTGCCTTCGGCCCTCCGGCCCCGCAGCCCGGACAATACCTGAATATCTTCGACAAATCTATTTTTACCATTCTCAAATCTGCAATCGACAATCGGAAATCGTCAATCCCTACAGCCCCATCTGCTGAATCTGCTTCAAAAGCAGTGCGTATGCCTCAATGGACCCTACGCAAAGCACTACCGTAACCACGATGATGATAATCGTCCAGAACACCTTGCTGGGGACACTGTATTGCGGATTATACAAAACCAAAGGCAGCGCAAGCGGCCCGAAACACAATACCGAGATAACGACAAACGACGTTTTGTAATACCATTTGACGCCGGCGTTTTTCCTCAATCCCTTCAGTTCCGCGTCAATTAAGAACTCGCCGCAGTGCTTGCACTTCACCGCCTCATCCTGAATTTCTTCCGCGCAAAACGGACACTTCTTCATAATCCTGTCCCCGAAAAGTCAACTGCCTGCCGCAAAAACGATTTATCGAGTTTGCGATGCTTATCAATCCTATCGTGTCCGGTTAACTAATGTTAACCTTCTTCTCTTAGTTAACTTCGGTTAACCAGCCCATATTTGGTTAACATACAATTTTCTCGGACGTAAAGAATCGTTAAGTCGCACCCTAAAAACGCCGAAAACAGCAATGTGCCGTCTCAATACAACAGAACAGATGACACGTGCCGCAGCCACCCGGCACAGAAGAGGGATTTGAAACAAAATTATTACCTGGTGAGCAGGGTATTTATGGCCGACATTTCCAGGAGAAAGTTTGTTATAATCGCCTTCACGACAGGTATGTCTATAGGCCTGATCTTCGCTTCCCTGTCATTTATCGACTCACAGCGCAAAGACAACAAAAACAACCTTATGTATTTCACCTCCACACAGGCAAAGCTGATTTCCACAAACGTCAGGTGCGCACTGTCTTTTGATGACGCCAAAGACGCAAACGCCATTCTCTATACCCTCAAAACCCAGAATTGTATCGCCTTCGCGGGCATCTACGACTGCAACGGCAGACTTTTCTCCTACTACTGTCGCGATGACGTCAAGAACAAGGTATTCAAACTGGTGCCTCCTACAAAGGCAAAATTCGTGTCTCGCAACGGCTTCATGGTGGTCTCCGAACCCGTTATTCACCAGCGACAGTTCCTCGGAACCGTCTGCCTCTGGACCCAGCTATAATCACATCCTTATCCGTCCGCAAATTGATTTAACATTTAATATTGGATATTGGACATTTAATATTCATTGGCTGGTTTATTTCGTCGGCGCCTGGTTAGCGTCTCGGCCGGTAACAGAGGCCGAAAACGACCTGTTCGTCAGCCCTTTGCCATCCTGTATTATCTCAAAGCCGGCTTCCATACTATCTAAATACCACGAGCTTTCCAGATAGCCCCGCGATACCGCATCATTGATAAAATCCTTGAGGTCGAAACTTGCCGCAACGCTGGGCTTTGCCCTTTCGTAAGCGATGTATCTCCATCTGCGTTGTTGGGAATCAAAAAAGACATTCCACTGTGTGCCGGCAACAGTTATCGTTGCCTTCTTTTCGCCGCCTGCGGGCATTATTATGCTTCCCTTTTTGTTAAGCCAGACCATCAGCTCCGCGCCGCCTTCAGGAATAGTGCCTCCGGTTTTACTAATCCATGCCTCGAAAGCGGTATTCCATACGCCCTTTGCGTGGTTTACGTCCGTGCTCCAGTCAACGGGGACGGCCGCTATATCGCTTATCTTTATGGGCATGCCGCTGTTTTTGGTGTTCTCGCCGCCGAAATGCTGCCCGCGAATAATAGACGGATACGCGACCACTATATTCGAATCGTGCGTCGTGCGTATAACGCTGAAGAACGTGGAATTCGGGTCCACGCTCAAACACTGCTCGGACGTGCCTCTCCAGACGTTGTTGGTGATTCGGTACTCGCCGCCCATTACATTGATTATTGTTTTATTAGCATCGTTTATGTCCCCGCAAAGTTCCTCCGCCCTCGCGTCGCAAAGTAATACGCTCGCGCAAAAAAGCATAAATGCAAAAACCTTACCCAGGCTGCTCATCGTTCTAATCTCCAAAAAAACACTGCCTTGTTAATCAAAACCGGATAGCCAACTATAAACGATACCGCCAAATCCGTCCAGCATCCTCATCCGCCAAAGGTAGGCCGTGACAATCCCAAATCCGCAATTAACATTCCTTGCCGAAATGAAAAGACAAGGAATGAGAATAGCACTTTATGAACGGCGACATGTGGATTTTCAGCCCAAATCCTCATCCACAATAACATCATGTCAAGTAAAAACCTTCAAAAAATGAAAAAATATCCCCCCCTCTAGGTACAGTACAGTATAGGAGCTAGCTATTATGGCAATTTTATTCTGATTTGAAAACAGGGTTATAATATAAGGAGTGCCGTTAATAAAGCGGACGAAAGAATACTTTACTTTTGGGAAATTTATATGAACCGTAGGAATTCAAACAAAATAAATAATCGCCAGCGAGTTATAATCATTATTCTTTCGTTTTCCTTTTTTACTTTCCTTATAGCGTCACTACTTATTGCTCTCGTTTATCCGCAGTTACTTAATAAAGTTATAGACTACGCCGCCGATTTCTGCAAAGTCACCCTTGGTGCTGTCTTGGGCTGGTTGCTTCATAGAGGCAGAGGGCCATAAGCGAATTGCTATTGCGACTGGTTGTCCCTATTTTTGCCACGCTGGCGGTAGTGACTGATAAAACTAGGAGAAAACTAGGGACAGTCCCCTGTTTTTTACCAAGGGCAAGATTTATCCGTCGATTCGAGAGATTGGAACGGTTATTTACAATTCTTATTTTCTGCGATTCATTCTGCATAGCCAGGACGGATAGATGTTTTTATCAATTTTACTTCAGGCGGTGAGGGGCTTCTATTTGTAACCTCAACATAAGAAAAAACGTCTGCTTGAAATGAATCGTAAACACCTACCCAGTGTAACATTTGGTCATCCGTCATGGGCACACCCATTGGTGTATATTGTCTGTCATCGTAAAACCATACTATACCCCTCCCATAATCTCGTTCTATTACATGTAGAATCTGGGCAACTAAAGACTTATCTTTTATGGCTTCTTGTGATATCCAAATTGTTGTGACCATTCCAAAATGAGCGACAACTCCCGATTTTTCTTCGTTGATGGTTGGCTTCGAGTTTATGGTTGGTTTCGAACTTTGGTTGAAATAGTCGATAATTGTTCCTAAAATCACAATCGAAAGTATTGTGAAGAAAATCTTTGCTGGCCATGTAAGACCTCCTGTTGGATATCTCTTTCCGCAATGAGGACATACCTTGGCATCTGTACTCACTTCTTTACCGCATTCTTCGCATTTCTCAATTGCCATAGGCCATTAGTGTAAGACTTGCCTAATAATTTACAAGAGAACATTTGGAACAGCAAATCTGAGGAAAAGCTTTTCTAACGGCTTTCTCCCCTAACCCTTTGCAGAGTAGCACATACTACCACATACAAGCACATACTACGTTCCCGCCCTTGGCGAGGTCTCGCCTGCCCCTTAGGGGCGAGGCGGATTTTTTCAACTCAACACTAAAAACTACTTCTGTCCTTGGTCATCCGTCCTCGATTCCCATCGCTCCTTCTTCCGTCACCGCCGTGATTTTAACCCGGATAATTTCATTCTTAATTTTTACTTTTTCATTTTTACTTCTTACTTTAACTATGAAGTATCGTTCGCAATGTCCAAACGCTTCTTCATCCTTTGAACCTTCGATGAGGACCTCACAGGTTTGATTTATAAATTGTTCTCTGAAATTGAATGCCAATTCATCGCTTACTTTCCGCAGAATTTGTGCCCGTTTTTTAATCACGTCCGCAGGCAATCTGCCTTTGAGTTTCGCCCCGGCTGTCCCCGCCCTCACCGAAAATGGAAACACGTGTATCTTCGAAAACCCCGCCCATTTCGCCAGCTCAACCGTCTGCTGAAAATCCTCATCCGTCTCGCCCGGAAATCCCACGATAATATCCGCTGTAATCGCAGGCCTGTCCAATCGCCGTTTTATCAGTTCAATTTTCGCCCGCAGTTGGTCCGCGTCATACTGCCGACACATTCTTTTCAGCGTCGCGCTCGCCCCTGACTGCACCGACAAATGAATATGCGGCATAATATTTTTATACGCACAGAACACGTCCAGCAATTCCTCGCTAATGTCCCCCGGCTCCAAACTGCTCACCCGAATTCTCAATAACCCCGGTATTTGCGCCAGCGCAGTTAATAAATCTGTTATTCCTTCTCTCCTGTTCGCCTGCTCACCTGATCTCCTCACTGTTTGCCGGCCATAGGCCGACAAACACACTCCCGTTACCACGATTTCCTTATGCCCAGCCGCCACAAGGGCCTTTGCCTCACAAATCGCCTCATCCATCGGCTTACTTTGAACATCAGGCCTGACTTTCGGTACAATACAGTAAGTGCAAAGGCCGTCACACCCATCCTGAACCTTGAGAAACGCCCTTGTATGCCCCTTGAAACTGGATAGTCGCGGTAATTTGGGATATTTAGCGAATTTAGCCATTCCATCCTTGATTTTTGACCCGTTTTTTGCTTTAATAAGGGGATTGTGGCCGATGATAATCTGGGCGATTCTTTGCGCCAAATCATCCCGGCTACTGATGATATGAACATTATCGCCGTCGCAAGGGGGATTTTCCCGGCTTTTCATCGCCGGCAAACACCCGCAAACAATCCTTACGCCGGCAGGACTGATTTTTAACGCTCTTTGTATATATTGCCTGCTCTTGGCTGATGCGGTTGCTGTTACGCAACAGGTATTAATTACCGCTAAATCGGGTTTCTCACGCGAGTCGGCTGCCGAAAGACCCAGCTCTTCGAGAAGCTGGGCTATCTGCTGCGATTCGTACTGATTTACCTTACAGCCAAGCGTATATATGGAAAAAGTTCTCATAGCTCCTATAATAATATAATTCTTTGTGTTATACTATTGCGTTGGCAGTGAAAAACACGTCCCGCCCATTTCCGGCCGGGACAGGAGGCATAGTTTATGGCGGAAAAAATAGGGTCGGTCTGGGCAATTGACATAGGCAACACCTCGCTTAAGGCCCTTCGACTTAGCAACGAATCCGGCACACTCGAAGTTACCGGCTTCGAACATATCCAGCACGGCAAAGTCCTTTCCGGCTCAGGCATCAAAGACCAGGAAAAGCAGGAGCTTATCGCCATTTCCCTTCGCCAGTTTGTCCAGCAAAACGACCTCGGGAAAGATGAAATCATAGTTGCTGTCCCCAGCGCAAACAGTTTTGCCCGTTTCGTCAATCTCCCGCCCGTCGAGAAAAAACGCATCCCCGAAATCGTCAAGTTCGAAGCCAGCCAGCAGATTCCCTTTGACATCAACGAAGTTGCATGGGACTGGCAGATGATGACGGAGGAGGGGGCGGCGGAAGCAAAGGTGGGGATATTCGCGATAAAAAACGACGTTGTGACGGCTGAGCTTGAGTACTTCAGCAGAGAGGATTTGGAGGTAACATACGTTCAGATAGTGCCGATGGCGTTATATAACTATGTTTTTTATGACAGGCCCGACCTGATGAAATCCGATACTCAGGCAACGGTGGTGCTGAATATCGGCGCTGAAACAACGGACCTTGTGGTCTGTACAAAATCGGACGTGTGGCAGCGTGCGATAGCAATGGGCGGCAACGCGTTTACCAAGGCGATAGCGGATACGTTCAAGCTGAATTTTGAGAAGGCGGAGAAGTTAAAACGGACGGCTCCGATGAGCAAATACGCCAGGCAGATATTGCAGGCGATGAAGCCGGTGTTTACGGATTTGGCGTCGGAAATTCAGCGTTCACTTGGATTTTATATCAGCTCTCATTCGAATGTGAAGCTAACGAGAGTTATCGCGATGGGCGGCGGCACAAAGATGCGAGGATTGCTGCAATACCTTCAGCAAAGTTTGCAGATGCCCATAGAGCGTCCAGACGCGTTCAAGAGGGTCGCAATTAACCCGTCGGTTTCGGCTGCGAAATTTCACGAGAGCGTATGCGATTTTGGAGTAGTTTACGGGCTTGGGGTGCAGGCGCTTGGTCTTGGGCAGATAGAAAGCAACCTGCTGCCGAAAAGTATAGCCAAATCAATGATTTGGGCGAGCAAGACGAAATATTTTGTGCTGGCGGCATGTCTGATATTAGTGGCATCGATTCTGGCGTTCGCCAAGACGCTTGTAGACCGCGCCAGCTACACCAGCAAGGTATCGCAGAGGGAGAAAGTTAAGGCAGTGCTGAATGCGGCACAGAAGGCAGAGAGCGACCTAAAGGCCGAAGAGGCCAAGTCCAGCGACTCAGAGGCGATAATAAAGAAGGAATTCGAGCAGTTCAAATACAGAGATATGGTTCCTTTGCTTTATCAGAAGCTGATAGCGACACTGCCCAACGCCAAGAGCAATCCAGAGCAGGCGGAGTTATACCGAGCTTTTGCCGGCGGTGACGCTGAGACGATAAAGGAGAAATACCCTGACCGCAGTGAGCGTAAGCAGATTTTCGTAACCGGGATGACTATTTATTACACGCTGGATATCGCGAACGGTCAGTTCGGGGTGATGGGTTTCGAAAAAGGTCTTGATACGCGAGATGCAGGTATGGGAGGTACGATGGGCGGCAGGAATGCAATGCCCGACAGGAGCGGGATGGTGAGGGGCGGCGGTCGCGGCGGCGGCAGAGGGATGTTGGAGGCGAGAAGCAGAGGGGCACCCGCCGGCGGCGGTGTGTCAACACCGCGAGGTTTTATCGTAACGATAACCGGGTACAGTCCTTATAAGAATATAAGCGAGCTGCTTGACCCTCCCAAAGTCCAGGATGACCCGAACAAATGGGGCCTGGTCACCCGGCTGATGCATTTGAACAGCATGTTTGACGGCAACAGTCCTTTTGAGCTTTACAAGAAGACGGACAAACAACATTTTGACTTTCAGACGGGGGAAGTGGATTTGGCGGCGGAGATACCTGCCGGTATAGGGGCCAAGAAGAAAATAGAGGGCAAGGACGATGTGATAATTGACCCGATGACCAATGAGATAATAAGCAAAGTTGCGAATGCTGATAAAACCACGCAGGTAAACGACTCCTGGTTTGTGCTGAACTTTAAACTTAAGTGGAAGGATACAAACGAGCCGCCGAGTGAAGCGGTCGCACCCCCAGGCGCTCCTCCAGGCGCGCGCCCGAGCGTGCCCCCAGGAGGCCAGCAGGCGCCGCCTCCAAGCAGCGGTCGCAAGTCACAACCTCCTAAAAGCAGCGGCGGTGGTGGTCACGGCGGCGGGGACACGGAATAACTTGCGGTGAAGAAATTCTGTTTTTAGCATAATGTTTTACTGATGGTGATGGTGAATGGCCAAGATTAACATTGACATATCAAAATTGAAAGATTTGCTGAAGGTGTTTGGCGGATTTCGGGCATATTCTGTATTGATTTGGCCCGCGATAATACTTTTGGCCTGCGGGGCCGTTCTTACAGCGACAGTATTGCTTGGCAGGGGCTTAAAGCAAAAGGTCAACAATGAAAGTGTGCCGATAGGCAATAAGGTGCTTGTTCAGTTGAAGAGTTCGCCGGCGATGAAGCAAGCCGAGGTGGAAAGGCGATATCAGGAGGCATACCAGCAGGACGCTAATTTTATACAGCAATTGTCAGTGCAGAGTTCTGAGCGTGAGATTCTGAGTTACGACTTATTTCCTCAACCCAAGGATACATCAACCTTGTTATTCACCAAGTTCGGGGAGAATTATCGTCATGGAATCGAGGCAATGATAAAGAAGGTCAACGGTCATGATTGTCCCAGTGCAGATGAGATAAGGGCTGCAACGGAGATGGGTAAAAACTCCGGGTCTTCAAGGTTGGGCGGGGACAGTGACACAACGACAAGGATTATCGATGAGATTTGTCGGGCCAGGGCGAAGGCGTCGTCGGTATATGCGAGCCCCGACGTCGTGAGCGGATATGATTTTTGGAAGACGTACAAGTATTCCAATGTAGATGACAGCATCAAGGACTGCTGGTTCTGGCAGATTGGTTATTGGATAATAGAGGATGTGTTTACAACGGTGGAGAAAATGAACACCGGTTCGAGCAGTATATCCAGCTCTCCTGTGAAGCGAGTGGAGCGTGTCGGTTTTCTGACGCCAGACGCTCTTTTTATGCCCGGAAGCGTCGGTACCAGCGGTGGTTTGAAAGTGGCGCAGGACAGGCCTAAGTACGTGACCAGGCCGGAGGAGCAGTTGACAGAGTCGTTTACCGGTCGCATAAGCAACGAAAGTATGGATGTGGTGCATTTTAGTATGGTTGTAGTGTTGAGCACCAAAGCGATAGTGCCTTTTATGCGGGAGTTGTGCAGTGCCAAGGAGCACAGTTTCAGCGGATTCACGGGCCAGGAACCGGCGAAAGTTTTCAAGCACAACCAGATAACAATTTTGGAGTGCCGTGTTAAGCCGGTGGTTCCGTTATACAGCGACCAATATTACAGATATGGGACTGAATCAGTGGCCGAAGTTGAAATGGTTTGCGAATATATATTCAACAAGCAGGGTTATGACGCGATAAAACCGGAGTCGATAAAAGGCCCCGCGGCCGCCAAACCGGGCAATTAGAAACGGCGTCTGATTGAGTTTGCCGGAGCAGAGTTGCGACGAATCGGGACTTCGGAGAACGTAAGGACTTTGGAATTATGATAAAAAAACAAGGCAATTTCATAGAATCGCATATAGAAAAGGCAGTGTTGTTAATAGGCGTTCTTGGCGCGCTGTACATTGTGTATGCGTTTGTTCTGAGTAACGTGGAAAAGGTCCCATTCAACGGCCAGAGTTTTAGTCCCGGGCAGATTGATACATACATAGCGGAGCAATCAGACAAGCTTCAATCTCAGCTGGAGAGGGAGCCGGGTCTCAAGCCGGCATATATACCTCAAAGCAAAGTTTTTCTGGAAAAAATGAATTCGGTGCTGGACAAAAATTTGAATGTATTCTGGCCTGTGCCGAGTTCCGTAGAGATGACGGTGGACAAGAGATATCGCATCCCGGCGGTCGGCGAAGTAAATGATGTATTAGTGGGGCACATAAGAGCTGCGGCGTACCTTCCGAAGGTTGCGATTACCCAGGAGAATGTCGGGTCCGAAGATTCATATGAGCCGAACGACCTTGATTTAGTTACGGTCCAAGGGAATTTTGACCTTGGTTCGCTGATAGACAGTTTTCAGGAATGCTTTGCGGGTAAAGGAGTTCCTGAGGGCTGGCGTGATAAAGGTCTGGCCAGGCCGGTGTTTGCTGGTGTTGGGCTTCAAAGGCAGCGTCTTGATGAAAATGGGGAATGGAGCCAGTGGGAAGACATTCCACGTTTGCGGATAGACCCCAAGCGAAACACATACAAGATAATAGATGATGTTAATGATCTTCCGATGGGCGGAGTTATGGTTCAGATTGCGCAGCTGGACGACCAGCGGACGCAGGCGAGTATGCTTCAGCCGGACCCGTACAGGATAGCGTCTGCGGAGGATAACTGGCTACCGCCTGCATTGCACGAGAAGTTTTTAGCGGTTCGTCGAGAAAAAGAGGCACAGGAGCGCCGTGAGGCGGCGACGGAGCGTGAAACTAAAACAGCAGAAGAACGTGAAAAGATGACAACAACGCGTTCGACCCGTGAAAGCGTACCCAGCAGTAGTCGCGGCACAACAACAGGGCAAACGATGGGCGGCGCAGGCAGAGGTGCGGCGGGTGGAGGCGGTGCCGGCAGAGGCGCCGGCGGCGGCGGTGGAGTCGCCAGAGGTCCAGTCGGCGGTGCAGGAGGCCGTCCGACGGCAGCAGAACCCGACCGCAGCGGCGTTTCTCGCAACACTCAGAGAACTACGAGCCGGACAGACACGCGTACTGAAGCGACGACGACCGAGCAGAAGAAGATTGCCAAGACGACAGTAACAGAGGCGACAATAAACGAAGAACTGAGAAAGATGCTGCTGAGGAACAAGGATCTAAGCAGTTTGCATGAGACGATAACATTCTGGGCATATGATGATACAGTGGAGCCGGGGGCGAGCTATCGTTATCGAATTCGTATCGGGGTATTCAATCCTGTGGCCGGAACCGGTCAGGTGCAGGCGGAAGACGCGGCGAGTAACAGCAAAGTAATATTATGGAGCGATTTTTCGGAAGAGACGGACATAGTTGATATTCCCAAACGGCTGTATTTCTTCCCGACAAACGTTCAGGAAGCTGCAAAGGCCGTAGAGGTTCAGGTTTGCAAATACGTGATGGGTTATTGGTACAGCGAGCAGTTCATGGTCAAACGCGGAGATATCATAGGCAAGATAGCGAAGGTTGAGGTGGGCGAGAAAGAGAAAGACAAGATGACCGCGGAGGTGAAGCTGCCTGAGGCGATAGATTACTCAACGGGAGCGATTGTGGTGGACGTGGTGGCAATGAATGACTGGTTCGGAGACAAATCTCTGCAGCCGCGGCAGTATTTTGACATATTGTTCAGCTTTGACGGAATGTGGGTGGACAGGTTGCCTGCGAAACTGATGAACTGGCCCGAGGATTTACGTTTGAAGTATAGCGAATTAAAGTCGCTGGAGAAAAAGACCAAAGCGCCATTTCGTGACTGGAACAGCGCCACCGTGCTGGAGGGAAGCCAGCGTGCTGCGCCCGGCGGCAGAGGGCCAATGGACAGGGGCGGCAATATGCAGGACACAATGCCAAACAGAGGGCCGATGCGGTAAAATCAAGAGTGTTAGTCCTTTGGACAATTAGCTGTAAGGACAACGCAGCCGTCTTTTGTGACTAAACAATCGTCTTCGATTCTGATTCCGAGGCGTCCGGGGATATAAACGCCCGGTTCAATTGTAATCACATCGCCTGCCTGTAATTTTCCTTTTGCTTTGCCTGATATGGCGGGCAGTTCGTGTACCTCCAGGCCAAGTCCGTGCCCGGTTCCGTGGCCATAAACAGGCAGGCCTGCTTTTTTTATAATTTCCCGCGCAGTTGTATCGAGCTGGCTGATTTCGACTCCAGCTTTGACCATTCTTATGGCGGCGGCCTGTGCCTGTTTTACGACGGCGTAAACTTCGTTATAAAGTCTGCTGGGTGTACCGACAGAAAAGCACCTGGTCAAATCACAGCAGTAACCGTCGAGGCGCACGCCGAAATCGATGAGGATGGTATCATTCTTTCGTAATTTGCGCGAGGTAGGCTGGTGATGAGGTCTTGAGGCATTGGGGCCAAAGGCGACAATTGTTTCAAAGCTGTTTGCGCCCCCGGCTTTTCTGATTTCAAAATCGACAATTCCCGCCAGAACGTTTTCCGTAAGGCCGGGTTTGACCTTCCGGAGGACGCATTCGAATGCTCGTGCGGCGATTTTTGCGGCGGCGCAAATAGCGGCAACCTCGACCCGGTCTTTTTTACGGCGTGCTGATTCGACGATACCTTCAGCGGCCCTGAGCCGGCAGGACAAGTTTTTCTTCAGCGACTGAAAATTGGCGAGCGATATTGATTTTTCGACGGCGGCGGTTTTGATTCCGCGCTGCTTTCGCAGCAGTTCGGCGACAGCGTTACCCATCGCTGCGGCGCGTTCGACGATTTTGCAGAATGGGCACTGGATGACGGCCTGCTCGGTGTATCTGCTATCGGTTAGAAGCACGACTGCGCGAGGCAGAACAATGGCCCAGCAATCCTGGCCGCTAAAGCCGGTGAGCCAGGTAACATTGGCGGATTTTGCGGCTATGAGACAATCTGCACCGGCCCGGGTAATCGCGGCCCGGATGCCCCTGAGGCGTGTTTTATATGCGTACTTATCCATTCGTAAAAATTCTCCAGTCAAAAATCTGATGCCATTATTAACAGCAAGGGCGGGAAAAATAAAGATTTTTTCCGCGTTGATTTGGAAGCGGGGAATTCTTTTACTATAATTTGGTTAATTGAATTGATTCGGCTGGATGGGGAAAGCCGGTCAAAAACAGAGCATATCGCCTCACAATCATAACCTTAACGAGTAAAGCAGGAGGAAACACAATGAAACGTATAGCATTAGTTGCTGTTATGCTGCTCATAGCAGCGTTCGCCTGGAGCATATCCACGTATGATACAGGCAGAAGCCAGATTGTGGTAGTAAGCTATTGCTGGAGATTTTAGGACAGCTTGCGGATAAGCTGATTGATATCCCGTTTTAGTCATGACACGCGGGAAAACTTAATATATTTCACACGAAACAGGACGGCGTAAGTCGTCCTGTTTTTTTATGTCTTGCCCGCCCGGCGGAAAACCCTTACAATGCTGCCCTTTGAATCGTCCGGCTTTTTCAAAGGTAAACGGAATCCATTATGCTGCTGCCTATTCGAACAAATGTCAGGTGCTACAGAACGCCATACGCCAATTACGCCATCATAGCCGTAAATGTGATTGTGTTTCTATTGAGCTACTGGCCCGATGCACAGGCAAAAGAAATTCTGCGTCCCTGGACGGAACGGTTTGTTTTCACGCCTGCTCACCCGTTTTTGTGGCAGTTTATCACTTACGCTTTTCTGCACGCCAACATGCTACACATTTTCGGCAACATGTTCTTTTTGTACATATTCGGCAATAACGTAAACGACAAGCTCGGCCATTTCGGCTATATTTGTTTTTACCTGGCGGGCGCGGTGTTCAGCGCGGTGGGCCATACACTGATAAACAGCAACCCGGTTATGGGCGCCAGCGGCGCGGTGGCCGCGGTTACGGGGGCGTATCTTGTGCTGTTCCCGCAGACCCTTATAACTATCGTTTACTGGTTTATCTTCATCGGCACGGTTGAAGTGCCAGCCCTTTACTTTATCGCATTCAAGATGATTATTTTCGATAACGTCATCGGGCGATACACGTCTAACGTCGCCTATGATGCGCATATTGCGGGTTATTCGTTCGGCATCGTTTCATCGCTGTTTCTGCTGGCGACGGGATTGCTGAGCAGTTCGCAATTCGACCTTTGGGCAATGTTCAAGCAGTGGAACCGCAGGCGCGCATATCGCGACGCGATTGCCACCGGCTATGACCCATACACAGGAATGGGCGGCACAAAACGGATTATGGCCAGAGAGATAACAAAGCCGGGGCCTGATGAGCCGCAGATAAAGCAGTTGCGCGAAGACATCGCCAACAGTATTTATCAGCACGACCTGCAAACAGCCGCTCAACAGTATCTTAATCTTATGTCACTCGATAGCGAACAGATTCTGCCTCGCCAGCATTTGCTCGATATCGCCAACCAGCTTGCCAGCGAGGGTGAATATAAGCCGGCCGCGTCGGTTTACGAAAAATTTCTTACTCACTACGCAAATTATGAGCATATTGAGCAGGTTGAGCTGATGCTGGGGATAATTTATTCGCGGTATCTTGAAAAGCCCGACCTTGCGCTGAATCATTTGCGTGCCGCCGAGAAGAAAATTGCCGACGCCGCCCAGTTACTGATGTGCCGGTCGGAAATCGAAAAACTGCAAAGCCGCTAACCTGTCTGGTTACGATTCTATTTTGCTACCAGCATGTGCATCCAGTAAGCAAGGAAACCCGTCCAGGCCCAAATAGCCGAGGCGGAGAATAATACAAGTGAGCCAATGATACGCAGGCCCTTTTTATCGTTTTGCCAGACAACGAGTGGCGAGAAAATTCCGCATACTCCGCACAATATAAACCCTACGCCTGACAAAATCGGCGCATTCGTCAGGCCGAGGTTGATTATCCGGACGCCAAGAAGCGCCGCTGCCGCACCTGCGAAAACAGCGTAAATCGCCAAAGGCAAAAGTTCCCATCTTTTGGCTAATGCCAAAGCCAGGCCGAGCAAAAGCACGCCAAATAACACCGACATTTCGCCGTAAGCCGAACTATATGGTTTTGGAAGCGGCCAGGTGAATGTAATTGCAAATCCGCCTATCGCGGCGACAAGGCCGGAGATTGCGAACGCTGGGACCCATCGGCCGGTATCTTCCGGCGTATCCAAATCACGCCAGACAAAGCAGCCGAGCAGGAACAGCCCGGCAGCCATATTTATCAGCATCAGCGTCACATAATCAATCATCATAATTTAATCTCCTAATCTCTTTGCCTGTGCTCTTGATAAAAATGCGTTCAGGTTACCCGAAATTGTAGTGCTTTTTGACGGCCTTTTTGACCTGCCATTTACATTCGAGGTCAACGGGGAAGATGACGAAATCGCCGGGGCCGAAGCTGACGGAGGCTTTGCCGTCGGTTACGGTGACGTCGCCCTCAAGTATCAGGCAGGTTTCCTTTTCAGTGTATGCCCAGTCGAATTCGCTCGGCTTGCAGGTCCAGATGGGCCAGGTTTTGCAGGTTTTCTCTTCCTCTTTGGTGGGCTTTCGCACTACAACGTCTTTTATCGTCGGCATATTTAGCTCCTTTACAGTTTATCTCGGTTTCGCCGGGGATATTATATCCCGTCTTTTGTCTTTTGCAAACCCGCCGGCAAATTTTGTTTAATCGTTATGGTAAAACGGGCTTGTTTGCTTTACATTATTCGCTTTCTGAAAATTAACTATGAACAACGAACAATTAAATAAATTCAAGGCGTGGTTCGATAAATTCGTCGCGGGGTTCTATGGTGATGACGAATATATCAACGCCAATATAAAACTAAAGGAAGAGCACAGAGGGCGGGTATGCACTGAGATGCTTTACCTTGCGGACGAATTACACCTTGAAGGCAATCAACGATTGTTAGCGGAGACGATTGCGCTGTTTCACGACGTAGGGCGATTCCCACAATTTCTCAAATACCAGACATATAGCGACACGAAGAGTGTTAACCATTCCATTTTAGGCGTTGAGGTCCTGCAAAAGGAAAATATCCTGGCGGAATTGCCGGATGACGAAAGGCAAATTATCGAGACGGCGATTCGCTATCACGGGGAAAAGGAGCTGCCAAATAATCTGGTGGGCGATACGCTGCTGTTTTCCAAGATGATACGCGACGCGGACAAGTTAGATATTTTTAACGTGGTCATAAAGGCGTATATCCAGCAAAGAGATGACCCGGATAATTTCAAGCTGGAGATTGAGATGCCCGATGAGCCGAGGTGCACGCCTGAGGTGCTTGAGGCGATTCTGACGGGTAGGCGCATTGATTATAAGATGTTGCGAACCTGGAACGATATGAAGCTGTGCATACTCGGCTGGGTTTATGATATTAATTTTGTTCCCACGCTACGCCGATTGAAACAGAGGCGACATCTCGAAACTATTTTTGAATTCCTGCCCGATATCCCTGATATCCGCAAGAAAATCTTCGCTTACGTCGATTCCCGTTGCCATTAAAACACACACTATTTTACCGCGGAGACCGCAGAGAATTTTATTAGCCACCCAGATTCGTTTTCAACTATGCCGTGGCAAGCGGTTTTTTTAACCCGCCCTTGGCGAGGTCGATTGAGATTTATCGGCTTAATCGCGTAGCGAGATGTTAATTCTATCCTAAATTTTTCTCTGCCTCGATTAGAAACACAAGCGTGGACGCAGTCATATGAAGTACATACGCTGCCAAGTGTTGCGGCACAATAATTGGTTCTGTGCCGTCACCATGACCAGCAAGTTTATTTCGACTGGTCGGGATACCGTGTTCTAGTGTAGCTCGCAGAGCCGAAAAATGTGTTTGCCAAAAGTCAGGAATCAGTCCATTGGCAAGGCAAATTTCAATCAACCTCTTTGCCGTGTCTCCTTCGTCATATTTCCAGTTACGTTTCTTACATATCGCTTTCATTGTACTTTCTAATGACTTCAATGCCCAAGTAAGGCAATCTTTGTAGCGAGCATGTCGGTAATGTTCATGTGCTTTGAAAAATTCGTTATTAGCGACTTCATAAATTTTGTTGGATAATAGAGCAAGGGCAGGTTTCACTGCTTCCGAATGAATAAACTCTGAATCGACCCGGATAATGCATCTATCTTTAAACTCGTAACCAATCCCATGTTCTTTGAATCTCGCATTGAGTTCGTCAATCGCGTCGTCTGCTTCTTTTGAGGCGTCTTGGCGATTTAGATACGACCATTCTCTGGCGGTGGCGTCCACACCAATAAAGCATAATTCAATAACATCTAATACTTTTTCGACATTCTCTTCGTTTAGTAGAAACTCGAATATATCCTTTGCTTGGTTTTCCGACGGATACTGAACAAGAGAGAAAACACCATACTCTTTACAGAGTGTCTTATGTATGAAGTTATATAAACTGCGAACGTGAGGATATGAATAACCACTGTAGCCGCGCTCAGCATCGAAATGTTTTTCGCTTCCTAAGGCGTCTCTAAGAATATGGACTATCTGAACTCTTAGAGGCTGAGGTATTATGTCGTATACATAAACATCCGGCATCTCACCACGACGTTGTTTTTGTCGTTTGGAAAATATATTGAATATGCCCATGCTAATTGCACCCATTGTTGTTATCGTTCTAAAAAAGGAATTATACAATCTTTTAATGGTTTTTCAAGAATTTAAAGGCAAGGTTTCTCCGCCGGGGATTGCTGATTTTTTCTAAAGACCCGGCAATAAAGTTGCCGGGCTAAACAGAAAGCAAACCTCATGTGGGCAAGTAACCCCCTAATAAATTAGGGGGCTAAATTTTAATTTAATGCCCCGCCGTTCCGGCGCGGGCTAAACGGTCTGGATTGTATCCGCGCTTGACGAAAAGGGGTTTGGGGATTAGCATACGCACCGGTCGTAACCTATTGAAAGGGCATTAGATGGAAGCGGTATTGCAGACGAAAATCGGGAGCGTTGAGCCGAAAAGAGGGAAAGTGCGGGATGTTTATGATTTGGGCGATAAGCTGTTAATCGTCGCAACCGACCGCATAAGCGCGTTTGACGTTGTGATGGCCAACCCCATTCCGAAAAAGGGCATCGTGCTGACGCAGATATCGCTTTTCTGGTTCGAGTTTCTGTCATCTTTCATAAGTCATCACTTAATAGCAACCGAGGTGAGCAAATTTCCGGCTCCGTTTAACAAGTTCGAGAAGCAACTGGCAGGCAGAAGTATGTTAGTCAAGAAGACGAAGGTCTTCCCAATCGAGTGCGTTGTTCGCGGCTATTTAGCGGGGTCGGGGTGGAAGGAATACCAGAAGTCGCAAACAGTCTGCGGTATTAAGCTCGCCGCGGGGTTAAAGCAATGCGAAAAAATCGCTGAGCCGATATTTACGCCCGCAACGAAGGAGGAATTCGGCAGGCACGATGAGAACGTCGATTTCAACAGGTGCGTTGAGATTATCGGCGATAAAAACGCCAAATACCTGCGAGACAAGAGCATCGAGATTTTCAAAAAGGCATCCAAATACGCGGAGTCGAAGGGGATAATATTAGCGGATACGAAATTCGAGTGGGGAGAAGTCGGAGGACAGACCATTCTTATCGACGAGGTTTTGACGCCTGATTCATCGCGTTTCTGGCCCGCGGACAAATACCAGCCGGGCAGAGACCAGGAAAGTTTTGATAAGCAGTTCGTTCGCAATTATCTCGAAGAGATTAAGTTCGATAAATCAGGTCCGGGCGTGAAATTGCCCGATGACGTCGTAAAAAAGACGGGCGAAAAATATATAGAGGCCTACGAACGCCTTACGGGCAAAAAATTCGGGTTCTGATTTGCAGGACGTTGGGCTTAAATCCGCAAATATGAATGAACGGCTATACAATCACCGGCGTTTGCTGATTTGCATATTACTGGCGGCTGTAACTTTCGTCGTTTATCTGCCGGTCCGCAATTACAGCTTTCTTTTTTACGATGACAATGTTTATGTTTCAGACAATGCACAGGTCAAGGTGGGCTTGAACTGGCATGGAATCAAATGGGCGTTCACAACAGGGTATGGTTCCAACTGGCATCCGCTGACGTGGCTGTCTCTTATGCTGGATTGCGAGCTTTTCGGTGTCAAATCCGGGCCTATGCACATCGTAAACGTGCTGTTTCACATCGCCAACAGCATTCTTTTGTTCCTTGTTCTGGCCCGAATGACAAAGGGGTTATGGCAAAGCGCGTTTATAGCGGGGTTGTTCGCATTGCATCCGCTGCACGTTGAGTCGGTGGCGTGGGTGGCGGAGCGGAAAGACGTCCTCAGCACGCTGTTCTGGCTTTTGACTATGCTGGCTTACGCCTGGTATGTCGAGCGTCCTTCGGCGCGGCGATACATCGCTGTGCCGGTTTTGTTCGCCATAGGGCTTTTGGCCAAGCCGATGCTGGTGACATTGCCGTTTGTTTTGCTTTTGCTCGATTACTGGCCCCTGGGACGAACCGGAGGACAGATAACAGAAGACGGAAGACAGAAGGCCTCTCTGAAACGGTTAATAATTGAAAAAATTCCCCTTATTGTTTTATCCGCCGCATCCAGCGTTATTACTTTCCTTGTTCAGCGGGCGGGCGGGTCTATGCTTTCCATTTACGCGGTTCATTTTAGTGAGCGTATCAGCAACGCAATAGTATCTTATGTTTCGTATATCAGTAAAATGTTCCTGCCGGTTGGGCTGGCGATATTGTACCCGCACCCTGCCAACAGAATACCCGCCGCCAAAGCGTTAATTTGCGCGGCAATACTGATACTGATAACCATAATATGTTTATATTACGCCCGGCGCCGCAAATACCTGCTTGTCGGCTGGCTTTGGTATCTCGGCACACTTGTGCCGGTAATCGGGATAGTGCAGGTTGGTTCGCAGGGGATGGCAGACAGATACACGTACATTCCGTTAATCGGACTGTTTTTGATAATCGCCTTTGCGGGGGCGGAGCTGCTGAAGAAAATATCGATGGGGACAATTGCGGCGGGCGTTACAGCCGGGGTCATCCTGTCAGCCTGCGGGATTACCGCGACGGCCCAGGTAAGGCACTGGAAGGACAGCCTGACTTTATTCAAACACGCCATCGACGTGACAGAAAACAATTATCTTGTGGAGAATAATTACGCCAACGTACTCAGCAATCTTGGAAGGAACGAGGAGGCGCTTACGCATCTTGTTGAGGCGCTGCGGTTTCTCCCTGATTCGCCTGAAATGCACAGTAACTTCGGGAACATTTTGAAGAAAACGGGCAAATTTGACCAGGCGATAGAGCAATATGAAATCGCCCTCAAGCTCAATCCTGATTTTTCGCTGGCGCGCTATCAACTTGGGGTGACTCTTGCCGCCAAGGGTGATTACGAAGGCGCGATTAAGCAATACCGGCTTTACGCGTGCACCGCTGCGGATTTGGCAGATATCTGCAAGGGCCCGGGGACAGAACAAGGCAAGGTCAATGATGCGGCAAATCAGTTCCATATTGTCAGGCCGGATTCGACGGAGGTTCGCAGCAACTTCGGCTATGCCCTTGCGCAAAGCGGAAAACCGAAGGAGGCAATAGAATATTACGACAGGGTGCTTGCGAAGGACCCCAATAATGTTATTACCCAGGGGCGACTTGCCCTTGCGCTGGCGGCAATAGGCAGTATTGATGAGGCAATTGAGCATTGCCGGATTGTTATCGCAGCCAGGCCCGATGACGCCGAGATGCAAAACAACCTTGGTATGCTGCTTCAAAGGCAGGATAAAACCGACGAGGCGATTGAATGCTATAAAAAGGCCCTGCAAATCGACCCCAAATTACAAAATGCCCGCGAAAACCTCGATTCCGCCCTCGCTCAAAAACAAGCAGGCAAATAGCCGGGAAATCGGCCTGATAAGGGCTTGCAAAAGAGAGAGAATTTGTTATAATACTCTCTCAACAGCTTTTTGTTGCCGCGGACGGTATGGCCGGTTATATGGAAGGTTATAATACGCGGTATAATGGCGGGGGTCGCCTGATATTATTTTGTTTTTGAGTTTGCGAAAGGATAGAGTGATATGAAAAGATTACTGGTGATTTTGTTGGCGCTGGGACTGTCGGTTCCGGCAATGGCGCACTCGGGGGGCGTGCTTGTTTACAACTTGAAGCAGAGCGGTGTGGAGTTCGAATATAACTCAGATGCAAACACCTGGGCCCAGAGTCCGAAGTCAAACCACTCGCATTACCTTGTTATTGAGATGGACAGTAACTCTCCTGGCTCCATCAATCTCTGGTCGGTTGAGACCTGGAAGGGCGTAACGACCAATTATTACACAGCAGAGGGCCCGGCCGATATTAATTTCACAGAAACGTCGACTGCGAGTAAGACGATATGGATTATCTCGGACATTTTTTCCTCAGGCGGCTCGCCCGTACACATTATGGTATCGGGCCAGGCAAAGCCGACAAAGATTGGCACCGGTACGTATACTGTCGCTGCTGCCATGAGCGGCTATGTAATCTTTGGAGATATCATCCCGGATGGAGACGTCGGCGCAGGCACGTTGTCAATGACACTGAACCCTAAAGCTACTATAGCACTGACAGCATTGGTGCTAAACGGAGACGTAGATAGCGCAATCAATGACTACCTCACAGGACTTGGTTACGTACCCGGTTCCGATTAGCCGCATCCAGTGATGCAGTTTGTAATCCAGCCGGCGGCCGTAAAAAGCCGCCGGTTTTTTTGTTTCATTTTTTTCATTTTCAGCTTACACAAACCCCGCCCCCAAAGGTTATTATTATGTAGAAGTAAAATGTTCCGATGCTCAGCTAAAAAGGGCTTTTTTAATGAGATACTCAAAGCGATTGGAGCTCTTTGAAAAATTAAAGAATGAGCACATCGGCTATCTTACGACCACGCTTTGGAAACTCACCTGCGACACCGATATTTTTGACGAGGCGATTCAATACGCGCTTCTGGCTATCTGGATGAATCTCGAAAAGCTGACAGGCCCACAGGCAGGGGCATATATCTATCGAATAGCTTTGTCCGCCAACTCAAAGGCGTGGCGAAACCGCATCGGCAAAAATGGGCAGATAGCTAATGCGACCCTGACCGGCCGCCCCGCATACGAAGAAATAATCAATGTGGAAACGCTGAATCTGGTCAGGAAGGAAATCGCCAAGCTGCCCGAACAGCAGGGGCAGGCGATTGTGATGCGGTATATCGAACAGACCGATTACAAAACAATCGCCGACAAATTGAACTGCGCCGAGGATACCGCCCGTTCGCATGTTTCAAAGGCGATTAATACACTGCGAAATAATCTCGCTGAAATGAACATATCGGAGTCCTGAAATGAATGAAGAAAAAATAGAACGAATCCTGAATAAAATCGGTCAGACAGATGTCCCGCCGAACGCCACACTGATTGCCGAAAGGGCATCACGGAATTTTGATGCTGCCCTCAAAATCGCCCAGCCGAGACAATGGTTTTTTACCCCTGTCCGGCTAATCGTGGCTGCCGCGGTCGTTATTTTTGCGTTCGCAGCGGGGCGATGGTCGAAACCAATTTCGCAAGCATCCCTCTCGCCTGAAGCCGCTGTTTATACCAAATCAATCTCGACATATCCGGCTGTCGGCAAAAACCCCGATAGCTTCTGGCAGCAAAAGGCACTGGCCGCGATGCAAACAAGACCTTATGCTCAAACGCAATTCGACCAAAACCGGCTTCTTAACGCCTATAAGCAATACATTAAGGAGAAACACAATGACTAAGAAAAACCTCATTAAATTATCGCTCGCCGCCTCTTATGTTTTCATTCTGGTTATCTTCGGCTGTATACCTGAGGACTCTCTCCAGTGGAATGCAGACGGCTCCAAAGGTATCTACAGCAAAAAAGGAGCTTTGTATCTTGTCGATGGCAGCACCGGTTCACTGACTCAAATCGCTCCAAAAGAGTCCACTGCTATCTGGCCCGCTATATCGCAAGACGGTTCTTTGTTCGCCTACAGCCAAATCATTAAAGTTGACGACTTTAACAGCGCCTTTAAGCTTCTCCCGCCGACCCAGGCCAAAGAAATCAAAGAGCACGCAGAAATCCTTAAACAAAAAATCCTCACTGATGGAATCAAAGACGGAAATCTGCCCTCCCTCGAAGATTACTCCAACGAGCAGCACACTGCCTGGGTTGACCGATATCTAATCGAAAAAGCTGATGCGCAGCTTGCCAGGAAAATCAGCCCGGAAATAATCAAAAAAAACAAAGAAAAAGAGCTTACTTACTACCAGCTTGTTATTGCCCGGACCGCCGACCCGAACGGCAGAAAAATATTTACGACAAGCTCTCAGCCGCTGTGGCGTATTCGATTTTCGCCGGATTCCAAATTTGCCGCGTATGTTCTGGACCGCATCACCGGCAAAACCTTTGAAGCCGGCTTTGACCTCTATGTTGTTTCACTTACCGAAAAGACACCTGCGGCATTTGTCGCGTCGGCCGTAGCAATCGGGTATGACTTCAAGCCCGATTCTAAGGCAATCGCGTACCTGAAGCCCGAAGATGAAAATTTAAAAGGCCAGAAACTTGTCCCCGGCTCACTCGTTGAGAGAACTATTATCGACCCCAACGGAAAATTCCTGGCAACGCCGGAAAAGGGCTTGCCTCAAACTTATACCTGCTCAGGGCCGACAGAAGCATACGCAGGCGTAGTATATTATCCCTGGATGAAGGTCGCTTATGCACGTGACAGCCGAATCTTTTTTTCTTCTACTAAAATATCGCTTCCTTCCAGCAAAGTTGATAATGAGCAGGGCTCGGTATTTTGCAGCGATACCCTTACTGGCGCAGTAAGCGATATACTTCCGCAGATAGCGGTTGATTTCACGCAGGATAATTATCATCTCTTCGCTCTATCGTACGACTCCCGTAAAATTCTTTTCCCCGGGAAGAAAAATGCTCTCGGGATTTATGCTCTCGGCCCGGATATTGAATCTTCGAAAATCCTTGTTGATTCCAACGAAGGATTTGGAGAAGACGCCCCGCCCAAACTCGCCGCCGAGTGGAAAGGTTCTAATCAGCTTTCCTGCCTTGTCTCTGAAAAGTCCCATTATCTGACTACTGACCCGAATACTCCTCATAAGCGAAAGGAAATCGTAATTCTTGACACCGATGGCAAACTCGTAAAAATCCTGAGCAAGGACTGGCCGGACGAGCTTCTCGATTATTGATTGCTGATTATTTTTAATAACCACAAAAAGGCCGGACGCCTCAACCGCCCGGCCTTTTATATTTCTATAGTTTCCACGCCTTTGCGAAGGCCTTGAAGCTGCGGTCGTAAGTTTTTTCGACTTCTGGCGGGAAGCAGCAGCCGGGCAATTGTCTGGCCGACAAATGATAAGCGATACACTCGCAGCACAGACCTGTTTTATCGCAGCCAGCATACGTGCAGGCGCAGTTCTTCAAATTTTCCTTCTTCCGGCATTCCATCTTTCACCTTTTAGCTTATTCTATTGTAAATTCGTAAATACTGACGCTAAGCGCGGGCGATTGAAGTTTATTCGATAATCCTTCGGCGGTCTTCTCCTCAATCGTAACCTTCGGTTCTTCGCCAGGCACATTACACGCGAGCGGGTCGGTGCCTGCGATAACCCACAGTTTTCCTTTATCGGCAACCTTAATGCCTTTCAACTCAATCGGCAAATCACGCTGTTTATCCGTCGGGTTGACAATCGCAATGGTTATCGCCTTGCGGTCGCTCTTTGACGCCGCCGCAACATCGAGAGGCCCTATATTACTGGCTTTAACCTCGACGGGTATCTCGCCGAAATGCTGCCTGTAAAGTTTCAGCGTAACTCCAGTGGTATCGAGGGTTGACGCGGTGCGGGATGTCTTGATTGCGCCGATGACGTTGACCGTCTGGGCGTAGTTGGCCATATAGTAAATATCACTGTTTCTGAAATACTCGTGCAGGCCGGTCGCGACGCCGAGGGCATCTTTGAGATGATACTGAACTCCAAGCTCGCCGTAGATGTAATTGCCATACCAGTAATTCCATTCATCCATCGCTATGCGGATATCTCTGCCTGCAAGCTCATTAACATCTCTGCGATATTTCCTGTGCGCATCCGCCACCCGTTTTATCTCGTTGGCAAGCTGCTTGGTATGTTTGATGACGTCCTTATTTTCTTTGCAGTAAATATGCTCGCTGATAAGGTTCATATAACCAGAGCACACCTTCAGCATCGTTTCGCTCCATTTGCCGACGCTGCCTACGCCGACGAGTTTGGCGTTGGGGTCCACTTTCCAAATTGCCTCGGCCACGAGGTTGTGTTTTTTCACATATTCCGCCAAAGGTATATGTCCCAGCTGCCAGTCGCCAAACATTTCGTTGCCCACTGCCCACCATTTCACGCCCCAAGGTTCAGGATGACCATTCTGCGCTCGCAGTTTACCCATCGGCGTGTCTGCCGAGCCGTTGAAATACTCGACTTCTGCCGCTGCCTCCTCAATAGTTCCGCGACCTGTATTAATCGCGACATAGGGTTGGGCCCCGATGAGTCCCATCAAGTCCATAAATTCATGTATGCCCACATCGTCGTGCTCGATGCCTTTCCACGCCGGATTTTTGCGGGGCGGCCTTTTATCCTGTTCGCCAATGCCGTCGCGCCAGTTGTAGCCGCTGACAAAATTGCCGCCCGGCCAGCGGTATATCGGTGAATCAAGCTCCCTGAGCAGCGCCACAACGTCGCTTCGCCAGCCCCTGATGTTATCAGCGGGCATAAGCGACAGTGTCCCTATCCTGAATGTCCCTTTGCCTTTGCCTACAATTTCCAGCCGAACGTTGCCGCTCGATTCCGGCGAGGTGAAAGCGAAAAGGTGCGGTTTGAATTCCGGGCTTATTTTGCCGACGTCGATACTAATCGCGTCGCCATTGTCGGGCACGATTCGCACAATAACAGGCCCGGCAAATTTGTCTCCGGCGAGGATAATTCTGCCCATGTACCCTTTGTCCTTCACAATCGCCAGACCATCCTGTGAAATTCCCGCCTCGCTGCCGTCATCGGTAAGGCGAATTACCGGCGTATGGCTGCCGACATACGGGTTATTCGTGTCCATCGTTACTGTTCCCGTAGGCCCGATTACCTTCCACGGCGAGGCCTTGAGATATTTATACGCCCCCGCGCTCCACTGTGGGTCCTTGTCCGTCCCCCACGGGTTGTATTCATCTTTAACGGGGTAGAAAAATTTGCGGTCTTCCAGCATCTCCGCCCATAACCCGCCGTAAATGCACCGGCCGAGGTGCTCGACGAACTGCCCGTATATGTATTTAGATATCGGCTCTCTGGTTTTGCCCGCGTCGATTTCGACTTTCGCCAGCATTTCTTCGGAGGGCTTTGTCAGCCAGACCGCCATCGGTCCCTGGGTGCGGTTCGCCCAGGCATAATATGGAATCATCGTTAAATCGTTCCGTGAGCCGTCGGGCGAAATTGTCCTGGCGTGCACTATCATGATGCCGCCCAACATGTCCTTAATCAAGTCGCACCATAACGGCACTTCGTTAACAAAAGACAAGTTGAGGACATTCACGTCACTGCCGGGCCACTCCGCACAATAAACAATCGGCCCCTTCTCAACTGCCATCCTGCCCGCGTCCGCGGCGACATTAGGATTCGCGACGACGTATCTGGTGGGCATAGGCATCTCCATCTCGATAACGTCACGCTTCTGCCACTGCCGGTCGAGAAAAGCGAATCCGTTTTTAATGTCCGGCTGTATAACCTGGCCATTGAGTTTGAATACAATCGGCGAGATATTGCCGTCGATATAACTATATAAATCGCTCGGCACGGGTTTGCACTGCGTCCAGCCGGGTATTCGAACCGCCACTGCAAATTTCCCTGTCCCCGCCGGCTCAACGGTTATCTTTACCGCTCCATCCCACGGATACCAGGTTTCCTGTTTGATTCGCACAGCGTTATTTTTCAGCCTGATTGTCGTTTCGGAGGCGGCGAACAAATTCACATATATCGTGTCGTCTGTTTTTGCGAAAATATATCCCGGCAGCGAAGCGATGAACCTCGCTATGTTCGGCGGGCAGCAGGCGCAGCCAAACCACGGTTCGCGTTTATGCTGTCCGTTTGACTCAAGAGGATTAACATAAAAGAATTTATCCCCGCTCAAAGACACTCCCGAAATAAGGCCGTTGTAAATCGTTCTCTCGAATACGTCGAGATACTTCGCCTCACCCGTCAGCCGGAACATTTTGTAATTCCACATCGCGCCGCCGACTGCCGCGCATGTCTCGCAGTAAGCAGTCGCGTTTGGCAGGTTATAATCTTTTCCGAACGCTTCGCCGTTGCTGGTCGCGCCAAGTCCTCCCGTAATATACATCTTTTTGCCGACAACGCTGTCCCATAGCCGCTTGACCACGTCGGTGTATCTTTCGTCACCAGTCAGCGCTGCGATATCCGTCATCCCGCCATACATATACATTGCCCGCACCGCGTGCCCGACCGCCTCATTCTGGTCAACGGGCTTTTTATTCGCCTGGTTATATTCGCCGCCGCCAGGTCCGCGCACATCCAGGAAAAACTTCGCCAGATTCAAATACTTCTCGTTGCCCGTCACCCGGTAGAGCTTGACCAATCCCATTTCGACTTCCTGGTGTCCGGGCCACTTGTGCAGCTTGTTCGGCCCGAAAGTCCTGTCTAACATATCAGCATTTTTTATCGCAATATCGAGCAGGTTGTGTTTTCCCGTTGCGAGATAATGTGCCGCCGCCGCCTCATACAGATGCCCGGCGTTGTAGAGTTCGTGGCTGCCATCTTCTTTTGACCATCGTTCTTTGCCAAACCAGCTTTCGAGGCGTTTGCACTTTGTAGTTCTGGCCGTGTATAAGTAGCCGTCTTTTTCCTGCGCCGCGGCGATTTTGACGATAATTTCGTCGAGATACTTTTCGAGATTCGGGTCAGGATATACCATCAGTGAATATGATGCTGCCTCGATACTCTTATAGACATCTGTATCATCGAACGGGTACAGGCCGCAGAATTGTCCCTCTTTCAGCCCGCCCGCCACCGCGAAATTATCAATACGCCCCGACTTCTCGCACATTTTTAAAATATGCGGTATCGTTACTTTACGGTTGGTTTCAATCTTCGGCTCCCAGAACTTGTCTGTCAAACTAACATCTGTTAATGGTACCGCCTCAATCGGGTAATCCTTCTTCAGCTTGACTAATTTGCCGCGAGACGCCCCTGTTTGGCATCCGCCGGCTGTAAGCCCAAGAGCGATTGCGAGAATTATCAAAATAGCGGTTATGCGTATGCCGTTCATAATGCCTCCTTTGCGATTATGTTTTTCGAAATAAATTATTTAACGTTGAAAGCAGATTATAAGGTGTGTTTAACCGAAGTGCAATTCTACAATATCCTTGTCGTTGAGGACGTGATTACGCTGGACGCTCTGACCTTCGTAAACATTTGTGCCCCATATTCTGGCGTGTTTCAATTTTTCCGCAAACTCTCTGTGAATCACCCTGGCCAAATCCAGCACTGTTGACCCTTGGGGTATTGTAAACGGCTCATTCATATCGGGTTTTTTCCCGGGCGGCTTCGCATATATGCGTATGATATGCAAATGCCTGAACAACTGCTTAGGCAGCTCTCCCATTCCTTCTCTGCTTTCGACCGAAACCGCAATCATCTCAAAGCGGTTGTCGCAGAACTGTTTGACCTTATCAATCGCACCATCGATGGCTATATCGCTCTTGGTGCAAATGCACACGGTTTTTTTGCCCGGCAACAGGTTTTTCGTCTCAAGAAAATCGAGGCAAACCTTCCACTGCTCTTCAACGTCAGCCGACAAATCAATTATAATCGCGATTAAATCACAGTTTCGATATGTTCCCACCTGTCCGGGCATAACGATTTCAGCCGTAATCGGAGGCATATCCACAATCTCTATCGGCACATCCTCGAATTTCATCACACCGGGCACAGGTGCGTGCGTGGCAAATGGGAAATCCGCGATGTGGACCTTCGCGTCGGTCAGCAATCCTACAATCGAGCTTTTGCCGGCATTGGGCATTCCAAGCAGGACGACCTGTCCTGCGCCTGTCCGCGGGACGTGAAAGATGTCCACGCCGCCGCTTTTGCGGCGTTTTTCCTCGCCTGCCTTCAATACGCTGAGCTTTTGTCGAAGGTCCGCCTTGAGTTTGTCGGTTCCCTTGTGCTTGGGCATCACCGCCAGCATCTGCTCCAGCGCGAGGATTTTCTCCTCGGGCGTCGTCGCCGAGCGATACCATTGCTCCGCCTTAAAATAGTCAGGCGTCAAATTAGCAGGCATCTTTTAATAAATCCGAAATACGAATACCGAAATACGAAACAATGTCAAAATCCCAATACCAAATTTTCAAAACGTCATTCACTCTTTCGCAGTATCGCGCCAAATATGTTCATTAGCTCGGTCGCTTCTTGTATCAGTTCTTTTCGTTCCTGCTCAAGCGACAAATCGCCATTCGTATCGACGAGTTTTAGCCAATATCTGCTTTCTTTGACTTCCTTGCGGCAAATCTTGATGCGAAAGACGAAATCTTTTTTACTTATCGCCTCATTTGCCTCAATATAATTTGCTCCCACAGAGCCGGATGCGTTAACTAATTGCCTTGAATCTTCAATGTTGGCCAGTGTTTGCGGCAATTTTTTAACAAATGCTCTTACTCTCTGCGCAAAACGCAGCGTTCTGTCTTCCAAATCATAATGCTTTGGCTCTTTTGCTTCAGCCATCGGCTCTTGTTTTGAATTTTTAGTTTTTGGTTTTTCTAATTTGTTTCGTATTTCGAACTTCGGATTTTAATTATTTGATATTTTCAACGACGAGGTCACCGACCTGGTTGGTTGAATAGCCCATCTTTCCTGCGGCTAAGGATTTCAGTTTGTTGGCCGTAACGAATTTTACCGAGTCCTCGATGGCAGTCGCTGCCTTTTGCTCGCCTAATGTTTCAAGCATCATCCCGCCTGCGCAAATCGCGGCCAACGGGTTGATTACGGCTTTGCCCGTGTATTTCGGTGCGCTGCCGCCTATCGGCTCGAACATACTGACGCCTTCCGGGTTGATGTTGCCGCCCGCGGCGATTCCCATACCGCCCTGAATCATCGCGCCAAGGTCGGTGATGATGTCGCCGAACAGGTTGCCCGTAACAATCACGTCGAACCACTCGGGATTTTTCACGAACCACATACAAGTCGCGTCAACGTGATAGTATTCGCGCTTAATATTCGGGTATTCCTTTTGACCCATCTCGTGGAATGCTCTTTCCCACAAATCATAAATGAAGGTCAGAACATTTGTCTTGCCGCAAAGCGCAAGCGTGTTGTTCTCGCCCTTGCCCCTTGCTTTTTTGCCGTTTTTCTTTGCGTATTCGAAGGCGTATTTGAGACACCTATCGACCTGGAAGCGAGAATAAACCGATGACTGTACCGCGACCTCGTGCGGTGTTCCTTTCATCGTAATCCCGCCCGTACCGGTATATGCGTCGCCTGAATTTTCACGCACAACGACAAAATCAATCTGCTCAGGGCCTTTGCCTTTTATAGGCGTCTCAACGCCGGGATATAATCTCACAGGCCGAAGATTGATATACTGGTCAAGCTCGAACCGTAATTTTAATAAGATACCCTTTTCCAAAATTCCCGGCTTAACATCCGGATGACCGATCGCGCCCAGCAGTATCGAATCGAATTTGCGCAGTTCCGCTATCGCGCTATCGGGCAGCGTTTCGCCTGTTCTTTTATATCTTTCGCCGCCGAAATCGAAAGGCGTCAAATCCAGCTTGAAGCCGAATTTACTCGCCGCCACATTGATAACTTTTACTGCTTCCGCCGTAACTTCCGGCCCTGTGCCATCGCCGCCTATCACGGCTATCTTGTAACTCTTAACACTTTTCGCCACGTCTTTTTCTCCTTTATTTCAATTTGTGGTTCGTTTATTTATTTTTCTTTATATGTTCAAGCAGTCCGCCATCCCTGATGATTTCCAGCGCGAAGTCGGGCAGAGGCCAAAACTCGATTCGTTGGCCATTGGTCTTGTCCTCGATTATACCTTTATCGTAATCGATTTGCACTTCGTCGCCGTCGTTAATTCGCTCGACCGCGTCTTTGCTTTCGATTGTATAAAATCCGCAGTCAATCGCGTTGCGGTAGAATATCCGAGCAAATGTCCGGGCGATTACCGTTTGCACGCCCGCTCCGCGAATAGCCCAGACGGCGTGCTCTCGCGATGAGCCGCAGCCGAAGTCATCGCCGGCGACAATAACGTCGCCCTTGCTTAGCTTCTTTACAAACCCGGCGTCCAAATCTTCCATACAATGCTTCGCCAGCTCCTGCTCGTTGTCGGTATTCAAATACCTCGCCGGAATTATCTCATCCGTATTAATGTGATCCCGTTTATATACATGCGCTCTTGTCATAATCGTATCCTTCAAATTTTCTCTTACACATACCGATCTTTTTATTTCCCGGTTACGACTTCTTCCATCTTCTGTTTGATTACAAAATCGACATACTTTCTAACGCATTTTATCCATTGCGTTACTACGATACACGCCATCACAAAAGTAGTAATGCCCATTATGACAGACGTGCTTGTTACTTTGTCCGCATCAGTTGCCATCGCTATTAGAAGTATTACCACTAATAAACTTGAAGTAGCCGCGCTCCGTACCGATTTCTTTATCTCATTCATTTGACATAATCTCCTATAAATATTTTCTCGGGTCGGTCAATTTACCTTCAATCGCGCTTGCTGCCGCTGTTGCCGGGCTTGCGAGATACACTTCGCTCTTTGGGCTTCCCATTCTGCCGACGAAGTTGCGATTGGTTGTGCTGACGCACTTTTCGCCGGCGGCAAGGATTCCCATAAATCCGCCCAGACACGCACCGCAGGTCGGCGCAGAGATTACGCAGCCGGCCTTATAGAAGACGCCGAATAGTCCCTCGTCGTCCGCCTGTTTCCAGATTGCCGGCGTCGCAGGCACAATTATCGTGCGAATCTTCACCTCTTTGCCCTTCATAATCTTCGCAGCAATTCTGAGGTCTTCAATTCGCCCGTTAGTGCAGCTTCCGATATACGCCTGGTCCATAGTCAGACCTTTGCATTCGCTAATCGGTTTGGCGTTGCTCGGCAGATGCGGCATAGCGACCATCGGCTCTAACTTGGCGCAGTCAAACTCCTCTACCGATGAGTATTCCGCGTCGGCATCCGATTCGAATACCTTATAGGTCTTCTTGTCTTTTAGATGCTTGGCAAGATACTTCTTTGTCACGCTGTCGAAGCCGATGATGCCGTTTTTCGCGCCTGCCTCGATTGCCATATTGGTGATGGTCATCCTTGCCTCCATTGACATATCTTTCAACGCAGGGCCGACGAATTCCATCGCCTTATAAAGGGCACCATCCACACCAATCCTCGTGATTACCGCAAGGATTACATCTTTGCTGTAAACGCCTTTCGAGAGTTTGCCATTGAGAACGAATTTTATCGACTCCGGCACCCTGAACCAAAGCTCGCCCGTGGCGATTGACGCGGCTAAATCCGTTGAGCCGATACCGGTGCTGAACGCCGCGAACGCACCATAGGTGCAGGTATGCGAATCGCCGCCCACGATTACCTCGCCGGGCCTGATATGACCCTGCTCAGGAAGTAACGCGTGGCAGACGCCCGCTTTGCCAACCTTGTAGTAGTTCCTGATTTTGTGCCTTCTGGCCCATTCATCAAGGCGCTTATGCAGCTCGGCGCTTTTGATATCTTTTGCCGGCTGAAAATGGTCGGGCGTTACGACAATCTTGTTCCTGTCGAATACCTTATCGATTCCCTTTTCAATCAGCATCGATATCGCCGCCGGCGTCGTTACATCGTGGCACATCACCACATCAATTTTCGCGTTTATAAGCTCGCCTGCTTTTACCGTTTTGTTTCCACTCGCTCTTGCGAGGATTTTCTCTGTTATCGTCATTGCCATAATGTTAATCCTTATCTTGTATTGCCTGCCCTCCGTAGCTTTAGCGAAGGAGGGTCATACCCATAGTTTCTTCTCTTTTTGCCTTTTACATTTTGATTTTTACTTTTCTTATAGTTCCGCTTTAACCCCCGGCTTTTCAGTGCCGGCCTTGCCGACCATTCTGTTAATCGCGTCGATATACGCCTTTGCGCTTGCCTCGATGATGTCCGTCGAGATGCCTCTGCCCGTGAATCTTACGCCGTCACTGTCGATTACCTTTACGATGGCTTCACCGAGTGCTTCTTTGCCGCCCGTTACGGCCTTTATCGAATAAAGGTCCAGCTTGGGCGATTGCCCGGTAGCTGTTTTTATCGCTTCGTAAGCAGCATCAACCGGGCCGTCTCCGCAGGCGGCAGCGGTCTTCGGCGCATCCTTGCCTTTAATCTTTATTTTGACGCTTGCCGTCGGCAAGGTTCCCGTCCCGCAGGCCACGTGCAGATACTGAAGCTCGAACACCGGCTCGACGGTCCTCATCTGGTCGTTGACAAGAGCGGCGATATCCTCGTCGAACACCTCGGTCTTCTTGTCAGCGATATCAAGGAACCTACTATATAACTGCTCAATCCGGTCATCCGATATCTTATAGCCAAGCTCAGTCAACCTGTGCTTGAGGCCGTGTCTTCCGGTCCTGGCTGTGAGCACAACCGTGCTTTGCGGAGAACCGACATCCTGCGGCTTCATTATTTCATACGTCAGCGGGTCCTTCAAAAACCCGTCAACGTGAATCCCGCTGCTGTGCGCAAAGGCATTAATCCCGACAACAGCCTTGTTCGGCGGAACGGCTATTCCGAGCATTTCGGACGCCATCTTGCTTGTCCGGTAAAGCTCTTTTGTGTTAATTCTCGTATCCAGCCCGAAAAAGTCCCTGCGGGTTTTTATCGCCATTACGGCCTCTTCAAGCGAGGCATTTCCCGCCCGCTCACCGACGCCGTTGATTGTGCATTCAATCTGCCTTGCCCCGCTGCGGACACCCGCGAGCGTATTTGCCACCGCCATTCCCAAATCGTCGTGGCAGTGAACGCTTATAATCGTTTTTCGCACGTTGGGTACCCTGGCGAAAATATCCGCGATTAACTGCCCGTACTGTTCAGGTATCGAATAGCCGGTTGTGTCAGGGATATTCACGGTTGTCGCGCCTGCGTCGATTACCGCCTCGATGACCCTGTAGAGATATTCCTTTTCCGCTCTGCCCGAGTCCTCGCAGTAAAATTCAACGTCGTCGGTGTACTGCTTTGCGCGTTTGACGGCCTTGACGCCCATAGCAATTGCCTTTTCCTTTTTGTCTTTGAGCGTTTTGCCATATTTGTCGTCCTTGAATTTGCCCGCGATGTGAATATCGCTTATTCCGAGGCCGGTATGAATCCTGGCCTTTTTGGCTTTTTTCAGTGCCTTACCCGCGGCGTCTATATCGGCATCAACCGCCCTGGAAAGTCCGCATATTGTCGGGCCGACCACCTGCTGAGCGATTAAGCTCACCGCCTCGAAATCCTGCGGCGACGAAATCGGGAAACCGGCTTCAATCACGTCAACGCCGAGCTTGGCAAGCTGGGTGGCAAGTTCGAGTTTTTCACCTGCGCCCAATCTTGTGCCTGCGGCCTGTTCGCCGTCACGGAGGGTCGTGTCGAATATTATCACTTTGTCCTGCATATTATTATCTCCAAGTTCTTATACTGTCGGAAGTTAGGCAACCATTATGCCCTAAAACGGGCAGAAAAGCTACCGCTTTGTTTAAAGATTGAAAATAGGAAATCAAATTGTGGTACTATTGTTTTTATGCGCCTTGACGGCGCAGAATAAGAGCGAGGGCAATTAGCCCGGCGGGAACTACAAAATTTGTAAAGCTCTTAGTCATATCAATTATATTATACGGCATATCGTCGGCTTTGCAACAGGAATTATTAAAAAAATTTCCGCGGCTGATTATCGGTTTAGAAAATATATCGAGGCATTAAGGACAGCCGCGAATGATACCCAGGCCAGATATGGTATAAGCAACAGGGCGGCGGAGCGTGAGATTTGGAAGAAAGCAAAAACAGTCACAATAATAGCGTTCAGGAGCAGAACGATATCGATAAGGCCAAGCAGCGGGGAATGTAAGCCGAAAAATAACGGAGCCCAGATTGCGTTGAGGAAAAGCTGAACGATAAAACAGACAAGAACAATGCGGACGGGTTTGCTGTCGAGACCTTTTCGCCATATAAGAAACGCGGAAATACCCATCATAATATAAAGCGTTGTCCAGACAGGGCCGAAAATCCAGTCGGGCGGATTGAAGGCGGGCTTGTGCAGATTAGCGTACCAGTTGCCGAGCGTGTCGGCTGTTGTGAAAGATTCCCCTATAAGGCCGATGAGAAACGGCACAGCACAGGATATCACCAGCTTGATGATATTCACTGGTTTCATACTAAATCATTATTGATACAACCCGCGATATTAGAACAACTTGTCAACTTTGGCGACGAGGTCTTTGACGTGGCTGACCGAAACATCTAATTCTTTACGTTCATCGGCGTTGAGATTTAATTCGACGATTTTTTCGACACCTGCTTTGCCGAGCACCACGGGGACGCCTACGAAGTAGCCGCCGACGCTGTATTCTTTCTGGCAATATGCGCAGCAGGGAATCACACTGCGACTGTCGCTTATAATCGCCTCCGCCATTTTCACGACGCCGGCAGCCGGTGCGTAATACGCGCTTGAGCCGAGCAGGTCAACGATTTCGATGCCGCCTTTTCTGGCGCGCTCAATCAGGCGGGCGATTGTCTCTTTGGGCAGTAACTCGGTGATAGGTATTCCCGCAACGGTTGTGAACCGAGGCAGAGGGACCATATCGTCGCCGTGGCCCCCCATCAGTATGCCGCGAATGTCCTCGCTGCTGACGTTTAATTCCGTCGCGACGAAATGACAGAATCTCGCTACGTCGAGGGCCCCTGCCATTCCCATTATCCTGTTCTTCGCAAAGCCCGTAACCTTCGACGCCACATATACCATCGCGTCGAGCGGGTTCGATACGACAATGACGATTGCCTGGGGACAGTATTTGGCGACTTTTTCGCTGACGTCTTTAACAATCTGGACGTTCTTTGCGAGCAAATCATCTCTGCTCATTCCCGGCTTTCGCGCAAGGCCGCTTGTGATTACTACAATTGAGCTGTCCTGTGCGGCTGCCCAGTCGGTTGTGCCTGTTATTTTGCAGTTATAACCCTGCACCGGGCCGGCTTCGGTCATATCGAGGGCTTTACCCTCTGCAAGTCCTTTTACAATATCAATAAGAACAATGTCACCCAGTTTGCGCGAGGCAGCGATATGCGCTGTTGTCGCACCGACGTTGCCCGCACCTACGACTGTTATTTTGTTCCTGCTCACAATATTCTCCTTTTTCACCGACACCTTATAAGTTGATTTGTGTTGAAACTTAAATTAGGGATATGCGTTTTAATATCTTCGATGAAACGCAGGCCGTCCTGCCAATAGCCCGCGGTCGGCTTTATCGCGGGATTAAAACTGAGAAAATAATTATTGATGTTTTCGACGAGGACCTCACGCAGGTATTTGCAGACAATCGACGCAAGCGAGACGGGCAGGAATTTGCTGTCTGCTCTCACTACGAAATGCACGCATATTTTTCTTTGACCTGTTTTCATCTCATAGCTGCTTCTGTCCTGGTCTTCGTGAATGATGCGCAGTTGCGATTCGCCGAACATCAATTGCAATTGACGCTGATAGTGACTACGTCCGCCCTGCCGGTCGATAACGATATCGAGGTCGTCGCCTGCGAAATCACGCATAGCCGACTGCATTAGCTCCGAGACCGCGGTGAAAAGCACCTTCGCCTTGTTATCAACCGCATTTACCATACGATTGTAATGAGCGACCTCCAGGCATCGGCTCTTTAATTCCAGTAGCTCGATATGCTGATTAGCAAAGTCGGCTCGCAGCATTGAAACCGCGATACCAATATCCCCATCATCTCCGCCAAGCTGATAGTCGCCGGCTTTTTTATACCAGGGGTACTCCGCGATATGCTCAAGGCAGTCCGGGCAAAGCGATGATATGAGTTCGGTGAGGTTCTTCGGCTCATTGCCCAGATGTTTCAGTGCTGCCAATACGGTTCGCCTGAGGTGTTTTATGCCGATGGTCCTTGTGAAGGCCTTTTTGCTGTCAACAATAAGCAGCCGGCCTTTAAGCGAGGTGCGTTTATCGGAGACGCTTGCCCGCAAAATCTCCCAGTGATTCGCCCATATTAGATTATCCGGCACGCGGAACGCGCTCGACGAGACCACCAGAGGCCCCAGAATCGGCCCGAAACCCGCCTCGTCTATCCCCACCAGTATCGCCATCCGTGACTCCCCCTGCTTTGCTAAAGCGTTTCGTGCCTTATGATTGCACGGTAAATGCCGTTGACTCGTTTGCCATCGACCATCGCGGGCGGATACTTTTCATTCCTCGGCTGCAATCTTACCGTGTCATTGGTCTCGAAAAATACCCGCTTGAAAGTCGTTTCGTGAGGCGTTGAGAACCGCACGAAGCAATCGTCGCTGTTTCGCACCTCAGCCGCCGGCGAAAATACTATGATGTCACCCTCTTTGAATTTCGGCTCCATCGAATCGCCCACAACCCGCACCGCGAACGCGTTGGGGTCGTGAACATCCGGGCAACGAATGTAATCGTCCGCGACGCCGACCGGGTAATCGAGGTCGTTAAAATCGGTCGGATATCCCGCGGCGACCTTGTTGATTATGGGGACAAGCCGACCGGGCGAAAGAGATGGTTTGCTGGCAATCGCTTCCTGCGAGCCGTCCTTTTTCTTGTCCTTGTTGAGATGACGCCATTTTTCGTTTTCCGCCTCGACGGTCTCGACCCTCTCCCGAACGTCAGCGGGCATCCGTTCTATGTGCGCAAGATACAAAAGCGTTCCCGGCTCAAATTTCAGGACTTTCTCTAATTTTTGTAAAAGCTCATCGCTCGGCGGGTTGCTCACCTTGCCTGTTTCTATCGTCGAAAGATACGGCTTCGAAAACCCTATCCGGCTGCCCACCTCATCGAGCGTCAGCCCCAGCTCTTCACGTTTGCTTCTTATTATTTCGCCGAGTGACATCGCGTTTCTCCTGTATATTTGCTTGCGCCTGTCCGCACAAAATCAATCTGCCATCTAAATATTATCGCGTATTATATATCTTGCAAACAAATGCACAAGTTTATTTAAGCAAATAAGTTACAATGAGAAAGGAAGGAGGGGGTTTTCGCAAATATCCTCAATATCTGCTCAAAAACAGCTATTTTACGAAAAAGGGGGCGACTCAGGACAGGTAAGCATTCAGATTGTCTTGCCAGCGTAGTCCTGGGCACGGAACAGTTTGCCGGTTGTCCCGTCGTCAATCAGCGCGGGCACAAGCGCGCCTGGCAGCACCGATTCGACTGAATTGGGGGCTTGCGGGCCGCCCAAATCGGTGCGCAGCCAGCCGGGGTCCAGCAGGTTCATCAGCACGCCGGTATCTTTGAGATGGCCTGCGGTATCAGTCACGAACTTGTCCACGGCCGCCTTGGAAATGGCATAGGCAATCAACTCCGGCTGGTCCTTAATCCCGGAAGTAACATTGATGATACGTCCCCAGTGACGCTGCACCATGCCGGGAATCAGGCAGTGACAGATACGGATGAGCGAAATGACGTTCACCTCGAAGCTTTTGCGGAAGTCGTCGGCGGGAACGTTCTGCCAGTCGTTGTGGTACGGCGTCATCACTGCGGCATTGTTATAGACGATATCGATGCCAGGACCTGTGCCCAGGACGGCTGTCAACATCGCGTCCACCTGGTTCTGGTCAGACAACTCGCCCGCGACCTGCCGCACCTGCACGCCCTTGGCGGTCAGTTCAGGAACAAGAGATTTCGTATGGGCAGCGTCACGGCTGTGGAGCACAAGGTTGCAGCCATATTGGGACAGCCCCAGACAGACCTGCCTGCCGATGCCCCGACTTGCACCGGTTACCAATGCCCACTTCCCGCGGATATCAGCTTTCTTCATGACGATTGCCCCCTTTCTATCAATCCAGCACTTACCAGGCCGCCGCCGGCAAAGCGAACCCTTCGATTTACTCAGGGCAAGCGAACTCACCGGAACCCAAAGGCGATTATTATTATGCTTTTTTGCAGGTAGCAGTCAAGGCATTCCAGATGCCCCCGCCGTTTTTCAAAGCAAAGCGAAACGCGGGGGCAAGCAGGCGATTGAACCTTCGGGCATCTTGCGGCAGACAGGGCTTATATGTTATATTGTCCTTTATGGAAAAGCATATTCACAGCAGCCGAACAATATGAGCCGCGTGAGATGTTATTGTCCGATTGTTTTTGAAAGGACAGGTTGAAAAATGAAACAATTGTTACTGGTCCTGTTGGCGCTTGGGGTATCTATGCCTGCCAGCGCCGACGTGCATGTCTATAACATGAAGACGAGCAACGCAGAATACAAATATAATTCAGATTCAAATGCCCTGGAGCAGGTTAAAGATACAAATACCGCGTTTGTTATCTTCGAGCTGCCGGGCGGCGGTTCAGCCAACGTCTGGGGCGTTTACACCTATAAAGCTAAGGACCCAAACGGCAAAACGCAAAATTATTGCAAGGGTGAAAACCGGGGCACATTAGGTTTTGAGCATGCGTCATTAAGCCCGACAAATGCGAAGTGGGTAATATCAGATGCAGCCAATGGACGCCGTATTATTCTGACAGGCGATGTAAATACGGCAAAAATCCGCAACTACAAAAGTTCCTGCAATTCCTGTCATGACCCCTCAAAGGGCACCCCTACATTTGACATTACATCCCCCTTCGCCGGTTATTCGATAAAGGACAGGGCCGACGCCAACGACGCAAATGCGTTATCCATGAATGTGTACGTCGTAAGCCCAAATGAGAAAGTAAAGATGCCTGTTTTGGTTGATGTTTCCGGTATCCGGTTTCTGATGCCTTTGAATTAAAATCTTTTCTGTTTTTAATAATTTTAGCTTTTAGATTTGCTTTGCGTTTTCGTATTTCATCTGCCTTTGGTTAATCACCCGTAATCAGTCGCCAACTGTGATGGTGATGTCGTCGTTGAACACGGTTGCCCGCATCATCTTGCGGTTGGCGTAAAGGCCCATGTGCGCACCGGCCAAACCCGGCTTGCCCAGGTATGGCCCGGCGGAGACAAGCGAATTGTCCTGGTAAACGCGAACCTGTTTTGTTTTGACGTCCGCCTCAACGCGCACCGTCACCCACTTGCCAGTGGGAAATACGGGAGCGTCCTTGAGTTTGTCAAAGAACGTGCCTGCGCCAGCCGGAGAAATAGAGTATGCCTGCAACCTGTATTGTCCCGGCGAGCCCACGAGATTAACCATCACCGAGGGATGAAAGGTCGTCCCGCCCGCGCGGGTGGTTTCATCAAACAATGTTACCACGTTCAGCCACGGATTTTCACCATAGGGGCCAAGTTCGGACGGAACGAGGTCGTCTACTTTGACATCGAAACTGACGGTGATGCTGCCGGGCAGAAAGCGGTCGAAATAAATATCAGGGTGCAGGTGAAACTTTTCCGGATCGGTGGTCGTGAAATCAGGGGTAAGATGTCCGGCGAATACGAGTCCTCGTCCCGGTTCATTTGCGTCGGGCAGGTATTCATAGTGGCCCGGAATAATCTGATGGCTGGAGTTTACAAAGGCAGCTTCGCTTGAACAATCCCCTTTCCAAACAAACGCTTTCGGCACTGGTTCCACGGCTGTTTTGGAAGCCGGCACTAATGAGCAGTCAGCAAACCAATAGACCTGGCCAGGGACAGTGGCAAGGTCAGTAAACGAGATACGCACATTGTTATCATCCCATGGCGCAATAAAAGCAAATTTCATCTGCTTCCATTCTGTAGAAACCGGCATCTTTTCCTGCGTGTGGTGGTCCCACGGCTCATGATTCTGCATGCAATTCACCGTAACGTTGCTATCGCGGTCGGACCTGGCCCAAAACGTCATTATGTACCCTCTGCCTTTCTCAACTCGCATTCCTGTCTGGTAAACCTGCAAACGCCACGTTTTATCTCCTGTGGTGAGCACTCTGATGCGAAGAGCAGCTGAACCATCCGGCCCTTCTTTGACACATTCGGCCCGGCCTGTGGTGCCGGACTCCTCGACTACCCAGTTGGCGTTACCATCGGCGAAGTTACCGTTGACGAGCATCTCATCGGAAACCCGAACCGCGACGGCTGCCTGCTGCTTGTCGTCGGCGCGGTCATCGAATGCGATATCATCAATGAAAAAACTGCCATCCGTTCCTTCCTCGGCTGTAAAACCCATCTGAAGTTCGCACATTATCTTCGGGTTGAAGCCCTTCGTCGTTTTGAGTGCCGACGATACCTGTTTTGAAGGCGAGCCAGTTCCAGCCCGCGCCAAGCCATCCTTTGTCGCCTTTAAACCTGAACTCCAGCGCAGTATTGCCGCTGTGGGCCTCAACGGTCTGGGGCTTAATCGTCGCAGTGGTAGGATTTGTCCAGCCGGCGCCCGTGCTTGCCTGTTCTCCATCCCATACCACAACCCGCTTCACAGCCGGTGCGGCTCCGTTCGAATCGTGAGACGCCGGAGAAGTTACAGATTGGCCCTGTGATGTATTCGCAGCACAGGCTGACAGACAACTCGCACCAAGTACAGCTATCCCAAATACGATAATCAAAAATCTCATCATAAAAATCTCCAGGCAAAAAGTTTCAGCTAAACCAACTATAAGTCCGCGCTCTACAAATGTCAAGACGATTATTGAATGCCCTCTCCGGCGGAAATAAAAGGGGCTGCCGACCCACACCCAAAGCCGACAGCCCGGACGAGTATCACCCGTCCTCCACTTATATATACGTACCCTCCTGAAATTACGTGCCTGGGAAAATAAAAAGACAGAAGACGGAGAATGTCACAATCGTCGTGCGTCGTGAGTGATGCGTCATGCGAAAAAACCACGCAATACGCAGGACGCAATATGAAACGAGCTGCGCAACCGCAATCGTTTTACAAAACCTTATAACAATCTTCAGCCGATTTCGACGAGTCCCGTTAGAATGACCCGCTTCAACATAAAGCTCGGTATCGTCATTTATTCTAACGGAACGAGGGAATACTTTCTGCTTCCCAGACCGATTTTTTCAGCGTGCTCAATTTGCCATTTGCCGTTGAGGTTGGGATACTTGGAAATTTTATCCAATGGTTTGCCCGCGGATTTTTCCATTAAATCAATCGCCGCGGCGTCAACAGCGACAGGGTCGGTTGAGCCGAGTATGCCGATATCCCTGACGATATCGTGGTCGGGGTTGTTCATACAATCGCAGTCGCTCGTAATCGAAATCGCGAAGTTTATGAACGCCGCCCGTCCGTCTTTTCCCGCAAGCACTCCCTTTGCGTGCTCAGCAACGCTGCATTCGAGAATTTTGATGTTCTTGTCCCAGTCGTGCTGAACCGCACCAAACCTGCATACGGCCAGACATTCCGCACAGCCGATGCATTTGTCCTTGCTGATGTGCGCCTTGAGGTCTTCTATATTGATAGCGGCCTCCGGGCAGTGTCGGTAGCATTCGCCGCATCCGACGCACTTGCTCATATCGACGCTTGGCTTGAACGCCGCGTGCTGTCGCATCTTGCCTTTCCTGCTTGCACATCCCATACCGAGCGTTTTTAGCGTCGCCGCGAAGCATGTCCCTATGTGTCCGGTAACATGCGACACCGCCAGAATCGACTGCACCCGCGCGATATCATAAGCAATTGAAACCTCCTTATTGAGTTCGCCATCGATTTTGACGACTGTTTCGCTCGTTCCGAAGATGCCGTCGGGCGGGATAAACGGTATGCCGAGGCCAGCCATATCGAACCCGTGCTCGTGCGCCACTATCGCGTGGTCGATTGCGTTGTGTCGTTTGCCGAGATACAGCGTGCTTGTGTCGGTCAGGAAAGGTTTGGTCTTAATTTTAATCAGCTCGTCAATAAGCCCTTTGAGGCAGGGAGCTTTAATGTAGGTTTTGTTTCCTTTTTCTCCGACGTGAATTTTTACCGCGGTAAAATCGGTCGGCTTGAAGCATTTTGCGAAGCCCGCTTCTTTGAAGAGGCGAGCTGCCTTGGCGGAAATAACTTTTTCGCCGTCTTCAATAGCCGACTTGATAAAATATACCTTTGGAATCATTAGACAGCCCCCTTATTTGCCTGTGAAGATGATTATGCCTACAAGCAGCAGTATTACGATTACGCAGACGCCTATCGCCGTGTAAAACACCCACATAAACTGCCTGGTCTGCCTTGCCACGATGTATTTGAGATACCTGTCGCTTGCCGCGAATGTCCTGCTCATTTGCGCTATGCCGCTGGTGTGGTCTTTGGTGCTCTGGTTGAGCTTTGCGAGCGTTTCGTTGAATTTGCCGAACGTTTCGGTCATTTGTATATCGACGTCCGCCGCTGCCGCCAGTTGTCTGTCGATTGCCAGCAGTGCATCGGTTTGCTTTGCGCTTTCCACTGGAATCTTTTCTATCGCCGAAAGAAGCTGCTGGTCTTTGAGGATATTCGCCTTGAGCTGTAAAACAAGCTGCTCGGTGAGCGCCTTCTGGTTTTCAACAACAGCTGGGAAGTTTTCGAGCAGTTTCGGGAATTGCTCGATGCGTGCGATGAGGTTTTCGTGCTGTGAGACCTGCTTGTTGAGGTGGTCGTTTATATCCTTAATCTGGTCGATAAGCGTTTCGAAGCCGGCCTGGAATTTTTCCATTTCGGGTTTGCCACGCACAGCCACCGTTTGTAACGGACTCCCATTCGCGGGCGGGGTCTGGTTGTGAATTATCAGCCCGTCGTCGCTTAACGTCGGCTGGTCAAAATCGTCTCGCGGCTCCCGAAAGGGATGGCCAAGCCCAGAGGGAAACTGTTTTCGCAGCCAATTTTGAAATCGCGTTAGTAACGCCCGAAGTTCCATCCGTTCATAATCCTTGAAACGTTATTAAGCTTTCCTGCGGCTTGATTATCGCACATCCCGCCCATCTTGCCAAGAGCAAAACGCTGCCTGCCTTCCGGCGAGATGTTTGTAGAAATCTGCTGGTTTTTGGGAAAGCGTATTCTTGAAAACGCCGACAGATTCGACGCCGTTGCCTTTATACGCCGCTAATTTCATTTAGCGAAATTCCGTGGCTATTTATCGATGGGTAGTTTGACGCCGCCCTGCGGTGTTCGCTCGACGTTGCTTTTCATTCCTTCCGGCTCACCTGCGGGAAGCGATTTTGTTCTGCAAATCAGCCCCCGCGCAAGTTGCGACGCGTCGCCCGATACCACCGAGCAATAAGACAGAACAGGTGCGACCTTGTCGATGCGAATAGTCGCGACGAGTATTTCCGTTGAGCCGATTATCTCGTTGGTGTCGGCGTCGGCAATCTGCTTATCGGCTTTGAAGACGTCGAGCAGTGTGCCCGTTACGAGGCGGTCGCCTCCCTGGTCAATTATAACTTTGCCGTCGGCTTCGATTGACGCGATACGAGGCGGATACAGCCGGTCGCTCAGTTTATTAACGACCTCGGCTGCCGCTTTGGCAACGAGATTATCGACAAGCTCTCTATAATCAAGGTCTGGCGGTTCCCATTTTGTAACAAGCTGTTTGACCTCGTCGGTTTCAAGACGCAGCCGGACTGAATCCGAGAATTTAACCTGCCTTGACGACGCAACTATGACGCGATAATCGAAAGCGAAATCCGCGCGGTATTCCTTGAAGTTGACACCGGCTGCGGCCTCGCTGCTCGTGTGCTTGATTCGCAGGTTCGCCTCGGTAATTGTTCCCACAAGCATATAATCGGCGCCGAGGACCTGCCCGATTCTTGCCTGCTCCTCAATGGGCGCCGAATATAAGAGGACTTTTTGCTCGTGGATGTATTCGTCGATGTGCTGCCTGTCTAATACGGCAAATTTATTTGTCTGCGTAATCGCGGTGGTGATTTTCTGGGCGAGCTTGTCGGCGAGCTGTTCGCCGGGCACAACAAGATTGATGAAGGAATACGACGGCGACTCGGGCCTTAATGGCATTACCGCGAAGCGCGTCCTCCATGTTTTATCGGCGACACGGTTATATACCCATACCTTGAGCGTAACCTGGTATGTGCCGTCGTCGAGCTTCTTTTCGCCGATAACCTCGTATGTCTTCACTAATCCCGCGATATCGGTTGTCTGCAAAGTGCCGCTTGTCTGGACCGACACCGCGTCGAACCCGACGGTTTTCCCGGTATTCGTGCGGTTGATGTCCGCCGATGCCGAACGATAGCCGAAAGAGTAATCACCCGAACCGACCTTGATGCCTTTGGCCTGTGCGACCGCCTGGAAAAGCCCGTTCTTTATCGCGTCATCTTTTGATGGCCCTTGTCCCTGAACCTCCTTGACTATTGTGTCCTCAGCGAAAGCAAGTGAGCAGAAGACAACCGTTATTGCGAAAAAAGCGCAAATCGTTTTCATTTTTAGCTCTCCAAATCGGTGGTGCCGGTAAGCCGACTACCAGGGTACTTTTTTGCTGTCGCCGCGTTTCCCAAGAATTATTTCGTTTTGCCAGAAAACCAGGCCGTTAGTCAAATTGTTCATCTGAAGCTGGAAATAATACTCGACCTGCTGTTTACCGTTGTCATAGCGGATATTTCTCTGGATGATTTTGCCGGAGATGCTGAGTTCCGGCGCGATGAGCTGGCCTTTTGCCTGCACAGTATCCTTGTTGAACTCATCGGCTTTGTCCGAGTCGCGAGTTAGGTCCCTGCTGCTATAAACCAAACTGTCTTTTGGCGCGTTGCCTGCGCCGACGGCCGCGGTCATAACGATCAGTCCGGACCTTGTCATCTCCTGCTCAACTTTGCCCATAAGCTGGTCGGTATCGATATGCTGCATAGTGTCGTTGACAATTCGGCCTTTGGCGACAACGTATCTTCCGCCGCCTTCTTTTTTGAATGTGCCCGATTCAACCATTGACTGGACCATCTGGCTTGCCGCCCTGTCGAAGTCGCGGTAGTCGAGCTGCATAACCGCTTTGCCCTGGTCGTTGATTGTGTCGACGTTTTCGGTCTGGGGTGAGCAGCCGACAAATGTTAATGTTACGGATGAAGCGAGCACCGCAAAAGCCAATATTTTTTTAATCATAGTCCTGTCTCCGGTTAATTAGGGATTTTTCGAGTGTTCATACGAAAATCAACAGCGGTTGTTCTCGGCGCAACGGCCTTAATAGCGAACTGCGCTTTTGCCGCCGCGGAAGTTTGCAGCCACTTGCTGGTTGTAGTATCGACTACCATGCCGGCCTTGTCGAGCCATTCGACCTTGTATTCGAACACTATCGGGTTAAACGCTCGGTTGTGACCCGATATCTCGAGCTGCAGGAAACCGTCTTTGTTGACGTAGGTAACGGCCTTATCGATTTCAACACCCTCGCCGGTAACCCAGCTAAAGGCGTGAATCACCGGCTTGGTTACGATGTTGACCGCCAGGTTGTCGCTTTTGACGTCTTCAGCCATCGTAACTCTTTTGTCTTCCTGCTGACAGCCCCACAGAGCTACCGCGACGACAAGCAGCAAAGTATTAAGCATCAATCTCATATTTCACCTCCGAAAAAGAATTCCTAAAATGCCAGGACCTCGCACACAGGCGAAGCACCAGCGTTGATTATTTTAATATATACTATTGCGTTCTTGCAAGGGGGAATATGCACGTCAAACGCAGTATAGCCGCCGGCAAAAACCTGAAGTAAGCGGTTTTCCGGTATGGCACATCGGGCAACCTGGAAATCCTTCGGTAAAGCAGACCATATTCGAACGTCCGCCGCGGTAGTCGCTAAGCTGTAAACCGCTATGGCCGCCGTCATAATCCCGTAGTTGTCGTTGCTCCTGGCCGCGGCCTGTGCCGCCGCCTTGACCACAGCGGACGCGATTGCCCTCATCAGAATACCCTCGAAATCCTTTTTGAATTCGGTCTCGATTACGCGTTCCATATCCGCGACCTGCCTGGTCTGGTATTCGCCCGCGTCGGTCTTGATATTCAGGTAAGGATATGCGACTCTTCTCGGAGTCAGCTTGGGAAGTGCGATTCCAGCGTAATAAATCCTGGAGCTGACCAGCACAAGCGGCAGGTCAACTCGGAACTCTCCTTTAACCGGCCCAAGCCCGTTTTCAAATATCACCCAGCATTGGTTTTCAAGTTTCGCTTTTCCAGATGCCACATCATCCGCGAAAACGAGGTCATTTTTGATGTAGTCATTATCTGGAACCATTCCCGCGGTCTCTTTCAGCAGGTCGGCTGCCCTGTCGTTTTCGCCGATGAGCAGGAAATAAATCCCCGCCAGATACGTTGTGAAGGGATTCACAAAATCAGGATACGGCTTGAACTGGCTCAGGTCCGGGTAATTAGCGTTGATGATTGCCGTTGTCTTTGGGTCGTCTGCCATCGCCCTGGCGTCGGTATTGGTTTGTTCCTTCTGCTTGTCGAGCTTGGCTTCGAGCTCCCTGATTTCCTCGTTAAAATGCTCCTTTGCCCGCGTTTGCCTGTCCAGGGCACGGTTGAATTCGACCCTTGCCATGTCAGGTTTTTTCTCCGCCAGAAAATCGAGTGCCTTGTAAGTATTGACCATTATGCCGTCGTATTCCTGGCCCTTATAGGGGATAACGTTGTCGTTGACGAGGGTTGAGCCAACCGTGTCGAGAACTTCCGAGTTTGGAGCGAAGTAATTCATCATTTCTTCGGCTTTGTCGAATGTTGCGATGCTGTCGGCGTGATTACCGTCCACTCTTTTCGATGCGGCAAACTGAAGCGTCCAGAGAAGATCTTCGCCCGATGGTTTTTTGTCCTTCTTGATTTTGCTTTCAGCAAATTTCCCCGCCTGGTTGAAATCTCCGGCCTCGAACTGCCTGTTGAAAACGCCGAGGTCGCTCATCGCCGGGTTGCACCCAGTCAAACACAAGCTGGACACTAATGCCAAAGCCACTATCGTAATTTTTATTCGCATTTTCATTGTTTATCCCCTGCATAAATTTTGGAATAATTACAGGATACCGACCCAGCGGCCATTGTCAAGAAAACTTCGGCTGGCAAGTAAGACCTGTTCTATTTTGAAAATGGATTGTATTGGAGGCTGGGAGTTTGGTAATATAAGAGGCAGTAGCCGCATTGACCGGGTCGAAATGCTCGGGACAGGCGGACCACGGACTTTTTGTGCTATACCGATGGGACAGTAAACCACTGAAATAAAATCGAACGTCCAGGGGTGCTCATAGAGAATGGCCACGTTACTCATTTTACCTTCGCTGTCCTTGATGTTCCAAAATAGGAGGAGCGGGGTAACGATACCCATGGCAGCAAGATCATCGTGGTTCCATTCGACGGCGCGGCTCTGGACAGGGACTTGCAAAAACCTTCCAGTCAATTGAAATCCGGTGAGCCGCAAAACTAAACAGGCTATGGCAACTTATACTGAAAGGAGCTTTCCATGAAACAGATATTTATGTGCTCTATAATACTAATGACATGGTTTATGCAGTTACCTTGTTCACATGCTAATCAGTCCGCGGCCTCGAATGTGCCGGGTCAGGCATATCCAATGATCGATGCGAACCTGTGTGCCACTTTCCGTGTTCAGGCACCAAATGCCCAAAAGGTGCAGATCAGCGTGGGCAAGACTTATGACATGGTCAAGGGCGATGGCGGTATCTGGACCGTGACCACCGACCCGCTGGTTGTGGGTTTTCATTACTACTGGCTCGTTATCGACGGCGTAAAAGTGGCGGACCCGGCCAGTGAAAGTTACTTCGGGTACGGCCAGATGTACAGCGGCATTGAAGTGCCCTCCATGAACGAAGATTTTTACGAAGCCAAAAATGTACCCCACGGCGAGGTGCGCGCACGCTGGTACTATTCCAAAACAACGGACGCTACGCGGCGATGCTTTGTCTATACACCGCCGGATTATGACTCAAATATGAACGCCCGATATCCAGTCCTGTACCTTCAGCATGGTATGGGTGAAGATGCGCGCGGCTGGTCCACTCAGGGACGCATGAACTTCATCCTCGACAATCTGATTGCTACCGGCAATGCTAAACCTATGATCGTGGTAACCGAGGATGGTGGAATCGCTGCGGGAATGGGCGGACGTGGCGGCAGAAGCGGGGCTCTTGACCCTAACAGGATGCCCGGAGCGGAATTTGCCAATATTCTGATCAAGGATACCATCCCCATGATCGATGCCACCTACCGCACGCTTTCGGACCGTGACCACCGGGCTATGGCCGGGCTTTCCATGGGCGGCATGCAGACCTGGCAGATAACCCAGGCCAATCTTGACACCTTTGCCTGGATCGGCTCCTTCAGCGCTCCCTTTGGATTTCCGAATGTCAAAACCGGTTATAACGGTCTGATGGCCGATCCGAATGCCTTTGCGCAGAAAGTAAAACTCCTCTTTGTGAGCATGGGTTCGGAAGAAGCAGGCCGGATGGGCGGCAGCGCAAACATACATAAGACCATGGTGGAAGCGGGCATCAAGCATGTTTACTACGTATCGCCCGGCACGGCCCACGAATGGCAGACCTGGCGACGCAGTTTGCATGAATTCGCCCCGCTGCTGTTCCAAAATTAGGGGATACGACCAATAGCGTAACCATCTGCTTAAACAATTGAAAAGGAGCTTTATGAAAACGCCGGGAAAAATATGTGCGCTGATGGTATTATTATTCATTGCCGCCTCGTGCAGTGAATCATTTTCAAAGCAGGCCTCCAAAGACCCGATGCCCATATTTTCCCCCAAGGCGAGAATCCTCTTTCAGGGTGATTCCATTACTGACGGCAACCGCGGAAGAAACAACGACCTCAACCATATCCTCGGCCACGGTTACCAGTTCATTATCGCCTGCAAATACGGCGCTGAACTGCCCGAACGCAACCTCACCTTCATGAATCGCGGCATCAGCGGCAACAAGGTTTCCGACCTTCTCTCGCGTTGGCAGACCGACACCATTGACCTCAAGCCTGATATCCTCAGCATTCTCATTGGCGTGAATGATTTGGGCTCCGGCGTGTCCGCGGAGCAATTCGAGCAGCAGTATGATCAACTGCTCAGCAACACAGTCAAAGCTCTGCCCAACATAAAGCTGGTGCTCTGCGAACCCTTCGGTCTGCCAGTGGGCGGCAAGAAGGCCATTTGGCAGACATATCGTGCCGACCTGGCGGTGCGTCAGGCAATCGTAGTCAAGCTGGGCGAGAAGTATCATGCGCCTGTCGTGCATTACCAAAAGATGTTTGAAGACGCAGTTAAGCGGGTGCCAGCGGACTATTGGATCTGGGATGGTGTCCACCCGACCTTCAGCGGCCATCAATTGATGGCGGATGAATGGATCCGCACGGTGCGGGACTACTGGCCTGAGAACTCCTCGATAAAATGACACATCGCGCCCCCAATTGGATTTTTAGGATTTTGCGAAGCTGGTTTGAATGAATGTAAGAGGGATTTTGGACAGCATCTTCAATTCGACTCAGAACGCGGATAAAAACCGGCAGCTATTGCCAAGAAAACATCGGATTTCATCGATTTCGCGGATTGCGCCGCTGCCCGGCGGGTTACGGCGGAGACCACAAATTGCCCAAATTATCTTTTGTGTAATTTTTCAAAAAAGTGCGCACATTTTTGCGCATTTGTGGACTCTTATATATAGATGTTGTCGTGTTCGTTAGCCGTTTTATGAAGGAGAGGCCGTTTTTCACCGGCGATATTCTTTTAAATATCGCAAAAAAACGCTTAACATTTTACTTGCTTGTCGTGTCTTATAGTATAGATGTTGTTGTATTCGTTATCGGTTTTATGAGGAGAACCCTTTTTCGACGTAAAAACACACTTTTTACACACTAACACACTTTAAGGAGGATAATACGATGCGAAGCAGCACAAAAGACAAAAGGCATTTTTTCGTCACGGTTTTTTGGGTCTGTTATCTCCTTTCCGCATTTGTTCTTGTTATACCGGTATATGCCGCCGAAATTGTGGGCTTGGGACAGAATGAGTCCGGTCAATATAATGCAGCAGGGACTCAGAGGATGCACGGTCATGTGCCAGCAGTTGTGACGCGATTGCAGCCGGTCAGCAACCTTTCCGGCTCAGAACGTCTGCGCTTGGCGATCGGATTGCCGCTCCGCAACCAGACTGTGCTCACCGAACTGCTCCAGCGGATTTATGACCCAGCAAGTCCCGATTACCGTCATTATCTTACGCCTGAGCAGTTCACGGAAATGTTTGGCCCAACGGAACAAGATTATCAGGCGGTCGTCTCTTTTGCAAAAGCGCACAGGTTGACTGTGACCGGCACACATCCAGATCGTATGTTACTGGACGTGGATGGGTCGGTAGCGGATATTGAGAAGGCCTTTAATGTCACGATGCGCGTCTATCAGCATCCGACAGAGGCCCGCACGTTTTATGCGCCGGATATCGAACCATCGCTCGACCTCGCTGTTCCGGTCTTGCACATCAGCGGCTTGGACAATTATGTCGTGCCGCGTCCCATGAATCTCAAGGTAAAGTCCCTGAAAGCAACGGCCAAAGCGATACCGAATGCCGGCTCCGGGCCGGCCGGCTCCTATATGGGGAACGATTTCCGGGCGGCCTATGTTCCGGGGGTCACGTTGACCGGTGTCGGACAGTCGGTCGGGCTGTTGGAGTTTGATTCCGGCTTCTACCAAAGTGACATCACAGCATATGAAACCCAAGCTGGCCTGCCGAATATCGCTGTGGTGCCCGTATTACTGGACGGGTACGATGGTGGGCCCGGCTATGCCAACGATGAAGTCTCTTTGGACATTGAGATGGCCATTTCAATGGCGCCAGGAATAACGAGCGTGGTCGTTTATGAGGGTTCCATGACGAACTCCATTTTGAGCCGCATGGCCACCGACAACTGGGTCAAGCAAATCGGGGCTTCATGGGGGTACTCCATCGATGCAACCTCAGAGCAGTACTTCCAGAAATTTGCTGCCCAAGGTCAGTCGTTTTTCAACGCCTCGGGCGACTCCGACGCGTGGACGGGGGCGATTTATCCGCCCTCGGACGACAAGAATATCACGATTGTCGGCGGGACAACTTTGACGACGAGCGGTCCGGGCGGCACCTGGCTGTCGGAAACCGTTTGGAACTGGGGCGGCGGCACCGGCAGCGGCGGTGGGATTAGCACCACCTATTCAATTCCAAGCTGGCAGCAGAGTGTCAGCATGTCGGCCAATCAGGGATCAACGACCATGCGGAACATTCCGGACGTGGCCATGGTCGCTGATAACATTTTTGTCATATGCTACGATGGCAATTCAGGCATTTTCGGCGGCACCAGTTGTTCAACGCCCCTGTGGGCGGCTTTTACCGCCTTGGTCAATCAGTATGCTGCGGTCAATCAGAGGCCATCTATCGGATTCATTAACCCGATCGTTTACGCAATTGGCAATGGAACCAATTACTCATCTTGTTTCCATGACATCACGACAGGCAACAATACCAGCCCCAGCAGTCCTAACAAGTTTTACGCCGTCGCCGGCTATGACCTGTGCACCGGATGGGGCACTCCTGCCGGCCAAAATTTAATCAATACTTTTTTTGCGCCGCCTGTGCCGCCTGTTGCTCAAGACGGTAACGCTAACACCCTAACTAATACCCCTGTATTGATTACACTTAAGGCCACTGACGATGGTTCGCCGAACCCTCCCGGTGCCCTGAGTTATATTATCACCTCATTGCCCAGCTACGGGACTTTGAGCGACCCTCGTGCAGGCAGCATAAATGCTGTCCCTTATACCCTTGCCGGCAACGGCAATAAGGTTACTTACACTCCCGTTACCGGCTACGGCGGATTTGACAGTTTTACTTTCAAAGCCAACGATGGTGGTGTACCACCTGATGGCGGGGATTCGAATATTGCAACGGTTTCAATTACTATCCGGTTTACCATTACCGCTACGGCCGACCCAAACGGCTCGATTTCTCCCAGCGGTGTCGTCGTCCGCAGTATAGGTGACAGCGCGCTGTTTACCGCCACGGGCAATTTCGGATACGGTGCCAATGAGTGGTATCTGGACAGCAGTCTTGTTCAGACGGGCGGCAATACATATACGCTCACAAATATAACGGCAAATCACACTGTGTATGTGACGTTTGCCGCCCTGCCGCAATACACAATTACCGCCGCAGCGGGCCAGCATGGCCATATTTCGCCGTCCGGCGCTGTGATGGTGTATCAGGGCTATGACAAGATGTTTACCGCAACGGCCAATCCCGGCTATATAATCGGGATATGGTTCGTCGATGGCAACAGCGTGCAGGAAGCCGGTTCGACTTATACCCTGCATAATGTCCAGGCCGGCCATGATGTGCTTGTAACTTTCTCGTTGCCGCCTGTCGCCCTGTATGTGGATGCTAATTCGCCCAATGACACAGGTACGGGAACGCAGAGCAATCCCTTCAGACGATTGCAGGATGGTATCAACGCGGTTCAGGACTGCAACAACACCGAGATATGGGTTGTTGCGGGAACATACAAACCCACTGCCGGCAGCGACCGGACGATTTCCTTTGTTATGAAACAGAATTTGCGTATTTACGGCGGTTTTACCGGCACAGAGACGCAGCGGCAGCAGCGCAACTGGGTCGCACATCCTACAATACTTTCCGGCGATATAGGCATAGCAGATGACAACTCGGATAATTCCTTCGATGTTGTTGTTGGCGATATCAACTCGATACTGGATGGTTTTACAATTACGGACGGTAACGCCAACGACAGTGAAGGTTCATACTTATACGGGGGCGGAATATACAACCAGGCCGGAGATATGACGATAGCCAACTGCAAAATAACAGCTAATTCGGCTAATGCCGGCGGAGGCGTTTATAATGCTGGGGGCAACCCTAAGATAATCAACTGCACGTTCAGCGAAAATACCGCCGGCGAAGGCGGGGGTATGTATAATCTGTGGGCAAACCCAGCAATAGTCAATTGCTCATTTGTCAACAACTCGGCCGACAGCGGCGGCGGAATATATGATATGGGTGGCAACCCGGCAGTTGTCAACTGTGCATTGACTCAAAACTCAGCCGGCAGCGGCGGCGGAATATACGATTATTGGAGTAACCCGGCGCTCGTCAACTGTGTATTGATTCAAAACTCAGCTGACAATGGAGGCGGCATATTCGAATTTTACAGCAACCTGACGATAAGCAATTGCACATTCAACGGTAATATATCCGCAAATGGCGCGGTTCTGGCCTGCGATTCTGAAGAGCAGTCATATCCCAGCACTGTAATGTTTGCCAACTGCATTATCTGGAACGGGTCGGGATGGCTGTGGAATAACGACATCTCCACTGCCAACATTTACTACAGCGACGTAAACGCCGGCTGGCCCGGAACAGGCAATATAAATGCCGACCCGCTTTTCATGGGGACTGACGATTTTCGTTTGCAGGTCAATAGTCCGTGTGTCGATGCCGGCAGTAACAATCTTGTTTCTGCGGATATAACGGACATCGACGGCGACGGTAATACCACAGAGCCGATTCCATTTGATATTGCGGGTCATCCGCGTATTGCAGATGGCAACGGCGATGGTGTGGCTGTTGTGGATATGGGAGCATACGAACAATGCGGGCTAAAGACAGATTTCAACGGCGACTGCACAGTTGACTTCGCAGATTTTGCAATAATGGCACAAGAGTGGCTCACCAGCGGTATAAAAGCGGACATATACAAGGACGGGAATAACCGTGTCGATTTAATGGATTTGGCGGTATTGGCGGAGGAGTGGCTTAGATAGTGGTGCATGTTTGGTGAAAAAGCGAAAAAAAATAAATTTTTTTGTTGCAGGTTTTGTGATTGAGCGGTAGAAGAGCATTGTGAAAGCTCTTTGGAAAAGAAATATGGTAATCACAGGTCTCAAGGCGAAAGCTTTGAGATAAACAAATGGGAACTCGGTTGAAAGCCGAGACCGACCCGCGGCTGTAAGCGTCTGTTTCGATTTATAGTCGAAAGTCCAAAAGGCATATATCCACTGTTTCGCACTAATGTGCGGGGTGGGAAGGGGCCTTGAGGTAAGGCGCGAGTCAGAAAACCTGCCTGTGGTGAATTAAGTGGTTAGTGGAGTTCTCGCGGAATGGAACCCTGAGCTGATGCGCTATGGCGCAGTTTTTGCGCTTTGTCTTTTAGTTTATTGAGCCGTCGTTCCTTTCGCGGGACGACGGCTTTTTATTTTGCGCTAGTTTCGAATTGACGCATGAAAGGAGGTCAAAGGCAGCAGATGCTGCCCGGTTTGGATGTGACGGAGAGGGGTAACAGTGATGAAAGAGTTTATCAGAGTTTTGGAGAAGGGAAAATGGCTTCGTTGAGAGTGATGAGAAATTTAGTTTATCTGATGATTGTTTTAGTGGTTAGTGCAGCAGCGAAGGGCTACACGATGCAGGGACTTGATATCGTGGTTGATTACTGGGCCGGGGCAGGCAGTAATGAGACGATAGTCGTTATTGACTGGAACCAGACAAACGGCCCTTACCAAACCAGTTCGCACGCCTGGGGTTTCAGGTGGGACGGGACAGCTTATCTTTCGGATGCCCTGGCGGCAATTGATGCGGCGGGAGCTTTGAATATAACAACATTATACGGAGGGAATTTTGTAGGCGATGCATTTTACTACAACCCGTCGATAGACAGCGATAATCACACAAGCGCCGGCTACTCCGGCTGGTGGTGGGTGGGCGATACAATGAATGGCGGCGTAACCTGGAATGCAACCGCCGCCGGCTTAACTTCAGAAGTTCTCACCAACGACAAAATCGAAGGTCTGAATCTGGATAATGATAACTGGACAAGCGCAACCTTGACTATTCCGACGCCGGAACCCTGCACTTTAACAATTTTAGCGATTGGCGGACTGCTTGTTGGAAAGCGAAAGAAAAAATAACGATATGGCCGCCGCAGGTAATATTAGATTTATTTGCTTTTTAATCATTCTTGCGGCAACCCCCGTGGCATTGGGGATTTCCGATTTTGCCAGCGAATTGGTCAGTTACGGCGGCAGCTTGGGCCCGTCACCATACAATGACCCCTGCTCCGTGCTTGGTAAGCCGTCGACAGTATGTAAAAACCTTCCTGGATTGGGACTGGATCCCAATTTCAGAGTTAAGCTGGTTGAGCCGGCTTACGACGTTGACCTTAATGATAAAAAAGTGGTAACCAAACTAAATCCAGGCGCGTTTATAGTTGTCAAATTTGACCATAAGGTAGTTGACTACCCGGGAAATCTTTATGGGATAGATTTTATTGTATTCGGCAACTCTTGGTTTAAGGGCACTGGCAACATCAGCGACAGCATAAATATGAATACTTACGCATTAACAAATGGTGGCCAGTTCGAACAGATAGAAGTTTCGGTGAGTCAGGATGGCGTAACCTGGTATAGTTTCAACAACGGTCCTTTCGCGGATGATTTATTCCCCACGCAGGCATATAAATGGGACAGGCAAAACGCCTGCTGGACGGACAGGGAAATGGATTTTACGAAACCGGTTGACCCGAATCTCGGTTACAGCGACTTTGTGAATATCTCGGCGGCTGACGCGATTGATTTATATGACGGCTCGGGCGGAGGAACAGGATACGACTTGCAAAACCTGGCCGACTACAACAATCTCGCGGTTGACCCCAATACCGGCTACAGGTGGATTCAATACGTCAAACTCACCGGCACTGCTGAAAGCCAGGGCGTGATTGACGCGATATCAGACGTTGCCGCCTGCGGCGACCCGACACATCCCTGTCCGACTGGCGATATGAACAAAGATTGCAGGGTAGATTTTTTAGATTTCGCGATACTGGCACAGCAATGGCACGCGGAAACTGGCTGGGATGATTTGGCAACGCTGACCGGTAACTGGTTAGTTTGCACTTATAACTGCGATTAAAAATTGTGAGAGCGTTAATGGGCAAAAAAGCATTTAGTTTAGTTGAACTTTTAGTGGTTATTTCAATAATCGCATTGCTTACGTCGATTTTGACGCCGTCGGTGGTCGGGGCACGCAGGCAGGCGAACCGGGCTTACTGCCTGAATAACCTGCGGCAGATGGCCTTAGCCGCGGATAGTTACGCTCAAAACAACAATGATTATTATCCAATTGCTCAGTATTCCTGGCAGGAAAACGTATCAACCACATACGCGTATTGCTGGGATTTCACGCAGATAACGGAAAACGGCCAATCGAGGACAGTCCCCGGCCTGCTTTGGGAAGGCGACACCATCGAAAAAGTTCAACAATGTCCATCATATAAAAGCAGCAGTAACTGGTTAAGCGATCCCTACACCGGCTACAATTACAATACGAGTTATATAGGCCACGGCCAGGGAGAAAGCGTTACTGATGCATATACGGGCAGTGTTATTACTAATCCGACGCTGCCCTTATTTACGATAGTAATGCCGGCAAAGACAACGCAGGTCAGGAAACCCGTAGCGTGCGCCTTATTCGGGGACGGCCAATATGCCGGGGGGGCGAATAAATTTATGCGTTCATCGTTGTATTGGGATGGCGATTATGACTTTGATATCCGAGAAGGCGGGACGCAGGGTTATCGGCACAACCGGATGACTAATGTTGCCTGGTGTGATGGGCATGCAACTTCGCAGAAGGAACTTTACACCAATAGCACCACGAAGGTGCAAACTGCAATTGAAACCTTTAACAAAACCGCAAATGATTGCAAAATAGGATTCCTCTCGCCGGATAATAGCGCATACGACCCGGAGTAAAAAATCCACAAAAACACCAGGGCACAAATCTTTATATTTTCACGTCTTTATGGTAATCTGCCGCGAATGCGGCTGCAATTTATCGTATGCAAAGTGATGCAAAAAGAGGCGTATTATTGCGCTGCCCGCTCGCCAAACACAGTTGACGTGATGGTGATGAAACAGGGGCTGCACAATGAGCCGGAAAAATTGCGCCGGGAGGTTCAAAAGGCGCTCGATACGACAACCGATACCCAAAACAGGCCCTATGATGCTTCGCTGCTGGGATATGGGCTTTGCAGTAACGGAATAATCGGCTTGTCCGCCAAAATTCCTGTCATTGTGCCGAGAGGACACGACTGCGTTACGCTCCTTTTGGGCTCGAAGGACGTATATAAAGAGTACTTTGAAAGCCATCGCGGGGTTTACTGGTTCAGCCCGGGGTGGATTGAGACGGATATGCAGCCGGGAAAAGAACGCTTCGAAAGAACGCTGAAAGAATACGTCGAAAAATTCGGTGAGGACAACGCCAGGTATCTTATGGAAACCGAGCAGAGCTGGATGAAAGAGTACAACTGGGCGACGTATATCGACTGGGGATTTGCCAACAATGAGCGGGAAAAGCAGTTCACCAAAAAGGCGGCAGAATATCTCAACTGGAAGTATGATGAGATAAAGGGCGATTCGGGCCTGATGCAGCGGCTTGTGGACGGCCGATGGAATGAGAAGGATTTTCTGGTTGTTAAGCCGGGACAGAAAATAACAGAGGATTTAACGAACGACGGACTGATAAAAGCTGAATAAGGATTTGAATGATAAGTGAAATTCTATTAGTGATTAATTTTATAAAGCATAAACTTACACCATGGGGAGCCGTATCAGTTCTGATTTTTGTCTGCGTCGTATTCGCTGTTTACGCGGCTGAGGCGTCCCTGATAATTGGTATTGTAAAAAGCAAGCGAAGGGGACAGGGAATTCCGAAGCGATTCCGGTCCGCCGGCGCGATAATTATTCACTTGCTGGCAATACTGGGAGTGGTCTGCTTATTATACGGCCATCTTATAGAGCCATACTGGATAGAAGTTAAAAAAGTCGAAATTCCAACGAACAAATTGCATCAAACTGCAATGCGGATAGTGCAAATATCGGATACGCATTGCACCATAAAACCGCTCAATGAGAAAAAAATGGTGGAAATAATTAACGGCCTTAAGCCGGACATTATCGTATTTACAGGCGATGCGGCGAACAACGCAAGGGGGTTAAAGCGGTTTAAAGAAACAATGGGAAAGCTGGAGGCCCGGCTCGGGAAGTTTGCTGTGCGTGGAAATATCGATTCGTACTTCTGGCTGGGAACGGACATTTTTAGCGGGACGGGTTTTGTTGAGTTAGATGGAAACAGCATCGAAGTCAAGAAAGATGGAGAGAATATTTGGATTACAGGAGTTTCCTGCGAGAAGGAAGGCAAGGCAGGCGGTGTGCTGAAGAAGGTTCCCAAAGATTGCTTCAGTATTTTCCTTTATCACTACCCTGATTTGGTGGAAGATTTGAACGGTACGCACGTTGATTTATATCTTGCGGGACATACTCACGGCGGACAGATTGCCCTGCCGTTTTACGGCGCGATTATTACGCTCTCTAAATTCGGTAAAAAATACGAATCCGGCGAGTACAAGGTCGGCAACACTATTCTTTATGTAAATCGCGGTCTTGGACTGGCCGCCGGCTTTAATCCGAAGATGAGATTTTTTGCGAGACCTGAAATAACAATTTTTGATTTGAAGCCGAAATAGGTATGCCAAACGGTGATATACAGACAAAACAAACGGAAATATCCAAGACGGTGTTAATATGCGTTGTCCTGGCGGCGGCGACGTTTGCAGCTTTTGAAGGGGTAAGGTCGAACGATTTTGTTTTTTATGACGACGACAAATATATTACCGGCAACGATGAGGTGCTGAGGGGGCTTAGTATCGATTCGCTCAAGTGGGCGTTTACGACCTCGTATCAGGGAAACTGGCATCCGCTGACGTGGATGAGCCACCTTATCGACAGCGCCGTTTTTGGTATGAAACCGGCAGGACATCATTTGGTCAGCGTTGGTTTTCACATCGCAAACGTAATCCTGCTTTTTTTGATATTGAAAAAAATGACGTCCGCGGTCTGGCTAAGCGCATTTGTCGCGGCAGTTTTCGGTTTGCATCCTCTTGGCGTGGAATCTGTCGCCTGGGCCGCCGAGCGTAAAAATGTTTTGAGCAGCTTTTTCGCGTTTTTGACGATATGGACGTATTTGTGGTATGCGCAAAAGCCGGGATTGCGGCGATACTCGGCGATGACGATTCTTTTCGTAGCGGGATTGCTTTCCAAGTCGATGCTGGTAACGCTTCCTTTTGTTTTGATTCTGCTGGACTATTGGCCGATTGCCAAGTTCAGGGACTTGAAAGGATGGCGGTGGCCTTGGCGGGCGATTTTCGATAAAACCCCGCTTATGGCGATTTCGGCGGCGTTTTGCATTGTAACGTACATAGTGCAGGCCAAAGCGGGAGCGGCAACGGATATGGTTTCGCTGCCGATAAGCTTGCGGGTCGGAAACGCGCTGACGTCGTATGTCAGATATATCGGCAAGATTTTTTACCCGACCCCGCTGGCGGTTTTATATCCGCTTGATGCTAACGGGTATCCGTCGTGGAAGGTGATTTTGTGCCTTGTGGTGCTGCTGGCATTGACGACGGCAGTAATTATTGAGAGGCGCAGGCACAGATTCTTGTTGACGGGGTGGTTTTGGTATCTGGGGACATTGGTTCCCGTTATCGGCCTGGTCCAGGTGGGCGTGCAGTCGATGGCGGACCGATATATGTACCTGCCCGGCATAGGTATTTATATCGTAGTCGCCTGGCTCACCGGCGAAATATCGGCGAAATCGCGTCTGCCAAAAATTGTTCCGGCTGTGACGGGCACGGCGATTCTGCTCGCGTTGCTGATGATGACCAGAGCACAGGTCGGATACTGGAAGGACAGCGAATCGTTATTTCGGCATACGCTGGATGTAACAACGAACAACTATATTATGTATAAAAACTATGGTCAGGTTCTCGAAAGCAAGGGGCAACTGGATGAGGCAATAGATAGTTTCAGGCGTGCGCTGGAACTTAGTCCCGGGTGGGAAGAAGTACATGATAAGCTCGCGTGCGCGCTGCAGGACAAAAGCCGGGACGCAGAAGCGGCTGCTGAATTTGCGATTGCGCTGCGGATAAAGCCGGACAAAATCGAGGTGCGCAATCGCTATGGGGTCTCGCTCGTAAAAATTAAGCAGTATGACAAAGCGATTGAACAGTTCGACAGGGTGCTGGCGGAAAACCCGCACGAGCTGAGCGCATTGAATAATCTTTATCAAACCGGCGTCGAGAGCGGGCAGATCGATAGAACACTGGGTATAATTCTGAATTTACAGGCGAAAGACCCGAATAATTTCGTGTTCTATCAAGAGACCGGATTGCTTTACGGCATAAAGGGCGACATAAATACCGCGATAGAGCAGCTCGAAAAAGCGTGTAAATTGTCCAATCAGGCAGCCGAGCCGATGGCGTTTCTTTCGCAGGCGTACGCCGCCAAAAAGGATTTCAAAAGCGCCATCGATATGGCACAAAAAGCGATTTCGGCAGCCCAGAAGGAAGGCAGAGACGATATTGTTACACAGTTAAGGGCCAGTTTGGAATCGTATCAGCGGGCAATGAAAGGAAACTGAGGAAGTGGAATTGCTTTCTATTATTACGATAGCAGTTGGTCTGGCGATGGATACCTTCGCGGTGTCAATCGTTACCGGCGCGGCGTATAAACAACTGCACATCCGTCATACGCTTCGAATGGCGGGGTTCTTCGGCGGGTTTCAGGCGTTTATGCCGGTTGTCGGTTATCTGGCCGGGTTGACGGTGAAGCAATATGTATCGAATTATGACCACTGGATTGCCTTCGGGATACTGGCCGCAGTTGGGCTTAAGATGATTTATGAGTCGTTCAAAATCAAAGAGGAAAGAAAAACGCCGAACCCGGCTAACCTGGCGGTAGTGCTTGCCCTTGCGGTGGCGACGAGCATCGACGCTCTGGCGGTCGGCATTACGATTTCACTTATTACACATGCGATTGTGCTGGCGGTTATCATTATCGGCGCGGTAACTTTCGGCTTGTCGTTTGCCGGCGTCTATATCGGTAAAAAATTCGGGCATTTCTTCGAGGGCGGTATCGAGATAATCGGCGGCCTCGTCCTCATCGCTATGGGGCTAAAAATCGTCATTCAGCACGCCGCTTAATTAAATTAAACCAGCGGCTGGAGAATCAATCAGCCAGAGGACCTTATCCAGAACGGCCCAGAGGACGTGAATCGGATAGCGAATCTCATCAGGCGGACCGGCGAGAACTTCCTTTAAGGTTTGGGCTTTTTCGGAACCGCTGACAAGAACGACTATCTGCGAAGCGGCACAGATAACGGGATGAGTGAGCGTGATTCTATTGAGCATCTGGTCGGGCAATTTCTGATCCAGAAGATAAACCACGCAGGCGAGGTCTTTTGCGTCGAAACAGGCGTTGGAGTTCGGGAAAAGCGAGCCGGTATGGCCATCGGAACCCATCCCGAGAATTATAAGGTCGAATTTCGGCAATTGACCCGATTTTATGTGAAAGACGCTTCGAAGTGTTTTCTCGTATTGCCTGGCAGCGGAATCGAAGTCCTCGAAATCGGTCGAAATCGGGTGGATGTTTTCTTTGGGTATCGGGACTTTCGTCAGAAATGTATCCGCGGCGAGTTTGTAGTTGCTGTGTGGTGAATCGTGGGGGACATATCTTTCATCGACCCAGAACAAATTAATTTTATCCCACGGCAGCGACAATGCCTTTTTTTCTGAGCCGAGAATTTCAAAGAATCGCTGCGGGCTTCTGCCTCCGGATATCGCCAGATAAAAAGCGTCTCTTTGTTTGATGGTTTCTTCGACTGAGGCAACGAACAAGTCGAGGCATTTGTATGCGAGCGCATCGGCGTTTGCGACAATTTGCGTGTTCGGCTTTTTTTGTTTTGTCAGGGACATCACCGGAAAGTCCTTTCATAAAACGATAATCAAATCAACAATATATTATACCGTCCGGCAGAATGATTTGCGCAGGTTTTTTGGGTTCCGTAACTCTTTGGCAGACAAAGATTTAAGAATAGTAAAATCGGAGAAAATCATTAGTGCACGGGCACAGTTCCCGCGTGAGGGGTTGTCTTTTTCATCAAAAACGCCAGCGGAATCATCAGCAGGAACATACAACCAAGAAGCCAGAAAACGTCGAGATAGGAGAGCATCGCGGCCTGCTGCTGGACAAACCCGTAAATAAGCGTCTTCGCTTTTATTGCCGCAGTGGCAATATCCGTGCCCTGCTGAACGAACATCGCCTGTATTTTCGCAAAGTACTGCTGATAAACCGGGTTGGTGCCGGTAACGTGCTCGACTAATCTGCTCTGGTGGAATTGCATCCGCCGGGCAAGTATTGTCGTAGTAATAGCGATACCAAAGCTGCCGCCAAGATTTCTCGCCAGGTTAATCAGTCCCGATGCGTAATCGGTATCGACTTTCGCTATGTAATAATAGGCCGCGACATTGATGGGGATAAATAAAAATCCAAGTCCTGCGGACATAACAACCCTTGACCAGACCGCGTCCCAGAAGTTGATTTGCAGCGTGAATCGTGCGGATATAAAAAGACCGATTGCGCCGAATATTGAACCTACTATAAGAAGCCATTTTGCCTGAACCCTTGCTGCCAGAAGCCCCACTAATGGCATCGAAATCATTGTGATTATGCCGCCGGGCGATATCACCAAACCGCTGTCCATTGCTGAGTACCCCATCAAACTTTGCAAAAACATCGGCAGTAACGCGGTGCTTCCGTATAATACAAACCCGATGGCGTAAATCACAACAACACCCAGCGCCAGATTGCGGTCTTTGAGTATGCGAAGTTTTATAACAGGGTCTTTTTGTCTCAACTCCCAGAAAACTGCTGCGACTAAGCATACGACGCAGATTATTGTAAGTGTTACTATAAAATGGGAATCAAACCAGTCCTCGCGTTCCCCTTTATCCAGAATAATCTGTAGTGCGCCAAGTCCAACCGCGATAAAGCCGAGGCCAATATAATCGATTTTGAAATCCTGACCGATTTTTTTGCGAACGAGATAAGGCGGGTTATGGACCAGCAGCATTCCAAGAAACACAGCCAGTATTCCGACCGGGATATTGATGAAGAACACCCATCGCCAGTTATAATTGTCCGTAATCCACCCGCCCAGGGTCGGCCCGATTATGGGGGCGGTTATCACGCATACCCCGAATAGAGCCATTGCCATTCCGCGTTTTTCTCTCGGGAAGCTTTCGACAAGAATAGATTGCGCTATCGGCTGAAGCGCTCCGCCGCCCGCTCCCTGCAAAATTCTGTAGAACACAAGAAGCTCGATATTGGGGGCCAGCCCGCATAAAAAAGACGCCGAGGTAAAAAGTATCACGCAGGCAAGATAAAATTGCTTTCTGCCGAACAGCGACGAAAACCATCCGCCAAGCGGCAGCACAATCGCGTTTGAGACGAGGTATGAGGTCAGAACCCAGGTGCTTTCATCAGCCGAGGCGGAAAGATTGCCCGCAATGTGAGGCAACGCCACGTTGGTTATGGTGGTATCGAGCACCTCCATAAACGGCGCAATTATCACCGCTCCCGCTAGCACCCACGGGTGATGCGGCAGTTCATACTCGGTTAAATCAGGCAGTTTTTCCGGCGTATCGCTCATTTCACTTTTACTACCGGTATTACGGACATTCCGGGAGAGAGCTTCTTCAGGTCATTAGCGTCTTCGTCAAAAACAATTTTCACAGGCACCCTCTGCACAACCTTGATGTAATTGCCTGTGGCGTTTTCAGGAGGCAATAAGCTGAATACCGAACCCGTCCCCGCCTGGATACTGTCAACGTGTCCTTTGAAAGTTTTCCCGGAAAAGGCATCGACCTTAATAATTACCTGCTGGCCCGGCTTCATATGCTTCAACTGTGTTTCCTTGAAGTTGGCGACCACCCAGATTTCCGGCGGGACAATCGCCAGCAACGGTTGCCCTGTGCTTATGTGCTCGCCCTGCTCGACGGATTTTTGAGTAACCAAGCCCGCCTGAGGGGCGATTATCTTCGTATACGAAAGATTCAATTCCGCCTGCTCGACGGCGGCTTTCGCCTCGGCAACTCTCGCCTGAGCGGCAGCAATCTGGCTGTTGGCCGATTCGAACTGTGCCTGCGCGGAACGCGCAGCCGCCGAGGCGTTGTCCAATTGCTGCTGCGTGATTCCCGCATTGGCGTCAAACAACTGCTGGTATCTCTTGTAATCCTTTTCGGACCTGCCCGCCTCCACCGATGCCATACTCGCCTGCGCCCGGCTTTGTTTTTCTGTCGCCTGTGCCGTTGAGAGATTAGCGCTGGCCATATCAAGGCTGACCTGGAAATCATGCGGGTCAAGCTCGACAAGGATGTCCCCCTGCCCAACGGACTGGTTGTCGTTCACCAGCACTTTATCGACGTAGCCTGCGACGCGTGCGCTTACCGAAACGACGTGCCCGGTTATGAATGCGTCATCGGTCGATTCTCGCGACATCGCCCGGACGATATAAATTCCCGCACATATCAATACGGCTATGCCCGCTATTATCCCGATTGTAGTTATTCGTTCCCAGCCGCTTCTTATCGCTCTTTTGATAATACTCATTTTTACTTTCGCTCCATTTGAACGTTATTTGCGTCCGACGCCGGTTGCGTCATCTTTGAGGGTTCTAAACGCGCAAGTGTCCCCATCGCCTTGTTCAGGTCGAGTTTGGCGACCAGGTGAGAATAAATCGCCTGGTAATAGTTCGCCTTGGCCGTTGTGAGAGCCGTTTGGGCGTCAACCACCTCAACCTGTGTATTTGTCCCTTGTCTGTAACCCGCCTCAACCAGCCGCAGCCCCTCTTCCGCGCGGGAAAGATTGAGCTTCTGCGAATCAACGAATTCGGCGGCGTCCTCGATGCTGAGGGTCGCCTTTGTCAGCTCAAACAATGCTGTTTCCTCGGTATCGACCAGGTCAATCTGCGATTGTTTGAGCCGGGCCTTTTGCGATATGACGCCGCCCTCGCGTGCGAAGCCGTCGAAAAGCGACAAAGACGCCGTAAGCCCGTAGTTCCACCCGCTGTCCCATCCAAGTTGCATCGGGTCGTGAGAATTCGGCTTCGTCCAGTAATCCTTGTAATATGCGCTTACCATCGGGTAATAAGTGCTTTGCGCGATTGTAAGCAGTTCTTTCTGCTGTCTTATATCAAGCTCCCTGCCGAACAGGTCGGGCCGGTTTCGGTACGCAGCCGCGACCGCCTGCTCCATCTTGATGCTGAAAGGAGAGTAAACAAGCTCGTCGCCGAGAACAAATGCGCTGTCCTGCGAAACGCCCATTATTTTGAGAAGGTTCGCCCTGGAAATATTAATGGCGTTTCGTCGCTGAATAAACTGCGCCGTGAAATTCGACAGTTCAACCTCCGCACGCAGAACGTCATAGCTTGAAGCGACGCCAACAGCGTGTTTTTGGTTTACGTCATCCAGATGCGCCTTTGCGGATTTGACCGCGTCTTCGCTTATCGCGTAAAGGTGCTGGTCCAAAAGAACGGTATAATAACCGAGCTGCGCCGCGTAAACCGTTTCCTGCACCGCGGTTCGCACGGCCTGGTCTGCCATAAGCGCCCCAAGACGCCCCGCGTTGATTCTGGCGGAAATCGCCCCGCCCGCGAATATCGGCTGCGTAACCGTCAGCGCCGCCGAGTAATTATCCAGCGAGCCCATTGTTATGTTTTGGCCGCTGAAGGTGAAAGATTGTTTTTCGTCAACACGTTCATAACCGGCCGAAAGCCCAGCCGTCGGCAGTATCGCAGAATACGAACCAATCTCGCCGCCTCGTGCCGCCTCTCTTTCCTCAAGCGTCTTCAAAAGCGTTTTGTTGTCCGTCAGCGTAAGTTTCAGGCAATCATCGAGAGTTAGTTTTCCCGAAATTACCGCCTGTGTCTGCTTCTCGACCTCTTTGCGGCCTTCCCACTGCTTGTATGCCGATTCCCGTGACAACGTCGCCTCGTTAGTGAACTCTTCTTTGCTTTCGCAGCCGGGAAGTAAAATCGCCGACACTAAAAGGCACAGGATTATATTGTTTGTCCGTTTCATTTCCTGTCCCCTTTGGCATAAGCCCTGATTCCGGCCGCCGAGAATTTAACTATATGGTTTATCGACTCCTCGATATTAATCGATGTGATTGAATGACCTTGCGCCCCTTCGAATAACACCTTGACCTGTGTAATGTGAACCAGTTGGCCGGTTAATGAAAGAATGCTCATCAGGGCATCATGTTCATTTATGTTCGGATAAATAACAGCGATTGCTTTTTCCATTGCGGTTAGCGTCGGGGCAGCCAGTTCATCGAGAAACATATTTCTGGGCAGCCGCTGCTCCGCCATCTCTCGAAAGAAAAGCTGCATAAATCGCTGGCTTTGCTGCGGGTCCGCAAACGGCTTGAGAAAATCAACGGCGTAAGCATAAAGTAATTTTTCGAGCGTCAGTTTGCCCTTGTCGCTCATAAAGGTATTGATGGCGTTAAGCCGGCTTTCATTCATCTCACGAAGACGCAACCGGAATAGTTCCTCGTAAAGTTCACGTTTGTCGCCGAAAAAGTAGTTCACGGATGCGGGGCCGCGACTTGCCTTTGTGGTAATATCTCGAATAGCGGTTCCGTCAAAACCCTTTTGGGCGAACATCTCTTCAGCGGCCTCCAGCAGCCGCTTTCGTGTTATCCGGGCCTCTTTTGTCAGGTTTTTGTCATCTAAACTATTCATACTTATCTCCTTGAATCAGCCGTTTTAATTGCTTGTATAAAACGCTTGTTTCATACAAAGTATAAAACATTTGTATCAAACAGTTGTATGAAACATTTGTTTTGGACACTCGGTTAGTGATATAAAAGCAAAAAAAGCCGATTATTAAAGCCATAATAAGGTTTTAATGTGACTTTCTTGGCAAACAGATAGCACAAAAACACGACATTTTTTTTCAAAATATTGGCTGATTTTGGACTGAAAATTGAGCGCTTTTTGACATTGGAACGGGGCGGAAGTATATACTTAACACACAGGTGATGTTTCTTTTTTGCAACATCGAAAACTGGCTTAAGCTATTTGCTTTCTTTGGGCCATCCCTTGGCCGGTTTTGGCTTGTTAATGGCCTTCTTTATGGCCCGCTTCCAGTCGCCACCGATAACAAGATGGTCTGGTTTCGGGCCTCGCTTTTGAGGTTTTTTAGACATTCGTATTCCCTGTAAATATTTTCAAAAAGTTCGATAAAAACTGCTTTACAAAGTTGCGCAATATGGCCTCGTGCCCCACCACTGTCAAGATAAATTCCTTGAGTTCTGCGCGGGGTTAATCCCTGCGCAGGACTCTCTTATATGGCCGTGTGGCGAAAATGGCAAACGCTCCAGTTCTGGATATTGGCGAGCGCGTGCGCTCTTCTGGGTTCAAGCCCCAGCACGGCCATATTATTATATTGCCTCCATTCACTTACTAAAAGAACAAAATTAAGCTGATTCGGCTATTGGCTCTCGATACATCAACCGCTTACCTTCTGCACCTTTGATTGCTTTTGTGATGCGCTCACCATCGTTTAATTGTCGGGTATTCCATCGAAACCCAAACTCCGAAACGTATCTATGCAGGTGCTTTTTGCTGACTGAATGATACGTTCCATAAAGACCTCTTTTAAGACGTGCGAAGAAACTTTCCACTGTATTGGTATAAATATCGCCCCGAACATATTCGCGTCGGCTATGGCATACTGTTTTATGTCCGCCCCAAAATACTCTTGTGGCATTTTTGTAGGCAGGATTTTCGTCAGTGATAATTCTTGCCGCCAAATCGACCTCTTTTCGTAATTCGTTTTTTAACGCAGTGGCGGTCACACTCGGAATAACTCGCGTCCGAACACCTCCGTTGCGTTCAACTAAAGCCAGCACAGGCATTTTTGTTTTGCCACGTTCCGCTTTACTCATTCCCCGGAATCGCGGCTTGCCACCGACATACGTTTCGTCCGCCTCAATAGTCCCCTGTAATTTCTCTTTCGAGCTTGGCGCAGTCATCGCGTAGCGAATACGATGCAAAATAAATAAAGCCGTTTTGTAAGTTACGCCGCATTCTCGCTTAATCTGTAAGGCACTTACGCCGTTCTTGGATGCACAAGCCGCCCAAAAAGCGTGACACCATATTTTAAGCGGCACTCGTGAATCCTCGAAAACCGTGCCGACACGAACAGTGTATTGTTTCTTGCAATCGTGGCAACGCCAAAGGAATCTTTTATTCCGTCCGCCATCCTTGCTTGTCATCTTGGATACGTTGACACTGCCGCAATGAGGACAGGCGGGATGCTCACCCCATCGTTGCTTTTCCATAAAATACACCGCCGCCGCTTCGTTTGAGCAAGCTATTGGCAACTCTTTAACGATTACGTCTTTCGTCCGAACAGGTTTTTTATTTTTCGTTTTCATAGAAACATTGTAACGCCTATCGTCTGTGTGTCAAGTATAAAATTATTATTTTTCAAATTATTTTTTAAGCGCATCTTTCGGGCAAAGGTCGTATTGCGGCTGAAAGCCGTATTTCCAGCCAAACTTATTTTTATCATTTACGAAATTCGTGTCGTTGTAATCATAGTTTGGCTCAAAGGATAAATAATTACCATAGTTAGGCAAGTTGGGTAAATCTTCAAGTTTCACTTGCTGTGGTATGCTAAAATACACTAAAAGCTTTTTTTGTCCTACATCAATCTTTTGCAATATAACAGGGTCAACAGATTCAAAAAAGGTTCGTATGGCCTGTTTAGTATCTATGTTGTGAATTTGCTTTGCAACTTCAGCTTCTTTGGCTATCGGATTCTCTGGCGTAAGTGGTTTGACCGCTTTGTCTGGTTTAATCCACCACGAAATCGTGACCAACATGATAACTAAAAATAGGCAAGCTGTGAATTTAAGAAGGATACCATAAAGAGAACGATATATTCCAAAAAACCCAATCAAGCCCGCGATTATCAAAAGAAAATTAGAGTAGTTCATACTAACCTTCCCACTGGATGCGATAGCAGTAAGAATGAACGTAGCAAAAAGTGCGGTAATGGGACTATTAATAAATTTGCAGTATTTGATAATCGCCATATCCTAACAGTATAAACCAGCCCATTAACCCAATAAAGCATTATTCCCCTTCCTTCCTTTGCTTTGTCAATTTCGTTCTTTTTCATAGTTTTATTACCACCTATTGGTTATCATCAAAGGAAAATTGATACGTCAATTTTAAGGAATTCAAATATGGCTTTCCCGCAATCAGTAATTGAACAAGCATATAAACTGTCTGGGCATAAATGCCAATGCTCCCGTAAAACTTGCGGCCATAAAGGCCCTTGTTACGAACCCTTAGATGAAGGCAATTGGCACGCTCGCTACAAAATACCCGCAATAGGCGGCGGAACAGATACCGTGAGCAATTGCGAAATACTTTGCACGCCTTGCTACAAAAATGCCCAAACATCTGGCGGTTAGTGTTCATTAAGTAATGTAACTTTCATATAACGCCCCATTACAGAGCTGGGCAAAAACAGGCGTATTTCAAAATTGTTATAGCCATTTTCGAGTAACAGACAGTAAACCTTACGCGCCTCTTCCTCAAAACCATACCATTCCATATCTACGCAAGGATGGGGTTTGTTATGCCCACAAGAACAAAAAGTATTGAAGCCATTGTTTCTTAATAGGCGGACTAATTCCCTCACTGGTTCTTCTATTTGAGAATACCAGTCCTGTTTTTTTTTGGTTTGTCGGCTTCTTGCTGTCAGGGGGTATTTAGCTCTCATTTAGAAGCCCCCTGCCCGCGTTTTTGAGGCAATTCCCCCTTGCGCGCAGACCTTCCCCGCTCTTTTTTGCCCCGTGCGTAGCCCCCCTCCGTCTGTTCAGGCCTGTGCGGTAAGTATATACTTCCGGAACGGGGCTATTTTACAGGGGTAAAACAAGGCCTGTCAAAAGGCGGATGCGGCGATTATAATAGCTGATGAATTGCAAATAGACATAATCAGTCAGTGAGATAGATGATGAGACGAGTTTTTTTTGCCCCGCGAAACGCCTTCACGTTAATCGAGCTTTTAGTCGTGATAGCCATCATAGCGCTTCTGATGGGGGTGCTTTTGCCCGCGCTGACCGCGGCAAGAAGGCAGGCACAGGCAACCGTGTGCAGGAGTAATCTGAAGCAGATTGGTTTTGCGGCAAATTTCTATACCGAAGCATGGAACTTTTTTCTGCCGCGCGGAACCAGTGGGTCGAGCAAGACCTGGTTTCAGTTATTTATGCCGTATCTCTCGGAGCGCTCGATAGGCACGGACTACCGTAATGTCAGGATGTATCGTTGCCCGAGCTATCCCAACAAAAATCAAACGGTTTGCTTTGTGGTTAATGACTGGAGATTCGCAAGTCCGACCGACACGACAGGATATGCAGTAGACGCGCCGTCAAGAGTGTTCGGGCTTAAAAAATTAGACACCAAAATTTACCTGGCGGACAACGAAGATGGTCCGAATCGAGCCATCATAACAACGGAAGGGGAACTGGGATGGGATATGTGTGATGTGTGGAGTACCGATCACCTGGCGAATGATGTCAATACGCCGGACAACAGGCGCGTTGCGAGAACACGCCACAATCAGGGCAAAGCCAGACCGGGATGTCACTACCTGTTTCTTGACTGGCATGTCGAATGGATGATGGCGGATAATGTCACCTACAAACTGTGGAATTTCGAATACGACTTCTAAAGTTGCTGAGAGCGGATAACGGTCGTATTCTCAGGATTTAGGCAGAGCCTGTTCAAGGTCGGCAATCAGGTCATCGGTGTCCTCAATGCCCACGGCAAGCCGGAACAGCGTATCGGTAATCCCCAGTTTGTAGCGCTCCTTCCGGCTGTAGTCGTAATAGCTGACAAGAGCAGGATGGGTAATAAGCGATTCCACGCCGCCCAGCGAAGGCCCGATGTTAATCAGTTTCAGCCGGTCGAGCAGCCGTTTGGAGTCGGCAAGAGTCCCTTTTACTTCGAACGAAACTACGCCGCCGCCGCCCTGCATCTGCTGTGTCGCGACCTCGTAGTGCTGGTGACTTGGCAGGAAGGGATAATAAACACGCCTTATCGCCGGATGCGCTTCGAGCCATTCAGCGATTCGCAAAGCGGACTCGTTTTGATAGCGGATGCGAAGCGGAAATGTCTTTAGCCCGCGCAAAAGCATATAGCAGCAGTGCGGGTCGATAGTGCCGCCCATCGATTTGTGCAGGTCGCGGATTTTTTCTATCAGCTTCTGCTTGCCCAAAACCGCCCCGGCCAGAATATCGTTATGGCCCGCCAAATACTTCGTGCAGCTTTGCAGAACAATATCCATACCGAATTCGATGGGCCTCTGGTTATACGGCGTGGCAAAAGTCGAATCGATAAGCGTAAGGATTTTGTGCTTGTCGGCTATTCTTTTGATTTTCACAAGGTCGAAGATGTTCAGATACGGATTAGTGGGCGATTCGGAAAAAATGAAGCGGGTGTTTTTCCTGATGGCCCTGTCGATAAAGTCATAGCTGCCGAATGGGACAATCGTGCAGTCAATCGCGAACTGCTTTAGATATGACTGGCAGAACTCCAGCGTTTTTTTATAGCTGTCATCGGTAATAACGATGTGGTCGCCCGAATGCACAAGCGACAAAATAGTTGTGGTGATTGCGCTCATCCCCGATGAAAAGACAACGCAGTCCTCAGCGCCTTCGAGGTCGGCTAATCGCTGCTCGGCGATTTTGGCGGTCGGGTTGCCGTACCGGCCGTATTCGTAATGTGCCTTGCCCTTCTTGGTGTAATCCTCGATTGCCTTGCTGTTTTTGAAGGTAAATGTGGCGGTCTGGACAATCGGCGTCATCAGCGAGTCGGCGTATTTCTGTCTCGGTTCTCCCGCGTGAATCGCCCTTGTCGCCATCGACGCCCGGCTATGAAGTTTTTTCGCTTTTTTCGATACATCTGCCATATTGTTTCCCTTTCGCAGTTCAGGATGACTTATTTATCCGAAAAAGGGGCCTATTTCAAGTGATTTTTGGTCGGGCTTAGTTGCCAAAGGCACTGGCTATACGGGTATGCAGACGGCAGCTAAGCCCTCAGCGTAAAAAGGGCATTCGTTGTAATTTTTTCGTTTTTTTGGAAATCCGCAAAAAAATCACTAAAAAAACTGTAACAAAAGGGAGTGGTTATGGACTTTATGTTATAAAGAGAAGAGACTGATATTCAGGCAGCTTTTCAGTGGACATGAACGAGATAGTATTGGTATAATAGTCCTTATATTGTTCTGAAAGGGCAGGAAAATGAAGAGGGTCATCGTAATAGCAGCAGTCTTGTTGCAAATCTCGTGCGCCTTTGGCGCGGTACTTTCAGTCCCCGGCGACTACACAACAATTCAATCGGCAATCAATGCGGCCTCACCGGGTGATACGGTCCTAATATCTCCGGGTACATACTCCGGCGATGGGAATTACAACATCACCTTTTCCGGTAAGGCCGTCACCGTTAGCAGTATTGACCCGAACGATGCTGGTATAGTCGAAAGCACCGTGATTGACTGCAACTGGTTGGGCGGAGGATTTGCCATAAACTCAAGTGTGGTTTTGGACGGCCTCACAATAACCCATGGTAACTATTCTATGGGCGGCGGGATATCTGTGTCCGGTACTAATATTTCCCCGCTTATACGAAACTGTAACATCATGGACAATAATGCCGCTAATTATGGAGGAGGATTTTATTGTTCGGGCTCATCGACAACGGTGACTATAATTGATTCTAATATCAGCGGAAATTCATCGGCTAACCTGGGGGGCGGCATTTATTGTTCCAGTGGAGTTGCCGTCGTGATAAACAACTGCAAAATTATGAACAATCAGGCAGTCAGAGGCGGAGGATTATATGTTTATTCGTTAACAGCCGACAGATTGCTGATTGCCGGCAATATAGCATCGGGAACAACCTCGGCAAACGGCGGCGGAATTTATGCCTTTTCCGGCACAGTGAATATTAACAATAGTATTTTGGCCGGGAATTTTGCGCAAGTTAACGGGGGCGGAGTATATAAAAATACTTCTGCCATCGTGACCATGTCAAATTGCACACTCGCAGGCAATGCGGCAAGCGGCTTAGGCGGAGGCATCTACTTGGGAAACGCTGCATTTTCGGCTGTTAACAGCATCTTCTGGGGCAATAAGGATTCCACTGGCATAACAACAAGCGCACAGATAAATCCAACGTCCTCAAGTCCGGGGCAAACTTTGCTTTTCTGCTGCATCCAAGATCCTCTAAGTTACTTCGGAGACGCAAATAACGGCAATGTCAATGATGACCCGATGTTTGTCAGGGAGCCGAATGATGGAGGAGATGGCTGGGGAGTTGGCAATAACGACGATTATGGCGATTTGCACCTGCGCCCAGGTTCGCCCTGCATTGATGCGTGCAACAAGCTTTATAGGCCGGGGCCGAATGAGGTTGACTTAGACGGCCAGCCGAGATTGATGGGAAGCGCCGTTGATATGGGGGCCTACGAATACGGCAAAATTATTGTTGTTACCAAACCCGCGGGCGGCGAGATTTGGGCGACGAGCAGCAAACATCCGATTATGTGGAATAAATACGGCGTCGGCAGCGTGGATATCCGTTTCAGCAGCGACAATGGCAATACCTGGGAGACGATTGCCAGCGCAATTGCCGATGTCAACAGCTACATTTGGCAGTTGCCGGGCGATATCGAGTCAAATCAGTGCGTGATTTCAATTGTGCCGGATAATGGTGATGCCAATGTGGTTAGCCTGCCAAGCGGACCGTTTACGGTGAACTGGTATCCGTCTCGGCCGGCCGTGCCTCCGGAGTGGCTCCGCAGGGGCTTATTGCCCGCCCCGAACTCCAGCGAAAACAAAGGGCCGCGAATTGGCTGTGTTAAATGGGTTTTCGAAACGGATGGGCCTGTCTCATCGCAGGTCGCCGTGAGCCGGCCCTACTGGGACAGCTACTGGATATACATCGGCTCTGAAGACGGCAATATTTACGCGCTCGACGACCTCGGCGAGCTTAACTGGATTTGTGATATAAACACGGCCGTCGTCGGCTCGCCTGCCGTGGGCTATTACTGGATGGTGTATGTCGCGGGCCAAAACGGCTGGTTATACGCGATTGATGATTATGGGGACATATCCTGGACGCACAAAACAGCCGGCCCGATTTACTCGACGCCTGTTGTGGGATATGACGGCAAAATTTACATCTGCTCGGAAGATGGGCTTATTTACGCCCTCGATGCAGACGGCAGCGAGCTATGGACGTTTAAGACCGGCGCGTCGGCAAAGTTAAATGGGACGATATTAGCCACGCCTGTTATAGACAAAAACGGAACGGTTTATATAGGCGGACTTTACGAACCGAATCTGTATGCGCTGGATGCAAACAGCGGCAGCGTAAAATGGGTTTGTAACTTTGGAGCCGTCGAGCCGAATAAGGGCCAGATAGTGACATCGCCGGCGATTGGTCCTGATGGAACCATATATCAAACGCTTGTCCGCGACCCGAATCTTTACGCGGTTGACCCCTGCACGGGCAACATCCTCTGGTCAGCGCAGTTGCGGCCTGACCCCTGTTATTCCTGCGCCCCGGGCAGCGGTCAATGCTGCTCGATAATAGACTTGTACCTTACATACCTTCACAGCCATAAAACGATAACTCCTGCGCTCCTGCAGCAATATGAAAGCTGCAACGAGGGCAGGTGGCAGGGTATTGCCGCTACGGGATGGATAAACTACACAACTTCTTCCGGCTGGTCGTCGCCCGTGGTCGGCTCAGATGGCACGATATACGTCAGTTTCGATGACCCTTACCTGCGCGCCGTTGAGCCGAATGGAACAACCAAGTGGATAACTCGCTTAGGTTTAATCGGCGGTTTCACTTTAACCATCGACAAAAACGGCCTGATTTACGCCGCAAGCGATGACAACTTCGTTTGCGTGGTTGACCCCAATGGGCAGGAGGTTTCGCGTTTCCAGGGTAAAGGGTGGGTCAGTTTCCCCACAATCGCGGAGGATGGCACTATCATTGTCAGCGATGCCAACAACATGGTCTGGGCGATAACAAGCAATTCCTGCAGTGGGCAGTCGCCGGTTCTTCACATTCCGGCGGATTTGCGGGCGAACAATATAGTTGATTTCGCAGATTTCGCGGTATTGGGCCAAAGCTGGCGCGACTGCACAGACCCCTTCGATCCGACGTTCTGCGCCTCGGGAATTTCAAAATACGGCTATTATGCCCCCGGCGACGTGGACAGAGACGCCTATATCAATCTCTGGGATTTAAACGCCCTTGTGGAAGAATGGCTGACGCAAAGCGATTTTGAGTAATCAATCTGCGACAGGATTGAATATGAGAAAGCAAACGGGTCTGACGAGGATTGATTTAGTGGTCGCTTTGGTGTGCGTTGCCCTTGTGCTAACACAGGCGGGCGCTATAAATGCCGGGGGGCGGGAACGCGCAAAGCGTGAGGTGTGTCTGGCCAATCTGAAAATGCTTACCGCCGCATGGCAAATGTACGCTGACGATAACAGCGACAAAATAGTCAACGGCGACGTCGAAGAATACGGGCAATATGGAGACCCGCCATGCACTATAGCCACCCAAGGGTATGCGCCAGGTGGAATCCATTACAGAGAGAGACCATGGGTTATGAGGGATTGGGCACTTCCGCCATGTTGGTCGGTAGGAACTGCCTTTGGCCCGGCCGAGAAAAAAACACAGATAACAAAGGGGGCACTATACACGTATGTCAAAGACATAGAGGTATATAAATGCCCAAGGGCTACTGCCGACGAGACAAGGTCATTTTCTATAGTTGACCAGATGAATGTTACAGTAATCGCAGCTGCTGTGTTAAATACCAACGTATTGCTCATTAAGGCCCGCCAGGATATTGAGAAACCATACGAACGTATGATTTTTGTTGACGATGGCGGCTGTGAAGGAACAACAATGGGCGGCTGGACGGTCACTTTCCAAACCCCGCCGCAATGGTGGGATGCGCCATCGGCACGGCATGGCAACGGAACAACTTTTTCTTTTGCTGATGGCCACGCCGAATACCACAAATGGCTTGAATCCAGCACCCTCGATTGCGCCAAAAACGCCCAAGCCGGCTGCTCAATACCTCCGACGCAAACCAGGGATATTCGCTGGGCACAGATTGCTGCATGGGGCTCAGAGACAGCATCAAAGTTAAATCCTTAGAGTGAAACCATGAACGCAAATAAAGGTTTGACGAGAACCGATGCCATTATAGCGGTGGCGTGCGTCGCCCTTGTGCTGGCGCAGGCGGGTATTATAAATGCCGGCGGGCGCGAACGTTCAAAGCGAGAAGTATGTCTTGCCAATCTTAGAATGCTTACCACCGCATGGCAAATGTATGCCAATGATAACGCCGGCAAAATCGTTAACGGCGGGCAGGCCCTTAGTGGTGGTGGTGCTGAATATTCATTGGTTACGGAGCCATTCTGGTGCACGCCTCTGTGCAATATCTCGCATCCGCTGCCCACAACCGACGACGTTGGCACCGGTTGGCCCGCAATAAGATATGACTGGGACACCACTGCGGCTTCGGGAGTTGCTTTGCCATATGCGGAGAGAGTAAGTTTGCTGAAGAGAGGTGCGCTTTATAAATATTGCCAGGATGTAACTGTTTTCCGTTGCCCGGAGGCAGATAAAGACATGCACCGGTCGTATATTATACCTTGTTCTATGAATGCGCTATGTGACCAATGCGGTTACCCCAGCAATGCTCCTGTAGTAAAGAGTTTAGGGCAGATTGCGAAGCCGAATGAAAGGATTGTGTTTTTGGAAGAGAAGAGAATAAGTCCCGATGCTTTCCAATTTCCATATAGTGCTACTGCTGACCCGTATTGGACAAGTGATGTACCCAACATTACGCACGGAAACGGGGCCAATTACGGGTTTGCCGACGGCCACGCCGAGTATTTTCAATGGAAATGTCAATCGACATTGGCATTGTGCAAAATTGTTGATAGTGGTGGTTCCGTGAATTTAGCAAGTTTCAAGGTTCAGGCTGACGCTGAAAAGTGTGGCGGAGGAAATACTTATAATGGTGATGCCAAGTGGGTAGAAAACGCGGTGTGGGGCGATTAGCCGAAAAATGATTATGAATACGAATAAGGGTTTGACGAGAGCCGATGCCATTATAGTGGTGACGTGTGTTGCCCTTGTGCTGGCGCAGGCGGGCGCTATAAATCCCAGCGGACGCGAACGCTCAAAGAAAGAAGTATGTCTGGCCAATCTGAGAATGCTTACCGCCGCATGGAAAATGTATGCCGATGACAATGGCGGCAAACTTGTTAACGGCGGACAACCCTGGGGTAATTTCCCGTCACCAACGGAACCGTACTGGTGCACACCTTTACCCCCAGTACCCGCAACCGACGAGATTGGCACATTTCCAACAACAAGATTTGACTGGAATATGTCTTTACCATACGCAGAGAGAGTAAGTTTGCTGAAGAGGGGTGCGCTTTATGGGTATGTTCAAAATCCGGATATCTATCGCTGTCCGGAAGCAGATAAAGACATGCATCGGTCGTATATTATATCGACTTCTATGAATGCAGCATGGTCAATCGGGGATCAGGCCTGTTTTCCCTCAAGTAAAGTAGCAAAAATTACGGGGCAGATTGCAAAGCCGAATGAAAGGATTGTGTTTATGGAGGAAAAGATATTAAGCCCCGATGCTTTCATGTTTCCGGCTCTTACTTCTTGTGTACTCGTCGACAGATTAAGTGTTACGCACGGCAGCGGCACAAATTTTGCTTTTGCCGACGGGCATACTGAATACCATCAATGGCAATGCCAGTCAACGATTACCTGGGCATCGGGCGGTGCTTCACCAGCCATGGATAATTGTTTTCAAACCAAAGACGGGGCATGGGTACAGAATGCGGTATGGGGCGATTAGCCGAAAAATGATTACGAATACGAATAAAGGTTTGACGAGAGTGGATGCCATTATAGTCGTGGCATGCGTCGCCCTTGTGCTGGCGCAGGCGGGTATTATAAACGCCGGCGGGCGCGAACGCTCAAAGCGTGAAGTATGTCTGGCCAATCTGAGAATGCTGACAGCCGCCTGGCAAATGTATGCCGATGACAATGCCGGAAAAATCGTCAACGGCGCACCGCAGGCACAATATTATGGAACTCAATGTCCGGATTGCCCTACTGGGAGCAACTGCAGGGCTGTTGCGCCAACTCCGACCACCAATCCAACAGATTCTACTCACTGGTATGAGTTACCCTGGATTGGAAACGCCTATGGAGCCACTTCTGAATGTTGTCAGAAATGTGCTATCAACACCGGTGCCTTGTGGAAATACACTGGCGACTACAATATTTACCGTTGCCCAACCGGCAACAACAGTGAAATGATTACATATACGATCCTCGATGCAGCGAACGGCATGTCCAGAGTAGATACACAGACGGCAAGAGTATGGCTAAAGAACAAAAATCAAATAAAAAGGGCTATAACTCAACTTGTCTTCATCGACTATGGCCTTATATTACCGGATAGTTACGCAGTCAATTTTAACTCGCCCGTTTGGTTTGACCCGCCGCCGGTTCGGCACGGCGATGGATGTACTGTCTCCTTCTCAGATGGTCATACTGAATACTGGAAGTGGAAATCGCAAAAAACAGTGGACTTCGGCAAAATGTGTGAAACCACCCCGATGTATAACGTTTTCCCAGGATACGTACCAGGGTACCCGGAGTGGACGCAGGACAATGATGACATGCAGGACTTGTACCTTATGCAAATACGCTGCTGGTCGAAACTTGGCTATACGCCTCCGGCCCAATACCCGCCCCAAATTGACTGAAAAAACGGCTGAACAAATAATGGGTAACGTAAGGTGAGAAGTTATGAACGCGAATAAAGGTTTGACGAGAGTGGATGCCATTATAGCGGTGGCGTGCATTGCCCTTGTTCTTGCGCAGGCGGGCATTATAAACGCCGGCGGGCGGGAACGCTCGAAGCTGGAGGTATGCCTGGCCAATCTCAGGTCTTTGGCTGCCGCATGGCAAACTTACTCCGGCGATAACAGCGGCAAAATACCTGTCGGCGATGTATATTACTCCTGGACATTTCCTCCTGCAGGTGGTTATACGGGAGTTTCTCCCATTCCTCCAGGGCCTCAACTGGCTTGGTGTGAGTTTCCCCATCCGTTCCCTCATAGTATGCCGCCGACCGTGGCCACTAATTATATTGCCGCATATACAACCACCGCTGCGAGCCAGCCGGCGGCCGTATGGCAGCACGCTATCGCCGAAGGGACAATGTGGAAATATACCGGCGATTACAATATCTATCAGTGCCCCGATGGCAGTAAAGGGGTTTATGTAACGTACTCAATGCCTCAGTCACTGGCTACTTATCCTAACTCGGGCGGCAGTGCGACCATTCCCGCCCCGCAAGTCACACTTATAAATCAGATTACTCGGCCGGCTGAAAGGTTTGTGTTTTTGGACACAGGGGTTGCCAAGGCTGGTGCATTCTATTTGAAATATAGTGGTCCATGCGGTAACCCTCCGTCATGCGTAGGCCAATATGGTGACCCACCGCCTATGCGGCATGGCATGGGCACGACATTTGTTTTCGCCGATGGCCACACCGAATACAGAAAATGGACTGACCCGCATGCTCTTGCGGCCGCCTCGTCAGGTCAGTGGGGTGGCGGAACTATTGATTATTGCGATTGTGATTTGCGGTGGCTGGAAAAAGTCACCTGGGGCAATGTCCCGTATTCCTGCACCAACCCTGATAAACATTGCGAATACTGAGGCCGCCGGCCTTTCAAAGACCTTGTGTGGCTAATTTTTGCTTGTTTTCAGCTCGTATGCCCTGTAAAGCAGCTCAAGATATTGCTCTTTTTCTTTGACCTGGCCATGTACCCGGGCGAGCATTTTGTAATCTTTATATACTTTTTCCTCGCCGAAACTTTCGTGCAGCTCTTTTATAGTTGCCTCCGTTTCCTCAATTGCCTGCTCAATCTTTTCCGCCGGCCAGATATTAAATTGCCTTAGTTCCGGCGGGGTTGTCTTCCTCGGCCTGTCCTGTTTTGGCCTTTTCGGTTTTGCTGCCTGCGGGACTGTTTCCCGTTCCAATGCCCTTTGTTCCAGGATTTCGGCATATCGGCTAAATGAGCCGTTTACAAGCTCAAATCTGCCCGGCGCCGTTTTGCCCAGCTCATCTGCGCCGAGTACAATAAGCCGCTTCGCTATCCTGTCGAGAAAAAACCTGTCGTGACTTACGGCGATGATTGTCCCCGTGTAATCCCCAAGTGCGTTTTCGAGCGCCTCGATACTTGGAATATCAAGGTGATTTGTCGGCTCATCGAGTATAAGAACTTCCGGCTCAGACAAAACCAGTTTGCAAAGAGCCAGCCGGTTTCGCTCTCCGCCGCTAAGGTCCGCCACCTTCTTAAACACATCGTCCTTGACAAACAGAAATGCCCCGAGACGCCTTCGCACCTGTTCGGGCAGCATTTCAGGAATGACCAAGGCCGCCTCTTCAAGCACGGTGTTTTCCGAATTCAGTTCCGCTCCTGCCTGGTCAAGATAACCAATGGAAAGGGTCTTCTTAATCTCGATTGTTCCGGAGGTCGGCTCGATTTGCCCAAGGGCAAGTTTCAGCAGCGTTGTTTTGCCCATTCCGTTTGGGCCGATGACTCCTGTCCGCTGGCCGGTTAAAAGCTCGAAACTCATATTTTCAAACAGTATTAGATTACCAAAACTCTTCGTAAGATTTTTGCATGTTACAACCGCGTCCACTCGCTTGCCCTTGTTTTCCACCTCGGCAAATTTGAAACTAAGCTCTTTAGTGTGCTTCGGTTTTTCGAGAAAGTCAGGATTGTTTTTGAGAAGGTTGTCGAGCCGCGTTTGCCTGCCCTGCGCAACCTTTTTCGTTCCCTTGCGGTTTATGTTGCGCACAATAAAGTCGCGGGTTTTTTCGACGAACTCCAGCCGCTGTTCGTACTGACGCCCCAGTTCAATATCTCGCTTTTCTTTTTCCTGCCTGTAACTGCTGTAATTACCCGTGAAAACATCCGCCCTGCGGTCCCTGATTTCCACAATTTTACAGACCAATCTGTCTAAAAGAAACCTGTCGTGGCTGACTATCAGCGCGGCGCCGCCGTAGTTTTTTAAGAATTTTTCAAGCCACAGGGTCGCATCCCAGTCGAGATGGTTTGTCGGCTCATCTAAGAGCAGCAGGTTCGCGTCGGCCAGCAGGACTTTTGCGAGCCCCAGCCGTGACAATTGCCCCCCGCTAAGCTGCGTCGTTTTCAATGAATAATGCTTCTCCTCAAGACCCAGCCCCGCGGCAATTTCTTTTATTTTCGTCTCATACCTGTAGCCGCCTGTAATTTCAAATTCACTGCTCAGCCGGTCGTATTGCCGCATTGCGGATTTTAATTCACTGCCGGAAAGTTCGCTCAGAGTCTGGGCCAAATCGTGCAGTTTTTTTTGCAGGTCGAGTATTTCCTGTGCGCTGGTGTGCAGTTCCTCAAGAACGGTTTTTTTGCCGCCAAAAATCGGCTCCTGCGGCAGGTATCCGATTCGCAAACCTTTTCTTTGATGAACCTCGCCTGCATCCGGCGCCAGTTCCCCGAGAATCATTTTCAGCAGCGTGGTTTTCCCGCACCCGTTAGGGCCGACAAGCCCAACCTTCTCGGCGGGGTATAGTTTCAACTCGAGCCGGTCAAAAATCGATTGCGCACCGAACGATATATGTATGTCCTTTAACGTTACTATCGGCATTGAGACATTATACAGGTTTTTTGTGGTTTGGTGTGAACCGGATTTCCCCTTGAAGGACAATTCATGCAGCCGGTTATTTGTTTTCGCTGATGGTTACGCAGAATACAGGAAATGGACGGACCCCGTATGCTCTTCAGGCCGCTTCGTCATTAGTTTAATTGCTGTAGATGTTGACTAAGCTGACAAGGAAAAGAAAAAGCGCGGCGAAGCAGGCAACCGGGATAATGTAAATAAACGAGCCCGGAGGCAAGGCAAAAGCAATCGCCGTCGCGGCGGCTGTCGCGGTAATCCCGATTTTGCTCGTTATCGCGGCAATCAGCGACGCGGTGAACCCTACTTCCAGAGATGAGGCGGTAATAGTAGCGGAGGATGCCGCCTTGGCGGAAGTGGTTACAATACCGAACAGGGCAAGGGCGATGAGGAGGTAGTATTTGCCGAAACCCTGCATGGCTAACTGCCTTCGCAGCGAGGTCTTGGCGCGGAAAAACATAACCCTCGAACGCAATTCGGAGCAGTTCATTATCGCGCCGATTTGTGCATAATCCATGTTCTCGAAACAGCGAAGGATGAGAATGTTACGATATTTCAGCTTCAGCCGTTTCATCGCCATAAAGACCGCGTCGGACAGTTCTTTTCGCAGAAGCTCAGTCAGGCCGTCATTAAAGTCGGCGCTGACGCGGTTATGGATATACATCTGTTCCTCTTCGGACAGCTCAACGGTTCTCCTGCGTTGAAGGTCCCGGTAGTAATGCTGCACTTTGCCCATCGCCGTCCTGAAGAGCCACCCCCAGAAATGGTCCACATGTTCGAGCTGGTTTATTGACTGAATCATAAAGAGTATTGTCTCCTGCAAAATGTCCTGCGTGATGGTCTGGTCGAGTGTGAGCCGGTAGATATAGGCATAAAGTCGCTCACTAGCCAGCTCAACAAGCCGGTTCATACTGTCCCTGCTGCCCAGTTTAGCCTCGTGAATAAGCGCCGGGCTTATATTTTGCAGCACTGTCGCCATACGTCTATCCTGTATATATTGTCCATCAGGGGCGGGTTTGTTACACAATTTTTTGCGATTTTTTCAAAAAAACGCGAAATTCCGCAAAATTCCTGTAACGAAAAGGGTAATTCCCGGACTTAGTAATATGGAAGATGGCCGAAAAACGCGCCAGCCGGTTGTCGGGGGGGCGACGCCCACACCCCGGCCAGCTTCCAAATTTACAGGTTGTTTCGACAACCAGCGAACGAAAAGTGAGAACCCGCTGCGACTCGACGGCTCCCGTCGAGGTCGAAAGGAAGGGTCGGTGTGACTCGAACGATGTGTTATCGGGTGCAGACACAGCCGACCCCTCCGTTTTTAATACCCCCCAAATCACTGCCGCATAATCCTGCCCTTTAGTGGTTGCGTTTTTTGTCGCGGTTACTATAATTATCGCCATTTAGAATTGGTGCGCATTTTAGGAGACGGAAAATATGCACGGTATTCAATTGGGTCGCATCGATTACGTGTTGCTGTTGTGAATAATTTTAGTACCCTAAATTAGAAAGGAGCGTTTGTCGTATGCATTTGAGTTTCATAGATTATTCGATTATGGCCATTTATGTCGGAGCGGTGTTGGGCATCGGATGGACATTGCGTAGTTATATGAAAACGTCTTCGGACTTTCTTACGTCTGGTCGTTCGATTCCTGCGTGGGTAACAGGTCTTGCGTTTATTTCTGCGAATCTTGGAGCGTTGGAATTGATGGGTATGGCCGCCAGCGGCGCCAAGTATGGTATTGCGACCTGCCACTTCTACTGGGTTGGCGCTATTCCGGCGATGGTTTTTCTGGCGGTGTTTATGATGCCGTTTTATTATGGTTCCAAAGCTCGTTCTGTACCGGAATACCTCAAGATGCGGTTTGATGAGCGTGTTCGCTGTCTGAATTCCCTCACCTTTGCTGCGATGACGGTGTTTGCTTCCGGCATTTCAATGAACGCGTTAGCCAAACTGCTCAACCATTTGGGTTGGGATTATAACCTAAGTTTGTGGATATGCTCGGCGGTAGTGCTGCTGTATGTACTCAAGGGCGGCCTGACTTCGGCGATATATACTGAAGTGCTTCAATTCTTTATGATTGTGTTGGGTTTTGCTCCGGTGGTGTATCTGGGCCTCAAAGATGTTGGCGGCTGGAATGCCCTGAAAACCCAGCTTCACCAAGTCGCTCAAAATCCGGCGGCGCTGGAACTGAATACCAGGACATTTGCTCCGGACGCATGGACCAGTGCCTGGAAGCCGTTATTGGGCGGGCCTACAGCCAATCCGATGGGCGTGGATATTTTTGCGATGGTCTTTGGTCTTGGTTTTGTGCTGTCATTTGGCTATTGGTGCTGCAACTTTCTTGTAGTTCAGCGGGCGATGGCGGCAAAAAATATGAGTTCCGCCAGGCGTACCCCGCTGATTGCGGCAGTTCCTAAAATGCTCTTTCCGGTCCTCGTCATTTTGCCGGGACTGTTGGCTGTAGGGCTGGCTACGATGGGGAAAGATGGATACGAGTTTCCAAAACGAGTTATTCCGACATCTGCATACGCATCGGCTATTCAGACGATTAAATCCGTCCCGGCAGACAACGTGGATGCGGCAGTAGAGCAAATCAGTAAGGCGACCGGGTTGAAGATGAATAAAAGTAAAGTGGCGATGATACTGCAGGCCAACGCCGCCAAGTCGCTGCCTGAGGCGCAACTGAAAGAACGCCTGAATGGCGCAGTGGCAGAAAATGATTACGATGGTGTGATTCTTTCGCTGCTTACAAAGTATTGTCCTACTGGATTGCTGGGACTGGCGCTGACGGCGCTGCTGGCGTCATTTATGTCGGGTATGGCGGGTAACGTTACTGCATTCAATACGATCTGGACTTATGACCTGTATCAGGCGTATATATGCCGAAACAAGAGCGATAGCCATTACCTTACGATGGGCAAGGTGATAACGGTGGCTGGTATTTTGCTCAGTATCGCTTGCGCTTATTTTGCTCGTCAGTATAACAATGCGATGGATGTAATCCAACTGGTCTTTGGGTTTGTGAATGCTCCTTTGTTCGCTACATTTATCTTCGGCATGTTCTGGGTTCGGACGACGGCAACCGGCGCGTTTTGGGGCCTGCTTCTTGGTACGGCGACTTCGGCGGCTTTCCATGCTCTGACGCTGGCTTCCGGCAATTTGCCTGGCATCAAGGGTGGTTATATCCATGTTGTCCGATATTTCCCCAGTGAAATGGCGCAAAATTTCTGGCTGGCGGCATTCGCCTTTATCGCTTGTTTTGTGTTGACGGCGGTGATTTCGCTGGCGACCAAGCGAACCAAGACAGATGAAGAGCTTAAAGGCCTGGTCTATTCGCTGACGCCTAAAATCAAAGATGATGAGCAAAACTGGTTTATGCGTCCGGCGGTATTGGGTGTTATTTTACTGGCAGCATGCGTTGTTTTGAATATTATCTTCTGGTAATGTGAAAGGATTAATACTATGGGTCTTGATATTCGATGGCCGATTGGTCTGATGTTTACGTTGATTGGAGCGATTCTCGTTGTTTGTGGTTTCGTAACAAATTCTGACGCAGAGATGTACAAGTGCTCCCTGGGAATGAATATTAATTTAATTTGGGGCGTCTTGCTGCTTGTTTTCGGTTTACTTATGTTGATATCAGCCAGGATAGCGTCCAAATCGGAGAAAAAATAAGCGCGTTTGTGCTGATAATGGCCTGGCGCGGAGCCAAAAAGCAATAGTAACGGCTCTCGTTAAGACAAGATAATCAAACAATCGGCTGGTTTGCGATTGCAAGCCGGCCGATTTTTTTATACCCTCTTGATATTAGTTAAGGATAATCGATTATGACCGATGGGCAACCAGTTCAACCACCCGCGCCAGCGGCACCGCCAGCCGAGCCGGGCCATAACCTCAAAGGCCCTTTCGAGGCAACTGTGTTATTCAATAAGACCCTGCGCAAATGTTTCTGCCGAATGGGGCTTCAATTTACCGGCGCAGGTGCCGAGGCCTTCGCCAAAACAAGGCCAGGCCAGTTCGCCCAGTTTGACCTCTCCCATATATCGTTGCCCGCGCCGGAAACAATACCGGATGACCTGAAAGATGACGCGTCAAGGCAGATTCTTCTTCGCAGGCCCTTCAGTTTCGCCCGCGTTGCCAAAGAAGTGATTCCGCCTGCTCACTCCGGGGCAGGCCCCGCAAGTCATTCCGCTGCGCACCCCTCGACCCACATCGGAGCAGGTAAAATAATCGTCGAGGTCGTTTACTGTGTGCTTGGTCCCGCGACTCTGCGTATGACCACGCTTGTTAAGGGTAATACAATCAATATCATAGGCCCCTTAGGTAATGGCTTCACTGTCCCCGCGGGCAAAAAACGTGCGATATTAGTCGCGGGCGGAATGGGTTCGCCTCCGCTCGAACACCTGGCGCAGGTCCTTACCGCAGAACACCCGACCCTCGACGCGATTGCATTCGCCGGCGCAAAGACAAAGGACGATTTGTCTTTTGAAAGACCCCTCGATAATCTTTCGCAGGAGATTGGCTTCTGGCTCGGCGAATTCGCCCGGTACAGCATCAGCTCATTCGTCGCTACCGACGACGGCTCCGCCGGCTTCAAGGGCTTTGTCAGCAATTGTATTACCGACTGGCTTTCACAGAACAGCATCACTTTAAATCCCGCTGAAACGATTATCTACGCCTGCGGCCCCCGCTCGATGCTTGCAACTATTGCCAAGCTCGCCCGCGATAAAAAAATCGACTGCCAAATCAGTATGGAAGAAATGATGGCCTGCGGCATAGGCCTCTGCCAGTCCTGCGCCGTCAAATGCGTAGCCCCTGGCGGAGTCCCCGCAGGGGATAAAGGCGAAAAATACAAACTCTGCTGCAAAGACGGCCCCGTCTTCGACGCTAAAGAGATTGTTTTTTGACACGGAATTGTCCTTCGAATTCCGAATAAAATGTTCAATCCATCGCCGATAATATTAAGAAGGCGGACAATTTATCTTTCGGCTGCTGACTTCTGATATTATGCTGTGTGAAATGAAACGCGAATACTGGAACAATCTTGCGTGTTGCTACGAAGACGAAATTTTCAGCGTGCTGCATTACGACCGAAAACAGCTGGTCCTGCGGCAGATTCGCAAATTAGGGGCTCCGGGGAAAATCGCGGGCGATTACGGCTGTGGAATAGGACACTTTCTCCCGTATCTTTCTGTGAGTTTCCAAAAGGTATTCGCTATAGACATCTCACGTGACTTAATCGTCAGGGCCAAAAAGAAATGCTCGCGCCTGAAAAACGTCTCGTATATTACGGCCGACCTCGCCGCCAATGGCCTTCGGCTCGCAAATACCCATTTTATCCTCAGCGTAAACACGCTCATTATGCCCTCGCTGGCCGCCCGGCTGCGCATTCTCGACGTTACGGCAGGCCACATCCTTAAAAATGGACACCTGGTCCTCGTTGTCCCCTCGCTGGAGTCGGCCATGCTGACCGATTTTTGCCTGATACAGGTGAATCTGCGTAACGGCTTCAGTCCCGCATCGGCTATCCGTGCCGGCTTTGAAAAAAACGGCCATTTCCGTCTGCGCCAGGGTATTATCCCCATCGATAATGTCCCTACCAAGCACTACCTCAAAGAGGAGCTTGTCTCGCTGCTGGAGCGAAGGAACCTGCGCGTTATTAAAATCAGTAAAATCGAGTACCCGTGGGATACCGAGTTCGATTCTCCTCCCCGCTGGATGAAACATCCTTACCCCTGGGACTGGCTCGTCGTCGCCCAAAAAACAAAATAACGGCGGATTTACACTGTTTCCTTAAAAATAATTAGCCACGCCATCTCCGCTCTCGGCGAGTGGCGGGGTTCTCTTGATTTGTCATTCCCGCGAAAGCGGGAATCCAGTTCTTAGGAGTATCAGGAATTTGCTATTCTGAGTGTAGCGAAGAATCTTTTGAAAAGGCGATCATAGAAGAACTAATTCGCGGGTTCCTTCGGAGTCCTGAATAAGCACCTTGGCCCCGGTTTGTTTCTGTGTCCAGAGATAGTCATAAACCGCAAGCGATTTACTAACGACCTCCGTTAGCGTTTGAGCCCCTGTTTCGTGTTGTAGTTCTTCTATTCTGGCCCGGACTAATTCCGCCAGCGCCAGATTCAGCCGACTCATCTTTGTCTTCTTTTCTGTTTTCTTTTTGCCCAACATCTGTATCTTCTATTCGCCGAAGCGAGACAATCGCTATAGTTAAGAGCATTCCCGCAACTAAAAGAGTCCCGAAGAACGATTTATCATCGAAATGATTACATCCACTTTTGAGAAACTCACATGCGATTTCATATAAGGCCCAAACTGCGGCAACCGTGACTAAGTATCTTCCGCGTGCATTGCGGACAACTTCAATCCAGCCCTTGTGCGTTTCGGTAATTCCTTGCTTATACCAATCGTATGGGGGCTGTTCTATTAAGTTGTAGTGCGGCTGAAGATGGTTTTCCTGCCCATCATCACCACGTTTCCCAGATTCTCTGTTTGTGTCCATCGGCATCCTCAAAGGGGAGCCGACGGCACAAACGCACATCATTAAGCAGAGCCATAATCAGCTCCCCAATGTGCGTTCTGCGCGTCAACAAAGCCGACTAAAACCGACTCCATCCGGCGCCTTGGCCGCCAGTTTGTTAAACACGAGAACGAAAGTTAACATCAACTCTTCACGGGCGGGCGTGGCTTACTACGCTTCGGCCACTTTTTGCCCACAGGACATCATATCCAAGGGTGGCGAATGTCCTGCTCCAGCTTTTTCATCTAACCTGATGTTATCAGGTTACGTGCAATTTATACACAAATCGTGCACATGTCAATAGAAAAATTTAATTTTTTTCAAAAAATTTTAGGTGCTGAAAATGCCCGCAATTAAGCAAAAACCGCGTTTTTGGTGAATTTTGGGCTTTGGTAGTTGGAATTTGTTTAGAATTTAGGGTTTAGGATTTTCCGGTCCACTGTCCGCTAATTCCCTCTTCAAATTTTCAATTGTCTCTTGAATTCTTCTGCAATCTCATCAAGCAGTTGCTGATATCGTCTTCTGTGGTGAGCATTGGCCCAAATTTGTTGACGTATATCTTTTTGGCGAACCAAAAATTCGTTAAATGCAGAATCTCGTGATTCTAATGAACGTAGTTCTATCAATTCCGCTTTCCCTTTGGCGTAATAATCGAATTCATCCATTATCTGGCAGAGTTGGCGATAATGATTCTCAGCGAGAATCAGGCGTCCCTTATTCATCGCTAATCGTGCATTACGAAGTGAAGTCAGAAACGTTTCCCAGTTATCACGTGAGGCATTATTCCACAATTCCTCGCCATGTTCCTCTACCTCCTGTAAATGTTCCCATACTTCATTGTAGCGTTTGAACCGCGCATCTTCGGCCCTGTTATTTCGGCATTGTTCATTGTCGAGTTGTGCTTTTAATAATTCAATCTCTTTAGCATGGGCGTGCCGTTCACTTTCGGCTATGCGTTTCGCCCAAATCTTACCAAGCCAAACGCTAAGTCCGCCGACGATAATACATGTACCTCCAAAAGTACTTAATACTAAGGTCACAATTTCAGATATATTCATTCGTAGTCCTCCATGCTTGTTCTCCCGCACCATTGCGGATTATCCTGCCCGCTTTATAACCAATTGCCGTCCTGTTTGTCAAGCCTGTCCGGCGTAGCTTTAGCGAAGTCGGAAGAAATTATTGTGAAATCCCTCTTCCTCAACTCAAAACTTTTATCCGCCGTTTGTTTGGCGGAAAACACTCAAAACTTTACCCGCCAATCTTTTTGGCGGGTAAAAACTGTCCGCTACACGCTACCCCTTAATCCATCTTTTCGCCCGTAACTTCCTGAGAATCTCTCGATGTTTTCTGCATTCCGGTGAGTTTCAATCCGTCGATTTTGCACTCGAAGACAATCGGATATTTGCCGGCTGGAACCTTGAAGCTCACTTTATCGCCATCGAGAGTGATATTTTTAACCGGCGTTACGCCATACAGGCCGCTCATATCCGGGTTGACCTTGAGTCGCTGTTTTGGGCTGCCCCATTTGACTTTCGAATTTAAAATCCAGTTCCCGATAAGCTGCGAGCCGGGGCTGTTCGCTTCGGCAGGCGCCGTATTACCGTTTGTCTTCTGTATGCGATGTCCCTCTATATGGGATTTGTTGCCAGCGCAGGTCACGGTTCCCGAAATTCTGCTGCCTTCGATTGTCCCCGCAAAGTATCCGTTGATGATTTCCTTTCTGGATTGCGCCGGCTGGCAAAACGTGATTGTGCCGTCCTTAAATCTGACGTCCTGAAGTTCGGTTAGTTGTTTCGAATTTATCCACTGTCCGGTTAATCTGCCTTCGCTGTCCGCCCCAAAAGACAAAATTGAATTATCCTGCTTAACGCAGGGGTCCGCCCTCATCAGCCAGTCGCCGTATAACTCGCTTCCTCCCATACGCGCCGATTCCGGCAGCGTAGAAACCGGAATTTCCGCGATTTTGCCAATGTCAGGCGCCGTATATCCGGGCGATTTGCCGGTTACGAGCAGCTTCTTCACGTAAACGCCGAAATCAGGCGTCGGCATATAATTCCAGTCCGCTATCAATGTAGGCCCCGCGGCCGGATGCATATCCCACGCCGTGAACGACCAGTTATTATCATAAATTCCCTGGAGCAGATGCAGCAGCCAGTCGTCGTTCAGCGCGCTTGACGGGTTGTTCCCCCACCACTCCCTGCGCCGATTAGGGCCGCCTGACCAGCCAAATTCGGAAACAATCACCGGGAATTTCGCCGTTGCCTCTTTCATATTGGCAATCCATGTGAAGATGCTTTCGCCAAAGTAGTCATACGCGTGATTGGCGTAAATGATGCCGTTGCCTCCTGCGTCTTTGAGCTGTCTGCCCTCAAGTATGCCGTCGAAATCGTATGCAAACGCCAGGCCGCCCGCGATGACGACGTTCCTGGCTCCTGTTGAGCGCACGGCGTCGAGCATCTCCTGCATTCCCACGGCTTCGTATTCTTTCACAGGCAAGTCAGGTCCGTTTGGCCTGTCATTGATTATTCCGCCCTTCAGCCAGACGTCCCAGGTTACATCGTGCGGCTCGTTGTAAAGGTCAAAAATAACCGCCGGGTTATTCGCATATACGGCGGCAAAATCCTTCCAGAAAATAATACTGTTGCGGTCAGGCATCGAATGCTGGCCTATATTCTGTCCCCATTCGTTGACATCGGACCAGTGCAAATCCAGAATAATGTAGCAGCCCTTCTCGCTGCACAGGTCAACCACCTTTTTTACCAGGGCGCGATATGCCTTGCCCATATCATTTTGCTCAGGGGCTTTGCCGAACCAGCGGTCCTGCGTTAAAGGCAGGCGAATGATGTTGCAGTTCCAGTCGTCAATAGCGACTCGTACCGTCTCAAGGATATGTCCTTCTCCGTCGCTGGACCATTCGAGGCAGGCAGTGTTTACGCCGCGCAGCAAAACCGGCTCATTCTTACTGTTGAGAATCTGATTTCCTTTTACCTTCAAAGCAAGCGGCGGCGATGTTGATTTTGCTTGTATACCCGATTGCAATTTTTCCGATTGTCTCGAACATCCAGCCCAAACAATTGCTGCGCACAAAACCAGTTTAGCCAATTTCGCTTTCATGCATTACTCCTTTAGCCGGTTCTTAATACGGACGTGGAGAGCTATTCTTTGATAATGACGTTACCCGAGCCGGAGGTGATTCGGCCAATCTTATAGACCTTTTCGCCGTAGGCAGTCAGTTTCTCTGCTATCGAGTCGGCGAAGTCCTCGGCGACGACCAGTACGTAGCCGATACCCATATTGAAGACGCGGAACATCTCTTCTTCTTCGACCGGGCCTTTTTCAGCCAGGAATTTGAAAATCGCATGGATGGGCCAGCTGTCTTTTTTCAAAACCGCGTCGCAGTTTTTCGGAAGCACTCGCGGTATATTGCCGGGCAGCCCCGCCCCCGTGATATGGGCCATACCGTGAATTACTTTTTTGACCTTGTATTGCGAAAGCAGTTTGATAATGGGCCTGACGTAAATTTTCGTCGGCTCAAGCAAAACGTCGCCTAAAATCCGCCCGTCAAGCTCAGGGATATTATCCGTCGGCTGGAACTGATTGGTCTTAAAGCAGATATTTCGAGCAAGCGCATAGCCATTGCTGTGCAGGCCGCTTGAGGCAAGACCCAGTATGACGTCGCCCTTGCGGACCTGTTTGGTGCCTGAGATGATTTTTCTCCGCTCAACGACGCCCACCGCGAAACCCGCCATATCGAAATCATCCGTTTTATACGTATCGGGCATCTCCGCCGTCTCGCCGCCAATCAACGCGCAATCCGAGATTCGGCAGCCCTTCGCGACGCCCTTGACCATTTCCGCCACGACGTGCGGGTCGAGCTTATTGAGCGCGATATAATCCAGGAAAAATAACGGCTCCGCCCCCAGCACCAGCATATCATTGACGCTCATCGCGACCAAATCGATACCCACGGTATCGAAGCGGTTCATCGTTGAAGCCAGAAGCACTTTACTGCCCACGCCGTCGGTGCAGGCGACCAGCACCGGGTTTTTGTAGTTTCTTTTGAAGAGCCGTTCATCGTAATCTAAGCGGAATAGCCCCGCGAACCCCCCCTTCAGCGCCATCACTCGCGGGCTGAACGTGCTCGCGACGTGCGGGTAAATCAGGTCTTCCATCTCGTCGCTGGCGTCGATGTTCACGCCGGAGCTTGCGTATGTTATTGGTTTACCCATTTGTTCTTCCGTATTGAACTATTGCGAATCCTCGAACATCCTCATCTGATAGTGTTCGAGCGAGAATTTAGTCATAGCTATATCAACCGGTATTCTGTATTTGCCTACCCAGCACGCCGTGCAGTAATGGTCAGGCGGTAAGGTCGCACAGGAAAGCAGACCCTCGATGGACATATAGCCGAGCGATTCGACTTCGAGGAACTCGCGAATCTGCTCTAATGTCCGGTTGTTGGCGATAAGCTCTTCCTTGGTCGGGAAATCGATGCCGTAAAAACAAGGGAAGCGAATCGGCGGGCAGCTCACCCGCATATGAATCTCTTTTGCACCTGCGTCACGGAACGCCTTGATTTTGCCCTTGGTGGTGGTCCCGCGGACGATGGAATCATCGACGACGACGATACGTTTGCCTTTTATTACTTCCCTGATAGGCGCAAGTTTTATTTTGACGGCAAGCTCCCGCGTATTCTGGTCAGGCGAGATAAACGTCCTGCCGACGTAGTGGCTCCTGACCATACCTAAATCGAAAGGAATTCCTGATTTTTCAGCGAAGCCGATGGCGGCTGATGTTCCTGAGTCGGGAATCGGGACAACAACGTCGGCTTTTACGGGATGCTCCACTGCCAATCGCCGGCCGAGTTTTTTCCGGAATTCGTAAACGTTCTCGCCGAATATGCTGCTGTTCGGCTTTGCGAAATAGACGTGCTCGAACAGGCAATGTGCGGGCTTGATACTGCCCGGCTTTATAAAGAACCTGCTGGAGATGCCCTTTTTGTCGAGCGTAACGATTTCTCCCGGCTCAACTTCACGGATGAATTTCGCGTCGATAGCGTCGAGTGCGCACGTTTCGCTGGCTACCACATACGCGCCCGCCTCGGTTCTGCCGATGCACAGAGGCCGAATGCCGTAAGGGTCGCGTGCCGCCTCGATGCGGTCAGGGAAAAGGAATAATAACGAGTATGCGCCCTGTAAATGGTTGAGGACGTGGCCCAGCGGGTCGGGTTTGGAGACGTGGGTGGGTTTGGCTAAAAGATGGGCGATTATTTCAGTATCGGTTGTGGATTTGAATATGCTGCCGTATGCCTCGTATTCGTCGCGGAGCAGGCCTGCGTTAATGAGGTTGCCGTTATGGGCGATAGCGACCTGCCCTCGTGAATACTCGACGAAGAATGGCTGGCTGTTGGCTACCTTCGATGAGCCGGTTGTTGAGTAGCGGACGTGGCCTATGGCGATTGGGTTGGCGAGATTTTCAAGGATGCCTGTGCCCGCGCGGAATACCCGCTGGACGTTGCCCATTGCCGTATAGCAGTTGATTGATTCGCCGTTGCTGGAGGCGATGCCGGCGGATTCCTGTCCACGGTGCTGCAGGGCGAAAATGCCATAGTATGTTTTCTGCACCGCTGCCGGGTCGCCGAATATGCCGAACAGGCCGCAGTTTTCCTTCTTATCGCATGTAAAATCTGCCGGTGGTTCGATGTGCTCACCGTGAGGCGGACAGTGTTCGCTTTCGTAATGCATCAAGATTTACCCCTGGATACCACCTACCGCCCACACATGCCGACGGGCAATGGTTTGGCGGTAAAGGAATAGTTTACCCGAACCGGCTCCTGGCGTCAAGTCCGGCGATAACTTTATATATACGTCGGCGAGGGTGATTCGGGCGGAGGATTTACGCGTCGGGATACATAAATTCGGGCATCCGGCGGATTTTGCCCTTGCCATCAACACAGGCAAGGACGCTTTCGGCCTCGGCCAACAGTTCGCCGGTGGAAGGACGGATTAGCTTGTAAGAATGTTCGACTTTGCTGGCGGTAACGTTTGTGCAGGTGGTTTCAAGATTAAGCTTTTCATCGTAAAAAGCGGGCCTGCGATACTTGATGCGCAGTTCGGCTATCACGAAAAAAACGCCCGCGGCTTCGAGGTCCTTGTAGGCAAGCCCATTGGCGCGAAGCAGCTCGGTTCGGCCCATCTCGAAATAGACGGGGAAAACAGCGTGATGAACGACGCCGCCCTGATCGGTCTCGCTGTATCGCGGCTGGATGGTTATCGTGCAGGATTTAATCTTTGTACTGTTCGGGAAACTCATCAAGTTATCGCCCTGTTTATATCAATTAATCATGTTTCGTAACATCCGGCGGACACAAAGGATACCAAAATCAGGGCGGGTTTGTCAAAATATTCAATTGACTTTCGAATGTCGTTATGGGAATATTGTTGCCTTGTGTTTTAACGGAAATGTTGCGAATTTATACTCCACGAAAGGGTATCCAAATGAAAATTAGCATGAAAATGGTTTTATCGGGAGTTTGCCTGCTGGCTGGAATGGTCTTATTCCAGAGTTGCCAGGAAGCCAACGCACCGGCCACCGGCGTTAAAACGGAAGCTGTAAAGCCCCAAGTTAAGCCCGCAGCCCCGGCGGTAAAAGCTGCCGAGCCGAACGTTGCGGCCAAAGAAGTAAAACCCGAGGTCAAAGCGGAAGCCCAAGAAGCAAAGCCCGAAGCCAAAGCTGAAGTTAAGGAAGCAAAGCCGGAGGTCAAACCGGCAGCCCCGGAGGCAAAAGCTGCCGAGCCGAATGCTGTTGCGGAAAGCAACGGCGTAGCAGTTACAGTCAACGGCAAGGATATTACCGAGGCGGACGTTGACGCCAAGATAAATACTTATATGGAGCGGATGGCTTCCCAGATTCCGCCGGGCATGACCGAGCAATACAAGAAGCAAATGCGGCCCCAGGTGGTCGAGAGTATGGTTATGGAACAGCTTTTGGATGAGCAGATAAAGAAAGCGAACATAAACATAACCGACAGCGACGTCAACAGCAAGATTACTGAAATCATATCCACTCAGCCGGGTATGACAATGGAGTCATTCAAAGAGATGATTGCATCGCGGGGACAGTCGTTCGACGAGGTAAAAGGGCAGATAAAAAAGACGATGAGCTATGAAAAGCTTATCGGTAACGTAGAGGTCAGCGACGCCGAGGCGAAGGCGTTTTATGATGAAAATAAAGAGGACTTCAATAAGCCCGAGCAGGTCAAGGCAAGTCATATTCTTGTGAAGGTAGATGCCTCAGCTACGCCTGAGCAGAAAGCGGCCGCCAAGGCGAAGGCAGAGGGTTTGCTAAAGCAGGCAAAGGCGGGCGGAGATTTTGCCGCTCTGGCGAAGGAAAATTCCGACGACCCCGGCTCTAAGATGGCGGGCGGCAACCTCGGGTTTTTCGATAAAAGCACAATGGTCAAGGAGTTTGCCGACGCGGCGTTCGCGTTGAAGGTTGGAGATATAAGCGGCATCGTCGAGACACAGTACGGCTACCACATAATAAAGGTTACCGACCGCAAAAAAGGCGGCCTGACCTCATTCGAGAATGCAAAGGCGGATATCGTAAAATCACTCCAGGACAAAAAGAAAGGCGAGATGTTCAAACTGCTTCTTGATAAGATAAAGGCGGATGCCACGATAGTATACCCTCAAGGCAAAGAGCCGAAACCGAGGATGCCGATGCCGCCGAGAGGACAGAGGCCGAATACACAGGCGCCACCGTCCGAATCAGCGCCGATGTCAAAGTAAACATATAGTATTGTAAGCTTAAAATAAGCCGGGTTCCCGCAGTGAATGGGAGCCCGGCTTTTTTATTGGCGTTTCGTTTTTATTTCAGCAGTGATGCAGGGTTGAGGTTTGCGGCTTCTATATCCTTGAAGTATTTCACAGTGCCGTATTTCAATTCGACGGCTGCGTCTTCATCGCAGACAATGATTGCTTTGGGATGCAGCTGAAGAACACTGACCGTCCACAAATGATTTACGCCCTGGTCGATTGCGTGATGTAAAGCGCGTGCCTTGCTGTGGCCCGAGGCGATTATCAGCGTCTCTCTCGCGTCCATCACGGTAGCAACGCCGACGGTCAACGCGGTTTTGGGGACTTTGTTTGCGTCATCGTCAAAGAAGCGCGAGTTGGCGATGATGGTATCCTGCGTGAGGGTTTTGACGCGCGTTCTGCTTGCGAGCGACGAGCCGGGTTCGTTGAAGGCGATATGTCCGTCGGGGCCGACGCCTCCGACGAAAAGCTCGACGCCGCCGAGGCGTTTCATTTTTTTCTCATAGCGTTCGCATTCGGCTTCGAGATTTTTGGCGTTGCCGTCGAGGATATTGATATTTTTGGCGGGGATATCGATATGGTTGAAAAATTTGTTCCGCATATAATAATGATAGCTTGCGGGGTGGTTTTCGGGCAGGCCGACGTATTCATCCATATTGAAGGTGATGACGTTTTTGAACGTTACCTTTTTTGCCGAGTTGAGCTTAATCAGCTCTTTATACATACCGAGGGGCGATGAGCCGGTGGGCAGGCCGAGAAGGAAAGGTTTCGTTTCAGTCGGGCTAAAATCATTTATTTTTTTCGCGATGTAATGTGCCGCCCATTTTGAGGCAAGCCCGTAATCCGGTTGAATTATCACTCGCATAAAACCCTCTTTTTACCGCAGAGACCGCAAAGCCCACAGAGATTAATTTTGTTTTTTCTCTGCGTTCTCAGCGTGCTCCGCGGTGAAAATTTTTTAACGTATTTTTTGCAGTCGGCGGATAAGCTCATCCGCCAGCCGGGATTTTTCTTCGATGTGCTGTTTGATTTCCGCTGCCACGGCGTTTGCCTCAAAACTGCCCCGGACTTCTGTGAAATCCGCGGTTCTTTCGGCGAAATTGCCGTCGATGCCGTAGCCGGCCTGGACGGTTTCGGCAAATTCCTTTTTGGTGTCGGCCAGGAGCATATTATCAAGCTCGATTACCGCGGATTTCCATTTGTTAATCATCTCAATAATGTCTTTGGGGCTAATCGTGTCGATGGTTTTGCCGAGCTGCTGCTGGATGGCGTTCATCGCCCAGGCCCATTCGTAGGCCGGGTAATTTTCGTGGGCCGAGGTAAAAGCCGCGGTTATCTGGTCGAGGGTGCTCAGTGCGCCCGATTCGATGTCGTCTATGATTTTGGTGACGGCTTCTTCCGGCGCGAACAATCCCGCCAGGTCAGCCCATTTGCCTGGTCCGATATCAGTTTGGGATTCAAGCTCTGCCTGCAGCTGCTGGACGTTTATGAATTGTTTATCCTGAAGGCGGTGGACAAGGCAGTTGCCCAGGAATTTGTCGATGCCGATTTCGTAAAGGAGGATGCCTTTGTCTAATGAGTCGTGTTTGATTTTGACGCCGTGATATGTGAAATAGCCGATCTTGCCTGAGCTTGTCGAAAGGGTGGTTTCGATTCCGGTGGCTTTGAGGTTTCGCAAAAGCTTACAACTGTTGAGCATTTTCTGAATGGTGTATGGGCTGAGCAGCTTGAAATTGATGAGGTCGAGCTTTTTAGGGTCTTTACGATGGTCGCGTTTTGGCCATTTTTTGGCGTCGCGGACGGTCCCGACACTTTTGAGATTTACTGCCGGGACGAGAATGCTTTCGTCCTCGTGTTCGATGAGGTATGAGAAGGGCAAATCGGAGGTGTCGGAGTTTCGATAGTGCCTGCCCATAACAACGGTGAACGCGCCGACCCTGGCGGGCCAAAGCATGTAGGAGTCGCTTGCGGTTTTGGAGCCGCGTTCGACGATACCCTGGTGGACTGGGCCGAGTTTATACAGATGATTGCTCTGGTTTGTCCCGGAACCGGCATTGAGAAAGCTGAAGAGACCCGCGATGAGCAGGGTTGATTTGTGGTGAGTTACGGTATAGGGGCCGGCAAAGATTGAGCAGGCCTCGCCGTGAAAACCGCCGCAGTTGGCGAAGAAGACGGAGTTTTCGGCGGAGTATTGTTTGGTGAGCTCGGTTGCCTGGCCTACGAAGCAATTCGAGAGGATTGCTCCGTCGCTGATTTTTGAGCCGGAGCAGGCGATGAAGTTGCTTGCGAAGACGCCAGGTCCGATATAGACGGGGTCCTGGGGGCAACTATTAATTGAGCCGTTTTCGAGCCGGTTGGCGGCCTCGATTGTCGCGGCGGGACCAACTTTTACGTTTTTGATGATTCTGGTGTTGAGGATTTTGGCGCCCGTGGCTACAAGTCCCATTGGTGACGTAACGGACGCGACGTATTCGGCAATCATAGCCCGCAGCTTTTCGATGAGCTTCGGGCGATGGCGATACAGGGCGATAATATACGCCAGCTGAGCTGACAGGTGGTCATATATAGGGATTTCCCTGCCGCCCGCTTCGTTTATGACGGCGACATCGGTTCCGTTGCCGAAAGAAGTATTGCCATCGACCGCCAAAAAATCGACGTTCTCGATAACGGCATTGTCCTCAACAATGTAATTAGCGATGAAACTTTTGACCTGGTTGATATAGACGTTATTGCCGATTCGGCAGTTGTGAATGGTGGCGTTGGAGATTCCCGAGGGCTTGGCAAGTCCCCCTTCAAAGCGGACGTCTTTCCGGAAAGTCCCCAGCCGGACGTCGCCTGAAAAGTGGGTTGTTTTTACCCGTTCGGGGCTGAAACCGTCAGCTACCTGCATTTTGGACCAGTCAGGGCAGGTGCAGCCCTGGGAGGTCAGTGTGGAGATTTCATCGGCAGTTAAAGGTCGCCATTTGGGTGCCATTTTCGCCTTTCATAATTTTATTGGACGTTCCTGACGTTAAACACATCAGAGTCGGCAATTCCGCGCAGCATAACCACAACAAGGATTGTTTAACAGCAGGAGGAGGCCAGGTCAAGAAATTTCCGACTGTAGCGAAGAAAGTGTTTGGAAAGGATGAATTTATTTTGAATAATTTGATAAATTTGCATTAAAAAATTTACAGCTACAGGTAAAAGGAAGCCGATGAATCATTGTATAAACAATTGTGTTTGTGGTGGTCGTGTCATTATTGATTTTTTAAAGTGGCAGGGAAATATGTCGAATCAGCCGCGAGTAACGAAAGTTTTGATGGTGTTGCTCGTTTCGATGACGACAGGCGCGGTTGTGTTGATGGCTTTGGGTAATCACCCGCCATCAGCGGGGCCGTTCTGTCTTTCGACTTATTACCGGCTCGACCCCATCCAGCAGGCGATTGACTCCCGCGTTACCCAGGCGCCGGGCCGATGGGAAAGCGTTGAGATTTACTTCAGCGGCACAAAAGCAGGCAACGTTGCCCAGCTCGCATCACTTTCCGGCTTAACCAATTCCGATGACATCAACTGCCACTTCGTTATCTGCAACGGCCTTGGCGGCAGCGACGGCCAGATTCAAACCACAGAAAAATGGCAAAAGCAGTGGTCGGTCATTCCCGACCATACATGGTACGGCTCAAGCAGGACGGTCCGGATTTGCCTCGTCGCAGACGGCAGAAGCGTACGCCCGACCAATGCCCAGATTAAAAGAACCGAAGCCCTGGTTGAGTCGCTTTCGATGAAGTTCAACGTCCCCGCGAGCAAAATATTCTACCCCACCAACTGGCGGTAGTTGGCCTTTGGCCAACAGAGCAGTTGAGCAGGTGAGAAGTTGAATAGTAGATAAGATGTAAATGCTCAACTGCGGTCAATTGTTCCACTGCTCAAAACCACCGTTCACGGCATACTCCAAATCATAATTTTACAATCCTTGCAGCCAATTGTTACAGAAAACTTTCAGGTCGGCCAAATCCACTGTCCCCGAGGAATCAAAATCCGTGCCGTCACAGTCATTATTAGCAGCGCAGTTTGTGTTCATCCAGCGATTAGTGAAGAATGAATAGTCAACGAAATTCGCGCCAGCCGGACAAACCCAATCCCCTGCCGGTATCTGCCAGAGCAGACGCGGATAATTCATCGCCTCACAAATACGCCAGATACTATTGAAGTCCCAGCCGACGAAACTGGCCTGCTGCTTCATTTGAGTATCTGTCAAAGGTGCCCCGTAGCCGTTGTTTGGACCGGCACCGCTTAGAAAATAAGAATCCATAACAAGAGCGCCGCCAGTTGAGTTATATCCCACAAGACCGCCATGATAGGTGCCGACAGCAACGCTGCCTGTCGAATAGCAATTGATAATATATGCACCCCGATCTCCACCCTGATTGCATCCCACCAACCCGCCAAGATACATTGAACCGCTTTGGCCGATGATATTGCCCGTTGAATAGCAATTTATGATGGTGCTATTGTATCGATTATACCCCACCAGCCCGCCAAGATTACTCCACCCGTTAACATCACCTGTCGCATAGCAACTGCTGACGAGATTATTAGTGTCACTGTATCCCACCAGCCCACCGATGAAACTGCCCTTCATAATACCTCCTCCGGTGACGCTGCAGGTCGAATAGGAATTTCTTATGTCTCCGGCGTGATGGTATCCCACCAGCCCGCCGATACAACTCGCGTTGGTAATAAGGCCTGTCGAATAGCAATTGCTGATGAGATTGGCCTCATTATATCCAACTAACGCACCGAGATAATTTGAATCGTAACCACCTGTGATACTGACATTTTGCAGACCGAGATTTTTGATTTGGCCGCCGTTAACATCCCCGAACAGGCCGAGATAATCGTTAACTGCTCTGTAAGGGTTTATTAGGGTAAGGTTGTAAATCTTATGTCCCGCACCATCGAAGACGCCGGTAAAAACATTTCCATCGAAAACACAACGGTTTTTGTTATTCATATCGCTTGCGATTACAGCGGTAGTAAAGACCTGTCCGCCGGGAAGACACGGGTCGAGGTCGATATCGGCTGTGAGAATGAAGCATTTGTTGTAGTCATTGATATCGTTTGCCAAAGTCAGCAGGTCGGCAACATTGGCGATTCGGTATGGGGTGCATGGGTCGCCTGTCCCGCCGGAATATTTGCCTGTCCACAAAAACAACAGTTTCGGATAATCTACGCCTTCGTTAATAGTCCATACATTATTGAAATCCCAGCCGACGAAACTGGCCTGCTGCCTCATTTGCGCATCTGTCAAAGGTGTCCCCAGGCCATTATTTGGACCAGCACCGCTTAGATAATAGGAATTGTAGATGCTACCGCTGTAATTCAATCCTATAAGCCCTCCATGAAGTGTACCGGCAGAAACGCTGCCTGTTGAAAAGCAGTTAATGAGCACGCCACAATTACGGCCTATAAATCCTCCGACTTGGCCCGATTCAAAGACAATGACATCACCTGTTGAATAGCTGTTAGTGATATTGGCGTAATTACCTCCTGCAAAACCACCAAATCCCCCTGCACCGAAACCATTCGGCTGATTCACATTTCCAGAGGAGAAACACATATTGATATCGGTATAACTTTCTCCGACGAATCCACCTATGTAAATCGAACTACTTCCGAAGGACACGGTGCCTGTTGCATAACAATTTCTGATAGTGCCGTATTCAGCAAATCCGATAAAACCGCCAGCATACCAAGCCCCGCTGTTAACATTGACATCATCTGTCGAATAGGAGTTTATGATGCTGCCTTGATACATATACCCAACCAGTCCGCCATAGTTTTGATGTGGACCGAATCCGCAACCGTACAAATATCCCGTTGAGAAACAATTATTTATATCGCAGTTATAAACTTCTCCGACAAATCCTCCCGCCGGTCCGGACATGGTTCCGCCTGAGATAGCACCTGATGCGGAACAATTGCTGATATTAGTATCGCGCATATATCCGGCAAGACCACCCATGAAGTTCGAGTCGTTTCCATCGCTAATTCTGAAATTTTCGAGATGAATATTTTGTATTTGGCCGCCATTCACATATCCGAACAGGCCGACATAATCTTTTTTCACTCCGTTAGTGTCTATCGTCAAATTGCGAATTTTATGTCCCGCACCGTCGAAGATACCGGTAAAGGAGTTCCCATCAAATGTACGGTAATTTGTGTTACAAATATCCCACGCGATTACTGCTGCGGTGAAAACCTGATTGCTGGGTAAACAGGGGTCGAGGTCAATATCGGCGGTCATAACGAAGCATTTGTTATAATCGTTGGCATCGTTGGCAAGCGTCATCAGGTCGGCGACGTTAGCGATTTGGTATGGGGTGTTTGGGTCACCTGTGCCGCCGGAGTATTTAGAAAATGCTGGAATTGAACTAACTGCGATGACCAGAAGTGTAAAGATTACGCGTTTCATAAGTGTGTCCTCCTTCAGTTCCTCTTATGCTAATGTTCCATTTACATCTACCTGCTCCTCAAAACGGTGGTATTATACCATATTTGCCGGCCGGTTAAAACAATTTTGGTTCGATTCAACCATATTGGTTTTTGCTTGAAATAGGGGTTGCGGAGAGGATTTGGGCTCTATGGGCATTAAAAAAATGGCTGTGTGCCCAGGAAAGACACACAGCCAAATAACAAAAATGAGGAATTTAGATTTTGTTACCAGCCCCATTCCGGGGGCGGGACGTTCATTCTTTCACGGCGAGGCATATTCCACTCCTGCTGCCCCATATTTTCTGCGCCGGGTCCGGGGTTCAATTGTCTTTGGAAACCGCCACGTTCCCAGCCGCGCATCGGCATACGTCGGCCATACGGTTGTCCCCAGGCGCCCATACCCATACCTTGCTGCTGACAGGGCATTTGTCCGAATCCGCCGGCCATTGGGCAGCAATTCCCCATACGATTAAAAAAGCCAGGGCCGCAACCCCAACCCATCATTGCTTCATTTTGCGGCCCCGCAACTGCTCCATAATTACCCATCATATTGTTGCAACCGCCAAATCCACGTCTCATCGCCTGAAACTGCCCCCAGCGCGGCCCAGCCATTGGGTAACCCCAATTACCGTAAGGGCCTCTCATTGCGAAGCCCTGGTTCCAGGCCGGTCCGGCCATTTGCGGACCCTGACCCCAGCCAGGCCCCATTTGCCCCATCATTCGGCGATGTGCCCACCGGTGCCACCTGTTGAGCTTTACGAATTCCCGCATTTTTTCTCTGCGTTCCTGCATCCTGTTGATGATTTCGCCCATTTTTTGCCTGTCGTTGGCTTTATAGGCCTCGACCAACTGGTCCAAAAGACGCTCGTGTGAGCCGAATTGTTCGCCGGCTTTTTCCCTTGACCCTGGTTTTTCACCAAATGCCTTTTCCTTTGCTTTTTCCGCAGCGAATACCGCTATTGTTACCACTAAAACGGCCGCTATTACGCCTGTAATGATTTTTCTTGTCATATTTCGCCCCTTTAATATTTTTGTGAGTTCATAACTATTAAACATAGACGTTTGGGTGTGCGGTTTTATTGCGGGGCAATTTCGATATTGTGCACTTAAAATACTTGCGGCGGGGGCAACGGCTTCTTAAAATATTCATTTCTTTTGGACAAACACGAGGGAAATGTATGTTGGCAAAATTGTACAGCGTTGCGCTTGAGGGTATCGAGGGGATAATCTGTGAAGTTGAGGTCGATGTCGCACGAGGAGGGTTCGACAAGACGTTAATCGTCGGGCTGCCTGACGCGGCGGTAAAGGAAAGCGCGGAAAGAGTGCGAAGCGCAATCGTAAACTGCGGGTATAAATATCCCAAGACGCAATCACTGGTTAATCTTGCGCCGGCGGATACAAAGAAGGAAGGGCCTGCGTTCGATTTACCAATCGCGCTGGGGATTCTTCTTGGGGAAAGCGTTTTCAGCAGCACGGTTTTGAAGGATTATACAATCGTGGGCGAGCTTGCTCTCGACGGCAGGGTAAGGTCCGTCAACGGTGTTTTGAGCATGGCGATGACGGCCAAGGCGGCGGGTTTTCGCGGGATAATCGTTCCATTGGATAACGCGGCGGAGGCGGCGGTCGTCGAGGAACTGGAGGTTTACGGCGTGGGGTCATTAACGCAGGCGGTGGATTTCCTGGGCGGGAAATTACCTTTGCAGACCACAACGATTGATATTGACAAAATCTTCGGCACTGAAAGCAAATACGACTTTGACTTTTCCGATGTTAAGGGACAGGAAAGCGTCAAGCGTGCGCTTACTGTGGCGGCGACAGGCGGACATAATATACTTATGATTGGTCCGCCGGGGGCGGGCAAGACGATGCTAGCGCAGCGGTTAGCAACGATTCTGCCTCCTTTGACATTAGCGGAATCGCTCGAGACAACTCGCATATACTCATCTGTTGGTATGCTGGGCAAAAGTAAATCATTATTGGCGACGAGGCCTGTTCGTATGCCTCATCATACGGCGAGCGGCCCAGCGCTGGTGGGCGGCGGCGTAAACGCAAGGCCCGGCGAATTATCATTTGCGCATCACGGGATATTGTTTCTCGACGAGTTCGCGGAGTTTCCGCGTCACGTTCTTGAGATGATACGCCAGCCGCTGGAGGATGGCGCGGTTACGGTTTCGCGTGCCAAAAAATCCATAAAGTATTTCGCGGCGTTTTTGCTTGTGGCGTCGTGCAATCCGTGCCCCTGCGGGTATTTCGGGTCTGATTCGAAGCGGTGCAAATGCACACCCGGACAGGTAGAGCGATATTTGTCGAAAATATCAGGCCCATTGGTTGACCGGATTGATATTCACATAGACGTGCCCGCAGTAAGCTTCTACAAATTGCGCTCAAAAGCGAACCAGCTCGATTCGGCGACGATACGGGGTGATGTGATGAGGGGGCGGGCGATTCAGGCGAAGCGATTCGACGACGGCAAATTAATTACCAACGCGAGGATGACGCACAAACAGGTCGAGAAGTTCTGCAAGCTGGACGAATCGGGCGAGATGTTTCTCAAAGAGGCGATGATGGAGTTCGGCTTGTCTGCCCGCGCGCACGACAAAATCTGCAAGGTTGCCCGCACCATAGCGGACCTTGCGGGCTGTGAGGATATAAAGCCGGAGCACGTTGCTGAGGCCGTGGGCTATCGAAAATTAGATAGAAAACTTTAAGCCGCGGCCGAATCTTATCCTGCCTGTTTGGGGGTTCTAAAAATACTCATTTGTCAGCCAAATAAAAACACATCTGTCCCCTTTTCTTTTAGGGAGTGCAGGAATAGAATATCCATTTGATGAGCAAAGACAAGAAAAGCAAGTTTTACGCGGCTGACAAGTCCCCGGTGCAAATGCAAATATCGCCGAAGCGATTGTGGCTGTTTCGCATAATCGCGGCGGTTGTCATACCGATTCTGCTTGTGGCGCTTCTGGATGTCCTGCTTGGTGCTGCCGGCTACGGATTTCCTGCCTCCGCGTTTGTGAGAGCCAAGGCCAACGGCAGAACTGTTTATTACAGCAATAACAAGTTCGGCTGGCAATTTTTCCCTCCAAAAATCTCACGTGAGTTAGAGCCATTTGTTGTTCCCGCCGACAAGACGGACAACACCTACAGGATTTTCATCTTCGGCGAATCTGCCGCCCAGGGCGACCCGGACCCATCTTACTGTTTCGGCCGGCAGTTGTCTGTTATGCTGCGCCAGCAATATCCCTCGGTTAACTTCGAGGTTTTTCCAGTGGGTATGGCGGCCATAAATTCGCACGCCATTGTCCGGATTGCCGAAGATTGCGCACGGCTCAAGCCCGACTTGTTTGTGGTTTATATGGGTAATAATGAAGTCGTCGGGCCATATGGCGCGGGGACGGTTTTCTCGTCGTTTTCAAAAAGTTTGTTTCTCATCAGAATGGGTGTCGCAATCAAAGCAACCAAGTTGGGCCAGTTAATTACCAGTATTACCGACATTATGGGTGACAGGCCCAAAAACTGGGGCGGACGAGGGATGTTCTTAGGCAAACAAATCCGGCACGACGACAAGCGGATGCAATATGTTTACAGCTACTTCCGGCGTAATCTTGAGGATATCATCAGGTCTGCGCAGAAGGCCGGGGCCAAAACAATCGTTTCAACTATTGCGGTAAATTTGAAAGATTGTCCGCCGTTTTCCTCGCTGCATCGGCCAAATCTGGGGGACCAGCTGAAACAATTTGACGGTTTTTTCCAACACGGCATCAAGCTTGAAAAAGTGGGGGATTTCAACGGCGCTGCTGACAGTTATTTGTCTGCCGCGAAAATTGACGATACTTACGCAGAACTGCAGTTCCGTCTGGGGAGGTGTCAGTGGAAGCTGGAGCAGTATGGCAAGGCCGAAAAAAGTTATGTCCGGGCTATGGGGCTTGATACTATGCGGTTCCGCGCAGATTCAAACATCAACCAAATTATCCTGGAGACAGCCAAAAACCGGCAAGCTCAGGGCGTTTATCTTGTTGACGCCGCCGGCGAATTCGCCAGGCAAAGCCCGCACAATTGCCCCGGCTTCGAGTGGTTCCTCGAACACGTTCATCTTAATTTCCAGGGCAATTACCTGCTTGCCAGGGTAGTTTTTGACCAGGTTGAACATATATTGCCGGACAAGATAAAAGTACAAAAAGCTCAAACTTCGGTGCCGAGCGAAACCGATTGCACAAGATTACTGGCCTATACAGATTACGATAATCTCCGTATCGCAAAGGGAAACTTCAACACCATTAGTAAGGAAGCGATGGTATTCAATCAGGCATATCATAATGAGACGACAGATTTCTGGAGGCAAAAGACCGAGCGGATTGAGGTCGGTATCGGCCCGGGGACATTTGCCGGCGCTATTGAGCAATACAAACAGGCGATTGAACTCAACGGCACCGACCGTTATCTGTGCCGGAACTACGCTAAATTACTCGCTAAGGACGCTAACTACGCTTATACCATTGCAGAGCAGTATCGCCTGGTTATTGAGCAGATACCATCTGACTATCATTCGCTTATTGACCTTGCTGCCTGGGAGATAGAAGCGGGAAACATCGATTCAGCTTTGAAACACGCCCTCAAAGCACTCAATTTTAATCCGACGAACGCTATAGCCAATTATACTACGGGAGTGCTGTATGAGAAAAAAGGCCAATATGAAAAAGCGCAAAAGTACGCAGCCAAAGCGACGGAATTAAGCCCTGCATTAGTCCCTGCTTACAAAAGTTTGGCATCGATTTTAGACCATCAGGGCAAAACCGACCAGGCCGAACAAGTTTATCGAAAGGGAATCGAAGCAGTTCCGACCGACGCGTCTTTGCATTTCAATTTAGGATTATTGCTCCGCGGGAAAAACCAATTAAAAGAAGCCGACAAGGAGCTGCAAAGAGCAATTGCACTGGACCCCAACATTGCCTCACAGAACAGGGATGCCGGAACGGAGCTTCACTAAAACAGCGTATAGATAAATGGTGCAACGGCGGAGCCGCCAAGAACAACCAGCAATCCTAAAAGCAAAAGGATAAGCAGTATCGGGAGGAGCCACCATTTTTTGTTGCGCTTGAGGAAAAACCAGAACTCAGCGACGATGCCCGGGCGTTTTTGCTGTGAAAGCTTTACGAAATTATTGTCTTTTCTGTCAGCAGGCATATTTATTTTCTCCATATAGTCAGGACTGGTGGAAATATTGTTCCGGGTCGCAGGTCTTTTGACGGGGCAACCAGTACGTCGGCGTATCCGCCTTGAACTTTCTATCAAGGACGTCCCTGCCTGACAATCTGAAAACGAGCCCGACGGGCGTCAATATGAGAAAATAGAACGTCGCCATCAGCAAGAAGCTCATCACAAGGCCGATGGGCAGGGCAGCAAAGGTCAGGCCGAGATAGATTATTCTCGCGGCTTTGGCGGATACCAGCGTAATAAGACATATACACAACCCCACCCCGGCCGGCATCAAAGCCCAAATGCCGGCAACACCGAATCCAAATCGCAGAATAATCCCGGCGGCAGCGAACACAACCACGGCTATCAGGCCGAACTGACGAAGCTCTCTTTTTTCGGGATTCCAGTTTATTTCAACCAGTGACACAATGTTCGCCTTTCACGCTAATCCAGCTTAAATTGAGCCATATACTCATCGACATGGTGCTGTTCGGCCTGTGGTTGTTCGTTTTTGAACAGCAACTGATTCTGCATTACCAGCACGTCCATATCTGTCGCCATAAAGCACCTGTAGGCGTGCTCAGGAGAACAGACGATAGGCTCGCCCCGAATATTGAAACTCGTATTGATAATAACAGGACAACCCGTCTTTTCCTTGAATCGGCTTATCAGGCGATGAAGCTTGGGATGACGCTGACTGTCAACTGTCTGTATTCTGGCGGAGTAATCTACGTGCGTAATGGCCGGCACAACACTTCGTCTGGCTTTCAGCTTATCCAGCCCCTTAAGCGAGCTGCCCGACACATTCTCAGGCAGGCGTTTATCTTCTTTCACATCCGCCACCAGAAGCATATATGGGCTGTCTTCTTCCTGTCTCATCTCGAAATAATTGCTGACGTCTTCTCTCAGAATGCATGGGGCAAAAGGCCGAAATGACTCACGAAACTTGATTTTGAGGTTCATTTTGGACTGCATCTGCTCGCTTCGAGCGTCCCCGATTATACTTCGATTGCCCAGCGCCCGCGGCCCAAATTCCATTCTGTCCTGAAACCATCCGATGACTTTGCCCTGGCTTATCAGGTCTGTGACTTTGTCAACCAACTGCTCGAAATCGCCATTGGTGTGGTATTTTGCGCCGATGGAATCCAGAAACTGCCGAATTTGCTCATCGCTATAAGCAGGTCCGAGCAGAGAGCCCTTCTGCTCGTCCGTCGGCTCCGTTTTTCGCCGGTTTCCTAACAGCTGGAACCATACCAGCAAAGCCGCTCCAATCGCCCCACCGGCGTCGCCCGCAGCCGGCTGAATCCAGATATGCTCGAAAGGTCCTTCTCGCAATATTTTGCCGTTGCCGACGCAGTTGAGGGCGACACCGCCGGCCAGGACAAGATTCTTCATTCCTGTCTGTTTATGCAAATACCCCGCGGCACGCAGCATTACCTCTTCGCATACCATCTGTATCGAAGCAGCCATATCCATCTCTCGTTGCGTCAAAGGCGATTCGGGTTTGCGGGCAGGTCCGCCAAAGAGCTTCTCAAATTTTCTGCCCGTCATCACCGTCTTGTGGCAGTATGGAAAATACGACATATTCAGCCGGAACGACCCGTCTTCCTTTATGTCTATCAACTCTTTCATTATGAGGTCGTAATACTTTGGCTCGCCATATGGAGCAAGGCCCATTACCTTGTATTCACCAGAATTGACCTTAAAACCGGTGAAGTATGTAAAAGCCGAATAAAGCAACCCAAGTGAGTGCGGGAATCGAATCTCATGTGTGAGTTCAATTTTATTGCCTATACCTATCCCATAGCTTGAAGTGGCCCACTCTCCGACACCGTCGAGCGTAAGAATCGCAGCACTTTCGAAAGGCGATGGAAAGAAAGCGCTTGCCGCGTGGGCCTCGTGATGTTCGGTAAAGAGATACCGCCCTTTATATTTGTGCTTTAGTGCCTTATCCATTTCTCGCGGCAAGTGCAGTTTGTGTCGAAGCCAGCCCGGGATACCAATCAGAAACTGGCCAAATCCCTGCGGGGCGTATGCGATATACGTTTCGAGCAGCCGCTCAAATTTCAGCAGCGGCTTCTCATAAAAAACAACATAATCAAGCTGTTCGGCATCAATGCCGCCTGTCTGCAGACAATAATCCACTGAATTTATCGGAAAGCCGTTGTCGTGTTTTTTTCTGGTGAATCGTTCCTCCTGCGCGGCGGCAATAATCTCCCCATCGCGCACAAGGGCGGCGGCGCTATCGTGGTAAAATGCGGATATGCCTAATATGTTCATATTATCCGTTCGAGTAAATTTTTCAGCCGGCTTTGCCCGATAATCATCAACATTTGAAACGACCAGCCAAAAAAGCGATTATACTAAATAGCAATCTTATTAGAAACCCGATTTTCATCCCCAAAACCTTATATCCGGCGGTCCAGTCACCCCTGTTAAATCCTTCCAAAATGGTTTATTCAGACGGAATTTTTTGTTTAACCGATCACAGACAGGTGCCGATAGATAGAATGCTGTAAAAGAAAAGAGAACCGATTTTTTTAATAGTCGGGGGTTGAAAAATGGGAATTCAGAACTGGTCAGAAAATATAATACTCGTTGATTTGCCTGCTGAACCGCTTATGGGCGATGAGCTGAAAACCATCACGGATATTACAAAAGACAGAGACGACTGCGACGTGGTGATGGATTTCTCCGCCGTTGACATCATAACATCATCGAGTTTGTCCAAGTTTTTGAAGCTGCGAAAAATGCTTACGGACGCGGACCACGAGCTCGTCTTTTGCAACGTGGCACCTGCCACAAAAGGCATCTTTTCCGTGACGGGTCTTGAGGGCATTTTCAAGATAGTCGATGACAAGTTTGTAGCGCTGGCGGGTTTGCAATTAGTCAAATAATTCAGCAGCGTAAAATACCACGTCTTTTAATTGTGCTGCCGGTCCGGGATTTTTCCCCGAAGTGATGAAACAGAGCCGCAAATTCGGTCTATCGCATAATTGATTTCATTTTCCGTTGTAAAGCGTCCCATGCTGAACCTGACTGCGCCGGCTGCCAAATCCTCGCTTACGCCCATTGCTCGAAGGACGTAATTCGAGCCGGAGGTTCCGGATTCACAGGCGGAACTGGCCGAGGCGGCAACACCCTGTGTTTTATCGAGTAAAGAAATGGCATCGACACCCTTAAACGAGATATTCGCGGTATTGGGCAGGCGTTGTTCGGGATGTCCGTTTATCTGTATATCGGGAATAGCTTTTCTCAGGCCGGTTTCCAGTTTATCCCGCAGCGAGGAAGACGCCGATGGCTTATCGCCCAGTTCCTCTTCGCACAATTCACAGGCCCTGCCCAGTCCGACAATTCCGGGGACGTTGAGTGTTCCGCTGCGGAGGAAATGTTCCTGCCCGCCGCCGTCGATTTGGGCAGCTAAGCGGACGGTGGGACTTTTGCCACGCACATAAAGAGCACCGACGCCTTTGGGACCGTATATTTTGTGCGCCGAAAACGCCAGCAAATCGGCATTTATTCGATTGACGCTCACCGCGAGTTTCCCGATTGCCTGGGTGGCGTCGCAGAAAAATATTATTCCATGTTTTTTGCAGATTGCACCGATTTCGTCCGCGGGGTTAATCGTTCCGACGACGTTATTGGCGAGCATAACACAGACAAGTATGGTTTTTTTTGTAATCGATTCGGCCACTTGCTCCTGCGAAATACGACCAAAGGAATCGGGACGAAGCACCGTCAGCGAGAAACCCTGCTGCTCCAGCCGTTTGCAGGGTTCGAGGACGGCTTTGTGCTCGATGGCGGAGACGATAATATGATTGCCCCTTTCGCGATACGCCTCGGCTGCGCCTTTAATCGCGAGATTGCAGCCCTCCGTTGCGCCTGATGTGAAAATAATTTCCCTGGCGGAGGCGCCGATGAGTTTGGCGGTCTGATTACGGGCGGCCTCGACCATATCCCGCGCCTGGCGTCCAAGCAAATGACTCTCGCTTGAAGGATTCCCGAACGCAGAAGTCAGGGCAGGCATCATACTTTCCAGCACGCGCTTATCCAAAGGCGTCGTCGCGTTGTAATCGAGATATACGGGCTTATTTATTTTAGGTTTCATCGAGGGGCCTATGGCTCAAGGAATTCGAAATTTCTGTGAACACAGCAGGGACAATCGGCGTTCTTAGTGAGTTTCGAGACGTCGATTTGTTTAGCGACGTTGTTCCAGATGTCGAAAACAAACAGGCATTGCCCTGCTTTGTCCGAGTTGCCGGAGAGGATTTTTAATGCCTCCGACGCCTCAACCGCAGCCACCATTGCAACCGCCGGTCCAAGTACGCCGGCCTGTCGGCAGGTCTGACCATCGCAGGCGGGAGGCGAATTGAGGAGGCATCGCAGGCAGGGAGTTTTGCCGGGGATTATAGCCATCACCTGCGATTCTGTGCCGAGGACGCCGGCGAACACCCACGGTTTTGATTTTTTTATCGCGCAGTCATTGAGAATGAACCTTGCGGGAAAATTATCCGTGCCGTCGATAATCAAATCGACGTTATTAGTCAGCCGGTCAGCGGTCAGCCGGTCGATTCGAGCGAAGACCGTCTCAATCTCGCAATTGCTGTTAATTTCCCGCAAGTGATTTGCCGCGGCATTTATTTTGAGAGTTCGCTGGTTCGCGTCTTTTTCAGTGAAAAGCGACTGCCTGTGAATATTGGTCAGTTCAACACAGTCATCGTCCACCAGCCGGAGACGCCCGACGCCTGCGCGAACAAGCAGTTCCGCAACCCACGAACCAAGACCGCCGACACCGACGATGAGGGTGCTGCTGCCGGCGAGCCGACGCTGGCCTTGCTCGCCGAAGGGCTTGAAGATAATTTGCCTTGCGTAGCGTGAGAGGTCCTGGTTCATTTTATAGTGAGCTTGTCGAACTATTGCGTTTTTCTTTTATCCACCCGCCTCCGAGAAGACAATCCCCGGAGTAAACGACAGCCGCCTGGCCGGGAGTAACCGCCTCCAGAGGTTTTTTAAAGTGAACCTCGAAGGTGTCTTTGCCGGTAATAATAACCTTTGCTGCGGCGCCGCGATGATTATAGCGGATTTTTACCGTCGCGTCGAATGAGACAGGCACATCAATCTGCCAGTTTGCGCCGTCGGCGATCAAACCGCCTGCCAACAGGTCATTTTTTTCGCCGATGGTTACGTCGGCCGTTTGGGGATTTATATCGGTAACATATACCGGATGCCCTGCCGCGATACCGGTGCCACGGCGCTGGCCAATAGTAAACCTGCCGTAGCCGTCGTGTTTGCCGACGATTTTGCCGGATGCATCTATGATATTTCCCGCCCGAAGCGCCGAGCTATTGTGCTTTTCAAGCAATTTCGCGTAGTCGCCATCCGGGACAAAACAAATGTCCTGGCTGTCGGGTTTGTCGTGGACCTCCAGCCCCAGCTCTTTGGCAATATCCCTTACGGCCTGTTTGTTTTTCAGCTCGCCGACGGGAAAAATAATCCTGTCTAATTTTTCGCGAGGTATGCTGAACAAAACGTATGACTGGTCCTTGCCCGGCGCGAGAGCTGGTGCGATAGCTGGGCATCCATTATGATTCACAATTCTCGCATAGTGCCCTGTTGCCACGTATTGCACGCCTAAGGAGTCCGCCAGCTCGAAGAGTTTCCCGAACTTTATTTTTTCATTGCACCGGACGCAGGGGTTTGGCGTTCGGCCATTTTCGTAATCGTTGATAAAGCTTTTGATTATGACTTCAAAATCTTTTGTCGCAGACAGGGAAATGAACTTCACGCCGAGCTTTGCGGCAATTCGCCTAGCGTCGGCGGCATCCTGCGGGGTGCAGCAGGAACGGGAGTTGTTTTCGGCAGCGAGTTCCATTTGCAAACAAAGGAATACGGCTGTAACGTCGAACCCGTCTTTAAGCAGCAACGCTGCGGCAACCGCTGAATCAACACCACCACTAACAGCCACCAGCACTTTTTTTTGCATATCAGCACTTTGTATCCAGTCGAACAACAGGTCGCGCGGGGATGACCCGCTAATGTCGGGCCTGTTTTACAATGATTTTAGCTTACGCGGGCCGGTTTTCGAGGATTTTCTGGTTTATCCCGCAGGCAAGGAGCGATGATATGCGCAAAAAAAAGACAACCTGAAACCCCGAACGGTTGTCAATCAACTCGGCCTTGGCCGAGGCGAATTACATCAGCAGGTCAGGCGGAGGAATCTTTTTCTTTGCCTTTGCTTGTTTTCCACCAATCGGGTTTGGCCGGCTCCTGCACGCTCTGCTCCCACTGTTCGCCCTGTTTGTCAAACTGGACCTTGTCGGCCTTTATATTCAGCACCTTGACGTCATGAATGACATCCCCCTTGTGAAGCGTCCGGGCTTCAATTATGACACTCGGGGAATCCTCGCAATACAGGATAGCAGTTACGACGCCGAACCTTGGCTCGGGGCGTCCGGCGGCAACAACCTCTTTTTTGCCGTCTTTCGACGCCTGTGTGGCGACTTTCCAGCCGAGCATTCCGCAGATGGCAATTGCCGCCAGTACGAGCCATTTTAATGTGCCTTTGTCCATAAGATTCAGACAGCCCCTAAGGGCCTGCGCCTCTCCTGCAAAATTCCGCGTCCAAACACACCGCTATTAATGCATCGGCATTATTTATCCCGCCCTTGAAATTCCTTTTCGGACGTAAGTTTTATTTGTACCCACGCTTTCAACGTCCGAAAAAACTATCTCTGAGAGAGAATAAATTCAGCGTTATTCCTCGAATTTACACAACTCGTCCGCCAAGGCGATAAAGACGAGGGGTAAATAATGTGTAAAATCCAGTTTCGGGTGCTTCGGCGTGAGAAATCAGCCGGCGTGACGTGAGACCGATGGGGTCTGTTCCTGGTTTTCGGGCGAAGCAGGCGGAGCTTCAGTGGTATTTTGTGATTTGTCGGCGGTCCGTCTCATTGGTTGTTCCCGAGTTCTCAGCAGCGTCCCCGCCGGCACGAGTCCGGCCGGCCAATTCCGCCATCGCCTCGCAGCGGATAACCTTGCCGTAGAACCCATCCTCGTCCAGTGTGTAAACCTTCAGGGCGGTGCTTGCAATCGCCCAGAGTTCGCCCCTGCGGCCAAGCTCGGTGAAACACAGGCGGCGCATTTCGATATCCCTCAGGTCAGGTGAACTGGTTTGCTCAACGACGCCTGTTAAAAAGTTTCTGGCTAAAAGCTCCATCCCGCCTGAAAGGTCTCTTTGACGCGGTTTGTCACCGGCCGCAGGTTTTTCGGGGGAAGTGTGTCCTGCTGCGAGCGGTTTCGACGGTTCGACAAAGCTCCCCACAGGCGGAACGATGATGGTTTCAATTGTTTCGTCGCGTATCTGCCGTTCGGCGCGTTTGACGCGGGATTTGACCATTACGTATGTACCTGCGCCTGCGGCCAAAATAACTATCATCAGCAGTTGAATCCAGAATGTTCTCTCGTCCTCAACCGCCCCCATAACAATAACGGCAAGAAGCAATCTCACAATTCCTCACACGGCGAAAAGCCGATTAGCTTTTTTGTTCGGTTCTGCGGGTAAGCTCTTTCATCGCCGCGCACTGAATGTCTTTGCCGTAGAGGTCTTTTTCATCGACGGCGTAAACAGTCAGCGAGGCGCTGTCGATTTCGCTTTGCTGGTTGCGGCGGAGCACCTCGTTGAAGCTTAGCCGACGCATGGCGACGTCGTTTTTGTCTTCACCATCAGTGTTTTCGATTACGCCCAGCAGGAAGTCCATTTCGAGCAAATCCATCCCGCCCGCCAGGTTCCGTGCGTTCCTTGTCTTTTTTTCCATCGTCACTTCTCCTGTGGTTTCTTCCGCCTGGCCCAGTTCGACAATCCTTGTCCCTGTGCTTTTGCGGACTTCAAATTTTCTGTCTCCGATACCAAACGCCATCGTCGTATCCTCCATTACACTGACTTTAATAATGACTACACTGGTTTTCTACACCCGGATTATACACCTGCGCCGGCAATCATACCAAACAAAATTCCAAATCTGCCGGTTTCAGGCGGGATTATTTGCGTTGAGAAAAGAATTCTGGTATCTTGACGGCGATGGATGCGTTGGAGCTAAATGGTGTATGCAAAACGTTCGGGCAGGTTCGCGCGGTCGATAATCTGACGGCGAAGATTCCGGCCGGGAGCATTTATGGTTTTCTTGGGCCTAACGGCGCGGGCAAAACCACGACCTTGCGGATGATTATGAACATTATCCGCCCGGACGCCGGCAGCATAAGCGTATTCGGCAACAATTTGACCGAACAGGCCAAGAGTCATATCGGTTATATGCCCGAAGAAAGAGGCCTTTATCGAAAGATGACGGTCCGCGGGATACTCGTCTTCTTCGGCGCTCTCAAGGGATTGACTTCGAGCGAACTGGCCGGCGTTGTTCCCTCGTGGCTGAAACGAATAGAATTGAGCGACCGGGCGAACAAAAAAGTCGAGGACCTTTCGCGGGGTATGCATCAGAAGCTGCAATTCGCGGCGACGATAATCAATGAGCCGGATTTGCTGATACTCGATGAACCGTTTTCAGGGCTTGACCCGCTGAACCTGGATTTGATCAAGGGCATTATCCTTGATATGAAAGATAAAGGGAAAACCGTCATTTTTTCCACTCACGATATGCACGGGGCTGAGACGCTTTGTGATTATATCCTGCTCATAAACAAGGGCAAAATCATCCTTGACGGCAAGCTGGGCGATATCCGTTCGCAAAAGGCGTCCAACGCGGTTATTATTGAGGTTGAGGGAGACCCGGCTTCGCCGAAGGGCTTCGCCGAGGCGAGTACCGGTTTTATAAAAACACTTCCTATGGTAACAAATGTCATGCAGCAAAAAGATACGCTGGAAATCACTCTCGATAAAGGAACCGACCCGCAGGAGCTGCTCAAGGCGATTGTGGGGAAGGTGCGCGTGCAAAAGTTCGAGGTGAAAAGACCGACGCTGCACGAGATTTTTGTTACGCTTGTCGGAGCGAGCAATGCGTAAAATTTTTGAAATTGCCCGGCGAGAATACATTGATACCGTCAAAACCAAGACGTTCTTGATTAGCTTGTTGTTCACCCCTGTTCTTATCGTTGGCATGATTTACTTTACGAGCAGGATTAACCAAGTTGAGGGCGGGCGTCCTCCTGTAAAGGTGGTTGTAACGGACCTGACCACGCAACTGGTGAGCCAAATAGAAGCGGCGATGGGCAAGCATAACCAGTCAAATCCCAAAAGACAGATTATTTTTGAGTCGCTGCCGGCCCAGGATGATATCAACGCAGTTGAAGAACAAGGCAGAGAACAACTTCGTTCGGGTAAGGCCGAGGCCTATATCGTTATTGACCAGAACATCATCGACGGCGCCGGCAGGACGCATGTCTATACCTACAAATCGAAACCAACGATGATGGACGCGACGTGGGCAATCGAGGAATTTATCCGTAACGCCGTAGTTGCGCAGAGGTGCAAATTACAGAACGTTTCTCAAAAGCTTCTCGATGAGATTCGCAATGTTTCAATCGAGCGGGTCGAGATTGGCGAAACGGCCAACGAGCAGCATGTGCAAAGCCAGGGTCAAACTACGGCCAAGATGATGGTCCCGTTCTTTTTCATGTTTATGATATACATGGGAATCATCGGCATAGGCCAGCAGATGCTGAGCAGCGTAATCGAGGAGAAAAATTCTAGGATTATCGAGATGCTGCTTTCGGCGGTTAGCCCGTTTGAGCTTATGGCGGGAAAAATTCTGGGGCTGGGCGCGATAGGCCTGACAATTATTGGCCTGTGGACAGCGGTGTCTTATGGCCCGATTCTGTGGCAGGGCATCAGCGTAGATATCACCGGTAAGCTGCTGTTTTGCTTTGTGGTTTATTATATTCTCGGGTTCCTTTTTTTCAGCGCGCTGCTGGCGGCGATTGGCTCGGTCTGCAATACGCTAAAGGAAACGCAGGAGTTTATGAGGCCCGTCGTTTTAATCCTGATATTTCCGATGATAGCGTGGTTCAAGCTCGTTCAAAGTCCCGACGGCGTTTTTGCCAGGGTGCTGTCGCTGGTTCCGCCAATATCGCCCTTAGTAATGCCTTTGCGGATTTCCGCGGGCTCAAACGTCAGCAATTTTGAGATTCTCGCTTCGATTGTTCTGCTGGCAGGGGCGGTATTTCTAATGACGTGGCTTGCGGGAAAAATTTTCCGGACGGGCATCCTGATGTACGGCAAACGTCCATCATTGCGTGAAATATACCGCTGGCTAAGGGCTTCTTAAGCCGGATAACCCGCGAAAATGCAATTCCTCATTTATATTCGTTTAACCGTTACGTCGGGGCCGCGGATGTAATTAGGTATCAGTGTAAGCGGGTCGGCGAATTGACCGTTCTTTGCTAACTCCCAGCCCAATTTATGAACGTTGACTGCGGAGGGATTCCAAAACTTTTCATCAAGCACGCAAATGTTTTTGTGAGCGAACTTATCTTTGTAGAAAACTAATCCTTCGCCGGTCAGAGAAATGGTTCGACTTCGCTCACCACAGGTCGGTCGATTTGTGAAACAATCGATAAATTCCTCAGCGGTCATTAGACAATCCGGAAGAATCTTGTGCCATATTGCGTCCTGGGTCTTTTCGTAAACGGCGATGAAGAACTGGCCTCGTTTGGCGTCAAGGATTACGCCCAGTTGTTCAGCTTTATCCTGAGTGTTTACATTTGCGGCGATACAATCGAGCGTATTGACGGCTACGATTTTAGAGTTATTGGCCAAGGCAAGTGTTTTGGCGAATGTTACTGCTATGCGCAGACCTGTGAAGCTGCCGGGACCAGCGGAGATATACACCTGTTCGATTTGCTCCGGCTTTTTGTTGAATCCGCTTAATAAGCCGGTAATAGCGGGGAAAATTTCGGCGCTGTGGCGCATCTGGCCGGAGAAGCAGCTTTCAGACAGAAGCTTGTCGCCCTGTGCGAGCGCGACCGAACCCAATCGGCCGCTGGTCTCGATGGCCAGTATGAGAGGATTATCGAAATTGCCCGTATTTGTCGCCACTATGGTTTTATGCCCTTAATTTCAGAAGAATAACTCAGATGGGATAATACACGATAGCCGGGAGCAAATCAAAAAAAACAGGCCCGGATGGTTTTCCGGGCCTGAAATTCATCAAGAATACTGTTCTTTCACTAAGACCGTCTCATTACTTAATGATGGCGGGATATCGTGAAATTATTTCTTGTCGTTAGCGTCTGCTGGTTTGTTCGGGTCTTTATCGCAGCCCTTTTTCCCGGCTTCCATTGCGCACATCTTGCTCTTGTTCGGCTCAGCGGGCTTATTCACATCGGCCGGCTTGTTGACATCTTTTGCATAGGCGCCGAAATCGCTGGCGCTGATGATGGTGGCCTTGTTCGGCTCTGCCGGTTTGTTGGGCTCATTCGCGTCTCTCCTGTGATGATGCCCCGCGGGCTTATTGACGTCGGCAGCGTATGTGCCGAAATCGCTGGCGCTGATGATGGTGTTCTTGTTCGGCTCAGCCGGTTTGCCGGGCTCGTTCGCATCTTTCTTGTGATGATGACCCTTCTTGCCTTTTTCAGCGGGTTTATTGACTTCGGCAGCGTATGTGCTGAAATCGCTTGCGCTGGTGATGGTGGCCTTGTTTGGTTCAGCGGGCTTATTGACATCACCTGGTTTATTGGCGTCAACTTTTGCCGCAAGGCAGTTTGTCGCAGCAAAAGCGACAGTTACGACTGCCAGTACTGTTAGTAGTGTTCTTGTATTCATTCCCTTATCATCCTTAAAAATCTTGAGTAAAGTTCAGCCTGAATCGGCCAAGATACGTCCGAGAATCATATACTTTTTTCAGACGAAGGCAATAAAAATCCGAATTTTTTTAAAATTATCTTTTAAAATCATCTTCGGACAGCCGGTATCTGGGCAACTAAATCTGCGTTTTTAAGCTAAAAACGCAGGTTTGATGGGTATGGCGGGAGACAGAAGTTAGACCTCGATAACCAATAAATTGTCGGGAAATAATCCATATCGACTGCCGGATAGTAACAGGACCTTAAAATAATTCGATTTTGAAGCGACGGGGTGCATTATAATTCACGGGCCAAGGAAGGTTACAAAAGAGCTTAAAAACAAGAGATTTTCAAGCAAGGGATGGCGAATTATGAACACCCAAACCTTATGGATTGTATTCTCGCTGTGTCGCGGGCTGGCGTTTATCGGGTTGATGTCTATTTATCTGTTAGGAAAGAAAAGTTTAATTTTTTGACTTCGAATTCTAAACAGGCGGTTTGAATCCCCTCCTAATTTTCTTGACAATCGGGCGGTGTGGCTTTATTTGTCGTTTTCTTTCAAACATTTTACCGATAGTGTCAATAAGATATGTTATTTAAGACCCTGCGTAAAACGCGGGAATAAAGGAATATGGCAAAGACGAAAGCAAATGCAACCGGTAAATCGCTGGTTATAGTTGAGTCGCCGGCAAAGTCGCGGACAATCAACAAATATCTCGGCCCCGGCTTCGAGGTCAAGGCGTCGATGGGCCACATCCGTGATTTACCAGCGAAGGAATTCGGCGTCGATCTGGAAAAGGACTTTGACCCCACATATACGATTATGCAGGGCAAGTCCAAAGTTGTCTCGGCTCTCAAGGCGGCGGCGAAGAACTGCAAAGACGTTTATCTGGCGACCGATATGGACCGCGAGGGCGAGGCGATTGCCTGGCATCTTGCGCATATACTGGGACTGCCGGAGGACAAGGTTTACCGAGTGATATTCAACGCGATAACAAAAACGGCGATACAGCAGGCGTTTGCCAATCCCGGGCGCATTGATATCGATAAGGTTATGGCGCAGCAGGCAAGGCGCATACTCGACCGCATCGTGGGCTACCAGATAAGCCCGCTTTTGTGGAAGAAGGTCGCCAGGGGATTAAGCGCGGGGCGTGTGCAGTCGGTCGCGGTAAAAATAGTTGTCACACGCGAACGCGAGATACGCAGTTTCAAGCCGGAAGAATACTGGCTGATACCTGCGATTTTCACCACCGAACTGGGAAGTCATTACGGGCAGGATTGGCAGGATTTTATATCGAAGAGCGAAAAGCCCGACCAGGGCCCTACCGTTGACCAGCAGAATAAGTGGCTCGCAGGGCACAATGCCTTCAAGGCGGAGATTCATAAGGTTGGGGATGAAAATTTCAAGGCGTCGAATGACCAGCAGGCAAAAAGAGTTTACGAAGCCATAAAAGACGCCAAGTTCAAAGTCGCACAGGTTGAAAAGAAGGAATCGTCATCCCGGGCTGGGCCGCCGTTTATCACGTCAACGCTTCAGCAGGCGGCGTCGAATCGGCTCGGGTTTTCCACAAAGCGCACGATGTCGATTGCGCAGCAGTTATATGAGGGCGTTGACCTCGGCGAGGAAATGGGCCGGCTGGGCCTGATAACTTATATGAGAACCGACAGCACGTATATATCGCCAGAAGCGATTAACGATGCTCGCAATTTTATCCGCAAGCGTTTCGGCGACGCTTATGTTCCCGAAAAGGCGAATATGTTCGCCGACAAGAAAAACGCCCAGGCCGCACATGAGTCGATTAGGCCTACCGACGCCGACCTTATGCCGGAGGATGTGCGTGCGCTTGTCAGCGAAGAGCAGTATAAGCTTTATGATTTGATATGGCGGCGGTTTGTTGCCTGCCAGATGTCCGCGGCGAAGTGGGACGTAACGAATCTCGATATTACGGCCGATACCGCGATTGGGAAGGTCCTGTACAAAACTACGGGCAGAGCGATTGTTTTCGATGGTTTTACAAAGGTCTGGTCGCCCGGTTCATCGGCGGCAGGCGAGCAGCAGCTGCCCCCCGTCAAAACCGGGCAGACCCTTGCCGCGGTGGATATCAAAGCCGACCAGCATTTCACGAAGCCGCCCGCAAGATACACCGAGGCGTCATTGGTCAAGGCACTGGAAAAAGAAGGTATCGGCAGACCCAGCACATACGCCAGCATCATCAGCACAATCCAGGACAGGGAATACGTCGAGCAAAGAGAAAAGAAGCTTTACGCGACGGACCTCGGCGAGGTGGTAACCGACAAACTCGAAGAATACTTTCCCAAGGTAATGGATTTGGCGTTTACCCGTTATATGGAAGAAGAGCTTGATAAAATCGAGGAGCAGCATCTCGACTGGGTTGCCGTGCTGAATGAGTTTTATGGGCCGTTCAAGAAAAGTATGGAGACCGCTACCTCGGATATGAAGCACGCCAAGGCCGAGACGACGCCAAGCCAATACGAATGTCCCAAATGCGGTTCGCCGTTGGTTTATCGTTTCGGCAAAAAGGGCAAATTCCTGAGTTGTTCCAGCTATCCGGAGTGCAAGTTCGCCTGGCAATGTGACAAGGAGGGCAAAATGGTTGAGCAGAAAGTCAGCGAGCACAAATGTCCCAACTGCGGCAAGCCGTTAGTTCATAAAAACGGGCGATTCGGCCCGTTCCTCGGATGCAGCGATTATCCCAACTGCAAGACAATCGTTAAGCTTGATAAGGAGGGCAATATCGCGCCGCCGAAGCCGCCTGCTGAGCCGACTGGATTGAAGTGTTATAAGTGCCGGGAGGGAGAGCTTGTTATCAGGCAGAGCAAAAAAGGCCCGTTTATGGGCTGCAACAGGTTCCCGCGCTGCCGAACGATAGTCAGCATCAAGCAAAAGGAAAACCTGCTGAAGCTGCAGGCGGAAGGCAAATGGCCGCCAAAAACGGCTGATGCCGCCGACGAGCTTCTCGGCAGGAAAAAGACGGCAAAAGCCGAAACATAACCGGGCGAGACGGTTCAGCGGAGACAATCCAAATCAATTGACTTTGGCCACAGCCAGTGATTTAATAGTCATATATCTAAGTGATAAATCACCAGCGACGATAAAACGGGGTTATCGTATGCCATACAATGTTCGGATAGTCAGCACGTATCCGCCGAGACGATGCGGGATAGCGACGTTTTCAAAAAACCTCGCCAATGCCTTGTCTAATTTCACCAGCGAGGTGGGGCATATAAGGGTCGCTGCGATAGATAACGGCAATGGGCCGTATAATATCCCGGTTGACCTTGTTATCGACCAGTATAATCCGCAGTCATGGACGGATACCACCAAGCACATAATCAAAAGGGCGCAGGAAGGCAGCAATCCAACAATAGTTTTGCTTCAGCACGAGTATGGCCTTGACCCGGACAAAAACGGCAACGACGGGCAGGGAACAAATTATATTGAAATGGCCAAAGCGTTTACCGCGGCAAAACTTACGACGGTTGTTTATTTGCATACGGTTCTGGATAACCCCGACGAGCATCAAAAGACCGTCGTGCAAAATCTTGCGAAAGTTTGTGACGGCTTGATTGTTACCACTGAAAGCGCGATTGACATACTCGAATCGGATACATACGGAATAGAGCAGGACAAAATCAAGCACATCGACCACGGGATACGAATGCACCACCCGTCGCATTACGACCGGCTGGAGATAAAGAGCGAATTAGGCCTCGAACGTCAGTTTCTCGTTACGACGCTCGGTTTGTTGTCGCCCGACAAGGGGCTTGAATACGGCATACGCGGGTTCGGCAGATTCTTAGAGGAGTCCTGCACGGATGAGCAGCGAAGAGGCATACTGTACCTTATCGCAGGCGAATGTCATCCGGATTTTGTGAGAGCCGACGGCGGCGAACCATACAGGCGTTTCCAGGCGTCCCTAGCGATAACGCTGGAGCAGGCAAAGATCAAGTGGTGCAAAGTCAAAGACCTGCGGGGAACGAACCTGGAAGATTATGACGTTGTGTTTCTCGACACCTATCTCGACGAGGGAATGCTGCTGAAAATGTATGGCGCGACCAACGTGATGGTATTGCCTTATCTGAATATGCAGCAGATATCAAGCGGCGTGCTGGCCGATACGCTTGGCTCAGGCAGGGTTGCGATTGCGACCAAATTCAGGTATGCCCGCGAGCTGATTTACTCAAACAAGCGATGCCCCGCAGGTCTTGTGATGGGCCGTTACGCTCGCGGTATCTTAGTTGACCCTGCGGAGCCGTCGGTCGAGCAGATTGCGGCCGGGCTGGATTACATTGTATTTAATAAACAGCGCCGGCTGTTTATGGAAAAACAGGCGCACCAGCGCGGCTACCAGATGAGCTGGAACAACACCGCATGGGCGCTGCTGCAATATATCGATTTTCTGCGGGAGGAGCACGAGATTGTCACGGGCCGCGGGATAACGTTTTCGCGGCAAAAGCCGTCGAAGTATGAGCATATCAAACATGCTTCCAGCGATGACAAATAACAGCCCGCGGGGGCATTATAAAGCAACTTTTGCCTTGCTCGCACGCAAGGCCGCACCATAGAGTAAAGCCATCACAATCATAACAGCGGCTATACCGTAGATTATTGATATTGTTCCCATCAGTGCGATGAGGTAATAGCCAGCGGCAAAGGTCCCTGCGATGCTGCCCGCCGCGCCCCAGGCGTAGATGTCACCTACGGTCCTGCCCGTGGGAAGTCCCCTTTCGAGCGCCATTTTAGCTACCACCGGACTGATTGTGCCCAGAAGCGCCGAGGGCAGAAGGAATACAACTGTGACGTGAAGGAGTATCCTTGTCGGCCAGTTAAACCGCCAAAGCCAGGTCCACCCGCCCACAAGGTTGTTTAATACGATGGTGGCAACGCAGGCAAAGGCGCAAATCGCAAAAAGTATGGACAGCACTTTGACGGGTTTGAATCGGTCTGCGAGTCGTCCGCCTGTGTAGTTGCCGATGGTGATGCCCGCCAGGACGACGCCTATGACGCTGGTCCATGTGTAAAGCGACGAGCCGAGGAACCGCGCGATTATTCGACCCGCGACAAGCTCAATAACCATAATGCAGAAACTCGATATGAACACCGTCGCACAGGGGATAAACAGCGACTTCAGGGCCGAATGTTTCGTTTTATTAACTTCGCTCATTGATAAACCTTTCAAAACCTGTGTTTCATAACTTATCTAAAAAACTAATCATACATTATTTGGCTGTTTTTGGGAATCAATAATCATCCGGCAGGATTGCATAACTCGGCCTAATGTGTTATAAGCACGGCGATTATGGAAGTTGCGCAATTAAAAAGCAAAATAGCGGAGTTGAAGGCCCGGGTAGAAAATATCCGGGACTGGCTTTGACCTGGCCGGGAAAAGAGCGGAGTTTGCGCAACTACAGGAAAAAATGAGCAGCCCGGGTTTCTGGGACAATCAGGAAGTGGCGCAGGGGGTAGTATCCCGGATAAGCGCATTGAAAGCCATAATTGAGCCGGTAGAGGAAATCAGCAGGGAATCGAAGGATTTGACTGAGCTTTTCGAATTGGCCGTTGAGTCGGACCCTGAGGAGTTGGCACAATTAGAGGATGACCTGACGGCGATTGCAAAACGCTGCGAGCAGATAGAATTAACGGGTTTGCTCAGCGGACCGAATGATACGAAGAACTGTTTTTTCAGTATTCACGCAGGCGCGGGCGGGACCGAAAGCTGCGACTGGGTGAGTATGCTCCTGAGGATGTACACCCGTTACTTCGACGCCAACAAATATCAGTATAGCGAGCTTGATATTACGCCCGGCGAAGAGGCGGGGATACGGTCGATAACGCTCCAGGTAAAGGGGCCTTTCGCATACGGGAAGTTGTCGTGCGAGGTTGGTGTGCATCGGCTTGTCCGGATAAGCCCATTCGACGCGAATAAACGCAGGCATACCAGTTTCGCAGCGGTCGATTGTATTCCTGAATTTGAAGAGGACGTGGCTATCGAGATAAAGGAAGAAGACCTGAAGATTGACTATTACCGCGCGGGCGGCGCGGGCGGTCAGCATGTCAACAAGACAAGCTCGGCGGTCAGGATGCTGCACAAACCAACGGGTATTGTTGTTCAGTGCCAGAACGAGCGGAGTCAGCATAAAAATCGCGCATACGCAATGAAAATGCTCAAGGCGAAATTGTATATGATTGAGCAGCAAAAACGGGACGCTGAGATTGCAAAGCAATACGGCGCAAAGGGCGAGATTGCCTGGGGCAACCAGATTCGCAGTTATGTGTTGCAGCCCTATCAATTGGTAAAAGACCATCGCACCGATTGTGAGACGGGAAAAGTTGACGCGGTGCTCAATGGGGATATCGAGGAATTTATTGAGGCGTACCTGCATCATCGCGCTAAAGGTAAACCAAACGCAAGAGTATCAAAGGCAAAGGTGGAAAAAAATGAAGAAAATAATTGAGGTTGAATTGAAAACCAGGTCGTCGTCATTGGCCGAATGCAAAACTCAGATGCTGGCTATAGGTCATTTCTCGGACGGCAAAAAGCCTCTGCCGGAAATCATCGAACTGTGTAAAAAACTCGGCGGGGCTATCGAACAGGTCGTAAAACTCGGCGACTTCAAAGGAAAAACCGGTACCAGCGCCCTGATATACGGCAACAATCGTATAGGCGCGCAACGGGTGCTTATCGTTGGATTAGGCGAGCAGAAACAGGCGACCATCGACACCATCAGACAAGCGGCCGCATTGGCAGCTAACAAAGCGGTGTCAATGAAGGCACGGACAATGGCAGTCGCGCTTCACCGGGCGTTCGACGCGAAGTTTAAGCCGGGGCTTTTGGCGCAGGCGATGGCTGAAGGAATATATTACGGAAGTTTCCGCTACGATGAATATATTACCTCTGATGAGGACGGCAGGGCCGATTCACTTGTTGTAGAAGTGATTGACGATAATGCGGCGAAGACGAAACGGCTTGAGGAGGGGTTATTAAAAGGGGCCATTATCGGTAAGGCCCAGAGTTACGCCAGGGCACTTGCGAACAGGCCCGGCAATGTTATAAACCCGCCGTCGCTTGCGGCAGAGGCGAAAAAGCTCGCAAGAAACACAAAAGGGCTAAGCTGCACCGTGCTCGACGAAAAGCAATTAGCTAAATTGGGTATGGGCGGGATATTGGCGGTTGGCAGCGGGTCGAAAACGCCGCCGAGATTGATAGTTGTGAAATACTCCCCGAAAGGCCCCTCGACTAAGCTCGGGGCAGGCAAGGCGGGAAAACTGCCGACGGTCGCTTTTATCGGCAAAGCGATAACTTTTGATTCGGGCGGGATAAGCATAAAGCCGGCACAGAATATGGAGCAGATGAAGCTCGACAAGACGGGCGGCATCGCGGTGCTGGCTGCGGCAAAAGCAGCCGCGGAATTGAAACTGCCCGTGAACCTGATGGCGATAGTGCCGTCAGCAGAAAATATGCCAAGCGGCACAAGCTACAGGCCCGGCGATATAGTTACCACATACTCCGGCAAAACGGTTGAGATTCAAAATACCGATGCCGAGGGAAGAATGATACTTTGCGACGCGATTCACTACGCGGTCAAACAAAACTGCGACGTGATTATAGACGTTGCCACGCTGACCGGCGCCTGCGTCGTTGCGCTGGGGACATTTATGGCTGGGCTTATGGGCAATGATGAACAATTGAACAAAACCATCGAAGAGGCGGCGAAGAGCAGCGGCGAAAAGGTCTGGCAGCTTCCCTGCGGAGATGAATACGCGGATGAAATGAAAAGCAAAATAGCGGACCTGAAAAACAGCGGAGGCCGATGGGGCGGCGCGTGTACCGCGGCGGCATTTTTGAGGCAATTCGTCGGCGACAAAAAATGGGCACACTTAGATATCGCGGGAGTCGATTGCTTCGAAAAACCTACGGCATCGGCGGCGGAAGGCGCAAGCGCATTCGGCGTGCGGCTGCTGACAACGTATCTTATGAATCTTACAAACGGAAAAACAGGAAAGTGATGTTGACTGATTGATATGATAAAACAAAAGAAAAAAATTGATGAGGCGAAAATTGAAAAAGCGGTCAGGGAAATTCTTTCGGCGGTCGGCGAGGACCTTAATCGTGATGGTTTGAAGGATACGCCCGCCCGTGTGGCGAGGATGTACGGTGAACTTCTGGCGGGTATGCACGACGACCCGAATACGCACATCAGTCGGGTTTTCAATGAGAATTACGACGAAATTGTTCTTTTGCGGGACATACCGTTTTACAGTATGTGCGAGCACCATTTAATGCCTTTTATCGGTTCTGCTCACGTCGCGTATCTGCCCTCGGGCAAAATCTTAGGCGTAAGCAAGCTGGCGCGAATCGTGGATTGTTTCGCGCGTCGATTGCAAACACAGGAACGGCTGACTTATCAGATAGCCGACTGCCTGATGAGCAATCTAAAACCACAGGGCGTCGCGGTGGTGCTTGAGGCAGCGCATAGCTGTATGACGATTCGCGGGATAAAAAAGCCCGGCTCAGTGATGGTAACAAGCGCGGTTCGCGGGCTGTTCAGAAAAGACCCGAGAAGCAGAAATGAAATTATGAGCTTGATACACCACGGGAACAAATAGAAACCACAGATTACACAGATTTCACTGATATTTGTTTTCTGTGTTATCAGTGGAATCTGTGGTTAATAATCGTGAAATATGCATAAGCTGTGCCGCTACGTTCGATTTTCGATAAATCCGTTTTTGTCTGCCGATGAGGCGGGGTTTAATTCGTTTGCCTCGAAGCCGGCCGGCGAGGGGCTGGCTGTATTTCTCGAACTGGGAGTCGAGCTTACGGGCAAGGCGGATAAAGCAACCGGGCTGATTGTAAACGTCAGTGACATCGACCAGAAGGTGCGGGATTGCGCAGTTGGTGTTTTTGCGGAGAAGATAAAAGCCGACTATCGAGAGACCCGGCATACGGGTTATGACGAGCTGGCCCGGCTTTTGAAAATTGTATGGGGAAAACTTGCAGGCCAGTTCGGCTCGGCGCAATTATCAAAACTGAGTTTGAAGCTGAGTCCTTTCAGGACACTGGCAGTAAATGATAAGGATTGTGCGATGGTCTATTACAGTGAAAAATTTGAGTTTGCGGCGGCTCATAAACTGTGGAATGAAAAATTCAGCGAGGAGCGGAATATCGAGGTTTTTGGGAGGTGCGCCAATCCGGCCGGCCACGGGCACAATTACGTTGTTGAAGTAACGGTTAAATGGCCTTCAGACCAGGCGCTGCGGACGGCAGAATTTGAGAAAGTCGTGAATCAGGAACTGATAAAGGTCGTGGACCACAAAAATCTCAACGAGGATTTGCCTGAATTTCGACGGATAACACCCACTGTCGAGAACATAGCCGTATTCGCCTGGAACAGGATTGTCGGCAAATTCGGCCCCTCGACTTCGCTCGGGACAGGCAAGGTGGCCCTACACTGCGTTACTGTCTGGGAAACCGATAAGACATACAGTTCATATTACGGGTAACGATTTCCTGCCGCGAAAAAATGGCAGGCCAACTATTTGAACGGGGCAAAGCGTGACGAGAAAGCCGGATTTCGAAAATTTGCTGACGGTTTTGCGCCGCCAGATACCAGGCAGGCCGACGCTGTTTGAGTTTTTCCTCAACGGGCCATATTATGAGAAACTCGCAGGTCGGTCGCTGGGCGTGCAGGACAAGGACTGGATTTGGGGGACATTAAATCCGGTTGTTACGGAAGCGTTCAAAATAGCCGGCTACGATTATGTTACTATTCTTGGCTCATCAATGAAATTCGAGACGGCCGAAATAGAACGCAAGGCGACCATTTCACTTAACGCAGGCAGTATAATTACCGACCGGCAAAGCTTTGAGTCATACAAGTGGCCAGACCCCGATTCGTTTGATTATGCTGATTTGGAGCGGGCTAAGAAAACGCTGCCTGCCGGGATAAAGCTGATAGTTTACGGGCCGTGCGGGGTGCTGGAGAACGTGATGTTGCTCGTCGGGTTTGAACGGCTGTGTATGCTGCTGGCTGACGATGCAGATTTGGCAAAGGACATATTTGACGCGGTGGGCAGCCGACTGGTTCGGTATTACGAAATATGCGCCGCATACGAATCCGTGGGGGCTTTGATAGTAAACGATGACTGGGGGTTCAAGACCGGGATGATGCTCTCGCCGGCGGATATGAGGCGGTATGTGTTCGGCTGGACCCGGAAAATAGTCGAGGCAATCCACAAAGCGGGAAAACCCGCGATTCTCCATTCTTGCGGCAATCTCGAAAAGGTCATGGACGACATAATCGACGATATGAAATTCGACGCGAAACACTCTTTTGAAGACGTTATTATTCCCGTTGAACAGGCGTACGAGAAATGGGGCGGCAGAATCGCGATATTGGGCGGCATAGATATGGACTTTATGTGCCGGTCAACGCCTGAGCAGATAAGGCAGCGGTGCCAGGCGATTCTGGCTAAGGTCGCAACAAAGGGCGGATATGCCTTGGGAACAGGCAACAGCGTCCCAGAATATGTGCCATTTGACAACTATATTGCGATGATTGACTGCGTGAGAACAAAAGATGCCGACAAATAGGATGGCGGTGAACTTAGGGCATGATTTTGGCGTATAATTTCGGTCTTATAATGTAGGTTTTAGTAGAGGAGGAGCTAAAGCTATCTCCTTGATACGCCGATACTTATGTTGTGAATCAGTGAGGTGATTTTGTGTCTTGGCGAAAGTATCGCCGACCACTATAATTGCCCGTTTATCAGGATGTTGACGGTTTAATGTACTGAGTCCCTCGCAGGGATGCGATGGGTGTTTTTTTGCGCACCCGAAGGGGACGGAGTCTGGACGGAATTCCCCGGTTTATTGTTTTATTTTGCCTGTTTTGAGTGAGGACTAATGAAAGCATTGGTTACGGGAGGAGCCGGTTTTATAGGTTCCCATTTGGCACAGAGGCTGGTCGCAGACGGCAACGACGTAATTGTCGTCGATAACCTCAGCACGGGCAGTTTGAAGAATATCACGGCCTTTGCTGGCAGGCGGGGATTTGAATTCGTAAAGGGCAACATCCGCGACGAATCGGTAATCGAGTCGGCTGTAAAAAAGTGCGACAAGGTATTCCATCTTGCGGCGGCGGTAGGCGTCCAGCTGATAGCTGATAGCCCCGTTCATACAATTGAAACGAATATCGCGGGCACACAGGTCGTCCTTGAAATTGCGAATAAATACAAGTGCCCGGTTTTCATCGCATCGAGCAGTGAGGTTTACGGCAAGAGCGAATCAGTGCCGTTCCGCGAGAATGACGACCTGGTACTGGGCAGCACAAGTATGCCGAGATGGGCTTACGCGTGCAGCAAGGCGGTAGATGAGTTTCTGGGTTTCGCGTTTTATCAGCAATACAACCTTGAGGTTGTCATCGGAAGATTTTTTAACACCATAGGCCCGCGACAAACGGGCAGATACGGGATGGTTGTGCCGAGGTTTATCGAATCGGCCCTCAAAAACAAACCCATACGCATATACGGCACCGGCAAACAAAGCCGGTGTTTTTGTTATGTTGAGGACGTCGTTGACGCCGTTATCCGGCTGATGAACTGCGGTAATGCGATGGGCGAGGTGTTTAACATCGGTTCGGATGAAGAGATTACCATTGAGGCCCTTGCCGACAAGATAATTGAAATCACAGGCAGCAAAAGCAAAAAAGAGTTTGTTCCTTACGAAATCGCATACGGCAGGCCTATTGAGGATATGATGCGCCGCGTGCCCTGCCTTGACCGCATAAAAAAAGAAATTGGCTGGCAGCCCAAAACAGCTCTTAAAGAAACACTGTCGAAGGTCATCGAAAATTCCAGAAAGCAAACGGATTGAAGTGAAAAATTTTATACTATTTTTATTACTTGTTATTTTCCCCGTTTTGGGCAATGCCAGGGCTGATACGAACCTTGCTTTACACAAAACTTATACACTCAGACCTAATCCTAATTATCCATTATGCACGAATGAACTTGACTTAAATAAACTTACCGATGGGAAAAAAAATGGCAGCGCATGGGAAAATAAATCAACGGTCGGCTGGCAGTGGAGCGAAAGCCCGCCGGAGATTACTATCGATCTCGAAAAGATATGCGCATTAGATGAAGTGCGGATATACACCATAGGAGGCGGACTGGCGGGAGTGCATTATCCCGACTCTATCATCGTGATGGTCAGCAATGACAACAGTAATTACAAACTTGCCGGATTTGCCGACCTCCGCGACAAGCTTAAAAAATCCCTCAAAAGCAAAGACAAAGAGCCTCTTACCGTATCTATCAAGACAATCAATGCCTATGGGCGATACGTGAAGGTGGTTATCCAATCTTCAACGACGTTTGTGTTCATTGACGAGATAGAAGTTTTCGGCAGCCCATCAAACAAGACGGTAAGCAGGCAAATAAGCGATACAGCTTTGACCGTAAAAGATTCTCTTATGCTGGTCGATAATCTATTGGACATAAAACAGTCCATCGCCTCTGCGAAAGAAAGTATTTCAAAGCTGAACATAGACCCAAACGCAAAACTGCTATTGAGCGGTAAGCTCCAGAAAGGGGCAAATGATGTTGATAAGTGCGAACAGCAAGGACTTTCAAAAGCATCTTTTGCAAACCAAAAAGCCGCTATTGCAAAAATAAAGGCCGAAATATACAAGGCGTATTACAAAAGTGATTTTGTCATATCTGTGACAAATCCGATGAAACCGCTGCTGTCAAGCGATACGATACTTGAGCCGGCCAAAACTTCAATCGAACTCTCGGCATGGCAGGGCGAGTATGAGTCGGCGGCGGTCAACATGATAAACTGCTCGGAAAATAAAATAAGCATTCGGGCAGCCATTGAAGCAGTAAAATTGAATGGAACAGCGGCTAGTGAGGCCGAAAAATGTTTTACGCTCAGAAGGGCTATTTACGTTAAAGCCAAACAGGTTGGCGATACCGCAGACGCCCTGGTACTTCAGGATAATAACGAATTCACAATAGAGCCGGGAGAAATAAGTCAGCTATGGCTTACTTACTTTAACCCTATCCTTAAAGCCGGTAAATACAATTCCAGCCTTGCCGTCACAACTATGACCAACGATGGCAGCAGCCCGCTCACGCAAAACATTAATATCAATTTAGCAGTGGAACCAATAGTATTTAACCAAAATATCGCCCTAAATACCTATAACTGGGCGTATCCGACAAGATGCAGTGTAACTGAAAAATATTTATCGGAAACAGCATTTGATCTCCAGAGACACCGTACCAATGTCATGGTAATACCATCAAGCATACTGTCGTTCTCTAAAAGCAGCAGCGACGGTTTTCCTGAATTGAGCAACTACTTAAACAACTTTGGTTTTGCGCGAACATATCTTTTCTTTCTTGTATTCAACGACCCTTCTGTGCGGGATACGTTCGGTAACTTTATGACGGCCGCGTGGCAAACCAATTTCAAGCAGTGGCTAAAAAATCTGACGGCCTATCTTAAGAACAGGGGTATTGACTATTCCAATTTTGCTATCTATCCTTACGATGAAACGCTGGGCGATGATTTTCTAAAGATTGCCAAATTAATCAAAGCCACGGATCCTAAAATCCATATTTTTGCGAACGACCTGGGACGCGGAACATCAGAATTAAACTCATTTAAGAATCTTATAGATATCTGGTGTCCGGCTGTTAAGACCTGTCAGGAACATCCCGACTGGCTCGGGCATATACAGACATTCGGCAAGCCCATTTGGACATATGACGCCGCAAATCCCGGCAAAGCACTTAGCCCGTATAGTTATTACCGCTTAATGCCGTGGCTTGCATTTAAACTTAAACAAGCAGGTGCTGGTTTCTGGGTCTATGCCGATCAAGGGCCGACTAATCCATGGGATGAATCGATGAAACCTATGGGCTATTATGGTGTCGTCTATTCTTCAGCAGGATCGCCCACTTCCACTATTGGCGAAAATATTATCCCCTCACGCAGGTGGGAAGCATGGCGTGAAGGAGTGGAAGATTACCAATATCTTTACGAGCTTCAGCATAAGATCAATATGCTAAAGAGCGCTAATTTGACAAAGGCAAGCGAAATGCAGAACACACTTGATGAGCAAGTTGATCGTGTTTTGAATAATGTGACTAACCCTGCTATCGCATATGAGGCTCGAGGAATAATCACAAGTTTGCTTAAATAATTAATCAGGTGCAAAGACCCGGAGAAACGTCAAATTGACTGTATCGTATCTTAAAAACAATCTTACAGCTACAATCGCACAACTGCGAACATCTGTTTTTTTCAAGAATACCCTAATTGTCATGTCTGGAACAGCCGTGGCGCAGATCATTGGTTTTGCGCTGACGCCGATTATCAGCCGCTTATTTTCACCTTCTGACTTTGGAATTTTCGGCTCTTTTTATTCGGTTTCAGCCATAATCACAGTAGGCGTAACACTTCAATATACACAGGCAATGATGCTGCCGAAAGCAAAAGCAGATGCGATTAATCTTTTTGTTCTTTCGTGTTTGTCGGTAGTCGCTATAACGTTGTTGTGTTTGGCGATGGTTCTCATTGCGCCTGCGTTTTTCTTAAACATTATGAAAACGCACAGCACCTGGATGCTGGCACTGCTTGTTATGGCTATCTTTATAAGCGGTCTCAATCAGTCGTTTCAGGCATGGTGCGTACGGGTCAAGGCATTTAAGCACACCTCTGCTTCGCAGGTTATTCGTACCGTAGCGGCCAATGGAACGCAGATCGGATTGGGCTGGTTTCAGGGAGGGGGCGCCCCCGGCCTTATTTTAGGTGCGCTTCTGGCTGATATTATGGCAAGTATAAATCTGGCTCGCGTGCTGTTTTCCGGCCTCAAGACTCTTCGGTCTGACATTCAATGGATACGGATAAAACAACTCGCCATAGAATACCGGGATTTCCCCATATATTCCGCCTCTCAAAATATCATCAATGCTCTCTTTCAGGGCTTGCCGGTATTGCTGCTGGCTCAATTTTACGGCATTGCAGTGGCCGGAGCATACGCGTTTGGAGTGCGTCTCCTGCAGGTTCCAATGAATTTTATTTTAACGGCTCTTCGCCAAGTACTGTTCCAAAAGGCCTGTGAAACACACTATCAGGGCAGAAAACTGCTGCCTTTATATATAAAAACCACATTGGGATTATTTGTGATAGCTTTTTTCCCTTCAGTAGTCTTATTTATCTGGTCTCCGCAAATATTTGCATGGGTGTTTGGTTCTCAGTGGTATGCCGCGGGTGAGCTTGCTCGATGGCTTGTGTTGTGGTTGATAGTGGGTTTTTGTAATCTTCCATCGACTCTTTTTGCAAGAATCCTGAGGCAACAGAAAAAGCTGTTCTTTTATGAGCTCGTCTGTCTTGTAGCCGCAACTGCGGCTCTTGTGGGCGGCGGATATTTCATGAAACCTATTAATACCGTAATTCTGTATTCAGTGGTCGGTGGTTCCATGAATGCATTTCTTATCTTTTGGATCTATACTCTTCTAAAAAGTGACGTCTCGCAGTCTGGCAATGAAGACTGGGAAACTGAACCAAAAGCCACTGAACTTTAGAAATAGGCATGCTTAGATGTCTTGAATATATATGGTAATCCATAACAGTGTTAGATACCGGTCATAGTGCTGATATAACAGAAATAGAAATTTAAAAATGCAGAAATACAGTATGATATTAGCTGGGCATTCTTTCGCAAAAATGGAAGTGCCTATTGAGGGGCAGTATGGTTGCAACGGATGAAACCCGTGTTGGATTAGCTATCATCGATAAAGATGCCTTTGGAACAAGTTCGCCTTATCGTGATGCGGCATTGCTTTCACGGCTACTAAAGGAGGCAATGAGCCAGGGCGGCTTAGGCCGCAAGAACCCTGATATCCCGCTGGCAGATATTATAGAGCCGGGAATGAGTGTACTTTTAAAACCAAACTGGGTACTTCACTACAATCAAAGCGGCTGCGGGATGGATTGTATGGTCACCCATCCTTTTTTTATTAAGGCGGTGCTGAAAGAAATATTTGCCGCAAAGCCATCGCGGGTAATTATCGGAGATGCGCCAATACATGACGCAGTATTTGAAGAACTGCTCAGTTTGGACTGGCTGAAAACAAGCGATACAAACAACTCTTGTCCGGTAGAGATTATTGATTTCAGAAGATGTATCGTCGATAAATGCCACAGATTCGATTTCGATAAGCGAGGACTGGAACACTACATTTTATTTGATTTGGGACACGACAGTTTGCTGGAGCCAATTTCAGGACCAAAGGAAAATTTCAGGGTTACCAACTACGATCCCCATGAGCTTGCTTCAACACACCGGCCCGGCCGCCACCAGTATTTACTTGCTAAAGAACCATTTGAGGCCGATGTTATCATCAACCTGCCTAAATTGAAGGCTCACAAGAAAGCCGGTATAACGGCAGCGGTTAAAAATCTTGTCGGGATCAATGGAAATAAAGATTATTTGCCGCATCACCGAATCGGCGGCTCGGCGCAAGGCGGCGATTGCTATGAGGGCAGTTTCTTTCTCAAGCGTCTCGCGGAATCGTTTCTTGATATAGCCAATAATCGAATCAATAGACCCGATTATTCATTCTGGCATCTTTGTGCAATAGGCGCAAGTAGATTACAGCGGGCGATACATCCGCATGTGAATAAAGCGCTGGATGGAAGCTGGTATGGCAATGACACGGTATGGCGAATGGTGCTTGACTTGAATCGAATTGCGATGTACGGCAAAATCGACGGCTCAATGTCATCTACTCCGGTAAGACGCGTCTATTCGCTCACCGACGGCATTGTAGCTGGTCAGCATAACGGGCCGCTCGCTCCCGAACCGATAAATATGGGAGCTGTTACATTTGCCTGCTCCTCATTGTTTGCTGATATGGCACATGCGGCGCTTATGCACTTTGACTGGCGGAAAATCGCTCTGCTGCGGTGCGGTTTGGAGTCCGATTACAAATATCCGCTCGTTCGCCATCCCGCGGAAGAACTTAAAGTATGCACAAACGGCAAAACGCATTCATTTGCTGAAACGGCGAGATTGTATGGAAAAGATTTCATTCCGCCGGATGGCTGGAAAGAACATATCGAGCTGAGAGGATAATCTTTCACAATCGGCATTGTGGGACAAGGAATATATATGAAAGACCTAAGCATCACAATTCATGACCGTAAAGGCAGTTTTTCGGATTATTCCAAAGCTATTTGCGAAAGCGAGCAAGAACTGAGTTTAGACATATCTGCAATCTTATCAGTTCTTGCCTTTAATTATTCGTGTGATAATCGAACATTGCTTCAAAAAATTAAGCGTCAGCCATGGCTTTCGGTGATCTCACAGGATGGCGACTAAAGACAGTGGCTTATAAATTGCTCAATACATGTAAATATCAGTGGGCCCGCTATCAGGCCTATCTGCGAGGCTGGCGCACACGGGAAAAAATCGTTGTGATTGAAAGCGACGATTGGGGTTCTATTCGAACATCGTCGCGATCAGCTTATGATCGACTGCTGAACATGGGATACCCCGTTACTCGGTCAAATTATAATTTTGACGCATTGGAAACAAGTGAGGATTTGGATCAGCTATTTGAAGTTTTGGATAGTGTGAAAGACAGCCAGGGACGACCGTCTTGCATCACAGCAAATATGATCATGGCTAATCCGGATTTCGATAAAATTCGCCAAGCCAATTTTGAAGAATATTTTTACGAACCTGCCGGTGTTACCCTGTCGCGAGATCCCAGCCGGCAAGGGGTTGAGGAAAGATGGCAAGATGGAATGAACCGAAAATTATTCGTTCCGCAACTCCATGCGCGTGAACATATTTGCTGGTGGCAGTGGCTTAAAGCCCTTAGAAATAAATCCCGCGAGGCCTTGGATACGTTTGAATTGGGAATGTGCGGCCTTGCACTGGCTTCGTCGCATGAGAACGTGGGTTTTTTTTCTCCGCTATATCTTAACGACGAAGAGTTGGCTACAGAGGGGGTGGATTTAACGAGGCTGGTTGTCGAAGGTTCGGAATTGTTTGAAAAGCAGTTTGGTTTTAAGCCGCTCAGTGCGATAGCTCCGAATTATTGCTGGACGGATCATGTTGAGGATATCTGGTCCCGGATCGGCATTCGCTATATCCAAGGTGATATAATTCAGAAACTCCGGACTTCTGATGGCCCCAAACTTCGCTGCCATTATTTGGGGGAACGAAACCGGTTCGATAGTTGCTATATGGTTCGAAACTGTTTTTTCGAGCCAGCTTCCGAAAGGAAAGATTGGGTGGGTAGTTGTCTGAAAGAGATTGCGAGGGCTTTTTGTTTCCATAAACCCGCTGTTATTTGTTCTCATCGCGTTAATTTTATTGGGGCAATTGATACGGGCAACAGGCACAATACGCTGCGACAGTTAAGTGATCTTTTGAAAAGTATTGTTTCGCGATGGCCTGACGTTTGTTTTATTAGTTCCGATGAAATTGGAACCTGTATGGAATCGGATATCCGATCCAGGAAGATAAAAAGGAATAGTTTGTGACTTTCGCGAATTTGGCGTTTAACTTTATTGAAAGGCAGCACAAGAAAAACGGATTAAACTCTTGAGGATTGTCTTATGGTAATCTTAATTCACAACAATAATACGGATTTTTCTAAAAGATGGATTGCATACTGTAAAGAAAAAGGGTTGTGTTATAAAATTGCAAATTGCTGCGATAGTAACATAATTCAAGAATTAAAAACCGTGGACATTTTGTTATGGCATTGGCAGCATGGTGCCTACGAAGAAGTCAAGGTGGCACGAGATATAATCCGCGCAGCTGAAATGATGGGGATTAAAACGTTCCCAAGCACTTCAACATGCTGGACTTTTGATAATAAAATAGCTCAGAAATACATTCTAGAAGCGATCGATGCGCCGCTGATACCAACGTATGTATTTTTTAATAAAAAGGACGCTTTAGACTGGCTTAATCACACCTCGCTTCCTAAAGTTTTTAAATTAGCACGAGGCGCCGGCTCCCGCAATGTCCATCTGGTGCGTAATGTGAAGGCCGGTGAGGCATTCATAAATCGTGCTTTTGGCCGCGGTTTTAAAGCGGTTTCTGCCGGAGCAATGGATGCTGTCAAAAAAATCCAACACGGTACAACTCCTAAAACGGAAATTATCGGCAAAATAAAACGATTGCCTAAAACCTTAATGTCGATCTATAGGAGCAATAAATTCCTGGGTCGAGAAAAAGGATATGCATATTTTCAGGATTTTATCCCGGACAACAAGTTTGATATACGTATCACCGTAATTGGAAACAGAGCGTTCGGCTTTACCAGAAATGTGCGAAAGGATGATTTCAGGGCATCCGGGAGCGGCAGCATTGATTACAGCACGGACAGAATACCTCAAGAATGCCTTAGAACAGCCTTTGACGTAAGCAAAAAACTCGATACACAAAGCATTGCGTTTGATTTTTTATTGGATTCATCATTAAGGCCGTTGATAGGCGAAATAAGTTATGCGTATCTTGCTCAAGCAATCTATAATTGTCTGGGATTCTGGGATAATGATATTAATTGGCATGAAGGGCATTTGTGGCCTCAAGATGCTATTCTGTCAGATATTCTGCAGAAAGTAAAAAAGAATCAGGGTGAGTATGATTGATGATACTAATGCTATAGACTACCCAAGCGATGATTACTCAACGGCAAAAGAGAGGGTATCTTTTTTTATGCTCTTTTTATGCCCTTTGATAGTGCTGATGACGACAGTTTCCTACATTGAAGGAGCTTCAAAAATTGCCATTGGGTATGGAGTTATATGCGGCATTGCCTTTTTGCTTAGTGGAAATATAAAGTTTTACAGAGAAACCTTATTTTTTGCGCTATTCATATTATGGAGCCTAACCGGAATTCTAACCGCACCATCGTCGTTATTCTTTTTGGTATCTTTAGGAACTGTAATTCAACTTTTTGCATTATTTTTTATGATAAGCAACGTATGCACTAACATAGCGAACGTTAAGTGTATTTTATTTTCATATTTAATCGGCAGCAGCATTGTTGCATATCTAACTATATCGTCTGGCGCATACGCATTAGCCGAATATGGGGGCGAAAAAGCAAGAGCGGCAGGGATTGTAGGTAATGCCAATGCCTTTGCGTTTTTAATTGATTGCATGGTACTCATTTTGCTGTGGTTTTTTCAGTTAACTAAAAGCAAAATATTCAAGGGCGTGTTCTTATGCCCTATTCCTGTATGCCTTAAATTAATAATTTCATCAGGATCTCGCTCCGGTTTTTTGGGGTTTGTTGCGATTATGGGTTTTTGGTACTGTTTGTTTTATTTTAAGCTGACCTTCAAGAAACCCTTATTAGCTTTATTTGTAACAGTTCTGATGATTGGTTTTGGCGTATATGTAGTTCAACACCTGGCATACACGACACTATTGAAACGATTAACTCAAATAAAGGCTATCACGCAAGGTGCTGGAGACGTCTCAAGAATAGAATTAATCAAGCAAGGGATAAGGGTTACGGCCGCTAACCCTATCTTGGGTGTGGGACTAAATAATTTTCGGTTTTACACTGGTGATTTATATGCTCATAACAACTATATTGAGATTTTAGCCGACACAGGTCTTCCTGGAGCTGCTCTATATTATGGAATTTATGTTTGTATTATATCAAAACTCTTAAAATTACGAAGGCAAATGAAGTCGCCGATGCTAACGATGATACTGGTTTACCTTCTATTTGACTCGCTCATTTGGCAGATGTTTGGTGTAACATATGCACAAAAAGAGACCTGGATACTTCTTGCTGTTACAGCCGGCTATTTGAATAATTGCTCCCAAGACCAAAACGGCTTAGATGCTGTTCAAAGCGACAGCTTGTATTAATTTGCATTACTCAAGAGATATGAAAATACTCTGTCTTATAGATTCACTGAATTCAGGCGGAGCTCAGCGCCAGTTGTGTATGCTGGCCGTATTGCTCAAGCGGAACGGGTACGACGTCGAAGTGCTGACATATTATGATTATAATTTCTATCGGCCGTTGCTCGACAGCGCAAACGTGCCTGTGAGGACCGCTGCTGCACAAGGGCCGATTGGCCGCATCTTTGCCGTCCGCAAGGCAATTTATGAGTGCAAACCCGACGTCGTGATTGCTTACATGGGTACGCCAAGCCTGATGGCTGAACTGGCCACACTGCCTCGCCGAAAATTCAGATTGATAGTTTCTGAGCGAAGCAGCGATCAAAATATCAATGTCAATATAAAGCTGCGATTGCTTTCCCACCGCCTCGCCGACGCTGTTCTAACCAATTCTTACACACAGGCCGATTTCATACGTCGCTCCGCACCGACCCTGGCCGACAAAATTCAAACCATAATTAACTGTGTTGATCTGAATACTTTCAAAGTAATAGAATCCCCCGTTATGAATTCAGCCATTATTAATCTTGTTGTCGTCGCAAGGTTTCATTCGCTGAAAAATCCGATGGGGCTTGTGAACGCAATGAATATCGTCCACCACGATAAAGGCCATAAAAATATTGCAGTGAACTGGTACGGAAACAATCTTCTTACCAACGGCAAACCCACGAAAGGCCCTATGGCGTTCTTGGCCGCAAAAGAAGCTATCAAAAAATACGCATTGGAAAATTTTTTCAGTCTCCATGGCCCTGTTCTTGATATAGCCCGCATTTACCAATCAGCAACAGCGTTATGCCTGCCATCGCTGTACGAAGGATGCTCAAATGTTATCGGAGAGGCAATGGCATGTGGAAAACCGATTCTTGCCAGCAATGTGTGCGATAATTCGCTTTTGGTTATGGATGGCGAAAACGGTTTTCTTTTTGACCCCAAAGATCCTCAAGATATTGCCGCCGCTATCATACGTTTTGCCGAGCGGAGTCCTGTTCAATTGGAGCAGATGGGACAAGCCAGCAGGAAGCGGGCAGAAAAAATGCTTTCACCTGATGTGTTTGTGAATAAGTATATCGAATTGATCGAACAAGTTACTGCAAACCGGAAACGTTTATGAAACTGTTTGGCCAAATATATTGTCCGACGAAAAAGTGTCATTGGCGGGCAATGGACTGCTGCACGGCGATTTTTGTGATTACGCGTGAAATTGAAAAGTATGCCCGTCAGCAGATTGGCTCGCATAAAGTTTTTGATTCAACCTTGTGGGCAGGATTTAAACGGCCACAACCACATCACAACGACTGGTAAACGATTGATGAGCATGGCAAAATACATATTTCAAGACTGGCGTAGAAATAACCATGATTTCAAAATACGCCTGGTTTTATTATTGTTTCGAACCGGCCAGCTATTGCGAAAGTCTAGGATTTGTCGCTGGACCTTATTTTATCCTTATTATCTGTTTTACAAGGTGCTCGTTTTTTGGTTTTTCCACATCGAATTGTCTTTGGACCTTGAGGTCGGTTCCGGATTGAGAATCTACCATGGATATTCACTGGTCATTCATCCAAAGACCCGCATTGGTCGAAATGTAACGCTTAGACACTGCACCACGCTGGGGAACAAGGGTCAAGGGGGAGGGGCGCCTTTGATCGAAGATGGAGTTGAGATTGGGTGTGGCGTTATCATCATCGGAGAAATCACAATCGGGGAGTGTGCGAAGATTGGCGCCGGTGCTGTGGTCACGAAAGATGTTCCCCCGAATAGTGTGGTTATTGGTAACCCGGCACAAATTCTTCGACGGTAAACAATAAGCATGAAACTACAATCAACCTTCAAAAAAATTAAAGTTCTTTTGCTTGCTCCTCGAAAAGCTGTGGGCGGGATAGCGTCGTGGACGCGGCGTTTACTGGAACTATCGTTGCAGGATAGAGTGGAGTACAAGGTCATTGACACGTCCAAATTATATGACCCACTGGGTAAAAAACTTAATCTGCGTGGAATGTTATTAGGGGTTCGCGACGCGATAATTCGTTTTTTCAGAATCACATATTCTTTGTGGAATTATCGGCCACAACTTGTTTATATTACCATGGCTCCCAGTATCGGCTTGTTTGTTCGTGACGTGCCGTTGATGTTCTTTCTCAAGTGTTTAGGAGTAGGGTGCGTGTGCCATTTACGGGGCGGCAACCTTTTTGGGTTTTGGGGAAAGAACTTTTTACGCCGGTGGATTACTATTCGGGCCTTTCGGACTTGCAAGGCAATTCTTGTTATTACACGAGAGGTAGAAAAGTATGCTCGCGGCCAAATCGATTCCAAAATAGTCTTTTATGTTCCCAATATGATTGAGGATAAATATGTTGTGGGCAGGCTTCCCAAAAGGATCTTCTCGGTGGAAGAAAAGCCAGTACTAAATTTGATTCATGTCGGCTGGCAGGCCCCGAAAAAGGGTTCGCTTGATATTGTAGAGGCTATAAAGTATTTGAAAAGTGATGTAAAATGTTATCTGGTTGGGAAAGCATCGTCTGATAATGAGCGCTTGATTCAAAAACGGATCGAAGAATTGAATATTGGTGATAAAATCCAATTAATTGGCCAGAAGGTCGGTACGGATCTTCAGAGCATTTATGAAGCCGCGGATATATTTCTCTTTCCGACTCATAAGGAAGGGCCAGAGGGTTTCCCTAACGTAATTTTGGAAGCTATGGCGTATGGTTTGCCGATTATTGCCAATGACGTCGGCAATATTCGGGAAATGATCGGGTATGATACTGAATATCCGGCAGGGCTGCTTCTGGAACAGACTGACCCGGTGCATCCGATGGAACTGGCGGACAAAATAGATCGTCTTGTCAAAGACCATTCGCTGCGACAGCAGATGAGCATCAATGGCCGCAAACGGGTAAAAGAGAACTATCTGGCCTCTAAAGTGATACCGAATTTGGAATCGCTGCTGGTAGAATTAGCGGTTGCTAAGCCGACGCCTCAGTCGATAAATCATATTTTTGAACAAAAATATTTGTAAGTTATCTCTGGAGAGCATTTATGAAACAGCTTTCTAACAAAACTATTTTAGTCACCGGCGGAACGGGCTCATTCGGAAATAAAGTTCTGCGGCATCTGCTGGAAACAACCGACGCGAAGGAATTTCGCGTGTTCAGCCGGGATGAGTGCAAGCAGGAGTCGATGCGCATCGAGCTTAATAATCCAAAAATAAAGTTCTATATCGGCGATGTTCGCGACCGGGATAGCGTTGACGGCGTAATGGAAGGCGTTGACCTTGTCTTTCACGCTGCCGCGCTCAAGCAGGTCCCGTCGTGCGAGTTTTTCCCCATGCAGGCAGTGTTGACCAATATCATCGGCGGGCATAACGTGGTCGAATCGGCAATACACTACGGCGTTTCGAGCGTCGTATGCCTGAGCACTGACAAGGCCGTATATCCGGTTAACGCGATGGGAATGACAAAATCGTTGATGGAAAAGGTAGCTCAGGCAGCCGCACGAGCCAAAATCACCAAAAAAACGGTTGTTTCCTGTGTCCGCTACGGTAATGTTATGTGCTCTCGCGGCTCAGTAATCCCTCTTTTCGTTCAACAGATAAAGCAGAATAAGCCGCTTACTATCACTGTGCCGGAAATGACGCGATTTTTACTTCCGCTGCGGGATTCGGTTTCGCTGGTACTGTTTGCGTTTGAACATGCGCAACCCGGCGATTTATTTGTTAAAAAAGCTCCTGCCTGTACCATCATCGATTTGGCACGAGCAATAAAAAATTTATTCCACTCGTCTGTTCCCGAGAACATAATCGGAATGAGACACGGTGAAAAAATTTACGAAACACTCGTCACTCGCGAGGAATTGCAGCGGGCTGACGATATGGGAGATTATTACAGAGTTCATCTTGACAGCCGTGATTTGAATTATGCCCGATATTTCACCGAAGGTGATGCCAAGGAAGCTAAAATTGAAGATTACACCTCGCACAATACCAAACAGCTCAACGTCAAGGAAGTTGAAGAGTTGCTCCTGAGCTTGCCGGAAGTACAGGCCGACTTAAAGGGATGGCATGCTTAGTACGAATTGATAAAAATTATGAAAAGAAAAATTGTCATTACGGGATTAGTCGGCTTTATGGGTTCTCACCTCAGGGATCGGCTCAGCCGGGAACAGGATGTAGAAGTGCCATCTTTTGAGGATGCCTGGTTTTCCCAGCCGGAAAAACTGCGAGAGGTTCTGGCGGGCAGCAACACCGTTGTGCATCTTGCCGCGATGAACCGCGGCGACGATAAGGAAATCTACGCCACAAATATCGAACTTGTAAGAAAACTCACACAAACACTTGAAACTCTTAATGCCCACCCGCATATTATATTTTCCTCCTCTACACAAACATATCTTGATAACCCTTATGGCCGTTCCAAAAAAGAAGGTGAACGGCTGCTGGAAGAATGGTCGAAAAAAAATAATGCCCCCGTAACCATCCTGGTTATCCCCAATGTTTTCGGCGACCGCGGAAAACCTTTTTACAATTCCGTCGTCGCGACGTTCTGCCACCTGCTTACTCACGGCGGCCAGCCGCAGATACAGGTTGATAAAGAGTTTGGTCTTATTTATATCAATGAGCTGTCTGAAATATTCTGGGATAAAATCAAAAATCCTCCCGCCGGCTTTGAACGCGTTGATGTCCAAGCAACCGCAACCGCAAAGGTGACGGAAATACTGGCATTGCTTAATTATTTCAAAGATTGCTTTTACGTTAAAAAAGTCGTACCGGCCTTTGCCAATAATTTCGAGAAAAATCTTTATAACACATTTTTATCCTATGCCGAGCCCGCTGATTACGAACAAGCCCTCACATTGCGCACGGACGACAGAGGCGGCCTTTTCGAGGTTGTCAAAGAGGACAAAGGCAGCCAGATTTTCTTTTCGACAACAAAGCCGGGAATTGTAAGAGGTAATCACTACCATACCCGTAAACAGGAGAAATTCTGCGTGGTAAAAGGCGAGGCGATTATCCGTCTTCGGCGTATCGGAACAGACAAAATAATAGAGTACAAAGTTTCCGGCGACAAACCTTTTGTCGTTGAAATGCCAATCTTCTACACTCATAACATAGAGAACGTTGGCTCCGGCGAACTTTGCACCCTTTTCTGGACAAACGAACTGTTTAACCCGAACGATAGTGATACATTTTTTGAGAAGGTATAAACGCTGTGGCTAAATTGAAAGTAATGACAATTCTCGGAACTAGGCCTGAAATTATCCGGCTTGCCTGTACCATGGCATTGCTGGATAAACATGTTGACCACAAAATCGTCCACACTGGCCAAAACTATGACTATGAGCTTAGCGAGGTATTCTTCAAAGAGCTGCAGGTTCACAAGCCCGATTATTTTCTCAACGTCAATACCTCCTCTCTCGGCCAGGTCTATGGCAATATCCTCATTGCCATAGAGCCGATACTCAAAAAGGAACGCCCCGACGCCGTCCTGATTCTGGGCGATACCAATAGTTCCATCGCAGGTATAATTGCCAGGCGGATGAAAATACCGATTTATCACATGGAAGCCGGCAATCGCTGTTTCGATTTAAACGTGCCAGAGGAAATCAATCGTCGCATAATTGACCATATCAGCGATTACAATCTCGTCTATACAGAGCACGCAAGGCGACACCTGCTTTCTGAAGGCATACCGCACCGCAGAATCTATCTCACCGGCTCGCCTATGAAAGAGGTCCTTATGACGCATCTGCCAAGAATTAAGGCCTCTAATGCCCTGAGCGAGCTTGGTCTGGAAAAAGGGAAATATTTCCTGGTCAGCGCACATAGAGAAGAAAACGTCGATAATAAAGAAAACCTTACGAAAATTCTCACCTCGCTGGAAAAAATACACAAGGAGTTTAAATTGCCGGTGATTGTATCCACGCATCCCCGCACCCGCAAACGGCTCGAAACACTCGGCAAAAAAAACATACCGGACGGCATAAAATTTCTTAAACCGTTCGGATTCCTCGATTACAACTGGCTTCAAATGAACGCCTGCTGTGTTGTCAGCGACAGCGGGACTATCTGCGAGGAATCAGCTATTCTTAATTTCCCTGCCATCACCATACGCAATGCCATCGAACGGCCCGAAGCAATGGACGCGGGAACTATTATAATGACCGGTCTTGAGCCAGAGGTTATTGTTTCGGCAATAAGAATGCAGGTTTCAGAAGACAATAAAAAAATGCCTCGCCGCATCCCCGCTGACTACGAAATCGAAAACACTTCCTATAGAGTCGTAAAACTGATAATGGGGACATCCAAACTCAGCCATATCTGGGACAACATCAAGTTTAACGACCTAGTCTGAAACCAAAGGCCGTAAAGAATAATCACCTTCGTGAAATAGATGCGAATACTTTTTATAACGCAGGGATGGCAGCCCGAATCGTTTTTGAAGGGTATGCCTTTTGCAAAAGAGCTTCAAAAGCTCGGACACACCATCGAGGTGCTGACGGGGTATCCGCACTATCCGCAGGGCAAACTTTACCCCGGCTATCGAATCCGATTTTTGCAGCGGGAAACAATGGACGGCATCTCGGTGATTCGTGTGCCGCTTTATCCCAGTCATGACCGCTCGGCTATTCGCCGGATGGCGACTTATTTCAGTTACGCGTTTTCGGCTTCCCTGATTGGCCCATGGGTTGTCAAACGCGCAGACGTGGCTTATGTCTATCAGCCGCCTGCGACAGTCGGGCTTCCTGCCTGCGTGCTGCGGCTACTGCGGAGAATTCCTTTTGTTTACGATATTCAGGACCTCTGGCCCGATACTCTTGCGGCTACCGGCATGTTCAACAGCAAGCTCGGGATGAAAATGGTGGATATGTATTGCCGCGGAATATATCGGCTGGCTGACAAAATTACAGTTCTTTCGCCGGGATTCAAACAGGTGCTGTGCAGCCGAGGCGTACCCCCGGAAAAAATTGAGGTTATCTACAATTGGTCTGACGATACGGCGATATATCCCGTTGAAAGAAACGAACAGGAAGCAACCAAACTTGGACTGAGCGGACGATTCAATGTCATATTCGCCGGCAATATGGGCAAAGCTCAGGCGCTTGGAGCAGTGCTTAAAGCCGCTAAAATTGTCGCAGGGCGTTTTCCGAAGGTGCAGTTCGTATTTGCAGGCGGCGGAGTCGAGGTTGATGCCTTGAAACGGGAAGCCGGAGAAATGTCGCTCAGTAACACACTTTTCCTGCCATGGCGGCCGAGGGAGGAGGTCAACCAGCTATTAAGTTTGGCCGATGTTTTGCTGGTCCACCTCAAAGATGACCCCCTTTTCAGAATTACAATACCGTCGAAAATCCAAGCGTATATGGCGGCAGAACGGCCTCTCCTTATGGGAGTTTCAGGGGATGCGGCGGAACTGGTTACCAAAGCCCAGGCGGGCATAGTTTGTCGTCCCGAAGACCCTGAAAGCATAGCACAGGCCGTATGCCAGATGGCTTCAATGCCTCCGGAAAAGTTACGCGAAATGGGTAAAAATGGCAGAACGTTCTACGAGCAGGAACTTTCACTGGTGATAGGCACCAGAAAATTTGATAAGATATTCTCGGCCGTTGCGGATAAATATGCCGGGACACAGTCGAAAAAATGATATGAATAATGCCAAAAATAATAAGGCCACTGTCCTTTTTTTCTTTATTGCTATCGCGGTTATCACTTTGGTAATGATATTGAGCAGGCGAAATTCATCGATGACTAATGAGCTGAGTTTTCCTCTCAATAACGGCGTGTCAGAGCTGTCGAGCAATAATGATTCGATTACAGCCGCCTGTCAGGATGGAAAATTCTATGTCTGGGAATGGTCGAAGCTGGCCCAAAAACCGCAGGTTTTGACTTTAGATTCGGACCAGGCATTTCTAACAAACGCCGGCCTTGCAATTTCGCTAAAGCGATTTCGACCGAATGCGATTGTAATTACTGATATACACAATCAACAGCAGTACAAAGATATTCCGTTGAAATTCGATACTAACCACACATTGATGGGAGCAAGCCGCGACAAAAATTATGTAGTAGCATCACTGAGCCGTTTAGTCGGCAATAACGATTCCACGGAAAACTATCAACTTGTGACCGTGGACCCGAATCTTGGTCGCGTCGAAACAGTGGCAGAAATCAACCCATCCTCGGCGACCCAGTTGTTTAAGGTGGCGGTATCCGACGACGGCTCTCTGGCGCTGATGACGGGCGAGCAGGATAAAAAGGGATGGATTGTGCTTGTCGATATAAAAAACCGTAAGGTTGTATGGGAAAAGCAGATTGCGGATGTTGAGAAATTTCACAGCGGCGCCTTTTCACCGGACGGCAGTTTAATTTATGCAAGGGGCAGCGATTGCAATGTCTGGAAGATAGAGACGTTTTCCGGCAAAATAACGGGGTATCTGAAACCACCGTTTGAAGACAAAAAAAGCTCGGCAAGGGAAGGGGCTATTCAGGAAACAGCGGTTAGTCCCAATGGCCGCATTGTCGGCTCGATAGTTTTCAGGTCCCTTTATATGTGGGACACTCAAACCGGCAAAATAATTCTTAACTTTGCACCGGGTCATAAAATTGAAAGCGGGCTTATTTTCTCCCCGGACGGGCGATTCGCGGCGACCTCAGCTCTTAGGCAGGGAGGAACAATAAGAATATGGCGAGTGCCTGAACGTTAAACAAAAAATGAACGACAGATTAAAGCAAGTGTCGGTTTCACGAAAAATTCAATTCTTTATAAAAAGGGTTATAGATGTCACCGCTTCGGCTGTGGGACTTATTTTATTGTTTCCACTGTTTATTTTGATTGCCACTGCGATTAAGCTGACAAGCAAAGGACCTGTATTTTTTAACCAGGACCGGGTGGGTATAAACGGCCGGATTTTTAAGCTGCACAAGTTCAGGACGATGGTGGTGGGGGCGGAGAACATCGGGGCCGGCCTTTCGGTTGCAGGCAACGATGCGCGTATAACAAAAGCAGGGGCTATATTAAGAAAGACGAGTTTAGATGAGCTGCCGCAGCTTTTAAACGTGCTCAAAGGGGACATATCTTTAGTAGGTCCCCGCCCCACAGTTCCTCAGCACCTGGAGTATTACGGCGAGTTTGAACGTCGCCGGCTCGCGGTCAAACCGGGAATCACAGGCCTTGCCATGGTGAGAGGCCGGGGTTCCGTGCCGTGGTCGGTGCGGATAAAATACGACGTCGAATATGTTGAAAATTTCTCCCTGTGGCTCGATTTGAAAATCGTTTTACAAACCGTATGGGTTGTACTGACGAGGAAAAACATTTATTTCGATTATGAAAAATTCGGCAAACCGTTCGATCTGAAGAAACCAAATAACTAAGCATTAAAATTGCGAATTAATATGACGCAAGACGTTTTAATTAAAAGCGACAAATTCCTTCTCAGGCCTTTTACTCAAAATGATGTTGAGATTAAAGTGTCCTGGCTGAATGACCCTGAAATCAAAAAAACTTTAATCCTCAAAGACGAAATCAGCGTTAAGACAACTCTGGAGTGGTTCAATAATTCGAGAACCGACCCGACAAGAAAAGATTTTATAATCGAAACAAATACCGGGGAAATAATCGGCACTATCGGCCTAAGAAAAATATCGGAACAGCAACGTTCGGCCTGCATTTATATTATTATAGGAAATAAAGCATACTGGGGAAAAGGAGTTATGTTCGAAACCGAGCGGATGCTGATTAGCTGGGCATTCAACGAAGCGGGTTTGGAGAAAATATGGGCACATGTGCGTTCCTTAAACATTGCAAGCATCATAACAATGAAAAAGCTCGGTTTTAAACGCGATACGGGTTCTGATGCAAATCAGGACATCCTGTGTTTTACGCTTTCTAAACAAGAATTTAAGATTTGAACCAAAAAAATAAACGTAAAATTCTACAATATGAACATTAACATTTTAACAAAACAAATAAAGGGCTCCAGCAGCTGGCTTGCTTACCGCAAGACCGCCGGGCAAATCAGAGAGCTTTTGAAATCAGGAGCCGCTAAATTACAGACAAGCGTAAAGACGGCTTTCCTCAGCTCATTTACCATCGATCCACTGGTGGATTTTGCGGTTGTTGAGGCCGCGGCGCATTCTATCGAGCTTCAATCATATATCGCTCCATACGGACAGTTTAACCAGGAATTGCTCAATCCCCAAAGCGAACTGTATCGCGCCTCTCCGCAAATCACGTTTCTGCTGATTGAAGCTGAATCTGACACAATTGATGAGCAAATGTCGCGCCTTGGGGGATTGGTGGACGCGTTTTTGAAAAATTCAACAAGCATCCTCGTTATTAATACTTTCCCCGCGTGTCCGTCATGGCCTTTGAATGTTCTGCCTGACCAGCGTCGTATTTTAATTGAAAAGCTTAACGCCAGCATAATCGAACGCTATCAAAACCATCCTCGAATACAGATTCTCGACCTCGATGCAATGGTCGCCTACACCGGTTGTCAAAACGCGATGTCCCCTCAGATGATGAGTATGGCCAGAATCCCGTTCAGCGAAGCGTTCCTCGGAATGCTCGCCCGCAGGATTATATCGCATATTGTCGCGACTAAAGGGCTTGCCCGAAAATGTCTTGTCCTCGACTGCGATAACACGCTCTGGGGCGGAATCATAGGCGAAGACGGCCTCGACGGAATCCAAATCGGCCATGATTCCCCCGGCCGCGAATATCTCGAATTTCAAAAAACCATCCTCGAACTGTATGAGCAGGGAGTGATTCTCGCCATCAACAGCAAAAACAATTACGACGATGTTATGCAGGTTCTCAACAAACACCCTCAAATGCTCCTGCGAGAAAAGCATTTCGCCTCGATTCTGGTCAACTGGGATTCCAAGCCACAGAATATGCAGAAGATTGCCGAGCAGATAAACATTGGCCTGGATAGCATCGTCTTTATCGACGATAATCCTGCCGAACGGGAGTTGATGAGGCAATCGCTGCCCCAGGTCGAAACGCTTGAGATGCCCGGTGACCCCTCGCTATTTGCTCGAACTTTGCGCGAAACCGGCTTCTTTACCCGCGCCTATTTGACGGAAGAAGATAAGAACAGAGGACAGATTTACGCAGCCCAGCGTCAGCGTGACCAGTTCCAGCAGTCCTGCGCGACGCTCGAAGATTTTCTTAAATCACTTGAAATGGTCGTTTCTATTCATCCCGCCGGCAAAGAGGATATCAAACGCGCGGCGCAGTTGACCCAGCGAACCAACCAGTTTAATCTGACCACCCGCCGATATACCGAAGCCGATATTGCCGCGATGGCGCAAAACCAGAATTGGCGGATTTACGTTTTGGGCTTGAAAGACAAATTCGGCGATAATGGGACAGTCGGACTTGCCCTGGCGGAAATCCAGCCGAAGCAATGGCGAGTGGACACGTTTTTGATGAGTTGCCGGGTCATTGGCAGACAAGTCGAGGATGCTCTTGTGGACCGAATTTGCCGGGACGCAGTCAAAGCAGGGTGTACCCGCATTTCAGCGGAATACATTCCCACGGCCAAAAATAATCTTGTAGCCGGTTTTTGGGACAAGATGGGCTTTGAAAAAGAAAACGCAGATGCCAGGCAGGTTCGATATTCGAGGCAGTTAAAAAATTATCAACCATCACAATTTTTATACCTTAAAATCGTATGATAAAAGACAGATTGGAAGTCATATTTCGGCAGTCATTCGAAATAGAAAAATTCACCGAAGATTTATCTATTGATAATGTCCCCGGCTGGGATTCTATGGCCCACGTCGGCCTGATTCTTGCTCTTCAAAAAGAATTCGCTGTGTCCATTCCCCCCGTAGATGCACTTGAATTAACCAGCGTAAGCAGTATAATAAAATACCTGGTGAATCAGGGCGTTTCATCGAAGTAATCTGCGGCAAATCGCTCATAAGCCTTTGTAGATGTTTTATTGAACAGCACGCGTGTTAATTTAACGCGTATAGTATTGTTCGAAAATAGTTTTATCTCAAAACAGCGTTAAGAGATATATGCAAACATTGTTGCGAGTAAATTTTTATGATTGAAAAAATCAAAACAGTTGTTGTACTCGGCGCAAGCGGTACCGTAGGCAGTTTGTCCGGCGGGCTAATGGCGCAGAATGGCCTGAAGGTGTATTTTTTGAGCCGAACACAACAGGGTTCGGAACGCGGCCTGCAAAAAGCAATATCTCAGGCCCGTTCGGAATTGATCGCACAAAATATTGTGTGCGGCGACTATGAACACCTGTTTAAAGAGGCCGTTGCTGAAGCCGACTGGGTGGTTGAGGCGATTGCCGAAGATGTCGGCATAAAACAGCAGATGTTTGAGCGAATCGAGTTATATAAAAAACCACAGACGATTGTCAGTTCGACGACATCGAGCTTGCCATTGTCGGAGCTGGTGAAAGGACGAAGCGCTGAGTTTAAAAAGAATTTCCTTTCTACGCATTTTTATAACCCGCCGGGAAGAATGCTTGCCTGTGAGATAACGGGCATCGAAGAAACAGACCCGGCCGTTGTTGATTTTATGAAGGTTTTTTTAGCCAACCGGCTTCGTCGCACGATTATCCCCGTGAAAAACATCCCGGCGTTTGCGGGCAACCGGATTGGCTTTGTGCTTTTCGGCCGTATCACATCCCTTGTCCGCGAATTCGGCGTGGAAATGACGGACTACTTGATTGGACCATACACCGGCCGGCTTATGGCACCTTTGGCGACCATCGATTTGGTTGGTTTGGATATCCACAAGGCGATTATCGACAGTTTGAGTGAACATACTAATGACGCGATGCATAGCTGGCTTGCCATGCCGGAATATATCAACACGATGCTCCAGCGTAAGCTGCTTGGCTACAAAACCAAAGGCGGTTTTTATAAGAAGCTGGAAAGCGGCAAATATGTGTTTCTCGACCCTGTCAGTTGCGATTACGCCCCGGGGATAGAGCCGCACGTGGCCTTTGTAGAAAAGGCAAAGCATTTTATTCGTATGGGTATGTACAGAGAGGCCTTTGAGACGATTCTATCGGCCCAGGGCAGAGAGGCCGAGGTTGTTAAGGATATCCTGTGTGCTTATGTTGCTTATTCGTATTCTCTCGTTGGCGAAGTTACCGACAACCGGGCGGGCATAGAAGGCATTGACGATGTGATGTCTTATGGATTCCACTGGGCGGCGCCAAGCGTTATAGTTGAGGTTCTCGGCGGCCCCGATGCAACGGCTCGATTGCTTTCCCAAAAGGGGTTTGAGATTCCCGATGCGCTCAAAGCAGGGCTAAAATCACACTTCAACATCATAAACTCCGGCAAATACTTCGTAGCAAAATAAACGTATAAGAGGTTAGGCAGATGAAAAATGATGCGGTTTATGTTATCGGCGGTTATCAAACGGATTTTGCCCGCAACTGGGCAAGAGAAAACAAACACATAGCCGCGATGATGCGTGAGGCATATCAGGGCAGCATCGAGGCGACAAAGCTTGACGCCGGCGACATAAAGGCGGCGTTTATCGGCAATTTCGCGGGCGAGTTATATTGTACCCAGGGGCTGTTGGGAGCGTTCTTCGTTGATTTTGACCGACGGTTTGCGGGTTTGCCTACGATGAGGTTCGAAGCCGCCTGTGCTTCCGGTGCAATGGCATTATTGTCCGCGATGGCGCATATTGAGGCGGGAATTTACGATTTGATATGCGTCATAGGCGTTGAGCTGATGAAATCCGTGGATTCCGCCAAAGGCGGGGATTTTCTTGGGACTGCCGCCTGGTATGAAAAAGAATGCGTCGGTATAGAGTTCCCGTTTCCCAAATTATTCGGCAAACTGGGCGATGAATACGACAAGAGATACGGCCTTGATAACAAATATCTCGCACGCATTGCCGAGATAAACTATTCCAATGCGAAAAACAATCCCAATGCCCAGACCCGCGACTGGTATATGAGTTTTGACCACGCATGCACAACGGGAAAATACAATTCGGTCATTAGCGGGAGAATCAAGGTTACAGATTGCTCTCAGATAACCGATGGCGCTGCGTGCCTTTATCTCGCTTCGCAAAGTTACGCTGCCAAATATGCCGCAAGCCGCGGTTTGAAGATTGAGGGCATCCCAAAAATAGATGGCTGGGGACATACCACCGCCACGATGGAATTTGCCGGCAAAATTGCTGATTCCGCCAAAGGTCAATATGTTTTGCCGATGACTCGTAAAGCGATAACGGACGCGTATCATCGCGCCGGTATAAAAGATTGCTGGGAGCTGGATGCGATTGAGACCCATGACTGTTTCACGACGTCGGAATATATGGCGATAGACCACTTTGGTTTGACAAAGCCGGGTGAATCCTGGAAAGCAATCGAAGATGGAATAATAGAAAAAGACGGCAAACTGCCGATTAATCCTTCGGGTGGACTCATCGGCTGCGGCCATCCCGTTGGCGCAACGGGCGTAAGGCAATTGCTGGATGCCTATAAACAGATTACGGGCGCAGCGGGTAATTATCAGGTGCCAAACGCCAGGCGAGTCGCCACGCTCAATATAGGCGGCAGCGCAACTACAAACGTCTCTTTTGTTGTCGGAGCTGATATTAATGGTTGATCTGATACAAAGTACTGATGACATCAAAATTATAACTCTTTTACCCGAACATGCTGAGCAAGTGGCGAAGTTACATATATCAGGGATAGCTACCGGCTTTATAAGCTCGCTGGGTACGGATTTCGTTAAAGCTCTTTATTGTGCAATCGCCGAGAGCAGGTATAGTGTTTGCCTGGTTGCCGTGCAGGATAACAAGGTGCTTGGGTTTGCAGCGTTTACCACAAATCTCCATGACCTGTACAGGTCTCTTATTTTCAAACGAGGCCCGAAGTTTTTCCTGATGCTGTTTCGTAAAATGCTGTCAGTCGGAACAGTAAAAAAAATATTTGAGACGCTGTTTTATCCGGCACGAATAAAGAAAATGAACCTGCCGCAGGCGGAGTTTCTGTCTATGGCGATAGCGGATGAAGCGAGAGGAAAGGGACTGGCGACAAAACTCGTCAGACGGGGATTTGAAGAGTGTGCGAAACTGGGCGTCAAAGAGTTAAAGATATTTGCGGCAGTGGATATTCAGGCAATAAACAATATGTATAAAAAACTCGGTTTTCAGCTTGCCGGACAGATGGAAAACCACGGCGTTGTCAGCAATGTATATGTGGCTCGGACGGACCATTTTGAGCATCGCTGATGGTTTTCCGTTTCGCTCCCCGTAAACCCTCCATTTTCAAAAAACCCAGTCGCCAGACAACTAAAAACGATACGGCAAAAATCCCGGTCAATGGAATTAGGTTGTACGGCGTTGAAATCATAGAGGTTAAAAGGCCTGCTAATGCATACACGACAGCCAGCAGATAGCATATAACAATCGTTCGCTTCAGGGATATGCCCCTGTCAATCATCTGGTCGTAAATGTGACCGCGGTCCGAGACAAACAGTGGTTTTTTATTGATAATCCGTCTCAATAAGGCGGTGCCCGTGTCCAATATCGGCAGCCCGAACACAATTATCGAAGCAATCCACCATCGCGGCGCTTTACGGGCAAGCAGCATCATAATCGCCGCGACTACAAACCCGAGCAGCATGGAGCCGGCGTCACCCATAAAAATCTTGGCAGGATGCCGATTGAAGGGCAGAAAACCGAGAACGCCGCCTACCAGGGCAAGGCAAACTATAACTCTGGCCGTATCGCCATGGCTGCTGAACGCGAAAGTGGAACGCTGGATTGTAAGCAAAAGCATTCCGACTGTGATTATAACAGTTACCCCCCCGCACAAACCATCAAGGCCGTCCAAAAGGTTCAGCGAGTTGGTCGCGCCAATAACAAAAAAGATAACAACCGGAATACCGATTAATATTTCGACGCCTTCGGACATATGAAAACCAAAAGGCGCTACGATTTCACTAAAATCCGGCCGCATTCCCGCCAGCATAATGGGCACCGCAGCAAGAGCCTGGCCGAACAACTTTTTCGCAGGACTGATTTCGAAAATATCGTCGATAACGCCGACGAAACAGGCTATAATGGCCCCGACAATAATACCAAAAAGCCGCCGCATTACTACCGGCAGAACGGTTTCATTGCGGACAAGATAAATGCCGCACAATATACCGACGTAAAAACCGATTAACACCCCGATGCCGCCAAGGTAAGCGACCGGTTTTTTATGCGTTTTGACAAGGTCGTCCGGTTTGTCAACTATGTTGAACCTAAGCGCAATCGCTTTGCATAACCATGTGGCAATCAACGCACAGGCAAAAGAAAGCACTAAAACAGGCCAGAATTGAAGGGACCAGTCAAGCGGTCTTTGGGGGCCAAGCAGTTCGTTTAACACATCGTTCACACTAAATCCTCATTCAAGCACAAAAACTTCCATTGCCCATTGTGTAAGATTGTATGATTTCAAGCTAACTTGTCCATAAAAATATGTGGACATCACACTGTTTTGACATATAATTTGTGAACAGATTTCAGCTATAGCGGCTAACGAATCGAAAATCGCAATAAATAACCCGCTATAGACGTCTAACAATCCAGACTTACAGACTTATGTATAAGACAGGAAACGAATCGTAAATGCGTGTGCTGCTTTCCAGTGTAGGGAGGCGTGGTTATCTCGTTAAGTACTTCAAGCAGGCACTTGGAGATGCCGGCGAGGTATGGGGTGCGGACAGCAGCTCCTATGCCCCTGCGTTCCAATATTGTGACAATGTTATGCTGGCACAGAAGGTGGAGACAACGGGCTATACCGATAAACTCCTCTCGCTGTGTATTAAAGACAAGATTGATATGGTCGTGCCGCTTATAGACCCTACCCTGGAAGTTCTTGCGCCACAGCGTGACAAGTTCCGCAGTAAAGGCATTATGGCGGTAGTTTCGCCTGCCAAAACTATTGAAATCACTTTCGACAAATACCAGACCTATCTGCACGCCAAAAAGGCCGGAATCGCAGTTCCTGAAACGGTTACTACTATAGAAGAAGCGCTTAAGCTTATCGCATCGGGTAAACTGTCCTGGCCCGTAATAGTAAAACCGCGAAAGGGAAGCGCCTCGATGTACATTTATAATTGTCGCAATGAAGACGAACTGCAATTGGCGTTTAGAAGCTGCCCAAGGCCATTGATTCAGGAATTTGTTTCCGGCGAAGAATACGGTTACGATATCTTCTGCGACGGCGATTTCAAACCCGTTAGTGTTTTCTGCAAGCAGAAAATTGCTATGCGGGCGGGCGAAACTGATAAAGCGGTCAGCGTCAACGATAAAAAACTTATAGATTTGGGCGTTAAAATAGCCCAGGCCTTTCCTATATTTGGGCCAGCAGATGCAGATGTCAAAATGGGCAAAAATGGGCCGATGCTGCTGGAGGTTAATCCGCGTTTTGGAGGCGGCTATCCCTGCTCTCACCTGTGCGGAGCCGATTTCCCCGCCAAGCTGATTGCCATATGCAAAGGACAAAAGCTTTCCCCGAACATTGGTAATTATCCCGCCGGCGTTTATATGTTCAAACAGGACGAAATAATATCCCCTACTGCCGACGAGCTGAAAAACATTGCCGGCGAACATGGCCCAAAGGCCGTTTAATACCCTCGTGCGAGGTCAGGACATTTCCAGTTAAGAGGTATCATTGGTGAGCAGATATTTGGCCGGTTTCGTAATACTAATCGGGTTACTTTTTTGCGCAATTGCCGCGGCCCTGGAACCCAACGAAATACTGGTTATCGTCAATAAGGATATCCCTGCTTCGGAGGAGTTGGGGCAATATTATTGTCAGCGGCGAAATGTCCCAAAAGAAAATATCCTGGCCCTGCCTCTCGGCAAAACTCTTGCCGATTCGATTGGCCGGGACGATTATGACAAAAATATCGCCGAACCGATTCGAAAACGTATTGCTGACCAGACACCGGGACAACCAATCCGGTGCCTGCTTACAACATACGGCGTGCCATACAAAGTCGGTCCTCGCGGGCCGCTAAAAGACCAGCAGGAACGCCTCAAACAACTTGAAGCAACTGCCGGGCAATATGAAAAACAACTCAAGGATTCGCATCTGGCGGATGTGAATGCCAGAATCAACAATGAGCTTGCCGGGGTAAAAAATGAAATCGACCGGATTTCGGGCAGGGAAACAGATGCGAGCGTTGACAATGAGTTGTCGATGGTGCTGTTCGGCCCCTATGAGCTTTATCGCTGGCAACCAAACCAGTGGAACAGGCATAGCGTCTATCCGGAAGGTTTGATTCTGGATGTTATGGTTTCTCGCCTCGACGGCCCCTCTCCACAGATTGCCCGCGGACTCATCGATAAGGCAATATATGCCGAAAAAACCGGCCTGCACGGCTTCGCTTATATCGATTCTCGCGGTATCCCCGACGACAAACAGCCTGGCTCTTATGGCGGTTTCGACCAGAAGCTGCGCAATCTTGCGGTTTTACTGCGTTTTCGCACAACTTTGCAGGTCAGGGAAGAACGAACCGAAAGACTTTTTGAGCCGCACAGTTGCCCCCAAACGGCGATTTACTGCGGCTGGTATAGTTTGAAAAAATACATCGATTCCTTCGAGTTCGTGGATGGTGCGATAGGTGCTCATATCGCCAGTTTCGAGGCGGTTGACATTCGGGACCCAAACAGCACCGAATGGTGTCCTTCGATGCTGGTTCACGGCGTTACGGCGACTTTCGGCCCCGTGGCGGAACCATATCTCAGCGCATTCCCGGACCCGGAAGAGTTTTTCCTTGAATTAATCGAAGGCAAATGTCTCGCCGAAGCATTTTGGCGCACACAGCCGTTTTGCTCCTGGCAAATGATGCTGATTGGCGACCCTCTTTATACCCCCTTTGCCAAAAAAGATTCCTGAGTCAGACATCAGCGCTATGCGCATAAGATAGTTACGGGATGCCGGAAAGTGAAGCCGCTTGTCCGATACCTCTGCCCTGTAAACAATTTTAGGCATTGGTATATGTGTTGAGACAAACAGCGTAATAAAATAAGACACTGCAACTGCGATTATTATTTTATGTCTGACAGCCAAGCCCACAACCGCTTCTGAATTTTTATTGAATATTGATAATTGATAATTTGCCGCCGACTGTCATAATAATCGATTATCAGTTACCAAACATAAATTATCAATAAGGAGCAACGCTATGCTGCAGTCGATAGTCGAGTTTTTCAGAAGCGCAATTACCGAACAGGTGGCAGGCAATCCGGTCTGGTTCATCGTCGGTTTCGCAGGACAAATGACCTTCGGCGCAAGATTCATTCTCCAGTGGATAGTCAGCGAATACAAAAAACGTTCTCACGTCCCAATCGCCTTTTGGTACATTTCTATCATTGGCAGCGTCATTCTTCTGACTTACTCAATCCACCGCAGGGACCTTATTTTTATGCTTGGCCTTTCGCTTAATACCCTGATTTATGTGCGAAATCTTCACCTGATTCACAAACACGGGACAAAAGAGCCGACCGGCAGCCCGGGTTAGAAAACCTGCAACATTAAAAATTTGGAGGTCAAAATTATGAGATTAAGCGGAGATTCGAAAATTCTGAATGGCGTTTTGTCCGCCAGCTGCTGTCTGGCTGTTTTACTCGCCATAACATTGCCTGCGTTTGGAGAAGCCCCGAGACGAACCCGTTCGGCTGAGGCAAAAGCTATTCAGCTCCCGGAACCAAACAATTCGGGCACGGTCAGTTTGGAAACAGCGATTAATACCAGGCGCAGCGCTCAGCAGTTCGCCGATAAGCCGCTCAATTACACTCAGATTGGACAATTGCTCTGGGCAGGCCAGGGCATAATCGATAAGCAACAGGAACTTCGGGCGGCCCCCTCAGCTGACGACCTGTACCCAATCGAGCTTTATCTTGTCACATCTGAAGGCCTGTTCGCTTATAATCCCGAACATCATTCGCTTTCGCCTAAGCAGATTTCTACCCTTAACATGCGAAAACAACTCTCGGTTGCCGCCTCCGGACAGGAACTGGTAGAAAGTGCCGCCTGCAATATAATTATCGCCAGCTCCATCCGAAAAGCCATGACCAAGTATGGTAATAAAGCCCAGAGATTTGTACTGTTAGAAGCCGGTTATGTCGCCGAAAATATTCAGCTGCAGGCCTCGTCAATGGGCCTGACCTCATTGTCCGTCGGCTCGTTTGAACCAAGAAACATCGCAAGAATCTGTGAATTGCCCGCCGGCGAGATTGAGCCGTTATTGATTGTCTGTGTCGGCTATCCCTTCGTGCAGCAAAAAACTCAGGAACAGGTCGCCGTCCAAACCACAAAAAAAGCCGTCATCATTACCACCGTCGCCCCGCCTGATGCGGAGCTTGCCGATATCCTGCGAGTTTTGAAAGAAGCGGGCATCATACCCGTTGTCGTCACTTCAAAGATTGGGGTCTCGCAGGGGACATTTGGCGGCATCGTCGCCTCCGAGATTACCTTCGACAACTTGAATGTTGCAGATTTCGACGCGGTCGTCTTTATAGGAGGGCTTGGCGATGTGGATTATTTTAACAATCCGGCCGTGCTCGGCATTGCGCGTGATGCCTCCGCCAGAAACAAAGTCATCGCGGCTATCAGCAACGCCACCATGATTCTGGCAGACGCCGGCGACCTGCGCGGTATCCGGGCAACAGGTCTGCCGCAGCATCGGGAGCAAATGAAAAAAGCCGGGGCACAATATACCGGTTCCGCCGTTGAACGGGATGGCCCTATTATAACCGCCAACGATTCGTCGGTTGCCGTGCAGTTTGCCCGCGCGATTGTTACTGCGATCAAAACAAATCAGCCGAAATCCGACAAAACACCGGCAAAGTAACCCGGCAGGCCTACTTCAAGCCGTTGCCGTGATTATAGCGGTTTGTAATCGGCAGACGTCTATCCCTGCCGAATGCCTTGTGCGTGATTTTCACCCCGGGCGGCGACTGTCTTCTCTTATATTCGTTGCGGTCAACCATACGAATGACCCTGTTCACCGCCTCTTTGGGCAATCCCTCGGCAATCAGTTGCCGGGCAGATTTATCTTCCTCAACGTATCCCTTGAGAATCTTGTCTAAAAGGTCATATTCAGGCAGCGAATCACTGTCTTTCTGATTCGGACGCAGTTCCGCTGTCGGCACCCTCTCGATAACGCTTTTCGGTATTATCTCCCTGCCGTTTATTTCGTTGATGTAGTGCGAGAGTTTATAAACCATTGTCTTGAAAACGTCTTTGATAACCGCGAAACCTCCCGCTGTATCTCCGTAAAGCGTTGTATAACCCACCGCAATTTCGCTTTTGTTCCCCGTCGTCAGCACCAATGCGCCGAACTGGTTGCTCAGCGACATCAAAATAGTGCCCCTGATTCTCGCCTGCAGGTTTTCGTAAGCAAGCCCCCTGCTGTCCCAGCCGTCAACTTTTTCGAGCGAACCGTTGAATTGCTCCAGAACAGAGCCGATTGGGATGGTCATAAATTTAATACCAAGATTTTTGGCGCATTTTTCGGCGTCGCCGATTGTCTCGACGCTGTTGAATTTCGAAGGCATCGTGATTCCGATTACGTTCTCAGGCCCCAGCGCAGCGACCGCGATAGCCGCGGTTAACGCCGAGTCAATCCCTCCGCTCAATCCTATAAGGACCTTGTTGAAACCGTTCTTCCGCACATAATCCTTTGTGCCGAGCACAAGCGCGTGATACGCCTCTTCGGGCACCTCAATATCAGCAACGCTGCTGTTTGGCTGCGGCTCGACGTGAATCGCTTTGCCTTTTTTTGTAATATCCGCTATCAGCAAATCATCCTCAAACGCTTTGGCCATAGCGACGATTTTCCCAGTTGCGTCGGCGAACATACTGCGCCCGTCAAAAACAAGCTCATCCTGCCCCCCGACAAGATTACAGTAGCCGACCGGACATCCGAACCGCGTTGCGCAATCGCCGACTATACCCTGCCTCGTCTTGATTTTCCCAAGATGAAAAGGTGATGCCGATATATTCAGCAACATATCGATTTGCCCCGCGCTTTTGAGGAATTTACCAAGCCAGTTGATATCCCATATATCCCTGCAAATTGTTATAGCGATATTCAAGCCGTCCAGTGTAATAACCATCGGCTTGCTGCCCGGCTCAAAATACCGCTGTTCGTCGAAAACGCCCTCGTTAGGCAAAAGACCCTTGCGATAAACATTTGCCAGCCGCCCATTCCGCAACACCCCTGCGGCATTGTAAGTTTTACCTCGATAATAATCCGCGAAACCGGCGACTATTGCTATCTCCGGGCAGTCCGCAGCAAGTTTCTCCACGACCTTCTTGTTGTCATCCAGAAAATGTTTCTTAAGCAGCAAATCTTCCGGCGGATAACTGCAAACCGCCAGTTCCGGGAACAAAAGCAAATCAACCCCCTGCCTTACCGCCTGCCTGTAAATCTCCCGCATCTTCTCGGCGTTACCCTCAAGGTCTCCCACCACCGCGTCAAATTGTCCTAATCCAATGCGCATTTATGCCGTTCCCCAATAATACCAAATCGAAGGCACTGGGATTATTTATGCCTCTCTATATATACGCTGATTAGGCCAGTCAAGAAAAATACGTTCTCGTCATTCGGGACCCATCGACACTGGCCTGCTGTAACAAACAGGCATTTTATCGCAACACAGTAAGCAAAAACCTTTGGAATGATACACCTCCGGAAAAACAGCCCCCATTATTTGTGCAATATATTCGCTACCCGCTTATCAAGGCCGGCCATAAACGACTCAACCTCAGCGGTATAGACCTTGTCCTGACCAAGAAAAGCGTTAATTTCACTATGCGAAAAATCCTTCTCCAAAACAGTAACCGTAACCCCCAATGACGCGGCCTTGCCGGCAAACTGTCGGGCTTGAGTGGTAGAATCATCGCGGCGGGCAGAACAGACGGCCAGGATAGGCCTTGTTTCTTTTGTCAAAGCATAAAAAGGCGACGTCGCTTTCCAATATTGCTTATCGCTGCCGAACGTTTTGTCATACAAACGGAAATGGGGCTTCTCCATAATTTGCACAACATCATACGCCGCGCTGTCAAGAGCGACTGTACCCAGCCACGGCTTTTTAATAATACCCGATGAAAGCGTGCGGTCTGTCGAAAGAAGAGCAACTAAATGGGCGCCAGCCGAATGGCCCATTAAAATAAATTCATTGCTGTCCCCGCCCCACGATTCTGCCCTGGCCTGCGCGGCGGCAATAGCGCGGGCAACATCTTTGGCCTGCTCGACAGGGTCAGTGCCGGGCAGCATTCGGTAGTTTGCTGAAATAAAAATAAATCCTTTGGGTGCCCACCGAGCCACTTTGTGTTCTATTACAGACCGACTTGACTTGTCCCCCAAGCGCCAGGCGCCGCCATGAACCATAAATATTACGGGCGCGCCTTTGGCCCGCGCGGGAATGTACACATCAAAACTCTGTTTCTTATCGCTTCCATAAGCGATATCTCGCTCAACGCGGACACCATCAGGCAAGGGTGCCTGGCCTTGCGACGCGCCGTCGTCCTCAAGTGTTTCTTCCTGCGATTGCTGGACATGCCGTTCGTTAGCGCTGTCCCTGATTTTTTCGCTAAGCGGCCCGGCAAACGCTACCTCGTAAACAAAAAACAACAACGCAAAAATCACGCATACTCTAAATATATCCAATCTCCTCATAATTTCACTTAATGATATTGTAACCACCCAAAAAAGCAGAAAGATCGAGATTTGCTTTGCGGCTCCCCTGAGGGGCGTCAAACCCGCACTCTGTCGCATCGCGGCAGGCGTGTTCTCATCCCGCCCGCCCAAAGAAGCAACGCAACGGAGAGGGCGGGATTCGAACCCGCGGTACTCAATAAAGAGCACACTGGTTTTCGAAACCAGCTCGATCAGCCGCTCCGACACCTCTCCGAAACCGCCCCGGCGGCTCTGCCCTTCGCCGAGGCCTCTTATCCTATACATTTTCACGCGCCAAATTGCAAGAATAATAGGCCTCGCCTGAAAAACCATTGATAACAAGTCGCCGTTGCCCTAAAATAGCCGGCTGGCCTATGCGTTCAGTATTTGTGAGCGATTATTCGAATAATCAAGGTGCGAATTTGATATGCCGACAAAAAACCGGTTTGTTTGCGATTACCGTTTTTTGTACACTGCTTTTAATGGCGGGCATTGGTATCTGCGCCGACTCCAACGGCCCCACCGTCATGTTGAGCTACGATGGTCTTAAGGCCGTAAAAACCCCCACCGCCTCGTTTATGTATTTTATTCCCCTTATTTCGCCCACCTTCGTTTCTACTCAAATCAGCCCCAATAACCAGCAGCAGGCGATGTTTATATCGTATGAAAAAAAAGTCATCCTGGATTCCTTCACTTTGAGCTGCGAATTCGAATTGGAGGGAAGCGGCTTTTTCACGGACATTTTTGACTCCAATGGAATTATAGCCACTTTCCCCGAAGAGATAAAGAAAAACGCCCCCGTGAATAACCTCCTCGACTATATCAGGTTGGAAGGAGAGGGGTTTGGCCGAATAGATGTCAAGGGGACAGTAGCAGATTCCAATGTAACCGTTACACAAGTGGACATACATTTCAACACAAGAGGGAAAAAAAGCCCCGTTACAATCGGGCTCTACAGCATAAAACCTGAAAACGGCCAGTATAAATACGAGAACAGGCACAATGAAATTGTTGCGCGGGTTGCCACCCTGACGTTCAATAAATGCGACGGCGAGCCCAGAATGGGTATCGAAGTGGTATCCGTCAATAAGGCGTCAAAACCGAACAGTTACGTCGGCAGAGTCAAAGGGTTCATCGTCAATTTCTTTATTGAGCCCGTCAAAATCTCCAAGCTCGGCAACGATACCATGCTCAATTTCGGATATTCCCTGCTGAATAAACAACCGTCGTTTACTTTTCCAAAAGCCGCTAATATAAAAAGTCAAACCGTAGCCCCGTAAGCATAGGAATAAGCCGTGAACTTATATTCGATAAACCCTCGCGCTTGTATAATAACCGCTGCTTTTATGCTGTTTTTATTTGTCGGCATCGCAATCTGTTCCGATACCGATAAATCAGCCGATAATCCCGACGTCAAATCAGCGGCCGACAGCAACGACCCCAACGGCCCAACGGTTACGTTGAGCTACGACGGCTCGAAGGCCGTAAAAAATCCCTCATCTTCCTTTATGTATTTTATCCCGCTTATCGCCCCGACACATGTTGACATGGAAATCAGCCCCGATAACCAGCAGCAGGCCTGGATTTTGTCGTATAGTAAAAAAGTCACAAAAAAAACCTTCTACGTCGCCTGCGAATTTAAAATGCGCGGAACCGGCTCTTTCAATAACATACTCGACCACGATGAAGTAATCGCGAATTTCCCAGAAGAAATTAAAAAAGGCGCCCCCATTAAGAACGCCCTTGATTTTATTAAATTCGAAGGCGAAGGCGTTGGACGTATTGAGACCAGAGGAACAATAAACGATTCCAATGAAACCGTTAATGAAGTTAAAATCACTTTCAATACAGGAGGCAATGAAAGCCCCATCACTATCGGCCTTTTTTCAGTTAATCCCGAAAACGGTCATTATAATTACAGTAAAAGATACAACGAACTGGTCGCCCGCGCAGCCACCCTTACTTTCAAAAGAGGTCAAAGCATCCCAAGGATGGCAGTCGCAGTGGCCTCCGTCAACAACAAAGACGCGAAGTCGGGCAGCTTCGTCGGCAAAATCAAGGGATTCGTAGCCAATTTCTTTATTGAGCCCGTCAAAATCTCCAAACCCGGCAACGATACTATGCTCGACTTCGGATACGTCCTGTTCAAGCAAAAACAATCGTTTACTTTCCCGAAGGCGACCAACATAAAGCCCTCCAAGTCCGCGGCGAATAAATAGGTTTGCTCCGCTGGTTCTGTTCGCCCGAAATATATTGCAACAAGCATCGGATAATTCTAAAATCCCTGATGACTGGTTTAACTCTTTGAAGGACGAAACAATGTATATCATACCGGCTATCGACCTTCGCGGCGGCAAATGCGTCCGCCTCATACAGGGCGACTACCATCGCCAAATCAATTATCAGGAAAACCCCATCAAACAGGCCCAGGAATTCATAACGCAGGGTGCTGAATGGGTCCACATAGTTGACCTCGACGGCGCAAAGGTCGGAAGGCCGGTAAATTCGCCGACCATTTCCGCCATCGCTGCCCTGGGTAAATTAAAAATCGAGGTCGGCGGCGGACTCCGAACCGAACAGGATATTAAAACCCTCCTCGATTTGGGCGTCGAACGGGTTATCATCGGAACTCAGGCCGTCAACGACTTCGAATGGTTCAGCGATATGGCTAAGCGTTTCCCCGGCAAAGTGGCACTTGGCCTCGACGCCAAAGGTTCGCACGTCGTTACAGGCGGCTGGTATGATGAGCATCCAAAATCCCTGCTCGAACTTGCCCGCGAGGCCGCCGTGCTGCCTATAGCCGCAATAATCTACACCGATGTCGCCAAAGACGGCATGCTCACCGGGCCTAATTTTGAAAGGACCAATGTCCTCATTCACACCGTTTCGGTGCCCGTTGTCGCCTCCGGCGGTGTAACTACCATATCGGATATCAAAAAACTGGTCTCCCTCGGTGCTGCCGGCGCTATCGTCGGCCGGGCACTCTATGAGGGTTCTCTTACTCTGCCGGATGCTATTAACGCCGCAAAAAACCCTTCCTCCTGATACCCGCTCCAATACCCGTTTAAGGGGCTTTTGCCGCATTTCTACAAACATACAAGCCACCAGAGCAAAGGAGGGTCCGGAAAAATCTTCTGCTTCGCTTATAGGAACCCCTATTTACGGCTCCAAAACCAGCCACTATATGTAGTGTGTGTTCTTATGGCCAAAAACCTTAGCCGATAAGTGACTTTGGATGAAATTGAATCCGTCATTTCTACTTTTTTTAATGTTATTTTCAGTGTTGAAACCTCGTTTTTTTGCCAAAAACGAACATAATCCCCGCTTTTACAAATGGTTAAGCAAATCTACGCCTTAACCTCGCATTCTCTAAAGTTTTTAAGGTATCATTGTCGATAACAACACTGTAAACAAGATTGGGGTCCCAAAAAGGATTATGGGACATACAAGATATAGTGGTTGGCAGCTTATGGTGAAAAAATGGAAATTTTCGCCTGCGGCTCGATAGACAAGGTAATATTGATGTCCGATTGCACTCACAAAAATTGGCTCACACAACAGCGGTTCAACCTTGAACGGGTTCACGGAGAGTATGTCGAACCGGAAAATGACCTGATAGCAGATGATGACCTGCTTATGGAGCAGATTCTCGACAATATGAACGGCACACCTCTCGGGCAGGTGCTTAAGAAAATCGCCGTGATGCCCGAAGTCAGGAAGCAAAAAGTTCTTAAGGTCCGCCGGCAGCTAACGGAAGGCAGATACAACCTTACTGAACGGTTAGACCTTGCTCTGGAAAAGGTGCTCGACGACTTGGATATCTAAAAAACAGCCGGGCTTTACCCCACCGCACCCGGCTGCACTGTCAGTTCCGCTTTAACGGAACTGTTACCGACAAATACAACAGGTTTACTCAACGGCTCATATTATTGCGGGCCGTTTGTGTTTACGCAGTTGTTTATGTTACTATCTCCGGAACCTCATCATCCGGCTCATCCATTTCCACCGGCTTATATCCCGGCTGCTTTGACTTCTCCAATTCTTCCTTGAACGCAGCCACTACCTTGTCCTGAATCTTCTTCCTGCACTCGGCGTTTATCGGGTGCGCAATGTCCGCGTGCAGCTTCATCCGACCTTTCATATCCTTCTTCGCACGGTCATCAGGAAGCTGGGCTCCGCAGTTATTGCAGAACCTCGCCCTAAGGTGGTTCTTGCCCCCGCACTTCTCGCAGTGGTCGCTCATCTTCCTTGACGGCATCGCCACAAAGTGTCCGTTGGTACCCTCGATTATCTTTATGTCACGCACCACGAACTCATTGTCCATTGTCACCGAGCAAAACGCCTTCAACCTGTCGTCCTTGTTCTCTATTAGTTTAACTCTAACTTCGCTGATCTGCATACTCTCGCCTCATCTATTAGCTACCAACTGTTGCTGTTTAATACCATGCTCTTGCAGCCAAAATCTCGCGCAAGCTTGTTTTGATATGTCACTATCTTTTCCTCATTGCCTTTGTTAATAATACAATACATCGACGAGCCACTTCCGCTCAGGCAGATCGGCCTGATTCCTGTCCGCTCGATTTCCTTTTTCAGCTTTCCAAGCTTCGTATTCAACTCAAAGCAACTTTCCTGGAGCATATTTGCGCACAATTCGCAAACTAAATCAATCCTCTTTTTCTTAATATGCTCGCTTATTGCCCTGTGAAATTGTTCGTATTTCGCCGTATCGTGCCGGTAGTTTCCGTAAACCCTTTTAGTGGAAACACTTACGTTAGGGACAATCAAAAATACCCTAAATTCACTTTTTGGCAATTTTTGCACTTTTTCCCCTTTGCCGGTGCAAAAACTCATTGGTCCCTCCAAAAAGAACGCTATGTCACTGCCTAATTGTGCCGCTAATCCCGCAAGCTTTTTTTGGCTTAATCCCAGCTTCAGAAACCTGTTAATACCCATCAATGTCCCCGCTGCGTCACTGCTACCCGACCCCAGTCCTGTCCCAGCAGGTATATTCTTCACCAGCGTAATTTTAACCGATACCCCATGCTTTTCTGATTCCCTGATTCCCTGATTCCCTGATTCCAAAATCACCTTCGCCGCCTTATAAACCAGATTATCTTCCCCCTCCGGTACCTTGCATGGTCCCTTACAAATCAGCTCAATCCCTTTTTTCCTCCCCGGCTCAATCAGTATCTCATCATACCAGTTGATTTTCGCCATTACGGTTTCCAGCTCGTGATACCCGTCAGGGCGTTTGCCCGCGACCAGCAACGATAAATTGATTTTAGCCGGAGCCCTTACCAGCAAACCATCGCCGATATTTTCAAATTGCTTCTCCATACTCATCGCATTCTACCCGGTATTGGCAATAAATTTATCTAAAGATAGTTTATGGCAAGCAACAGTCGAAAACAATATATTGTTCCCCGGCAGACGCTTCGTCGGTTCGCTAATGAACAAGGTAAATTACACATCCCGCAACTTCGACTGGCATAAGTTATGCTTTTGGGCTTATAATTCAAGGTATGTGGTTTTTTAAGAAATGGCGAAGAAAACAGATAAGGCAACGGCCTTTCCCGCCGGAATGGGCGGGTATAATTGAAGGGCACGTGCTGTTCTATCGCAGGTTGTCTGTGCTCGACAAAGAAGAATTGAAGCAGCATATCCTCGTATTTTTAGCTGAGAAGCATTTCTTCGGCTGCGGCGGACTGGCGATTACCGATGAAATCAGGGTAACGATAGCGGCCCAGGCATGTGTATTGCTTTTGCACCGCGAAACCGATTACTACCCGGGATTGCATTCGATACTCGTTTACCCGGCAGCATACGTGGCAAAAGCGACGAGGCATCTGGCGGGCGGGGTCGTCGAAGAAGGATTCGACGTGCGATTGGGCGAGTCGTGGCATCGCGGGTCAGTTGTGCTATCTTGGGACGACGTCCGGCAAGGAGCGGCGGACGTGCGCGACGGGCATAACGTAGTATTCCACGAATTCGCACACCAATTGGACAGCACCTGCGGGCAGGGTGATAGTTCGGCGGTACTACAGCAAAGGTCAACATTTATCACATGGGCAAGGGTGCTTCATAAAAACTATATAAAGCTTCAGCAGGATTTATCGAGCAACAGGCCGACGCTGCTGGGTTCCTACGCGGGACAGGACCCGGCGGAGTTTTTCGCTGTCGCAACCGAATACTTCTTCGAACGGCCAAAGGATTTGCAAAAGACATATCCGGATTTGTATCGCGAGCTTAGTAATTTCTACCACCAAAACCCGGCGGAGCAGTAAAACCTTTTAACCGCGGATTTTGATTGCAAACAGGCCGGCACAAGGGATAATAGTCATAATCATAACTATTTTCACCCTGATGGCGACAAAAATGACTGGATGTTTAATGGAGACGGAAAATGAAAAAGTTATCGGCGTTGTTTGTGGTATTGATAATGCTTGGTATATGCACATCATCCTATGGTTATTTCCTTATTTATAAGCTGTCGGGTACAATTAGAGGGGCAATGTATAACCGGTCGGACACAAAAACAATAGGGGTAGATGATACAAATGCGGTAACGATTCCCTTTAAGGGCCTTTTGGTGATGAACCTTATTCTTGATGAGGTTAATGACACCAATACGCTTATTGACGCGAACATGATTATTTACGGCAGAGATGTCAACGATAATAGGGTTTATGTCCAGCTCAACTCAAGTGACAGCAACGGGTTCCTCGATGCGTTTATATTGGAGCGGGGGAACAAGAGGCATTTCTATGGGCTCAACGGCAAGTCGCCTTTCGACTTCAATGCGTTTATGATTGGCGACGTCCATAGCGTAAATATCGGTCTTCCACACGGATACAGAATACTTCTTGCCCAAAGCCTGAAGGGCCCTATTACAGGGGGATACGGCATATTTCTCGACGTAGACCAGGAAATCGCGGGGGTAGGGAATATTTCGGCGTCGCTTTTCACCCTTGCGACAAAAGGGGTCAATAACCCTGATAACCCTGACCCCTATACCCCGCACACGCAGGATGGAATTATTGAGGCGCTAAAAGGGATTGGCGAGTATAGTAATCATCCGTACTGGAATCACATCCTGGAACACTATACAGAAGCGAGTATCCCGGTGCCATAACGGCGGGAACAATTAGCTGGCAGAATAACCGAATGTAACGCCGGCCTGCTCTGAATTGACGGGGCAGGCCGGTTTTTTATGCGCGGACTCTGCCGGGTTGATTATCGACAGTCGATAGCGTATCATTTGAGCAAAGATGGCTGTATGGAGGTATATATTATATGAACGGACGAAAGAAATTATGGTCGGCGATTTTTGTCGCGATGATTGTTACGGGGATTGTTTCAGCGGAGACGAGTAAGGTTGTGCCTTTGGAAATTGGGGCGGCTGCGCCGGATTTCAATTTGCCCGGCATAGATGGTCGAGAATACCGGCTGGCAGATTTTGCCGACGCGAATATCCTCGTGATTGTGTTCACCGCTAATCACTGCCCTACGGCACAGGCATACGAAAGCCGGCTGATGCAATTGGTAACGGATTATAAGAGCAAAGGGGTGGCGGTTGCGGCAATATCGCCGAATGACCCGCTGGCAGTCCGGCTCGATGAGATGGGATATACTGACATGGGCGATTCCTTTGAGGAGATGAAGCTTCGCGCGGCTGAGAGAAAGTTTAATTTCCCGTATCTCTACGACGGCCAGACACAAGCGGCAGCCCGTGCTTATGGGCCCGTCAGCACACCTCACGTATTCATATTCGACAAGGAACGCAAACTGGCATACTGCGGCGCGGTCGATAACTCCGAAGACCCGAGCAAAATAAAGAAGAGCTTTGTTCGGGACGCGCTCGACGCGATGCTCGAAGGGCGAGAGATTACGATAAAGAAAATGAAGACGTTCGGCTGTACGATAAAATGGGCGGACAAGAAAAACTCGGCACAAAAGGCTTTCGCGGAATGGGCAAAAGAGCCGGTTGAAGTAAATCTTATCGACGCCAACGGCGTACGCGAGATTATGAAAAACAATTCCGGCAAATTGCGGCTGGTCAATATATGGGCAACATGGTGCGGACCATGCGTTATTGAAATGCCGGAATTAGTCAACATAAACCGGATGTATCGGAACAGGGCATTCGAAATGATAACAATCAGCGGGGATATGCCGAGCAAAAAAGACGATGTTATAAAATTTCTGAAGGATAAGCAGGTTTCCTGTACTAATTACCAGTTCAATTCGGAAGACAGAACTGAATTAGGTGAGGCACTGGACAAGGGCTGGGAAGGCGGCATCCCTTACACGGTTATTATAAAGCCGGGCGGCGAGATAATTTATCGTCATATCGGCTTGATAGATACCATGGAAGTGAAAAAGGCAATAGTTGGCTACTTAGGCAGATATTACTTCTGATATCAGAATGACAGCGTGAGGGGTTTGTGTTCGGGAGAGTTTTGTGTTAAATTGGTTTGACCCCGCCCGCTGGGGGCGGGTCTAAACGACAATGATTGGGGTTAAAAGTTGGCTGAGACGCTTTTTTACAAGATACTTGGGGAGCACCTTGTTGAAGGAAAACTCGCGGCAGGCGAGCAGATAGGGGTACGGATTGACCAGACGCTGACGCAGGACGCGACGGGAACGACGGCGTTCTTGTTATTCGAATCGATGGGTGCTGGCAGGGTCAGGACAGATTTATCGGTCAGTTATATTGACCATAACATGTCTCAGTTTGGGCCGGAGAATCATAACGACCATTTGTATTTGCAGACAATCGCGGCCAAAAGCGGTGTATATCATTCGCGGGCGGGCAACGGTATTTGCCACCAGGTTCATTTGGAACGGTTCGCAAAACCTGGTGTTACGCTGCTTGGGAGCGATTCACATACGCCTACTGCGGGGGGAATCGGGGCGATAGCAATAGGCGCGGGCGGATTAGACGTGGCGGTTGCGATGGGCGGGGGGCCATTTTACCTGGCTTGCCCAAAGGTTATAGGCGTTAAATTGACGGGGCAACTGCCTGACTGGGTGGCGGCGAAGGATGTAATCCTGAAACTTTTGAGCACACTGACCACGAAGGGTAACGTCGGCTGGAGTGTCGAGTATTTCGGGTCCGGGGTTGCGACGCTGACTGTGCCGCAACGGGCAACGATAACAAATATGGGTGCGGAACTGGGGATAACGACGAGCGTTTTCCCCAGCGATGAGCAGACAAAGAAATTTCTGGCGGCTCAGAAGCGGGAAAAGGATTACAAGCCGATGGCTGCGGATGTGGGAGCGATTTATGACTGGTTGATTGAGATTGATTTGTCGAAGCTTGAGCCAATGGCAGCGTGCCCGTCGTCGCCTGATAATGTAAAAACAATCGCAGAAATCGCCGGGGCTCCATCGAAACAAATAGCGATAGGAAGCTGCACGAATTCGAGCTACGCGGACTTGATGATGGTTGCGAAGGTGTTAAAGGGCAGAAAGATTGACCCGACGGTTGAATTCGCAGTTGCGCCGGGAAGCAGGGAAGTTTTGAATATGTTAGCGGCCAACGGTGCGCTGTGGGATATTATCTCGGCGGGGGCGAGGATTCTGGAGAGCGGGTGCGGGCCCTGCATAGGGCTTGGTTTTTCGCCCGCGGACGGGGTTGTGAGCTTGCGGACGTTCAACCGGAATTTCGCGGGAAGGAGCGGAACGAAGGATGACAAGGTATTTCTCGTGAGTCCTGAGACGGCGGTGGCATCGTCGTTGACAGGGAAGATTACCGACCCGAGAGAAATGAAAAAGTTGTTCGGGATAAATTACCCGAAGATCGAGCAGCCGGCGAAATTTATTATCAATGATAATATGATTGAAGCGCCTTTGAGCGAGAAGGAGGCAGCCAAGGCGGAGGTTGTTCGCGGGACGACGATAGTTGTGCCCGAACAGCCGAGGCAATTGCCTGCAGATTTGAAAGCGGAGGCGCTGATAAAATGCGGCGATAAGATTACAACCGACCACATAATGCCTGCGGGGGCGTTTTTGAAACTTCGCAGCAATGTGCCCGAATACGCGAAGGTCATGTTTCACTGCTTCAATGAAAAAGGTAAGCCAAGTTTCGCCGAACGGGCAATGAAAGTTAAGGGCGAAGGCCGAGGCGGCATTATTGTTGCGGGAGCAAGCTACGGGCAGGGGTCATCGAGAGAGCACGCTGCATTATGCCCAATGTATTTAGGCGTGCGTGCCGTGATTGCCAAGAGTATCGAACGGATTCACAAGGCGAACCTGATAAACTTCTGCGTTGTGCCTATAGAGTTGGCCAACCAGGATGATTACGAAAAAATCAGCCAAGGCGATAATCTGCGGATAGACGGCTTAGTCGATGCGATAAAAAACAAAGATGAAGTAAAGATTGTCGAAGAAAATAGCAGATATGAGATTATGGGCAAGTTAAACCTGTCGGGCAGAGACAGGCAGATTTTGCTTTCGGGCGGGCTGTTGAAATATACGCTTGAGCAGTCGAACAAAAAAGCCGGCAAAAAAGGGAAAGCCAACCGATGAGGATAGCGAGATTTATTTTTGCCCTGACGATTGCAGCAGCAATAACGACGTCGGCAGCGGCGGTAAAAACCAGCGGCAATAAATTACAGGCCGGCGACAAATTATTGCCCGATGATTATGTTTTCGCGGGTGTTGACGGCAGGCTGATTCAAACTGGGGCCGACAAATGGGCGTTTGAATTCGAGTCAGCGGCAAACATCGCCGGGGTGGAGATAAAAGCCGGGCAACAATTAGAGATGCTCGGCTCGGCGACGCTCGAAAAAATGATAATGGACGCAAAAGAGCGAAGCGACGCGATGTTTCGGATATGGGCAAAGGTAACGAAATTCGAGGGAAAGAATTATTTGTTCGCGGTATATTATCTGTCGCTTCGCAAGATAAACAGACCCTCGGAAGAAAAAGGGCAAAATGAAGCGAATGCGGTGGCGCAGGCGGTTAATGCCCCGAATGACGTGGTGAATATCCCGCCGGAGATAGTGGCGTTATTGAAGACATCGGAGGTTTTGCCGACGACTGAGGCGCAGGCGACCCGAGCTGAAGAACTGCAACTGAAACAGGACACTATTTTTGCAAACAGGGCCGGGCGAGTGATGGTCAAAAACGGCGATTACATTTTTGAAGCGGACGCGTTTGGGCGAGGAGTCGATAAATTCGCTATAAAGCTGCTGCCCTGCCAGAAACTCGAAGAGGCGATGATACAGGTGCGAAGCGAGTCGAACCCGGTCAGGTTTAACGTGGCGGGGATTTTAACGAAATATAAGGGCGAACAATACCTGCTGCTGCAAAAGGCGACGCGGATGTATAGTTACGGGAACTTCGGAAGGTAACTTTAGCCACAGATTTCACAGATTACACTGAAATAAAGTAAAAAAGAAAAAGGCAAAAAAAGTGGGAAATGAGCTTGATAAAATTTTGATTAAATACAACCCGCTGGATTTCATAGAAAAGCTTTCGAAAATTACAGATGCTATCTTCAGAGCTACTCATTTTGAAGACGAGAACGAGAAAAAATTAGAGGCCATTCTTAAGGAGGTAAACAAGCGTGATGATGAAGCGGTGGCCGAGCTCACGGAGAAATTCGACAATGTGAAACTAACGCCTGAACAGTTCAGAATACCAGAATCAGAATTGACTGCCGCTCATAAAGCAATCGATAAAAAACTTTTAAAGTCGATTCGTCTGGCGATTAAGAACGTTAAGGAGTATCAGTCAAAAATATTCGTTGGCAAGGACAAGAGCTTCAAGTCAACTGGCATAAAATACACCCCGATAAGACGAGTGGGAATATGCGTTCCGGGAGCATCGGCTCCATTACCTTCAACGGTTATTATGACGGCTGTTCCTGCTCAAGTTGCAGGAGTGAAAGAAATCGTTGTCGTCTCGCCACCAAGATATAAAGGCAGTATTCATCCTGTGATATTAGCGACCTGCAGAGAATTGAAAATTAAAGAGGTTTACAGGATAGGCGGCGCACAGGCGGTATTTGCGTTGGCCAAAGGAACAAGAACAATAAGAGACGTCGATAAGATTGTCGGGCCGGGAAATGCTTGGGTTCAAAACGCAAAAAGAGAGATTTTTGGAGCTGTCGATATTGATTCAATAGCGGGGCCAAGCGAGGTTTTAATAATAGCGAATAAACAAGCAAATCCTGTCTGGGTGGCGGCAGATATGCTAAGCCAGGCGGAGCATAATCCTGGAAGTGCAGTTTTATTCACGGATTCTGAAAAACTGGGACAAGAGGTATTAGCAGAACTCAAGCGGCAGGTCGCAGAGTTAAGCAGATCAAAAGAAACCATCGATTGCCTGCTGGGCTTTAGTGCCATCGTGGTATTCAAAAATATGGCGGACATAATAGCCCAAGCCAATGTTTCTGCTGCGGAGCATTTGCAGATTCAGTGCGGAAAACAGAGCAGACATATCGCCAAAAAAATAAAAAATGCGGGTGCTATATTTATCGGCGATTATTCGCCGGTGGCGGTGGGTGATTATTGGGCGGGGCCGAGCCATACGCTGCCAACGGGAACAAGTGCGAGATTTTTCAGTGCGTTGAGCGCAAACGACTTCATAAAATCCACGAGTATCATCGAATACGACAAAAAGAAATTAGCAGCAAGCGCAAATGATATAATCCGCTTAGCGGAGGCGGAGGGATTGGACGCGCACGCCAGAAGCGTGAAAATTAGGCAGCAAAATCGAAGCTAAACGTCCCAGTTGAGTTTTTCCTGATACTTGAAGTAAAAACGGCCAAGCAGGTGCGCCACCACCATTAGCAGATACACTTCAATTGCTCGGATGAATAGCCACAACAGAGGGCTCGCCAGGAGGAATTCCCTGGCCTTTGTAAACAGGAAAATAATTGCGCAAACAAATACAATCAGGCCGCAATACTGAAAAAACGCGCCGAACAGAGAGGGGATGACAATAAGGGGATTCAGGCCGCGTATAGAATCAAACATTAAGACACCAAGCAGCGCCATCGGGTATAAAAATATTCCGCAACCCGCAATGATTTGGAAAGGCAAGTCGAATCTATAAGTATATCTGTAGTACAAAGAAGCCGGGACTAAATAGACCACGAGACAGACAAATATCCGTATAAGCCGTAAGCCCATCTCCGCAAGCCCCGGAGTATTATCGGCCGTATTCGGCACACGCAGGTTTCCTTCGGCGCTGTCGCAGATACATTCAGCCAGAAACCAGTATGCAAACATCAGAATTACAATATCCACTATTAAATTGATAAAGATAACTAAAACGGCGAATACCCCCATCAGCCCGACAAGAAACTCAATCACAAGCTGAAACATCCACGGTATCAAAACAACGATGGCAAGAAAGATAATTCCGTGAAGGTTGGCGGGGTACAAAAATATATCGATAAGCCAGGGGAATTTTCGTTGCGGCGGGGACGTCGGCTGGAGGGAAGGCAATCCTTCGCTTTGCCGCAGCATTTCATACTGCTGGTCTTTCGGCTTATCAGCAGCAATACGGTCGTGCGGGGGATTCGGCTGAAGAACCAGGTCTAACTCCGGTCCGGGATTAATCGGCGTATTTGCCTGCGGGGACGAAGGTGCTGAGCATGGAACAAGGATGATGCCTTTGCACTGGGGGCATTTACCCTTTTTGCCGGCGTGCACAGAGGGTACGCGAATCTGTTTGCCGCAAAAGTCGCAGTTGAAACAGATTTGGCTGACTAGCTGCTTATTGTTTAAGTCCGCGTCGCTCATTCGTGTTAACAACTAAATCTTCCAATTAAGTTCCTTTTTGTACCGCAGATAAAACCTTCCCAAGAGGTGCGATGAAACAATCACTAAATACACAAAAGCAATTTTATACCGCATAAAAGCTGTACCCAAAAGATAATCCATAAGCGATTGGAGGTAAATAAGGCCAGCAATTAAATCCCCCGGCTTTGGCAGCCCCAATATAACAGGAGCGATAAGTCCGGCAATCGCGGAAAAGGTTAAAACAAGCCCGCAATAAGGGACAAGTGTTCTGTATATCGAGGAAATGATGACGACCGGCTTAATCGCATCGACCGAATCGAACAAAACCGCTGTCAATACAGCCATTGGAAAAAAGAAAATGCAGGCCGCCGACAGCAGCCAAAACACCAAATCGGCTCGTTCGGTCACGATGTAATATATTACTGCCGGGAAAAAGCAAACAGCCACGACACCAATCACAAGAAAAACATGCGAAAATAATTCGATTTTGTCGGGGGAATCATAAATGGTGACATCCGGCGCACGAAGGCCGCCCCTTGAGCTGTCGAAGACGCAATAGCTAATGTAATAAAAGGCGTAGCCAGCGAGCAGCAAATAAAGAATCAGATATGGGACCCCTCCGAAGGGACGAACGTAACGCAGGACAAGAAGCCAAAGCAACGGCGGTATAATCGCAAAAATTACAATATGGATTACCCCTGAAATGCTCATCGGATACAAAAATATATCGATAAGCCACGGCAGGGTCCTTTCCGGCAGCGGTTCAGGTTTAAAAACTTCCCGCTCCAGCTTTTCGACCGCCAACCGCATTTTTTCGGCGGATTCGCGAGACCTCCGGTTCGGCGTGTTTCCCTCCATTGCCGACCTTTCCTTTTGACAAGCCAGGTTTTAAAGTTTTGCTTTAATAACTTCAGCGGCTTTGGCGATTGCTTCATCGAGCTTGTCGGGTTTTTTGCCGCCTGCCTGCGCCATATTGGGTCTTCCGCCGCCGCCGCCGTCGATGATGGGGGCAATTTGCTTGAGGATTTCTCCTGCGCCGATTTTGCCGGTGAGGTCGTCGGTTACGGCAGCGAGAAGTGTCGCCCTGTCGCCTTCGGCAAAGCCGAGGACGATGACCGAGGACGGGGCCTTCTTTTTGAGCATATCAATCGCGGCGCGTGCCTGTTCGGCGGTCGTGGGCGATAATTTTCCCGTGATTATCGATGCGTCGCCGACTTTTTCGCATTTATCCAGCATTTGTTTCGCTTCGGCGAGAGAATCGGACGCGGCTTGACGCGAGGGAGATTTAAGCTCTTTGGCAAGCCGTTTATTTTCGGTGAGCAGATTATTGACCTTTTCCGTAATTTTGTCCGCCGGGATTTTAAGCGCAAGTGAAAGCTCATCGATGATATCGCTTCGCTGTTCGAGATATTTGGCGAGGCCCTGACCGCTAAGGGCGGTGATTCTGCGTACGCCCGCGGAAATGCTTTCCTCTTTTATGATTTTGAATCCGCTTATAACGCCCGTCCTGTCAACGTGAGTGCCGCCGCAGAATTCCTTGCTGAAGGCAAGATTCAACCCTTTTTCATCCGGCGCGCCGACAGCGACAACGCGAACTTCCGAACCGTATTTTTCGCCGAAAAGCGCCATCGCTCCCAATTTATCGGCTTCTTCGCGGGAAAGGACCGTACTGGTAACGGGTAAATCTGCGGCAATCTTTCCCTTAACGAGTGATTCGACTTCTTTTATCTGTTCGGCAGTAAGCGCTTTCGGACAGGTAAAGTCGAACCGCAGATAATCGGGAGAAACCAAACTGCCCTGCTGGGCGACAGAAGTGCCCAGAATCTGGCGAAGCGCCCACTGGAGCAGATGGGTGGCGGTGTGATTTTTCTTTGTCGCGTCCCTGTCGGGGCTGACAACGGCGGTAACTTTATCGCCGACGGCAAGCGTTCCTTCAATGAACCGACCGCGGTGAATGACGCAATCGGCGACTTTGGCCGTGATATCGACGGCAAATTTGCCTTTGGCCGAGTCAATGGTCCCGCAGTCGCCCACCTGGCCGCCCATCTCGGCGTAAAAGCAGGTCTTGTCGAGAACGATACCGGCTTCTTCGCCCGCATCGAACTTGCCTTTTGTTTTAAAGACGCCTTGGTCGATAAAGCCGACGATTGTCGCATCGCAACAATCTGTCTTGTATTTGTGCAGGTCCTCCGTTACGGGAAGTTCCGTATCCGGCGAGGTAACTAAAAGCTGGGTGCTTTTTTGCGCGGCCCTTGCGCGGCTGCGCTGCTGTTCCATCAAGGCATTAAAACCATCGGTATCAACTTTCAGACCCCGCTCCTGCGCCATCAACTGAGTCAGGTCAACGGGGAAACCATAAGTATCGTAAAGCTGGAAGGCATCATCGCCGGAGATTGTTTTATTTTTAGCTTTATCGGCAGCATCGGCGAAGATTTCCAGCCCCCTGTCTAAGGTTCTGCCGAAGCTCGCCTCTTCGGATTCGATTACGGTTGAGACGTAATCCTTTCGTGCCTTTATTTCGGGAAATGCTTCGCCGAGGCAATCATCAACGGCGGGGACAAGCTTGAATAGGAACGGGTCGTGCAGGCTGAGTTCTCTGCCGAAGCGGAAGGCGCGTCGAAGGATTCTGCGAATGACGTAGCCCCTGCCTTCATTGGACGGAGTCGCGCCATCGGTTATAGCCATTGAGAGTGCGCGGATGTGGTCTGCGATAACGCGAAATGCGTTATCTGTTTTATTGTTCAACTGTGAGGTGAATTTTTTGCCGGTCATTTCAGCGAGCCGGTCGATTACGGGCATAAACAGGTCGGTGTCGTAATTGCTGCGTTTATTCTGCAGGACGGCCGTAACTCTTTCCAGTCCCGCGCCGGTATCGACGTATTTCGCATTCAACGGCGTGAGCTTGCCGTCTTCGGCCCGATTAAATTGTATAAAGACAAGATTCCAGAGTTCGATGAATCTTGCGCAGCCGGCGTTTACGGCGCATTTGTGGCCGGGGACGTTTTTCTTGTCGCAGCGGTCGGGGCCAAGGTCGATGTGTATTTCACTGCAGGGGCCGCAGGGGCCGGTTTCGCCCATTTCCCAGAAGTTGTCTTTCCTGCCGAATTTAAGAACGCGGTCGGCGGGAAGAGACGTTACTTTTGTCCAGAGTTTCGCAGCTTCGTTGTCTTCGGGAAGATTATCGTGGGCGTCTCCCGCGAATACGGTTGCGTATAAATTTTTCGGGTTGATTTGCCAGACGTCAGTGAACAACTGCCAGGCCCATTCGATTGTCTCGGCTTTGAAATAATCATCGAATGACCAGTTGCCAAGCATCTCGAAAAACGTGTGATGATAGTTATCGTGGCCGACTTCTTCGAGGTCGTTGTGCTTGCCGCTGACGCGGAGACATTTCTGGCTGTTGACCGCGCGGCGGCACGACGGGGCGCTGAGGCCGAGGAATATGTCCTTGAACTGGTTCATCCCGGCGTTGGCGAAAAGCAGCGTCTGGTCGCCTATGGGAACAATCGGCGAGCTGGGGACAAATTTGTGGTCTTTACTTTTGAAGAAGTCAATAAAGCCGGCTCTTATTTGTTTCGCGGTCAATGTCATATCTGCTCTGTGAAATTAGGTTGTCGTATCGTCTTTGCGAATAATGATGCCCTTGTCCAGACTGCCGGCTATTTTTTCGAAGGCCTTTACAAACCTGTAAACCATAACAATAACAAATACAACGACGGCGATATTGAAAAGGAAATAGCCGTAACCCAAAATCTTGGCCTTTAGAGATGGGGCAGGCCTGTCGGGCTGCTGTGTTGTGTTCTGATATCCCTGGCCCTGATAGCCCTGATTCTGGTAAGCCGGATTCTGGTAAGCCGGATTCTGGTAAGCCGGCGGGGGTTGTACCGGCGTTGCTGCTGCAAGTAAGTTCATAATATTATCCTTTCTGAAATAGTTCTCAACCACCCTGCTTCGCTAAAGCTACGCAGGGCAGGCAGCTTAAACTCCATTTCGTCCTTTTTGAAATCCGCAACTTAGTATTTATTTGTCCGCCCCGGCGGGTTTATCCTCAATCAATCCTTTCGCGACGAGGATTTTGTGTTTTATCTGTTCGCAGAGGTCTTTGTTATCGATAAGGAATTGTCTCGCTTTTTCCCTGCCCTGGCCCAGGCGTATTTCACCGAAACCAAGATGGGTGCCGGATTTTTCGATTACGTTGCACGCTACGCCGAGGTCGAGCAGGTCGCCTTCGTAGCTGATACCGTGGTCGAACATAATGTCGAATTCGGCCTCGCGGAAAGGCGGCGCGATTTTGTTTTTCACGACCCTGGCGCGGACCCTGTTGCCTACTGAGCCGCTTTCTTCCTTGAGGGTTGTTATTCGCCGCAGGTCGAGGCGGACCGAGCTGTAAAATTTGAGGGCGTTGCCTCCCGTGGTGGTTTCGGGGTTGCCGAACATCACGCCGATTTTCATGCGAATCTGGTTGATGAATATAAGAGCGGTTTTGCTCCTGGCGATTATAGCGGTGAGTTTCCTCATCGCCTGGCTCATCAGTCGCGCCTGAAGACCCATGTGGCTGTCGCCCATTTCGCCTTCGATTTCAGCTTTTGGGGTCAGCGCAGCGACCGAGTCGATAACGAGGACATCAACGGAGTTTGAGGCGATGAGCATTTCGGCGATATCGAGCGCCTGTTCGCCGTTATCCGGCTGGCTGACAAGAAGCGAGCTAACGTCAACGCCGAGACGTTTTGCCCAGGTGGTATCGAGGGCATGTTCGGCATCGATGAACGCCGCGACGCCGCCTGCCTTCTGGGCGTTGGCGATGATATGCAGGGCCAGGGTGGTTTTGCCTGACGATTCGGGGCCGAAAAGCTCGGCGATTCTGCCTCGCGGGATACCAGCGCCGCCCAGGGCGATATCGAGCGATAACGCGCCGGTCGGTATGCCCTGGATTCTGGCATACTTGTGCTCGTCCATCTGCATAATCGAGCCGCGGCCGTATTGCTTTTCGATTTGAGCGATGACTCTTTGCAGGGCGGATTCCGCGCCCGATTTATCCGCTGCGCCCGCCTGCTGTGGTCTTAATGGTTCAACTGCGCCTTTGGTCTGCTGGGTGGTCTTTGTCTTAGTCATTTTTCTCGACTCCTATTTGGGTATGTGAGGGGAAACGTTCCCCGGCTTTTCATTCATCCTTACCGCAACTTAAAATCGCTCAATAGAGTATAGTTTGGACCGGCTGGTGTCAACTGGCTTTGGTAAACGTAAATCGCGTCGGCGGCGATTGAGCCGAGCTTGAGATGTGAAAACTGTGCGATTGCCTCGCCAACCTTAAGGCCCGCTATGGGGTGATTTACCCGGCAAAGCGTCAGGTGCGCGGAAAATTCTCTTTCCTCTTTCGGGTAGCCGGCCTGGGCAAGGAGGTCGTCGAGGTCTTTTTGCAATGCCAATAACGCATCAGTTCCTTTTCCTGCGCCAACCCAGACGACTTTCGCGCTTCTGCCTCCAAATGAGCCGACGGATTCTATTTCAAGGGTAAATTTCTGGTGTGCCTGGGCGACGGTTTGCGTTATTTCGCTGACTTCCGCGAGCTGCTCATCACTTATTTCACCCAGAAATTTCAGCGTGAGGTGGATATTATTCGGCTCGACCCATTTAAGGTCGCCCTTTTTGACATCAACCTTCGAGGCGATTTGTTTTTGCAAATTCGCGATTGCCTTTCGGGTTTTGTCGTCGATATCGATTGCGATAAACACTCGCATAATAAAACCTTTCACCACAAAGACACCAAGGCACTAAGATTTATTTTTTGCTTTTTCCTTTTAACTATTTCTTCGTGTCTTGGTGGTTAAAAACTTACCACTTTGCGAAGCTCATTCAGCCGCTTGTCGATATTGCGTCTGGTTGTTTTAGTCAGGCCTTTGAGCGAGAAATCGGAGATTGTGAAAGAGGCGACGACAGTGCCATAAGCGACGGCTTTTTTGAGTGTCGCGAAATCGGTCTTGTTTTGGCCCGCCATATAACCCATAAAACCGCCCGCGAAACTGTCGCCCGCACCGGTGGGGTCTTTAACAATTGTGGCCGGATAAGCGGGCAAAACAAATAACTGGCCGTCTGATTGACGGATTATTGAGCCGGATTCGCCCTTCTTGATGACTACGACTGAGGGGCCTAACTTTTCGATTTTGGCCGCCGCGGTTATGAGATTATGCTCATTTGCCAACATCCTTGCTTCAGTTTCATTGAGGATGAGGCAGTCAATTTTTTTCATCAGCCGCTTCAAATCGGCAATATTATTATTTATCCAGAGATTCATCGTGTCCGCGGCGACAAATTTGGGGCGATCAAGCTGGTCGAGAAGCTGGATTTGCAGAATCGGCGCGGTATTTGCCAGGAAAACGAATTTGCTGTCTTTATATTCCTCGGGCATCTGGGGCGGGTTTTCCGCGAGGACGTTTAACTCGACGGCGTCGGTCGTCGCTTCATTCATCGCGCCCTGATATGAGCCGGCCCAGCGGAATGTCTTGCTTGTATGCCGCAGTTCAAGCCCGTTGAGGTCAACCTTTTTGCCTTTGAAGATTTTCTTCAAATCGAACGGACAGTCGGCCCCGATTGCGCCGAGAAACCGCACGGGCGAAAAGAAGCTCGCCGCCATACTGAAATACACAGCCGACCCGCCAAGACAATCCTTACTCGCGCCAAACGGCGTCTTTACAGTATCAATTCCGATTGAACCGGTTACAAGTAGTGACATATCAATTTACTCCTCGCTTAACATTAACTTCTTCATCAGCTTTTATAGCATATTTAATTTCTTCTCGAAAAATCGAAACGACAACTGGAATTAATAGAATTAATGTTACAATCACAACGAAAGAACCATGCGAATCTATTTTATCAAGGATGGCGGTAAACTTGTTTTTAGGTGACATATCAATAGAAACCATAAAATTCAAAAACGCAAAAACCAACGCAACAACTGAAAGGATTATAAGTGAAATATTGCAAAATTTTGAATGGCGAATAGTAAACCTATCTGCTGACGGAATAGGATTAGTCAGATACCCGAACAGAGGTATGACAGGGAAAAGCAGCCAAGCAAATACGAGCCATTTGAAATAAAAAAAAGACGACCAAATAATAAAAAATACCAAAAGAAATAGATGGTGGATTACAATCTTTTTTTTAAAGGCTAACATTTTATTTCCCACCGAACCTGGTAAGAGTCGTATCGATTCTGACTAACGTTTTTTCTTTTCCCAATAATTGCACGGAATCAAAGATTGGAGGGCTTATGGTTGAGCCGGTAATTGCGACGCGAAGGGGCTGGGCGACTTTGCCCAGACCAACCTTGTGCTCTTCTGCCAACGCCCGCAGCATATCCTCGATACCCTGCTCGGTTAATTCAGCCATCGAGGCTAATTTATCGCGGACGAGTTTCAGCATCGCAAGGCCATTATCCTTCATTAGAACCTTTTGCACGGCTTTTTCATCGTATTCAATCCGGTCATCGGCAGTAAACAGGAATTTGCACTTGTGCTCGATATCAGCCAATGTCCTTGCACCTTCGCAAATTTTAATAAAACGAAGCAATGTCTCATCGTCGACTTTCGCGACCGGCGAATCGACGACTTTCAAATATGCCTTCAAATGAGCAAGTAACTTTTCTTTGGGCAGCATTTTCAGATGCTCGGTGTTGTAAGCGATGAGTTTGCCGCGGTCGAACAAGCTATTCGATTTAGTCAACCGCGTGATATCGAAACTTTGTACGAGTTCCTCTAAAGGCATAACTTCGCGTTCGTCTCCCGTGCTCCAGCCGAGCAACGCGAGGAAATTGACCATCGCCTCGGGGATGTAGCCGCTCTTGAAGAAATCGACGACGTTTATTTCCGGCAATGTGACGCCAACGTATTTTGCCATTGCCTCGATTGCGGGGACATCGGGGACGCTTTCGCCTTTAAGGAAGTCGTTCATCTCGTCTGTGCTTAGTCCGCCGACGCTGGCTAATTTTTCGAGGTCGATATCGGTTCTCGCCTTGATTGCCTTACGGAGGGTTTGCGGGCGTTCACGTTTCGAGAGTTTGCCGCCTGATTCGCTTATAGTAACCGACATGTGCGCATATTTTGGCGGATTGTCGAAGCCCAGCGCCTCCCACAATGCCTGCTGGCCCGGCGTATTCATCAAATGCTCCTGACCCCTTATTACGTGGGTGATGCCCATAAGGTGGTCGTCGATTACGCAGGCGAAGTTATACGTCGGGAAACCATCACTTTTGATAATAATAAAGTCGCCCAATTCGACTGTATTAAAACTCACTTCGCCGCGAACAATGTCACTGATGACGATAGTTCCTTCGGGCATCGCGAAACGGATTGTAACGGATTTGCCCTCGGCTTTCGCTTTTTCGACTTCCGCTTCGGTCGGGAACACGGCGGGCCTTTGATATACAAAACCTTTTTTCTGTGCCTCGGCCTGTTTGCGGAGTTTTTCGAGTTCTTCACCTGTCTCGAAACAGTAATACGCCCTGCCCTGCTCAAGAAGCTGCCTGATGTATTTATCGTATGTCTCTCTTCGCTGCGACTGGAAATATGGGCCGTTTGGGCCATCGACTTCGGGGCCTTCGTCCCAGGTTATCCCAAGCCATTTCAGGTCGTCGATTACCTGCTGAGTGGCGGTCGGGGTATTACGTTTGAGGTCGGTATCCTCGATGCGCAGGATAAATTTGCCGCCTGTTTTCTTAGCCAAAAGCCAGTTAAACAGGGCTGTTCTTGCTCCGCCTATATGAAGGTATCCCGTCGGCGACGGGGCAAAACGAGTTACGACCATTATAAAACTCCAAAAAGATATATAAGCGGGTTTTAGGATAAGCGTAAACGCCGCCGAAGTCAATTTTCAAAACCGCCGGTATAACGTTAAACCCTGCTTGACTATGGCGGGCAGGAGGACTAAAATGGCGTTTATTAACAATCATTTGTAATTTTGGGACTGGTTTATCGGATTGACAAATGGCGAGGATTAAACTGCCGGATGGCGCGATTATAGAGGCCAATGACGGCATCACGGGAAAGCAGGTAGCGGAAAAAATCGGCGCAGGACTGGCGAAGGCGGCCATAGCGGCCAAAGTCAACGGCAACCTCGTTGACCTGTCGGCCCCGATAAACGGCGACGCAAGCATCCAAATCATCACCTCCAAAGACACCGAAGGCCTTGAAATAATGCGCCATAGCTGTGCGCATATTATGGCCGAGGCGATTTGCCAGCTCTGGCCCCAGACAAAACTTGTTTACGGACCAACCGTTGACGACGGGTTTTATTACGATATCGACCTCGATGAGCCGATTCGCCCGGGCGACTTCGAACGCATCGAGGAAAAAATGGGCGAAATCGTCAAGGCCGACAAGCCCTTTATCAGGAAGGAAATGACCCGCGCCGAGGCGATTGCCAAATTAGGCGGCGAAAAATACAAAACCGACAACGTCAACCGCGCCACCGGCGACATACTCAGCTTTTACTCATCCGGCGACGGCTTCGAAGACCTTTGCAGAGGCCCGCACATTCCAAGCGCGGGCAAGGCGGGCGCATTCAAGATTATGTCGGTAGCCGGGGCTTACTGGCACGGCGACGCGACGCTGAAGATGCTGCAAAGGGTCTATGGAACCTGCTGGCGAAACCGCAAAGAGCTTGACGAATACCTTACCCGTCTCGAAGAAGCGAAAAAACGCGACCACCGCGTTATCGGCAGGCAGTTAGATTTGTTCAGTTTCAATGACGCGGGGCCTGGTTTCGCGTTTATGCACCCAAAAGGGATGATTATCTGGAATTCGATAGTCGATTTCTGGCGCGGCGTTCACAAGCGATTTGGCTACGAGGAAATCAAAACGCCCATTATTCTCAATAAAGAACTATGGCACAGGAGCGGCCACTGGGACCATTACAAAGAGAATATGTATTTCACCCGCTTCGACGATGCCGATTACGCGATAAAGCCGATGAACTGCCCGGGCGGCTGCTTAGTTTACCAAACCCGCAAACATTCTTACCGCGAATTCCCGCTGCGGGTCGCGGAACTGGGGCTTGTTCATCGCCACGAGGCAAGCGGCGTAATACACGGGCTTTTCAGGGTGCGGCAATTTACCCAGGACGACGCCCATATCTTCTGCACACCCGACCAGATTGAGGCGGAAATCGTGGGCGTTATCGAATTGACCTTCGAGATATACCGGGCGTTCGGCTTCAAGGATTTCCACATCGAGCTGTCCACCAAGCCCGAAAACCACATCGGCTCCGACGAAATCTGGGAAACCGCCACCAACGCCCTCATCAATGCCCTTAAGCACAAGAATATCGATTACAAGGTCAACGAGGGCGACGGCGCTTTCTATGGACCCAAAATCGATTTCCATATCGAAGATTCGCTGAAACGCTCCTGGCAATTGGGCACTATCCAGCTTGATTTCTCGATGCCCCAGCGATTCGAGCTTGTATTTACTGACAAGGACAACACGGAAAAGACGCCCGTTATGATTCACCGCGCGGTGCTTGGCTCATTCGAGCGGTTTATCGGGATTCTCATTGAGCATTACGCGGGCGATATGCCCTTGTGGCTTGCTCCTCAGCAGGTGATAATACTGCCCATAAGTGAAAAGACCAACGATTACGCCAAGGCGGTCGAAGCCCGGCTAAAGGCGCAGGGGTTGCGTGTCTCCTGTGATTTGACCGATGAGAAAATCGGGGCAAAAATCGCCCGAACGCACGGCGACAAGCCCCCATATATGCTTGTTGTCGGGCCCAAGGAATCGCAGTCGGATTCCGTAAACGTCAGGATTCGGGGCCATGACCAGACAAAAACGCTGAAAGTGGATGAATTCGCGGCAATAGCCTCAAAGAAAATTGCCGATAAACAGGTAGAGCTGGCCTTGTAGGCCGAGATGTTTGAAAGTTTCGACAGGCAACCATATTTATAGTTTTTGGAAAGGTGATAGTGAGTGATAATAAAAGTTAAGGGGTTGAGGATAAATGGGGGGATACGAGCAGATAAGGTTCGGCTCGTCGATGCAGAAAACAATCAGGTCGGCATAGTTGAGCGGCTTTTCGCCCTGGAAAAATCCCGCGAGGCCAATCTGGACCTCGTCGAGGTATCGCCGACAAGCGACCCGCCGGTATGCAGGATAATGGATTACGGCAAATGGGTCTATGAGCAGAAACGCAAAATCCGCGAGGCACGCAAAAAAACCCACCATACCGGCTCACTCAAGGAAGTCCGGCTGCGGCCCGAGACAGACACCCACGATATTGAGGTAAAGGTCAAGCACGCACGCGAGTTTATCGAAAAAGGGCACAAGGTCCAGTTTACGCTTATCTTCCGCGGCCGACAGATGCTCCATCAGGACAAAGGCAGAGAGGTTCTCAACGGCATAGTCGAGTCCTTAGTGGATGTAGCCAAGGTTGACCGCTCCAGCGAGATGATGGGTAAGCGAATGACCATGGTGATTGCGCCAAAATAATAAGCCCGAAATAGCCGTTTTTTCCATATAATCCCGAAATCACTGTTGACCCGGGCGGGTAAATAGTGTATCCTTCCCTGTTTAACCCGTGAGATAGCAAGTCGCTATGTCGATATGCTATCTCCAGCGTTTTATCTCACGGGTTTTACTTGTGCCGGGTAATACTGTTATGCGCCCGGTTTAACGGACTTTTTTTCAAGGTAGCGAACAATGCCAAAGATGAAGACCCATAAGGGAATAAAAAAGAGATTCAAGGTTACCGCCTCAGGGAAGCTGCGATACAAGCACCCCTCGGGCAACCATTTAATGAACAGCAAGAACGCCAAGAAGCGAAAAAGAATAGCCGGCCCCGCTATTATGACCGGGGTTTACGCCGATAAAATCAAGGCGATGTCCGGCAAATAGCTTGTTTTTGGCCCGCGTGAATCGAGGAATCGATTACCTGCGATTGGCCGACTAAGCAGTGAGTTAAGAAAGGAAATTGGGTATGCCAAGAATTAGAAAAGGCGCAGCAAGACGCCAGGCCCATAGAAGGGTATTAAAATTAGCGAAGGGGCACCGCAGTTCTGCCGGTCATCTTTATCGTGCCGCAAAGGAAGCGATTGTTCGCGGGGGAGTTTATGCGCGTTTTGGGCGTAAGCTTCGCAAACGCGATTTCAGGACGCTGTGGATTACGCGGCTGACCGCCGCCTGCCAGCAGCGGGGCATTATGTACAGCCGACTTGTCAGCGGACTCAAAAAGGCCAATATCACCCTGAACCGCAAGATGCTCAGTGAAATAGCGATAGCTGACCCGGTTGCATTTGACGCAATCGTTGCGGCGGCAAAACCGGCGAAAATATAAGAGTTTAACTCCCGCCACATAGGTGGGAGCTATTTCCGAGAAAACGGAAATCCAGTTTCAGGACAGGGCATGCTTGAGCAATTCGCCAAAATCGGTAAGGACGCTCTCGAAGAGCTCAAATCTGTCGCCGATAGCGCGTCGCTGGAGCAATTCCGCATAAAATACCTCAGCAGAAAAGGCCTTGTCACCAATATACTTACACAGATAGGCAAAGTTGCGGAAGAAGACAGGCGCGCCGCAGGACAGCTTGGAAATAGAATCAAAAACGAGGTCAACGCCGCATTTGAACAGCTCAAGGAAAAAATCACCCAGACCCAGCGTTCCAAAAGCAGGCAGTTGATTGACGTTACCCTGCCTGGGATACGTCCGCGAATCGGTAAACGGCACGTCATCAATCAGACCACAAACGAGCTTCTTGAGATTTTCGCCCGGATGGGCTTTTCGGTCGCATACGGGCCTGAGGTCGAAGACGAATGGCACAATTTCGTCGCTCTCAATATCCCCGCTGAGCATCCGGCACGCGACCCCCTGGATAACTTCTACGTCGATGGCCAGACTCTTTTGCGGAGTCAGACCTCGACAATCCAGATTCGCGTGATGGAAAAGCAAAAGCCCCCTATCCGCGTCGTCGCGCCCGGCCGGGTTTACAGGCCCGACACCGTTGACGCGACGCATATGTTTATGTTCCACCAGCTCGAAGCGCTCGTAGTCGATGAGGGCATTACTATGGTCGATATGAAAACCACAATCGACCAGTTCATAAAGGTTTTCCTGGGCAAGGACGCAAAATGGCGTTTTCGCCCGAGCTTTTTCCCGTTTACGGAACCGAGCGCGGAAGTGGATTTGCTCTTAGCCGATAAGACGGGCAAAGAGGTCTGGGTCGAGATGGGCGGCTGTGGTATGGTTGACCCTAATGTTTTCGACGCGGTGGGCATCGACAGCGAAAAATATACCGGATGGGCATTCGGCTTCGGCATCGAACGGCTGGCTATGAGAAAATACGGCATCACCGATATTCGTTTGTTCTACGAAAACGACCTTCGCTTCTTACAGCAGTTCTGAAATTGAACTGCTAATCCTGAGCTTGTCGAAGGACTGATTCGGTTTTAAGTTGCGGAGACAACAATATGAATTACAAAGGCATAATCCTCGCGGGCGGGAGCGGCACCCGGCTGCACCCCGTAACAAAAGCCATAAGCAAGCAGCTTATCCCAATATATGATAAGCCGATGGTTTATTATCCGCTGACGACGCTGATGCTGGCAGGAATAAAGGAGATTCTGATTATCAGCACGCCCGCCGACCTGCCAATGTACAAAAAAGTCCTCGACGACGGCTCGCAGTGGGGTATCCGGCTCGAATACGCGGAACAACCCAGGCCCGAAGGACTCGCACAGGCGTTTATCATCGGCAAAAAGTTTTTGGCGGGCAGCCCGGCATGTTTGATTCTCGGCGATAATATCTTTTACGGCCACGGGCTTGGCGGTTCGCTCAAAAAGGCGGTCAGCAGTGAAGCCGGCGCATCGATATTCGGCTACTGGGTCAGGGACCCGCAGCGGTATGGCGTTATAGAGTTCGATAAAGCCGGCAAGGTAATATCAATCGAGGAAAAACCGCAAAAACCGAAATCCAATTACGCAGCCGTCGGGCTTTACTTCTACGATTCGCAGGTCTGCGACATCGCCGCGACCATCAAACCCTCAGCCCGGGGCGAGTATGAAATCACCGACCTCAATAACGCTTATCTTAAAATCAACAAGCTGAAAGTCGAATTGCTGGGACGCGGGACCGCCTGGCTCGATACCGGCACACCGGAATCGATGCTTCAGGCGTCGAATTTCGTCCAGACCGTCCAGCAAAGACAGGGCCTGATGATTGCCTGCCCCGAAGAAATAGCGTTTCACCTCGGCCTTATCGACGCCAAACAATTGACCAAACTCGCAGAACCATTAGCCAAAAACTGGTATGGGCAATATCTCCTTGATCTTGTGGATGATCGCCGCTGAATGAAAGTAACGCAGACAAAACTGGCCGGCGTGCTGATTATTGAACCCGATGTTTTCGGCGACGCACGCGGTTTTTTTATCGAAACATTCAGCAGCAAACGCTATGAAGAAGCGGGTTTAAACTTGCCTTTTGTTCAGGATAACGTTTCGTTTTCAGCAAAAGGCGCCCTGCGTGGTCTACATTTTCAAAATCCGCACGCACAGGGCAAATTAGTGCAGATATTATCCGGCAAGGTTCTCGATGTGGCTGTCGATACCCGAGTCGGTTCGCCAGATTTCGGACAGTGGTTTGGTGAAACGCTGTCGGCGGAAAATCACAAACAGATGTATATCCCGCCTGGTTTCGCGCACGGCTTCTGCGTTCTGAGTGACAATGCGCTATTCTCCTACAAATGCACCGACTACTACAACCCGACAACCGAGGGCGGCATAATCTGGAATGACCCGGACATCGGGATTGCCTGGCCGGTTAGCACTCCGCTGGTTTCGAAGAAAGACGCCGGTTATCCCCGGCTAAAAGATATTCCGAAGGACAAGTTACCGCGATACGGGGAAAACAAATGAGCGGCTCTCCTGATAAAGTAATCGTACTCGGCGGCAGGGGAATGCTGGGTACAGACGTCGTGGCGGAGTGCAAAAGCCGGGGTATCGATTTCGAGGTGTTTGACCTGCCTGAATTCGATATAACTAATGAACGCCAGCTATTGAGCGTAATTCACCAGGCGAAAACGATAGTCAATTGCGCCGCTTATACCAATGTTGAAAAGGCCGAGACCGAAACCGAACTTGCGTTGCGCATCAACGCCGAGGCCGTAAGGATGCTTGCCGTATCCGCGAGGAAATCCGGCGCGTGGGTCCTGCATATAAGCACCGATTTTGTTTTCGATGGCGTCTCCGATAAACCATATACCGAGAAGGACATTCCGCATCCGATAAACGCCTATGGCAGAACCAAGCTTGCGGGCGAGCGTCTGCTGGTTGAAAACCACTGCCATTACTGTATCATGCGGGTCGAGTGGACTTACGGCCTTAAGGGCGGTAATTTCATAAAGAAAATCATTCAAAAGGCGCAGACGCAAAAAGAAATGAAGGTTGTCGATGACCAGGTCGGCTCGCCTACCGCTACAACCGAGGCCGCCGGGGCCATTTGTGACCTCATCAGCAAAAAGCCGACGGGCATATACCATTTCGCGAACCAGAGATATGCCAGCCGACTTGAAGTCGCCCGGTTTATCGCAGAAAAGCTGAATCTCGGCGTTAAACTGACCCCCTGTAAAACCAGTGATTTTCCTTCCGCGGCGGCCAGGCCGTTAAACAGCAGATTCGATTGCAGCAAAATAAGGCCCCTGCTCAGCAGCCCGATTAAACCCTGGCAGGGACCTCTGGAGGAATTCCTTAAACAGGCCCGGTCCTGAGCGGAGTCGAAGAATATGAGAAAATTACTCGTTACAGGCGGAGCCGGCTTTATCGGCAGTAATTTCGTGAGGATGATTCTTTCCGAACAACCGGATTGTTTCGTCGTTAATCTCGACAAGCTGACTTACGCGGGCAATCTTGAAAATCTCGCCGGCTTTGAAAATAACAAGAATCATAAATTCATAAAAGGCGATATCTGCGACGCCAAACTTATCGAGCGCATCATCGATGAGTTCAAAATTGATTCAATTGTCAACTTCGCCGCCGAAAGCCACGTTGACCGTTCAATCAGCGAACCGAAAATTTTCATCGAGACCAACGTTACGGGGACATTGACGCTTCTCGAGGCGGCAAGAGACAATAAATTACGGCGATTCGTCCAGATTTCAACCGACGAGGTTTATGGCGCCCTTGGGCATGAAGGGATGTTTAAGGAGGATACGCCGCTTAGTCCCAACTCGCCTTATTCGGCCAGCAAGGCCTCGGCAGACCTTCTCGTCCGCGCATTCGGGCACACATTCGGCGTCCAGTACAATATCACCCGCTGCTCGAACAACTACGGCCCCTTTCAATTCCCGGAAAAGCTCATCCCGCTGATGATTAATAACGCGCTCAACGACAAACAGCTTCCCGTTTACGGCGACGGGATGCAAATCCGCGACTGGCTTTATGTCTATGACCATTGCACTGCCATCTGGAAGGTCCTTACCGAGTCGGCACCCGGCGAAATATACAACATCGGCGGCTGCAGCGAAAAAACCAACATTGATGTCGTCCGGCTGATACTTGGCCGCTTAGGCAAACCGGAATCACTGATTAAACACGTTACCGACCGCCCCGGCCACGACAGGCGATATGCCATCGACGCCTCAAAAATAATCAACAAGCTGAACTGGAAGCCATCGGTATCGTTTGAACAGGGTATCGTCAAGACGATTGACTGGTATCTGGCAAACCGCAAGTGGCTGGCCAACGTGGTTTCAGGCGATTACCAGAAGTATTACGATTCGATGTATAAGAACAGGTGATTGCTGCCGCGAAAGCTCGTCGCGAAATTACTGGTCCAAACTCGTATCTTCCATCAACTCTTTTGCCAGATTCGAATTGAAAAGCCGGCGAATTTTAAGTTCCGCCTTTACCTGTGCCCGCAAGTGCCCCAGCCGTCGCTCGGCAGGTCGCAGACCAGCGGTCGCGTGCGCGAGGTGAACCATATATTTCATCATTTCGGCAGTATCAATCACCGAGGCGTGATAGCCGTGCTCTTTTAGCTGGTAATACATCTGTTCTCCAGCCGTGTAACCCTTGTACTTTCCCGCGGAATCAAAACGAAGTCCAAATCGTCTTATGGGTTCAGAACGATAAAGCGCGCAGTAATCGCGCGGGCATAGCTCGCGCGGCCGTTGTCTGGCTTTTTCATCCCCCAGAAAAGTCCTTTTGAACCAGAGCTGCGCCTTTTTGGTATCGGTGATTTTTCTTAAAAACTCGTTCAGCGGGCTTCTTAACTCGAGTTTCCACGCTCCTGATGCTGCGCACTTGGGGTCATTATGCATCGGCTCAAGCATCCGCTCCAGCCACCCAGGACGCCTTACGATGGTATCCGTGTGCATAATAATGAAATAGTCGCTGCGGCTGTTGGCGAAACCGATGTCCAGCGCCGAAACAAAACCGTCCACCCAGAATGCCGGAAGGTCCTGTTTGCGCCGTTCTATCAATTTTATCCATTTAAGCCCACGAAGGTAATCCAGCGATTCATCCTCTGAGCCGTTCTCCACCACGATTACCTCAATCGGTATTTTAGTAGTAAACTTACGAATCGCCCGCAGGCAAAGCGTTATCAGTTCCTGCACCTGCCAGTGAGGCAAACAAATTGTTACAAGCGGCTCTTTTTGGGGCATTTAATTGTCCTTCGGTTAAATAATTTATAAGTCCGGCCATTGTAGGCAACAGCGGCAACGCAGTCAATTCCCTGTTGGTTTTTCCCGGCAAGCAGGGTATAATAACTGCCGGTCGATTGTGACTCCATAATTAAAAGGTTGTCGAGGGCAGAACAATGAAACGGATTCTTGTTACAGGCGGAGCGGGTTTTCTCGGCTCACATCTTTGTGAGCGTCTCCTGAAAACCGGCGACGACGTCCTCTGCGTTGACAACTATTTCACCGGAAGAAAAGACAACGTCGACCATCTTATGAGCAATCCCCGTTTTGAAATTATGCGCCACGATGTAACGTTTCCGCTGTATGTCGAGGTAGATGAAATTTACAATCTCGCCTGTCCCGCCTCGCCCATTCATTACCAGTTCGACCCGGTCCAGACCACAAAGACAAGCGTCCACGGGGCAATCAATATGTTAGGGCTTGCCAAACGCATCAAGGCCAAAATTTTTCAGGCCTCCACAAGCGAGGTCTATGGCGACCCCAATGTTCACCCGCAGACCGAATCATACTGGGGCCATACTAATCCAATTGGCATTCGTTCCTGTTACGACGAGGGTAAACGCTGCGCTGAGACGCTGTTTTTCGATTATTACCGGCAGCACAAGCTCCGCATAAAAGTCGCTCGCATTTTTAATACTTATGGCCCGCGGATGCACCCCAACGACGGCAGGGTCGTCTCGAATTTCATAATACAGTCGCTCAAAAACGAACCGATAACCATTTACGGCGACGGCTCACAGACCCGCTCGTTTTGTTACGTTGACGACCTGATTGAAGCATTTGTTCGCCTGATGGATACCCCCGATGATTTCACCGGCCCCGTTAATCTCGGCAACCCAACCGAAAATACAATTCTCGAACTGGCGCAGACCGTTATCGACCTCGTTGGCTCCCGCTCCAAATTAGTGCGTAAGCCGTTACCATCCGACGACCCCAGACAACGGTGTCCCGATATAAGGCTCGCAAAAAAGACCCTCGACTGGCAGCCCACAGTTCCTTTGCGGGAAGGTTTGAAAAAAACTATCGAATACTTTGACCGCCTTCTGAATAAAAAAGAATCACGTCCGCCACTGTCGATAAAATCTGTTGCACCAAAACATCGCAATATAGAGGCCAGGAAGTCGTGAACGATTTGCATCGTTCCTCAGGAAAAGCCACGGCTGCAATCGAAAATTTGAACTCTCCCGGTAACAATACATTTCGATTAAGAGAAATGTCGAAGATGTCGCTAAACAGCACCTGTGCTTTTGCTGCGGCACCTGCGCGGCGGTATGTCCTGCAAACGCCATAGTATGGTTGAAACCATCAACGGCCTGCTGATTCCCAAAGTCAATGACTCAACCTGCAACGGCTGTGGGTGCTGAAATTATCTGGAAATGAATTGCGTAAACTGTGCGAATTTGATAAAAACGCCAAAAACAGGTTCGGCAACGAGTTGTATCGTTTAACAAGAGGAATTTCGGGCTATGTTGAGGAAAATGCTTAGGCAAACAGTTGGTTCCTGGATGCGACCGGCGGTGCCCATCGATTGGGTGCAAAACGATGAAACATCATGGCTGGGGCACTACTTAGGCAGCTTTGAAAAATCTGTCCGTGCCACCCGATTTGCCGCCCGCATCGAGCGTCTCTCAGCACATACAACCCGCCTGGGCCCGCAGCGCCTTTGGGACAAGTACCTTGAGATACCCGGCTACCATAAAAACAACTCTACTCGTCGACCTGATGAAGTTCGCTCACACTTCGATGTCTGCAATCTCTTTGCCGACCTAGTCCGTGTCCGTCGCCCGAATCTCGTAGTCGAATTCGGAGCCGCGTTTGGCGTTTCCGGCATGTATTGGCTCGCAGGTCTGGAAGAAGTGTCTGCCGGCCGCCTCCTCAGCTTTGAAGCCAATAAGGATTGGTGTGCCATAGCCCGACAAAATATGACTCAGATTGGGACACGGTTTAAACTTGTTGAAGGCACTTTCGAGAGCAACATTGATGTCGAACTTGCTCCCGGCGAAAAAATTGATATTTGTTTCATCGACGCCATCCACACCCGTGAATTCGTTACGCGCCAGTTTGAAATAGTCGCGGCCCGACTTGCCCCGCAGGGCTTGGTCGTCATTGATGATGTTGATTTCCCGGGTATGGACGGATGCTGGGAAGATATTGCCGTCGATCCACGTGTTCGCGCCAGTGCCATTTTGCGCCGTCACATCGGTATTGTTGAATTCAAATAAATTATATGCCGTCTGCAATAATGGCACAGTTTGCCAAGAAACACTTTGTGATTTCATTTCGTTGCGAAATCGATAAATAACAGCTTTCAGGGAGGCAGCCAGAGCTTGGGTTTAAGAAATATAATCAGAGCTTGCAGATTCGTAAAACGGATCGTTTTCACGAAAAAGCCGCGAATAGGTTACGTCGGAGGTTACCAGGGCCACAGAAACCTCGGCGACGAGGCCCTTTACGCTGCGCTCAGGCGGTTATTTTCATCAGGCAACTTTATCGACTACAACAGGGGGCTTTTGCCGAATCGTATAGTCAGGTCTCTTCCCAAATGCGACCTTATGCTTATGGGAGGAGGAACCATTGTTGGCGGGCAAAAGGAATCCTCGTATCGGTGGGCCAAAACTTGCTTTACCCTCGCGCCTCACGGCATTGTCTTTGGTTCAGGTGTGGTCAGCCCGGAATTTACAACTGCTGTTTTGAGGCAGCCGGCTGAAATCCAGAAACAGCAGCAGTGGGCGGATATTATAAAAAAATGTGATTACATCGGGGTCAGAGGCCCTTTATCGCGTGCCATTCTTGAGGGATGGGGAATTCATAACGTCGAGATTATCGGCGACCCCGTGCTGAATATTTCCCAAAGCAAAATGCCCGATGCCTATTCCATCAACAACAACCTGATTGGTTTTAACGTCGGCCAGGCGGAAGGCAGCGTCTGGGGCAACGAAGCGCATATATGCGAACAATTCATAAAATTGGCACAAGTTGCAGGCAAAGCCGGCTTTCGTATCAAGTGGTTTGTTGTTTGGCCAAAAGATTTGCCCGTGACCAAGCAGGTTGTCCGTGACAGTGGCGTGTCGGCTGATATTTGTGAGATTTACGAGGATTACGAGAAATATATGGATATCGTGAGCCGGGCAAATATCTTCGTGGGAATGAAGCTTCACGCTGCAGCGCTGGCAACCTGCGCTTACGTCCCATCAGTAATGCTCGAATATAATCCTAAATGCAGGGACTATATGGATTCGATTGGGCAGGGCGAATTTGCGCTGCGCACCGACACGTTTACCGCACAGCAGGCATGGAAAAAAATTGAAAAGCTGCTCGCAAATCGCTCCTCTGTCGCAAAAAGTTTATTTGAAGCCGTCTCAAAATTTCGTAAACTTCAATCCATGCGGGCTTCTGAAATAAGCGCAAATCTCGGTTTGAAACAAATTAGTAATCGAAGGGGTTAAATATATCGGTAAAGCCAAACGCATTCTGATTGTCGCCGACCTCACTTATAAGCCGGCCAAGATGTTTATTTACCAGCCGCCTAAACTGGCCAAAGGTTTTATACGCCTCGGCTACGACGTTCGCCTGTTTAATTACACCGGCGCCATCAATGAATTAAGCTGTTTCAAAAGCAAAACCCTCACTCGATTATTCTACAAGCGAAAAGCCGACCATCTCCTCTCAGCCGAAATCAAAGCCTACAAACCTGATGTTGTTCACATCAGTTTCCCGAGAATGCTCGATGGAGATACCGTCGAACATATCCGAAGCGCCGCTCCCGATGCCGTTTTCATAGGTTTCGATGGTGACCTATGGCCTGCTTTGCGGCGAGAAAGAATCAATGTCGCAAAAAAGCTCGACATCGTTACCGCAACCAATGATGGCGCAGGCCTGCTGGCCTATAAAGACGCCGGCGTGCCAAAATGTGTCTTTATGCCCAATATGTGCGACCCCGATACCGACCATCGATATGACGTTGAGGAAAAATGGAAGACCGATGTTCTCTGGACCGGACTAATCATACACGACCCCAAACGATACCCCGGCGAGCAAATGCGTTACGATATTATCAACCGATTGAACAAAATGCCGAATTGTGCCGTTTACGGCTGCTGCGGCAAACCCGGTATAGGCGGCTTTGAATACCTTTACGCAATCAGCGGTGCAAAAATCGGACTAAGCATCAACGCCGACAACAATGTTCGCCTTTATCACTCCGACCGGCTGACGCATTACCTTTCCTGCGGCACTTTTGCCCTCGCCAAAAAAGTCCCGGCCAGCGACCTGCTTTTTAAAGATAAGCAGCACCTGCGGTATTTTGAAACCGCTGAAGAATTCTTTGAATTGGCGGATTGGTTCCTTAAACACGCCGACGAGAGAAAAAAAATCGCCGACGCCGGAATGAAATGGATGCACGAACAGTTCAACAACGTCAAAATCGCCGGCTATATCCTCGATTTGATTGAAAAAGGCGCATATAAAGCACCCTGGAATTCTGCCCTATGACGCAAAATATCCGGACAATTCCAGTTTTATGCAATATATGCCAGCGCGACAACGCCACGCCGCTTTGGATGGCGATTGACCGCCTTCACGGATTCGAAGGACAGTTTCAATATGTCCAGTGCAAGAGCTGCGGCCTGGTCTATATGAATCCGCAAATTGCGCCAGAGTGCATCTCGCGATTTTATCCCGATGACTACGCCCCCCATCAAGCCCCCGTTGCTGTCTTGCAACAGCAAAACGCGGGGGCGGCGACGGTACACAAACCGGATTTGCCCAAAATGATTCTTGATACGCTGAATTCTCAATCGAGCGTGCTCGACATCGGCTGCGGCAACGGCGAATTTCTCAACCGGATGCGTCAATTCTGCCGCTGCCGGGTCAATGGGGTCGATACCTCTGAAAATGCCGTGCTCTGTGCAAAAAAACAGTATGGCCTTGACGTGTTCCACGGGGAAATTACGGCGGCTCCCTTTGAGGAAAAATCCTTCGACCTGATTACCGCCTGGTCCTGTATCGAACATATGAATAACCCGGCACAAGCCGTTAAAAAGATGTTCGCGCTTTGTAAACCCGGCGGCTTCCTGTTTTTCAAAACACCCAATTATGACAGTTTCGCCGTAAAGTTATTCAAAGACAAATGGTATCATCTGGACTGCCCCCGTCATTTATATATATTTTCTCCTGCTGCCATTACCGCCCTGCTCGAAAAATCCGGTTTCGACGCGGTCAGCGTGTGCTACGAACCATCATCCAAAGGATGGCTTGGCTCGCTGCAATATGTTTTTTATGGCGATAATTATCATCCGGCAACAAAAAACAAACTTCGCCGTTCTGCTTTGGCCAAGGCGTTTGTCTCGCCGTTATCTCGTCTGTCGGCATGGCTTAAAAAAGCCGATACAATGATGATAACCGCCCGGAGAAAAAAATCGTGAAACTTCTGATTCTGTCAAATAATACTGGCCGGGCAAGTTTCAGGCAGCGAATAGCCGTTTACGTTGATACTCTGAAAATAAATGGCATTGATTGCCACATCGAACAATTGCCGCGGTGTATATTGTCTCGTCGCCGGCTGTTTATGCAGGCAAAAGATTTCGATGCTGTTTTTCTCCACAAAAAAATACTGAACCCTTTCGATGCTTATTATCTTAGGAAATACGCGAAGAAAATAATTTATGACTTCGACGACGCCGTAATGTTCGACGACAAACACCCCGAAAGGCCACACCACAAACGGCAAACTTCTTTCAGAAGAACCGCGACGCTTGCCGACCTTGTCGTCGCCGGTAACTTTTATCTGGCCGAACACGCAAGAAGATTTAATCCGAATGTCGAAATCCTCCCAACCGGCCTTGATACAAAGGCCTACAAAACCACCGCAAAAAAAGCCGGCGACGGCAAAATACGTCTCGTCTGGATAGGCAGCCGCCCCACTTTGCCTCATTTAAAACATATCTCGCCTGCGCTCGAAGAAATCGGCTCACGTTTCGATAATGTTGTACTCAAAATTATCTCAGACGAATCTTTTGACCTGCAAAATATCCTCGTCGAAAAACGACTGTGGTCTTTGGAGACCGAGGCAGCAGAACTTGTCAGCAGCGATATAGGTCTTGCGCCGCTGGCCGACAATAATTTTACAAAAGGCAAATGCGGCTTCAAAATCCTCCAGTATCAGGCCGCAGGACTGCCCGTTGTCGCAAGTCCGGTTGGTGTCAACACAGAGCTTGTCCGCAATAACGTCAATGGTTACAACGCTACTACTGTCACGGATTGGGTTGAAAAACTATCTGCCCTTGTGAAAGATACATCAATCAGAACACGAATGGGACAATCGGCAAAACAAATGGTTGCAAGTTATGACTTGTCTGTCTTAGCCCTTCGCCTCCTCGCATTGATTAAAGGTGTGATAACAGGTTAACATCCCGGCTCCCTGATACTCTGATAATCCTCTACTTGCCTATAACACATATCCCCATCTTGTCCGCCAGGGCAAGCGTCTGGGGTTTGTCGATAATTATCGTCTTGCCGGTTTCGACCACAAGGCATTTTGCGCCGTTTGTCGCCAGCGATTTTATCGTATCCGGCCCCACGCAGGGGACATCGAACCGCATATCTTTTTTTGCTTTTGCTGCCTTTAGAAGTATCCAGCCGCCCGCCCGGCACAGCCGACCCGCACGTTCAATCATATCCGCCGTGCCTTCAATGCCCTCGACCGCTATAACTTCCCGTTCCTTGACGGCAATCGCCTGGCCTATGTCCATCTCCGCTATTTTTTTTACGACTGCCCAGCCGAATTCGATGTCGTCGGCAAACGATGAGCTCGGCCCTCGTCCGGTCATAGGTCCGTTTGTCGCCAAGTGCTCTTTGCAGTATTTCGTCGAATCTTCCAGAACTATTCCTCCGCTTGCCAGCTCATCCGCAATTGCCGACAGCAGCGTTTCGTTTTGCTTGTTTTTTTTGCGAAGCCGCCAGTACCAGATTCTTACCGCCCGCCAGTCGGGCAGGTATCTCAGGATTCGCCAGGGCGTAAAAATCCGCCCCTTGGCGACTCGCCCAACCATAACCGTGCCTGTTACGCCGTGTCTTTTTAATTTGCGAATCCAGTTGCCAGGCCTGGCCAGCGGCACCGTATAAAAAACATCCACCTCATCCGCCAGCGCCTGTTCCGTGCTTCCTTCAAGGCCGACGCAAATAACTTTCGTCCCCGCCTTTTTGGCGCCTGCCGCTATCATAAACGGAAGCCGGCCTTCGCCCGCAATCAATCCGACAATTTTGGCGCTACCCATATTACTCCCAGACCAGGAAAAATTTATGGTTGTGCGGAATGCTGCGAATCTTCCGGGTGAGACGGTTCATTTTCTCCGCCGGATAAAAGCTGCTTCATCTGCGACTGAATTTCACGGATGCTTTGTTTCATCTCGGGAAGATACTGAATCATACCGTAAGCGCGTTTGCCCTGCCCTGCATCTATCGCCGGGGCTCCCAATACAACTTTGCCGTCCGAGACGTTATTGATTACGCCCGCTTGTGCCCCGATTGCGACGCAGTTTCCGATAGTGATATGCCCGACGAGTCCCGCCTGTCCGCCGATAATACAGTGATGCCCCAGCGTCGTCGAGCCGGCGATGCCCACTTGTGCCACAAGCAGGCAGTGAGGCCCAACCTTTGTCCCGTGCCCAATAGCAATCAAATCGCCAAGTTTGCTTCCCTGCCCGATTATTGTGTCGTTGAGCGTTCCCCGCTCAATCCCGCAGCAGGCGCCTATCTCAACGTCATCTTCTATTATAACGCTGCCGATTTGCGGTATCTTGTGATGAACCCCGTTATGCGTGGCGAAACCGAAGCCGTCTTCGCCGATTGTCGCGTTTGAATTGATAATCACCCGGCTGCCTATCTTGCACCCCTCGTAAATTACGACGTTGGGGTACAGGATGCAGTCGTTGCCTACCTGAACATTTTCTCCTATGAACGTGCATGGATAAATTACGCAGCCGTCGCCGATTTTTGCGCCGTCGGAGATTGTGGCAAAATCGTGGATTTGACAGCCGGCGCCGATTTTGGCGCTGTCGGAAATAATCGCGCGGGGACTTATGCCTACCTTCTTATGCTTTCGATGGCCGTGCAGCGACACCATAATCTGCATAAAAGCGTAATACGGGTCTTCGGCCACCAGAAGCGGCACCGAGCCCGCGGCGACAGTTTCCTTGCCAACAATCACCGCGCTGGCTTTTGTCGTGAGCAGTTGCTTCTCATATTTTTCATTGCTGAGAAAACTTATATCGCCTTCGCCGGCCCTGCCTAATGTTGCGGCGGAGTGAATCTTGATATTTGCGTCACCGAGGACGCGCCCGCCGACATACTGGGCCAGTTCGCCTAAGGTTTTGGTTATCATAAGAACCACCTTTTCGGAAAATCTTTTCCTGTTCGCGGCCTATTCTGCCAAGGCCGGCGCTATTATAGCAGATATGCTTCGCCGGTCAACCTGTGGCTAATAACACAGCCGCCGCTTTATTTTGTAAATCTTCTGAAGTTGCCCCGTTAAAATCTGGAGTATTATTTTGCAGTATCGTTACAGCAGACCCGATTGGACGGTAAATGGTTGGGTCAGTCGGACCGAATACGGCGACAGTTCGGACTCCCACTGCCGACGCCAGGTGCGTTATGCCGCTGTCGTTGCCCAGAAAAGCCCGCGAACAGCTCAATATCGCGAGCACGTCCGACAACGGCAAATCAGTAAGTAACTTCCCAAGTTCCCGAATATAACTTATCGTTGATTCGCTAAATCGTTCCATCTCAGCAGGACCGAGCAGAAATACCGAATCCGTTCCCTCTTCTTCGAGCATCCGCGCCACCGCAAGGAAATTATCCAGATGCCAGCATTTATGCGCCCCGCCGCTGCCCGGATGTATAACCACGGGTTTCACCGTGGGCTTAATACCATTCTCAGCCAATATCTCTTTGCCCCTGTATATATCCGCCTGTGTCGGCCTTATCAGGGGCATACTAATTGCCGAATTGTGCTCCTGAGACAACAGTTGGTTTTGTTCAATAAATTGTTTCCTGTAAAAATCGCTGACGTGAATGTTGTGTCCATCCGCTGGTTTCATCTCCAGCGTAATCACTTCCGCGCTGTTGCTGCAATTTACCGTGAAAATCAGGTTTTTCTCAAAGTGGCTGTCCGGCTCGCCGAGAAAGCTGGCTATCCAGGAATAGCCCGCAAACGCCATAATTAGGGGGTCGCCATCGGCAACCTCAAAATCTCCCTCGCCCGCGAATAGCCGATGCAAACTAATCGAATCCAGCGACTTGACCGCATCGACGCAGCTTCTGCCGGGCAGTACCCCCAGGTATTCCGTATGGCCTATGATATCGACCCCGCCGGGGCAGACCGTCTCTTTCATCAGTTCCGCCAGAGGAAGCGTCAAAATGCAATCGCCTATCGCCCCCGGCTGCAAAATCACCCCTCGCCGGCCCTGCTGTGACGCAATCGCCAGCTTTTCCCGAAGCTTATCTACGATATTGCTTCTTCCGCACATATTACGTTTACGTAATATATCTTATAGAGGTGCTTTGCAACAATAACGCAGGAGCTTTTATTGAGCAAGATGCGATTTTAAGTTATAATTTTGAGGTTTTGGATGGGAGCGAAAGATAAGGTAAAGATGGCGAAGTTTGAGCTTAATAATGCGATGAAGCCCGGCGGAGACCAGCCGGCGGCGATAAGCCGGCTGATGGAAGGGTTGCGCACAGGTAAAAAATCCCAGACGCTGATGGGCGTAACCGGGTCGGGCAAAACATTCACAATGGCAAATATCATCGCAGCGTATAATCGGCCTACATTAGTAGTATCGCACAACAAGACCTTAGCCGCGCAACTTTACGAAGAGTTCAAGGATTTATTTCCCAATAATGCTGTCGAGTATTTCGTAAGCTATTACGATTATTACCAGCCGGAGGCGTATATACCGCAAAGAGATATATACATCGAAAAAGACGCCTCGAAGAACGCGGATTTGGACCGATTGCGACTTTCGACAACAACAAGCTTATCGACACGCGAGGACTGCATCATCGTGGCGTCGGTATCGTGCATATTCGGTCTGGGTTCGCCGGAAGATTACAAGGCAAGCGTCGTAGGCGTGAGGGTGGGCGATACCATTGACAGAAATACCCTGCTTGGCCGATTGGCGGACATTCAATACTCAAGGAATGACTTTGATTTTCAGAGGGGTAAATTCCGGGTACGCGGGGACGTGGTCGAATTGCACCCTTCTTACGAATCGTTCGCGATTCGATTCGAGTTTTTCGGCGACCAGATTGAAAAAATCAGCTACATAAACCCCGTCAGCGGAGATGTCCTCGCAGAAGAAGAACAGGTTTTTATATACCCCGCGCAGCATTACGTTACGGGCGGCGACAGGTTGATGAGCGCGATAGAAGGGATAAAAGCGGAATTATCGCAGCGGCTGATGGAGCTTCGCAGTCAGGCCAAATTATTGGAAGCCCAGCGATTAGAGGCACGCACCAAATACGATATCGAGATGCTTCAGGAAGTTGGTTATTGCAGCGGGATAGAAAATTACAGCAGGCATTTGGCGGGATTGCCCGCGGGGGCGAAACCATATACGCTGATAGATTATTTTCCGAAGGATTTCCTGTTATTTATCGACGAATCGCACGTAACGATTCCGCAACTGCGCGGGATGTGGGCAGGCGACAGGAGCAGGAAGGACGTCCTGGTTGAGCACGGCTTCAGGTTGCCGAGCGCATTGGACAACAGGCCTTTGCGGTTCGAGGAATTCGAGGAGAAATGGAACCAGGTGGTTTTTGTTTCCGCGACGCCAGGGCCATTCGAGATGGCCAAGTGCAATAACGAGGTGGTGGAACAGATAATCAGGCCAACAGGACTGATTGATCCGGAGATTTTTGTTCAGCCGGCAAAAGACCAAGTAGCGCATCTTATCGGCGAAATCGAAAAGCGAATCAAGGTCGGCGAAAGGGTCCTGGTAACAACGCTGACAAAAAAAATGGCGGAAGACCTGTCCGGGTTTATTGCGAAAAAGGGCATCAAGTGCCAATACCTTCACAGCGAAATCGAAACCTTGGAGAGAGTTGAAATCCTGCGCAACCTCCGGCTGGGACAGTTTGACGTGTTAGTGGGTATAAACCTGCTGCGCGAAGGATTGGACTTGCCCGAGGTATCAATGGTGGCAATCCTGGACGCCGACAAGGAAGGATTCCTGCGGAGCGAGACATCGCTGATACAAACAATCGGCAGGACCGCCAGAAACGTCAATGCGACGGTGTATTTGTATGCCGATACAGTCACCGAATCGATGAAGAAAGCTATTGACGAAACGTCCAGACGGCGTAAAATTCAGCTTGAATATAACCGTGAACACAACATCACCCCGGAAACGATACGCAAGGAAATACGGTCGGGATTGACCCTGGAATTCAAGGCCAGGCAGGCCGCGCGCGAGGCGGTGCGGTTTGAGCCGGATGAATTCGAAAAAGTCGAGCTGGCGGGGCAAATCGAAAAGGAAATGCTCGAAGCAGCTGAGTCGCTTGATTTTGAGCGGGCCGCCTTTTTACGCGATAAGCTCAAAGAGCTGAAAGAGCTGCCGCAAATGGTTCTGCTGGATTCGAAAAAGAAGAAAAGTGAATTCTTAGCCACAAAAAAACTGAAACGATTCAATAATCAAAACGAAAGGTGATATGAACAAGCTTGAGCTCGAAAAAGTAGTGCCGCTGCTGAAACTGGCGATAGAGGAAGACATGGGACAGGGGGATATGACCAGCGACCTGTTCTTCGGGAGCAACATCATCGACAAGGCGGATATCATCTCCCGCGAAGAAATAATCGTATGCGGGATACCGATAGCGAGAACGATACTGCGTATGTATGACAAGCGTTTGAAGCTTGACGCGTATGTAAAAGACGGGCAGCAGGCCTACGTCGGTTGTCACCTGGCGACAATCAGGGGGCCGCTTGGCCCGATGCTGACCGCGGAGCGTGTGGTGCTGAATTTTATGCAGCGGCTGTGCGGGATAGCTACCACAACAAAAAAATACGTCAGGGCGGTACTGGGAACAAATGCGAAGATATACGACACGCGAAAAACCCTCCCCGGCTGGCGGATACTTGAGAAATACGCAGTGCGATGCGGCGGCGGCTACAATCACCGCCTCGGGCTTTACGACGGGATACTGATTAAAGACAATCACATTGCGCAATTAGGCAGGAATTTTAAGCCCAAGCTGAAAAAAATTATCGAAGAGGCACGCAAGATTAAACACGCCAAATTTGTCGCCGTAGAGGTTGACCACGTCGATGACCAGCTCAACTATGTGCTGGCGATACCGGGCATCGACATAGTTCTGCTGGACAATATGGGGCAGTGGCAGCTGAAGCACGCCGTGCAAATGAAGCGCAAAATGTGCGGCAAGGGCAAGCCCCTGCTGGAGGCGTCGGGCAATATCACGCTGGCAAACGTATCCGCTATCGCGCAATCCGGCGTGGACCGGATAGCGGTTGGGGCGATTACGCACTCGGCAACGGCTGTCGATATCGGGGTTGACAGGTGAGCAAAGCAACAACAACCCAGGACGCGCTCGACCCCGACAGGATAAAATCGCATCTCAGGACAAAACGCATAGGCCAAAAGGTCGTCGTTTATAACAGCACCGCCAGCACAAATGATGTCGCCGCTCAATACGCCAAAAACAAAAATAACGATGGTCTCGTCGTGCTCGCGGAGGAGCAGATAAAGGGCCGGGGCAGGGGCGGCAATAAATGGGTCGCGGGTTTCGCCGACAGCGTAATCTGCTCGATACTCCTGACTGATTGCGCTGTAAACGCGGAATTGCTGTCATTGACAATCGCGGTCGCGACCGCTGAGGCAATCGGCAAATGCACTAAGGCCGAAGCGAAAATCAAATGGCCCAACGATATCATCCTGAATAACAAAAAAGTCGCCGGCATTCTCGTCGAATCAAAAAAGACAGGTAAATACACCGCCTACATAATCGGCATCGGCATTAACTGCCATCAAAGCAAACAGGATTTCCCCGCTGAATTGCGGAAAATAGCGACGAGCATCGATATCGAGACCGGCGGCGGCATCGACAGAATCTCACTTATCAAACGCTTGCTGACCTCGGTTGAAAACTCACTTGAAATCGCGGAACAAAACAAAGAAGAAATTATCGAACATTGGCAGCAATTGAGCACCCAGTTAGGCCAAAGGGTCTCCCTTGTTTACAACAAGAAAAAATTTGCCGGCAACTGTATCGGCATCGACCCCGAAAACGGACTTATTTTGCAGCTCGATACCGGCGGAATCAGAATTTTCCCTGCATCACAAACGACAATCGCAAAGTAGCGATTAACAAGATTTTTATCGAATCACTGTTTGGCCGGACTGTTTGGTTCTCGCCGTTCAACTGTGACGAGAAGCACACGTTTACCAGTTTTCAATGTGCCAATCCAATCGTTTGGTTCGAGAGGAAAAGAGGTCATGGTTATATCTGGAAAGCGAAGATGATAGCAAAGCGAGTATCGCCCCGGCTCAAGATAAGCATAGCTACCAATTGGGTACCCAAATTTCTGGTGATTGTCTTTTGCGATGCCGAGGGATGAGCTATTAATAAATTCAGATTCGCAGGGGTCAAGCACAATGCAAACTATCCTTGGCCAGCCAGAGTAATGTATAGTGGTACGCTTTATCTCGGTACCATTGGCATCTTTAATAATGCAACTTTCACCATTCCGCCAGTCCGAGGTTACAAACTGTATTCGGTGTGTGCTGACATTTCGGATGTAGAAAACAATGTCGATTATCTCGCCCTGCGTGTATACTTCTTTTTCAGGGACAAATTCAACCGCTGCCTGGAGACCGTTGACTTCCGGGCCCCAGACAAAAACGGGTTCGTTTGGCTCATTGGCGAACAACACCTGATTACAAGAAAAGAATGCAGCGATAATCAGAAAAAACTGAAATTGGAGTGGCAAACTTGGTCTTTTCATTTCCGTCATCCTTATTGAATTCGCTTTTGCTGACTTATTATAGCATTACCATTGTGGTGCAACAATATTTACTACAATGCGAAAAGGAATACTCAGTGGCAGAAAAGGGCAGGTATTATGTTATAATGCAACTTTCTGATTTTACAGGGATTGAACTGGTGGAAATACTGGCAGATAACAAAAAAACGGAAAATGATTCATCGCGAATCCGAGACTGCGGAGTAGATGACTTCCGCAGGACGCTGGAGTTGCAGCATAAGCTCGTTGAGCAAAGACGGCAAAACGAAATCGGCGATACGATTTTGCTCGTCGAGCATCAGCCCGTAATTACATTGGGGGCAAGGCAAAGCGCAAATAAACTGCTTGTCGAACGGGATAAATTAACAGCCAAAGGCATTGATGTAGTCGATATCCGCAGGGGAGGCGGCGCAACCGCTCATAACCCGGGGCAGATTGTGTTTTATCCGATTTTGAACCTTCAGGAATTGCGCCTCGATATAAATCAGTATATTAGAACGCTCGAACAAATCGGCATCGAGCTTCTTGAGCAACTCGGCGTCAAAAGCGAAAGACAAAAGGGCTTCCCCGGCTTATGGGCGAATGGCAAAAAAATAGCATCAATCGGTGTGCGGGTATCGCGACAGATTACGCATCATGGAATGGCGATAAATATACAAAACGATTTAGGTATCTTCGACGCAATCGTCCCATGCGGCCTTGAAAATGTCAAAATGACCTCTGTTCTCAACGAAACCGGAAAAGAATATTCAATGCAGGAAGTAAAAGATAATTTATCACAGCTTCTGAAAAGTCATTTTAAATCAAAAATCAGAAATCAGAAATCAGAAATAAGACGACTCCCCGATTGGCTGCGAAGGCCTATGCCTGGGGCCGGCCCCTTCGACGTTGCTCAGGGTGGGAAATATAGCAAGACGAGCGATATTGTGAGTTCGCTTGGCCTTGAGACCATCTGTATGAACGCAAATTGTCCCAATCGCGGCCAGTGCTGGGCAAGAGGAACGGCCACAGTTTTGATTCTGGGTAATATCTGCACGCGGGGCTGTAAGTTTTGTTCGGTCGCTAAAGGCAAACCATTGCCGGCGGATAAAACCGAGCCGGGAAGAATAGCGGAGCTGGCAAAACAATTGCGCCTGCAATATCTCGTAATCACAAGCGTAAACCGCGACGATTTGCCCGATGGCGGAGCGGCCCATTTCCGCAATTGCATTAACGAAGTTCGCAGGCAATGCCCCAGCGTCAAATTTGAAATCCTTACGCCTGATTTTCGTGATTGCCAAAATGAGGCAATAGATATTCTCGCGGAAGCGGCACCATTCGTATTTGCGCACAACGTCGAAACCGTCCCTTCGCTGTATAAAAAAGCCCGTGCAGGCGGCGACTACAAACGCTCGCTGAACCTGCTTAAAATCGCGAAAGACAAATACGGCAGCATACCGACCAAATCATCGATTATGCTCGGCCTCGGCGAAACAGATGAAAAAGTCGAGCAGGTCCTGAAAGATTTACTCGCCGCCGGCTGCACCCGGCTGACAATCGGCCAATACCTCAAACCATCGAAGGATTCCCTTGAAGTCCTCAAATACGTCACGCCTGAGAAATTCAACTGGTGGAAACAAAAAGCGATTGGTCTTGGCTTTGACTGGGTAATCTCCGCACCATTTGCCCGCAGCTCATATTTCGCGGAAATGGCTACTACGGCATAGTACTGTCGCCGTTGGCGAGATTTCTCAGCATCACCCCAAGCTCTTCCTTGCGGGGGATTAGCCCTTTACGCACGGCAAATTGATTGAGCCAATATACTCCCCAAAAGACAAACGCCACAAACAGTGCACTCAATAGGCCTCCGGGCAATACCAGCTTCGCAGGCAATACTTTGAACAACTGCCAGCCAACAACAAAGAAAAACAGGGCTATTCCGATTCCCGGCGGAAGCAAATACCACCAGAAAACGTTTTTCAACAGCCAAATCTGATGATTGACCTGCGTCAAAGAAGATTCTATACAGGCCAGCAGCGGGTCGGTATGCCTGGCATCCTTTTTTCTCTGAAGATGACGGTCAACAATAAAAAAGGCGGCCACATAAAGCATCGAGATAGCCACAACCATAAGTGAGCCAGCCACCCAGATATTGTCTCTGGATTTAAATGCGCTATGCAGAAACACAATGACCATAACAATTGAAACAGCAACTTCGCGGAAGTCACGCCAGAAAATGGTAGATTCAAAGGCCGCTTTGTTCCTCTTGACTTCTTTAATCAGCATATCCGAATCAATAGTCAGCTTTGTTGCGGCCACGTCTCTTTGCCAGTAGTTTTTTTGCAACTCATTAAACGTCATCGATAAGTCCTCCCAGTAATTGGGCTAATTGTTTTTTTGTTCGATTTAATTTCACGCCTACGTTACTTTCCGAAATTCCAAGTATCTCCGCCATTTCGTCATAACCAAGGCCGTCTAAGTGCATAAGGACAATGGATGCATCAACCTTCGGCAGTTTTCTGATTGCCTCATACAATCGCTCTATAATTTCCCGTGATGGTTGTGAATCTCCGGCCTGTTGCTGCGGCGCAAATGTTATAAATCTGTCACGATGTTTTCGCCGGTTCTTTTCGCCGCGATTCCAGACCAGCGCCGTATTCAAAGCCACCCTGTATATCCACGTTGATACCTTGGCTTTGCCTTCAAAACGTGGTATAGACAGCCAAAGTTGCAGGCAAATCTCCTGGAACAGGTCATCCTGGTCCTCGGCGGTATTGCCATAAGCCCGGACCACCCGATAAAGAAGGCCCTGATGCTCACCAAACCACTGTTTAAAGATTGTTTCCAAATCTGCCGCCACAATTAACCTTGCCTGTTCTCATAAGTAATAGTAACAGCAGGAGAAGATTTCTTACAGCAGGATTCATATTTTTCAGATTTTGGCGTCCCCTGTCCCGGGAGAGTGGCCTAAACGCCGGATACGACAACGTCATTGAAAACCATACTCGGCGTTCGCCAGTCACTGTAAAGCCATGGGTCGTTGGCGCATTCGGCCAGCTTGTGCCAGAATTTGAGGTGGTTGTCGGCAATATTCATTTCGGAAACGGGGTGAACGATTTTGCCCCCTTCGAAATATTGGCCGAAAATGCCGACGGAGAAATCGCCCGTCGTGGGATTCGAATTGCCGCCAAGAAAATTGGTAACAAGGATTCCCCTGCCGAGGTCTTTGATTATCTCATAGACCGAGCGAGCACCCGCCGGGATAATCATATTGCCGGCCGAGCCGCTTGTCGGCTCACAGCCAAGCTTCCTGCTGTAATACCAGTCGATATAAAAATCCTTCAGGACGCCCGCCTCGATAATGGTCCGCTTTTTCGCCGCGAAGCCGTCTCCGTCATACAGCCGGCTTCCCTGCCCTTCCGGGATAAGGGGGTCATCAACAAGAACGAATTTATCGCTCCCAATTTTCTGCCCTTTTTTGTCGGCCAGAAACGACTGCTTGCGATAAATGTTGCGACCGTCGAGCGCCTCAAAAAAACCGCCTATAATCCGATGCGCGTTTCTGTTCTCGATGATAACAGGCAGTGTGGCCGTCTCTATTTTTTTTGCCCCGAGTTTCGCCAGCGCCTTGCGTGCGGCGTTAGCGCCGATAGTTTCCGGGTTTCCCAGCTTTTTGTGGAAATGGCAATCCGCATAATCATCCGCTATCGGCCTGCGGTTGTCGTCATCGCGAACACTTACCGAAACGCTGATGCTGAAATCTGTGGAACTGGTGTAACCCGAAAAGCCGTTGCTTGTAAGCGTAACCGACTCCCCGAACTCGTCGTTAAAACCGGCCTCAACGGTCACAGCCTTGTCCCCGCCTGCCGACCACGCGGCGTTTTCCGCTGTCTTCACTATTGTATGTTTCTGCTCCGCCGACAAATCATCGATAGACGCGTCCGCGATTTTAAGGTCGATATCCGCCCGGCCCTGGTAATACTTCGGGTCGGGCAACGTCCTGTATGGGTCCTCCGCAATAAGTTTTGTAGTAGAAACCGCGTCTGAAATAAATTCCTTCAGCGCATCTTTTCGCAAATCACAGGTATTCTGCGAAGAATATCTGCCCGCGACAAAAAGGTCTATTCCCATCTGCATCGTGGTCGCCTGCTTGATTATCTCTGGTTTCCTGTCCCTGTATTGTATTTCCACGAACCGGCTTTTGCCCAGCCCTACTCTCAAATCCTTCGCGCCCGCTTTGCCCGCGGTCTCCAAAACCCACTTGCACAGGTCATACATTTGTTTGTTCATTCTATGCTCCCTGTTTTTTTGTCCCGCCTACGGTTAAAGACCGGACCAGGACCGTAGGCATTCCCGCGTCCACGGGCACTAATTGCCCCTCTTTGCCGCAGGTGGACGTCCCGCTCCAGCCCAGCTTCAGGTCGTCTGCGACCATTGTGATATCCCGGAGCAGTTTCGGACCGCTGCCCATTATGTTGACGTCCTTGATTGGCGCGCCGAGTTTGCCGTCTTCTATCAGCCGGCCCTGCGAAACATAAAACGCGAAATCACCCTGCCCTATATTCACCTGCCCGTTGCTGACGTCCTCGATGTAAATGCCTTTTTTGACGCTTTCGATAATCTCCTGCGGCTTGTTCGGGCCGGGCAGAATATAGGTATTCCGCATTCGCGGTATCGGGTAATTTGCGTAATTTTCCCGCCGGCCGTTGCCAGTGGAGGACAATCCGTAATATTTGGCGGAAATCCTGTCGTGAAGATAGCTTTTCAAAATTCCGTTTTCAACAATCGCCGTTTTCTGGCTCAGCGTGCCCTCATCGTCAAAATTTATCGAGCCGCGTGCGTTAGGCCACGTCCCGTCGTCAACAACCGTTACCATCGGCTCAGCGACTTTCTGCTCCATCATTGTGCTGTAAATCGACGTCTTCTTGCGGTTGAAATCCGCCTCGAATCCGTGACCGACCGCTTCATGAAATAAAACGCCGGATTCGCCGGGGGCGAAAACAACCGGCATTTCGCTCGCAGGCACTGCCACCGCGTCAAGAAGCGTTACCGCCGCATCGACAGCACCCTCGGCCACTTCCTTGGCGATATCGTCCGTATAATATGAAAAATCTCGCCTGCCTCCCCGCGAAAACCAGAACTGCTCTTTGCGACCATCTTTCTCGACGGTAACCATAGCGGATAGCGAACCGCCCGGCAGCAAGTCCTCCGCCTTGACCCCGTCGCTCGTTACAACCATTATTCGTTTCCTGCCCTCGCCGAAACGGGCAATTGTCTTGATAACGTAATTGGAACGGGCAAAGCATTTGCCCGCGGTTGACTCGACAAGTGAAAGCCGGGGCGCCAATGGCGCGGGCTTTGTACCCGTCAGCGGGTAGTAGTCGCTCATCTTGGCAACTGCGAATTTGTCCGCCACCGGGGTCGCTGAACCGTCGGCAATCGTCGCGGCCATCGCCGCCGCGGCCATCATCGACTTTTCTGTCAGCTCCTGCGTAAACCCGAATCCCACCTGGTCACCCTTGACCGTGCGGATACCCACGCCGAGATTGACCGATGTGGATGCCCGGTCAACCTTTTTGTCTTCCAGCCCCAGCGAATTCGATATGGTATGCTCGAAGTAAAGGTCCGCGAAATCCCCGCCCTTTGAAAGCGCCTTGCCCAGCACTTTTTTGCACAAAGCGTCGGTAATGCCGAATTCTTTTTCAAAATATCCTGCCTTTTCGATCCCCGCGAAGGTAAGCCAGCCGTCAAATAGCACCGGCCCCGCGATTATCGCGCCCCCGGCAGCAGTAGTCGCCTTTAGAAAAGTCCGTCTGTCAATTCTATCCATAATATTCCCCGGCTGTTCCCCAATAATCTCTTTTATACTTGCCGCAAGTTTATTCTGTTCGCACCTCTTATGCAACCCGATTCCCGGACCCCAAAACCAAAATAGCGAAACTGGACAGACGGAAGGTAATCTGATAGATTTCCCATAGCCAAGGCCCACTGCCTCACAATCAATTATATACGGGGAATTAATATGACCGGAGAAAACGAGAAAGAAATCAGGCGAGATTTCATACGAGATATGGTTGTCGAGGATATCGCCACCGGCGGCCGATTCGAAGGGCACACCGTCTGCACGCGTTTTCCTCCCGAACCTAACGCCTATCTTCACATAGGCCACGCGAAAGCCGTCTGGATTGACTACGGCATAGCCGAGGAATTCGGCGGGCTGTTTAATCTCCGCTTCGACGACACAAACCCCGCAAAGGAAGAGCAGGAATTTGTTGACGCCATCATCGAAGACGTCCGCTGGCTCGGAGCAAAATGGGACGGACGATTATTCTTCGCCAGTGATTACTTCGGCCAGATGTATGAATGGGCAATCGAGCTGATTAAAAAAGGTAAGGCATACGTCTGCGACCTCGCCTCCGACCAGGTCAGCGCACACCGAGGCACACTTACCGCCCCGGGCAAAAACAGCCCCTATCGCGACAGGAGCGTCGAAGAAAACCTCGATTTATTTACCCGGATGAAAAACGGTGAATTCCCCGACGGCGTAAAAACGCTCCGCGCCAAAATCGATATGGCGCACCCGAACCTGAATATGCGCGACCCGATTATGTATCGCATCCTGCATACCGAACACCACCGGCAGGGCAACAAATGGTGCATTTACCCGATGTACGACTGGGCGCACGGCTTCGAGGATTCTATCGAGGGCATCACACACAGCTTGTGCAGTTTGGAATATGAAAATCATCGCCCACTGTATGACTGGTTCATCGATGCGGTAAACGAAGGACGCACCGACGACGGCTCAGGCCCCTGGGGCAAAAAAATCAATCACCCTCGCCAAATCGAATTCGCGCGCCTCAATCTCACTTACACGGTTATGTCCAAACGCAAACTCATCGACCTCGTTCGTGAAGGCCACGTCCGCGATTTCGATGACCCGCGCCTGCCTACGCTGGCGGGCCTTCGCCGAAAGGGCTACACCCCCGAAGCGATTCGCAATTTCTGCGCCACTATCGGCGTCAATAAATTCTTCAGCACTATCGACGTCGCCCTGCTCGAACACTGCGTCCGCGAGGACCTCAATAAAAGCAGCTCCCGCGTTATGGCGGTGCTAAAACCTTTGAAAGTAATCATAGATAACTACCCTGAAGGACAAACCGAGCAACTGGATGCCGTAAATAACCCCGAAGACCCGTCCGCCGGGACACGCAAAGTGCCTTTCGCAAAAGAGCTTTATATCGAGCGGGATGACTTTATGGAAACCCCGCCGCCCAAATTCTACCGCCTTAGCCCCGGCAAAGAAGTCCGTCTGCGCTATGCCTACTTTATTAAATGCACAAACGCCGTAAAAGATAATGCAGGCAACGTCGTCGAATTGCATTGCACCTACGACCCCGCCACAAAAGGCGGCGACGCACCAGACGGCAGAAAAGTAAAATCGACAATTCACTGGGTCTCCGCCAAAGACGCCATACCAGCCGAAGTCCGATTGTATGAAAATCTCTTCACTAAAGAAAATCCCGACGACGCCCCCGAAGGCAAGGACTTCACCGCCAACCTGAATCCCAAATCGCTCGAAATCCTGAGAAATTGTTTTGTCGAGCCGGCCCTGAAAAATGCTCAGCCGCTTGCCCGCTACCAGTTTGAACGACTCGGCTATTTCTGCGTTGACCCCGACACTGCCAACGGCATACTTACCTTCAACCGCACTGTCTCCCTCCGTGACGAATGGGCGAAAATCCAGAAGCAGCAAAAATAGTAAGATGAGGATAGATGACAGATATCACACCAAATCAAAGCCCTAAACCAAGACGAAGGCCAGCTTTCTATTCTCTATTGGCCATCGGCATCGCAGTGCTTTTTGTTGTTCAAGTTATATCGATGAATTTTGCTTTTCGCGCAAACGATGATTTTCTTTACGGAGAAGTTGTCAAAGGGCCAAATCCTGTTGCCGGTTTCATTTCCATAACTTTGCTTTACATTGGGTTTTATGCCCTGCCAATCATTTATATTGCTATCCTCTATTGTGTTGTTTTATCTATTAAGCGAAAGCATAAGCTGCTCAACCTTAGTATCTGTGTGTTTGCGTTTTGTTTAGTGTTTTTCATCGCCCACCCTGTTTTTTTTACTACCTATGAGCGTGTGCGGTCTTCGGGTGAACGCTGGTGCCCAAGGAATGTGCAATGTATCTCCTATCGCTTAAGGGAATACACAACCAAACACGAAAACACTTTGCCCAATGTAGAAAACTGGTGTGAAAAACTATTAGGTAAAGATTGGTCGTTTTGTTTGAAATGTCCCTGTGCTAATACGCCAGAGGGAATGAGCTCATATGCTCTGAATAAAAACGTAATGGGGATGAAGCTATCTGAGCTTCCAAACAATATTGTTATTCTTTTTGAAACGAAGGCAGCAAAGAATCCTGTTGGCGGCAAGGAACTGATAACCGCTGATAATCATAAAGGCAAAGGTGGCATGGTTCTCTTTGCTGATATGCATATTGCATTTGTCCGGGCGGAAGATTTTAATAACCTGCGATGGAAACCGTGATAGCGAAAATACAAAAAAAGGAGCATTAAAGATGGCCAGTTGGAAATGTGTTATTTGTCTGACATTGATTTTTGGGGTTGCCTCATCCTGTTATAGTCAATCCGCGGATACAAACACTGTCAAACTGCCCAATGGCTGGACATCCGGCGATGTCAAGGCCAACGGGATAACTCTGCACTATTATCGAACCGGCAACGGCTCTTTACCCCCAATGGTGCTTTCACATGGCTATACCGATAACGGCCTGTGCTGGACGGATTTGGCTCTCGCTATGGAAAAAAAGTATGACGTCATAATGTACGATTTGCGAGGCCACGGATTATCCGATGCCCCGCCCACAGGTTACACCATAGAGAACAACGTCTCAGACATTGTCGGCCTGATACACGCCCTGAAACTCTCAAATCCTGTCATTATTGGACACTCCCTCGGAGGAAGTATCACCGCAATCGTGGCTGCTCAATACCCCGATATCCCGCTAAAAGTCGTTCTTATAGACCCGCCCGGACTTGTCAACCCGATGTTCCCGACCAGTGAAGATATGAACCGTGCCAGGACCTATTTCAAAAAGGATATCGATTATGTTAAAAGTCTCAGCCGCGATGCACTCATAAAAGAGGCAGGCAGGCGCCATCCCGCTATCTCGCAGGCAGCCCGCGGCCGCTGGGCCGATTCTAAAATGCAGTTCAAACCTCAGATTTTAGATAGCGTTCTGACGATTCCGCCTCTCAAGCCCTATCTGCCTAAAATAACTGTCCCCACGCTGATTTTAAAGGCCGACGCCAATGATGCTGTTAAGAAAACGGAAATAGATGCGGTAAGCGCATACCCCAACATAAAAATTCATCACGTAAAAGGCGCAGGCCACCTCGTTCATCTCGAGCGCCCCGAGGAATCGCTTGCGGTCCTCAATGATTTCCTCGACGATTCCAAACAGCAGCAAAATAAGGAAGAAAAAAAGTAATATCGGGAAATCAAAAATATTCAGTAGAAAAAATAATTAATTTTTTATTCTCTGTGTCCTCTGTGACCTCTGTGGCTTAAAATACGAGGCCTCTGTGGCTTAGGAAAAGTTAGAGGTGTTATATATGAGATACATAACTATTTTTGCGATGGCGATTGTTTTTGCGGGCGGTTGCCAGAAAACCTACGTGGCCGTCGAAGCCCAAAAAACAAAATTATCCGATGCCGAATATCGTGAAGTGTTCAAAGCCGAACGCCTCGGCGAAGAACTCTATTTGCAGGATACCGTCGCCGCGAAGGCCTCGCGTATGCTTTTGCAGGCGGTCGGACCCATAAAACCCGGCGAGCTGTCCGGCTGGATTGTCGTCAAGGATGGCGCAAAAACCCTGACGCGATTCATCAGAAAAACGGGCGAAGATATTAACGTCATTTACGACGTTCGGATTGACGTTAAGGGCGATGGCGAGGTTATAAAAGATAACCTGAGACCTTTGTCGAAAACGGAAATCGCGATGTTCCGCGCCAGACAAAACGCGATTGCTTCCGCGCCGAAGGATTGCGCCCGGGCTTACAACACCGCCGTAATGGAGGACATAGAATCAAATGGTTGGCTGGTATATATCCTCGCGGCCACAAAGGAAAATGTCGTCGTTGTCGGAGGACACAGCCGTGTAAAGGTTTCGCCCGACGGCGATAACGTCCTGTCTGTGACCCCGCTTTATAAATCCTGCCTGACCATACCGATACCCGCCGACAGCAACAATGCCAAACAGGAAGCGCTTTACCTTAGTTATCCGGTGGCCGACGTCCCTTCGGAAATCCACGTATATCTGAACCGCCTTCACGGTTATCCTGTTTATGTAACCACAACAAGAGGCGACTGGCTGGTAAAGGATGGCAGAATTTTACTTCTCAAGCCTCCCGAAAAAACAAAACCACAGGAAATCAACAAGGCACTGCAGAAAAAATAAACCGCTTTGCGATTATCGCTGCCGGATAAGTCATTTCGCCAGGATAAATTTGATTGAAATCACCAGCATCGCTGCGCCGAAAATCCTCGAAAGCGTCACCCCCGATAAAGCCGTCGCGAATTTCGCGCCGAAGAACCCGCCGATGAAAAACCCGACGCACATCAGTCCCGCTACCTTGATATCCACAAAGCCCGCCTTGTAATACGCCCACGCCGCCAGCAGGCCAATCGGCGGAACCATCATCGCAAGCGTCGTTCCCTGTGCCGTTTGCTGCGAAAACCCCAGCAGAAAAACCAGCGCAGGGATAATAAAAATCCCGCCCCCGATACCTAAAAGCCCGCTGAGAATCCCCGCAGCCAATCCGAACACTAAGTAAAGAGCTATCGCCATTTTATTCGTCCTTATTAAATCGGTTTAAATACTCACTTGACCAAAAGCACAATAAGGTCAATTATAAAAAGCAGCACAATCGTTACCTCAAGCACAAACATTACCGTGTTAAACCTGTTTTGAAGCAGAATCTGGTAGAGGCCGTCGAGCGTCCTGGTTTTTTCCCCGATTATACGCTGCCAGTCGCCGAGGTGGAACCTGTCTGTCAGATTTCTGTGTGTCTTTGCGAGGTGCCAGTCGCCGAAAAATTTCGTTATGTTCGACAGCTCATCGCTTATTCTCGCAAGGTCGATACGAAGCTCTCGCAGATTATGCAGCATTTTGCGGGTGGAACCGGCTGCTTCTTTATTCATATCGCTGTAAGCAAACTGAAGCGCCTCATCCAGCGTCCTGTCGTAAGCCGCAAGCTCGACAAGCTGCACGTTTGCAAGCTCCATTATGTGTAGAACGTCGCCCAAGGAGTCCTGCTGGCCCACCACAACCGCGGAATCCCAGTCAACAACAACAAGGTCGTCCCCGTAATAACTCAGGTATAATTCCGTCGATTCACTGACCTCCTGCTCCGATAACGATTCGGCATCTTCCTCCTGCATAAGCAGCGCCGCCACTCGCCTTCTGTTGGCCTTCAGCCAGTCCTCTGCGCGGACTACCTGCCCTTCCACGCCGGGCAGCCCTGCCAGACAGAACACCGTATACGCCTCCGCCTGCATCAGCGACGGCACTGGTCGAACACAATAAGGCGCAAGATCCTTTCGAACGCTTTCGGCAAATTCCGCAACCTCTTCCTCAAGACCCCGATGGGCGAATTTTAAATCGTGATAACCCACAAGGTCCTCAAGCCGGTTAACCTCGAAAGGCACTCGAACCTGCACGGTCATTGCGCCTACGCCGAAAATCTTAACGCTTTTCCGGATTTCAAGCGATTCTCCGCTGCGAAGCTGGCGCTTCTCAGGAGTAAACTCGGCTATCCTCGGCCGATAGAAAAACATCTGCCTGGGAATTCGCTTGCTGGGGCCCACCAAGTAATCCTTTGTCGGCTGGTTTAAAATCTTCTCTACCGGCTCATTCTTGATATCGTATGCTATGTCATAAGCATAGATATAAACCACCTCGCCGCGATATGGCGGGTTTTGCCCCTTCGCACCGGTATCTTTTTTCTCGCTTCCCGTTTCCATTGCCTGCTCCCCAATATCAGTTACCAGTCTCACCGCATAAACAAACTCGTTGTGCGGCGAGCACCTGATTAATCAGTCGAATAATTCCCTGAATTTCGCTTTTATATCGTTGCTTTCGCAAAGCGTCTGGCCTACAAGCACCGCGCTTATGCCCGCCGTCTTTAATTTTTCAACGTCAGCCCTCGTCTTGATTCCGCTCTCCGCCACCAAATCGACCTTATTATCGAGCAGGCCCGCAAGACGCAGCGTCGTATTCAAATCCACCTGCATCGTCGCCAGGTCCCGGTTGTTTATCCCCAGGACGCTGTAGCCCTTTCTCGGAAAGCCGACCATGCTCCGCACGCCCAAAAGCGAATCTGCGTCGTGAATTTCCAGCAGCACCGTCAGCGTCAGCTCCGCCGCGGCTATCATCAAATCTGCAAGTTCCGCCGGCTTCAACGCCTCCGCTATCAGCAGTATCGCGTCCGCCCCCGCCACCCGCGATTCATAAACCTGCCAGATATCGATAATAAAATCCTTGCGCAAAATCGGCAAATCCACCGCGTGCTTCACCTGGTCGATATATTCGAGCCTGCCCTGAAAATACTTCTCGTCCGTCAAAACGCTGATGGCGTCCGCCCCGCATTTCTCGTACGCCTTTGCGATTGTTACCGGCGCAAAATCCCTGCATATCACCCCCGCCGACGGAGACGCCTTTTTTATCTCAGCAATAACATTCAGCCCTCTTTTATTTGTCTTCGTCACGGCCTTATAAAAATTCCGGCATTTGTCCAGTATCGAAAGCTGCTCTTTCAGCTCATCTATGGGCCGCTGCCTTTTCCGCTTTTCAACTTCTTCCCTCTTGTCCGCAATTATCTGTTCCAGTATGGTCACGAATGTCCCTTTGCGATTCTTATTCGCTAACTTCCGGTTTGACTCGCCACCTTGACATAAACCATACGAAGCTCACCAAGCGCGCTCGTTATGGCCTGCTGCTCCTCGTCATTGAGATTGCCTTTGGTCTTCGCTTCAAGCGTCCCCAGCATATCGATATTATACTTGGCAAGCGCAAGGTCCGGCGCGCGTTTATCCTGTCCCTTCACCTGGATAAACCCAAGCGAAAAAAGCGTCTGAGTGAAAAGCATGCTCACCAAAGCCGCGAAATCCCCTTCAGGCAGCGCACCCTGGCGCCCGCCCTCTTCGGCTTCCTGCTTTTGGGCATCCTCATCCGCCGCCAGCACTTCCTTTTCCTTTTTGGCCTGCTGCTTCCAGTCCTCATCGATAAATATCTTCTTCTCGTCTTTTTTCTCGTTCTCAGCCATAAACTGTTCACTCCTTATTTTTAGCGACGAAATTTTTTCATCCTTTTGTCAATGTCCCTTTTCTGTTCGCGTTCAGCTATCGCCTGGCGTTTGTCGTATTGCCTTTTGCCACGCGCAAGCGCAACTTCCGTTTTCGCCAGACCCTTTTGATTGAAATATATCCGCAAAGGCACAAGCGTATAGCCGCGCTGCTCAAGCTTGGTGTAAATCTTGCGAATCTCATGCTTGTGCATCAGCAGTTTTCTTTTTCGCGTCGGGTTATGACCCGCCAAACCCGTTATCTGGTATTGCGAAATTTTCGCTCCAACCAGCCAGCATTCCCCGTTTACGATTCTCGCGTATGAGCCGCTCAGGTCCGCTTGCCCCGTGCGCAGCGACTTCACCTCGCTGCCCAAAAGCTCCATCCCCGCTTCGAATTTGTCTTCTATCTCGAAGTTATGCCAGGCCTTTTTGTTGACCGCCACCGAAATGGCCGCCGCGTCTTTTTTCCGGGATTTTGTGGACATTTGCCCAATAATAGCCGCCTTGGCTCATTTTTGCAAGGTCAACGAGCCTAATGTTGCGATGTATAAATATTAAGAAGTCGCCCGCAATAGCATATCGACTTGTTTGTCCGGGTTTGACCGTCAGTGGCTATAAGGTGTCTGTCTGAAAACGTGCCTTAAGATATATTATCTTGCGATATGAGATGCCGCGGTGGTTATCAGGTTGTTAACTACGCCATTATTCCATTTACCAGGTCAGCCTCTGCCTTTTTGCTTTCTGACATATCCCGGATGATGCCGACAGCATGCCATTTCCCGCCCAAATGGACTGAATTGACAGACAGTTCTATGCCGAATTCTTCCCCGTTCTTCCTGATTGCCTCAAGTTTGAGAGTTTTACCTAAGGCGTCGCCTTGCCCTGTTTTTTGGAAATAGGAAAGACCTTTTTGATAAGCATCGCGGAATCGTCCGGGGGCCAGCAGTGAGTGAAGGGGTTTTCCGATTGCCTCATCGCGGGAATAACCGAATATTCTCTCTGCGCCTGGGTTCCAAAAGGATATTTCTCCTTTTGACCCCATCATTATGATAGCGTCCCTTGCGCATTCAGCCATCTTTCTAATGGTTTCGCTTTCTTCGAGCTGGAGTTGAGCGTGTTCGCGCTCAATAGTATCTCTAACCACAGCGACTACATACTCCCGCTGGCCCAGTTTGACGATGCTGGCATTAACCTCGACCGGAAAGGTGGAGCCGTCCTTGCGTTTGGCCCGATCCGCTAACATGTATCCGTAATTTCTGGCCTTCCCGACATATTCAGACCAGGCATGGTTATCAGTCATGTGTTCCCCAATATCAAATACGGTCATATTGAGCAGTTCAGGCCGTCCGTAACCAAGTGCAACGCATGCTTTGTAGTTCACATCCAGAATCTTTGCGGTTTCGGGTTCGACTATAAAGATGCTGTCGTTCGATTTATCAATCAGATTCCTGAATAAATCGAGTTTTCTCTCCGCTTTTTCGCTTGCCTTCAGCATCTCATTTATGGGGTTTAGTATCCAGTACAACATTGTCGCAATAACCGCGGCCAGGATAATCGGTTCGAGAACTATTTTCCAGGTTATCCCGACATCCGGTATCTTTTCCATCGCCACCATTATGGCTGTTTCGCATACGAAGACAATAACCGCGGCCTTAAAGAACAATAAGAAAGGTCGAGTGCGGACGTCTGACTTGTCGTGGGCGACAAGACCAAATGCGCTATCAGCGTTTTTGTCTTTATGTAAAGTCGTGCTCATTTGACAGTTCTCCGATTCGTTATTTAAAGTACGATGTATGCATCCCAATAGCGAAGATTAACAGGTTGTAATCTAAATATCGGCCTGCCAATAGGGCGGGTTAAATGATTTGTAAGTAATGCGTTAGCGGGTCGCTATAACGGTTTGCCGGTGTTATGGTATATGGACCGATAATGTATAGTCGCAACCCGAAATTATCGACCCTTTTTTGCAAGGTCAACGGTTACCGGAAAGAAAATGAGGTCTTCGGCAACCGAGAAAAACAGTGTAAATCCGCAACTTGTTATTTTTGCCTTTTTACTTTTTTCTCTGTGACCTCTGTGTCCTCTGCGGCTAAACAAAAATATTCTCTGTGGCTTACATCGACGCCTTGCGATTCTCCTGACAGAACTTGCCCATCAGCATCATCGCCTTATTAGTCGCCTCCGCTGAGCCGTCCATCTTCGCAAACGCATCCACCAGCGCAACCAAATCAGGGTCCGCCGGCACGCGCCCATAGTGATGTGCCACGTTTACTATCCCCGCGTCAAGCCCGTATTCCATCGCTTTCGCCACATAAGCCCTGCAAACGCCAATCCTCCGCCCCGGCAAATCGCGAACCGAATTACTGATGCCCAGCGAGCAATGCACGCCCTTCATCGCCGAATCGCTCTTTATTTTCTTGATTGCCTCGAACGCCCTGTAAGTATATCCCGGCACCCCCGGCTCCATCGGCATATCTATCGCCAGCGGGAAAACCGTCGAATCGAAGAAAATCTCCTCCGGCTTGAAACCATACTGCCCCACCGCCTTTTCGTAAATCCGTTTCGCCAGCGAATACAATTCTTCCATCGAATGCGACCCGCCCGGTCCCGTGGGCTTATCTTCCGTCATCAATAGCCCGATGAACGCGTAATCATAATCCCTCTTCATCGGGAAAAATTTCTCTATCGTGTAAATCTTCACCGAATTTATAAGCGGCTGCCTCACCACCTCATCTGTGTTATACCACTCCTTCAGCGACGCGACGAGCACGTCATTATTGCCGCTGTCGATGCAGATTGGTACACCATCGCCCCACCTGCGCACTAACTTAACGTATTCGCGCATCATATTAACCGCCGTCTGCGGGTTATCCTCGCCGAACGCGTCAACGTTCACCGCGATATAATCCGCCCCGTCGTTGGCCTGCGATTCAATCAACGCCCTGATATAATTCAGCGGCCCGCTCGGCTTCACATACGCATCCGGTCCCAGTTCCGCTAATTGTTTCATTATCTGCCCCGTCTTCGGTATCGAGGCGTGAACCGATTCGCCAATCGAAATCAGCGCGTTCTTCATTGTATGGTCCTTCCCGAACAAATAATTCAGAATCGACGCTGTATTGTCAAGTGCCTTTATCCTCGGCTTATTGATTGTCCGTTTGAGTTTCGTAATGCCGTATTCTTCGGAAGCCGCGGCGTCGTAAATCAATTCCCCGATGCAAACCCGCTCCAGGTTATTCCCGCATTTACCATCAGCCGTCGCGTCCCCGCACGGCGCGTTCGCAAGACCCTTTTCGCATCCGCCCATCGTGCAAAGCCCGAAATTCTCAGGCAGATAGCAATCCCCGCATCCCTCGCAGTCAAATATCAAATACTTGAGCGCACTCTCGTTGGCGTGGAACAATTTATATATCGCGCCTTCACCTTTTTCTGTCCCCAGCGCAGCCATTACCCCCCTGAACATCTTAAACCCGCGATATTCGGGATTCAAAATCGCCCTGTGCATAAAATTGAAAAACTTGTGATGGACCGTCGCCTTGGGTTTAGAAAGGGCCGCCTCATCGCTTGCCACGGCGTAGCCCTCAGGCGAAGCCGGGTAAAGATAAAACGCCCTCTTCGCGGGAAAGCACAGATTGTCCTTGTATTGTCCCCACCCGTCGCCAATCTCCGCCGCCATCTTCAAAATCCCCGCGAATGTCTCAAAATTACTCACGCCCCCGATATCCACCCCCGCAGCGCCAATCGCCTTATACATCGCCACCTGCTGCGCCGCCCTTTCGATATGCTGCGACAAATTCTCCGAATACATCTTCGCCAGAAAGTCATCGCTCACAAAGCACCCCGTCAGTTTCGCGTCGTGCATCAGCCGCGGCGCCGCAGTCGTCGTGCTCAAAAGGAAAACGTTGCCGAAAACCGGGATATTTATTTTATGATTCTCTAAGTATTTGAACAGCTCCTGCGACTTCTTCCAGTCCCAGCCGACCTGCGTAATCAAAAACTTCGCCCCGCACGCAATCTTCTTCTCCATCTTGTAGTATTGCTGCATCTGCGATTGCTCTGTGTATTTGAATGGCGACACCGCCGCACCCGGGAAAAACTGGTGCACCTTTCCCAAATCCGCCGGCTTCGCCTTGATATACGCCTCGTTGTTCATATCCCTGATGACCTGCAGCAGCCCAATCGAATCCAAATCGAAAACGCCCGTCGCTAAAATCGGCTTATCGCCCGTAAGAATCAGCACGCTCTCAACGCCCGAATCTCTCAGCCCCACAAGCGAGCTGACAAGCGAATTGGCGTTCTGGTCCTTGCACGAAATATGCGGCACACAATCCAAATCGCCCAGCAGTCCTTCCGCGTTCAACCGGTCAATCGCGTGCCCCGGGTCGATATTCGCCACCCCGCCCGGATTCTGCGGCAGCATTATCCCCGCGAAATCAAACCCCGCCGGTATCGAATCAGGCCCCGCCTTTTTGTAAGCCGACAGGAACTTGCCTATCGGCCCAAAGTCAAAATTCGGCCCGCCCGTTAGCTCCGCCACCACTACGAAACCGGCTTTGCTTTCCAGCCGTTCACTTATCCTTTTCCGCTGCCCCATTATCAACCCCGTAAACGCGTCTAATCTGTATAGATACGAATTCCGTCGATATTTTTACCACGAAAATCCGCACTCATAAAGGAAATTTTTACCTGTCCGCTGAACGCTGCACGCCATACGCTGTCCGCTAAACCACTAACGACTATCGACTACCCCCTAACGACTATCTAATCAGGTTCTCCGCCGGCAAGAGGAGTAACAGCCACCGGCACACCCTCGATTGCGGGTCTGATGCGGTCAGGAACGCACATCGCCGACAGAATACTGGCGGCAGCGGCTGCAGAGCCAATCAGGAATGTCCATTTATAACCGAGATACTTCCAGACAATTCCGCCGACAAGAGGCATCGTGACGGCCGCGACATGATTCATCGCAACACCCATGCTGAGCGTCATTGTCTTTTCGCTGGCTGGCGCGAGCCTGCCGATATACGTCGTCAGCGCCATAGCGAAAACAAAGAAACAACTATCCAGCAAAAATACGCCGTAAAGAATGTATTTAATTCTTATGAAAGCATAACCGAGAAAGCAAACCGTCATAAAGGAGTAATAGAAAACCAGTATCCTGCGTTCGCCGATGCGGTCGATAAGCCGACCGACGGCAGGCGAGCTGAACCACCCGACGGCCTGCACGACAATCCACATTATCAGCATCGTCGATAGCGGCGTGCCGTAAACCTTGACTAATAAAAACCCCGCAAAGGCGAGAAATATTTGTTTGCGCCACCCCTCGAGAAAGTTCAGCAGGTAGTAAAGACCATACTTGCGTCTGATTACCAGTTTTGGTTTTTCACTTCGGATTTGACGCGGGATATACAGGCACGCCGCTGAGGCAATCAATGCCGCTGAACCTGCCACAATATATATGGGCCGAATCGCAACTCCCGCGATATTAAGCACCAGGGCAGTAACAAGTCCAAAACCCGAACCCGCGGCGCCGGCGGCCTGAATCTGCCCAATGCGACGACCCTCATAACCCGGCTCAGCCAGCGCAAGACCCATCGAATTCGGCAGCGGCATCCAGACGTGAAGCCCCTGACTCCAGACCAAGCTCGCTATTATCAGCCAAAAATAATCGTGGACGAAACAGTAGCTGCCAAGCCCCACAGCAAGAAAAATAAGTACGGCAGCCCCGATAAGAGGTTCGGCCAGCCCTGCCAAAAGCGCCAAAATCCCCAGCGCGAAAATCCCGCAGCTTTCGCGGAACATCTCCAGAAGCCCCTGCTGCAGGCCGCTTAGATTCATTTCCTCAACTGCGAAATTTGCGTTCAAAGCGATTTGCAGCGTCAGCGTAAATCCCACCGCCGCCGAAGCGATGCATAGGAATTTCAGCCCTCGTTTTCTTACATGGTCGATAGGGGAATTAGTGATTTCTCCAATCTTCACTTGTTCAGCCATTTTGAGCAATATATGTATTTGTCGTTTATGTGCAATAAAAAAGCCCCTCGTAGCGCAGCAAAGACCCCCGCGTCTCGTTTTGTTTGACAAAACGGCGGGGGGTGGGTCTTTCCATAAAATAAGAAAGGCCCTGTAGGTCATACAGGGCCTTTAATAATTAACAGCAAGCCAACAGCAACGAAAATGTCTGACTAATACACTCGCCCCATAAGGGCAAGGTCTAAATATATCCTTTAGAAAGGAGGTGATCCAGCCGCAGGTTCCCCTACGGCTACCTTGTTACGACTTAGTCCCAGTCATCGCACTTACCGTAGACATGCGTCTCCTTGCGGTTGACAACACGGTTTCGGGTACTTACGACTCCCATGACTTGACGGGCGGTGTGTACAAGGCTCAGGAACACATTCACCGTGACGTAGCTGATTCACGATTACTAGCGATTCCAACTTCATGCAGGCGAGTTGCCAGCCTGCAATCTGTACTGAGGCGACTTTTATGCGATTTGCTCCACCTTGCGGTCTTGCGTCGCTTTGTGCTCGCCATTGTAGCACGTGTGAGGCCCTGGGCATAAAGGCCATGATGACTTGACGTCATCCCCACCTTCCTCCGGTTTAACACCGGCAGTCCCGTTAGAGTTCCCGGCATGACCCGCTGGCAACTAACGGCAAGGGTTTCGCTCGTTAAAGGACTTAACCCGACATCTCACGACACGAGCTGACGACAGCCATGCAGCACCTGTGCAAGTTTCACCCTTGCGGGTAACTTTATCCTTTTCAGGTAAAGCATCCATGCATGTCAAACCCAGGTAAGGTTCTTCGCGTTGCTTCGAATTGATCCACATGCTCCACCGCTTGTGTGAGCCCCCGTCAATTCCTTTGAGTTTTAGCCTTGCGACCGTACTCCCCAGGCGGTCTACTTAACACTTTTGCTTCGGCCAGGGCGGCGTCAGAACCTCCCCAGCCTAGTAGACATCGTTTAGGGCGTGGAATACCGGGGTATCTAATCCCGTTTTATGCCCACGCTTTCGTGTCTCAGCGTCAGATCAGGCCCAGTGCAGCGTCTTCACCACCGGCGTTCCTGTTGATATCTACGCATTCCACCGCTCCACCAACAGTTCCCCGCACCCATACCTGCCTCAAGCCAGACAGTACGCGAAGCAGTTCCCCGGTTAAGCCGGGGGATTTCACAACGCGCTTATCTGGCCGCCTACACACGCTTTAAGCCCAGTGACACCGAACAACGCTCGCCACCTCTGTCTTACCGCGGCTGCTGGCACAGAGTTAGCCGTGACTTTTTCTAGCATAGATCAAACCGCCTTGCGGCGGTCTTTCTTAAGCTTAAAAGTGGTTTACGTCCCGAAGGACTTCCTCCCACACGCGGCGTCGCTGGGTCAAGCTTTCGCTCATTGCCCAATATTCGTTACTGCAGCCCTCCGTGGAGGTCCGGGCAGTGTCTCAGTCCCGATGAGGCGGGCCGACCTCTCAGCCCCGCTACCCGTCAAAGCCTTGGTGAGCCATTACCTCACCAACAAGCTGATAGGCGATAGGCCGCTCTCGAACCAACGTATCTTTGGTCATCCACCTATCAGCAGATGACATTATTCGGTATTATCGCCCCTTTCGGTAGTTACGGTTTCCCGTAACGGCGCTATCCCAAAGTTCGAGGTACGTTACCTATCTATTACGCACCCTTTCGCCACTGATAAGTCCGATGATTGCTCACAAGACCTATCCGTGCGACTTGCATGTCTTAGCCACGCCGCCAGCGTTCGTTCTGAGCCAGGATCAAACCCTTCAGTTTGATTCATCGATCCACCTCCGCCCTTCGGGCTACGGTGGACAGGTCCGCCTTTGCACAAGGCAAGGGCACACAAGTCCTTTTTCACCCGGGACGAAAATGGAGGTCGTCTTAATAATTCCCCCCGCAGCTTTCTTGCGAAAGCAAGAGCGGGGGAAGGCTCAACACATTCATTGGCACACACATCGAAAGTGTTGAAAGCCCTCCAGGCTATGGAGGACCTTACTATATGCACTTTCGTTGCTGTATTTGGCTATACTGTTAACTTGTAAAAGAACAACTTGTGTCTTGTTAAGACACCAGTGGCCAAGCAACATCGTTGTTAGCTTGACCACTGAGAAAAGCAATTGTACTATAAATACGACCAACGTCAAGGGGATAAACAGAAAAAAATAAAAAATTTTTAGGGCACTTTTTAACCTCAGAAACCGCGGAGATTCCTATGTGGGATTGCAGATTTCGGATTGCGGATTTGGGGAAAGATTGTTTCGGCCTGTGGCCCAGAAGTAACCCCTCAATCCCCGACAACGACATTCGAGGACAGGTAAATTGAGGGGCTAAATTTAAGCAATACGCCGCCGTACCGGCGACGGCTAAACTTACCGCGATACCGAGATCTTCGCTGCGCTACGATTGGTGTGGAGGATTTTTTCGAGTGTAGGCAGGAGGTAATCATTGACGACAACGTCCCAACTCATATTCTGGGCGATGCGACGGCCATTCTCAATCATCGCGGCGACTTCGGCGTCGGACTTGGGCAGGAGCATCAGGATTTCGTCGGCGACTTCGCGGCTTTCGGCAACTTCAACCCGGTCGCGGGCGACCCTGTTAATCGCAAGAAGGTCTTTGATTTGCGGAAATTGGCCATCGATGGAGGTGTAATCAGCAATGATGACGTTTCGGGTGCCGTCTTTGGGAGACGGGTTTGTTCCGACGATGGCGTCGCTGACGAAGCCGGCACAGCCGGAGACGTTTGTGAAGACGCAGAGGCCGCCGAAGGTGAGCGGTTCGACGAGGGCGATGCCGAATGGTTCGTAGATGCTCTGGCCAAATTCGACGTCGGTTCCCCTGTGGATATCGATGATTTCCATATCTTCGGGCATTTTGCTGCCGCAGAGTTTTCTGCTGAAGCCAAACTGGTTGATGAAGATGATTTTCACATTTTTGCTTTTGGCGTTAAATTCCTGAATAGCGGTGTAGAATGTTGCCTCGCCTCCGGAGAGGTCGGGCCAGCCCTCGCGGTGGGCTACGGGCCAGTCGTAGCGTGCTTCCATTTCGAAGATGTCGCAGCTACGTCTTTGGCAGACCTCGGTGGTGAGCATATACATTACGGCGGTTTTGCCTTCCCTTGTAAATGCCTCATCGAGGTGTTCGAGGACGCGGAGGTCTCGCCAAAGCCCTTTACTGCGGACCAGGCGGGTAACGTGCGTGAAGACGAAGTCGGGCGTGTGGCCGAGGAGGTTGAAGCAGTATTGCTGGAGTTTGCGTTTGGAGCTGAGTTTTTCCTCGACGGTAGTTTTGTAGGCGTGAATGCCGTTATAAACGACGCTGATATGCGCGGATTCGAATTCCGGCGCGAGGAACCTCAGCTCATCGGCGACGAGGCCGCCGACGGCGAAAATGGCGTCGCAGTGTTTGGAGGCATCGACGAGCGGGTGTTTGAAGTACCGGTCCTGCGGGCCGAAGATGTCCTCGACGTAGAGTTTCTGCTGGTGCGCTTTTTTGATGACGTTGTAAAACATTGTGTCGTGGCCCGGATGGTCCTCGACGATTTTGCGCATTGTGGCGACTTCGTGGGCGTAGAAGACGGTTTTGTAATTGCAGGTCTGGTCGAGCATGGCGGCCATCGCGGCGGGCATACCCATAAACTCGTGTGCGACGACAACGGTTTTGTCCGTGGCAGCGCCGATGACTTTGAGGACAGCCAGGGCGGCAGGGGCGAGACGGACATACTGTTCGAAGTCCCAGAGGTGTTCGTAAAGGTCGCTTTTGATGTCGAACTCTTCGAACAATCGGGCTTTAAATTCGTTGACGGGGCCGGGGTCGGCATTGCGAACGTCGATGAGGACGGCTTCGGGCGAGGATTTTATTCCGGTCTGGGAATCGACGAAGGTTCGTCTGCCGTAGATGATTCCTACGCCATAGAAGGATTCGATTCTGGAGAAAGCGGAGGCATAGCCGGTCTGGGTGAGGCCGTCGAACGAAGAGTAAAGGACTTCGCCGGTGGGACCGAGCCGGTCGAGGACGGAGCCCTCGGTGGTGAAGAGCGGACCAACAATAATGGAGCGTTCAACGGCGTCGAGATATGACTGGCAGGTGAAGAAACCTTCCAGCACGGCACCGATGCCGCCCATTTTATTCGCTGCTTCGTGCGTAACGTGAACAAGAATCGGCCTGATACCCATATAAGTTCCCTTCCCAAAGGTGTGATTCTACGAAGAGCAGGATCATTCCCTCTCTCTGATTAAAGTATAGGTAACGGAAATCGCGGGGACAAATTGGCGGGGATTTTTATTAAGCGCGGGGATGAAAACGGAACGGCGACAGCGGGGTTTTTATTGGACCTTGGCCCCGGGTTTAGTGGGGCTTGTCAACGCAGCCGGCTTCGGAGGTTTTTTATAAGCCCGGAGAGGACCTGCTGCGGGATGTCGGCGATTTCCGGTTCGGGGATTTCGCTAAGGGCGATTCTTTCGAGAATACGAACAGCATTTTGGCCATTGGGGATAATTGTTAAAGCTGTTTCTCCGGCCAAATCAAGCTCGCCGTCCGCCATCTGGCGGATGTAGCTGATAATGCAGGTTGTCAGTTCGGCGTCGCTGAGGTCGTTTGGTTTTGAAGGGGCTGAGGAATGATTTTTGGGAGCGGCGCCTTCTTCGGGGACATTGGTTTCTTTGAGGATTTCCCGCTGGAGTCGTGCTTCTTCGGCGAGCATTTTACGATGTTTAACCTCGTCGTCGGTGTCGAGAGGGGCGAGCCGAAGCTCGTCGTCGGGCTGAGCGGGTTTGCTCGCGGGGACGTAAACTTTGTTGTGGCAGGCGGGGCATTTGCCCCATTTTCCGCCGGCGGTATCAGGGGCTTCTATTTTTTTGCCGCAGTGTTCGCAGTGAAAAGATATTCCCATTTTGTTACCTCTGAGTAGTGTTGTTTTTTTTGTTCTTACTATATTCTGCCGTCACGTCGGTAGTAATGCCGCCGCGGGGTGTAAACCGGGAAGTTACCTTCATCCATCTCGGCTTACAGACAACAATTAAATCGTCGAGGATTTGGTTTGTCAACGCCTCATAAAAGATGCCCTTGTTGCGGTAGCTTTGCATATATAATTTGAGGGATTTGAGCTCGATGCAGGTTTTATCAGGGCAGTACTCGATTGTGATTTCGCCGAAGTCGGGCTGGGCGGTTTTCGGGCAGACACTGGTAAATTCGGGGCAGCGGATGGTAATACAATAGTCGCGTTTCGGGGAAGGGTTATCGAACAGTTCCAGCTGCGGTTTATCGTTCATTTCTTGGCTCTCGTAAAAGCTTTTTAATTAGTATAATATAATAACGTTCCCAATTCAATAAGGAGCTTGGAATGGCAGAAGATAAAGCGGTAGTGCTGTTAAGCGGGGGGCTGGATTCAGCCACGACGCTGGCGATAGCGAAACAGTCCGGGTTTTCATTATACGCCCTGACGTTCCGGTATGGTCAGCGTCACCAGTGCGAAGTTGAGTGGGCCAGGCAGGCAGCGAAGTCGATAGGGGTGGTCGAGCACAAGGTCATCCAGATAGATATGGGGGGTATCGGCGGGTCGGCGCTAACGGACATGACGATTGAAGTGCCCAAAGACCGGAAGGGCCTCGGCCAGCCGGGCGACGAGATACCGCTAACATATGTTCCGGCGCGGAATACGATATTTTTGAGTTATGCGCTGGCGTGGGCGGAAGTACTAAAGGCATTCGATATTTTTCTTGGTGTCAATGCGACGGACTTCAGCGGGTATCCCGATTGCAGGCATGATTATATTCAGGCGTTCGAGAAAATGGCGAACTTGGCGACGGCTGCGGGGATACAGAAGAAAGGGATATTCCAGATTCATACGCCAATCATAAATATGACGAAGGGGCAGACGATACTGGCGGGGAAAAAGCTGGGCGTGGATTACTCGCTGACGCACAGCTGCTATGACCCGGACAAACAAGGCAGAAGCTGCGGCAGATGTGATTCGTGCCGGATTCGGCTGAAGGGCTTTCACGACGCGGGGCTTGAAGACCCGATTGATTATGTTCAGGGTGTCGTCGGCACAAAAAAAACGGTTTAGCATAGGACAGTGCTAGCGTTTGAAATGGTAGTAAACGAAATTTTTCATTCGATTCAGGGAGAGGGGCTGCTGGCGGGAACGCCGAGTGTGTTTATTCGTCTGGCGGGATGTCCTGTCGGCTGCGTTTGGTGCGATACAAAATACGCCTGGGACGCCAATGAAGGCGAAGAACTCCCCATACCGGAAATAGTCAACAGAATCGTCCATTGGCCCTGCCGATATGTGGTGATAACGGGCGGCGAGCCGATGGTGAATCCGCAGCTGCCCGACCTTGTCAAGGCGTTAAAAGAGCGAAACAAACATATCACGATTGAGACGGCTGGTATCAAATTCGTCGCGGGGCTTGCCTGCGACCTGATGAGCGTAAGCCCGAAGCTGTCAAATTCAGGAGCAAAAAAGGGGCCTGACCCCTTTTCCTCCGTAAGACAATTAATCAGACGATATCCATACCAGCTTAAATTCGTGGTGGATTCGCCCGATGACCTGTCTGAAATTCAGCAGGCCGTGGAGCAAATAGGCGGGGTATCAGCGGAAAAAGTAATGCTTATGCCGCAGGCGAAAAAGAGGGATGAGCTGATTGCCAAATCACCTATGGTCGCGCAATTGTGTAAAGAAACGGGCTATTTGTTTTGCCAGCGGCTGCATATTCTGCTTTACGACGGGGTAAAAGGTAAATAAACCCGAACTCACCACTGAGAATAAAAAGTTAAAATACGAAATTCGAAAACCGAAATACGAAACAAGCACGAATATTAAAAAACTTGAATCCTAAAACGGCTAACGCCTGCTGTTTTAGTCGTTTGGTAATTAGGATTTGTTATTTGTTTCGGATTTCGAGATTCGTGCTTCGAGTTTTGGAGTAATCCTGCGCGCTCTGCTGTCTCTGCGGTAAACAGCCATTTTGAATTGGCGATTGACTTTTAGTCATCAATCGTCAATAATCAATATAGCTCGCCCGGGTGGCGGAACTGGCAGACGCGCCAGCTTGAGGGGCTGGTAGGGGTTTCCCCTATGCAGGTTCGATTCCTGTCCCGGGCATTCCACAATTTTTTATTTGCGATTTGATATTTCAGAAATCGACTTCCCTTCGACAGTCCGACGATGCTCAGGGCGGGCTGACCCATTTTTCACACTACTGGGGAATAATCAGTTTGGCGCCAGGAACGAGATGATTCGGGTCCGGCAGATTCGACCGGTTGGCGGCGACGATTTTACGCCATTGACGGACGGTGCCATAATATTTGGCGGAGATAGAGGAAAGGGTATCGCCCTTCTGGACAATGTGAATCCGTGGCTGCTGCTGGGCGTTTGCCGTTTGTGTCTGGTCGTTAGTATCCGGATTTTCAATGCTCGATACTCGGTTCTCCTCCTTCGTTATCACTTCGGAGGACAGGTCGCTACTCGGAGTCGATGAAACCTCGGCTGGAATTTGGGGAGAAGGGTTTATATTTGAGGCGGCTTCGAGGGCACGGGCTCTTGCGCTGAGGTTGGGCAGGGTGGCAAGCCAAATGACGGCGCCTGCAGCTAGTGTTACGCCGATTGCCAGACCTATTTTAAAGTCCTTTTGCATACACCAGCACAGAAAATAAACGGGAGGAAAAGGGCAGTCCCTTTCCTCCCGGGAGTTAACCAAACAATCAGTTCTGCTGTTGTTTAGGGGCGGGTTTTTTGACTGCCATTTGTCCCCTTATTAGTAATATCGGCGCAGATATCGCAATTGATGAATATGTTCCTTCGATGACGCCGAAGAGCATAGCGTAGTTGAAGCCCCGCAGCCCGCTGCCGCCGAAGACATACATAACAAAGACCACTAAAAACACGGTTGTGCTGGTCAGAATTGTCCTGGAAAGAGTGGCATTGATACTATCATTGATAAGCTGTGCGGTCAGGGTTCCTTTCCTGCGATTTTCACGGATACGGTCGTAAATGATAATGGTATCGTTAATCGAATAGCCGAGCAGGGTAAGGAATGCGCCGACCATAGTCATATCAATCTTGAAATCGGCGATAAGCAGCTTCGGTCCCCAGGCGGTGGCGGCAATAAATGCGCAGCACATCAGTGCGCCCATCGTAGCGGTAGTATCGTGGGCAAGTGTAATTACGCCGCCCAGACCGTATCGCACATCACCAAATCGAAGTCCCAGGTAAATCAGCATCGCAATAAGAGACAAAATCGCGGCAACCAGGGCAGCGGTCTTGGCCTCTCTTCCGATGGAGGGGCTTATCTGTGTTACGTGCGGCAGGGACGAGGCAATTTGCATCGAATCGACAACCTTGGCTTTTTCGCCATCGACGAACTGCGTCCATACGTCGGAGTCCTGCTGGCCGACGGAGATTTCAGGTTCCGAGGCGATATAAACGAAGGATTTTACCGGCAGATTGGGGTCCATTTTTTTAAAGTTCGAATCGAGGACCCGGTAGGCGTACCAGTTGACGCCCCTCATATCAGGTTTGAATTTGAGGTCTTCGAATCTCTGACTGATTTCAGCGGCCGTGGCGCTGGTTGCAAGCTCGCACCTGACGGCAACGCCGCCGACGAAATCGAGGAGATCGGGAGAATTCTCGAGCATCGATTCGGTTATTTTTTCCGTAGAGGTAACTTTGGGCTGGAGATTCTTGCGTATTTCGAGCTGGTCTCCAAACGCAGCGAGAATGGCGTTTGAAACTATTTCATCAAACTGCGGGTCGGAGATATTGGCGTCGGGGAAAGCCGATTTGAGAACATCGGCGACTGTGTTTTTATTTAACTGGCTTGTGCCGACGGCAAAAGCATGGCCCGACCTTTCGGGCGCGACAACGAGATGCGGCATTTCGGCCTGCTGGGTGTCGGCGGCTTTTTTGACAGCCGCGGCAACCGATTCGACAGTCCACTGGCCCGTTGAGAAGGCGACGACTGCCTTTGTTTTATTTGTCTCGGTTGTGGTAATTTCATATTGCCTGCCTGTGTCGCCGACGCTGTAAACGGTAGCGGCAGCAATGGCCTTGTCATTAAGCTTTTCGCCTTCTTTATGGATTCTGTCTTCAACCTGCTGCCTGTCGAGCTTTACGCCTTCGACAAGGTCGATTTGTGCGCTGGTTCCGCCCGTGAATTCGATATCATACTTGTTGTTCTTGGAGTCATCTCTCATAAAGAAGAGTGTTACGCCGCCGATAGTTAAAATGCCGGAAATGACGAGGAACAGCGGCAGGGCTTTCATCCAGTCGATCTTGGGTACATGCCTGAAGAGGTGCATGAAGACGAGGTGGTCTTTGACGATTTTATGTTTCAGGAGCCAGTCGAAGGACATTCGAGTTACAAAGAAGGCGGTGAACAGATTCGATGCCAAACCCAGCATCAAAGTAAGCGCGAAACCCTTTATTTCCTCGGAGGCAACCCAGTACAGGATTAAGGCAGTCAGAATTGTGGTTACGTGCGAATCGAAAATCGCTCTAAACGCCCTTTCGTAGCCGAGTTTGACAGCAATGCCGATCGAGGCGCCCTTATCCTGTTCCTCACGAATTCTTTCAAAAATCAGGATGTTGGTGTCAACGGCCATACCGATGGTGAGGATGACACCTGCGATACCGGGCAAAGTAAAGGTTGCGCTGATACCCGCCATAATAGCGAGCAGGAACAGGATATTAAGCAGAAGCGCTATATCGGCGATGACGCCGCCTTTTCTATAGTAAATGAGCATAAAGAGGACTACGGCCGCCAAGCCCACCATTCCTGATTTCAATCCCTTCTGTAGGTTATCAGCGCCGATGGAGGGGCCGATGGTTTTGACGGATACGGGCTGCTCGATGAGGCGGGCAGGAAGTGAGCCGGCGTTAAGTTTTGTGACCATATCCTCGACCTGGGTTTGCTTGAAGTCGCCTGTAATCTGGCCGTTGGTATAAATCCTGGCCTGGATGTTAGGCGCAGAGAGCGCCACATTGTCGAGGACAATACAGAGCGGCCTGTCGAGATTTTTCCCTGTTACAGTAGAGAAGAGTTTTCCGCCGCGTTCATCGAGCTCGAAATCGATTGCGCGTCTTCCCTGCTGGTCCTGACCGGGGGAGGATTTGACGAGTTTCCAGTCCCTCTGGCCGGCGTGGAGCATCGTTTCGTCTTTATTTTTCCTGTTGCTGGCGAGGACATAGGTTTTGTCGCCGAACTGTGCGGTGATAGCTCGCCTGCCCGACCTGTCTGCGGCGTGCCACTCTGCCGGATTTTCGATTTCGAGCCAGACATACTGGTCGTCGAGAGGATATTTAGGTCCTTTTGTTTTGAGGGTTTCAACGTATGCGTTCATCTGGGCTGAATCGACTTCGGGGTGGTCCATTGTGGGGAGGATTCTGAATTCGAGAATACCAGCGCCTCTTAACATGCGCTGCAGGTCACTGGGGTCATCGAGACGGCCCCTGAAGGGGAAATAGGCGCTGTAAGTTTTTGCGACCTTGTCGATTTTGTCTTTCAGTTCAGGAAATTCATTTTTGAGGGCTTCAACCGCTCTTTTGTTTTTGGCGGAACCGGGCGAGCCGGCTTCGAGTGCGGAGGTAATCTGGTCATTGGACAAGTTCAGTTTCTGGAGCGTCTGTTTGGCTTCCTCATATCGGCTGTTGAGACCGGTTTTAGGTGTAGTAAGGCGGTCAGCCACGTCGGCCCATTTGGCGCAGATTTCTGTATAGCGAGTAAGCAGGTCGAAATTGCCGTCGGAGCCGCCGAGGTAATCGAGGATGGCCTGCTTCCTTTGGTCCCCCTTGAGTTTGACCCATTCAACGACCTGAATTTTAATATCGTCGAGTTTAAGGCCCGTGAGCTTAATCAAGCTTTCGGGCGTGGTCATCTGGTTTGCGAGGTCGTCTCTTTGCTGCTGGAGGGCTTTCCGCTCATCGAAGACCTTTGCGAAGTCGTTGAGGATTTGTGCCCTGTCATTGGAATCGCGGGCGAATTTTTCGAAGTCCTTTGCCCGCAGGTCCGCGGGTTTGGCAACGGAGCGTATAATGGCGGCCTGGGTAACATTTCCCGTCAAAAGATCTGTGAGGGCGGCTTCGTATTGCGTTCTTTTTTCCCTGGCCTCGGCGCTTGCGAGCGGCATCTGGATTTCAAATCTTGTACTGCCCTGCGGTCTCCAGACGAGGTTTTGTATATTGGCGGGGTCAATACGGCGTCTCAGGACGGTGATTACCCTTTCTGAGAGACCTCTTTTCTCGTCGGAGCTGAGGCCTTTCGCGTCGATTTCATAAATCAAGCTTGTTCCGCCGCCGAGGTCGATGCCCGGCTTGAGTGTTTTGCTCGGCGGGTAGAGCGTCCAGACCGCGAGGACGATCAAAGCAACAATTAATACGATTTTCCACGTTAAATTCTTACCCATATCAAATCCTTGTTATATCCGGCTTTTATTGTCCTTCGTTCGAAAGGTTTTTCCCGATGGCGGAGGCCGCCACTTTGATTTTGGTATTGTTCGACTCATCGACTTTGAGGGTGACTTCGTCGCCTTTGACGTCAACGACGATGCCGATGATGCCGCCTATGGTCCTGACTTTATCGTTCTTTTTGAGGGACTGAATCATCTGCTGCTGCTGTCGCTGGCGTTTTTTCGGCTCACGGAACATAATGAAGTACAAAATCACAAAAATGCCGACGATGAAAATAAGCTGCATAATCGGGGCGGAAGACCCGCCGACAGCGCCGGTATGTGAGGTATTAGGTTCGGCGGGAGCAACGGTTCCTGTTGTGGTCTGATTCCGGCCCACCGGTTCGGCAGGAACTTCGGACTGACCCTGGGGCTGGGCCGCCGCCATTATCCACAAATTTTCCATATTTGTCATCCTTACAAAGAATTACGCTAACCAATAAGGTAAACGGGGAATCATAACGCATCGGCGGAAAATAATCAACATCGAAGATTCGGCGGCAAGGCGAAAGTTTTTGACACTTTTGGTTAAGGTGGTATAATTTAAGGGTTTACAGCGTGGTATGACGATATATCCTGATAAGTCATTGTCTTTCGAGTTTAATTATACGGGGAAAACAGGATGTCCAAAAGAAGGGACGTTCAAAGCGTAATACTGGCAGCGGTAGCCGGCCTGGCGTTATTGCCGGTGTGGGGTTGCGCAAACCGACAACAGGCGGTGGCGTTATACGTTGACGCGGTTGAACTGCGTGAGCTGAACGACAACGATAAGGCGATTGACAAGCTCAACCAGGCAGCAAAGGCTGACGAGCGGTTCTCGCTGGCGCATTCGCTATTGGGGGAGATTTACGAGCAGAAGCAGGAATATAAGAAGAGCGCGGCGGCGTATGTCGCTGCGACCCGGCTGAACCCGTGGTCATTCAGGGATTATTTCAGTTTGGGGCGGGTTTACCAGACGATGAAAGAGTTTACGCAGGCGGTGAAGGCGTACCGCAGAGCGTGCGAGCTTAAGCCCAACAATTTTGAGGCAAATCTCAAAACCGCCCAGTGCCTTTACGAGGTAAACGATTACAACCAGGCGATTGTGTACAGCAAGAGGGCGGAGAAAATAGACGGGAACGCCGAGGAGCTTCACCAGCTTTTAGGCAATATATACGATTCGCAGAAGAATTATGAGCAGGCGGTGCGGTCATACAAGCGTGCGCTGGAGATGGACAGCAACAACCCCGAGGTAATGATATCTCTGGCGATGGCGTATCTGCGGACCAAGCGCATCGAGCCGGCAAAGGAATTATTCACGGTGGTGACGCAGATGCAGCCGGCGAATAGTTCGGCGTATCAGTATATCGGTTACTGCTATCTGCAGTTAAACGACGTAAATCAGGCAATCTATAATTACAGGCAGGCGATAAAAATCAACAGCTATGACTGGGAGGCGTACCGCGGGCTTGGTGTGGCATATATGACCAAGGCGAAAGCGGAAAACGACGCGGAGCTGAAGGCGCAGGCAGTGGAACTGTGGCGTCAGTCATTGAGCATCAAGCCGGACCAGCCGAGGCAAGACCGGCTTATCAAACTGATAGAGAAATACTCGAAGTAATGAACGGGGAACAGAAAACAAATCTTACGTCTTCCGTCCTCAGTCCTCCATCCCCTGGAATCCGTCATCTTATTTTCTGGTCAATCTTCGGAGGCGGTCTGGCATTCGACCTCTGGACGAAAAAAGCGGTATTCGTCTGGCTTGAAAATATGCAGGAACAGTGCGTAACAATAATAGATGGTTTTTTGCGGCTGCAATTGGCGGAGAACCCGGGGGCAGCATTCGGAATAGCGGGGGGACACCGGATAATGCTGGTGTCGATATCGGCGGCTGCGCTGGTGGTGATTATAGCGGTATTTATGTTTGCGCTGAGGGAAGGGAAAATTGTTGTTGTCGCGCTGGCTTTATTCGCGGCCGGGATAGCGGGGAATCTTTACGATCGTGCGTTCAACGGGGGATTAGTGCGGGATTTTATTGATATTGTGTATTGGCCCGGGAGGCACTGGCCGGCGTTTAACATGGCGGATTCGATGCTTTGCACGGCTGTGGGCCTATTGATTATAGCGAGTTTGGTCAGTCCGAAATCTTGTCAAACACCTGCTCATCCACAAAAATAGGCGCACCTGAAGCGGCACCGAGGGCAATGGCATCGGAGGGGCGGGAATCAACTTCGACAATTTTGCCGTTCAAGCTGAGGACTATCCTGGAGTAGAAGGTGTGGTTGCGGAGATCGTTGATGATTATTCTTTCGACGCGGGCGCCGAGGGAGGTGATTATGTTGTCGAGCAGGTCGTGGGTCATCGGTCGCGGGGGCTGAATGCCTTTTAGCCGACGGTCGATTGCGAAAATTTCGACGATGCCGATGACAATGGGGAAACTTCGCTGACCATAGCGTTCCTTGAGGACGATTATCTGCTGGTCGGACGACTCATTTATTATTATTTTTGAAAGTTCGACTTCGATTTCCATCCTATCCCCCTTTAATCATTCAATTCGGCCATGTGTTTTTCGATGGCCTTTAACTGTTCGGTGTATTCCGCCAGTTTTTCTTTTGTCTGGGCAACAACTTCCGATTTTGCCCTCGCTATGAAGTTTTCGTTGGCGAGTTTGGCTTCGACGCCTTTTTTCACGCCTTCGATTTGCTCTTTCTGTTTGGTCAGGCGTTTTCGCTCGGCTTCGGCATCTATCGCATCGTGGACGTAAATCTGCATCTGGCCTGATATTGCCGCGGCGGCGTTTTTGGGCTTCGGGGCCGAGTGCGATGCGCTGAATTCTTTGAGATTCGCAATCTGGCAGATAAGACCCTCGTCAGCGTTCAGAATTCCGGAAATATCGTTTGGCGCGTTGACCGAGACGACGAGTTTCAAGGAGGGCGGAATGCTGCATTTGCTTCTTATGTCGCGGACAGAGCGGACAACGGTCTGGATATTGTCGATTTGCTGTTCAATCTGCTCATTTATCAAGGCATCAATTCGTTTTGGCCAATCGGCTATGACTAATGCTTTAGCGGCGTTTAATTCCACAATTCCTTTAAGGCCTCGCGTGGGGGCGAGTTCATTTAGTTTCTGGAAGATGCCTTCGGTAATAAACGGCACAAAGGGGTGCAAGAGCCGAAGCGTCTGGTCGAGGACGAAAGCGAGGACGTTCTGGGCAATCGGTTTTTGAGAGACATCGAACATCCTTGGCTTTGCCCATTCGAGATACCAGTCGCAGAAGTCATTCCAGAAGAATTTATAAATCGCGTTCAGGGGTTCATTATATTTGAAGGCGTCAAGACCATCGGTAACTTCGGCGATTGTGCGGGCAAGACGCGAGAGAATCCATTTGTCGGTTATAGCTAATTTGTTTTTATCGAAGAGGGCTGCGTCGATGCCTTCGAGGTTCATCATCGCGAAACGCGAGGCGTTCCAGAGCTTGTTACAGAAGTTTCTGCCCACATCTAATTTGGGTGAGGTGTTTTCGACCCTGCCATCGGGAAGCGTCATCTGCGCGACGGGCATTCGGATATCCTGCGTGTCGGTGGTCATACTGGCAAGGGTAAAACGCATAGCGTCTGCGCCGTGGCTGTTTATTGCGACGAGGGGGTCGATGCCGTTGCCCAAGCTTTTGGACATTTTTCGGCCTTCGCCGTCCTGTATCATCGCGTGGATATAAACATCTTTGAACGGTATATCGCCGCAGCAATACTGGCCCATCATCACCATACGCGAGACCCAGAGTGTGATGATTTCGCGTGCGGTGCAAAGGACATCGCCTGGGTAGAAGGTTTTCAATAACGGCGATTCATCCGGCCAACCCAGAGTGCTGAAAGGCCACAACGCCGAACTGAACCACGTATCAAGGACATCGCTGTCTCTCTCAAATCCTGCTTTTTCCCAACTTCCGCTTTTGTTAATGTCTTTTTTTATGAGAGGACATAAATAAATTATATATTCACCTTCACTGTTCTTATTAAATTCCTGATTAGGATTTTGGACAACTTCTCCTGTGTTTTTATTTATAACGCGCCAAGCAACTTTATCTGAATGTTCACCATCAAAGAAATGGTCTATTCCATGTTTATACATTGACTGGATCCATTTCTTGTCTTTAAGTTTTGTGGTTTGAGACCATATTGGGATTTGGTGTCCCCACCAGAGCTGTCTGGAGATTGGCCAGTCACGGAGGTTTTCGAGCCAGGCCTGATATGTTTTGGCGTAACGTTCGGGGATGAATTTCAATCGGCCATCCAACAAGGGTTTCAAAGCAAGGCCCGCCAACGAGTTCACCGGAACATCAGTGCCCTCGATGAGCGATTCTGCGAGAGACGAGTCACGAGCAACGAGCGACGGTATGGGTTTTTTCACCGCGATATACCACTGGTCCGAGAGATACGGCTCGATGGGAACGTGGCTTCGATAGCTGTGGCCTACTTCGTGGGTGTAGGGCCTGATTTCTTCGAGCAGGCCTTCCTCGCGGAACCATTCGACGATTGCCTCGCGTGCCTCGAAACGGTCCATACCGATGAGATTTTCGGCATCGGGGTTTTTGATTTGCTCCCAGTCGGTCCAGCCGAATTTATCGCTGATTGAGCCATCGGGCGCCATTACGTTGATTACTTCAAGTTTATGTCTTTGCCCAATCGCCCAGTCATCGGGGTCGTGCGCGGGAGTAACTTTCAAAAAGCCGGTTGAGAATTTGGCTTTTTCATCCTCGCTATTTGGATTCGGCAAAACGACGTGCTCATCGGCGATAATGGGGATGATTCTGCCGACTATCGGCAACTTTACATTTTTGCCAACAAGGGCTTTTGCCCGTGGGTCGCTTGGATTCATCGCGACAGCGGTATCGCCAAGCATTGTTTCGGGACGGGTGGTCGCAACCGTTACATATTCTATGCGTTTGCCTTCCACGACGACCGGCTCAGTGAGAGGGTAACGCAGATACCAGAAATTGCCCTGGATTGTCTCGTACTCGACTTCATCATCGGCAAGCACGGTTTGCGTGGCGGGGTCCCAGTTGACGAGACGTTTGCCCCGGTAAATCAATCCATCTTTGAAGAGATTGAAAAACGCGGCCCTGACCGCTTTGGCGCAGGTTTCATCCATTGTGAAACGTGTTCGCTGCCAGTCGCAGGAGCAGCCCATCGCCTTAAGCTGGTCGATGATTCTTCGCTCGTATTCATCCTTCCAGGCCTGGACACGGGCGACGAATACGTCGCGTTTGAAATCGGTGCGTTTTTTGCCTTCTTCGGCGAGGATTCTTTTTTCGACGACGGTCTGCGTCGCAATGCCCGCGTGGTCCGTGCCGGGCATCCAAAGAGTATTGAGGCCCAGCATCCTGTGATAGCGGATGAGGATATCCTGAAGGGTGTTATTAAGCGCGTGGCCCAAGTGCAATGCAGCGGTAACGTTGGGCGGGGGTATGACAATGGTATAAGGTTTTCTTTTTGCGGAATCCGGCTCGGCGTGGAAGTAATTACCCGCTGCCCAGATTTGCTCCGCCTGCTGTTCGGTGTTCTTTGGTTCGTAAACCTTGCTCAATTCTTCAGCCATATAACGCCCAAAAGATTCCCTGAAATAAAAAATTCCGGCAGGCGCTTACCTGCCGGAATATAATCTTAATCAAACAACCTTGTAATGTAAAGCAAAGCCGTTAATCGATGTTCATAGTCATGAGGAATTCGGCGTTTGTTCTGCACTTTGTCAGGCGGCTCTTGAGCAGCTCGACAGCCTCGACGTGGTTCATTTCGCTGAGCACCCTTCGCAGCCGATACGTAAGCGCAAGCTCTTTTGGAGCAAGCAGCAGTTCTTCTCTTCTGGTTCCGCTTCTGCTGATGTCGATTGCGGGATAGACGCGACGGTCAACGAGCTTCCTGTCGAGATGCAGTTCCATATTGCCGGTGGCCTTGAATTCCTCGAAAATGACTTCGTCCATTTTGGAGCCGGTGTCAATGAGGGCGGTGGCGAAAATGGTGAGTGAGCCGCCTTCCTCTACTTTTCGAGCAGCACCGAAGAATTTCTTAGGCATCTGCATAGCGCTGGCGTCAACGCCGCCTGTGAGGATTTTGCCTGAGTGGGGCATTTCGGAGTTGTAGGCGCGAGCAAGACGCGTAATTGAGTCAAGCAGAATAACTACGTCGTGGCCATATTCGACCATACGCTTGGCTTTTTCGATGACGATTTCGGCAACCTGGCAATGGCGTGCCGCCGGCTCATCGAAGGTCGAGCTGATAACCTCGACATCGGGGGCGGTTTTGCGTTCCATTTCGGTAACTTCTTCCGGCCGCTCGTCAATCAAAAGCACAATCAATTTGATTTGCGGGTTATTGGTCGATATGGCATTTGCCATTTTCTGGAGCAGGACGGTTTTGCCGGTCCTTGGCGGCGCGACGATGAGTCCTCGCTGGCCTTTGCCGACGGGGGTCACCAGGTCGATTATGCGCATATTCAGCTCGTCCGCGGTTGTCTCCAGTATTATTCGTTCCAGCGGATGCAGGGGCGTGAGGTCGCTGAAGACGGTTTTTTCAGCGAGCCGGTCGGGGTCTTCGAAATTGATTGCCTCGACGCGAAGGAGGGCAAAGTATTTTTCGGAATCCTTTGGCGGACGAATCTGGCCTGAGACGGTATTGCCTGTTCGCAGGCCGAATCGCCGTATCTGGGAAGGCGAGACGTAAATATCATCGGGGCTTGAGAGGTAGTTGTAGTCGGGGTTACGCAGGAAGCCGTAGCCATCGGGGAGGACTTCGAGGACGCCCTCGCCATACATAAGACCATTCTGGCGGATGCGTTCCTTGAGGATTCGGAAGATAAGCTCCTGCTTCTTGAGGGCGGTATAGTCGGTGATGCCGTCCTTCTTGGCCATTTCGTGCAGCTCGGAGACGCTGAGCCGCTGGAGGTCCGTCAGGTAGAGCTGGCCTTTCTTCACCCGTTCGTATTTTTCGTGAGTCGATTCCTCTTCGGTCTTCTTCGTTTCTGTCCCGTTGGTCTCCTCGACAACCTGGACGGCGGCCTGCGGTTCGTTATCGACCACGGGCTGCACCTGAGGTTCGACCTCTTTGGCCTGTTCGGGTTGTTCGACCCCAACGGTCTGTTCGATTACCTCTGCCTCGTCCTGACCCCGTTTTTTCCTTTTGCCCCTTGGGCTGCCCTTACTCATATTAGCTCCTAATCATCTGCCAAAAACCACGTTACAAGCGAAGTTATCCCGCTTTTTGACCCTGCGGGTTCGTTAATCCTGAATTTATACCGCCTCAGTCATTCTATCCTGCGTCCCATCAGCACATTTTATCCGGGGGAGCGTTTCGATATTTCACGGATGCCCACCAGCCAGTTTTTTGACCAAGGTGACGCAACAAAAGCTGATTTTTCAGACCCCAGCAAAGAAACTATACGGCGCTGAGCGTGGCTGAATTGGTATTTAAGGCGTTATGTCAGTATCCCCAAACCGGGCTTACGCATATCCCAAACATCGCGCTAAACCGCACTTATCCTTTATCCATAATGGTTGAGAAAATATTAGCGATTTGTTTGGACAAGCCCGATAAGTCGGAATTGTTATCGACGATATTATCGGCGATACGTTTCTTTTTGTCCAGAGAAATCTGAAGATTTTCACGAATTTTTAGCTGGTCGGCCTCAAAAACACCTGTTTTTTTGGCTCTTTCAAGCCGTATTGGGGGTGCGCAATCGACAAAAATGGTGTGGTCGCAGCGTTTTTCCCAGCCAACTTCGACCAAAAGTGGTATATCGAGGGCGATTGCCCTGACTGCGGGCCGGGAAACACACTGTGTAATCAACTGTTCGACGCGAGCCATAACGAGGGGGTGCAGTATGCCGGTAAGGACGGCCAGTTTTGCGGGGTCGCCGAAGACCCTGTTTGCCAGGGCAGGCCGGCTGATTTTGCCTTTGTCGTCGAGAATCTCTTTGCCGAATACGCGGACGATTTTTTTGAGAACGTCTTTTTCTTCGAGAAGCTGATGAGATATGGAATCGGCATCGATAACGGCACACCCGAGCTTTGCCAGCTCGGCCGCTACGGTGCTCTTGCCGGAACACATTCCGCCCAGGATGCCAATCACAGGTTTTTTTCCGCGTTTGTCCACAGAAGCCGCAATTTATAATTTATCCGCAGAATAGTCAAGTAATTTTGAACAGGCGAAAAATTTTTCGATAAAAATTCCTTGTCGCGTCGAAGTCGTTATAGTATAGTTACTTGCAGTTACTCGGCTTATTTGCCGCGACAACGTTTAAAGAGGATTTGCAGAGGCAGACAATGGGACCCGAATGGTCAGAAAGCGGGTTAGGGTCAGGCAGTGGTTTTCCGGTGACAAGGAATTTAATTTGCCACTTGCTATTCGTTGAGGCGAGGTAACATATGACAACAGTTACAAAAAAAGAACTTATCGATCGTATTGCAAAAGACACACAGGCGAAGCGCGTAACAGTCAAGCGAATCATTCAAACATTCCTCGACACAATGACCGCTGAGCTGATGAAGGGCAACCGCCTGGAGTTTCGCGACTTTGGTGTATTCGAGACGAGGACCAGGGCGTCTCGCGTCGCGCAGAACCCGAAGACGCTGCAGCGAGTGGATGTGCCGGCCAAAAGGACGGTGAAGTTCAAGATGGGCCGACTGATGAAGGAACGTATGAGTTCGGGCATCCGCGAGTCGGCGACAAAATAAAACAAGATGTGGCACGGCCATCCTGGCCGTGTTTTATTCACGGGCTTGAAGCCCGTGTTACAATAAGTTGTTGAAGCGGGGCGGTATATGTCAGAGGGAACGGTGAAATGGTTTAACTCAAGGAAGGGTTACGGTTTTATCGCAGCGGCGGACGGTAAAGACGTTTTCGTGCATTACTCAAGCATAAGCAGCGAGGGGTACAAGACACTCAAAGAAGGCGACCCGATTACCTTCGATATCGTACAGGGAGAAAAGGGGCCGAGGGCGGAGAACGTAGTTCCTATCTCAGCCGACACAGCCAAAGGCAAGAAAGACGAGAAGCCGAAAAACCCCTGAGATGACAGAGGTCAGAAGGCGCCCGTCTCGTCCGCGAGGTCCCACCAAGGGCGGACAGGACAGATACCATCAGCAACTCATTTTTCACGCTGGAATAACGCCGGTTTTTTCTTGCAACTTCCCATAATATCTGCTATTTCAATAGTAACGCGGTGAATGGAAAGGCAAAGAAAGAAGGCAATTTCCGGCTATGTTATCCGCAGGGCTTGAATCAGGTCTCGATTGTAATGTTCTTGTCCTCAACAAGAACTATATGGCAATCCGCATAATCGGCGCCAGAAGGGCTTTTTCCCTGCTTTGCCGCCGGCTGGCGGAGGTGGTATCATACGAAGAGGGTTCGTACGCAAATTACGATTTTCAGAGCTGGTGTGATGTCAGCGAGCTGAAGCGTAGTTTTGAGCCGGATAATTATGACTGGGTATCGACGGTCAATATATATGTGGCGGTGCCGAGAATAATTCGCCTCTTGTTTTATGACCGCCTGCCCAGAAGCGAGGTAAAATTCAACCGCAGGAACATCTTCGCCCGCGACAAAAACCGCTGCCAGTATTGCGGCAAAAAACAACCCATCAGCGAACTCTCACTCGACCACGTCCTTCCGCGCAGCGCCGGCGGCAAGGCGACATGGACGAATATTGTTTGCTCCTGCACCAGTTGCAACGTGAAAAAAGGCGGCAGAACACCCCAGCAGGCGGGAATGGCGCTGATACAAAAACCCGTCAAACCCAAACACAGCCCGCTCATTCATATTCACTTAGGCCATCAGCGTTACAGCAGTTGGAAGCAGTTCTTAGACAACGCTTACTGGTCGGTTGAGTTAAAGTAAGTCTTCCGCAGTTTGCGGCATGGAATTGCCCTACCTGAAAAAAATGTGTTTTTATTCTTGACTTTCTCTACACTTGTAGAGTATTATTGCGCAGATAAAAATAATTAAGGGGCAAACTATGGCAAAAAGTCAATCGGAGCTAACAGCCGGAGAATGGGCGATTATACAGGCCGTGTGGGACAACGAGCCGTGTGCCGCGCCGACAATCCAGGAAGAACTTGAGAAGAAAACCGGCTGGAGCTACAGCACGGTAAAGACAATGATGGACCGGATGGTCACCAAGGGACTGCTCGCGACGCAGAGAATCCGCAATCTCATCCTGTACAGCTCTGTTATCACGAAAAAAGAGGCGCAGAAGGGCGAGATTATGCGTGCGGTCAAAAGGGCATTCGGCGGAGCGATGACGCCGATGATGCAATTTCTGTTAGACAGCAAAAGTTTGACGGAAGAAGAGCTAAACCAGCTCGAAGCGATGATAAAAAGCAAGAAGGAAAAAGCAAAGAAGTAAGCCACCAGAGAAAACCGTTTGACGGGACAAAGCACTTATGAGCAACGTGCTTGAGCTGATAAATTCAGCGGGAAAAGGATTTGTGGAGTTTGCGTGGCCGATGCTGTGGCAGTCGGGCATGCTGGTGGTAATATTGCTGGCGGCGGATTATATACTGCGAAAAAAAGTTGGCGCGGTATTCCGTTACGGGTTGTGGATGCTGGTGATAGTGAAGTTGGTTTTGCCGACGTCGTTGTCAAGCCCCGTGAGTATTGGGCAATTTATGATTGTTCCGGCGGGCTTAGTCAAAATGGCCAGCCATGCAAAGCCGCAGGCAGGCAATATTTCGGGCACCCGGTTTTCTTCCGACGCTACAACCGAATCACAGTTAAATACACTTTCGGCAGAGCAGCTTGCCCTGCTGAGACGGCCTGTTTCACCCCTTATCCAATTAAATGAATCTTCGGGAATGCTAACCTGGCAAGGCGGGGTATTGCTGCTGTGGGTGATTGTTGCGTGCGCGATGCTTTTATTGCTGATGCAGCGGGTGATGTTTGTCCTCGGTTTAGTGCGGCAGTCAAAGGAAGCCGGCGACGAAATGAGGGATACGCTTGAGGACTGTCGTAAAACAATGAACATCAGCGGGTATGTAGGCCTGAAGGAATCGCCGAACGCAGTAAGCCCGGCGGTATGCGGGCTTTTCAGGCCGGTTATACTTTTGCCCGGGTGGCTTAACGCAAATCTCGACGCAGGCCAATTTAAAATTGTTTTAATGCACGAGCTGGCGCATATAAGGCGCAGGGATTTATGGGTAAACCTCGTTCAAACGCTACTGCAGATTGTTTATTTCTACAACCCGTTTATATGGCTGGCCAACTGGATGATAAGGCGCGTTCGCGAGCAGGCAGTTGACGAGGCGGTGCAGGTGGCTCTTGGGGAAAAGTCGCCTCAGTATCCGGAGGCGCTTTTAAATATTGCGAGATTTGCTTTCGGGCGGCCGGTATTCAGTATGCGCTCGATAGGCGTTGTCGAATCGAGGAGTGCGCTTGCGGAACGCATTAAAAAGATGCTGAACGGGCCAGCGCCTAAAAACGCGAAGCTGAATCTTCCCGGGGCGCTTATTGTTATTTTAATCGGGCTGCTGACGCTGCCGATGACCCGAAGTACGGCCGAAGAGCCGGCGCGTAACACCGTGACATGCAAAGCAAAGTCCAAATCGACGTATTTAATTGCGGACAGCAATCAATACTCGCTGAAGGATGTTTTCAAGAATGATTTTAGCGTCGGCACAGCATTGAGCTGTCACCAACTTTCGGATAAAGAGGTGAACGATATTTCCATAGTGCCGTCACAATTCAACTCGATTACGCCGGAACACTTTTTGAAATGGTCATACGTACATCCTGAACCGGACAAATACAATTTCGAAGCAGCGGACCGCTACGTAGCATTCGGTGAAACAAACAAGATGTTCATTGTGGGTCACGTTCTTATCGCCCCGGACCTGATTCCTGACTGGGTGTTTCAGGATGACAACGGCAAAACGGTCAGCCGAGAAGTTCTTCTCAATCGCATGCGGGAGCATATATTGACGGTTGTCGGCCGGTACAAGGGCCGGATAAACGGCTGGGACGTGGTCAACGAGGCCATTGGAAATGACGGTCAGATACTCGAAACAAAATGGTGCAAAATCATCGGCAGGGATTACATCCAGAAGGCCTTCGAATATGCCCACGAAGCGGACCCCAACGCCGAGCTGTATTACAACGACTATAATGTGTGGTCCAAAAAAGACATAGACAGTATCGTTCGGTTAGTCGGCACACTTAAAGCGAAGGGCCTCCGCATCGACGGCATAGGGATGCAGGCGCACTGGGGGCTTTACAGCCCGTCGCCGGACGCGATAGAAAACAGCATCGTCGCCCTTTCCCAGTCGGGGGTCAAGGTGATGATTTCGGAAATCGACATTTCAGTATTGCCTTGTTACGACAGCAACAAAGACGGCGATATAAAAAATGACCCCGCGTTGCAGAAAAAGTTCAATCCATATCCCGATACGCTGCCCGCCGAGGTGCAGGAAAAACTTGCAGAGCGTTACGGGGAATTGTTCGCAGTTTTTCACAAGCACGCCGACAAAATCAGCCGAGTGACGCTCTGGGGGGTTCAAGACGGTCAATCGTGGCTGAACCGCTGGCCTGTCGAGGGGCGAGCGGATTATCCTCTGCTTTTTGACCGCAATCTAAAATCCAAGCCGGCTTATTACGCGGTAATCAAGACGGCACAGAACAACCAGTAAATATTCCAAAGGCCTGCAAATCCAGTCATTTTATCTATTGCGCCGTTTCTTTGAAATTCCGGGCTAATTTGTTTGCGGGTTGGTTTTTTTTCATCGCGCGGATATAATGGCGCCTTAATTTATGAGGCGCCTTTTTTGTGCATAACAGACGTATAGCCATATTGGGTTCGACGGGGTCGATAGGAACAACGGCCCTGCGGGTTATCGACGGGCTGAACGATTTGCCCAAAGATAAATCGCCGCGGTTTGAGGTTGTTGCGCTTAGCGGACACAGCAATATAAAGCTGCTTGCGGAGCAGGTACGGCGATACAGGCCAAAATACGCAGTAGTCAGCGATATTGATTACGTCGAGCAATTTCGCCGGCAGGTCGAAGGCCTGGACGTTAAAATCCTCGCAGGACCGGAAGGGCTGACCAAAATCGCGGAGCTTGAGCAGGTTGATACGGTTCTTGCGGCTGTTGTGGGGGTAGCGGGTTTACAGGCGGTCCTGGCTGCGGTTCGCAAAGGCAAAAGGGTCGCGATAGCAAATAAAGAGCCGTTAGTTATAGCGGGGCAGCTGATTACGACGGAGGCGAAAAAATACGGCGCGGAGCTGCTGCCTGTTGATAGCGAACATTCGGCTATATTCCAGTCGCTTTCCGCGGGCAGGCACGATGAGGTAGCCAAGATAATCCTGACGACATCGGGCGGTCCATTCAGAAAGGCGAACCCGGCGGGGATACCGGACGCGACCATTGAGCAGGTTCTTGCGCATCCGGTTTGGCGTATGGGGCCAAAAATTACGGTGGATTCGGCAACGATGATGAACAAGGCGCTGGAGATAATTGAGGCGAGGTGGCTTTTTGACGTACCGGCAGAAAAAATAGAAGTTCTGGTTCATCCTGAGTCGATAGTTCATTCTATGGTAGAGTACGTGGACGGGTCAGTGATAGCGCAGCTTGGATGCCCGGATATGTCTTTGCCGATTCAATATGCGCTGACGTATCCTGCGCGAGTGCCCGGTTCGGCGAAGAAGCTCGACCTTAGCCGGCTGAAAATGCTGACGTTCGAGAAACCGAACCCGGAGGTGTTTCCGGCGATCCAGATGGGTTTTGAGGCCGCGAAAAAGGGAGGGACAGCAGCAGCGGTATTTAACGCCGCGAATGAGGCCGCGGTAGAGCAATTTCTCGCAGGTAATATAAAATTTGGTAATATCGTGGAACTTGTCCGGCAATGCCTGGACAACTGCAACGCAAAAACTGACGCGTCGCTCGAAGAATTGTTAGGGGCGGATGCCTGGGCAAAGAAAGAGGTAACTGAATGCCTGAAAAACCAGAGGACAGGGAGCAAAAAACAGGGAACACAAAACACTCAACGCAAACAGCTTCACGGCTGATTCTGCTGATTGCGGTGGTGATTGCGGTCTGTGTTTTTATTATCCGCAATTTCAGCGTTTCAAGGAATATAATATTAGTGCTGCTTGGCTTCGGGGCGGTCATTTTAATTCATGAGCTTGGACATTTTACTGTCGCGAAACTGTGCGGGATAAAGGTCGAGGCGTTTTCGATAGGTATGCCGCCGACTTTGTTCGGGATAAAGAAGGCGGACCGCGGCTGGCGGATACGTGTCCTGCCCGAGCTGCTGCGTAATGAAGGGGAGAATTCCGAGGAAGGTCTTTTAAGTTTTACGGTGGGTAAAAAAATTCTGCCCGGCGAGACCGAATACCGGGTAGGACTGATTCCACTTGGCGGGTTTGTCAAGATGTTAGGCCAGGAGGACGTGGGACCTGTGAAGACAAACGACGACCCGAGGTCGTTTTCAAATAAGCCGGCGTTATCTCGCGCGGCGGTGCTGGCAGCGGGGGTTACCTTCAACGTGATAAGCGCGGTGATTGTGTTCATGATAGTATTTATGATAGGTATCGGGCTTATGGCTCCTGTAGTAGGTAACGTAGTGCCTGGGTCGCCCGCGGAGAAAGCGGGGATAAAGCCGGGAGATGAGATAATCGAGGTCGGCGGCGCGAACGGCCGGCTGGATTTCAGTGACATTATGATGGCGGCAGTGCTTTCGGGAAAAAAAGAATCGATACCGCTAAAGGTCCGGCGAGCTGACGGGGCAATCGATGATATTTCGATAATCGCGGAAAAGCTGCCGAGCGGGCAACTCCGCGGTTTCGGGATACAAAAACCATTGACGCTGAAATTGGCGAAATTGCCGCCGCAGGACGCCAATCTTTTGTTTACGACGACGGGTTTGAAGCCGGGCGACGCTGTAAAGGCAGTCGATGGAATTGATGTCAATTACGTCTGGCAGGTTGAGCCGATAATCGAGGGGGCATTCGAGCCGAATATCACGATTCTGGCACAGAGGCGCGATTCAACGGGACAGGAAAGTATTGTCGAGGGCCGGGTGTCTCTAAGTTTTGCTCCTGCGAAAGATTTTGTCGGTGAATCCGAAGCCAATCTCGCCAATATCTGCACAATGGTGCCGCGGCTGAAGATAGCGGCTGTATCTTCTGAAGAAACAAAATCATTGAGAAAATGGCTGACTAAGCTTTTCGGCAGGAAAGAAGCCGCCAAACCCGGATTAAAATCCGGCGATATATTAGCGGCGGTAGCTGATGTTGAAAACCCGACATTTTTTGAGTTGCGGGAAGTAACAAAACAATATGAAAACAAGCCGCTGCCTGTAACAGTGCTCAGGACAGATGTCAACGGCGTTGAAAATTGCCTGACCGTATCGGTGATTCCGCAATGGGACACCGATGCTAACCGTGTTGTAATCGGCATAATACCCGAGCTTGACACCAAACATCCGGTAGTCGCCAAGATAATCTCGACGGAGCAGCAGCCGAACGCGGCGGCGATACCGAGGGGAGCGACGATAACGGCTGTTGACGGCGTTGAGGTTAATAATTTTTATGATATTGCACGCCAGTTGAAACGTAATTCAGGTCAGCGTGTTACAATTGACTGGCGGCTTGATACCCAAAAAACGGGTAATGCCATCATTGACGTGGGCGAGAAACGGGACGTTGTCAAAGCGTATGCATTCACGGAACAATCGCTGCCATTCACGGATATGGAACGGCTATACAAAGCGGATGGGCCTATTGACGCGATAGGTATGGGATATAAACGCACAAAGACGTTCATCCTCCAGACATACGTTACATTGCAGCGGCTGATAGGCGGGCTTGTAAGCCCCAAACAGCTAATGGGACCGGTGGGTATCCTGACATTCAGCTATAAGATCGTTGCTGCGCAACCGTTTATCTATTATGTATATTTCCTCGGCCTGATAAGCGCATCAATCGCGGTGCTGAATTTTCTACCGGTGCCTCCATTTGACGGAGGGCTTACAGTGCTTCTGCTGGTCGAGAAAATAAAAGGTTCCGCAATAAGCGTGCGAACACAGGAAGCAATCGCTTATGCGGCGTGGGGAATGCTAATCGTGCTTATAGTGTATGTGACATACAACGACATTTTGCGGATTATTTTTGGATTCTTCAGCTGACGATAACAATAAGGACTCATTTATAAATCAGAAAGGATTCTGGAAGTAACAATGACGATTGAGAAAATCGCAGCGACGGGAAAACTTTCATCGGAGGCATATCACGACAACCTGCAGGCGGCATTGATAAGGTTTGACCCGGAAGTTCACAAGCTGATAACAAAAGAATACGAGCGATTGCAGGGGACAATACAGCTTTTGGCGGCGGAGAACCAGTGCTCGCGGGCTGCGCTTGCCGCACTTGGGTCAATACTGCAAAACAAGACCAGCGAGGGATTCCCGGAGGCCCGGCTTCACGGCGGCAGCGGCGTGATGGATGAGGTCGAGAAACTGGCGATTGAACGCGCTAAAGAAGCGTTCGGCGCAAGATACGCTAATGTCCAGCCGCATTCAGGAACAACAGCAAATCAAATTGTCATAACCGCCCTGCTTAAGCCAGGCGATAAAATACTGAGTATGGCTACGAGCCACGGCGGGCATTATTCGCACGGCTCTATAGATTCAGTTACAGCGCGATTTTTTGAGATTGAAAGTTATCACGTTGACAGGGACACGTTTCTTCTCGATTACGATGAAATACGAAAGCAGGCGACGCGATTCGGGCCGAAGCTGATTATATGCGGAGCAAGCGCATATCCCAGGGCAATTGACTTTGCCCGGTTCAGGCAAATCGCCGATGAAGTTGGGGCGTTACTGCTGGCGGATATCTCGCATTTGTCGGCGCTGGTGATGGGAGGCGTTCACGCATCGCCAATCGATTATGCTCACCTGACAACCACAAGCACCTATAAGCCCGGCGGGCCGAGGGGCGGGCTGATTTTGTCGGGCAAGGACTACGACCACAGGATTAAAACGGCGAGCGGAGAAATTACGTTGTGGCAGTTGGTAGAAAAAACAACATTTCCCGGCGTTCAGGGGACGCCTTATTTCAGCAATATCGCGGCCAAGGCGGTTTTTTTCAAAGAGGCCTTATCGGAAGAATACAAGTCGAGACAGGTTAAGGTTGTTGAAAACTCAAAACGGCTGGCGGGCATACTGCTGCGAAAAGGATACAACGTTCTGACAGGCGGGACCGACAATCATTTGATGCTTGTCAACGTTACGGATTCGACAAGCTCACCGCAGACGGGCAAATCGCAGAACCTGACGGGTCTTGCCGCCCAGCAATGCCTCGAACAATGCGGCATCGTCGTCGATAAGATGCTTTTGCCTTATGATAACAATCCGAACGGCGCGAGCGGGATACGCTTAGGCACGCCGATAATTACGAAAAACGGTATGGGAACGGCTGAAATCGACGAGATAGCCGAACTTGTCGATACGGTACTAAGTAATCTGAAATCGTCAGGCCGGACAATCGACCAGTCAGTTGCAGACCGCGTCAGAAGACAGGCAAGAGAGCTTGCCGCTGAATTTCCTATCCGCTGACACTGTACGACAACCTGTTTACCGTTTAACTATTTTTGCGTTTGCTCCTGATAGTTAGCATACCAAGGCCGAGAAGCAATAGTGTGCAGGGTTCGGGTATATCATTTATTTCCGTAGATGTCAGCGCGCGGTTGTAAATGCGAACATCGTCCATCAATCCATCGAAGTAAAGGCCGTCGTATCTTGCACCGATGAGCATCGCATAATTATTACCAGTAGGGGGACTCGTCAGAGGTGGTACTCCCCACACTGTACCGGTAAGAATCCCATCTATATAGAAGTACGCAGCCGTACCTTGTTCTACTACAGCAACGTTGTGCCAGGAATTCAAGGGTACATACGTATCGCCGCTATAGGATTGCTCATGTGTAGAACCATTCGCCCGAATCAATTCCAGTACCGGTGCGACATTGGCGGAAGTTCTGAAATCATAAGGATTGTTGTATGCACCGTTGCCGAAACACTTTGTTACTATGGACTGTTGGGACATATCAGAATCGTTACCACCACGGGCAAAGTTTACCCAGGCGTCAATTGTGATGTCTCCCGTTATATTAAGTGCCGCACAGCTGGGCACGCTGATATAACTGCTGCCGTTAAAGCTGAGGGCTCCGCCGATTTTGCCGGCCACCCATGTTGCTCCATACACCGTACCGTCGTGACCTCCCGCGGAGTCATGTGCAATTGTACCGCTGCCTTCGTCGAATGTGTACCAAGCAACAAGATTGGGATCTGCAGCGGACACACTGCCGGCCATAGAAATTACCGTAATCAGCACCATAAAAGTTCTCATGTCTCTTCTCCTTCAAAAATTGTTAATAAAAAACTGCGCACCGCGTGCGCATAGGTTTTTATGTAAGCGGATTGCTTCAGATAGATGTGTGTTCTCTCTCATACCTTTCTCTCTTCGCCGCCAGTTCTTCCCTTCTTGTTATTTACCGACAATTTGCCGGAATACAGAACATCCATAGCCGAACCGGCAAAGTCAGATAAATCTCATTCTCCAAAAATGCGGCGCCCACCCAAGTCCGTTCGCCTATTATGAGACTTTACCACATCTATACGCGGTTGTCAACCCCAAAAAGCCGAATCTTAAACGATTACAAATCACACATCCGTCATTAAGGGTCAGCCATATTAGTAGTCCATAAGCACGTCATTTCGTTACAGTTTTTCTAAAAAAATAGACAAAACCCGTATGTTAAATAGAATCAAGAAACAGTTACGAAGGCAAGGCCATGGCCCAACGGTTTCCGTTTCAGCAGGTATGACAGGTAATCGTTGGTTGAAAAACCGAGAGGAATTTACGCCTTCCGCTACTTAGGCGATGTAATTTCAAAGTATATTTTTTCGAGCTTACCGATGACAGTTTCCCAGCCGTATTGCTTGACGCTTTCCTTATTATTCGCGGACATCGTCGCCCTGACTCCGTCATCTTTAAGAAGAAGCAAAATTTTATCGGCCAACTGTTCGGGATTTCCGGGCTCTACAAGAAAGCCATTTTTGCCTTCTTTGACGATTTCCAGCAAGCCGCTTACCTTTGTCGATACAATGGGCAAACCCGAAGCCATTGCTTCCAAAATGGTCATGGGAAAACCTTCGGATAAACTCGGTAAAACAAGCACGTCTGACGCAACCGCATATTTCGGGATATTTTGATTGGGAAGCTGAGGCAAATGCATTACCAAATGTTCCAGATTCAATTTCTTAATGATTGATTTTAATTTTTCTTTTTCGCTGCCGTCGCCTATCAACATCAGCTTCACATCCGGCTCTTTGTCCTTTACAAGGCGCATCGCCCTTATGAGGTATTCCACGCCTTTAACGGGAGACAAGCGGCCGATATAAATAATCACCTTGTCGCTACGCCCAAATTGCAGCTCGGCACGGAGATTTTCCTTTGACAAACCGGCATATTCATCGAGGTTTATTCCGTTCGGAATTACAAAGGCGTCTCTTTCGTAAAATTCTCCGATTTTTTCCTTCATTTGTTCGGTCAAAGCTATCACGGCATCCGCGTTTTTTAATACAGGTTTGAGGAATAACCTTTCAAATTTCCATGTTAAATAGACATCGGAGCCCCGCCCCCAGATTACATAGGGTTTGCCAAAAAGTTTTTTGGCCGCCATCGCCGGCACTCCCATTCCAATCATTTGAGAGTGAACTATATCGGGGGCAATATTCTTCAATATTTTTACTATTTTAACCCATAAAATTATGCAGCCCAGATATTTGATTCTAAAAAATTTGGTCCTATGTATCTGAAAGCCGTCTTTGTCCTCGATTTGGGGCTGCCCTGCATCGCGCGAGGTAATAACATGAACACTGTGTCCCCGTTTGGCGAGGTATTTGGCTATATTATAAGTTGCTACTTCCGTGCCGGAAAGCCACTTCGGAGGAAAGGTATAAGTTAAAAGGGCTATTTTCATCTTTTTGCCGCTGTCACAAATAAATAGTCGGACTGCTCCCCGGCTGCATAATATTAACTGTTATATTTACGTTTTGAAGCAGGTATCATACCACAATTCTATGGTTTTTACATAGGCTTTTGCTCGCCGGCAATAATCGTCTATTTATGGAAAACCATCATATTTACAGCGCATTATCGGAACAGGTTTCAAATAACTTTTTTGAACAATCTGCCGTAATTAGAGGGTATAATTACTGAGTACTTGTGATTACATGGTCGATTATGACTAAAGTGGCGACAACAAAAAACAAGAGTCTGAGTTTTAAGGGACAGCATGGTTACAATGGATGAAACCCGTGTTGGATTAGCTCTCGCCGACAAGGATGCCTTTGGAACAAGTTCGCCTTATAGTGATGCGGCATTGCTTTCATGGCTACTAAAGGAGGCAATGAGCCAGGGCGGCTTAGGCCGCAAGAACCCTGATATCCCGCTGGCAGATATTATAGAGCCGGGAATGAGTGTACTTTTAAAACCAAACTGGGTACTTCACTATAATCAAAGCGGCTGTGGGATGGATTGTATGGTCACCCATCCTTTTTTTATTAAGGCGGTGCTGAAAGAAGTGTTTGCCGCAAAGCCGTCGCGGGTAATTATCGCAGATGCTCCGATACAATCCACGGTGTTTGAAGAACTGCCCAGTTTGGACTGGCTGAAAACAAACGATATAAACAACTCTTGTCCGGTAGAGATTATTGATTTCAGAAGAGATGTCGTAGATAAATATGGTAAAGTCGATTCTAACAGACGTGGGCTGGAAAACTTCGTTATGTTTGATTTGGGGCACGATAGCCTGGTGGAGCCGATCTCCGAACCGGCAGGAGCCTTCAGAAATACCAACTATGACCCAAAGGCGCTTGCTTCGACACACCGGCCCGGCCGCCATCAGTATTTACTTGCAAAAGAACCGTTTGAGGCCGATGTCATTATCAATTTGCCTAAATTGAAAGCTCACAGGAAAGCCGGTATCACGGCGGCGGTCAAAAATCTTGTCGGAATTAATGGAAACAAAGGTTACTTGCCCCATCATCGAATCGGCGGCTCTGTACAGGGCGGCGACTGTTATGAAGGCAGTTTCTTTCTCAAGCGTCTTACGGAATCGTTTCTTGATATTAGCAATTCCCGCATTAACAAGCCGGATTATTCGTTCTGGCGGTTTTGTGTAAACGGATTAATCCAATTACAGTGGATTATACATCCGCATGTGCATAAAGCGCTGGAAGGAAGCTGGTATGGCAATGACACGGTATGGCGAATGGTGCTTGACTTGAATCGAATTGCGATGTACGGCAAAATCGATGGCTCAATGTCATCAACTCCGGTAAGATACGTCTATTCGCTCACCGACGGCATTGTAGCTGGTCAGCATAACGGGCCGCTCGCTCCCGAACCGATAAATATGGGAGCCGTGACATTTGCCTGCTCCTCATTGTTTGCTGATATGGCACATACTGCGCTTATGCATTTCGACTGGCGTAAAATCGCCCTGCTGCGGTGCGGTTTGGAGTCCGATTACAAATATCCGCTTGTTCGCCATCCCGCGGAAGAGCTTAAAGTATGCGCAAATGGCAAAACGCATTCATTTGCTGAAACGGCAAGGCTGTATGGGAAAGATTTTATTCCGCCGGATGGCTGGAAAGAACATATCGAGCTGAGAGGATAATCCTTCACAATCGGTATTGTGGGACGACGCATCGAGTCAAAATAACCTCGCAGGTCACAGTTCGCTGATAGTGTATAAATATTTCCCGCTTTTGGTGGGCGGGATATCATCGACGTATTCAAATTCCACTTTGCAATCCTGCCCCATTACTTTTCTTATTGAACCGACCAGGGCAGGTATGGTTTCCGCAAATTTCTGATTATCAAGAAGGACCGCTTTTATGAGAATATAATCATACTTTTTTTGAATAACCTGAAATTTCTTTACGACACCCTTATTGTAAACAACCCCGACGAAATGGATGAAAAACTCTGCCGGCACAACCTTCCCGTCCCTGGTTTTAAAAACTTCGATATGCCTTCCAACAACGGTTTCAATGAGAGGCGCACCTCTGCCGCAGGAACATTTTGGGGTCTTCGCGGGAATCGCCATATCGCCGATGCTATACCTGATAAGGGGCATAGAGAAATTGTTGAGTGCGGTGACATAAACATTGCCCATTTGCCCCGGCTGGCAGGGCCCTAAACTTTCATCGAGAATTTCTATTTTAGTATACAGGGGAAAAGTATGCAGTCCCTCTTTTTTAAGGCACTCGCAGGCAATTGCGCCGACCTCACGGGAACCATAATGATTCAGCGCGGGGCAGCCGAAAACCTCCTCGATAAGATTTCTAACATCCGGGGTAAGCGTCTCAGCCGAGCAAATAATAACTTCCGGCCGAAATACCTTAATGCCCGCACTTTTGATATAGCGTGCGAAATCATATATGGAGCTGGTATAGGCGTTGACTGATTTAGGCCTTATTATATTCCATCGGCTGACGTAATCTTTCAAATTCTTTTCAGACATCAGGAAACTGTTGAGCATCTCAACATTGAAAAGCAGGTTATTAATCCTTGTTGACAGTTTCTCTGAATCTTTAGTTATGTCACGTTCGGAGCCCCAAAGTTTTAATTCCGGTTCGCCGACGTCTTTGCCCGCCATATAATTGAAGTAATAGCCGCAGGCGAGAGACCAGTCCTTATAATTGCGGTCCTGGATAAAACGTATCGGCTCGCCGGTGGAGCCGCCGGACGAATTATGAAACCAGGAGCGCTTTTGGTAATCTTTCGAATACAGCTTTTCGCCCTGGCTTCGTATTATATCCTTGGTTAGAACGGGAATACGCTGGAAGTTTTCGAGACAAACTTTTCCGTTTTTGATTACCGCCGCGTCTTCGAGTATTTTGCGGTAGTAAGGCACATTCGCGTGGGCGTGCATTAAAAGTACGCCCAACTTTTCGTCCTGCAGCCGGGCGAGCATCTCGGGACTTTCGTACTCCATCTTTTTGAGATATTCGAAATGCTTGAACATCTTGCGATTTAAGATGTTCGCGGCCATTTGTAATACAAACTTTCGCCAGTTATACATAATAATACCCTGATTGTTTATGTACCAACTGCAATTAAAGAGTTATCCACGTTTTCTTTCTTGTATTGCCGAGGCGAAGGCGCAACCAAAATCAAGAACATATTTGTCTTTGCAATATCTGCCGATGGCGTCCTCAAGCAGGGGCAGCCAGTGCTCTTTCAAATACATTTCCCTTGGTACGACAGTATAACTCCTGTCGTATTCCACAGAGCAAATACAATTGTAATTTCTATTCATAAACACCCAATATCTTTCTTGGCAAGAAAACAGACACTGGGATAGGCATTAAAAAGAAGGACCGCTACGGCAATCAAACGGCCAATAACAGGAATCTTAAGAAGTCGCTCTTTAGTATTTTTACATTCGGATATTCGAGTTGATTTAAGCTTGTTAACTCTTAACAGGATGTTTTCTTCAGTTAGATTCCTTACACTCGTCCCGCTATTTTCGAATATATTTGAAAGTTTAGAAACAGAAGGATAAGGGTAAGTGACATATTTATCAAAAAAGTCCGGGTTGAAACCTCTCATTTTCAAATATATCTTCCCAAAATACTTGGGCATGTAAGGTATGTAAAAAACTTTATAGTGCGCTTCTCTTGGGAATATCGGGTTCGGGACAGTAACATAACAATACCCGCCGGGTTTTGTTACTCTCACCATCTCTTTTATAACTCCCTCTAAATCTTTTACATGCTCCAATACTGACATCGCCATAACCAAATCAAAATAATTATCCTTGAAGGGAATTTTTTCGCCGTCACCATGTGAAATCGAGACATTGCCAAGATTATAAGATTCCGCTCTTCGTTTGGCGATATCTATTTCCCTCTCATCAACGTCAAATCCGGCAGCTTCTGCTCCTTTCAATGCGCAGGCGACAACAACTCCCCCCTTTCCGCAGCCGACATCCAGTATTCGTTTGTTTTTAAGAGGAAAGATTTCTTTATCAAAGAATTCAACCAGATCTGTTTTTGTTTTTTCGTCATTTATCAAAATTGCTTCTACGTCTTCCCTGTTCTTATAGGGCAGCTTAAGGTAGTCAAAATAACTGACAGTTTCATCAACGATTGCTTCCGCTAATTTCTTGTCGCCCGCCATGAATTTAGATTCGTCGTCTCTCATAACTTCATACCTTGTAATGAGTTATAAAAAACAGGCCAACAATATAGGAGAGGAGCAATGATAAAATTGCTCCATACAAAGCAAAATGAGGCAACAAACAAAAAAGAAAGATAATATTACAGGCAGCCGTAATCAGTGCAATTATAGTGCTGATTTTAATCCCTCGTTTACCCTGCGACGCCACAAGCCAGTCATATAAGCTATAAGATACGGCGAGAATCGAAGTTGCAGCAAACATAAACATCAACGGAAAATTCATTGAATATTTACTGCCATAAATTTTTAATATCACGAATTCACAGACAAAAACGACAGGGACGCCCACAACAATCATATACGGGATGAGCTTCGCAATTTTGTTAAATAGGTCTTTTCGGTCTCTGTGCCTTGAAGCCGTCGGGAACAACACGGTGTTGAATACAACGGAAAACAAACTCGCGACGTTTATCGACGACAGGTAATACGCCTTATAAATTCCCAAATCTGAGGTTGTCATATACTCGTTTATCAATATCTTATCTATATTGGAATAGATTGCGTATGAAATGCCGCCTATTACGGCAAATACGCCGTAACTTTCTAAAGTTCCTGCCCATTCTTTACTGAATAACAACTTGAGATATTTGCGCAAAAAAACCGCCGGTAAAACCACACTAACAACCACATAAGCGAAAAAAGTCGGATATACCGCGGATTCGAACGTAAAAACAGCTTTGACAAAAACAAACAGCAGGAAAGCCAACAAGATGATTACGGCGGATGCGGACTGAAAGATTGCGAGAATTTTCATTTTAAACAAGCCCCTGGCGGTCTCCGTGGCTATAGTATAGAAGGCATACAATATCGCAAATATAACCGCCAGACGGAACAGGTCACCGGAGGTATGAAATAAGTTCGCGAAAAAATTCTGAAAAAGAAAGAAAAAGGCAGCCAAAACAACCGTCAACGCGATTACGATAATATAAGTGGTTGAAATGATTTTTGTTTGTCTTTCAGCATCTTCCTTTTCTGAGCTGTATTTTACCATTGCCGTATTAAAGCCGAAAAGCATCGGCACATACAAAATCATCCCGATTGACTGAATTAAGGAGTATTTTCCATATTCCGAGGGGCCCAAAAAACGTCCGGCGAGTATCTGAAAAACGAGTCCCAAAAAAGTTGCTATGCCGGTACCAATGGCGACTATCTGGAGGTCACTGCTGAAAGAACGGATTCGGGGCGTTAATTCCTCCCCGAAGATCGTTTTGTAAATTTTCTCCATAATTTCTGAAGGGTAGTTTCTCATCATTTCCGAACCAGGGTTTTTGCCGCCTTTTTAAGACAGGATTTTATAATTTCCTTATTCGGCCGCAGCAGATACGGCAATATATTTGTTTTAAGCTCTTTTTCCGGGTACTCCCTGATTTCCGAAGCGAACTTAAAATTGACGTTTGTGTGTTTTGAAATAAACGCAAGAATACTTTCCATCGTGGAGATAAAGTAAGAATCGGTCATTGCCGGAGAATGAAGGCAAATATGGAACAGGGGGGCATTTTGCCGGTAATATTCGAGGAAACAGGCCTTCATCCAGCTTATTCCAACAAAAGGCGTCGTTTCAGGATTAACGTTTCCGACTGGAAAATACTGAGAAATAGGGACAATCAGCAGAGGCATAGCCCCTCGCTGCTGGTAATTTTCCGCGGCCGGGTGATAAGGCATGCAAATTCTCGGCAATTCTGACCAGTCGTAGTGTAATTCTTTCTGATGAGGCGTGGCAGAGCAATCGTGAGTAAAACCGGTTTCTACAAGCGCCTTAACGGTATCATTATTAACTGACCATCTTCCGGCAACAAATACTTTAGGCTCCTTCCCGAACTTCCCGGCAAGGTACTTCTTGCCCCTGCTTATCATCTCTAACTGTTCCGGGTAAGAATGCTCTCTAAGAACGCTGAGGCTGCTCGATTGTCGGCATTTATCTCTCAGATATTTATCGCCGACAAACCATTTGAATTTCTTGTAGGTTAATTCCTCCCAGCCCGGATGTACGTGCAGACCAATTTCGTGGTTGATTGCCGCCGGAAAATACTCAACGACTTCCGGACAAACGGCAAAAGTAATTTTTGCGCCGTATTTATCAGCCAGTTTTATCAGGTTGGGGCAGCCGATTTTCACGCCGTCAATTGCATCTTTAAAGAAAAGTGTTTCTCCGTCGCTGACAGAACCGAACTCGGTATGACAAACTACGATAACATCCATAGATTCCAAACGTTTTTATATTTCCTTAGCAATTTTAAAGCGGAAACAGCCGCAGGCATTCTTACCTATACGTTTAATCCTGTCCAGTGTTTTATCCGCCATCTTGAGTTTTCAGCCGCTTTTGACAAGCCGGGAGAACATCGATTTATACTGGCCGGCTATTTTGGTTATATCGTGGTATTTTTCCGAATATTTTCGGGCATTGGAGCCGAATTCGACATAGCGGTCGCCATCAAGCAAAAATCTCATATTATCTGTTAGCCGAGCGGCGTCGCCATTACAACACAAACCGCATTTGTGCGTATCCAAAAAACCGTCCGGATTAACATTGAAAGACAGTATCGCCGCGCCGCAGTTACAGGCCTGAATGAAGGTGTTCGGGAAACCCTCAGAGTCGCTGGTGTTGACAAGAACCTTGGCTCGCTGGAAATAATCGTTTATCCTGTCAAACGGCACGTGCCGAACGAATTTCAGATTCGGGATTACTTCGGCCTGCGTGATAAGGTCCTTGTACTGCTGGTCATTATTCAGCGTCTGGCAGACAATCGTGAAATGCTCATTGGGGATGGCTTTGGCAAGTTCAAGGAATCGCTCAGGTTTTTTGACGGGGTCATCCCGGCCAACCCACAAAATAGTATCGCGATTCTGCTGCCGCATCGCCGGCAAAGGATGGCCGTTGGGAATTACCTGTGAAGATATGCCCATAGTTTGAGTCAGGTTCTCGTTGTCGATTTTATTCTGGGCGAAGACCAGTTTGGCCTGCCGCAATGACCATCTGAACAATTTGCCAAGAATGGGGTGCTGTCTGACGTACGTCCCGTCGCTTTCGAGCAAACTGGCGAGGCGATACACAAAAGCCCTTCGGCGTAATTTGCAGAACATCGCAACTACCGGCACACCCGGCGAGGCGCATTTGAGGACATAAATATCAGCATCAGCCCGCTTCAGAGCATTCCATGTCCGTATCAGGCCGGTAAGCATATTGGCGCGGAAATCGAGCGACTTGATGACCGCAACATTTTCGATAATTTCAGTATCACCCTGACCATAGTCAGCCACGATAAAACTGACTTCAAAATTATTGTCCCGCGCAACTTCAGTCGCCAGATAATACAAATCGACTTCCGCCCCGCCAAAGTAGCTGCCTATGGCGGGATTGAAAATCGGATACGCCTTGGGAGCGACAAAGCAAATCTTGATTTTTTTACGTGTATCCATCGTGTTTGTCATATTGATATCTGCTTTTCCCTCGCCGGCACGGGTCGGTCAGAGCCGTTGAGCAATAACGGTAATCGGATAATAAACATTGGCACGAGTCACAAGATAAAGCAAACTTTTTTTAATCAGGGGCAGCACAAAGATGCCCTTCAGAATACCCCTCAGGAACTTTTGGTTCACTTTATCAATCTGATGGCGGTTGAATTTACTAATAAATTCCTCTCGGCCGAGGGATAAAATTTTTAATTTATTTTTGTGAATATCCAAATCCCTGCGGATAGTGCGGGGTTTTACGAGATTAATGCTTTCGTAATAGTTATTGTATCTGCGCAGAAGCTTGAGGTAGAGCCGGCCGAGAAATCTATTCAGGAACGGAAACCAAAGGATGGAATAATGGCCCTCGTAAAACGAATGGTAGTTCGGAATAACGTGATACATTATACCGCCGGGCCTGAGGACCCTGACGCATTCATTGAATATATGTTCGGTTGATTTTACGTGTTCGAGCACCTGAAACGAAACAACAAAATCGAACGATTCATCCGGCACCGGAAACGTACCGCCGTCATACAGGATTAGTTCCAGATGCGGCAGCTTATTTTTAACATCGTCGCAAAACGACTTTACGACCTCAAGCCCAACTGGCACCATACCGGCTCTGACACATTCGTCGAGAAACACGCCGTTCTTGAAACCTATCTCGAGAATTCGTTTCCCGCGAAAATCCTGGATTTTACACTCGGTCAGAAATGACTCAAGCTGCTCTTTCGCCTTTTCTCTTAACACTTTTTCCTGTTCTGCCGACATAATTCTCGCAAACAGTAAATCTTTTACCTTGCTATCACTATGTACGCCCAAGGGACATAGAGCCATGAGGCCAAGTTGACAATTTCAATATTGACAAACCCTGCGTCTTTGAGAATACCCGCAACGTGTTTTTTCGTATAATTATATTTGTCTGTGCCGCGAATCATTTTTGCCGCAGTGATATACAAAAATCCGAATCCGTGCCTTGAAACGATAGTGGTAACAAGCTCGCCATCCTGCTTTATCGCAATTTTGGCCTGCCGGAAGAAAGTGCTCAACTGCTGCGGATTCAGATATTCAGTCATCCATGTCGAGAAGACCATATCGAAACTGTGCGCCTCGACTAATTGCGCAAATTGCGTCGCGTCTCCCTGATGGACCTTTATCGGCAATTGACAAAGATGGGGATTGCGGTCGATGCCGACAACCTCGTTGTCTTTCAGCAGCAAGCTTGTGTACCGCCCGGTGCCCGGACCGACATCTAATATCTTTTTGCCTTTAATCCGCGAAATCAGCGGAACCAGCTTTTTGTCGGAGGGAATTCGCACGAGATAATCCATAAGACATCTCTTCTCGTAGGACTCAGCCGTTTCTGCTTTGTATCTGTCGTAGTTGGCCATATTATGCCGGGGACGCTTGCCTGGATTGCCAATAGTTGAACACAAAAATCAGCCAAAGCTCTCTGGCGTTATCTCGCTTTCGGCTTATGTGCTCATTAAATAATTGTTGTGTTCGTTCATAATCTACCGGCCCGCCTTCGTAATATCTGCGGCCGGTAAGAAACTCCTTTATTAAATCACTGCTTCGAATCCAGCTGCTAACGGGAACGGTAAATCCCCTCTTGGTTCTGTACACTATTTGCCGGGGCAGATATTTATCGGCTATTCTTTTCAAAAACCATTTAGTCGTCAGGCATCTGATTTTGTATTTATCCGGAAGCGACAAGACCAGCGGAACAAGACGATAATCGAGATACGGCACTCGCGCTTCCAAAGAAACCTGCATCGAGGCAAGGTCAACTTTTTTTAGTATGTCTTCGGCAAGATAATTATGCATGTCGTTCAACTGTACCGAGAGCAAACTGTCTTCGCTGTTACAGGGGATAAGCTGCTCATCCGGAATAAAACCATTGTTCAACAGGTCTTTCCTCGCTGCCTCCGTGAAGGTCGCCATCCAGTTCAGGTGTCGCCTGAGGCAACCCGCGTCGAAATCACGCAGAAATCTTTTCATTTTGAAGCCAAGGGTAACTTTTTTGTCCGATGGCGGAATCATATTCACAAGCAAGCGCGACAATCCGGCAAGAGGGGCAGGAATGAATTTTGCCAGTTTATAAGCCCTGTAGGTATCGTAGCCGCCGAATACCTCGTCGCCTGCATCGCCCGATAGTGATACCGTAACTTTTTGCCGGGTAATCTTCGAGAGCAGGTACGTCGGGAAGACCGACGAGTCGCCAAACGGCTCATCCATCGCGCCGATTATCTGCTGCATAACCTCTTCATTGACGTCCATATATTCGTAATGATGAGCTGTTTTGATGTAATCGGCGACAATCTTCGAAAACTCCAGCTCGTTGTATGATTCGTCTTTGAAGCCGATTGAGAAGGTATCGAAATCCTTTTTGTTTTTGGCGATGATGGCGGAGATTAGCGAAGAATCGACGCCGCCCGAAAGGAAACTTCCCACGGGGACATCGGCAATCAATCGCTTCAGCACGGCGTCGCTGAGAATTTCCTCGACCATTTCCAGGCGGTCATCAACGGCGATATCCTGACGCTTGGTTATTTCGGCTTCGAGGTCATAATGTTTTGAAATGGTCAGTTTTCTGGTATTCAGGTCAAAGAGGATGCTGTGGGCAGGCCTGAGTTTTCGGCAGTTTTTGTAAATAGTCAAGTCGCCGCCGATATATTTCTGGTAAAAGAAGAAATTCACGCCCGCCGGGTCGGTTTCAAGGGCGATGTGGTGTTTTCTGATTGCTTTCAGTTCCGAGGCGAAGATAAATCGCCGGTCGTCGAAATAATAATAAATCGGCTTTATGCCGAACCTGTCGCGAGAGATAAACAGCGTTTGTTTGTCCCTGTCGTAAATGCAGAAGGCCCACATGCCGTTGAATTTTTCGACGCACTTGTCGCCCCAGCGGTGATACGCGGCCAAAATAACCTCGGTATCCGTGCCGGACGCGAATCCATAGCCAAAAGATTCAAGTTCTTTTCGTATTTCCTGGAAGTTGTAAATTTCGCCGTTGAAGACAATCGCCAGGTTTTTAAAATACATCGGCTGATGGCCTTTGGGGGACAAATCAAGAATCGACAGGCGCGTATGTCCCAGCGAGACATTGTCATCGAGATATGTCCCGCGGTCATCGGGGCCGCGGTGTCGCATCGCCCCGGTCATCGCCTCGATTGCGGCGTTATCTTTCCAGTTAAAGCCGGCTATTCCGCACACTATTTTTTGCTCCTGGTGATTGTTTGGGAGTAAATTTCCGCCAGTGTTTTACTCTCGAAACCCATTTTTGTCATATATCGCAAAATCGAATTCAGCCGACATAAATACATCTTTTGACCGAGCTTTGTTCTTACAAAGGGTGTTTTGCCGGGCAGGACTTCCATTGAGTGGAACATCAGGTTGAGAACCGGCGAGGGATAGTTTCTCGCGAATTCCGAGACGAGTGATTTCATCTCAAAGGCGGTCATATGAGTAGGCCGAAGCCAGCGATAAAATATCCACCTGCCGGGCAAAAACGGCAATCTCTTGCCCGAAACAGTAATAGGCACTTCCAGAATTTTGCTGTCGCCCGCTGAATAATAATCCGTTTGGGAAATAAAATACGGCTGCTTTGGCGACCGCGAATGGTCGGGGCCGCCGTAACTGCGCCAGTCCGTATCAGGCGTGACCGAGCTATCGACTTTGTAGCCCAGCTTTTCCAACGCCTTTATCGTATCCAAATCAGCGCCGTACCGGGCTGCCCTGTAGGAAACCGGCCTGACGCCCAATTTCTTTTCAATCAGCCCGGTCAGATTTTTTATCTTCGCAGATTCGATTTCTGCATCATAAGCGAAACAGGGAAATTCATCACTGGCAGTTCCGGAAATATCCTCGTGCTTTCTTTGCGGCTCGATATATTCGCTGTGCAGATGTGTCCCTATCTCAGCGCCGCGAACGATTTCATCTTTCAGCGTCCGGCAGCATTGGTCGTTTTCAACCACCTCAGGCGAAACAAAATAAACCGGCCTGATGCCGAATTTATCCCAGATTGGCCTGAGGATTGAGGGAATCCCGAAGGTTACGGATGCAAACGTCAGCGGTCTGGAACGTTTCCAGTGAACGTCGCAGTCCGGCTCAGTATCTATCGTTATACAAAAAATTCCTGCCATTATATTTTCGCCGACTATTTTTTACTGAGAACCCTCTGATAAAGTTTTATATACCCCTGCGCCACCCTGTCCCAGCCGAATTTTCCCGCCTGACTCCTGGCGGCGGCACACATCATTTTATACTGCTGTCTATTATCAGCCAGCTTGATTATTGCCTCAGCGAGCGATTCCGCGGAGTCGGTTCCGACAACAATACCGTTGTCCGAAATCAGTTCTTCAACGCCTTCGCACTTCGTAGTTATTATCGGCAAACCGGACGCCATAGCTTCGAGCATCGCGTTGCTCATTCCTTCCTGCATACTTGCGCTGACGAACATATCGTGGGCGCCGTAAACATCGGGCATCTTCTCGGTTTCGATCCTGCCTGTCAGGTTGATAACATTAGTCAGTTTTTTCTGCTCAACGAGTTTTTTCAATTCGTCAAGCAGTCCGCCGCCGCCCGATATTGTCAGGCGGACATTTTTGCCTTTTTTGTTTAATATCTCGACTGCCTCGACGAGCATTTCGAATCTTTTTGTTACCGACAGCCGGCCTACCGTCAGGAGTTTCAGCTCGCCGGACAATTCCTTGTTCGTGACGGGATTAAATTTGTCCAGGTCGATACCATTTGGAATAATATCTATATTTGCCGAAGGCAAAAACCTAAGCGACCTTTGTCTAAGACCTTCGCTGCACGCCACAAGCGCCGAAGCGTTTGTCCAAATTCTTTTCAGCAGAGGTCCCAGCAGTTTGTATTCGAACTGTAATCGTGCATGGCCGCCGGGGACATCCGAGCCGCGAAGCGAGATTATATACGGCAGACGATCAGCCGTTCTGTAACAAAGCCAGCCGGTCGGCAGACCAAAAAACGCGTGAACGAGATCGTAGCGGTTTTCCTTCAGCAAACGCCGATAAGGCGGCGCGGCACGGGCAACCCATTCGACGACCTCAATCTTGCGCCAGTAGTGCAGATTTTTCTTGTGCACGCCGACGGTATAAATGGTGACATTATCCGATAGTTTTTGAACCGCAAAGCCGGGCTTCGACGCCGACGCCAGCACGTCCACCTGTAAATCGCTATTCCCGGCATACTGCCTGAGTATAGCCAGATGGGCCTGCCCCGCGCCGCCGCCGATGGGCGGAAATTCGTAATTAATCATCAGGATTTTCATTTTACAGTCGGTTTCCCGTCGCTGTTTTTCTCGATAATGACCGTCATAAACATACCCAGCAGGTTATCAGCCGGGCTAAGCAACCATTCTAACGCCCTGACCGCCGGATATGCAAACCCCGGCAACAACTGTCGCAGGGTAAGCCCGCCGCTTATGAGGTATCGCATCGGGGTGTGATTGCGGAGCGACACAACTTTAAGCCGGGGGAATTCATGCTCAAAAGTTGTCCTGTCGCGGACAAAAATAATCCACGGTATAGCGCCGTTGGCCTGCGAAAGCGGGCCGGCCTTCGAGAGTTCCCAGCCGCCTTTCGGGTCAAATCCTTCGTGATGAAAGTTTGTGTAAACAAACCTTGCCCAAGGTGTATTGGCCGGTTCAATCATAACAATCCTGCCGCCGGACCTGAGACATCTTCCGGCTTCGGCGAAAAACTTTCTCGGCTCGCCGATGTGGTGCAGAACGTCGAACATAAAAAACGCGTCCACCCCCGCATCTTCAAAAGGCATATCCGTAGCCGAAAAAACCTTGTCAACGTCAACGCCGTTGAGAATATCGGAAGTGATAACGCCGGGGATTATCTCTTTAATAAACCCGCCTCCGCTTCCAAGCTCCACGAGCACTTTCTTCTCCGGCTGCTGCACCGCTTTTTTAAATTGCTCATAAAAATCAACGTAAAGATTTCTTAGAAACGGTTTGCTCCGCAAAATCCTGCCGTGCAAAAGCGTAGTCGCCGGGTCATCCAGGTCTTTTATATTCCTTATTTCGGGCAGTTTAAGCCAATCTAAAATCGCCATACTATCTTCCAAAAAGGTACCTGGATTATTTCCCCCGTGGGCTTTCTTTGACTGCGGGAAAGAGACCGGGTTGATAAGCGAACCTTACATTGTGTTTTCCCTGTGTCAGCCGCACCGACTTGAACGTGCCGAATAAAACCTCGATTTTGACAGGCTGTTCATCCACATACGCCTTCCAGTCGGGGTCCCAGTTGTCTATGAAACTCAGGTATCCGGCTGCGGGCGCATCAATTTCCCACCGCAATTCATCTCCATCGTATGATATCAGCCGACCTGTTTGCTTGTATCGCAGCGCATCCTGAAGGAACGACTCGATACTCGAATGTTCAATCGACTCCGAAAAAAATATCTTCTGTCCGTCCCGGACGCCCAATAGAATGTTCCTTGCCTGTTCCTGGCCGGCCGTCTTTTTCAGAAAGCTTATATACCGGGCGAAATACCAGTTTGCAACAATGCCAACGTTAAATTCCGGGTTAAGAGTAATCGTATTGGTCATATCCGTTCGCGGATAGCTGAAGGACATTTCGTTTCTCCTGGCAACATCAAGCTTAAACCTTTGCGGTGTCGCCTTCATGTGGCTGGACCACATTCTCGCTCCCGTATGCCACATTTCGATTGTCGCGACCAATATCAGCAGCACAGTCACGGCAGTCAACCAACCGCGGCCAAGACGAACCCTCGCACTGACAACCATAATTAATAAGACGGCGACAAACGCTACTATACCATAAAAAACAAACCATACCTCGTTTGCCGTAAAGGCCTTGAAATAAAGCAGCCACATCTGGTCACGAACACCCTTCAGATGCAGATAAAGCTGCAAGCTGAGCACAGCCGCGTAAACAGCCGTAAGAATAACCAGTTTCGACACCACGCGACGTAACCCGCCTCCCGCACTATTCCTGAGCATCCCGGCAAAATGCGAAAACGCTACCGACAACAGCCAGGCAATTATTGGCACAAGGATGATGTTCAGTCGGCCCCAGACCCGCAAACTTGAAAAGCCGGGCATATATTTCCAGAGTAGAACGAAAAGATACGAACTTCGTCCGTAACTTATGTAGGTTATTAATCCGAGCCAGACGACAAAAAACAGTTTGACCCACAAGCTTCCTGTGTCAACGGGCATAGTTTCCTGCGTCTCTTTACCAACTATTGGCCCTCGACGACTGAAGAGGTAAACCGCAATTATCAATAATGCCGTGATGCTGAAGAAATACCACCCTTCGATTGATGAGGCGGGCGGATAAACAAGTGAGCCGATTGTGTCCTTGAAACCAAAAACGTGGCTTGTCGAATACTCAAAGTCCTTGCCGGCACGGTCGATAGTTTGCGACATCAGTCGTTTAATGCCGATTAAATGAGGTGCGCACAGCAGCAACGCAGCGAACCCTGCTGCCGACATCGCAACAGCGGCCCGCATGAACGAAATCGGCTGTTCACCGAATAACCTTGTCCGAAGCGGCTTAATACAGAACACAAAAAGATACGGCAAAAAAAGAAAAACAGTATAGTAAACAAAATACGGGTAGCCTGCGGTTAACAAAAATATGCTGAACATGGCCAGCAGGCCGGCTGATTTCACCGCTTCTTTTGCGGAATTGCTGAACATTATTCGAGTCAGGGCATACAGTATCCACGGATACCATGCCATAGAATGCACAGCATTGGGAAATCTTATAGTCTCTGTAATCTTGAAGCTCACGGACATTACAAGGACCGCGAAAACCACCGCTTTAATATCTTTGTTGATTAGCTTAAGCCACATAAACAGTCCCAGCGCGAATATCGAAATGCCGAGGACCGTAAAAAGCTGGTGGTCAAGAGGGCTGTAACCGCCGAACGCTTTATACCACAACACCAGCAGGGCATTGAACGGGTAAAACGCCTGTGTGAACGGATTGGTATAAAACGGGAAACCGGCCGCCTCCGACGGCGACCAGAGCGGAAAATGAAAGTTAGCCAGACAATCGAGCAAATAAAGCTTATACTTATAATATAACAAGATAAAATCGTTGCCTATGGTTAGGTAGAAGCCGTTTATAACGAAAATGTGCCTGAACAAATACAACATAGGCCAGCAGAAAACCAGCAGCGGCAGCGCAATCCGTTTTGCTGCGCGCAAAACAGGCCCCTCCCCGCCGTTGTTACCGGCAGGCATTTGTTCTCGTTGTCGCCGCTGGCTGCCTTTCGATTTAGCCGTCATTGTTACCTGTATTGAGTTTCTGTTTTCTGGCGTTAAAAGCGTCTTCAAGCAAATGCTCCAGCGTAGGAAGCGGTTTTGCGACCAATGCAATCTGAAACGCGAAGACGCTTTTTGAAATTTTTATCAAAACGCTGTTAACAAACAGCAGGAACCTCGCCAGCGGTCCTTCGCCAACCGCAAGCGGAAACGGGGCGGGAAGTCCGTATTTGCTTACAACTTCATAGCCATTTAACTGCAAAGTTCTGACAAGTGACGAAAAAGTAAAGAGGCGCGTATGGTCCATATCGAGAATACCGCGTCTTCCGTAATGAAAACCGGCAAAAAGCAAGCTTGCTCGCAGGGGCAGGAATGCGACGTTTCCAGTGGTTATCACTATTTCGGGGCAATCACGCGAATACCTCTTTCGCAATTTCGCCAGTAATTTTTCCGGCGATTTTAGATGCTCGATTATATCCAGCGCCAGTATGTAATCGACTTTACCGACGTCGTCGCCAAAATCGTATTCATCGATATTCGCCTCAACGCATTTCCAGGAGTATTGTCTGGCCGCCGGCTGAATCTGATGGTCGATGGACACCGTTTTGGCCGCCTTTCTTGTCAGGGCCTCCGCCATAAACCCGGGGCCGCAGCCGACGTCGATGACCGTTGAACCACGGCGAACATGGTCGTATGCAAACTGGTGAGAGCTTGGAAAACCGAATTTCGCCTTGTATTTGCAGTTTGTGTCCGACTCATAATCGAATTTCGGATGGTAGTAAATACCCAGCCGGGTGACGCGCGACAATATCGAGGAGTGCAAAACCCGCATCGCGTATCGCAGGCCATGGGCGCCGGCAATTTCATTACCGTAAAAAGTCGGCACCGCAACCTCAACGATGCGTTTACCGGTATCCAAAAACTGGATGATTATGTCCGTGTCAAAATCAAAGTCGTTTGAGTTATGCTCAAAAGGAACCGACGCGACCGCCTTTGTGCTGTAAACGCGGTGCCCGCTGTGAAATTCCGACAACCGCGACCCCAATATCCGGTTCTGCATAAGGGTAAGCACCTGGTTGCCTATCCACTTATGACGGGGCATTCCTTCTTTGAGAGCTGCCGACCTGCGAATCATTCGCGAGCCAAGGACGGCATCGGCGCCGGTTTCGAGTACCGGTTTTAACATTTCCGGCAGGCATTCCGGCGAATACCTGTTGTCGCCATGCAGCAGAACAATAGCGTCAAAGCCCCGCTCGATTGCGTATCGGAATCCTATCTTCTGATTACCTCCGTAACCCTGATATTTGGGATTGAACAGGACAGTCACTTTACGATGCGGGTGCAGCTTAGAATAATTCTCCGCAGCGTAGAAAGTGCGGTCCGGCGACTGATTATCGATTACGAGGACCTCGGCATCGAATCGCTCGTTATGCCACACGTCCACGGGAATGCGGTCAAGAACCGATTCTATTGAGCTCGCGGCCTTGTAGCAGACGACAAAAATCAGGACTTTTTTGCCTTTGTCGTTACTATTATTTGCGGCTATCGCCTCCAAATCAATTCGACTCCTTGCCAAGCCACTTTATTTTTTTGAATGCTATCCAGCTCATTTTCAGCAAAAGCCACCCGTGCCTGAACCTGCTGATATTGGTTTCGCCGTACGTTCTTGCGCAATATCTCACCGGCACTTCAATGACCTTCAGATTTTGCTTTACGGCTCCGAATATGAGGTCGAAATCGCCGAACGGGTCAAAGTCGCCGAAATACGAGCGGTTGGCCGCGATTATCTCATAATCGCTTTTGCGAATCATTTTTGTTCCGCAAAGCGTATCCCTGAACCGCTGACCTAAAAGCCAGGAGAACAACGCCCCGAAAAATTTATTGGCAAGCAGGTTCAAAAACCGCATCGCCTCTTTTTCCATCGGATACACAAGCCGCGACCCGTTGATGTACTCGCCCTTGCCGTCGCGGAGGGCGGCGAAAAATTTCGGCAAGTCCTCGGGCGGAGCGGTAAGGTCGGCGTCCTGGATTACAAGTACATCGCCTGCCGCGGCGGCAAAACCCTTCCTGACCGCGTCCCCTTTGCCCCGGCCTGCGCCCTGATGTATCAGCCGGATTTTGCGCTCTGAGTGTTTTTTAATCTGGGCCTCTATCTCGTCGGCTGTGCCGTCGGAGCTGTTGCCGTCAACAAATATTATCTCGGTTTCGCGCCCCATATCAGGTATGCGTTTTACGGCGTCCTCGATATTGCCTCGCTCATTTCTGCAGGGCACTATCACCGACACCGACAAATCAGAATCCGACTTCGGCTGCGCGGAACGCCTCGCTATGACCAGATTGACCATGTTGAACATCCGAAAAACCGGCAGCAGCGAAAGGACGTAATTGAATAATGCACTAATCAGCCAGATATTCTTTGGGAGCAGGACGAACGAATCGGTTCGGATGACGTCGAAATTGCCGAGATTAAGCAGGTTAGCGATATCCTGAGGAGGCAGCCAGTTCTGATGCTCGCGAGGTTTGCGAATACTCAGCGAGGAACCCAGCCGCAATACCCATTCCCAGAGGTAATTGTAATATGTTACCACAATCCTGGTGTTGTCGTCTGTGAGCGGACGAATCCGTTCCAATACCTGCTGAATATCCTTCCAGTCGCCCAGCGAATTGCATATCAGGACATAATCGAATTTTTCGTTGAGCCGGAATTCGTGCGGGTCCGCAGCGATAAAATTCAAATGCGGGAACCGTTTTTTGGCAAGCGCTATCGCCTCTTCACTGGCGTCAACGCCCACGCCATACGCCGGCTTCACCGCCGCCAAGAGGTCGCCGCACTCGCAGCCGATGTGCAGAACCCTGCTGTTCGGCCGGACGACGAATTTGTATATCCTGTCAAGCCAGCCATAGTAATAGCTGTTACGCCTTCGCCATTTTAGAAGCGATTCCTCAGAACCGGAATTTTTGTCTGCCAATTCGCTCATAGATACACCATATTTGCTGTTGTGATTCTAAAGGCCGAAATCGGCTGTTTCAAACGCTATTTATCAGGAAAAGGGGTCTGCCCCCTTTTTTCCCTATTTACCATCCTTGCGAAGACGAAAGACGTTTACATACCCTTTTTGCGAGCCGATTTGGGTAACAAACTCGTAAGACCCGACACTTTGGGGCTTTTCTAAAAACGCGATATTCTTATTAAGTCCGAGCTGCTGATAGCCGGTGTGCTGACCTCTGCTGTAACCTTCCCGAGTCGCCCAAACAACATACGTTATTCCCATTTGTCGGAGTTTTTCCACAAGCTCTTCAGGACTGTCCGCTTTGGCAAACCCTGTAACATTGTGGGCGTTCTTACCGGCGAATAATTCCGTAGGACCGTTATTATAGACAGCCAGTTTTTCATCCGGCTTGCCGTTGGCCGCAAACCATTCACCAAGCTGCTTGAACTCTATTTCACGCTTGCCGTCGCCGAGGAATTGCGCCAGAACAAACTGATTCGATGCGATAACCAGACACATCATCGAAGCTGTGCACAAATGACGTGATATCTGTATAGGATGTTCAAAAAGCGCTCTCGATGCGAGAATTATCCCCACCACAAGCATCGCAATATAAGGCACTGAAGCCGACGTAGGGCTTACGGATGCCGCCTCGCCGAAACCCCTCATAAGATTTGCGCACCATAAGCCCGCGGCTATAGCAACCCCGATTTTCAGCACCAGCGTCGCCTGCCACGGCAGCCGGGCTTTTTGTGCCAAAAAGTCGCCCGCACTTTGCATCCCGTACCAGGCAATCAATATGGCTATCCAGAAAATTGTGGTGTGAAATCGTGTCAGGGGATACGGATAATAAGCGTGCAGCAGAAAATACGGCACAAAAAACAAAAGCAGCATCAGCATTTCCCAGCGACGCCTGATGACGGCAAATACACAAGCCAAAACGAGGCCCGCGATACAGGCCAGAATAGTTAATTTCGAGAATACATCCACGAACTCGGCGCTTGCGCCCGGATAAGGAATAAATAGCGGCTGGAACGCCACCTGCCACAATAACTGCATATGCAGAAATATCCCCGTTCTTCCGCTTACCGGCTCGGTGAAACCCTTGGAATATTCCTTCGAGAAAAAGACGTTAAAATAATGAGTCCCGCCCCCATGCCATGTAACCACGGTCAGAATAAGCCATATCACAAGCGGCAAAGACGCCAGAAACGAGTAAACAACCGCTTTAATGACGTCCCGCCGGTCTTTCCTGTGAATGAAATCGGAGACAAACGCCGCCAGAATCAGGGCAGCGCCTTCATACCGAACCATCGTTGTCACCGAGGCAGCCAAGTATGCCCAGCGCGACCTGTGAAAAATCAGATAAAACGTCAACAGGATGAAAAACAAGTAAGGTGATTCTATTATCGGCTCAGTCAGGTAATAAATCGCCCAGGGATTTATCGACGCAATAACAGCAAACCATACGGCGGACCTGCCGATAATTCGTCTGCCGACCAGCCACATTAATACAACCGTGAAGGGATATAAAATAGCGTTGAGCAGGTGCCCCGCCGTCAGCTCGGGTGATGGGCCCCATGACACCGGCACGAGCAGGTTTTGCAGAATACCCAAAACCGGCGCAAGTTTGAAATCCGACGGCATTTGCAGAGACAATATTTCTTTGCCCACCCGAAAAAAGGCCGGGAAATCCGAAATAGGAACAACTGTGTGCCCGAAGTAAAGAACCGAATGATAAATCCCGAAAGCGAACAGAACCGCACCGGTTAGAATATCCAGCCGCTTTTCGGCTACGGTCGTCATCAAGGGATTGCGGCCTGTATTGGCGACAGTTTTACCGGGCTTTTTATTTTTTGTTTTAGTCACGATTTTTTTGGCGTAAATTATCCTGCGGCGATTGGTTTTAGGATTTCAGTTTGAAAACGATTTCGTCGCCGAATACCTGCTCTATCTCGTAGTGTTCTCTTATGAACTTTCTGAACTTGCCCATAACCTCGAATCTGCGAGCCTCGTCATCGCCGAATCGCTCGCGTGTCATCTGGCCCCATTGTTTTTCAAACTCAGCCACAACCTGCGGGTCATTGGGCAAAGGCTGTACTTTTTGGAAGCCCATAAACCCCTGGGGTACAATAGGCCAAAGCTCGAACTTAAACCGGTCCAAAGGCAAATGCTGTTTTCGACTGTCCACGATATATTTAGGCATCTCTCTGCCAAACGCACTGAGAAGGCCATCGACCACCTCCTCAAGCTGTTGAGGGGATCTTGTGTGCATTTCGCTTTCAAAAGCGACCGGAGAACTGCTGAACCTCTGCGCCGACAGGTAAATTCCCGGAACCCAGCCCCAAACGTATATTTTGTCCGAGGGCGTGGTTCGGCTGCGTATGTATTCGCCTGCCTCTTCCCAGTACATCTTTGCCCCAAAACTGCGCCGCTGCGATATATCCTCCCATCGCTGAATGTAACCGTTTCGCTTCTGCGGATATGTCATCCCCGAATAAGGGCTTCTTGGCAGGCCGAAAAATATATGCCATGACATAACCACCATCAGGACAAACCCGGCGATGCCGGCGATGACCCATTTGGTTTTGAACACAGCTTTTGCAAATTTGTCACGATAAACAGCGATGAGATAACCGCCCGTCATCGCGCCTGAAACCGTAAGCGGAAGATAATACTGCTCATAAGAAGCTGGACTTATCCAGACAAATGCCATATCGAGCGCCCACCAGACGGCAAGCAGAAGCAGGAAACGATCGTAACCCGCTTTGTCGGATGATGATTGCGTCCTGTGAAACAAACTATGAATCATTTTGCCGATTCCCGCGATGATAGCGCCAAGGGCCAATGATACTGGCAGGCAGAGTGCAAGGTAATATCGCAAGACCTTTGGCCACTGGTCGGCGAACGGCAATACACTTCTTATGGTTGATACATAATAATTCCCGGCCTGCGGGGCAGCGGCAGACGCCTTGGGTATCAGTCCAAGAATCGCATTTCCTACAAAGTAAAACGGCAGCGCTATCTGGACGTGCCAGCCGATTATCCAAATAAATAGTGGCGCCATTGACGCTGTCGCTCCTCCGAGCAGCAGCAAAATATCTACGCCGGCCTGCCTCCAAGTCCTGTGCTTAAAAATGGGCTGGGCAATCACAAACAGGCCCATCGCCCCGATTACCGACACGCCGGTTTCTTTGAAAAGATGCGCCCAGACGGCGATTGCGCCCGCCAAAAACCCAAGCCACCATTTTCCGCCCGTTTGCTGCAAAATAAGCAAGCTTACCGCCGCGACCATACAGGCAATCATATACTGCTCTTTGACGTTGCCGTATTTGGCGATAAGCGGAGACGACGTATAAATCGCGGCGACGATTACCCCGACAGCCGCCGGCAATTTGCCGAAAATTTTCCTCATCGCGACAAACATCAGGATAAATGCGCCCGCCATCATAATGGTCTGAATCAGCTTCGGGCCGAATTCGCTGAACCCGAAGAGGCGCACTCCCACGATATTGACCAGCAATGTTCCGAGACCTGCGCTTGGTTTTTCATCAACACCGATTTTTGCGCCATTGAGAATATGCTGCGCGGAATAAACATTGGCTGCGCTGTCGAATGGATCGGGGTAATTAAACTCAAAATATCGCCCAAGCACAAATGGAATGCCCGCCAGAATCACAATTATAATCGTTGGAAATTTAGAATTTAGAATTGAGCGTTCCGAGTTTGGAATTTTCCTGTTTTTATTCATTCTGCATTCTCAATTCTTAACTCATTCGAGGATTTCGCGAATCACGTATGTAGGCCGATTCTGCGACTCGTGGTACGTCCTCACCAGCAATTCCGCAAGCAGGCCCATCAGGATAAACTGAATGGTGGACATAATGAGAACAGCCGTCAAAATCAGCAGCGGATTTCTGTTCAGCGGAAGCTCCTGGGCGGCGAGGAATTTCTGATAAAGCATAATCAAGCCCATAAGCACCGCTCCCAATGCGCTGGCGAACCCAAGTCCTCCGAAGATATAAATGGGTTTGGTGGAAAATGAGCCGAGAAATTTAACGGTAATCAGGTCAAGCATTACTTTCCAGGTTCGCCCCAGTCCGTATTTGGCGACGCCTGCGGTCCTGGGCCTGTGATTGACAACCATCTCGCAGATTTTCGCCCCACTCCAGCTTGCCAGCACGGGGATGAACCTGTGCATTTCGCCGTATAATCTTGTTTCAGCAAGTATTTCACGCCGATACGCCTTGAGCGTGCAGCCGAAATCGTGCAGTTCCACGCCGGTAATTTTCGCGATAAGCCCATTGGCCACTCTCGATGGTATCAGGCGAGTAATTGCATTGTCGTGTCTCTTTTTTCGCCAGCCGCTGACAACATCAAACCCTTTATGCAGCTGCTCAATCATTTGCGGAATATCAGCGGGGTCGTTTTGCAGGTCGGCGTCGATGGCAACGACTATCCGGCCCTGCGAATGGGCAAAGCCGGCGCTGAGGGCGGCCGTCTGGCCGAAGTTCCTGCGGAAACGGATAACCCTGACCCTGCCATCGGCCTTGTGCAGTTCGGCCAATATCCCGAAACTGGCGTCGGTGCTGCCGTCGTCTATGAAGATCAGCTCATACTGATACTTATTGCCAAGGGCCTGCGTAAGCTGGTCATATAATGTCCTGATGTTATCCTGCTCGTTCAACAACGGGATTACTACGGATACCTCGACCGATTGTCCGCTCATAATCTTCTCCGAACAAAATTTTGGTTTCGTAAAGCCCTGCTATATTAACAGTTATGCAAACACCTGTAAAGCAACGGTTAAGCATACTAACGGGGCAAATGTTTGACTTTTTGGCTATTAAGCCCTATCATGTTGGACTGCTTTAATAATAGTTCCGTGATGAAAGGTCTTATTTTATGGCAAAGAAAGTGGTTTTGGAACGCAAACCGTTCGTGCTGATTATCCGTGACGGCTGGGGATACAACCCCGACCGCAATGAGGACGCCTATAACTCCGTTAAATGCGCGAAGGTCCCCACCGATACTATGCTGATGAGCGAATACCCCAACACCCTGATTCATACGTACGGCGAATACGTTGGTTTGCCCGACGGCACAATGGGCAACAGCGAAGTTGGCCATCAGAACATCGGGGCGGGCAGGATAGTTCCGCAGGAATCGGTGCGACTGAGCCACGCTATCCGGGACGGGTCGTTTTTCAAAAACGAACAATTCGCAGATTGTGTCAAATTTGTAAAAGAACACAAAGGCAAAATACACTTTATGGGCCTGTGCAGCGATATAGGCGTGCATTCACTTCTTGACCATTTATACGGCCTGCTTGAGCTTGCCAAGAGAAACGACCTGAAAGACGTATTTATTCACGCGTTTACAGACGGCCGCGATTCACCGCCCGACAGCGGCGCCGGCTACATCGAAAGAATAGAGAAAAAGGCAGCGGAAATAGGCGTGGGCAAAATCGCCTCAGTTATGGGCAGGTTTTATGCGATGGATCGCGACAGCCGATGGGACCGCGTCCAGAAGGCCTACGAATGCCTGCGTGTAGGCAAAGGACTCAGGGCAAAAAGCGCCTCTGAAGCAATAGCCAATAGTTACGCAAAACAGGTAACAGACGAATTCATCGAGCCGACAGCAATCGTCAATCAGGATAACGAACCGATAGGAACGATAGCCGATGGCGACGGCGTGGTGTTCTTCAACTTCCGCGGCGACAGGACTCGCGAAATCACAAGGGCGTTTGTCATGCCCGACTTCAAAGAATTTCCGCGAAACACAAAGCCGGATATTTATTTCGTATGTATGACCGAATACGACACGACAATTCCGGCGCCGGTGGCGTTCCTGAAACCGCCCAAGATGAAAAATATCCTCGCCGCATACTGGGGTTCGCTGGGACTTAAGCAGTTCCGCTGTGCGGAAACGGAGAAATACGCGCACGTAACATTCTTCTTCAATGACTATACCGAAAAGCCGTTCCCGGGCGAAGACAGGCAGATTGTTCCTTCGCCGAGGGTGCGGACGTATGATTTAAAGCCGGAGATGAGCGCGTATGAGGTTGCCGACGTTGTGCTCCAGCGGCTTGACACAAACCAGTATGACGTAATGGTAATTAATTTTGCGAATCCCGATATGGTCGGCCACACGGGCATACTCGAAGCAGCAATTAAGGCAGCCGAAACGGTCGATGCCTGTGTCGGGAAAATTTTGGCAAAGGTAAAACAAATGGGTGGGGCAGCGATAATAACCGCAGACCACGGCAATTTCGAAAAAATGATAGACGGCTCGCCCGACAAACCGCACACCTCGCATACCGTCGGCGACGTGCCGCTGATTGTTTTTGATGAGCGATATAAGGGCAGAAAGCTTCGCTCAGGCGGTATTCTTGCCGATATCGGGCCGACGCTGCTTGATATGATGGGTTTGCCAAAACCGGAAGAAATGACCGGAAGAAGCTTGCTGGAAAAATAAATTTCACCGCCGAGGACGCAGAGAAAAATACAAATAAAACTCTGCGTGCTCTCCATAAGGAGTCCATTAGGACTGCGGTCTCTGCGGTAGGAAAATGGCGGGAGAAAAATGGGCAGGATAGTCGTTCTTGACCAGAATATGGTGAATATGATAGCCGCCGGCGAGGTAATCGAGAGGCCTGCCAGCGTGGTCAAGGAATTGGTCGAGAACAGCATCGACGCCGGTGCGACAAAAATCACCGTCGCCGTGGAGGATGGCGGCAGAAAGTTAATCTCAGTAACAGACAACGGCTGCGGAATGGACGCCGAGGACCTCGTCAGTGCATTTGAGCCGCACGCCACAAGCAAAATCAAAACAAGCGACGACCTGCGAGCGATATCGACATTTGGTTTTCGCGGCGAGGCCCTTGCCAGTATTGCTTCAGTTGCCCAAGTAAAAGCCGTCAGCAGGACAACGGACGAACTTTCAGGCAATTGCCTCGAAATCGACTGCGGCGACAAAGCGGGATTGACGCCCTGCAGCGCAGACGTCGGAACAACCATTCAGGTTCGCGACATTTTTTACAAACTGCCCGCCAGACGAAAATTCCTCAAAAGCGCAAATACCGAAATGACCCACATCGCCGAGCAGTTCATCAGGATTGCTCTGGCTAATACGACTATCGAACTTACACTGACGCACAACGGTAAAGAGCAATACCGGCTCTCCGCTGAACAAGGTCTTAGAGCAAGAATTTCCGAATTATTCTCGCAGGAGGTCGCGGACAATCTTCTCGAAACCAAAATCGATGAAAAGGGTTTGCGTGTAGCCGCCCTTTTAGGCAAACCCGCAATCGCAACCACAAGCAACCGACTGCAATACATATTCATAAACGGCAGATTCATACGCGACAAATTCATCTCGCACGCAATCAAGGAGGCGTATCGCGGAGCAATCGACCCAAGCAGGTTCCCCGCCGCGTTTATATTTATTCGGATGCCTTACGAGGATTACGACGTCAACGTCCACCCGACAAAAATCGAGGTGCGTTTTTATAACGCTAATCTCGTTCATTCGCAGATTCTCGCCTGCCTTCGCGAAAAACTCCTGGCTACCGACCTCGATACCCTAGCCAGCGTCCCGCAGCAGTCCGCCCCGCCTATGCGACGCGACGGGCGAATCACCGAGGCAATGGAAGAGTTTTTCAAACGTCATCGCCCCTCAGGCCAGCGACAACTTGATTTCATACCCGATAGCCATCCTTCTGGCATTCGACACACTACCGAATATCGAGAACCGAGTATCGAGAATCGAGCATCGAAATTCCTGCAGATTCACGACTGCTTCATTATCGCTGAAAATGATGATGGCTTTGTCATAATCGACCAGCACGCACTGCACGAACGGATTATGTATGAGCAGCTGAAAAGACGCGTTCACAACAGCCCCCTCGAATCGCAAAAACTCTTAGTGCCTGAAAGTTTTCAACTGAGTAAAGAACAGTCAGACACGCTCGAAAACAATTCGCAGCTTTTTGAAAAACTGGGAATCGAGCTTGTCCCCTTCGGACCGAAGACCATCGCTATTCAGGCGTTTCCGGTGCTCTTGGCGAAGGCTGAGCCGGCGGATTTTCTCCGGGACGTAATGGATATGCTTGTCGAAAAGGCCTCAACGCTCGACGCGGACAGCTTGTTCGATGAGGTTTTGCATATGGCTGCGTGCAAGGCGGCCATAAAAGCGGGGCAGAAATTAACCGACGGCGAGATTGAGCAGCTTATCGCCGACAAGGAAACGGTCGAACAATCCAGCCATTGCCCCCACGGCAGGCCAACCGTGATTAAATTTACCGTGGCTGAACTCGAAAAACAATTCAAGCGAACTTGAGATGAAAAGATTGTGGATACTATTAGCGATTGCAGGGGTTTTATTAGTGATAGAACAACTACCACTGGTATATTGCTATGTTGATAAGTATGAATCGCAACAGCGGTCTCAACGAATTGTCTCGCTTTCACCAAATCTGACTGAGATTGTATTCGCTCTTGGGCTTGGCGACAGGGTTGTCGGCGTTTCGAATAATTGCGACTGGCCTGCGGAGGCGAAGCAAAAGCCGAAGATGGGGACATTCTGGCAGCCGAATACCGAGGCAATTATTGCCGCAAAACCCGATTTAGTCGTATGTGAGTCATTCCTTCAGCATAAAGAGATTGCGGAAACGCTTAAAAGAGCGGGATTGCGTGTCGCCTCGCTGCGTGTCGAGTCAATCGAAGAGCTTTATAATGCGATAATACAAATCGGCTCTGCCGCCAGTTGCCCCGATAAAGCTGAGTCGCTTGCCGCGAAAATAAAAAGCGAATTTGACCAAATCCGGGCTAAAGCATCCTCTGCAAAAAAAGTAAAAGTCCTCTGGGCGGTGCAAACCGAGCCGATGCGGGTCGTGGGCGTAAAAACATTCGTAAATGAAATAATAGATTTGGCGGGAGGACAAAACGTCATCGAGCCAACCGGCGACCAGTATCCATCCGTCGGAACAGAAACAATCCTGACCAGCGGCGCGGAGGTAATAATTCAGTCGGCGATGGGGGCAGAGGATATTACAAAACAGCAGGAGGCCGCCGAGAAATTCTGGAACAGGTTCGCTAATCTGCCCGCGGTGAAAGATAAAAAAGTTTACGTCTTAGAGGCCGACACAGTGCTTCGGCTGGGGCCTCGCCTGCCGGATGGCACGATGGCTGTAGCAAAATTGCTGCACCCGGAATTATTCATGCAACCTAATGATCCGAACCGGGAGACCAAACGCACAAATGACTGACTTGCTGACACCAAGACGTTTGATTATCAAAATCGTTCTGTGCTTAGCAGCACTGGCGGTTGTGATGTTTGTATGCTCGCTTGTGGGGACACAAAAAATATCGCTGTCTGCGGTATTCGCCGGGCCGGGCGATACGCCGGGACAGAATACCGATTACGATATTTTTGTCCGCGTCCGAATCCCGCGGATAATTTTAGCGGCTCTGGTGGGGGCGGCTTTGGCGGCAAGCGGTGTCGTTTTGCAGGCAATCCTGCGAAACCCCCTTGCGGAACCGTATATCCTCGGCATATCAAGCGGCGCGGCACTTGGCGTAATGACCGCGGCGATTGCCGGGGTAAGCTGGTCGTTCCTGGGCGGCTCGCCGATGGCCGCAATGGCGTTTTTGTTCGCCATAGGCACGGTCTGGCTGGTCTGGTTCACGGGACATCTGGCAGGCGGTTCAACGGTAACCAGTTTGCTTCTGGCGGGCGTGGTAATCAACGCGTTTTTCTCCGCGGTTATAATGCTGATGACATCCCTGATAGATAGCGAGCAGCTTCGCTCCACGATTATGTGGCTTATGGGCAGCATAGGCGAAAAGGATTTTTCCACGCTGCTGGTTAGTGCCGTATTCATAATTGCCGGCATTACTGCATTATTTACAATCAGTCAAAAGCTCAATGTGCTGGCGTTCGGTGCCGGTGAGGCGCGGTCGCTCGGCGTCAATCCACGCAAGATTACTTTAATCGCATTTGCCCTGGCGTCTTTCATAACCGCCGTCGCCGTGGGATTAAGCGGGCTTGTTGGTTTTGTCGGATTAGTAGTTCCTCATTCAGTTCGCCTTGTATTCGGCCCGGATCATCGTCAATTATTGCCAACAAGCGCATTGCTCGGCGCGGCATTCGTCGTCATCTGCGACACAATCGCCCGCACGATAATCGCCCCTGCCCAGTTGCCGGTGGGCGTGATAACCGCAATCATCGGCGGGCCTGTATTCTTAGTCCTGCTTTCCAGATACAGCAAGAAAGTGGGGAATCTGCGATGAACCCCGCTAGAAATAATAATTCCTCAAATATTTCACACTCCCCGGCAATTTCTAACGGGGTGAACATTTGCATACAAGTCGAAAATCTTGGTTTTTCTTATGGGCCGCAAGCCCAGATACTAAAGAACCTCAGCTTTGAGATTCCCGCCGGCACATTTCTGTCAATCGCAGGCCCAAACGGCGCAGGCAAGACGACGCTTCTTAATTTGTTATCGGGTTTGCTCAAACCCGCTTGCGGCTCTATCGAAATCAACTCGAAGCCGATAACCTCGTATTCCGTCAGGCAGCTCGCGAAAAAAATCGCCGTTGTGCGTCAGGAATTTGTCCCGGTCTTTGAATTTTCGGCGGCACAGGTTGTTTCGATGGCCAGAACGCCTTACCTGGGTGCGCTGGCGTTTGAGACCGACGCCGATAAAGAAGCAATAGCCGAGGCATTTGAGATGACCGATACCGCACGATTCGCCGACAGGCCTCTGGGACATCTCAGCGGCGGTGAACGCCAGCGAATATTCATCGCACGGGCACTGGCACAGCAAACACCGATACTGCTTCTCGATGAGCCGACGAACTTTCTGGATATGAAACACCAGGTCGGGATTTATGACCTGCTGAAAAAAATGCAAATCGAAAAACAAAAGACGATTGTGTCAGTTACGCACGATATTAATTTGGCCGCACAATACAGTGATATGATTCTGCTGCTCTGTGCCGACGGCGAATACGCCTTCGGGCCAACGCGGGAAATCCTCACAACCGAGCGAATCGAAAGCGTCTTCGGCGTCCGGACATTCTCCGCTCAAACAGGCCAAACCAGATTCTTTTTCCCGTTAGGCAGATTTACAAAAAACGCTTCGGACAATCGCAATATATGAATCAGGTATTACCTGGTTTTATCCGAGCCGCCGTAAATGAACCTAACTTCGCCGACGTTGGGGACAATCGCCAGGGGAAATCTAGGTAAGGGCTTGAAACCGGCGGGCCAATATACAAAAAGCGCTTTGCCGACGAGATAATCACGCGGAACAATTCCCTCAGCGTAACTTTCCCCGTTGTTTCCTTTGCCCGGACGAGCCCACCACCTGCCGTCTTCGCTGCGAGGACTGTTGTCGCCCAGCATAAAGAACTGGTCCGCTTTGAGCGTCAGCGGGTTGCCCTCGGTCGCCCTGCCCCGCTCGTTATTGTTGGGGTTCCTGCTGGTATAGTGAATATCTCTGAACAACGCCAGATGAGAAACAGCGATTTCACCCGCGCCGAAAATCTTCGCCTCCGGCTCAATTCCTGTCTTTCTGTCCCCGACGTCATTAGGCCCGCGACCAAGGTCTTTAACCAGCTTTTCACCGCCGAACTCGAGAACCAGCTCATGGTCAACGTTGGCAAACCTGAACATCTTCGGACTGTCAACCGCCAGCGAACCGGCCGCTCTGGTGGCCAGCACGTCTTCCTTGCCGTTGGCAAGCCGAGATATTGTCATCTGTCCCGAAAAATCAACTTTTCCCGTGTATTGTATCCCATATTTACTCAATGATGCCCCGGCGAAGCCCTCGGGTCTGCTCGTATTGACCAAAAACCGAACCATAAGGTCGCTGCAGTAGGGCATAAATTTATAGTCAAAAAGCTCATCGTAAGCATACGTCGCCCTGAAATCATTGCCTCGCGTCGTATCATAAACAAGCGAATATTCCTCGTTGGGGTCCCCGCTTAGCCGGAAAATCGTCGGGCTGGCGTCGTCCACTTTCCATTTCGTGCCGTCCGGGCCCCGGAACGGCTGCCGCCACTTGTGCCCGTTAAACGTCGGCTCATCCTGCCTGGCCGGCTGGTAATCATTGTCGTAAACAGGCATCCACAATTCTTCCTGCACCTTCACCGGCTTTCTGCTTATTTGCCCGTTGATATACACGTCCCCGTCGATTATCTCGACCGTCTCGCCGGGGCGGCCGACCAGCCGCTTGATATAATTTTCCGTCGGGTCGAGCGGATTCTTGAACACCACCACGTCCCACTGCTTCGGCTCTTCGAACTGATATATGCACTTCAGCACCAATATCCTGTCGCCGCTCGAAGGGGCCATGTCGCCCGCCGTTACCTGATAATAACCGCAACTCGGGCAGCGAGAATATTCCTGCCTGGTCTGCCCCCTGAGCCGTGCCGGCGCGTAAATATTTTCTCCGTAGCAGTATTTATAGCCGCACTGCGTGCATCGCATCGTGTAATGCGCTCCCAGCAGCGTACTGGCCATACTGCCCGTCGGTATACGGAACGCCTCCATAACAAATGCGCGAAATACAAACGCCAGCGCAAAAGCCGTTATAAGCCATTCAAGCGTGCCGGCTATCTCGGCCGCACGGCTCCTCGATTTTATTTCCATATCCTTCGCCATAAATTTTCGGCAGATATCTCCATCGTCGGAAATCAAGGGGGCTATTATGCGGCTAATTCGATGGCAGGTCAACTATAACCACGCCGCTGTTTCGACAAATAATAACAAACGCATCGCGGCCTAACCGCAGAGGCCATTCTGATACTGCTAATCCTGGTTAACGGTGCTATTCGCACGCTGCACGGGGTTCGTGCTCCTTGCAGGACGTTCGGTCTGGGGCTGGCCCTGCTGCGCACCGCCTGCCCTGGGTGTTTTACGTTCGCGTGGCTGTTGGTGCTCTTCCTTCGCTTCATTCTCAAGTTTGGTTATCAGTTTATTAAGGCGATCCTGTCTTTTTTTCAACACCAGTTTTATCGCATCCATTGTGTTTGCATCATTTACGTCTGTGGCAACTTTTAGTATAAATCTCAATTCCGCGACAACGACAGTATTCATCGCTCTGGCAAGCTCCTCTTTTTTCTCCAATTTCCCGAGCCACTGGGCATCTTCGCCGCGGGCGGACATATCGATACGGTCGATTTCACGCTTGAACGCGTTAAAATCGTTTACGTCGAAAACATTCGTATCCGCAACCATAACGGGAACGGGGGCAGCCATCGGTGTCTCCGCTGGTGCCGGTATGGGTTTGACCGGCGCATTCGCCGGCGCACGGTTGGGTGGTTCTGTTACATTATTTGTATCTTGTGCTGGTTTTGTCGTACCAGCCGTCCCTTTCGGCGCGTTCTGATTGACGCCATTATCCACCTGCTGACTTATTTCCATCGTTCCGACGGTCTCAACCAAAGTCCCCTGCCCATACGCCATCCGTAAAACGCCGGGGCCTACCAGACAAAGACATAAAATAATACTCAGGAATATTGCTGATTTTTCACAACTTATCAGACTCACAATATCTGCCGCTCTTTTCCAGCATCTCATATTTCTTACCTTTCGTCGTGCCCGCGTCGGGACATTCAAATACATCGAGAATTTGTTTTAAATTTCCTCGGTGCTTGTTACACCGATGTGCTGCATTATTCTATCAAATTCTTCGAGCGAATGAAACTCAACGACAATCCTTCCGCATTTTCCGTTTTTACGTGTTTCTATCGCCACGTTGGTTCCAAGCTCTTTACTTAGCCGGCTTTCGAGATCCTGAATATGCGCCGGTCTCGTCCTGATTTTCATTTTCTGCGCATCATTTGCGGTCAGGTATTGTCTAACCAGCCGTTCAACTTCTCTTACGCTTAGCCGCCCTGCCATCGCTCGATTGGCAAGTTTTCGTCTCAATTCATCGGTCGGCAACGCCAGTATCGCGCGAGCATGCCCCATTGTGAGCTGACCCTCGATGAGCATTTGCTTGATTTCGGTTGGTAAGTCCAGCAATCGCAAGTAGTTAGCAACTACAGACCGGTCCTCGCCCAGCCGTTGAGCTGCATCGGCCTGTGTTAACGAAAACGTGCTCAAATATCTCTGGTAGGCATTTGCCCGCTCAATAGGATTAAGGTCCGCCCGATGAATATTCTCCACCAGGGCCAACTCAAGCATCTCATTATCTTTAACTGGCCTGATAACCGCAGGGACCGTCTGAAGCCCCGCTATTTTTGCCGCCCGCCAACGCCTCTCTCCCGCTATCAGCTGATAACCAGAACCCATAGGCCTGACAATCACCGGCTGAATTACACCTTTTGCCTTGATTGATTGCGCCAACTCCGCCAATTCCTGTTCGTTCCAAAAAGAACGAACCTGATATGGATTTGCTTCGATTTCATCGACTTTTATTTCTCGAAATAAGCTATGTAAGTCCTTATTTGGCAAGACGTTAGCGTTTATTTCAGTTATAGGGATTGGTAGAGGGGATTCTTCTGTCGTCGTGGTTATAGGACCTAACAGCGATGCCAGCCCCCTGCCGAGATGTTTGGGTTTGTCCGTTTTTTCGGTCATTATTTCGCTCCTTCCGTAATCTTAATTTTCCCTGTGCCAACCCTGGCTCCAGGTTATTTCGCACACCATCTTATTGATGGTCTTCACAAAATATTTCGGTGTTTGTAGCGGAAACTCTTCAGTGATGCCACAAAAAAACGCTCGTTATACAAAAAATGTTTCACGTGAAACAATTGCAGGGGGGCGACATCGTCCGTTTTACTGTAACCGTGCAGCCATTGAAGCAGTTGATTTCTTATTTTTGATTAATCGAATGAGGTTAAAAAGAAAGAGTTGAAATTTGCCAGCACCACCGGTAACGCCGTAGTTGCCTAAATCTATCTATAGCAATATTTGCCCTTGTGTACTCACACAAAGTTTTGTATCCTCGGAGAACATCCAAGCCGCCCTTTTATACCAAAGCAGCAAAATGCGCGCCTATGGATTTGGCGAAAAAATCAAGATTATTTCAACAGCTTCTCTACCTTCATTTAGCTTTGTCATTGAGGTACCAGGAACAATCGCTACCTATTCTCCATAGGCATAAGGCATAGCAATAAGAACTACTATTCGCCTCTTTTTAAGAGTAATGTTTCACGTGAAACACGCTCAAAACGCCTAATGCTTGCGAAGCGATTCTTTGAATTGTTACTTTTGAGTTAGTTAGTTGTATTCACACCAATAGAATATTCTTATTTATTCCTTCCTATAAAACAGTCCTTAACGGTATCGTTTTAGATGATTTGGAAAATTAAAGGAGTTGTTAGAGTAAATTTTTTGAATCGACTTCGATATTGAATTTACATTGAGCGCCAGCCGGCAGCGAATGGCTCTTTGGAGTCATCTTTGGTTTTACGAGAAGCCGATTGTTCTATCAGCACTTCAACGTGTCGCTGTTTCGGAATAAACTCTTCGACACATCTATTCGAAAACAGGGCCACAACCATCTTTTCGAATCCCATAACAATGGCACACAGAATAATCGCCTGGATTACGCTGTGAGGAGCGGAAGGGGCACCGATAAAATACGCCGTCGTCGATATGGCAAGCAACAGAATCGCTATTGTTTCTATAATAGCTTCTAATAGTCCTATTATTGGGTGGCGGACATAAAAATAGCCGCCGCCGGGAAACGCTATCGACAGTATCGTGGCCCGGGACTTTTTCTTAAATTCCAGGGAACAGTTGGGACAGGCGTAATAGTCCATTATAAGCGGTTTTGTGCACCTCGGGCACAAATGCACTCTTTCCATTGTCGGGCTTGATTTCCCCTTGAGCGGCATATTCTTTAGCAGTTCCCTTGCCTTCCTTCTACCGTTTCTGCTGATGCAGCGGAATCTCTCTGCTTTGCCGCTTTTGTATTTTACGATAAGAGTCGCCCATCCCAGGCGAACATAGCGACAATCTGCATATAGTATTTGCGCAACAGACCATCGGTGCCGCAGATTGTGTGCTGTCGGCACATGAAGTATGCGCCTGTTGGTAATGGCAAACAAGGACCGCTTTAACGGCTGAAGCAGGGTGCCCGTAAGCAACTGTTCGACGAAGGTTACCGGTGAATAGCCGGATATGACGTGCAGGATTCTTTCGCCCGGTTCAAGAAACGGCGCAAGGAAGCTCAGTTTGGCTAAAAGCTTTCGCTGATGTTTTTCAATCCGTCGCTCGTAAATACCTTTATGGTCCGAAAACAAAACGGCTGTATCCACAGCAAGACCGTATAGTTCCTCCTTAGGAACCTTTCGGGCAAGATTTTGAGTAGTATCAACTGTCTGGATAAACATTCTGCAACCCCTGATTCTTTGCCGATATATCGACTAAATGGGGGATACGCATAATTGGTAATTGATGATTGATGATTTGAAAATGGCAACCGTAACCGATTTATCCGTGTATTTATCAATAATCAATCGTCGATAATCAATTAAGATATGGTTTTTTGGGCGGTGGTTAGTATGCGAGCTGTTATACAAAGGGTATCGAGTGCGACTGTCGAGGTGGGCGGAAAAGTCGTAGGCCAAATCGGCAGGGGGCTGCTCGTGTATTTAGGCGTGGGAAAATCCGACGGCCAAACTGATGCTGAGTTTATGGCCGAAAAGATAATTAATCTGCGGATATTCGCGGACGATGCGGGCAAAATGAATCTCAGCATACAGGAAATAAAAGGCCAGATTCTATTGGTCAGCAATTTCACGCTTCAGGGCGACTGCCGTAAGGGTCGAAGGCCCGGATTTGACGGCGCCGCCGAACCGGTAACCGCCGAACAACTGTATGACAAAACGGCCAACTTGATTGCTGATAGGGGTTTAGAGGTCGCCAAAGGGGTTTTTGGCGCAAATATGCAGGTAAAAAGCGTAAACGATGGCCCGGTAACATTTATCCTGGACAGCACCCGTTTGTTTTAGCAAGCGATAAAATCCTGACGAAAACCTCTTTTGTGCAAAGTAGGGGGGGTATTATTGTCGAAAGAATTTGGGTTTGCCCGGCGGAATTTTAGTTGTGGAGTGACGAAAGATTCATATAATCTTGTGCCCGACTGCGACGTAGATAATATCAGCGGAAAGGACTTAGTCGGGTGCAGCAACGCTGAGCTTGAGTTATCATTGAAGAACGGACAGGTTAATAAAATGGCAAAGCGAAAAACCAATAAGATAAGTAAAAGCAGCAAAAACGGCTTGACGGCAGCGGAGATACAAAAATTCAGAGAGCTGCTGCTTGCCAAGCGCGCTGAGCTGCTCGGCAATGTCTCCACTATGGAAGATGAAACTTTCAAAAAGGAGCGAAGTGAGCTGTCGAGTATGCCTTTCCACATGGCCGACGCCGGCTCAGACAACTTCGAACAGGAATTCGCCCTGGACCTGATGGACAGCGAAAAGAAGATGCTCAAGGAAATCAACGATGCGCTCGGCCGTATCGGTGAAGGGACATTCGGTGTTTGCGAAGGCAAGGGCGAGTCAATTTCCAGGGCCCGGCTTAATGCCATACCCTGGGCGCGCTACTGTGTCGCCTGTGCGGAACTGAAAGAGAAAGGTCATCAGTTTGGCGGTGAGGCCGATGAATCAGGCGAGATTCCGCCTTATGAAGCCGGCACCGAACCGGAAGCCGACGAAGAAGAGGAAGCCGAACCGGAAGCCGAACCTGACAGCGGTGCAGAGTTTGAAGCTGAAAGCGACCGCGAAGGGTAAATAATAACTATCGGTAAACAGTCCCCTTAATACTCATCAAATCCGTCTCCCCGTCCTGCCTGAATCGTGCGACTTAAACTTTTGTGGTCAGAGATTTTGGCTTGCCTTGTTTGGCCTCTATGGTCTTAATCTTTGTCTTGTGCGTCTTATCCCGCAGAACAGCCGTCGGCTCGCCGCCTATGGCCCGCAGTTTGGCATATCTGTTTTCCAGCAGTGTTTCTATCTTTGTCCGCTTTAGAACGGCAAGGGTCCTTGTAATGTATTGTTCAACGTTATACACGGTGTCATGGATATTTCTATGAGCTCCGCCCAATGGTTCGGCTATCGCTTCATCGACGAGTTTCAGTTTGAGCAAATCTTTACTTGTCAGCTTAAGCGCTTCGGCCGCCTCTGGCGCCTGCGAGCCGTCACGCCACAAAATGCCCGCGCAGCCCTCAGGCGAAATCACCGAATAATACGCGAACTCCAGCATCGCAAGCCGGTCTCCGACGCCGATGCCAAGCGCGCCGCCCGAACCGCCTTCACCTATGCAGATACAGATTACGGGCACCGGCAATCGGGACATCTCAAACAAATTGACAGCTATCGCCTGTGCCTGGCCTCGTTCCTCGGCACCGATTCCAGGATACGCGCCGGGGGTATCGATAAGCGTAACAATCGGTATGCCGAATTTCGCGGCGAATTTCATCTTGGCCATCGCCTTGCGATAACCTTCCGGGTTGGCGCAGCCGAAATTGCACGCCATTTTTTCCTTCAGCCCGCGTCCTTTATTCTGGCCCACAACAAGAACTTTCTCTCTGCCTATCTGGCCGAATCCCGTAACCATCGCCCGGTCATCGCCGAAACACCTGTCGCCGTGAAGCTCGCGAAAATCCTTTACCATCAAATTCAGATAATCCGGCAGCAGGGGCCTTTTGGGATGTCGCGCCACCTGCACCGTCTGCCATGCGTTGAGCTGTGAATAAACGCGCTTCAACTCCGCCACCTGGTCAAGCTGAATCTGGCGAATCTCCGCGGAATAATCAATGCCCTTTATTGAGCTCAGGCGGCGCAGCTCGTCCATCTGGCTGTCGAAGTCCGCCACTTTCTGCTCAAAATCCAGGTAGTCGCCGCTACCGATTTTTTCAGGATTTTTATCCTGCGCTGTCGCCATTCGTTCCTAATCTGTCCTAACTTACAATATAAGCACACAAGTGCGATTGTTTGTCATTTGATATCTATCGAGCGGACACCTATAGTAGCATGAACGCGACCCAAATGAAAGAAAAAAATTGACATAGCCCCCGGCTTGCTATAACTTTTAACGGCGACCTGTTTCGCGTCTATTTTCTGTAAGGTCTTGATTATGCAGCACTTAAGAAAAATAACGGTAATTGGGCTGGGTTTATTGGGCGGTTCCGTGGGTTTAGCCGTATCGCAATCGCTGACCGGCGTGAAAACAGCCGGATTTTCCCACAGGGCAAGTACCCGCGCAAAGGCACGCCGGCTAAAGGTCGTCGATGAGGTCTTCGACGACATAAAAGCGAGCGTCAAAGACGCTGATTTAGTCATCCTTGCAACGCCTATATGTAACTTTGAGGACGCCTTTCGCCAAATCGCCGATTCGCTGCCTGCGGGCTGCATAGTAACAGACGTCGGCTCAACCAAACTAATGCCGCATCACTGGGCCGCAAAATGCCTGCCAAAAAATGTTCACTACATCGGCTCGCACCCAATCGCCGGCTCTGAACAAAGAGGCATCGAGTTTTGCAGGGACGACCTTTTCTACAGAGCACTGTGTATCTTAACGACTACCAAAAATACAGATAAGCCTTCTGTGCGAATCGTGAAAGAATTCTGGTCGGCACTGGGCTGTTTCGTTAAAATAATGACGCCCGCCCAACACGACCGCATTTTCGCCGACGTTAGTCATTTGCCGCATATAACCGCAGCAGCGCTTGTTAACGCCAGCAACGCGGAAGAATTGAAATTCGCAGGCAAGGGCTTTATGGATAGCTCTCGAATCGCTTCAGGCCCCGCAAATATCTGGGCGGACGTCCTGATGACCAACGCTCAAAATACCATTCGCGGAATTGACCGATTGACCGCCGAGCTTGCGAAACTGAAAAAGGCGATTCGTTCAGGCGACAGAAAAAAAATTGAGAAGCTGCTCGATGCCGCAAGAACCAAACGCAGCTCGCTCGTCCAATACAAAATGAACAGTAAGGAACTGATTTAAATAACAGCCTGCGTTTTTCGTTTTATGTCCGCCTCGGACGGATATAATCATTGTTAGGCGAAGAGAAAGATTATGGATAAGATGGAAGATTGGACGCTGGCCGGAATGCTGACGAGAAAGCGGGCTGCCAACGGCGGCAAACCATTGTCAGCGGCGCAGGAAGCCGAGGTCAAGGTAGCTTACGATAAGATAGCCGAGGCGCAAAAGGCGTATGACGATTATGTGGCCAAAGCGGAAGCCAAAGGGAACAACGAGGCCTTGGACGAATCACATAATGTAGAGCATTATCAGAATATAGTATTCGCGTTCAGCGATCTCATAGCTACGCATAGACCACTCATTGGTGATTGTAGCACGCTACCGTACCCTAAAAAAACGATTTTATACGCAATTGAGTGGCTTATGCAACATTATAGCACCATGCGAGAGGCCACAACGGATGAAGCCCTTCGCGAAAAGTACGATGGAATTATGCCTACTCTCAGCTTTATTGTTACAGTGCTGGCCCGCGACTGGCACGAGATTGATCTTGAGGACAAGCCCGCAATTGCAGAGCTTGGCAAGTTTGACTCGTTTCCGGACTGGGCACTCCCCCTGAAATTGAAATACATTGACGACGAAAAAGCAAGCAAAGAAGCCTGCGAGGCAGCAATCCAAGTTATGGAAGACAAAGTTGCTACCAAGAACAGAACTGCCACTATGAGTGTTAATCCGTCTGACCCAGAATTCGGAAAGAATAATACAATTTTCACTCGCGAAGAGTACGAGGCTGCTAAAAAGAGGTTACGTGAGCACGGCCTCTTTGGGGAACAGGTGTGAATAACCGGGGACAGCTTGTAGATTATTATGTTCGTTACCTAATTTCGTTTTAATAATATGGCAGACGATAAAAACAATCGTATTGGTTATCGCTATCTCTTTGATTCTAAAGGTTGTTCGCTATCCAACCATGAAGAAGTGAAAATCAATCTCATCGTTTCTGATAAGTATGATGTACAGATTTATTTCGGCCCCAAACCTCAATACGGGATTCAGTCAGTATCTAATTGCTCAAAGTATTTTATTCCCGGCACAAAAGTGCCATTAGGTACATACGAATTCAAAGCTGATGCAACCCAATCTTCTATGCATGGTCCTTTCTTTCTGGAAATCGTAGTAAGTACAAAAGCAAATGATGTGGTATCTGATGGCATAATACACGACATCTTATTGAAACAGTCGGAAGGCAGGAGAGATGAGTTTAAAAATATCATCGATCTTATTGCTGGGATTATCGGTCTTCGACTTCATAGACAATTCATATTAGAACTTATCAGTGAAAACGTTTTGGCTTGGGAAGGAGAAGTATCGGCTTTTGGATATGCAGGCCCCGCATTGGAAATTCTCGAACAATTGCCTCTTAGCGACTATGGCATTAAACACCTTGAAAATATCGGAATAAAGTTAAAAGATTTGCCTCATGAAGACGTACAGAGATATAGTATAATATTTCGTTGGCTTTTAATGGCTTGGCCCGAGAGAAATAATCTTCATAATTTCATCGATTTGTTTATTCCGCTTGAGTGCATTTTAAATATGTTATCCGATTCAAAAATAAGCATTGAGAATAAACGCAAGGCAAAATCTATTCGCGAGTCAATTCGAAAACATACAGGAGATAACTCAAAAGGCCTTCTTCGTTTTTTTAATAAACTATTCGAGCGTTTAAGACCAACTTTGGATGAAACATTTGTTGAATTAGCTCAAACAGCTAAATTTCCAGGATGGGAAAATGATATTGAGTTATTTAAAAGGTTTAAGCGTATGCGAAACGACCTTTTTCATAGAGGATATTTGACTGTCGGCGGTGAAGATGTTCAAAAAATATCAGACCTTGTAGAGCGTTATGTGAATTATTTCTTTTTTAAAGATAATAAGGTATATCAAAGTCGCTGGCGACCAAAGATAGGTGAGAAAAGCGAAAATGTAGGATAACCGGGGACAGCTACATTTCTTGACGATTCAATCGCTCCGCCGTATAATCCGCTGAACTATTCACCGCCGAGCACGCGGAGACCACAGAGAATAAAAAACCGGAAAAATCTCTGCGAGCTTTGCGGTCTCCGCGGTGAAAAATAACTCTTGTAAGGAATTATCACTGTGAAACAATGGCGATTTGAGGTATGCAACAAGGCGGGTTTCCCGGATGTGCAGGGAGCCAGCACTCTTACTGATATAAAAGAATTTGGTATAAACGCAGTCGAGGCGGTTCAATTCGCACGCGTCTATCTAATTGAAGCGGATTTCGAAAAGGATTTCGCCGACCGGCTGGCAAAAGAGCTTCTGGCGGACCCGGTTTGCGAAGAGTATTACATCGGCAGAAGCGGCGCACCGTCAGGATTGGCAAAAGCAACTTTGATGGAAGTGCATCTCAAAAGCGGCGTTACCGACCCCGTCGCGGAATCCGTAACCAGCGCGATGAACGATATGGGTGTAAAACCCGATAGCGTCCGCACAGCAAGAAAATACGTCCTGCTCGGAGAATTGAACGGCAAACAAATAGACACAATCGCCAGAAAAATTTTAGCCAACGACTGTATCGAGGTCTGCGTCGTCGGCAACGACACCGAGCCGCCAAGCCTGCATATAAAACCTTATGAGCTGAATTTAGTCCGCCTGCCTATAAGAGACCTTGATGAGCAGGGGCTGGTCAATCTCAGTAAGCAAAAAGACCTGTTCCTCAACGCAGTGGAAATGAAAACGATTCAGGATTACTTCAAACAAATCGGCAGGGAGCCGACGGATATCGAGCTTGAATCAATCGCGCAAACCTGGAGCGAGCATTGCGTCCACAAAACACTCAAAAGCAAAGTCGATATGGACCTCGACGGCCAGCACATCCAGTTCGACAACCTGCTCAAGCAAACCGTTTTCAAAGCCACAAAGGATTTAAACAAGCCTTGGTGCATAAGCGTCTTCGCGGATAACGCGGGCGTCATCGATTTCGACGATGAATCCGCCGTTTGCTTCAAAGTCGAAACGCACAATCACCCATCCGCACTCGACCCTTATGGCGGCGCAGCAACAGGCATAGGCGGCGTCATACGCGACCCGATGGGCACGGGAATGGGCGCAAGACCAATCGCCAATACCGATATATTCTGCTTCGGCGACCCGAATATGAAACTCGAAGACGTCCCCAAGGGCGTTCTGCATCCCAGACGAATTATGAAAGGCGTCGTATCAGGCGTCCGCGACTACGGCAACAGGATGGGCATCCCCACTGTCAACGGCGCAATCTATTTCGATGACAGGTACATCGCAAACCCGCTGGTCTTCTGCGGCGACATAGGCATAATGGATAAAAATAAATGTTTCAAGCATCAGCAGGCGGGCAACCTCATTATCGTCGTCGGCGGCAGAACAGGCAGAGACGGAATCCACGGGGCGACATTCTCATCGGGCGAAATGACCCACGAGCACGAGACGATTTTCTCGCACGCCGTGCAAATCGGCAACGCCATCACTGAAAAGAAAATGTTAGATGTGCTCGTTCAGGCCAACGAACAAGGTTTATATGAAGCAATCACCGACTGCGGCGCAGGCGGACTAAGCAGCGCGGTGGGCGAAATGGGTCAGGAACTGGGCGCTGAAGTTGACCTCGACAAAGTCCCGCTCAAATACGCTGGGCTAAATTACACCGAAATCTGGATTAGCGAGGCGCAGGAACGAATGGTCATCGCCGTAAAGCCGGAGAACCTCGACGCGATAATGAAAATCTTCGCGGGCGAAAACGTCGAGGCCACCGTCATCGGCACATTCACGGGCGATAAAAAACTGAAGCTCCGCTATAAAGGCACCATCGTAGGCGAACTCGATATGAAGTTTTTGCACGATGGTGTCCCCAAATATTCCAGAAAAGCGGTTTGGAACTCGTCTTGCGTCGCGCGTCGTGCGTCGTGCGAACAAACACCACAGGACGCAATACGCAATACGCACGACAATTACAACGAGGAACTGCTCGCAATTCTCGGCTCATACAACATCGCGAGCAAAGAATGGGTAATTCGCCAGTATGACCATGAGGTGCAGGGCGCATCGGTCATCAAGCCCCTGACTGGCGTTACCAACGACGGCCCCGCCGACGCGGCTGTCATAAGACCAAAATATAATTCCGACCGCGGCGTCGCGATAAGCTGCGGAATGAATCCCTGCTATGGGGACATCGACCCGTATTGGATGGCTCTTTCCGGAATAGACGAAGCAATCAGGAATCTCGTCTGCGTCGGCGCAAAGACAGACCGCATCGCGCTGCTGGACAATTTCTGCTGGGGCGACTGCACAAAACCGGAAACATTAGGCACATTAGTGCGCGCGGCCCAGGCCTGCTACGACGGGGCAATAGCATTCGATGCGCCGTTCATTTCAGGCAAGGATTCTCTCAACAATGAATTCAGGCGCGATGACGGTACACGAATCTCTATCCCGGCGACACTGCTGGTCAGCGCTATCTCCATAGTCGATGACGTCGGCAAGTGCGTAACAATGGACGTCAAAAAACCGGGCAATCTGCTTTTCGTTGTGGGCGAGACGAAAAACGAGCTTGCCGGCTCACACTACGAAAACTTAAAACTTAAAACTCAAAACTCAAAACTGCGGAATGTCCCACAAGTTGATCTCAAAATGGCGCCGAAGATAGCCCGCAAAGTGGCCGAGGCGATAGCAAGGGGACTGGTCGCCAGTTGCCACGACTGTTCGGAAGGGGGGCTGGCGGTTGCGCTTGCCGAAATGGCGTTTGCCGGCGGACTGGGTATCGAAGTTGACCTGCGGGGACTGCCAAAAACCAAAGATTGCAGCCAAACCAGCGCCCAGTTGTTCAGTGAGTCGAATTCGCGATACATCGTAGAGGTCGAGCCGGAAAACTATAACTCCTTTGCCAAACTGATGTTAAATCTGCCATTTGGCCAAATCGCAAAGGTAACTGACACTAAAAACTTAGCAATAAAGGACCTTAGAGGCCAAAAAGTCATTAACGCCGAGATTAATTCGCTCAAACAGGCCTGGCAAAAAACTTTTGCATGGTGAGCGCGTAAAACCATTAAATTTTGATAATTTTTTCGTCCTCGGAAAATTTTTTTAGTCCCGCCGCTTTTTTTCTTGACGCAATTGCCCATCTTATCTATATTGCCAAACCCTTTGTTATAGGACGCACCAAATGATAAAACGACAACGAACAAATGCCCGCTTTTGAGAGTAGTTATGGGCGTTGTTCGATAGGTCCCGGTAAATCGGGGTTTGTAGTGTCAGGGAGGTCATCTCGGGGTGAGGTGAGCACACGCAACATTTTGCTTTTGCCTTGGAGCATTCGGGCAAAATATACGCGTAACTCTTTTCAATATAAGAAGTTAGGTCTATATATCGCTTTTTGTGGACTTTGGTGTGCGCGGCTATTTTGAGGGCGGTTTTTTAAGCCAAAATCGAAGCTATTCACACTTTAGAATCTGGGCAAGACAGGTAAAGCCGTGTATGCCCTAAGCCGATAAATTTAAGGATATGAAGAAAATAAAGACAGCATCTTCGGTCGTTTCCCTGCTTGTGTTATGCGTCTGCACGGTTGGTTGCGATGTCAAGTTTTGGGACCCCACCCAGGTTGGCAGATTTAAGCCGGTTCCGGCAGTGAACGTGATACTCGATTCACTGGGCGTGGCGGAGGAAACAACCCCTGCCTGGGAAACCGGCGAAGACCCCAAACCCGCCGACGTCGTCGCATACGATACTGATTACGTCTTCGGCCCCGGTGATGCCGTCAACATAAGTATTTTCGAGTTATTCCAGGAAGGCATGTTGTATTCAAACCAGTTTGTTGTTACCGAAACAGGCAAATTATCTATTCCTGACGTCGGAGTGGTGAACGCGGGAGGACTGACCGAATCACAACTGGAAGAGGAAATCAAACAGATTCTCTCACCCAACATCCTGAAATCGCCTTCTGTAACGGTAACTCTGTTCAAATCCCAAAGCCGGCTGTTCTCCATTCTGGGTAATGGCGTTCCGAAGCCCGGCCTATATGAAATACCCCGTTACGATTATCGGCTGGCGGATGCACTGGCAATCGCGGGCGGTATAAGCCAGTTCAATATAAGCTACATATACATATCCAGACAAATTACGGGCAAAGAAGCGTCGGCTGAACCAGCCCTGCCTTCGACAGAAACACCCAAAGCAAATATCGAGAAAGCCGCCCCACCACCAGCCGCCCCATCACCAGCCGCCCCACCAACCGAGAAGCCGGATGAAATGCTGGAAATAATCGCCCCAATGGCAAATCGCGGCGCAGGCAGCAACGTTGTCATCGCCTCAACAGAAATGGCCACAGCCGACGAGCTTGATGAAGCCGCATTACCGGAAACATTACGGGAATCCGAGGACAGCAATCAGAAAACAGATGGTCGTCCGTCTCCCGTTACCAGCCCTCCATCCCCTGCAAATGAAGGCCGGATTGAATGGACATTCCAGGATGGCCGATGGATTCCGGTCCAGATAGGCGGCGAGTCCCAGCCCCAAAAACCTCAGGAACAGGTTGAGCAGCCCAGGCAGCCGCAAGCCGCCAAAGAACCCGTTGCAGCCGGCTGGGAACAAATCGGCTCCGGCGGCGCACAGAGACGAATCATAAGGGTTCCCGCAGACAAACTCCTTGGCGGAGACCCTCGTTACAATATCGTAATCAGGCCAAGCGATACTATTCACGTGCCTGTTGATATTATTGGTGAATTTTGTATTATGGGCAACGTAAATAATCAGGGGTTTATCAACATAACAGGTCGTCCTATGACGCTGAAAATGGCGATCGCCTCAGCGGGCGGCCTGGGACCTCTGGCGTGGCCAAAAAATTGTGAAGTCGTCAGAAGAATTGGGAAGAAACGCGAAGAAATCGTTATGGTGAATCTGGATAAAATCGCAACGGGCGAACAGCCGGACTTCTTTATCAAACCAAACGACTTAATCAACGTCGGGACGCATCCGGCGGCCAGATGGCTTGCGGTGTTGCGAAATGCCTTCAGGGCAACTTATGGTTTTGGGTTCGTTTATGACCGGAATTTCTTTCTTAACCCGTCATCAACAACAAACTTTTAATGGGATGGCCATACAACGGATTGTGTGTTAAGCACCTGGGTACGTAAAACTACCCAAAATCGCCAACCAAATATCGTAGAAAATCGAATATTATGGCGGATAACTTTACTGTATCAACTACTGATACTCAGGAAACCGCTTCGGCACCAAAAGAGCAGTGGCGGCAACTCGGAGTGCACACATATATCCGGATTGTGATAATCGGAACGCTGCTTTACTGCCTGTTTAACAAGGAAGTAGGGAGCATCGTTCACCAGTGGCTGTTCGATCCCGGCTGGTCGCATGGACTCCTTATCCCGCTTTTCAGCTTATACTTTCTGAACCAGTCCAGGCAGGAAATCCTCAATGCCCGAACCAAACCGAACTATCTGGGGCTGCTTTTGCTGGTCTGCGTAATCCTGTTTTACGTTTTTAACACGATTACCCCGGCGGGGTATGGATACTTCCGACAGATATCCACCGTCGGAGCGCTTGGGGCCGTCGTATTGTTTCTTGGCGGCTGGGTTTTGCTGAAATATACGTGGCTGCCAATCACATACCTTATATTCGCGATACCGCTGCCGGATGAAATATTAAGAAGCGCCACGATACCAATGCGTCTGTGGGCGGCTGCGGCTTCAACCGCAGTACTCAACCTGATACCAAAAATAGATGCTTTGGCCAACGGGGTCGTAATAGATATCATTTACAAAGGCAAGGCCCTGGAGCCGCCCCTCGATGTGGCAGAGGCGTGCAGTGGTATGCGCCTGCTGATGACGTTTTTTGCCCTGGGCGTGGCGATGGCGTATCTGCACTACAGGCCGGCATGGCAGCGGCTCGTGCTTTTGGCCAGTACTATCCCAATAGCGATTCTCTGCAATATTATAAGGGTAACTTTAACCGGTCTCATCTACGTGTTTTGTGACCCGCAATATGCACAGGGAATTTACCACGACCTGCTGGGAATGGCTATGCTCCCGGTGGCGTTCGGGCTTTACGGGGCGATTGCCTGGTTTATGTCGAACCTGTTTGTTGAAGATGATGAGTCCAACGTTTCGGACGTTATCGTCAGGCGCCGCTAAAGCAATTAGGAGTCCGAAACAATAAACGGAACTAAAAATAACAATGACAACGCCAAAGAATATGCAAGAGACGATTAAAGCCAACTACCTGCAGCCGGCTTTTCTGATATGCGTCTGTCTGCTGGCAACAACAGCCGGCGGCATGTCGGCAGCAGTGAAAATGTCGGGAATATACCTGAAGAAGGAACCACTGCCCCTGAAAAAATCCCTAAGCAGCCTGGACAAATCCAATCTCACACCCTACAAAGTAGTCGAGAAATCAAAAATCGAGAACCAGGATATTCTTAACACCCTGGGGACCGAAGATTACATTCAGTGGACACTGGAAGACACAAGCGCCCCGCCGGAAAGCAAAACGCGGTTTTGCACATTATTCATCACTTACTATCCGCTGCCTGACATAGTGCCGCACAGGCCCGAAGAATGTTATATCGGGGGCGGCTTGCAGGGAATAAAATTCGAAACGGTTACGCTCAGCGCCATGCAGGGTGTTTACGAACGGGAAATAAAAACACGTTACCTCGTATTTGCCGACACAAAGGCGGAGTCGTCGTTTGGCGGGACGTCTTTCCCAATCCTTTACACTTTCAACGCCAACGGCAAATATGGCGACAGGGATGATGTTCGCAGAGCGCTGAACAAGAACTTATTCGGCAAATTTTCGTATTTCTCCAAGGTCGAATGGAAATTCTATAATATCGCCTCCGGGCGGACAACTTATCCGAATAAGCAAGAGGCGATTGCGGCAAGTGAAAAATTGATGTCGGTTATTTTCCCGGTTCTGGAAAAAGAATATTGGCCCAGCGGGCGATGGTAATCAAAAACGGATTTACTTTGCCGGTTTACCAGACGGCATTAGCAATTTCAAAAATATAAGGAGCAAAATTCGATGGCAAAAAAACGGCTAAACAAAAAATTAGCGATGATTGGTTCCGTGCTTTTTGTGTTTGTGGCAATCACGGTGATTGTAGGGCTTATATATCTAAGCAGAAGAAACCCGCAGAAATTCATAAAATACGGCGATGAGGCAGTCGCAACGGCCCGCCAGACAACGGACAAAGAGCAGCAAAAGGAAATTTATAAAGAAGCCGAACGCGACTATAGAAAGGCCTACGGCTACTCCAAAACCGACGAACTGAAAGTTGAAAGCCTTCGTCACCTCGCGGATTTTTATATAGAGACAGATGACTGGCGTAACGTCATGGGATGCTGGACCCAGATTGTACGTCTCGACCCAAAGGACACAAAAGCAAGATATAACCGGCTGAAATATTTTTACGTATTAGCGCAAACGGTTTCCGGGCAGACGTGGCAGGAGGTAGCTACGCAAGCCGGGGAATTTATAGAAATTATAGAAAACGGCACCACAGCGGAACTTGCAGCAGAAGATACATCGAAACTGGAAATCGAAGCGTTTAAACAAAGCGGAGAGCCGACGCATAAATTGGGGCCATATTTATACTTGATGAGAGGACAGGCCAATTTATATATTTCGATGCTCGGAATGGTAACAAACAGGGAGGAAACGCTCAAACAGGCCGTTGCCGACCTTGAGAAAGTAAAACAACTCGAGCCGGCAAATCCTGATGTGTATCGATATCTTGCACAGGCGACGGCTTTCAGGGGCGGGATGGAAGCATCTAAAGGAAACCTGGAGGCGCAAGCTAAAAGCCAGGAAGAGGCAATCGAGCTGCTTAAAGAAGGTATAAAAGCGACAAAGGACGATGTAAAGGCATACATTAATTTTCTCGATATGAAGCACAATTTCAGCTTTGTTCGGGCCGACGCCTCGTCATCTGACCAGAAAAAGCAGCTTTTGGAAATGGAACCGGAGTACTTGTCGCTTGCCGCTAAATTCGGTTCCAAAGCGGAAGTGTTTTCGGCGCTTGCCTCTTTCTATTCTGACTACCGTCTCGGCCCGGTTTATCTCGACAAGGCAATTGAAGCGGCAGAAAAAGCTGTCGAACTCGACAAAAATGATGTCGATTACGTTGCGATCACCTCAAGTTTGTACTCAAGAAGGTTTCATATAAAAAACCAAAATACGGACTTGAACAAGGCAATTGAGCTTACGCAAAACGCTCTTTTGCTTCCTGACACACAGGAAACAACCGGCCCCAGGTCTGAAGCGACGAAGAATAATAGATTACTAATGCTCAGCATGCTCGCCAACATTTATATCGATCGGATAATGGATGCAAACGCGTCACTGGGAGAATCTGAGAGGCAACAATTATTGACTAACGCCCAACAGACGGTCAGGCAGATTGAACAGTTTTATCGCAGCGGCGATGACCCGCAGGTAGTTAAATGGCAGGGTATGGTCGAGCTTGCCGCCGCTCGACTCAAACAAGGCGATCCAACGCCTGCCATCCAAAAATTATACAAAGCTTATACGCTGTTGAAGGCAGCGGGACATTCAGACCCGCGCCTTTCATACCGGCTTGCAAAAACATTTGCTTATGGCATAGAAAACGGCGCGGTTAGCGAGTTTCTCGTCGACGCTCTATATAATGGAATAGAGTCGGCCCTGCCGGAGTCGCGACTGGAATATGCCGAGCTTCTCCTCAAAGCCAATATATGGAAGGGGGCCCTTGCCCATATCGATCTGTTCGAGGAAAGATACGGAATCACAGACAGAAGCCGGATATTGCGAACGCGTGCATACATAGCCGCCAGAGAATTTGCAGAGGCGGAGCGTTGTCTTGACCAAATACCCCAAAGTGACCCTTCATGGCGGCAGCTTAAAGCGGCTATTCTCGAAACCAAGGGGGCGGCATTACGCACAATTATCATTAGCCGAGAGGAAAAACCGCGAACCAGCACGGTTTTGATGAATGTCCTTTCACAAAAGCCGCAGCAGCAGGAGGTTGACCAGCGTTCAACCGAACAGATTGCGACAGAGATGAAGACCGTCGCATCGGCCTTTATCGAAAATATGGATGCTATGCTCTCCGCAGACCCAAATTCGCTGGAAGTTACAACAGCCGGCTCGATGTGCGATGACGCAATAACAAGCGGGAACCTCGACCAGGCAAATTTGATAATTGAGAAGTATTTGAAATACCAGCCGGATAATGTAACTGCGTTGTTTTACAAACGGCTTCTTGCCGAGCCGACGCCGGCAAAAGTATCTCCCGAAAGAGTCAAGCAGCTTAAAGAAGATGTCCTGACTGGCATCGCAGACCCTCTTAAGCGAGTGCTCTCCCTGGGTATTTTTTACATAACTGACAACGATTCCAATAAGGCACTGGAGCAACTCAGGAAGCTTGTCCCTCCACCCATAGGCACCGGCTCGCTCCAGGCAGATGACAACTCAAAACGTCGAGCGATAACATATTTGTTTGACATCGGGTTGGAAAAAAGGGACTGGGACGCTATCGACAAAATCCTGCAAACAGCCAAGCGAGAAAATTATGACGATTGCTCAGGGGACTTTTTCGCGGCTCGAGCCGCTCTTGCGAGAGAACAATATGAAACTGCTCTTGCAAGCATAGACAGCGCGCTGTCGCAAAGACCAGTTTTCGGGTATGGCTATCTGCTGCGGTCCCGCATTAACTCCGCACTGGGCAATGATGCCGCCGCGCTTGCCGACATAACTATGGCAGCAAAAACCACCCCGCTGGACAAGACCGTCGCGAAAGAATATGCCAGTCGGCTGTACAAACGCAACCAGGCCCTCGGCGATAATGTATCGACAGCACAACTGGCCGAAACCAAGGGCGCTTTGGACTGGGCGATGTCGCTTAATCAGGGCGACGTGCAACTGATGAGTTTCTACGCGGAATACATAAGCGAAAACGACCCGAATCGCGCACTTGCGCTGCGGCAGAGCTTGCAGGAAAATATGCCGAGTATGAAGAACGCGCTATTGCTTGCCCGGCTCGCCACACGGCTTGGTCTGGACAACACTGACCCCCAGCGCCGGCAGTCGCTATTCGCAATGGCATCCTCGGCCCTGGAACAGGCGAAAAGCTATGACCCCCAGAGCCCTGTCGTACTCGAGAGTTATGCAGAGTACTATCGGGAAACAGGCCAGCCTGAAAAGGCAGAGCAGTTATTGAAAGAAACGAAAGAATCGAAACTGTTGTGGCAGCATTATATAAAGACGGGACGATATGACGATGCCCGCAAATCTTTAGAGCAGTCCTATCAGACCAACCCCAAGGACGTAAACGTCCTGGAAGGATTGTTGTTTATTGCAGAAACAGTCGGCGATAAAGCTGCCGCGGCAAAATATGGCGAACAAGTGTTATCCGCCACGGAAGCGGCCGACATTCATCTTTTGGTGATCCAAACTTATCTTAACATCGGATTGATCAAGGAAGCCGAACAAAAACTGGCAAGTTTCAGGGAAAAATACCCCCAGGAAGGCAAAGGGTTACTGCTGAGCTCATGGCTTTCTATGAAACAGGGACGGTTAAAAGAGGCGCTGGAGATGGTAAACAAGCGACTTGAGAGCAGTCAGAACGACGCGACCGCCTGGCAACTGCGCGGACAGATTAATAGTATGATGGGGGATTACGACCAGGCCGTCACGGACCTTAAACGAAGCAAGGCCCTGCTTGACGCAGCAGCGACCCGTATTATGCTCGCGAAGATTTATATGAGGGCAGGGCGCACCGATGACGCCGCTATCGAGCTTAAAAGCTTGGTCGAGGACCCGCAGGCGCCAGATGAGGCAAGGGTGATGCTCGAACAAATTTACTCACAAGCCGGGCGAAAGGACGCCCTTGAGGATTTCTACTCAAAAATTCTCAAACAATTACCTGAAAGCGTTTACTGGTATAAGCACGCAGCCGGGTTTGCAGGCGGCACAGGCGATGTTGCCGAGGCGGAACAATTATATGAAACCGCACTGAAAAAAAGTATTGAACAAGGACAGCCGGACGCTGACGCTCTTGGCGGATACCTGCGAGCAATTATGGCTACCGGAAAAATGGACAAGTTATTCGAAGAGGCCAGCAAATACATCGACGACGGAAACCTTGCCTCGGCCGCCTATCTAAAAATGGCGGAGGGTAAAATGAAACTCGGTGACCGCGTCACCGCTGTGCAGTATTGCAAAAAAGCCATCGAAAAAGCAGACTACGATGGTGCTATGGCCACGCAGGTTCTGGGAAAACTTTACGTACTACTCGGCGAGCAGGAAACAGAACAAATGTGCAGGCAAAAGCTTGATATGCAGCCGGAGTCGCTCGCGGCAAACTGGGCTATGTATAACCTGTGCCGACTTAAAACCGACTACAGCAAGGCACTCGAATATATCGATAAATGTTTAGATAAAATCAGGCCTGACCAGCCACAATGGCTCAATTATAAAGAGCAAAAGGCCGAAACGCTGCTATTCGCTTTCAACAAAACTTCCGATAATAAATACCTTAAAGATGCTATCGGGGTCCTTGAAAGTCTGCTGGAAAAAATGCCGAATAATACCAGTGTTCTGAATAATATCGCGTACATCCTTGCTGTTAACAACCAGGATTTAGACAAGGCGGTTGAATACGCCAGGCGAGCTCATGAGATGCAACCAGACGAACCGGAATACCTTGATACTTATGCCGTTGTGCTCTACAAAAAAGGTAAATATGCCGAGTCATTGCAGCTCTCGCAGGCATCGATACAGCAGTACGAGGCGAGACGACTATCGCCGCCCGCAGAGGCGTATGAGCACCTGGCACAGGCTCATGAGCAGCTCGGTGAATTGACGCAGGCGCGTGCGGCTTACGGGCAGGCACTGGATGCCGGTGGAGACAACATGCAGAAAGCGGACAAGGAACGAATAAATGCCGCAATCGAGCGACTCGGGAAAAACAAGGGCGATGACAAAAAGTAAGAATAACGCCAGAACAATGATTCGTTTTGATATTATGAGAATCTACTAACAAATGGCAGACGCAGGACAAAAACTGGTTGCAGCAGAACCCGGAATGATGACTCCAAGACCAGCTATGGCTGCGCGCGGGGTCGCCGAAGGAATAACGCCGCGAGAAATGTTCGCCATACTGCGCCGACACTGGCTCATGATTTTCCTGCTAACGATACTCGGTTTTGGGATTGGCGTAGCGAGCTGGTTTTTGTTTTCAGTATACGGGCCAAAGTACACGGCACAAACTTTTATCAAGGTTCTCCCGCCAGTTCAGAGAGACCCTACTGCGATGCAAGGTATTACTGTCACAGAGGACATCCAATACGCTTATCGGCTGTCGATGGCCATGCAATTGACGAGCCAGAGTATGTTCCAACAACTCGTTGACAGGGACAAAATCCAACAGACCAAATGGTTTAAAGGGTTCGGCGACATAAAGGACGTCCGTATAAGAAAAGCCGTCAAGAAATTAAAGAAAACCTTCGATGCCAGCCCACAAAGAGAAGGCGACTCAATAATAGTTTCGATGACCTGCGGGGATAAAGAAGAATCGGCGCTTATAGTCAATGAAATGGCATCTCTGTTTGTCGGCAGCCAGGGGGGAACGAAACGTAAAGAAGTGGCGGAAAAATTATCCCGGCTCGATGAGGAGCAGGCTCGTATTCAAAGGGATTTGGATTCGGCCGACCGAGCGCTCGACGACGTTCGCCGCAGATACGGGTTTACCGATCTTGAAGAGCATAACTTCCAGCCGGTAATAGCACAAAAACTCAACGATCTGGAAACCCAGGCAAATAAACTGGAAATGGATATCAGCAATACGCGGGCCTCTATCGAAACTCTCGCGGTACAGGCACAAGGGCCCGTTCAGGTGCAGGTTGAGCGGCAGACGGAAGCTGACCCCGTAATGCTTCAATTATCGCAGCAACTGGCACTACAGGAATCTACACTGGCAGGCTCGCTTGCGCGATTCGGCGAAGACCACAGGGTAGTTCGACAAATCAAAGAATATATCGACGCTATACAACAGGAACGGCTCCGTCGACAGGCAACAATAGCCGAACAAGTGAGGCAATCAAACTTGAAAAACGCCCAGGATCAGCTTGTAACGCTTGAGGGCCAACTCGACCAACTCGAAAAAATGCGCGATGCAGCTGCAAAACAAAAAGACGAGCTTGACCTGGCGAGGGTACAGTACGAACAACGCGTGAAGATAAGAGACGAAAGAAAGACGATGCTCGATACAATTAAAGCCCAGGTGGAAAAACTTAAGATAATTCACGACGACCCTGAAACGCCGACAGTTCAGGTTATGGGCCTCGCACCTGAGCCCCTTGAAGCAAGTTTTCCAAAATGGCAAATCTTTTTCCCCGGCGGAACATTTTTAGGGCTGCTGCTTGGCATCGGATTGGCGTTCTTGATAGAAATGCTCAATGACCTTGTTCGAACGCCCAAAGACATAGCAATGCATTTACGTATTCCGCTGCTTGGGATTATACCTGACACCGAAGAGGACGAGCAGGTTGAAGACATTGAGCCGGCGTTTGTGGTCCGTCAGGCGCCAAACAGTATCCTGAGCGAATCATATAGAAGGACGAGAACAAATCTGAAATTGTCAGAATCCGGCGGAAAAGCCAAAACAATACTAATCACCAGTGGCGGAGCCAAAGACGGCAAAACCACCGTGGCGGTAAATCTCGCCACAACACTCGTCGCCGAGGGCAAGAAAATTTTGCTTATAGACACCAATCTCCGGCGACCGGCCCTAAACGCCATATTTGCGGGCGAACTGGCCGCAACCCAGACAAGCGCAGGATTGAGCAATCTGCTGGCGGGGCAATGCGACCTGCAGCAAGCGATACGCCCCAGCGGGATGGAAGGGTTAACCATTATTGAATCAGGACCGATGCCGACCAACCCGGCGGAAACACTGGGAAGCGAGGCAATGCGGCGGTTAATCGTGCAATTACGCGACAGTTACGATTATGTGATAATTGACGGGCCGCCCGTGCTGCTGGCAAGCGAAGCAAAATTACTGGCTAAATATGTCGATGGCACTATACTGGTATTTAATGCGGCAGTAACCAGACGAGGCACAGGCGTGCGAACCATCAGCGAACTAAAACAGGTAAATGCCACAATACTCGGCTGTGTGCTGCTTGGAGTCAAAACGCTAAAAGGCGGCTACTTCCGGGAAATGTTCCGCTCGTATCAGGAATATCAGGCGATCGAGCCAGTAAAGGCATAACAATATTACTCAGTACTCAACAACTATCGTGCATCAAGGGGTTTTAAATGGACAAGTTTCTGGTCACCGGCGGAGCCGGTTTCATCGGTTCAAACATCTGCACCAAACTCGTCTCTCAGGGTTGTTTTGTCCGCGTAATTGATAATCTGCTTACCGGCAAAAAGAGCAACCTCGCGGGCATTGCAGACAAGATTGAGTTCATGGAAGCGGATATGGGTAACGCGGATGCTGCATGGGCCGCGATGAAAGGAATTGACGTGGTATTGCATGAGGGGGCGTTACCATCGGTTCCCCGCAGTATTGACGACCCTGCCGCCACACACAGACATTGCGTCGATGCCACTTTTACGCTGCTGATGGCCGCGCGAGACGCGAAAATAAAGCGTTTTGTTTACGCGGCCAGTTCCTCGGCATACGGCGACACGCCAACTTTGCCGAAGGTCGAAACAATGCCCACTAATCCGCTCTCTCCTTATGCGGCGGCAAAATTAATGTGCGAATACTACTGTTCCATCTTTTACAAAGTTTTCGGCCTTGAGACAATTTCGCTCCGGTACTTCAACGTTTTCGGCCCTCACCAGGACCCGACAAGTCAATACGCCGCAGCAATACCGGCATTCGTAACCTCAATTCTCAAAGACAAATCGCCTACTGTTTACGGCGACGGGGAGCAAAGCAGGGATTTTACCTATGTCGATAATGTCGTGGAGGCGAATCTTCTTGCTGCACGGGCAAAGCAGACCAAGGGCGACGTCATTAATATCGCCTGCGGAGAAGCAATAACCGTCAACGCGATTATCGATATGATAAACAAAACCGTCGGTAAAAATATCAAGCCGACGTATATCCCGTCCCGCAAAGGAGACGTAAAACATTCGCTCGCCGATATCACTCTGGCAAAAAAACTGATAGGTTTCAAGCCGGTTATTTCATTCAAAGACGGGCTGAAAAAGGCAATCGAATGGTACCGCGTAAACCTGGTATAAGGATTGATGATTGACTATCAATTGTCTTGCTTGCTAAGCTGCTCCGCGGCTTGAATCAATTCCTGTCTGCCGACGTCTTTCTGCGGTTTCAGGTCAAACGACCACTCATAGGAATCAACTATCCTGCCCGGGTAAAGAATTTGGGTTACAAAATCAAAGGGGAAAAGGTCATGCAATGGTGCCTGTAGTTTGCGATGCGTCTGGAGGGTTTCGCAGCCCTGTTTACGGATAGTGATATTGTAATCACCATACCAGTTAAACGACGTTGTCACCGGCGAGACGCCTATTTCCTCGTCATTCAGAAAAACCTGTGCGCCGGCCGGGTTAGTGTTGATAGTAAGTTTACGCTCAACACAACCGGTCACGCCGACTATTAAAATGCAAAACAACAGCAATGATTTATTCGTTACCATACACGGCCCCATTATAACCCCGAATATCAAACGGGAAAAGACCAAACTGCTCGAAAGTTTAAGGTCCTATAAGCACAGGCATAGATTGGTATTTAAGATTGACCATCTGTAAAACAGGGTTATTTTGTATTCAGGCGAATGGGCGAATTTGGCGATTATTATAAGAGCAAAAGGGCCTGGTTCATAAGCGCATAAGTTCTTTGTTTTTTGCCATTGTACTCAGAAACCCCATGATAGGAACCGCAATATATAAACTTGGCGAAGAGGTGGGCAACGTCGGGCAATTCGCCCGATTCGTCTGGCGTGCGGCCGTAACCAGCATGCAAAGTATCGTCAAAAGCAACACCTATCCGCTGATATGGGCGCAAATGCTGCTGATAGGCGTTTACAGCGTTCCCGTCATTATGATAACGGGCGCGTTCGTTGGTATGACGCTGGCGCTTCAGGCCTACGACCAGTTGGCGGGAATAGGGCTTGAAGAACACCTCGGAGTCCTGATAAATATCTCGGTCGTTAAAGAGCTTGGGCCTGTTTTGGCAGCGGTTATGCTTGCGGGCAGAGTCGGCGGCGCGCTCACCGCTGAATTAGGCACGATGAAAGTTACCGAGCAGATAGATGCCATAGAAAGTATGGGAACAGACCCCGTCAAATATTTAGTCGCGCCGCGTGTTCTGGCGTGCTTGCTCCTTACGCCGGCGCTCATCGTTTACGCGGACCTGCTCGGTATCATCGGCGGCTGGTTCGTAAGCGTCATTCACCTGCGTATTAACGCCACGGCGTACTGGAGTTTCAGCGCATACGGCGTCGATTTGTGGGACGTCGGCTGCGGCATCACCAAGGGTTTCTTCTTCGGCGGGGCCATGGCAGTTATAAGCTGCTACAAGGGCTTCAACTGCAAAGAAGGAGCGCGGGGCGTGGGGCAGGCCTGCACAGACGCGTTTGTAATGAGCTTTATCTCGATACTGGCCCTTGACTTCGTCCTGGTGATAATTTTTAAGGCGCTTTACAGCTCTTTCTGGCCCTTGAAGAGCTTGGTATAACAATCAGTCATAAGGCGGCTCACCAAAAAAATAATGAATACCGAACAACAAACAACCAACAACGGACAAACCGGCGTCAAGCCCGACGACGGGCTAATCGTTCTTAAAAATATCACCAAGAGATTCGGTAATAACATCGTACTTGACGACATTTCGCTGGCGATAGAAAAAGGCAAAACCACCGTTGTAATCGGCCCAAGCGGCTGCGGCAAAAGCGTCCTGCTCAAGCACATGATAGTCCTGATGCGGCCTACTTCGGGCGAAGTTTATTTCAAAAGCCGGCGAATCGACGACCTCGACGCCCCCTCGCTGACCGGCGTGCGGGCGCATTTCGGATACCTGTTTCAGGCAGGAGCCCTTTTCGACAGTTTAAGCGTTGCGGAAAACATAATGTTCCCAGTCAGGCAGCACTGCCAGATAACGCGTTTCAGCGCCGTCGAAGAGCTTGTGCGAAACAAGCTCAAAATGGTCGGCCTCGACGGGCTTCAGCATTTTTTCCCCGCCAACCTTTCCGGCGGCCAGCGAAAACGCGTCGCCCTTGCAAGGGCCATAGCGCTTGACCCGGAAGTTATATTGTATGACGAGCCGACAACCGGGCTTGACCCGATTCGGGCGGACGTGATAAACGAGCTTGTCCTGAAACTCCGAAAAGAGCTTGGCGTAACGAGCATCGCCGTAACGCACGATATGAAAAGCGCATATAAGATAGCCGACCGCATTGTTATGCTCCACCACGGCAAAATTATCGCCGACGGCGACGCCGATGACATCCGAGACCATCCCGACCCCATCGTCCAGCAATTCATAAAGGGCGAAATCAGTCAAAAGGAGCTTGAGCAGCTTCACAAAACAAGCACCGGTTCTTCTGTCCGCCTGCCCTGCGACATAGAAGATTAACCATAAGCTATTGATTATTTTCTACTGATTATTGATAATTAAACAAGTGAGCCCGCAAACATTCGATAATCAATGGGAAACCCTTGCTCGCCTCGTCAAAGGAGAGGTGTTCACAGACATTCTGCATCGTGCCGCTTACAGCAGCGACGCAAGCATTTACCAGATTGTGCCGACGTGCGTGGTATGCCCGCGCGACGCCCAGGATATCGCCGCGGTTGTCAAATACGCCAAAACCAAACAAATACCCGTTGCCGCCCGCGGGGCGGGCAGCGGCGTAGCGGGCGAATCGCTGACCTGCGGAATCCTGCTCGACGTAACCCGATATATGAACCGCATTATCAGTATTGAAAATGAGGGTGAGCTGGTAACCTGCGAGCCGGGTGTCGTTCTCGACGAATTAAATAACGAACTTGCGAAATTCGGCAGGAAAATCGGGCCTGACCCCTCGACAGGTAACCGGGCGGTAATAGGCGGATGCGTTGCCAACAACGCAACAGGGGCACACTCGCTGCAATTCGGCTACACAGGCGATTATATCGAAAAAGTCGAGGCGGTTTTGGCGGATGGTTCAATAGCCGAGCTGGTAAACGATTATCAGCCAAAAGCCGAAAGCGGCAGCCGTATCAATGAGATTGCCAAACAGTGTGTCTCGCTGCTGGCGGGAAAAAAAGACGCAATCACAAATGCGCTTCCCGCGACCAAGCGTAATCGTAGCGGATACAATATCGCGGGGACATATCACGATGGAAAAGTAAATCTTGCCCGCCTGATGGCCGGCTCGGAAGGCACGCTCGCCATATTTACCAAAATAACGCTTCGCACCGTACCACTACCAAAAGCCAAAGGGTTATTGCAGCTGGAGTTTGATGCGCTGGAGAAAATGGCAAAGGCGGTGCCGATTATAGTATCGACAGGAGCGTCTGCCTGCGAGCTGATGGATAATCGCCTTATTGCGATGGCGATTGAGCACTTGCCCGCATATCGAGATGTTCTTCCCGCCAGCGCCGCTGCCGCACTGCTTGTCGAGCACGTCGGCGAAACGCCCGAACAGGTAAGAATAAAAATCGGAAAGACCAATTCCGCCATCGGCAATCTCGCGAGCAATCGAACGATTGTCTTAGATGAGCAGACACAAATGCGGATTTGGAAGGTGCGCAAGGACGCCGTCCCGCTTTTAGACAGGGCAAAAGGCAGACAAAGACCCGTGCCGTTTATCGAGGATGTGTCCGTCGAAAACAACAAACTAGCAGAGTATATCGCAGGCCTGCAAAAAATCGGCCAAAAATACGATACCGCGATGAGCTACTATGGCCACGCGGGCGACGGCGAATTACATATCAGACCATATCTCGATTTGGGTGAGCAGGGCGATATCGATAAGATGACGCAAATCGCCAATGAGGTCTTCGCCCTTGCTTGGTCGCTTGGCGGAACGGTCAGCGGCGAGCACGCGGTCGGATTAGTCCGCGCGGCGTTTCTGCGAAAACAATACGGCGACGAATTTTATATTCTGCTTTGCGGCTTCAAAAAGATTTTCGACCCCGCTGGCCTGCTCAATCCCGGAAAAATAATCAACGATAACCCCAATATAATGGTCGAAAACCTAAAGGCCGGCTATCACATAAAGAAGGATAAAACATTTGCGGAATCGGGCGTAATCTTCGCCGACGACGAAATATCGCTTGAGCTTGGGCACTGCAGCGGCTGCGGCGTCTGCAGAAGCAGAGAGCAGCAATTCAGAATGTGTCCCCTGTTCCGCACAACAGGAGACGAGCTGGCGACTTCCCGCGCTAAAATGAACGTGCTCAGATTCTGGTCAAGCGGGCAGCTTAAAGAGGAATATTTCAACTCCCCGGAATTCCGCCAGTTCCTCGATTTGTGCATTAACTGCAAGGCCTGCTCAATTGAGTGCCCTTCGGGCGTCGATGTCTCGAAAATTATCGCGGCTGCCCGCGCCGAATACGTCCGCCGAAAAGGATTGCGTTTAACCGAACGGCTTCTTGGACACAATCGACACCTGAATATGCTGGCAAGCACCTTCGCTCCAATATCAAATTCCGTAATGCGTCTGCCGATAACCCGATGGCTTCTCGAAAAAACAATAGGACTCGACAGCAGACGCAGGATGCCCAAATTCGCCTTCGGCTCATTTTCCCTCGCCGGCCGGCTCTATCTCGAAACCTGCAAACCAAGCGAAATGCCCATTGATAAAGTCGCGTACTTTCTGGATACATACGTCAATTACAACGACCACGAGCTGGGTTTCGCAGTCATCGACGTCCTGCGACACAATTCCGTTGAAGTGATAATCCCCAGGCAAAGACCCGCGCCGCTGCCGGCGATTGTTTATGGCGACGTCAAAACCGCGAAAAAGGATTTGTCTTACAGCGTCAAATACCTCGCGGCGGCCGCAAAAGAGGGTTATAAAATTATCTGCTCCGAACCAAGCGCGGCGATGTGCCTCAAACAGGAACTTCGACATTACGTTGACAGCGTGGACGCGAAAATCGTTTCCGAAAATACCTATGAGCTGATGGAATACCTGAGCGAACTGCTGCGACAGGGCAAATTAAACAAGCCCAAAAGAACGCTCCTGCAGGAATACGTCTATCATACGCCCTGTCATTTATTCGCGACCGGGTCATACGGGGCAAGCATCGAGTTGCTGCAAAAGTTATGCAACATACCCGTGGCCGACCTCAATGCGGGCTGCTGCGGCCTGGCGGGAACATTCGGGATGCAGAAGAAAAATTACGAGCTGTCGGAACAAATCGCCCAATCACTCAAAAATACACTCGAAAATACAACCGCGCAGTGCGTCCTTACCGAGTGCGCCGCCTGCGGTATGCAGATTGAACATATAAGCGGAAAACGTGTTTTGCACCCGATAAAGGTCCTGGCAAGGGCATACGGACCAACATATAAATAACGATGGAAAGGAACAGGCAAATGGCTGGTAAACAAACAAGAAGAGATGTTTTGAAATTGGCGGGAGCAGGGATAATTGCGGCGGGACTAAAGCCGGCAATGGGCGCCGAACAAATCGGAGCATCAACTTATCCTTCGGTTCCAGCCAGGAAGGGCAAAGAAAAGTTTAATCTGGGTATGGCATCTTATACGTTCAGGAAATTCTCTACTGAGCAGGCAATTGCGATGACCAAACGGCTGGGGTTAAAATACATCAGCTTCAAGGATGTTCACATGCCGCTAAACAGCACGCCTGAGCAAATCCAAAATACAGTGGCGAAAGCAAAAGAGGCGGGACTTACTCTTTACACGTGCGGCGTAATCTATATGAAGACCGAGGCCCAGGTGCAGCAGGCATTTGATTACGCAAAAGCCGCAGGAGTAAAGATGATTGTCGGCGTGCCCAATTATGAACTGCTGGCCTTAGTCGAAAAAAAAGTAAAAGAATACGACATCAAGGTTGCGGTCCACAATCACGGGGCTGATTTTCCGCTATACCCGTCGCCCGCAATCGTTTATGAAAAGGTCAAGGACCTCGACAAACGAATTGGCCTTTGCCTCGACGTGGGTCATGCACAGCGAGCGGGTATCGACCCGTCGGAAGCGGCGGAAAAATTCGCCGACCGGCTTTTCGACCTCCACATAAAAGACGAAAGCTCCGCGACCACTGAAGGCACAACGGTTGAAATGGGCAGGGGAGTGATTGACCTTGTAAAGCTTATGCGGACGCTGGAGAAAATCGGCTACTCAGGCGTCACGGCGTTCGAATTCGAGAAGGACGAAAACGACCCATTGGCTGGCGTCGCCGAATCCGTCGGATATACGAGAGGCATTCTGGCCTGTATTTAAACTATGGCGTTGTTGAAAGGAAATTCGGATGTCTAAAAAAACTATTTGGGCCGGGTCGATTCTGTTTTTTGTGTCGGCCTGTGCGGGAGGTGCTGATATCAAATTCGTCCAGGATACCAACAAAATCGACATCCTCATCGGAGGTAACCTCTTCACGACCTATCGATATGGCTCTGAACTGACTAAGCCGATTTTGTACCCGGTTAAAAGTCCTTCAGGCATAGTGCTGACCCGCGGCTTCCCGTTCGAGAAGATACCGGGCGAGAGCAACGACCATCCGCATCATACAGGGATATTCTTTACTTATGACAAAGTTAATAACGATGGCTTCTGGAACAACACGACCTCGCCGCCGCAGATAAAGCACATAAAAACCACAAAGATGGAAAACGGTCAGCTTTCCACAATCTCGCACTGGGTCGGCAAATCGGGCAAAACTTTACTCGAAGAAAAAAGGGATATGGTTTTTTCCACCGAGGCGAATCAATACGCTATCGATTTCAATATCACCCTGACCGCGCAGGATGAAAAAATTGTCTTCGGCGACACCAAAGAGGGTATGTTCGCTATTCGCGTGGCTGACTGGCTGAGCGAGGACAAGGGGACAGGCAAATATCTCGACTCAGATGGCAATATAGGCGAGCCGAACATCTGGGGCAAAAAAGCCGACTGGGCTCGTCTGGAAGCAACTAAGGACGGTAAAACAATCGGTATCGCAATTTTCTATCACCCAGGAAGCGCGTGTTACCCAACCTATTGGCACACAAGGGGTTACGGCTTGTTTAGCGCCGACCCTTTAGGCCAACTGGATTTCCTGAAAGGTCGAAATATCAAAAATCCCCAGCCATTAAATTTCACGTTACAGCCAGGCCAAAATGCCATCTTCAGATTCCGTATGATTATCTACGAAGGCCAAAAATCCGCTGAGAATATCGAGATGGAGTTTCATAACTTCGCAAGACCTTGATTCGCCGTGGACTCGTGTCAAGAAAACGCCGACAACCTCATCTTGAGTGTCGTCGTTTATAAATCCAAGAAATACATCCGGAAAACAGAAGGCGATAAGGCAAATCGAAATATCAAGCAGCTTATGGCGGATAGCGGATAGTAACGTGGTAAACGTTACACACTACCCGCTACACGCCAATTCGCGATAGTATCTTACTTTTCTTCGGCGGGCTTGCTTTTGCCTTCCGGCTTGGCTTTGCCTTCTGATTTGGCTTTGCCTTTTGGCTTGGCTTTACCTTCCGGTTTAGCTTTGGCTTCCGGCTTGCTTTCACCTTCTGGCTTTACTTCGCCTTCCGGTTTGGCTTCCGCCTCGGGTTCCGCCACCGGCTCCTGGGCTTTCAGCTCGGCGGCCAATCTCGCGGCCTCCCTGGCGGCTTCCTTCTGCTGGGCCTTGAATGTCTCCGCGTCAATGCCTTCAGGAACAATAACAACGCTCACCGAGGCGGTCAAATCGTCTGCAAACTCCAGCTTGACGCTGTATGTGCCTACCTCTTTGATATGCTCGTGGAGCGTAACCACGTCATCGGCAACCTCAAAGCCCTGCTCTCGCAGGTTCTTTGCGATATCGTGTCTGAAAACCGAGCCGAACAGATGACCAAGCTCGTTGACCGCCGCGGCAATGACCGCCTCGGCGCCGTTGACGGCCTGGGCCGCCTTTTCGAGCTGCTTGCGCTCAAGATTACGCTCTTCGGCTCTCGCCGCCTTGGCCTTGGCGATTGACTTTATGTTGTTGTCCGTAGCGGCCTTGGCAAGCCCCTGCGGAAACAGGTAATTTCTCGCGTAGCCGTCGGTCACATCCACAACGTCCCCGAGATAGCCCAGTTTACGAACGTCACTAACCAGTAATACTTTCATTTACACATCTCCGCGTAAAAAATTTCGTTTATACTCGCTCGTGACTCATCGCTCGAACCACGGGGCACAGGCGACGGGGCACGGATTCCGGGTTATGCGCAAAACGGCAGAAGCGCCATAAATCTTGCGCGTTTGATTGCGTTTTTGACCTTGCGCTGACAGCCGGCACAATTGCCGCTGCGCTTGCGGGAATATATCTTGCCGCGATGCGTCAGCAGCTTCTGCAGGGTCTCGATATCCTTGTAATCCACATACTCCTCACGTCGCCTGCAGAACCTGCACTGGGTCTGCTGCGGCGCCGCCAGCTTACGGGTATTGTCCGACCTGTCGCCCCCACCTCTTCTGTCGTCTCTTCTTTCGCCTCTTCTATCATCTCTTCTTTCGCCATATTCCGCCATATTTTCACCTCTATGAACAATTTTTAGTTTCGAGTTTCAAGTTTTTAGTTAGTAACAACTAAAAACTCAACACTAAGAACTCAAAACTTTTTCTTTTCACTTAAAACGGTATATCATCTGCGGGAGGGTGCGCTCCCTTTACAGGCCCGTTAGTTTCCGGTTCAACCTGGCTGTCAGGCCCGGCTTCACCGCCTGCTGCTCCGGCCTCAGCGCCGCCACCGCCGCCGGCCGGCCCGCCGAGAAACTGGAAATTCTCGACGACAACCCTGTGCCGGCTTCGCTTTGAGCCGTCCTGTGCCGTCCACTGTTCAAACGCGAGGCGACCCTCCACAAAGAGTGGTCTGCCCTTGCGCATATACTTGTTGAGCGTCTCGGCGGGCCGACCAAAGGCACGGCAATCGACAAAGCACACTTCCTCTTTGCTCTCGCCTTCCTTGCTCGTCCACTTGCGGTTTATCGCAAGGCCGAACTCAACAACGGGCGTCTGACTCGGCAGATACGACAACTGCGGGTCCCGCGTCAGGTTGCCCATCAACATTACCTTATTAAAATTCGCCATCGATAACTCCTCTATTCTTCAGCGCCCTCCTCAACAAGAGAAGCGGCCGCTTTCAGTCAATGCTCACAGGCAGATTACTAAACCTGCTGCTCAGGGTTATCCGCGACTTCCGTTCCGGCGGCTTCCGGCTCGTTCTGTGCCACAGTATTATCGGCAGCAACAGGGGCAGGAGTATGCACCGCGGCGGTCGCCTGCTTGATGATATCTTCCTCAGTAAGGTGCTCCACCCTGAGAATCAGCGCACGCATAATGCGTTCCGAAAGCAGCACGTCCCGCTCTAATTCGTGGATTTTCAGCCCGTCGGCCTTGAAGTAAGCGAGGATGTAAGTCCCCCGGCTGCACCTTTTAATCGGGTAGGCCAGCGGTCTTTCGTCCCATTTTTTCAGCGACACGATTTGGGCATCGATTTTGTTCAGCACTTTCGTAACGAGCTCGATAATGCCGTCCCAGTCCTTTGCTGCCTCAGCCGAATCAATCAGGAACATCACTTCGTAAAGTTTCTTAACTCCAGTTTCCAACTTAGATACCTCCAGCAAAATTTTTCGTCTCTACGTTCGATCCGCCTGTTGGCGAGATCTCGCCTTTGGCGGACATATTTCTATTCATTCTTCAAACCGGTTATGTTTTGTCATCGCGACTCCAATACCTTCTTCAAGCCAGCAAATTACCGCGTCTTTGGCGCGTCCGATTCCCTGGTTTACCTGCTCGGCCTCGACCGGCCCCGGCTCGCCAAGCACGTATTCAACCGCTTCGCCCATTTTGCACTGGCCTATCCCGACTCTTAATCGGGGCACGTCTTCGGTGCCGAGCTTTTCCACCACGTCTGCCAGACCGTTGTGCCCGCCGGCGGAACCTTTTGCCCTTAATCTTATCTGCCCCGGCTCAAGCCACATATCATCGAGCACTAACAGCACGTCATTCAAACCTATCTTGTAAAAACCCATCGCGTCAGCCACCGGCTGGCCGCTGCAATTCATATACTGCATCGGCTTCAGCAGCAAAACCTGGTTGCCGGCGTATTCGCCCTTGCCAAGATGGCCGCCGAAACTGCTTCTGTTTACATCTATGCCAAGCACCCCGCCGAGCATATCAATCACCTTGAAGCCGACGTTGTGCCTCGTTTCGGCATACTTCTTACCAGGATTACCAAGTCCAACTATCATCTTCATACCAGGCATAGTGCCGGCTCGCTAAAAACAGCCCTACTTCTTCTCCTCTTTTTTCTCTTTCTTCTCTTTCGGTTCCTTCGCCTCGGCTGTTGCTTCGCCTTCTTCCGGCTCTTCCTTGACCTCCGTTATAACCTCAGGAGCGGTTGGCAGTTCGGCCTCAAGCTCTTCGGTGGTCTTAACCTCAGCGACAATGTGGCAGGTAGCAACGAGCAGTTCGGGCGAGCTTATCAGCTTGACCCCTTCGGGCAACTGAATATCCTTCGCGTGAATCGCGTCGCCCAGAGCCATTTCCTTGACGGATACAACAATACGCTCGGGTATCTGAGTAACACGGCACTCGACTTCGAGCTTGCCCGTGTGAATCTCGACCATTCCGCCTTCCTGAGCTCCCTTGGCTGTGCCTTTCGTCTCTATAGGCACGGTTACGCGAACCAGTTCGGTTACGTCCACGCGCATCAGGTCAACGTGAATGATGTCCGTGCCGACGTAGTCGTACTGCACGTCCTTGACAAGCAGGGTCTCATTCTTTTTATTTATCTCGACTTCCATCAGCCGATGCCCCTGCTGCAGTCCCTCCCTGAAGCTTTTGGCATTCAGAGTGATTGTGACCGGCTCTTGCTTGTGACCATAAACCACGGCCGGGATTTGCCCTTTCTTGCGCAACCTGGTTGCGTCCTTCGAACCCACGCCTTGACGAATCTCGGCTTTTAGCACCTGTGCTTTATCCATAACATCCTCACAACAAACCAAACTTTCTATTTAAAGAAGCCAGCTATCAACTAATGAGTGCTGAATAAGCTGCTGACCGATTCATTTCTGTGTATTCTCTTTATTGCCTCGCCGACCATTGCCGACACCGTCAGGACTTTGATTTTCTTCGATTTAGCCGCCTCGGCGCTTAGGGGTATTGTGTCGGTAACAACAATCTCATCGACAGGCGCTTTGCTCAGTTTTTCGACTGCGCCCGGGGCAAAAACGCCGTGCGTCGCCCCCACGTAGATTTTCTTGGCCCCGCGCTCCTTAACGAGCGCCGCTGCGGAACAAATAGTGCCCGCGGTGGTAATCATATCATCACACATCAGGACGTTTCTGCCCTCAACGTTGCCTATAAGCTCCTGTGCCTGCACCTGGCTTCCGCTGATGCGCCTCTTGTGCACAATCGCCAAATCGCCCCCAAGATGCGAGGCGTAACGGGACGCTATTTTGATGTTGCCCACGTCCGGGGAAACAACCGTGAGGTTCTCAAGTTTTTTATCGCGGAAATAGTTGCTCAAAACAAGCTCTCCGGTCAGATGGTCAACCGGTATATCGAAGAACCCCTGCAGCTGTTGGGCGTGCAGGTCAATGGCGAGAATCCGGTCTGCGCCCGCGGCGGTAATCACGTTGGCGACGAGTTTGGCCGTAATCGGCACCCGGCCTTCGTCTTTGCGGTCCTGGCGGGCATAACCAAAATACGGGATGACCGCGGTAACTCTTTTTGCGCTCGCCCTTTTGAGGCAATCGAGATATATGAGCAGCTCGACGAGGTTTTCATCGACGGGGCTGCACGTAGATTGAAGCACGAAACAGTCCCTGCCCCGCACGTCGTCTTCGACACGGATGATTTTTTCGCCGTCCGGAAATTTTTCTATCTTGGCTCCGCCCACCGGCAGCTCAAGATACTCGCACACGGCTTTTGCCAGCGGCTCATTTGAGCAGCCCGAAAATATCTTTATATTATCATTTAAAAACATCATTCACTCCTTATCCCCGACGCCCATCGCCTGTTTCCTGGCGCTCGATATTCGAGTACCCGGCCTCAAGGGTAACGCCGTCGCCGATTTTCTCGCCGTTTCGCAGGTACACAAACGGCCCTATTCGACAGTTTCGACCGATTGATACATCGCCGAATATGCAGCAGAACGGCTCAATGACTGTGTCTTGGCCGATTTGCACCTTTGCGTCTATCCAGGTATTGGGCGGGTCAACGATTGTTGTGCCGGTCTCCATCAGCCGCTTTTGTATTCTTCGCTGCATAATCTTGCCGGTATCGCTCAGCTGCTCCCGGCTGTTGACGCTGATTGCCTCTTCGGGGCGGACGACGGTTACCGCCACGACCTTGTGTCCGCTTTCGATAATCATCGCCAGCGCGTCGGTAACATAAAACTCGCCTTTCACCTTGTCCGGCCGCACCTGCTGGACGTATTCGAAAAGTATCTTATTGTCGAAAAGATAATAACTTGGGTTGACTTCCTGAATTTCCAGTTGTTCGGGCGTGCAGTTTGAGTGTTCGACGATGCCCTGGATATTGCCGTAGGCGTCTCGCAGGATGCGTCCGTAGCCGGTCGGGTCTTCGAGAATGGCGGTAGCCAGCGTCGCGGCGGCGCGTTCGGCCTCGTGTTTGGCGACTACCGTCTTGAGCGTCTCCGCCCGAATCAGCGGCCCGTCGCCGCAAAGCACCAGCGTCTGCCCCGCGAAATCCTTCATGTGCTCCCCGCAGCACATCACCGCGTGGGCCGTACCTTTTTGCTCGGGCTGAAGCACCCAGGTTATGTCGTTTGCGTCGCTGAAATATTCTTTCACCTGCTCGGAATTATAGCCCACAACAACGTATATTTTTTCGACGCCGACTCCCCGGCAGGCATCCAGCACATAAGACAGCATGGGTCTTCCGCAGACCTCGTGTAGGACCTTTGGTATCTTCGTATTCATCCGCTTGCTTACGCCCGCGGCCAGAATTATCGCAACTCTTTGCGCCATAACTGAAACTCGAAACCAAAAACTATTTTTAATCTACCCGGCCAGGACTCGAACCTGGAATGGGAGGACCAAAACCTCCTGTGTTACCGATTACACCACCGGGTAATCTTTTAAATCTTAAAACGCAAAGCGAAAAACTCAAAACCAAACCTGAAAATTCAAAGCTTGTCGGCTTTGCGCTTCAGTTTTGCACTTTGCACTTCAAGTTCTAAACTTCCAAGTTGTCACGGAGGCCATTTCAAAGTCGGCCTGACTGGGCGCCGCCGGAGGCCTGAATCAACTATGCCGTGATACTGTTGACCCATACCGCCCCATTCGACGGAGCTAATCGGCAGTAATATACCGTATCCGCCATACCCCGGCAAGGGGTTTTTAAAAAAATGCGATAAAAAAGGGAAAAAGAGGTCAGCCGGCCCTGTCTGCTCCGAGCTTTGTCGAGGGGAGCCAAGTCGAAGGCGCCCCTTTTTCGTTGGCATCTGCCGGCTGGGCGGGTTTGCCATCCGCTATTTTCGTCATCTGGAAAGTCGTAACCTCATGCGTGATAATGGGTTCCGGACCAGGCGTTGGCCTAAGCATTTGGCTTTTGGTAACCAATTTTACTTTTTCAACCATATCCTGTGTCATCTTACTGTTGATTATCAGGCCTGTAGTATTCTCGATTTCAATCTGGCCGGCGCCATCACCCGATATTTCCCTGACCGCCTTCGTGTAAGCCACCACGGATTGGTCCGACGTACGTGTATTGGCAGCACGGGCAACCTCAGGCCGAACAATTAAATTGACGTCCACAACAGAAATTCCGCCTTTTCCGGATTTGTCTGTATTCAGGCGAAAGGTATTCTCGAAAACTATATTCACTTCGTCCGCCTGATCCGCCTTGCCATAACTCAAGTCTGCGGATGACAAGACCTCTTTGCGGGTCCATGTTGTCTCTTCGTTATTTGAATCAGGAAAAACCGCAAACTGGTCTTCAAGCTCGCGTCTTACTTCCGGTTCGTCAAATTGTCGGTCAATGTTTTGGCTGACTGTGTCCGCGCCGGGAAAACTGCCCATTTTGCCCTTAGCGTATGTAATCAGGGACAGCAGGCCGTTGATTTTTTCTATATGCCCCTGAGGCGTTATTCGCAAATATATCGATTCACCCAACGCCAGTTTGAATGGCGCCGCCAGAATTGGCGTCTTCGGTTCATTCGCGTCGGAATCAAAATCTAATTTCTGGTCTTTCGACCGCAGCTTCATAATAACCCGTTTATACGTGTATCTGGTCCAGGCATTGCCGTTTTCATCGACTTCTTCCACATCCATGCCGCATTCGAGGTGTATGGTTTGCTCCGTGGACGATTCGTTGCCGTCTATCACACGCGTAATTTTCTGCTCAGTAACCGACGCAAGCGAATACTTATCACCGGGCTGAAACCGGAACCGTAACTCGTGACTCGGGACCCGTGGCTCGCTACTATCGGGCGACGAGGCATGGGCGACGAGCGACGAAACGAGCAGCGCAACCGACAGACGAAATACGTAACCAGTATATCGATTCATATGTTTACGCCTTAATAATCAACCATCAATTACAAATTATCCCGACCAGCGCCAAGCTGCCCGCAGGCGGCGTTTATTGTCTGGCCCATTTTCAGCCGGATGGTCGTCTCTATGCCTGCGTCTTCGAGAACCCCGGCAAACCGCTCTATCGCCTCCCGGCCGCTCGGCTTCAAACCGCAGCCGGGATATGGATTATACTCTATCAGATTCACGTTGCACATCACCCCGCGCAATCGCTTCCGGCCTTCGCAGCCGAAGCGGCCGCTTCGGCGGAGTAGGCTAATAAGCATCTGTGCGTGAAGAACCGTATCGTTGACGCCCTTTATCAGGCAATACTCGAAAGTTACGCGATTCCGCGTCTTGCGCTGATAAAGCTCGACCGCCGCGAAAAGCCGGCCAAGCGAATATTTTTTCGCAATCGGCATCAGCTTCGCCCGGATGGCATCGGTGGGGGCATTCAGCGATATCGCCAATCGCGGCCCAATGTCCTCGTCGGCCAATCGCTCAATCCCCTCGGCAAGTCCGCACGTGCTTATCGTCAAATGGCGAATACCTATATGCCTGCCCGCCGAGTGATTCAGTATCCGGACCGCGTCGAGCGTCGCCTCGTAATTCGCCAACGGCTCGCCCATGCCCATAAAAACCACATTCGTAACTCGTCCTGCGTCGTGTGTATTGCGTATTGCGTTGTTGGCTCGCGCGACGCTCGACGCATCACGCACTACGAGATTCACCTGGTCAACAATTTCGCCTGCGGTAAGGTTTCTCGCAAGCCCCAGCCGGCCGGTCGCGCAAAAGACGCAACCCATCCCGCAGCCAACCTGTGTCGAAACACATAACGTCCGCCTGTCATCATCAAATAATAATACTGATTCGATTTTATTTCGGATTTCGGATTTCGGATTTCGGATTTCAAAAACGTATTTCACCGTGCCGTCCGGGTCCATCAATTTTTCGAGTACCTGCAATGATGAAATATAATAACCCTCTTCGATAAGTTTGGCGCGAAGGGGTTTGCTCAGGGTGGTGATTGCGGAAATATCGGTTACGCCTTTCGCCTGAACCACGCTGAAAATATACCCCGCCTGATACCGAGGTTGTCCAAGCCCAATAACAAGCCGCTCAAGTGCCGCAACCGTCTGTGATTTAAGGTCCTTTTCCACAGGGGTATTCTACCATATTTGGGAAATGGCACGAGCTTCAAGCCCGTGGAAATACGGCCAAGATGTGTTGTTACTCTTCCTCTTTATCGACGGCGGCGTAGCCCTGCTGGCCCTCGCTGACGTATGACGGACCTTGCGGCTTTTGCCCCGCTTCCGAGACCTTCTGTTTCTCCAGCTCGTCCCGCAATTGCTCCCAGTCCTCGATGCCCATCATCACCTCGCGTGCCTGGCTGCCCTTGTATTCGCCAAGTATGCCCAGAGCCGCCATTTGCTCTATCATTCTCGACGCACGAGCGTAGCCAATGCCAAGGCGACGCTGCAAAAGCGATACACTGCCCCGCTTGCTGTCCAGAACAGTCCGCACTGCGTCGTCGAACAGCTCATCTTCTATCATTTCCGTTGTGTCCGCTTGGCCAAGCTGCGTAAGCTCCGGGTGGAACTGCGGCTCGGCAACTTCCTTGAGGTGTTTGACTATCCGCCTGACCTCGTCGTCGCTGACAAATGTCCCCTGAGCGCGAATCAGGTCGCTTGTCCCCGGCTTCAAAAACAGCATGTCGCCCTGACCCAGCAGCGTTTCCGCTCCGTTCTGGTCGAGGATAATCCGGCTGTCCATCCGGGCAGCGACCCTGAAACCAATCCGCGTGGGCATATTCGCTTTAATCAGGCCCGTAACAACCGTCGCTTGCGGCCTCTGCGTCGCAAGCACAATGTGAATCCCGACCGCCCGGCTTTTCTGCGCCAGCCGAACAATGTGCCCCTCAATTTCCTTGGCGGCCGTCATCATCAGGTCCGCCAGCTCATCTATTATTATCACAACATAGGGCAGCTTCTTGGGAATCTTTGCCTCTTCCTCTGGGCTTGTCGGCTCAAATCGCTTTATGACCTCCTCGGTCCCAAGGGCGTTAAACTCGCCGATATTCTTAACGCGGGCCTCGGCAAGAATGGCGTATCGCTCGTCCATCTTGATTGTCGCCCACTCCAGAATCTGAACCGCACGTCTGGTCTCCGTAACAATCGGCGTCATCAGGTGCGGTATCGTATTAAAAGCCGTCATCTCGACCATTTTCGGGTCGATGAGAATCATCTTGACGTCGTCGGGCCTGCGAGTCAGCAGGATACCAGCGATAATAGTATTGATACACACGCTCTTGCCCGACCCGGTAGTGCCCGCGATGAGCAGATGAGGCATACTCGTCAGGTCCGAAACCAGCGCCTCGCCCGATGAATCCTTGCCCAAAAACAGCGGTATAGCCATACCTTCGGGCTTGTTTCCCGCCAGCCGGAGCAGGTCTTTAATGCGCACCTTCTCTTTTTCGCTGTTGGGCACCTCGACGCCAATTGTGTGCTTGCCCGGCAGCGGCGCGACAATGCGAACCGCGCCTACGCCAAGCGCACGGGCAATGTCATTTGAAAGCGAACTAATCTGGCTGACCTTTACGCCCGCCGCAAGCTGCAACTCGAACATCGTAACAACAGGCCCCGTCTCCGCTGCGACAACCCTTGCGGAAACATCGAATTCACTGAGCAAACTCTCCAGCGCGACCGCCTTGGCCTTCACAACCTTTTCCTGAATCGACGTGAAGTTGTGCTCCGGCTCATCGAGCAGCTCCATACCCGGCATCGTGTAATCGGCATAACTTGGCGGCTCGTATGACTCCGTGGATTTCTTCGGGGTTATCGGCTGCAATCTCATCAGGGCGCCAACCGGAGCCGCCGCGCTTTCGGTTATCGGTGTGCACCCCCCTGTTTCGCTTTGCGAACCAAAGCGTGGGGGCGTGCCGTGAATGGCGGTTCCAACGCCCGAATCGTTCTCCGGCAGATTGTGCCCTTCCTCGGTCGCAACCCCGGATAACGACGGACGCAATAACGCTTCCTGTCTTTTGTCTTCTGTCTTCTGCTTTAAGCTCAGCCGACGCCATATCTGACCAAGAACCCTCGATTGCTCCGACCCTGTCAGCCACTTCGGCGCGGCAAAACCCAGCATCTTGCGAACCACAAACCCAAGCGCGCCAAAAAATACCGCCACAACCTGGTCGGCCAGCAGCATCATTCCGACAACCCACAGAGCGCCCAGAAGTATGGCTGTGCCAAGTGTGGCAAAATGACTCCGCAAAAACTCCGCTGCGGCAACCCCCAGCACTCCGCCCGAACCGGTCGGGAAGCCGTAAATGCCGTGCTGCGTAAAGCAATAAAACGTCGTCGAGGCCGCGGTCGTTACAAGCACAAGGCCCACGCCTCGCAAAACCGGCTGGTCAATCCCGACCTCGGCAACCTCGGCAATGGCAAAGTAAAGGGCGGCTGCCAGCACAATAAATATGCCGGGGCCGATGTAATACAGCAAATAATACGCGAATAGCGCTCCCGCGGGGCCGCACCAGTTGGCTGTCGGCGTGTTGTTCGGATATACAAATTTGCTGGGCCAGTCGCCTATATTAAAACTCAGACAACTGCAAAAAAGCACCAAAAGACCCGCAACTAAAAGGCATTGCAGGGCCTTTACCTTCATCCTCTTGTCTTTCACCCGGCTCATATATAATAGCGTCCGATAATAAATAACGTCCGTGAAAACAACAGCCACCTACACTGTGACACAGCTATTGATTTATCGGCAAGAACCCCGATTTTCTGTTGATTATCAATAAAAAAAGCCCCGCAGCAAATCCGTTCACCGCAGGGCATAAAGACCTGTTTATTTTAACCTTTTTTATTTGGGCGGAGCGGGCTGAGTAACCGTCGTCGCGGGCGGCTTTGGCGGCGGCGCCGCCTCGGGAATCCGGACCGCTACTCCCAGCCGACCAAGCTCGCCGGCAACATCCGCCTGATTGGAGTTTAGCTGGAAGCTGCGAATAAAGTAATCCTTGGCCATGTCCTTTTTGTCCTTGTGCAGGTAGTAATAGCCAAGCTGCCGATTTACGGGCGCCGAATCGGGCGTCGCCTGGAGGGCGCTGGTGTAGCACTTAAGGGCATAATCATCAAGCCCCTGTTTCTCGAAGGCCGCACCCAGCGATAAAACCTGTTCCGGCATTGAGACCACCTGTGTCATATAATTGTTTGCAACCCAGTCGGCCTTTGTCTTGTCGCCTTTATCAAGCTGGAGCTTCACCATCGCGGCCTGAACTTCGCGATACGCAGGGTTAAAACCCAGCGCGAGATTATAATGCCACTCGGCCTTCGACCAGTCGCCTTGCGCGTGATATAGCTGGCCAAGCTCGTAATGGGCTGTAGGATTTTCCCATTTCTGGGCCAGCTCTTTCTGCAGTTCCATCATCCGTATATCGGAAGCCATCCTGGCATTCTGGTCAACCCGGACCGTGCTGCCGTTTTTCTGGCAACCGGCAACAACCAATGCGCAGAGCGTAATCTCAAAAATCATTATCCGCACTTTAGCATTCATTTTTTCGCCTCCATGACTTTTATCTTGATACCTGATACCCCGACGCTCGACACTCACGAATCGCGCATCAAACATCAATGGTATTTTGTGCGCCTGTGTGTTGCTTTGCAAGAGAAAATTTTACTATGAACATTAAATTTTTTTCTCGTCCCCGCCCCGTCAGAAAAATGGCAATACGGAACTTTCCGGCAAATAGCGACTTTCTAATCCGCTCCCGTAAGGGATAGCCAAGCCATTGGGGATGGCTTACGCCGCGGGGCATGCCAGGCAAAATTAAATGTCAAGGAACTGGACTTCAAGGGCGTGGTCGCGAATGAAGTCGCGGCGCTGCTCGACGTCCTCGCCCATAAGGATACTAAACAGCCGGTCCGCCTCGCCCGCGTCATCGAGTTTGACGTTCAGCAGCGTGCGTGTCTCGGGGTTCATCGTCGTTTCCCACAATTGTTCGGCGTTCATCTCGCCCAGACCTTTGAACCGTTTAATCTCGACGCCCTTGCCGCCTATTTTTCTCACCGACGAGCAGACCTCGCCCAGCGAAGCAACGTCGAAGTTTTCCTCTGCGTTTGCCAGGTGGAATTTGGTCGCCAGCGCCTCGCCGCTGACCGCTCTTTCGGCCTTGAGGAGGAAATCCTTGAGGTCCAGGCCGAATTCCTGTTTTAATTTTTTCGCCTGCTCATTGATTCTGCTCACCTCGTGCAGCTCTTCCGCCGCGAAGGTTTCTTCGTCATCCGCCTGTTCGTCTTTCTTTTTGCGGCCCTTCAGCTCATCGACACGTTTTGTGAAATCGTCCTTGTCGTGGAAGACCTCATCCTGTCCTTCGCCGTGGATTCGATACATCGGCAGCCCTTTGCCATTGCTGTGGTTGCGGACGAATTCCTCGAATTTTATGCCTCGTCGGGCGAGCACCGCGATACAGCGTTCCATATCAACGAGAATCTTCACCAGCTCGGCCAGCCGGGCTTCGATAACTTTCTGTTCTTTTTCACCTTTTTTGCCGACGCCCCTTATCGTAAGCTCGGTCCCCTGCAGGCCGCGGTCAACTAATCGCTTGTGCATTATCGCCTCGGTCAGGATATATTCCGATTTCTTCTGACCTTTGGCGTGGACCTCGTAAAGGGGCGGCTGCGCAATATAAATCACCTGCTTGTCGAACAACTGCGGCATCTGCCTGAAGAAAAAAGTCAACAGCAGCGTACGAATATGCGCCCCGTCGATATCGGCATCTGTCATAAGAATAATTTTCTCATACCGGCATTTTTCAACATCAAATTCGTCGATTCCGATTCCTGTGCCCAGCGCGCTTATCAGCGTGCGTATTTCCTCGTGCGCGAGCACTTTTTCGAGCCGGGCCTTCTCGACATTGAGAATTTTACCCTTCAGGGGCAATATCGCTTGGATATTTTTGTCCCTGCCGCCCTTGGCGGAACCGCCTGCGGAGTCACCTTCGACCAGGAACAGCTCCGTGCCCGCTCTTTCCCTGTTTGCGCAATCCCAGAGCTTGCCGGGCAAACTCGAACTGCCGAGCGCGCCTTTGCGTCTGGTAAGCTCACGGGCCTTGCGGGCCGCCTCTCTTGCCGCCGCCGCCTGGATTGCCTTGCTTAATATTCGCTTGGCCTCAGCCGGATGCTCTTCAATATAATGGCCCAATTGCTCATTGACTACCGTCTCGACAAAACTTCCGGCTTCAGGGTTAGTGAGCCGAACCTTGGTTTGTGCCTCGAAATGAGGGTCGGCGAGCTTCACTGACACAATAGCGGTAAGTCCCTCCCTGAAATCCTCGCCCGTCGCGGCCTCGCCTTCCTTTATCAGGTTGTTCGCTTTTGCATAATAATTCATTGTACGCGTCATCGCGGTTTTGAAGCCCGAAAGATGCGTGCCTCCGTCGATATTGCGAATATTGTTGGCGAAAACCAGCACGTTCTCAGCGTAACCGGTATTATATTGCAGCGCTACTTCGCAGCTCATCACCGCCTGCTTGTCTTCTTTTGCCAAGTAAATCACGTCCTTATTCAGGATTTCCTTGCCCTCGTTGAGGTGTTTTACAAACGCTCGTATGCCTTCCTCGAATTTGAAAACCTCTTTTTTGCGGTTTCTTTCGTCTTTAAAAGTAATCTGTATGCCGGCGTTGAGATATGCAACTTCGCGTATACGTTTGACAAGCGTATCATACTGAAACTCGATATCGCCGAAGATTTCCTCATCGGGCATAAACGATACGCAGGTTCCCTGTTTGGTTGTTGGTCCGACCTCGCGGACGGAGCCCTTTGCAATACCTCTCCGGCATTCGAAGTGATAGCTCTTGCCGCCCCTGAACACATCTGCTTCGAGCCATTCACTCAGGGCGTTGACGACACTAACGCCTACGCCGTGAAGGCCGCCCGCGACCTTATAGCTGTCATGGTCGAACTTGCCGCCCGCGTGCAGCGTGCAAAGGACGACTTCGAGCGCGCTTTTCTTGGCTTCCTTGTGTTCTTCAACAGGAATACCCCGGCCGTTGTCTTCGACCGAGCAGCTTCCGTCGGCGTTTATCTGGATGCTGATTTTGTCGCAGAAGCCGGCGAGGGCCTCGTCAATCGAGTTATCCACAACCTCGTAAATAAGGTGATGCAGGCCGCCCACGCCGCGGTCGCCGATGTACATATCAGGGCGTTTGCGGACCGCTTCAAGTCCGCCTAAAATCTTAATTTTACTCGCATCGTATTTATGGTCTTGCATACCCTTATCACTTCTCCTCGCGATTAACCTGCAAGCATGATTTTCATTGTCCTAAGCTTCGCTTCGGGGCATTCTCGCTGCAGGTGTTCGACAAGCTGATTGCTGCTGATTCTTAATTCATACATATATGACGGTGAGTCAACCGCAACAGTAAGCAGGCCTGCGGCAAGGTCAACTATCCGGCAACGCCTCGCCATCTCTTCGGGCAGCAGTTGCGCCCAGACCTCGCTTAACCGGCTGGCCGCCTCGTAGCGCTGCGTTATGCCCGTGCGCCGCGGCTCCATCACCTCGGCAAGGGCCTCCGCCAGCGGGGCGGGTTCCGACCTGCGCCTAAATTGTGTTCTCGAATCCATTCGACAATCCCTTGTGAAGGCCTACGAAAGATTTATCGGCATCAGGACGTGCAGGAAATTAGCCCCTGCCTTAATAAGTCCCGGCGTATCCGGCTGACCCAGCTCAAGTTCGAACTGCGGCTCTTTAATGACACGAATGGCCTCAGCCAAAAACTGTGGATTAAAACCGATTTCTATCGGCTCGCCCTTGTAATCAACCACAACATCTATCTCGGCGTCGCCCGTTTCCGGCGATTTGCCGGAGAATACCAGCTTATCCTTGCTGACGGCTACTTTTATGCCCCTGGATTCCTCGCTGGTCAGTAATGCCGCTCTTTTTACCGCACTGAGCGCGATATCGGTTTGCAGCGTAATTTTCTTCTGGTAATCGGTGGGAATAATGTCCTCGTATTTCGGGAAATTACCCTCGACGAGATTTGAACACACAACGACGTTCCCGCAGGCAAACATTATCTGGTTGTCAACCAGTTTGACGACAACTTTGTCTTTTTCGCCCCCGGTGAGCTTTTCCAGTAACGACATTGTTTTGCCCGGCACGATTGGTTTTGCCGCCAGAGCTTTGTCGCTGGGGTTTGAGGTGAGATTAACCCTGCTGCGCGCCAGCCGGCGGCCGTCGGTCGCGACCAGGGTCAATTTCTTTCCCTTCATTTCCCACAGCACGCCGTTGATTGCGTAGCGGGTGCTCTCTTTGGCGGTCGCGAAAAGGCATTGTGAGATACCAACTCGCAGGGCCTCGAGGGACACTTCGGCGTCCGGCTCGCCCTTAAATGCCGGCACAGGAGGATATTGTGACGCCTCCTGACCGTAAATCGAGAAATGACTGTCCGCCCCGCGAATCTCACAAAGGCCTTCGGCGGACTTGAGCATCAGCGTTTCATCGGTGCTCTCACGCACTACCGCGGCGAGGCGCGCGGCGGGCACGACAACCTGTCCCGGCTCCTTAATGTCAACCGCGGGCAGAAGATAATTGATTCCTACTTCTAGGTCCGTGCCAAATATCCTCACGCCGTCTTTTGCAGCATCTATTTTGACACAACGCAGAATCGGCTTCGGTGTCCGGTCCGGAACAATTGTTGTCAGCAGCGCCAGCGCCTGGCTCAATCCTTCTCTGTTAAATTGCACTTTCATTTGAGTGCCCCTCTTTTAATTGTTAATCAATCATTACTGGTTTTGAATGATAAAAGAATACAGGAAACACCCTGGTTTCTCAATAAGTTTTAATGCGGAATTTACTCTATTTTTCTGATTGTGTCTGAATGTGGGAAAGGTTGTTATAGTTCTAATATAAGAACTCTTCTTAGTAGTAGAATTCATAAAGAGGGTGAAATTGTTGGCTTTGTTTGGCTGTAGTTGCGTTACCCGTTGTCTGGCCGGCAGATGTATGCAGGCGGGCCCCTTAAGCTGGTGGTGGATAACCTGTTACTTCTTGGCCGGCTATCACTCAGTTGCCCACAGGCATTGGCTCATCGGGACTTGCGGCTCCCGTGTATTATTATTAATTTCGACCATTCTTTTTGCGATTTCGGCGACATTTTTGCGCAGGGCAGCCGGTGCCAACACATCAACTTGGTCGCCGTAGCCGAGTATCCACCAGGTTATTTCACCCAGACCGTCAACGCGGAAATCAATGGTTGCTGAGCCGTCGGGGTTGCGCGTAACCCGCTGGCTTTTATGCCAATTCACCGCAGTGACGTTATTGGCGATTTTAGGGGCGAAGCGCAGCCGCACGTGGTACATTTTGCCTTCGGGCATCATCGACCACGCGCAGCCGAGGTATTCGGCGAGGTCGAAACCGTCTTTGTCGTCAAACTGCTCATCAAGTATCTCGGCGCGGCGTATATGGTTAAGTTCAAATGTGCGTACGGCCTTATGAACCGACGACCAGCCTACGATATACCAGACCCGCTGGTTATAAAGTAAATGGTACGGCGTCACCTCACAGGGAATTACTTTGCCGTCGTGGAGAGAATCGTATTCGACGCGCACCTTTTTTCGCTGTGCCGCAGCAGATTGCAGAAGGGCAAATATGTTATCCAGCCCCGGCGTTGTTGGCGGAGGCGCCTGTACCTCGGCTATTGTCGAGATTCGCGCCAACGCGTTTTCGCAATAGTTTCGCACCCGTGGGGGCAGACGGCTTTCTATCTTCATCGCCGCCAGCAGCGCAGAATGTTTGAATGGCATTTGAATCTGGTTTCGCATTTTATGAACCAGCAGAAGCAGTCCGAGAGCCTCCTGCAGATTAAGATTTATGGGAGGCAAAAACTGCTCAGGCGGCAGGACATAGCCGCGACGAGAACGTGAAAGGGTCGGCTGGATGCCAACCCCCTGGATTTCTTTGAGGTCGCGGAAAAGCGTGCGCCTGCTGATGCCAAACAGCTTAGCTAATTCGTCGGCCGTGTAACCCCTGCCCGGCGATGTGCCCGTTTTTGACAGCGTCATCAAAAGCTGAACAACTCTGCCTACCCTGCCCCTAGATTTTTCTTTAGGTGTGCCAGGTTTCATAGTTCTTCCCTCAATTATCAAAACAAAACAACCAGAAGACCAATATACTTGTTTGGCCCGATAATCGTCAAGGTGTATATCAAAAAACGCCTCCTAAGTCACCCGTTTTACGTTATCTTGCCTATTTTGCCATTGACAAAATGGCCTGTTGAATGATATAATAAAAATGAATCAGTAAACATTCTGGAATGGTCTCCCTTGGGGGGCTTGCCGGGTGGCAACGGAGAATATATAATGAAAAACAGAATCGTTGTGAGTTTGCTTGGTGTTGCGCTTTTGACGCTGGCAACAATGTTAACAGGTTGCGGCTTCTTCGACCAGCAGGGCAGAACCGCTGATGAAGTCAACAGGGACCACATGCGTATGTTGCGAGTCAACCACGAACAGATGATGGAAGATGTTGACCGGACGCTCCTTCTGGATAAGCCCAGCACGCTCACAGAGAAACAGTTGCCGTAAGCAAGGAACAAACAACAGCGCAGGCGCTTAATACCCTGTGCGCTTTGCAGGGAGTTCTGAAGGGATGCAGACCCTCATAGATTATTTCAGGCGAGTCGCCAATTACGACTGGTGGGTCGTCTGCATCGAATTATTTCTCATAGGCCTGGTTGTTTACTGGGCGGTAGATTTTCTTGAAGGCACTCGCGGCGAGCGGCTTTTCCGCGGCGTCATATACGTCCTTATCGCGGGCGTTCTAATCCTCCATCTGGTTTCAGCGCGCTACCGGTTCGAGCGGCTCGAATATCTCTACAAGGGCTTCCTCATTGCCGTTCTCGTTATCGCGGTTTCGGCATTTCAGCCTGAGCTGCGACGCGCCCTTATGCGATTAGGGCAATCTGCCGGCGGAGGGTTTCTTATCGGCTCATCGCGCCAGGTCGTCCGGACAGTCGAGGAAATCGTCAGCGCCGTTACCGAGCTGGCCGCGTCCAAAACAGGCGCAATCATCGTTATCGAGAGACGCGTAGCGCTCGGCGAGTTTATCGAAACAGGCGTTCGCCTGGAGGCCAACGTTACCGCCGAACTGCTCAAAACCATTTTTTATCCCGGTACCATCCTGCATGATATGGCGGTCGTTATACGGGGCGATAAGGCAATCGCCGCGGGCGTGCAGCTGCCTTTGGCTGAGCCAGGCACGGTCAATGGTTTCGAACTCGGGTCAAGGCATCGGGCCGCAATAGGCATAACCGCCGGCTCAGACGCCCTGTGCATAGTTGTAAGCGAAGAAACGGGAATTATCTCTCTGGCCAGCGACGGCAAGCTCGTCCGCAATCTTACGGCCGACGAGCTTCGCGACACACTTACCGGCGCAATTAGTTCACAGGCGACAAAAGTAAAATCCTGAACAGATGAGGGTTGTCTGGTTTTACAATGACTATAAAACGGCGAAGATTGAGAAAAATAGTGGCTACGGTGGTTTTCACCACGCTGATATGGGTCTTTGCGGACCTTGCGCTCGATGAGGAGCTTACCATTTCAAATCTCAAGCTTAGCGTTGCCAAGTCCGTAAACCCGGCGCTATTGGTTACGTTCTCCGGCCAGTCGTCCGTGCCGCTGGAAAAGGTCGTCCTGAAGGGTTCCGCGCGCAAGATCGCCGAAGCGCGACAGCGCATTAACGCCGGGCAATTTACCCGCGAGTTTTACTTCGACCCGGAACACGAAAAAATGACAAGCCCCGGCGACCACCTGCTTGATGTGGCGGAATTCCTCAAGGGAACAGACAGCATCCGGCAGCTCGGGCTTACCATTACCTCCACTGACCCGAATACGCTGACGGTCGGCATTGTTGAACTGCAGAAAAAAGTGGTTGCAGTCCGCTGTTTTGATGACAGCTTGAACCCGCTCAAGGTTGCCAGCATCGAGCCGGCGCAGGTCGAGGCCTATGTGCCTGCCGAACGCGGGGGGGCTGCGATTGAGGCAAAGGTATCGCTCAGCAGAAGGGAAATCGAGCAGGCGAGGCTGGCCCCGATAGAGAAAACGCCCATAGTTGAGCTTTCGCCGGGGCAGACCAGGGAAGCCGCGTCGAGCGTCAAAATTACCCTGCCCAAAGAGCAGGAACGCCTCCAGGAATATCTCATTACCAGCGTCCGCCTTAGCGTCTCGCTCAGCGCAAACCTGGAAGGCAAATACAAAGTCGAGCTTGTCAATCCCGAGGCGGCTATGGGGTCGGTCGCAATCAGGGCGACGCCTGAGGCCAAACGGGCATACGAAAATATGCGGTACCACGTCATTCTCGAAATAGACGACAGCGACAAATCATCGCCCGCCGCCGGCGAGCCAGCCCCGGAAATCCGCAGAGACCTTGTCTATAACTTCCCGCCGGAATTTCTCCGCAAAGACGAAATAGCCCTCAACCAGTCGCCAGTGCAGGCGAGATTCCGCCTTGTGCCGATTGCCGCCGAGGCGCCCGCGCTGGTAACGCCGCCCGCGCAGAAATAACTTCCACCCGCCTGACGGACAGAAAAAGTTCTTCTGTATTTGACCGCATCGGTTTATTATTTAATCCCAACAGGTTTTTGGAGAGACGTAACGATGCGTAAAATCCGGGGTCTGCGCTGGTACATAGCTATAATGCTGATGGTAGTCACTACCATCAACTACCTCGACCGTGTCAGTTTGGGAGTTGTTGGGCCGGTGCTTGAGAATCAACTCGGCATAGACAAGCAGCATTTTTCGTACATTATAATGTCCTTTCAATTTGCCTATCTTGTAATGCTGCCGCTTTCAGGGCGTTTCCTGGACTGGGTGGGGATAAAACTCGGATTTTCCATAGCCGTAACTTTCTGGTCAATCGCCAAGATGTTTCACGCTCTGGCAAGGGGGGTTTTTTCGTTCAGTATTTTTCGCGTATTGTTAGGTGTTGGTGAGGCGGCCAATTTTCCCGGCATAGCCAAGGTCGCGTCGGAATGGTTTCCTGCCAAGGAACGCACGATGGCTACGGGTATCGCTAATATGGGTGCGGGACTCGGAGCCCTTATTGCGCCGCCTTTAATTGTCTGGCTTATGCTGAAAGTCGGCTGGCAGGAGGCGTTTGTCATAACAGGCGCAATTGGCTTTTTCTGGGTTGTGCCCTGGATGCTGTTTTATAAGCCGCCTGTCGAACACTCGATGATAACACCGGAAGAGCTGAAGTATATCACCGATGGCCAAAAGGAGCTGCAGGCCAATGAATCCGGCCCAATAAAAAATGTCTGGAAATTAGTTCTTGGCCAGCGGAATTTCTGGGGCATCGCCCTGTCGAGATTTCTTTCCGAGCCGGCATGGCAATTTTTTTCCTACTGGATACCATTTTACTTTGTAGCCGAGCGAGGCGTGAATCTCAAGGATTTTGCTCTTTTCGGTTGGCTTCCGTTCCTTGCGGCCGATGTTGGCAGTTTTGTGGGAGGGGTTTTGTCGCCGTTTTATCAAAAACTCGGCTTTAAAGTTCTTGCCGCCCGCAAACTCTCGATGACTACCGCTGCTTTTATGATGCCTTTTGCCTTGTTCATTGCCAAAGCGTCGACTCCCTGGGCGATAGCGTGGTTCTGCGTTGCCGCCTTTGGCCATCAGTGCATATCCGCAACGCTGATGACGCTACCCGCGGATTTGTTCCCGAAACGCACCGTCGGCACCGCAAACGGGCTTTCTGGCAGCGCCGCGCTCGCGGGAGGAATGATATTTACCTTCGCGGTCGGCTGGCTTGTAACGCACGTTGGTTACGCCCCGGTGTTTGTTACAATCGCGTTTCTTGATTTGATAGGCGCAGCGCTTCTCTGGACTCTAATACGCGAGCCGAAAGCAGCAAACGCCATCGATAACGGCATAAGCGATTGACTTTTCCGGTCCTTCGCGGCATAATTAGTCGTAGATAAAGCTATGCACGCATTAACGCTGATAATTGTAACTTTATTGCTTTTTACCCTGGCATACAGATTCTATGCCAAGTTCATCATCACCAAAGTTCTCGTATTCGACGCCAATCGCCCCACGCCTGCTCATACGCTTCGAGACAGGAAAGATTACGACCCCACAAACCGCTATGTTTTGTTCGGGCACCATTTCGCGGCTATAGCCGGCGCAGGCCCCCTCGTCGGTCCGGTTCTTGCTGCTCAATTCGGATACCTGCCGGGAGTTTTGTGGATACTTATCGGCGCAGTTCTCGGCGGCGCGGTTCATGATATGGTCATTCTCTTCGCCTCCGTCCGAATGAATGGCTTATCGATTACGCAGTTAGCCAGAGAGCATATCAGCAGGCCCGCCGGCATTGCCACGGCGTTTGCGGTTCTGTTTGTCATAATTACCACTCTTTCCGGTCTTGCCCTTGTGGTGGTCAATGCGCTCAACGAAAGCAGCTGGGCGACCTTTACCATAGTCGTAACGCTGCCGGCGGCGCTTCTTGTCGGCCTGTATATGTATAGAATTCGCCCCGGCAAAATAGTCGAGGCCTCTCTCGTCGGCGTTGTGATTGTGGTTCTCGGCGTCGTATTCGGCGAGCCGTTATCTCACACAAGTTTCGGGTCGCTGTTTCTTTTTTCCAAGCCGTCGTTGTCGATAATCCTGCCGGTTTATGGATTCATCGCCTCCGTGCTTCCCGTATGGTTGCTGTTGTGTCCCCGTGATTATCTCAGCTCATATATGAAAATCGGCACAATCGGACTTCTTATCGTTGGCATATTCATTGTTAATCCGGTTATACGAATGCCCGCGGTAACTGCGTATATCCACGGCGGCGGGCCAATCATCCCCGGCAAGGTCTGGCCTTTCGTCTGTATTACAATCGCCTGCGGGGCAATCAGCGGTTTTCACAGTTTAATCAGCTCGGGCACGACGCCAAAAATGATAAACAGCGAAGCCGACATCTGCTTTATCAGCTATGGGGCAATGCTGGCGGAGTCGGTGATTTCGATTATGGCGATTATTGCCGCGACGGTGATGATTCCGGGTGATTATTTCGCGATAAACGTCTCGCCGGCGGTATTCGCCAAACTTGGGCTGGCTACCGAAAAGCTAGCTGACATCGAAAGAATGACGGGCGAATCGCTTGTCGGAAGGTCAGGCGGGGCGGTCTCGCTGGCGGCAGGCATGTCGCTGATTCTTTCGGCGATACCGGGAATGAAGCTGCTGGTTGGTTACTGGTATCACTTCGCCATTATGTTCGAGGCGTTGTTTATTCTGACGACCGTTGACGCGGGGACACGCGTGGCAAGATACATCCTGCAGGAAATACTCAAGGTCGTTCACCCCAGATTAGGCAGCTCCACCTGGATGCCGGCGGTGCTTCTCAGCGGCGGCGCAATCAGTTTTCTCTGGGGATACCTCGTTTATCACGGCGACATATCCACCATCTGGCCCCTGTTCGGCGTGGCTAACCAGCTTTTGGCAACGCTTGCGCTTTGCATAGGCACTGTTTTTATTCTCAGGCATTCCCATGTATGGGCTTATGGCCTCATAACGTTTATACCGGCGCTGTTTATGGCGGCGACGACCTTTGTCGCTGGTATAGATAATATCTTCTATAATTACCTGCCCAAGCATGACTTCCAGGGAAACCTCAAAGCCGTGATTTCGATTGTGATGCTTGTGCTGGTGGTAATTATTTTCTTCGAGGCGATGAGGAAAATATGGGGATTCTGGAAGAACGGCTTACAAAACGCGACAGAGACCTCGCCGACCAATACCGCGCCCGGACCTTCTCTGGATATCCCGGATTAACCCTTCTCGAAAACGACGACAAAAGGTTAATATGAAGAACGAAAAACAGTTGTTCCCATTATCCCCGTATGTGAACCTATTATGAAAGGTAACCGCTATGTACGGTATATTTGCCAGGCCAAGTATTATAATTGCAGACGATGCTGAGCGTGCGGCTGCAGGTGCGGAAAGCAAGGCTGAGTCGCTTGAAATTAGAGTCCGTGCGCTTGAAGCCCATCTTACCAAGGCCATGATTATCAGCGAAACCTTGTGGGAAATCATGAAAGCAAAATTGAACCTTACTGATGACTTTCTTGAGGACCAGCTCAGTAAGGTTGACCTTCGTGAAAGCACGTCAAAGGAATGTCCCAAGTGCCACCATATGATTGCTCCGCATCACCCGATTTGCATCTATTGCGGCCAGGTCATTGATAACTCAATTTTTACATAAGAATAGAACGATTCATCCTGAACGACGACAAAATGTTAATATGGAGAACAAAAAATGGTAGATGTCCCCATTATCCTTATATTCTTCGATTTCCCTTTTTGATTTTATGAAAACTCGAAGTTTACACCAGCTGTTATTCTTATTTGCGTTGGTGTCAGGATTTTTTGCCATCAACTGCGCAACGGTCAGCGGTCAGGACGCCATACTCAAATCTGAATTTATCTACGAGAACGTACCATTTCCGGCGTGCCACGCCTCGACAATTGTTGAAACAAAATCCGGTTTGGTCGCCGCGTGGTTCGGCGGCACAGGCGAACGTCATCCTGATGTGTGCATTTACGTTTCACGAAATGATAATGGACATTGGACTCCGCCGGTCGAAGTCGCGAACGGCGTTGGTTTCGAGAGCAACCGCCTGCCAACGTGGAATCCGGTTTTGTTCCAGCCGAAGAATGGTCCGCTATTGTTGTTTTACAAAGTTGGCCCAAGCACGACGACATGGTGGGGAATGCTGATGACTTCCACCGACGACGGCAAAACGTGGTCGCAGCCGCAGCGTTTGCCCAATGGTATTCTTGGTCCGATCAAAAACAAACCTGTACAACTTGCAAACGGCGACATTCTTTGCGGGAGCAGTACCGAGGGCAAAAACGGCTGGTTAGTGCATTTTGAACGCACGAGTGATTTGGGAAAGACTTGGCAGGCCACGCCAACGGTCAATGATGGCAAACAAATCGGCGCAATTCAGCCGAGTATTTTATTTCAAAAAGATGGAAAATTGGAGGCAATTGGCCGCACACGCAACGCGAAGATTTTCAAAATCTGGTCCGGTGACGGCGGTGTGACGTGGGGCAGAATGTCATTGACCGATTTGCCAAATCCTGATTCCGGCACGGATGCCGTGAACTTGAAAGACGGACGCCAACTCTTGGTCTACAACCACAACACGAAGGACAAAACGGCCAACAAAGGCCGCAGCCCATTGAATGTCGCCATTTCCGATGACGGACTAAACTGGCAGGCTGCGCTGGTGCTGGAAGACGACCCGTCCGCGCCGAACGGTTTCGCCTACCCCGCCGTAATCCAGACGAGTGACGGTTTGGTTCACATCACCTACACTTGGGAACGCAAACGCATCAAACATGTTATCATTGATCCGGCAAAATTAAAATTGCGCCCCATGCTGCAAGGCGACTGGCCAAAATAATTTTTTGTGCTTACAGAATTAGCCCAAACGCGCAAGGAAAATTAGGGTCGGGCCTCTTTTTCCTTTTTCGTCTCAACGTTTACGTGGTTTTCGGTGTTTGCCTTTGCCTTTAGGTTCGGGAATAAATTCCGGCGTCGGCTTGGATTCCCTGTGTGACCGGACGAACAATCGAATAGGCACTTCGGCTACGGGCAGCAATTCACTTAATTGCCCAACGACGAATCGGCGGTAGCTCTCGTCGAAGAGGTTCGGCTTATTGACGAACATAAGAATTGTTACGGGATTGATAGCGACCTGTGTGGCATAATAGATTTTCGGTTTGCCGAGTTTCGCGCCGCCGGGCTGCGTTTCCTTTATAATCTCGAAGGCGTTGTTTAGCTTTGACGTCGGTATCCAGGTTGTCGCCTGCTTGAAAAGCTCCGCGGCCAAATCGAGGACGCTTTTGACATTTTTGCCCTTGTTGGCGGTTGTGAAGGCAATCGGCGCGTGACTCAGTCCGGGCAAAACCTTCGTCAGGTAATCTTCATATTGGCTTGTGTCGGCGACATCCTTCGCAAGGTCCCATTTGTTGACGACGATGATGCAGGCCCTGCTTTCTTCGGCAATTGCCTGTGCGAGTTTTTTGTCGGGCATCGATACGGGCGTGGTCGCGTCAATCATCAGCAGCACAACATCAGCCCTTCGCACCGAGCTTGTCGCGCGGACAAAACTGTAAAATTCTATGTTGTCGGCGAGCTTGCCTTTTTTCTTCACGCCCGGCGTATCGATAACGACGATGGTTTTGCCGTCTTTCTCGAACCGGATGTCAATCGCGTCGCGGGTTGTGCCGGGTTTTTCGCTGACAATAACTCTTGTATCATCGACCATTGCGTTGACAATCGAGCTTTTGCCCGCGTTTCGTTTGCCGACGATTGCGATTTTCATAACTGGTTCGACCGGCTTGGTCGATTCGAGATTTTTTACGCGGTCGAGGATTGCGTCTAACAATTCTTCTTTGTTGACATTGTTTTTGGCGGAGATGCACATAAACTCGCCAAAGCCCAGTTGGCCGAATTCGCCCGCCTCCGGGAATTTGCTCGCGACATCGGCCTTATTCGCTACACCCATCACCTTGAGGTTGTGTTTGCGAAGCAATCTGGCGATTATCTGGTCGAGAGACATAATCCCTTCGCGGACATCGACTACAAACAAGACCAGATTCGCCGAATCGATTGCCCGCTGGATTTGCCCGTGGACGTGGCTTTCGAGGTGGTCGGCGTCAACGATGCCGTAGCCACCCGTATCGACAAGCTCGAAATACCTTCCGTCTTTTTCGATGATTGTGCTGACGCGGTCGCGCGTAACGCCAGGCGTCGGCTCGACGATGCTTATCATTTTGCCCGCCAGCCAGTTAAACAAGCTGCTTTTGCCCACGTTGGGCCTTCCAATTATCGCGACTACCGGTAATGACATATTTACCTGCTCAATATAACCAGGAATAGAACCTGTGGAAATAAACGGGGGATTTATCCGCCGTTGTCGCGGATTATAACAGAAAACGCGGACGTTTACACCGAAGAAACCTTTTAGGAGTTTTCTTTATTGCAGACGGATTACGAAATCCTGCGTCGTTATCGCCGCGGTGCCGACCTGCAATTTTTTCCAGGTCATTGTCTTGGTCGGATTTTTTACCGTTACCTTGTCGATTACGCTGGCCGTCAGTCCGAAGGGTATGCCGTTATTGGAATACTTCGGAAATGCCAGGTAAACGGTGCCGAGATGTTTGGCCGTTACGTTGCTGTTTATTATGCCGAACGGCTCTCCGACAATGCCTGTTATTTTCAACGTTTTCAGAAATCCGTTTGCGGCGGTGAAATTGGAATCAGCAAGTTCGCCGGCGGTTATGGTCCCGCAGCTGCCGACAATATTCCACGTGGAATCATCAATCCGGCCCGCAATATTTACTTTATTCAATGATACGCCCTTTGGGCTGCCGGCGCCACTGAGGTTCACATCCGCGCCGAAATCACCTGCTGTGCCGCTCAATGCGTTGCCGTCGATTGCCAGCGATGAAATCCAGGGCGCGCTTAATGAGCCGCTCTTCCACTCTGTCGCCTGTAGTGTCTTAATCGGCATTCCGCTTGTCAGGGCCAGGTTGTTTATCCGCCCGAGCTTCAGGGAGCAGGCGGCTTTCGTCAATAAGGAAGAGCCGATGTTTATATTACTGCTGCCAGATATGTCATTGAGGGTAATCATAGCGCAGCTGCCGTTAATGTTAATGTCCCCGGTCAAATTGACGTTGCCGGCGTTTATTGTTTTGATTGGGCCGTCGGCCTTGATATTGCCGATGCTTGTTTTGGCGTTAGGTTCCGGCGTGATAGTCAATACTGATTTATTGGTGGTGCCGCTCAGGATAATATTCGCAAAACTGCAGTCGCCCGGCACATTACTGTCGTTTTCCACAACGGCGGACCCGCCGCCCGTCAGCGAGAATGTTACCATGTTGCCCGCGCAGTCCGGGGCATGCAGTTGATGATTCTTTAGACCGCCTAATGTGCCGAATCCTGTGGTTATATCAAATGCGGTATGACGCCTGCTGACCTTGCCTACTTCTATTGCTATATCGTTGTCATTCTGAACCTGGTACCAGCGCCCGAAATCAACCTCGGCAAACCATGTGCCGGGGTTCAGGTTTAAGGCGTTTGCCTCGACAGCATTTTTCCCGTAGTCCTGTTCTGTCAGGTTGCTGTCGGAAGGATTGTCGAAACCGAACCGGATGGTATTCACATTCGAGTCGCTGCATTTTGTCCAGGCAAATTGAAGCGGGCTTATCACACCTTCGGTGTCCAGCGGGTATTTTATTTCAGGTCTTTGTGTCGGCGGCGCAATCGACCCCGGCTGGTCTGGAATCCCGAAATTAACTACTGTTTCATCCGGATTGTTGTCTGTGTAGGTTATGTTAATTGTGTATTGGCCGTCCGGGTAACGATTCAGCCCATTGGCCTCGTAGAACCATTCCTGGTATTGCCAGTCAGTTATCCCATTTTGTGTATTGCGTGCCCCTGTGACATGCCTTGAGGGGTCCTGGTTGCCGTCCGGGTAAGTGAGACCGTCCGGCGTTGTGAAGCTTATATTGGAGATCGTACTGTCTGTCTCGATAGCAAAGCGAAAGTCATACGTTTCGCCTATTCTGCCGTCCTTGAGCCAGTTCGTGCAAAATACGCTAAGGTCATTTGTGTCAACCGAACCGTCTTTATTGGCAGGGGAGATATCCGCCCTCATATCGCTGCCGGTTTGTCCCCACTGCTGGGCAAAAATGGCAAAGTCAACGAAATCGACGAAGCCGTCGCAGTCCAAATCGCCTGCCAGTCCAAGGCCATCGCAATTCCCGGTTACGGCGTTTTCATCGCTTGCGCCGGGAATATAGTCGATGCCCTCCTCTATTTTTATAAATTGAATATGCCTGGTGGGGACGTCCTGCGCGGTCAAATTGATGTATTTCGGCGAATTAACGTCCGCGGCGTTTACTATTCCTATCTGCCCGGTTACGGTCGTCCCATGCGGCATTACGTTAAAATCAGCAGTAACCGTGCATATCCCTGCCGCCCCGCGGGAGGTCCCGCTGGTCGGAGTGATCTGGAAGTACGTTGACCCCTGGATGACGAATAAGTAGTAATAAAGCGTGCCGTTTCCGCTATTCCAAACTTTGAAGGTCTTTGACGTGCTGTTCTTATCGAAGACGATTTCCCCTGTGCTAACGCCTATCGAAGCTTTAGCCAGCACTATCGTCGAAGACGCAAGGATAACGCTCAAAATGACCGCAGTCGTTTTCGTGTTTTTCTCCTTCCGATTTAACTAATCAAGCGCAAAACCGCCCCTTACCGCCTCCTTTCGGCTGTGCAGTTACACGGGGAAATCCTTTTCGCCTCCTTACCTCGCACCCAACAAACCCTATACGAGATTGTGGTTATTGTATCTTATTACACAGGAAAAGTCAAGGCAAAATGAGCTGTTTTTGCGGGATTAAGCGGTTTTCGCAGGGGCCGTTTCCGTGAATTCGAACACCTGCTCTATGCCAACTCCGAATGCTTTAGCGATACGAAAGGCCAAAGGCAGCGAAGGGGCGTATTTGCCCTGCTCCATCGCGATAATCGTCTGGCGCGTTACGCCCGCGATGTCGGCTAATTGCTGCTGGGTCATCTCGCCTTTTTCGAATCGCAGCCGGCGAATGTTGTTTTTCAGTTCATTTGTCTCCATCGCCCCTCCAGCCGTATTCATTGAGGGTAACTATCGATTGCAGGAGCATTACAACGCACATCCCGCCAAACACCATCCACGGAAGATAGTTGACTGTAATAGTGCCGTTCGGCCCTATGATGAACCACGGAATCATTGTTGCCGCGACGAACAGCAGCCAGAAGACAGAGTATGCGACAATCGCAGCTTTGCGTTGAATTGTCGTGTCGCGCTCGTCGAACTGCACCTTGCTTTTATCCTTCCTGAATAAAACAGGGCTCAAGCCGCAAAACCCCATAATCCCCATGAACCCGAAACCGCCTGCCGCTCGGTTGACTGGCAGACCCAAAACAAAGTGAAATATGGCAAATGCCACTACGCTTAGCCCCAAAGCCAGCAAAATCACGATTAGATTGAACCACGCTATTTTCTGCATTCTGTTCATACCTGTTTCTCCTAACTAATGTATGTTATATCGAACATAATGTAATATAAACATTACACTATGTCAAGACAATTTTACAATTTTTTGCAAAAATTTTCAGTTTCTTTAAGGGAAACGGCTGTTTTTCTGCGAATCAGGCGCATCGCGATGGACATAAATCATTGATTAATAAGCATTTATAAAACTAATACCTCTGTGTTTTCTGCGAACTCCGCGGTGAAAAGAGTTGGGCAATTTGAGAGTGGTTTTCCGATATAGATGTATAAAGAAAGGTTATCAGATAACAGGTTATCAGGTTACCAGCGCAGCAGGATATCAGGGTAATCGCGTGTGCGTTTCCCTGGTTGCCTGATGCCCTGATTTACTGGTGTGGTGTTTTGACAATGCAGTTAACAGCATCACAAACAAAGGTATGCCCATTTTGCGCCGAGACGATACTTTCGGCTGCGATTAAATGTCGGCATTGCGGCGAATTCCTCAATACTGCGCGGGCAAAGGCATTATTGACCCAGCCCGGCCAAGAGGGCGGTTCAGGCAATGAACAGCAAGCCGACGGCGAGGATACATCGAAGGAGCAGCCGAACAAGGTATTTTACTCGGGCAGCCCCACGTTGTGGGTGATTGCCTGGGATTTTGTCAAAGGCGGGGCAATACTTCTTGCGGCAATTCTGATAATCGCCTGGCATATCGAGCGCATTTCCTGGCTGCATCTTTCTTTTCAGAGCATAGCAATCGTCGGCAAATATCGGGTGCTTCTTGGGCTGGGCGTAATTTTTGTTGTAGGCCTGATTCTCTTTTACAAGGCGTTGAAAATCAGGATGACTCATTACGAGGTCAGCCCCGACCGGATTGAATACGGCGAGGGAGTATTTGAGCGCAAGGTCGATAACCTCGATATGTTCCGCGTGGTTGATATCAAGCTCCGCAGAAATTTCATCGATTGCGTTGTCGGCGTGGGGACAGTGCTCTTGACGACGACGGATAAAAACCACCCGGAGTTTGAGTTCAAAAAAATCAAAAATTCCCACGAGCTTTACGACACCATCAAAAAGGCCGCTCTTTCCGCCGACCGCAGAACTAACGTCGTCCACGTGGAATAATCTCGCCTCTCGATACTTGATGCTTGATACTCGATATGCGGGCTGGGCGTTTCTTATTTACATCAGGGCCGAAAGGATTATTATTCCATTATGCCGGAAATAGCAAGGGCAGCTAATAATGTTAGCTGTTTCCATGATAAATAAACAGGAGATATTATGAACAAGTGCCCATTCAAAGCTGGTGACTATGTAATATACAAACCATCACGACGGGGATACAATCTTGAAGATGGTGTCAGGCTAGAAATAGGACGGAAATACCGGGTCGCAAGAATCGAAAAAGACAACTATGTCGTCGTAGATGGCTATCAACATCCTGGTGGCGGCCTATATTGGACTGAGTTCGAGAAAGCGGGTGAATGATTTCGCGACTCTCACAGGGTATAATGAGGGCGGTAGCCGTTTCAAATAAAATAAGGATGGAGAGATTATGAGAATTGTATTTATCACGTTAGCGATTATTTTGTTTGCGTTGCCGTGTTTTGCGGCTGACCCGGCTTCGCCAAATGGCTATGCCGTGGCAAGTGCTGCGGGTATGTCGAAAGAGCAAGTTAATAACTGGTATTCGGAAACAGGTTGGCCCGTCGGGTGCAATTTCATTCCCAGCACGGCAATCAATCAGCTTGAGATGTGGCAAAAAGACACCTATGACCCGAACACAATTGACCGCGAGCTTGGCTGGGCACAGGGAATCGGCTTCAACACCGTCAGGGTGTTTCTGCATTATCTTGTCTGGCAGGAAGACCCGAACGGCTTCAAGGGCAGGATGGATGATTTCCTCGGCATCTGCGACAGGCACAAAATCAGGGTGATGTTCGTTTTGTTCGATGACTGCTGGAACGGTGACGCGAAACTTGGCAAGCAGCCGGCGCCGAAGCCGGGGATTCATAATTCGGGCTGGCTGCAATGTCCCCGTTACGCAGAAGTAAACGACGTAACGAAATTTCCCGTGTTCGAAGAATACGTGGGCGATATTCTCCGCTCTTTCGGCAAAGATAAAAGGGTTTTGATTTGGGATTTATATAATGAGCCGGGAAATAGTCATACGCCGGAACAGAATATGCAACTTTTGAGAAATGTGGCCCTGTGGGCGAGAATGGCTGAGCCGTCGCAGCCGGTGACGATGGGCGTTTGGAACCAGGATGAGGCGCATAAAGGGATAAATGAGTTTCAGATTAATAACAGCGATGTGATTACGTTTCATAACTATTCGCCTTACGAGAATATGAAAAATGATATCGCCAAATTCAAATCTTACGGCAGATCTGTGATTTGCACCGAGTATATGGCGAGAGGAATGGGGAGTAAATTCGAGACGCACCTGCCTTTGATGAAAGCCGAAAATGTCGGCGCGATAAACTGGGGCTTTGTGTATGGCAAGACGCAGACGGTTTACCCCTGGGGTTCCAAGCCGAACACCCCTGAGCCGAACGTCTGGCATCACGACATCTTCCGCAAAGACGGCACGCCTTTTGACGCCAATGAAATTGAACTTATTAAGAAACTGACAAAGAAAAATTAGTCGAAATTTGTCTGTTTCAACGCAGCAAATCCACCTATGGACAAATTCGCATATTTCGTGTATAACAACCCCCCTTGTTTTGAACGGTGTATAAATAGAAAACGATAAATTAGTGAAGGAGGCAAAGGTCATGAAAACAAGTTTGATGAGAGTTATCGTCATCGTATGCGTTTGCTGTGCAAGCGTAAGTTTCGCCAGTTTGCCGCAGGTAATCGGCAATTTTGAAGACAGCAATGACGGCTGGACGGTGCATTCCGAGGCCGGCGACGGGACGACCTTGCATTTCGTCAAGGAAAACGCGACATTAGGCAATTACAGCTTGAAGGTTTTTGCGCCTTCCGGCTGGCAAAAGGCCGTAACCTGCGAGCTGACGGGCGACGCGAATGCGTTGGCGGCCCTCGGCAAAGCAGCGAAATTGCAGGTCGATGTAACGCTGAAAGCCAAGGAATGGAGCATCGGCACCGGCTGGGTCAAGGCAATCGAGTGTATCGTGATACAGGATGATTTTGGCGGCTGGCAGCAGATAGACCCGACCGATGGGGACACCGCATGGGACGGCTCAGCCGATAAAACTGTTACGGTTACTTTTGATATTCCAGCTCAAACCCCGCCGGACCTGACACATGGAAACATCATTATCATTACAAACTATGATGGTGTGACCACTGCCGGCAATTTCTATTTTGACAACGTGCGATTAGTTGGGGCGGGTGAGCCGAATAAGCCCAAAGAAGCCGTTAAGGCCGTCGAACCAAATAAACCTAAAGAGCCGAATAAACCGGCAAAGTAGAAAAGAATACAACAACACCCCTGCTTACGACTTGCAGGGGCAGGCAAGAGCGAAAGAACACAGGTGCACAAGTTCACAAGAGCTTGTGCACTTTTGTTTCAAGGGCGAGCAATTTCTTTTTGGTGCTCGTGCCGCCGATGGCGCTGAAATTGCCGAGTGAGCCATCGGAGTGAATGACGCGATGGCAGGGGATAATCAGAGGGATAGGGTTTCTCGCTAATGCACTGCCGACCGCCCGGCTTGCGCGGGGTTTATTAATCATACCAGCTAACTGGGAATAGCTTACCGTTTTGCTGGAAGGTATCTTGCTGCAAGAGGTTAATACTTTGCGGGCGAATGGCGAAAGGCGGGAAAGAGTTAGAAAGCAGAAGGCAGAAGGTAGAGGACGAAGGGAGTGTTTTCCGGCAAAATAGGCGATTATCTGCTTTTGCAGGGGCCTCAGGAGATTTTTGTCAAATTGGGGGTTTTCTAATCCAGCGAGAAGGCATTTTTCAACAGTTTTGCGGCTTGGGCAAGGCAGAATGGTGCGAATAAGCCCTTTTTTGTCGGCGGCTAAGCCAAAATACCCCCAGGCAGTATTGAAAATCGTATATTTCATAGCTTTACCACTAATGGCTTGGCCATCCCTTACGGGAGGCACAAAGGCACGAAGAGCTTTTTATTTAATTAAAACTTAGTGTCCTGGTGTCTTTGTGGTTTCATCCTTACAACCACAAAAATCATATTAAACAGGGCAAAGTCGTTGACGCAAGGGGGAAATTATGTTAAAAGTGCGGGTTTGTAAATATGTGCAGGTAAAAGGTTTGTCGCCCCCGCGTTTTCTTATCGAAAACAAGTAAGGGGGCAGGTGGAAATTTTGTCTTTAGACGACCTTAGAAAACAGATTGACGGGATTGACAGCAAGCTTGTCGAGTTGCTCAACGAGCGTGCCAATGTTGTGATAGACATAGGCAAGCTCAAGAACGAGACGGGCAAGCCCGTGTATGCGCCGGACCGTGAGAAGGAAGTGCTTGAGAAGGTGGCCGGCCACAACAAGGGGCCGCTGCCGAACAAGTGCCTTCAGGCGATATGGCGCGAGCTGATGAGCGGGTCGTTTGTTCTGGAAAGGCCTTTGCGGGTCGGTTACTTAGGCCCCGGCGGCAGCTACAGTCATACGGCGGCGATTTGCAAGTTCGGGCAAAGCGCGGATTACGAGCCGCTCGCGGATATTCGCAGCGTCCTGGATGAAGTCAGCAAGGGACATTGCGATTTGGGTATTGTGCCGATAGAAAATACCCTGGGCGGCGGCGTGATTGAAACGCTGGACGCACTGGTGGAATCGGACGTGAAGGTTTGCTCGGAAATTTTGATGGCGATTCATCATAATCTTCTGGCCAACTGCAACATAGACCAGATTGAGAAGATTTACTCGAAGCCGGAAGTTTTTACGCAGTGCCGCAACTGGCTTGCCGCGACGTTCAAAGAGGCAAAGACCGTCGCGGAGCCGTCAACGGCAAAGGCCGCGCAGAAGGCCGCCAAAGAAGCGAAGTCGGCGGCAATCGGCTCGACGGTGGCGGCGGAACTGTATGGGCTGAAAATCGTGTGCGAAAGCATCGAGGACACGCCCAACAATGTAACGAGATTTTTTGTGGTCGGGCGTGAAGACGCCAAGCCCACCGGCGAAGACAAGACCGCGGCGATATTCAGCACCGCCCACAAAGCAGGCGCCCTGGTCGATGTGCTCGAGGTTTTCAAGAAGTACGAAGTCAACCTGACTAATATAGAATCGAGACCCAGCAAAAAAAGACAATGGGAATATTACTTCTTTGTGGACTTTCTGGGTCATCACGACGACGAAAAAGTTCAGAAGGCCTTCGACGAGGCGAAAAAACACTGCCTGCAGCTTTCAGTGCTGGGCAGTTTCCCGCGGGCGACGGAAGTATTGGGATAAATTTAGGAGAGCAGGATGCGAAAATCATTTATAGCGGGCAACTGGAAAATGAATACCGACGTTCACAGCTCAGTCAAGCTGGCTGAGGGCGTCGTTTCAGGTTGTAGAGAAGTGGCGGGCAGTAAAATTGACGTAGCCGTGTGCCCGCCATTTGTTTACTTGCAGCAGGTGGGCAAGGCCCTTCAATCGTCGCATATTGGGCTTGGCTCGCAGGATATTTATTTCGAGCAGAAAGGCGCGTTTACGGGCGAGATTAGCGCGGCGATGCTTAAGGATGTCGGCTGCGCTTACGCGTTATGCGGTCATTCAGAGAGACGGCACGTTATCGGCGAGACCGATGAGCTGATAAACAAAAAGGTCCACGCCGCCATATTGGGCGGGCTTTTGCCGATTTTGTGCGTAGGCGAGCTGCTCGATGAGCGAAAGGCGAACAAAACCGACGAGGTAGTAACGCGGCAGATGAAAAAGGGTCTGGCGGGATTAATCGCAGAGAAGATGTCGGCTGTTACAATTGCGTATGAGCCGGTATGGGCGATAGGGACAGGGTTGACCGCGACCCCTCAGCAGGCACAGGAAGTGCACGCCCTGATTCGGAAATTAGTCGCCCAGATGTATGACAGAAAAATTGCCGACGCGATTCGCATTCAGTACGGCGGGTCGGTAAAGCCGGATAACGCAGGCGAGCTGATGAGCCAGGAAGACGTTGACGGCTTACTGGTCGGCGGGGCAAGCCTGAAAACGGAAGATTTTGTGGCGATTGTTAAAGCGTCAGTTTGATTATAAAAAACTAAACGAAATAGGGGACATATTATGGCAGCGAATCCGGTATTGGCGGCAGGTTTCATAACGAACGTTCTCGCGACGATTTTTGTGATTGGCTCGGTGGCGCTTATCCTGGTGGTATTGATTCAAAAGGGCAAAGGCGGCGGACTTAGCGGCGCTTTTGCCGGCGGCATGGCCAGCGGCATACTGGGTAGCAAGACAGGCGACGTCCTGACCTGGATTACTATCAGCATGGCCAGCTTGTTTATAATTGTTGCTCTTGTGCTGGACAAGTGGTGGCGTCCGTCAACGAGCGGGCCGGCGTCGAGAACGCCCGCCCCGATAACCAGCAATGATACCGGCAGGGGCACGGACCAGCCGGCGCCTGCACCGGCAGATCAGCAGGGGCAGAACGATAAGCAGTAAAAAGGATAGGCAAATGATAGTCGCACCGGACACAGGGTTTGTGTTCTTGTGCGATTAATCAAATAAACTGTCGAGGTTTCTATTTATGATAAATAGTATGACCGGATACGGGAACGCGGATGGCCGGCTGAGCGGCGTTACTTATTTAGTCGAAATCAGCACGGTCAACAACCGCTATTTCAAGCCGACAATTCGGCTGCCGGAAACGCTTGGGTTTCTGGAAAGCGACGTGGAAAAAGAGCTGCGCCGGGAGGTGTCGCGCGGCACGGCTAACTATACGCTCAGGCAAAAAGGCGCGCCGGCAGAGGCGCTTTTCGAGATAAACGAAAAGGCGCTGACGACGCTGCTTAAACGGCTCGGCAAAATTTCACCGTCGGCCGGCCTGGAACGCGAGCTCGATTTGAGCGGATTGCTGGCGTTGCCGGGAATTTTGTCACCCGCGGTGCCGAGCAGCAGGGAGGCCGACAGGATTCGGCGAAAAGTGCTGGCGATTACGAAACAAGCGCTGAAGGGGCTTAAGTCGATGCGCGCCGCGGAAGGCGAAGCCCTGTCGGCGGACCTCGAAAAGCATTGCAGGGCGATAAAAACCTCGCTCGAGCAGATACGAACTCGCAGCGCCGCAGGGCCTAAGCAATACGCTGAAAAACTCAAAAGGAGAATCGAAGAGTTGCTCTCGGTTGCCAAGTTAAAGTTGAATGACGAGACATTATCGCGCGAGGTTGCGATTTTCGCGGACAGGGCGGACATATCGGAAGAAATCGCCCGGCTGGATTCGCACTTAGTGCAGTTTACAAAAGGTTTGAAGAGCAGCGCCGGACAAGGCGAAGGCCGCAAGCTCGATTTTATCTGTCAGGAGATGCTCAGAGAGGCCAACACCATCGGCAGCAAGGCAGGCGACTCCGAGATTGTGCATTTAGTTGTGGATATCAAGTGCCGGATAGACCGAATCAAGGAACAGGTCCAGAACGTGGAATAACGAATCGCCGATGAGCAGGTTACAAGCGTCAAAGGGAATTATTGTCGTAATAAGCGGCCCCAGCGGCGTAGGCAAGGGGACGATTTGCAAGGAGCTGGTCAAACGGCTGGACGATGCGTGCCTGAGTGTTTCGGTGACTACGCGGCCCAGGACGCCGAAAGAAATTGACGGCAAAGATTACTGGTTTGTCGGCAGGGACGAGTTTCAGCGGCGAATCGAAAAGGGTTTGCTGCTGGAGCACGCTGAAGTCTTCGGCAATTTTTACGGCACGCCGAAGGACAAAGTTGATGAGGCGATTGCCGCCGGCAAAGTGGTGATTCTGGAAATAGACGTTCAGGGCGGCAGACAGATTAAAAAACTGTATCCGGATACCGTGATGGTGTTTATACTCGCCCCGACGCCAAAGGAGCTTGCGGGCCGGTTGCACGGCAGAGGCAGAGACGATGAGGAAGCGGCGAAACGCCGCCTCAGCCAGGCGTCAAATGAAATTGCGGTCGCCCGGCAGGATTATCAGTATATGGTTGTAAATGACAAGCTGGACGCGGCGATAAATGAAATAATAGGAATAATCGAAACGGCAAGGAAAAAATAAGCGGCATAGGCAATTAATTGTGGAGTCGAATAAATGATTGAAGACCTTAAGAATATCGAGCTGGTAAGAAAAGTCGGCGGGCGGTTCAAGTTGACGGCCCTGATTCAGAAACGGCTGATGGAATTGATGCAGGGCGCGCGGCCTTTGATTGAAGACGCCGAAGGTATGGGCCAGCTTCAAATCGTCGTCGAGGAAATCAAACGCGACAAGATTGCCATCGACTACGAAAACAGCGACATAGACAAGCCCGGCAGCACGACGTAAGCGAAACCGGGAATCGCTCAGAGGCGAACGAATATGGCCAAACAAGAATTAAAACTTGATGGCATTAAAATTGTGCTGGGTGTAAGCGGAGGCATTTCCGCGTATAAGGCGATTGACCTTGCCAGCAAACTGACGGCCAATGGTGCCGAGGTGAGGACGGTCCTGACCGAAAACGCACTTCACTTGGTGGGCGCCAAGAGTTTTGAAGCCGTTACAGGCGGGCCTGTTCATACGAGCATGTGGGAGCAGGAGGAGTTCAAAATCGGGCATATTAATCTGGCTGACTGGGCGGACGTGATTATGGTTGCGCCCGCTACGGCGAACATCTTAGGCAAATTCGCCCACGGCATCTGCGATGACCTGCTCAGCACGATGCTTTGCGCCTGCTGGGCCAAGCCAATGCTTTTTGCTCCGGCTATGAACGACAAGATGTGGACCAACCCCGCGGTGCAGGAGAACGTCAAATTCGCCGAACGAATCGGCGTGGAGTTTGTAGGGCCGCGGCAGGGTCGGCTTGCCTGCGGCGCCGAAGGCGTCGGCAGGATGGCCGAACCGCAGGAAATCCTTGAGGCGGCTGGGAAAATTGCCGCTCGTCTCGGCGAAGGCCCGAACAAGACCACAGAATCAATTGTGGTGCCGAGCCGTAGCCGGGCCGGACTTAAACACAAACGCAAATAGGTTTCTTCAGGATGTATTCTCGAAAGCGACGGCGAAAACTTCAGTTCTTAATTACGGCCGGGGGGACGCGAGAATATATTGACCCCGTGCGATTCATTTCCAATGCCAGCAGCGGCAAAATGGGTTATGGGCTTGCGCGGTCGGCGCTTTTGGCCGGACATAACGTAACGTTGATAACGGCACCGACGAATCTGAACGCCCCAAAAGAAGCCGGCGTAGTCAGGGTCGAATCCGCCCGCGATATGTTCGAGGCGGTAAAAAGCAAATTTGGCGGATGTGATTGCCTGATTATGACCGCGGCGGTTTCGGATTATACGCCGGTTAAACCAGCCCGGCGTAAAATGAAAAAAAGTCCCGGCGTTATTACGCTGAAATTAAAACCCACTCAGGATATTTTGAAATGGGCCGGGACTCACAAGAAGCAAAATCAGGTTGTCGTCGGCTTTGCGCTGGAAGACAGTAATATAAAGGTCGGCGCAGAACGCAAAATGCGGGATAAAAATCTGGATATGATTATCGCCAACACGCCCGCCGCCATCGGCAGCGAGCGATGTAAGGTTTGGGTAAAAAAAACCGGCCGGGAATGGCGCAGATTTGCTGATGCGCCGAAAAGGCACGTTGCCAACCGGCTGATGCGAATGATTGAGCAGTCGATATGGGGGTAATAATTGGAACCCAAAAATCCCGGCAGCAAAATAATTGGGGAAAATAAAAACGAGCTGCTTGTGCCCGAGCTTTGCCTGTTGTTGATTGCTGGTGTCATTGCGGTATATGCACAAACAGGCCGCTTCGGTCTTGTCGCTTATGATGACCCATTCTACGTGACAGTAAATCCGCAGGTGTTGGGAGGATTGACCTGGGACGGTGTCAAATGGGCATTTACAACTATGCACGCGGGCAACTGGTTTCCGCTTGTTTGGCTGTCTTTGATGCTGGACAGGACTTTGGGGGCAGCAGCGGGAGGTTTTCATTTAGTCAACGTCGCATTTCATATCGCCAACACAGTTTTGCTGTTTTGGGTTTTGAAGCGATATACCAAGGCGGTTTGGGCAAGCTTTTTTGTGTCGGCATTATTTGCTTTGCATCCGCTGCACGTTGAATCCGTCGCCTGGGTAGCTGAGCGAAAGGACACGCTGAGCACGATGTTCTGGCTGTTGACGATGCTGGCATATTTGCGATACGTGGAAATTCCGTCGGCCAGGCAGTATGTAGTTGTCTGTGTGGTTTTCGCGCTGGGCCTGATGTCAAAGTCGATGCTCGTAACGCTGCCGTTTGTACTTGTGCTTATGGATTACTGGCCTTTGAAGCGGCTTTGGCCCGAAGAGAAAAGTAACGGTGTTACGATTGGTCGGCTGCTGTTCGAGAAGATGCCTTTGTTTTTATTGTCGGCCATATCGTGCGTAATGACCGTTATCGCGCAAAAAAACGGCGGGGCGGTAGCGAAAATAAGCATCGTGCCTTTCAGCCAGCGAGTCGGTAATGCTCTTGCTGCATATTGCCAATACTTAATAAAAATGTTTTGGCCTGTTGACCTGGCGGTTTTTTATCCTCACCCGATAAAATCGCTCGCCGGCTGGAATGTCGCTGTGTCATTGGCTGTTTTGCTGGCGATTACAATTGTGGTGATATTGCTTCGTCGTCGCTACCTGCTTGTCGGCTGGCTTTGGTATCTGGGGACATTGGTCCCTGTCATCGGGCTTGTGCAGGTGGGAGCCCAAGCGATGGCCGACAGATACACTTACGTGCCGCTGACGGGAATTTTCATTATGCTTGCGTGGGCTGCGGGCGATTTTGTTGCGCAAAGGCAATTCGGGCGAATCCTCGCGGGTGTTGCCGGCTCGGCGATTATCGGCGTGCTTGGGGCGATGACGTTTGTGCAGGTAAGTTACTGGCGGGACACCTTTTTGTTATTTACGCATTGTGCTGCCGTAACCCCTGATAACGTTATCGTGCGGGAATACCTGGGTATCAGTTTTGCGGAAAAGGGCGACCCTGAATCGGCATTGTGCGAGTTTGAGGCGGCCCTGAGGTTTGAACCGAACAATATTCGAACGCTTTATAATATCGCAGGCATGCGGGCCAGGCAGGGCAGGATTGACGAAGCGATTGAGTACTACAACCGCGTCCTGAAGCTCAAGCCGGGCGACGCGGGTACATGTGTCGCCATCGCGTCGATAAGGGCGGCAAAAGGTGAATTTGAGCGTGCGATAGATTCGTACAGGGAGGGTTTGAAATACAATCCCAGCGATGCTGAGATGCACAGCGGCCTTGGGTTGCTGTTATTGCAATTAAACCGTGTCGATGAGGGGATAAAGGAGCTGGAGCGGTCCGTCACAATCAAAGCGGATTCGGCAGCATACTGCAACCTCGGACTCGCCTGGGCACAAAAGGGCCAGCTAAACAAAGCGATGGAGTGTTACGCAAAGTCGATTCAGCTGAAACCGGACAATGCCAATACCCACTACAATTTGGGCAATGCGTATTTTACGCAGAATATGCCGGAAAAAGCGATTGCGGAGTACCGAGCGGTGATTCGGGCGATGCCGGATTTCGTCAGGGCATACGACATGTTGGCGATAGTGCTTATACAAGCGGGGAAGATTGAGGAAGCGACAGCCACATACGAACAGGCGCTTAAAATCGACCCTGCCGACAAAAATGCCCGGTTAGGTTTGGAAAAAATCCGTGCTGCGCAAAAAGGCGGTTTGCCTAAGCAATAAAACAGAGGGATGCTTTACGTTTTTATTCCGAAGACCGTTTTGAGCCAGGTTTTCGCCATCAAATGTGTGCCCGCCACGGTGGGATGAACGCCATCCGCTGCCCAGTATTGAGGCGGCGCATTTTTCACGGCCTCGTCGAACGCCGACTGGAACGGCACGAAAACAGTTTTGAATTCGACGGCCACCTTCTTTGCGGCATCACGATAGCCGTCAAAGGCGGGGAACCATTTCTCATTCACCGAGCCGCACTTGAGGACAAATGGCTCGCAGATAACCAGTTTAACTCCGGGCAATGCCTTCTTGGTCCGCTCAAGCAGGGCGCGATAATCATTTTGATATGTCTCCAGTGTGCCTTTGTATCCGGCGTTCAGTGTATGCCAGAAATCGTTAACGCCCACGAGGATACTGAGCAGGTCGGGCTTTAAGGCGATGCAATCTTTGTCCCAGCGTTCGGCGAGTTGGAAGACCTTGTTTCCGCTGATTCCGCGGTTGTATATAACCGGCTTGATTTTTGAGTATTCATCCAGCAAAGCCCCGGCGGTCAGCAGCGCGTAGCCGGACCCAAGGCACTGCGAATCGTTTGGAGTATTTTCCTTGCTGCGGGTTCTTCCCCAGTCGGTAATTGAATCGCCCTGGAAAAGAACGACCTTGTTTGTTTCCGTCAGACGGCATGACCCCGCGCCGGCGGATTGAGTTGCCGAACAGCCTGAAGATGATAGGAGTGATGATGCTGTTAAACCGGCTGCCGCCGCAAGAGCGGTCTGTTTGAGAAAGTCCCGCCGGTCGTGAAGATTCGCCCCTGAAATTTTGTCAGCCATTTCAATTCTCCTAAGTTATTAATCCTTGATGCCCAAGTCGTCTTTGGTCAACAACGACTCAAATTTATAGCCGGCTGATGTGATGTTCTCGCCCGCGCCCTGCTTGCGGTCGATTACGGCGACGATTTTCTTGACCTTTGCTCCCGCCTCGGTGATTACCTTTGCTGCCTCAAGCACCTGTCCTCCCGTTGTGGCGATATCCTCAACGAGCAGCACAACGTCGCCTTTATTGAGTTTGCCCTCGACGAGCTTTCCCGTGCCATAATCCTTTTTGCTGTTTCGGATAATGACCCAGTTTTTGCCTGTCTCCATAGCTGCCGCCGCCGCAAGCGCGACGCCCCCGAGTTCCGCGCCGGCGATTAAAGTTACATCATTGCCGACGTGCGTGGCGAATTCCTTGCCGAGCTCTTTGAGGATATCAGGGCAGGTCTCGAAGAGATATTTATCGAGATAGTATTTGCTGCGTTTGCCGCTTCTCAGGATAAAATCGCCCTCAAGATACGCGGTTTCTTTTACGCGCTTGATTAATTCGTTTCTGGTCACTTTGCGGTTCCTTTATACGTGGAGGTCAACTTTTCGATTAAGCTGCTGTTTATATTTTCTTATTGCCGGCGTTACGACCTGCTTTATGAAATTATCGACCTGGTGAGGTGCGAGGCCGACGTAATCCTTCGAGTTCAGCACTTTGGCAAAATCAACTTTCGCAAATGCGGCGTCTGCCTTGAGCCGGTTAATCAAATCGTTGGATTCGCCTAATTGTTTTACCTGTGCGGCTGCTTCGTGCGAATGTCGTCTGATTTTTTCGTGGACTAACTGCCTGTTGCCGCCCGCCTTGACCGCCGCCATAAGGATATTTTCTGTTGCCATGAAAGGCAGTTCCGCTGCGACGTGTGAAGCGATGACGCGCGGATAAACGACAAGGCCATCGAGAACATTGGTCAGGATTTCAAGGATGCCATCGACTGCCAAAAATGCCTCCGGGATAACGAGTCGCCGGTTAGCGGAATCGTCTAATGTGCGTTCAAACCATTGCTGCGAGGCGGTCATGGCAGGGCTTGTCGCTAAAGACAGGACGAATCTCGAAAGCGCAGTTACCCTTTCGCAACGCATCGGGTTGCGCTTGTAAGCCATAGCGGATGAACCGACCTGTGATTTCTCAAACGGCTCTTCGATTTCTTTTAGGTTTGCCAGGAGGCGCAGGTCCGTGCAGAGCTTCTGGGCTGATTGGGCGATTGAGGCAAGGGCGTTTATTGCCAGAGTGTCGATTTTCCGCTGATATGTCTGGCCCGTTACGGCACATATATTTTTGAAACCGAATGCGGCAGCGACCATTTTGTCCAATCTATCAACCTTGTTTTGATTGCCGTCGAACAGAGCGAGGAATGACGCCTGCGTGCCCGTTGTGCCTTTGATGCCCCTGAAAGGAAGCGTGTCTAAACGGTGTTCGACCTCTTTGAGGTCCATCGCGAATTCATAGCACCACAGCGTCGCGCGTTTGCCGACGGTGGTCAGTTGTGCGGGCTGATAATGTGTGAAGCCAAGTGTCGGCATTGCCTTATATTTTTTGGCGAATCGCGCCAGCAGGTTTATTACAGCCGCGACTTTGCCCGCGGTGATTTGCAGGGCCTCGCGAATAATAATCAAATCGGCGTTGTCGCTGATATCGCAGCTCGTCGCGCCGAGGTGGATAATCGGTGCTGCTTTTGGGGCTGCGTCGGCGAAGGTGTGAATATGCGCCATAACATCATGGCGAACCTTCTTTTCATATTCCGCGGCCTTCTTAAAGTTGATGTCGTCGAGGTGCCGGGCCATTTCGGTGATTTGCGCATTGGATATTTTCAGGCCGAGCTTTTTTTCCGTTTTTGCCAGCTCAAGCCATATTCGTCGCCATGTGCCAAATTTTTTCTGTGGCCCGAATAACTCTGCCATTTCCTTCGACGCGTTTCTCTCCACCAGCGGGCTTGTATAAATTTTAAAGTTCTCTGCCATTTTCAATCCTTTTCATTTGGCTAATTTATTTTCGCGTTCAGCGAGTAATTTTTCGATTTCGGCTATATCGTTTTTGGTCAGTATCCAGTCGGCGGCGGGTGCGGTTTCGGCGATTTGGGACGGTTTTCGTGCGCCGACGATTGCCGAGGTCACTTCGGGCCTGCGAAGCACCCAGGCGACAGCTAACTGGGCGAGCGTCCTTTTGTTTCTCTCGGCGATTGGTCTTAATTTATCGACAAGCGCTAACGTCGCGGAAAATTCCGGCTCCTGGTAATCGCCGCTTTTTAGCCGATGGTCGTCGGGCGCAAGCGTCGTGAGATATTTTTTGCTGAATTTACCCGTCAGGAGTCCCCGCTGCATCGGGCTGTATGTTACCACGCCGATATTATTTTTTGCGCAGTAGAGTAACAATCCTGCTTCAACCCCTCTGCGGATCATACTGTAAGGCGGCTGCAAAGAAACAACCGGCGCGATTTTGCGGATTCGGTCGAGCTGGGCGGTATTGTAATTGCATACCCCAATGTATCTGACTTTGCCCTGCTTTTGCAGCCGGGCCATTTCTCCCCAGCCCTCTTCGATATCCTTTTCCGGGTCTGGCCAGTGCATCTGATACAGGTCGATTACTTCGATGCCGAGGCGCTTCAAGCTATCTTCGCACTCTTTGCGGATGCTTTCCGCCTTAAGGCAGCCGATTTTTTCTCTTTTATCGTTCCAGAGCAAGCTGCACTTGGTCGCGATAATGGGCTTTATTTTAGTTTGCTTTAATGCTCTGCCTACAAGTTCTTCGGAATGGCCGCAGCCGTAAATTGCCGCGGTGTCAATCCAGTTTATGCCGAGGTCGAAGGCTTTTAATATCGCGGCGACCGCCTCGTTTTCATCCTGCGGGCCCCAGCCGTATTGCCAGGGGCCGCCTATGGCCCAGGTACCTAAGCCAACGACGGTCAATTCCAAATCTGTATTACCAAGTCGCCTTGTGCGCATAGCAAACTCCGAAATAGAAACATTCCTGTAATAGGATATTGCCGGAAGGCACGTTTAGCAACACTGTTGGTGAGTTTTTCGGAATGTTTCTGAGAGGCGTTCTTGACTGGAATTGGCGGCCAAATCGGTTATACTTACAAACTTTTAGGTCATCGTTTGCAGCGCGGCGTAACAATATCAGAAAAACGAGGTTTTAATGCAGCCAGAGCCGACAGTAGGCCGAACATTGAAGAATCTGGTAATAGGCAAATCCCGCAGCCCGCGGGATACGCGGATTTTCCACAAACTTTCGCTCATAGCGTTTTTTGCCTGGGTGGGACTGGGTGCAGACGGCCTGTCATCCTCCTGTTACGGTCCGCAGGAGGCGTTCCTGGCGCTGGGTCATCATCCGTATTTGGCAGTTTTCGTCGCGATTGCCACAGCGCTGACGGTTTTCGTCATCAGTGCCAGTTACTCACAAATAGTTCAACTTTTCCCCACAGGCGGCGGCGGTTATCTTGTCGCAAGCAAATTATTATCGCCCGGCTTGGGGATGCTCTCCGGCTGCGCCCTGCTCATCGACTACGTACTGACAATCGCTGTTTCAATCGCCAGCGGCACCGATGCCCTGTGCAGCCTGCTTCCCTTGAAATGGCAGTCATACCGCCTCAGTTTCGCAGTGTGCGTTGTTTTGCTTTTGACGCTGATGAATATGAGAGGGGTCAAAGAGTCGATATTGCCTCTGGTTCCGATATTTCTGGCGTTTTTGGTGACCCACATCTTCGTAATTCTGTACGCGGTATTTACGCACCTGCCGGCACTTAAAGGGATTGCGGTTTCCACCGGCGCCGATGTGCATAGCAGCATTTCTGAGGTTGGTTTCTGGGGGATGTTTTTTCTGATAGTGCGTGCGTATAGTATGGGTGCAGGCACATTCACCGGAATTGAGGCCGTGAGTAACGGCATCCCGGTTCTAAGGGAGCCGAGGGCAGAAACCGCCAGACACACGATGCGCTATATGGCTTTTTCGCTTGCCTTTATGGTTATCGGATTGGCAATTGGGTATCTGATTTACGGGGTGACATCTGAACCCGGCAAGACGTTAAACGCGGTTCTTTTTGAGCGTGCGACACAGGGCTGGAATACTAATTATGCCGTCATTCTCATCTTTGTTGCGCTTATGTCGGAGGCGACGCTTCTGTTTGTTGCCGCTCAGACAGGATTTCTGGATGGCCCCAGGGTGCTGGCGAATATGTCTCTCGACAGGTGGTTCCCCACAAGGTTCTCGGCGCTTAGTGACCGGCTGGTAATCCAGAAGGGAATCATGATTATGGGCGGCCTGTCCCTTGTGATAATGATTATCTCCAAGGGCTCAGTCGGGTTCCTCGTCGTTCTTTACAGTATCAACGTATTCATCACTTTTGCCCTGTCCCAGCTTGGTATGGTTCGGCATTGGTGGAATGACCGTTTTACCGTCAGGGGCTGGCGCAGGAAGTTGTTTATTAACGGAATAGGGCTTGTTTTGACCGTCTCTATTCTTGCGATGATGATTATATTCAAGTTTTTTGAGGGCGGATGGATAACGCTGCTGATTACAGGAACACTGGTCGGGCTGGCGATTCTCATAAAACGGCATTACAACAGCGTCTGGCTGCTTCTTCGCCGGCTCGATAATCTTGTAACCAAGCCCGAGTTTTCGGATGCCGGCCTCCTGTCGAACACGGCTGCGCCTGTTGTCGAGCCGAAGTTTGACCCCAGCGGCAGAACGGCAGTATTACTTGTCAGCGGCTTCAACGGGATGGGCCTGCACACGCTGTTTAACGTGATGCGATTATTCGGCGGCGTATTTAAGAATTTCATTTTTGTCCAGGTCGGCGTCATAGACGTCGGCAATTTCAAAGGCACACAGGAAGTAGGTCATCTTGAATCGCAGGCCAAAGTTGAGGTCAGCCGTTATGTTAATCTTATGAGAAGAAACGGATTGTATGCCGAGGGTATTTCCGAAATCGGCGTTGACATAATTGACGAGGTTATGAAAATCACCCCAAAGATTATCGAGCGATTCCCTTCGGCGATGTTTTTCGGCGGGCAGCTTGTCTTTGAAAAGGATTCCTTTGTCCACCGGTTCCTTCACAACCACATAGTATTTTCCCTGCAAAGAAAGTTATACCACCAGGGCATTCCTTTTGTAATATTGCCTATACGCGTGTACTAACAGCGCAGCGGATTTATTGAAAGGGCATATCGAATGACCGGAAGAATAAGCTCATTGGTCGTGATGGCTGCTGCTGCCTTCGCCAATGGACAAACCTCACAGCACCCGCAAAATATGATACCCGTTACCGGCGGCTGGAAGTTCATAAGGGCCGATGTGAATGGCGCCGAAGCGATTTCATTTGACGATTCAAAATGGTCACAGATAACGCTGCCGCATACCTGGAACGATAAAGACACTCTTGCCGGCCCTAAATATTATCGCGGCCCCGGCTGGTATCGGATAAAACTGGCTATACCTGAAACAGCAAAAGATAAACGCGTCTTCATTCAGTTCGAGGCGGTGAGTTTGGTTGCCGACGTGTATTTCAACGGCGTGCATCTTGGCCAGCATCGCGGAGGATTCACCGCCTTCTGTTACGAACTTACGCCCCATATCAGAAAAGACGGCCCAAATGTTCTTGCGGTGCGTGTCGATAATTCGTCTTTCGAGGATGTCCCGCCTCTGAGCGGCGATTTCAATATCTATGGCGGCATTTATCGCCCCGTCTGGCTGATTATTAAAAACCAGGTTTGCATTACGCCCCTCGATTATGCCTCTGACGGTGTTTATATCAAGCAGGCCTCAGTCAGCAAAGAAGAGGCGATTATCGATGTAACTGCAAAGGTTTCAAACGGGCTTGATAAATCTGTTTCCGCACACTTATTAACTTTCTATGGTGATGCTAATGGTGTTTTTTCAGTGATAAGAAAAAGAGTGAACGCAGTGGAGATTGGTGCCGGGAAAACGGTAAGCCTAACTGATAAGATACAAATCGCAAATCCTCATTTGTGGAACGGCAGGAAAGACCCGTATATGTATCAGGTGAAAGTCGAATTAGCTTGCGACTACAACGTGGTCGAAGAGGTGACTGAGCAGATAGGATTGCGTTACTTCAGCGTCGATGCGAACAATGGCTTCCTCCTCAACGGCGAGCCGTATCCACTCCACGGCGTTGACCGTCATCAGGACAGGGTCGGCAAGGGCTGGGCGCTTAGTTACGCAGACCAGGATGAGGACGCGAACCTGATTATGGAAATCGGCGCCAACTGCGTCCGGCTGGCGCACTATCCGCACTCGAATTATTTTCTTTCGCTTTGCGACAAAACCGGCCTTGTCGTCTGGGCGGAAATACCTTTGGTCAATCAGGTATATAACACCCCCGCCTTTGCGGAAAACGCCAAACAGCAGTTAACGGAGCTTATCCGCCAGAGATATAATCACCCGTCGATTTTTTTCTGGAGTTTATACAATGAGCTTGGCAATTCAGGCAAATGTGATGACCCAAGACCCTTATTGACCGAGCTGCAATCACTGGCAAAACAGGAGGATTCCACCCGCTTTACCACCGCCGCATCAAATGACCCCAGCAACAAATGGCCTGGCGTGCGCAAGATAGCCGACTTGATTGCCTGGAATCCGTATCCCGGCTGGTATTACGGCAACCCGTCTCAGATGAACCAGCTCCTGGATAAATACAAAAAAGACGCCAATGATAAGCCGATTGGTGTCAGCGAATACGGGGCAGGGGCGAATATTAAACAGCACGAGCAGAATATGAAGAAAGGGCCGACGCCGGGAGGCAAATGGCATCCGGAAGAATGGCAGACGATTGTCCACGAGGAAGATTATGCCGCAATGGAAGCGAGACCTTATCTTTGGGGCACTTTCGCGTGGGTGATGTTTGATTTTGGCTCAGCCGGGCGAAACGAAGGCAACACGCCCGGTATTAATGACAAAGGGCTTGTTACCACAGACAGAAAGACCCGCAAAGACGCCTTTTATTTTTACAAGGCCAAATGGACAACCGAGCCGTTTGTGTATATCACCAGCCGACGCCACACCGAGCGAACGGACCCGAATACGACGGTGAAAATTTATTCTAATTGCGATTCGGTCGAGCTGAAAGTAAACGGCCAATCCCTCGGCAGCAAGACGGAAACAAGTCGCGTATTCAAATGGTTCGACGTCCAGCTTAAGCTGGGACTCAATACGATTGAAGCATCAGCAACCAGCGACGGCAAAACATACTCCGACAAGTGCGAGTGGCAGTTATCAGAGACGCCTAAATCCTAAGGCCAATCAGGTACTTAAACCGACGTGGCGGGTATGTTCAACTCGACAGGATTTGCCTGAGAGTTACCATAAAAGGCGCCAAATCTTTCTGTGAATGCTCGTTTATAAGACAGATTTGAATCCAGTTTCGTTCCAGCAAATAGTGGCTTCTGTAAGATATGAAATACCCCTCGTTTTCCAGTCGCGAACCTACTGTTTTGGAGTTGAACTGGTCTGGCAGACCAAGAGTAATTATTGCGGGATTAGCATGCTCATCTGGAATAACAGTGTTCAGCCCGATTTTACGCAGTTCTTTCTTTAACCATTCGGAGACAACGGATGTATTTGCAGGTTTTTTTGTCTCGATGGCATTTTTCAAGGCACAGACAAGATTGGAAGAGATAGTGAAAGGTATGCCATTCTTCTCATTATAGGCGGCCAGGTCCAGATATGAGGGCAGAATCCCGCCTCCATGCGAAAGCGCCTGCTCATAAAAAACAAAAGATAATCCGGAAAATGAACGCAGGCCCTTTCCGCTGACACTTGAAGCGTAACGTACCTCCTGCAAATCCACATCAACAGTGCCGAGCGAGCTGATGCAATCAAGGCAAAGCGATATTCCACGCGCATTGCATATATTTTTTAGCGTTGCCGCGTCATTGAGCATGCCCGTAGATGTTTCACAGTGAACCGCCCATAGCCAGTTTATGTCCGGATGCTGGTCGATAATTTTTTTGATTGCATCGTAATCGAACGGTTTTCCCCAGTCCCGGGATAAAGCGTCGAATGAAAGAGCAAAACGTTTTGCCTGGTTAATAATTCTTTCGCCGAACTCGCCGTTGCTCAACACCAGGCCTTTTCCCGGCCTCAAAGACAACTGGGCCGCGATTACATCATTTGCTAATGTCCCCGAACCCATCAATATCGCGACGTTTTTTGCGTTGGCCAGTTGGCACAGGAGTTTTTTCGTGTCCCTGTGAATTTTCAAAAACTCTTCCGAACGGTGAGAGATAGTTTGTTCATTGAATGCCGATCGAGCGTTCGGCGAAATTTCGACCGGGCCGGGCAAAAGCAGCATTTTTCTTTTGGCCTGGTGAGCCGGTTTGAATTCTATAACCCGTTTTATTGATTTTTCGTATGCTTCGATTGTCAGATACATCGGCTGAAAACTCGCTTCCGGGGTGCCTACGACAGGGCCAAACGGCACAAAGCCGAGATGTTCATACAGCTTTTTCTGTCTTAAGGTGCCGGAAATAATAGCAAGGTCGTGCCCGAGTTCGCGGCAGTGGGCTACGGCTTTTGCTATTAAGTCACGAAATAGCGTAGTGTTGCGACAGCTTTTTATGACAGCAAGAAGGCGTATTTCGCATATCGAACGGTTGCTCGGCAGGTATGAATCGAGATTTGCGAGTTTTTCGTCAAGCGAAAAAGGCCGCTTGTCCCGAACAGCCAGCATACCGAGTATCCTGTCTTCATCGGTGCAGATAATATATGTATTTTCTTTGTTAAACTTGTCCACCAGCGTTCTGTTTGCATCGGGCCGGTGTTGAGGAATTTCTTCGACAAACGTCTCGTAGTTCAGCTTATGAATCTGCTCAAATTCCCAGGGCTCCGTCGCGATTTTTAATCTGAGCGTTTGAGTCATATTTATTAGCTCCCATCAACGTGCTTTTTGGGGATAAGCTCAGTGATATTCCCGCGATGTGCAGACAAAATCATAAATGCGATGACCATGGCGCCGACGGTGTCCACGGCAGAATTTCCCATCAGGGCAGCCACGACAGGCATTGCCATTACCGCTATCAGCCCGCTGAGCATATATTTCCTCAGGCAAACAAAGCATAAGCAAAAAACCAGGCAGCAGGCAATCGCAATGCGGTAGTCGAAAACCAGTACGCTGCCGAGTGTTACCGCTATTCCCTTTCCTCCGCGGAAGCCCAGTTGGGCGGGCCAGATGTGTCCGGCCACAACAGCGATTAACGACCCTGTTATTGCCCAATGGTGCGGAGTTAATATTGATGCTAGCCATATCGCGATTAGCCCCTTTGCGGCGTCTCCTGAAAAAGTGACGGCAAAACCAATTCTGCCGAGCATTCTGCCTGCGTTTCTTGCTCCTGTGCTTCCGCTGCCGGATTTTCTTATATCTTTGCCGGTAAAAGTCCGGGTCAAATAGTAACCGGTCGAAAAGCATCCGATTGCGTAACTCAGGAATATCGCCAGGATGTCTTTATATTCAATCATACGACATCAATTCATCGGACAACAATCGAAATAGAATAATCAGCGAAGCCCGTCCTGTCTTTGGATTGACCGCAGCGAGCTTAGCATAAACACGCCGAGCGCAAAGACCACCACGACTAGGGCCGACAAACTCACCGTTGCACAGGTCATTTGGAATCTCCCGATATTTCGTTTTGTTTTTGCGAGGCATAAAGCGTGTCAAAAAAGCCGCGATTTTTCAGGTATTGGTACAGGTACGATACAGCCAGAAGCGTAACGCCCGTCGCGAGGAATGCCGCGATTCTGTAAACGCTTTTCACGGTGCTCATATCCATTATGAACACTTTTACCAGCAAAATTGCGAATAAGCCAAGCGCGGCAAACCGAAGTGTCTTGATATGTCTCCAGAAACCGGCAATCATCAGCGCTATCCCATAAACGGCCCAGGCGATGGACGTGTACATATTGGCGAGGAATTGCCAGTTTGGCGTCGCTGTGCCGTAGCGGTCCAGGCAATACCAGTAGAAATAAATCTCTTCGCTTATAAGAACCCACAGGGTGAATATGCCTGCGAGCGCAAAAATTATTGCGAATGTTATCGCGTTTTCATCTTCTTCGATCCGCTGCTCAATCAAAACTGCCGAGGCGAGCAGTATCGCGACCAGAACCATCGCTGTAGCAAATTCGACGTTGGCGAAAATCAGAAAATGTTTGTCGTAGATTTGATTAAATAAAATCATCGTGAAAATCGCTGCCCCGACGGCGAATGCCGCTGCCAGACTGCGTAAGGGTGTTCCCTTCGGGCATACGGGCCGCAGGGTTAACAGGACTATAAACGCCGACAAAACCAGTATGACGCCTTTTATGAAAAGCGATTCCTGCAAAATTGGCGTGGCCGTAAAGTTGAACATGCAGTGCCAGTACCATTCCATCGTGACCGTGGCGAAAAACAGCAGGCAGGCCGCACCATAAAAAAACTGCGGGACTTCTGAATATTTTTCGAGTTGTGAGCTTTTCCTGTAAATAATATGACAAACGAGAATCGCCGCGGCTAAGAAACACCAGCTCCCGAAAGCCGGATTGAATATCGCCTGGAACGCCGCCTTGTGCATAGGCAGTTGCAAAACCAGTTGAACCATACTCAGCAGTAAAGCAATTACGCCCGCCAGTTGCGTCCAGATGCTTTTGTATCGCAGGCCGATGATTGTCAGGACCACGCCCTCGGCCGCCCAGGCGATTGCCACCGCGTACATCTTCAGATACAACGGCACCGCAATCGTAAGGAAGAATAATCCGATGACCAGCAGCGATAACCGCAGCGCGATATCATCTTTGTATCGCTTCGTCGCGACCGTCATCAGCGCCAGATGCGCCACGCACAACCCGACCGCGCAAAAGGCAAGCTCAACGCGGAATTTATAGAAGAGTATATTCCAAAGATAATAGAACGTCGCCCCTGCGTTGGCCAGGACAAGAATCACGTCTTCCTTTTGGGCATTTATTTTTTTAACTAACGCGTACAGTACCGGCATAATAAGATAAACTGCGAAAAATACCGTCAGCCAGCCCAGTGCAGTACTTATTTGTGCCGGCGTGTCAGTTCCGTTCGCAGTGTGCCTGTAAAATTTCTCGAACCAGCCGGCGTAAAGAAGGTATGTCCCCGCGAATGACAGCACGATTATCGCACGCCACTTTCGATAAAACGCGCACAGGATTGCGCCTACACCCAGCACAAGCACATAGCCGAAAAGCGCCATCGGCCGGTTTTCTCCGGTAGAGACAAGCACCGGTGTCAGAAATCCGCCGAGTAGCGAGAAAAATGCGATAATAACCTCATCAAGCGAGACCGCGTAAAACATCGCTGTTGCGGTTATAAATATCGCAAGGGCAAAAGTCGGTCCCGACCCGATAAGCTCGTAAAACAGATACGCGGAAAAAACCGCCGCGTAAAGAATGGCAAAGCCAAGCGAGGTAACGCCTTTTGCGACAATTCCGTAGCCGCGACGCCGGGTACCCTCGCCGACAATCAGCGCAACAATTCCTGCTGCCGCCGTAATAACCACTCTGCCCAAAGGACCAACCATAGCATTGTCGTATGCGTATTTGAGGAAGAACCCAACGCCGACGATTGAGGTGATAATGCCCAGGATGAGAAGCCAGCGCGTCCCGATTTTCTGCTCAAGCGAGCCGGCCTGCTTGGTGTCCGCGGTGTCGGCAAAACTGATTGGCTTGGCAGCCATGGGGACACTCGCCGGCTTGAAGACCGGCTGCTCCTTAATAACTTCCGCCAACTTTTCGGGCTTCGTTGGTGATGTCGGTATTTGAATTTCCGGCGTTCGCCAAGGCAGGGCATCTTTCCTGTCCAACAGGTCTCGTAACCCCTTTATTTTATTTAGAGCGACTATGCTGATTATCAAGGCGACAGGTCCGCTCACGGCGATAACGATGGCTAACAGAATTGCCAAACGAGTTATTTGTTCGTCCATAATCTTCTCTCCTTAACAGGTAAACGGGTTACCCATCCTTAAAATCGCCAATAAGATACGCCGTTTAACCGGCTTTATCAACTTTAATTGCAACTCAGCCGATTTTATTGCCTGCGGCAAGTGCCCTGTTAGCAGAGAGCTTATATAGTTTTGTTTTTTATTTCAAATGCGCGGACGATGACATAAGCCACAAGCGCAAAAACAAAGAAAACCAAAAGCATCCACGCAATGCCCTGAAGCGTTCCGATTATCGTTCGATAAACTTCCAAAACCCAGCGTTCAGTAGTCAGTTCGACAATCTCGCTGCCCTTAAATTGCGGCCTGGTGATGTATTTCTCGAGGTCCCATATCCTTACGCCGCTGGAAATGCCGGTAACGTATATCGCGAACTTAAGATACTTTGACCATGCCTTGCTTATCTGCTCGGATATAATACGGTCAAGAATCTTATCCAATGGCCGGGCAAAAAGCAAAACCACGACCGTTGAAACGACAAATGAAATAACAAAAGTTGCTGCCAAAAGTGTGATAAACATTTTTTTCTCCTTTCGATGATTTTTAACATTTCATTTTTGTTTTCCATAACTCCTAAACCAGGAGAATTCCCTTTGCCTTAAATTGGCATTTTTTATTGTACAGGCCTGAAAAGATATCTATGGCTGTGCGGGATTTCATCGACAGCAATAAAAAGGTCAGGATTCGGAGCGCCGGTCGCCATTGAGAAATAAGGGTCCAGCTCCCTGGCTTTTTTCAGAATCTCATCTGCCTGCTCTTTGTGCCCCGAATGGGACTTGTACTTATATTGCACGCCGAGTGCGTACGCCTGCATCGGCAGGACAGGGTTAGAGTCCAGATATCTCGTCACGGCGGCATCACCTGCTGCTATCGCTCTTTGACGCAATTCGGCATTATCTCCCGCACCCATCGCGGCCCATGTGTGATATATGCTGAGGTCCATAAACAGGAAGGATTTATTGGGGTCGATTTTAATCGCTTTCTCAAAACACAAAACAGCGTCATTAACATCGTCCGCTCCCAAATACGCCTTTCCCATTTCTTCGAGCACGTCGGTATTCCCTTCGTGATTTTTCATAACCTTTTGCCAGTAATCGACCCTGTTGGTCCCTTCTGGCAACAGTATCCACCTGGCTTTTGCACCGAATACCTCATCGGTTCCTTCCAGTTTTTTTGCATATTGCTCCGCCTTTGATTTGTCGCCGCCCTGGTCTGCGGGAAGTGTTCCATAAATCTCAACAAGGTAGAGCATCGCCTGACGATAATCCGGCTTGAGTTTCAGGGCGGATTCAAAAGCTCCGCATAACCTTGCGGCATTTTCTTTGGTTTGGGACATATAATACTGAAACAAAGCGATGTGTCCCTCAAAGAAAGGGTATATCACGTTGTTCGGGTCATTCTCAATTGCCTTTTCAATTGATTGCCGTGCCTCTCCGATTCTATCCACTCCTTGTTGCGGGTGCGTCACCATATAAAAATTGGTTCTCGCAAGCTCATATTGCGCAGCGGCATTATGCGGATTTGCCTGTATAGCTTGTTCGAGAAGCGCTTTTGCGTCATCAACCTTCCCCTGCATTCTTAGCTTGTATGCATCCGCCGCGACATTCCTGGAGTTTGTTTCTCCCTTCGCGGCTCCGGCCAGAACACACAAACCCAGCATTACAACAACATACAATCCAGCTAACACAGTTTTTTTCGCAGCCATTTTTGTTTTCCTTTCCAAGTTAATTGTTACAAATACCGTTCGTATATTAACGGTTAGCACAAAACAATTGGGCTAACGGTCGTTTATTTCTAATTTGCAGCATCGAGCATTTGCTGCCTTGGCTGCCGTAACAGCCAAATCAGTACCCCTCCTGTTATTATCCCGAGAAGGACTGTCCCTATTGTAGGCACTATTAGCTCACGGATTAAAAGCAATACAAAGGGCGCGGGCCCTTTCCTCCCCGTGGGCAATACAAAGCAAGCTATTGCCAGTCCAATCACGCTTAATCCCCAGCCGGCCGCACTTGCAGGCACCCACCATCCTGACCGACGTACCTGGTGCCGTAATATACGCTGTTGAAGCAGACCCGTTAGCGTTCCGCCCAAAATGAAAAATAATGTCCACACCAGAGCGCCAATCGGACCCAGGTCATCGGGGTATCCGTAGACATGACACACGACTCCGTGGATGCTTGAGGATATAGTGAATCCTATTATACTTGCCAGCACCCAAAAACCAGCCCGCTGGACGACACGCCGTAGTGCAAGCCACTGCATCAAGCTCACCACGGCGGCTACGACGATAAATAACGCGGCATTATCCAGCCCTAACTTGAGTAAGATGGAGTCGGAGCCCTCGTGGAGGCCGATAATCAATCCTGCAACTGGCACGAAGACGAAGCCCAGGGGAAAGCCGATAGCCCACCCGGCAATTGTAAGCAGTACCCACCATAACCCCAAACGCCATCCAATCTGTCCACCGTCTGTTTTTATCGCATCCATTTTCGTTTTCCTTTCCAAGTTTATTGCCATATATACAGTTGATATATTAACTATTGTCCCGAAACAATCGGGCAGCAGCCCTTTACGTTTAAACTTTTAAACCCTTATAGCTCTCCGCACCTTTTCCAGTATTGTCGTCAGCTTTTGCAGTTCCGCAGCAGCCAGCGGAGACATAACTTTTTTTACCTGTTCGAGGTAATGCGGCTCGACCTTTGTATAGAGGTTTTTTCCCTTGCCGGTTAGCTTAATGATATTGTATCTGCGGTCTTTTGCGTGAGCAGTGCGGCTTACGAGTTCCGTCTTTTCCATCCGGTCAACGAGCGAAGTGATATTGGCGCGGTTAACTAACATCATATCGCTGATTTGCGCCTGGCTCAAACCGCCTTCTTTGCCGCTTTCGTAATATAGAAGGTTCAGCATGTTAAATTGCACGTCCGTAAGCCCGAATTGCCCGAAGAAATCGTCTGCCCGCTTTTTCATTATCGAAGCGGTGTAGTATATATTCAGAAGCGCCTCATGTGCCGGCGAGGCGAAATCCGTTTTTAACCCGAGTTCTTCTTTCAAAGCCATATCAATTTCCTTATCGGCAAATAGTAGTTTATATATTAACTATACACACACAAACTAATCTGTCAAGCGGTTTTTTAAGAATTTTTTAAAATTTTTCTGTGCAAGGGCTGAATCGTCATATAAGCAGCCCCACGAACCAAAAAACCTTGTTTTTGGCCCAAAAATGAAGGTAAAAGGAGAGCAGAACGAGCATGGCTAAAGTATAAAAGGTATGAGAGCCCTGGTGCGCGACCTGTAAAGCTGGTATGTGTCAGGGAAATGCTTCATGAGCAAAGCTTCTTCCGCACTCAGTTTCCACCAATGTCCGAGAAAGCAGATGAATAGTGATATCAGGCCGCTGGTGTTTCCCAGCACGATAGCTGTGCCGGCAACCATCAATAAAATACCACTATACATTGGATGCCGCACGAACCGATACGGGCCGCGCTCAATAAGTTCGTGCCCTTCGCGGAAAGTGACAGTGGCGCTCCAATTGGTTCCCAGGGACAATCGCGACCAGATTAAAGTCACCAGTCCGGCGAGAGTAAACGTGTAGCCCGGAAGTCGCAGCGGCCATTCATCCGGCCAAAGTCGCGTGTTTATGCCACGCCAGGGAATCTTTCCAGCCAACAGCAAAAACGTCACTGTCAGAAATGCAAATGTGAACAGACGTCCGCCCCAGTCCTGTCGTTCCTTCGCTGGCTTGGCCGAAAAAGCAGAAATCACCCAAAAAAGGATGAACAGCCACCAACAGGCAGTAAGGAAACTCAGTTTAGTCATAGGTGCGTCATGCCGCCTAACCACTATTTATATGGTTCCCGGATAAATCTGCCTTTTGCCCCTGGCTAAAGGCGATTATGATTATATTTTTTTGCAGATAGCAGTCAAGGATAAGGGTTGAAACAGTAATAGAATATCAATCGCAAATCCGCCTAAAACGAAAACGGGGCGCAGCGCGCCCCGTTTTGATATGCTTATTGTCGAGCAATGCTCGATTGGCTGTTTAAGTGCCGTAATTCTTAGCTTCTTATCTTCAGGCAGTCGGCCCTGAAGCAGCAATCCGTCCACTGGCAGGTTCCGTTTGTGGTGCCGTAGCAGGCGGTGTTGCCTTCCGCGCTCTGAATGGAGCGAATAAGTTCCGTTTTCTTCATAACGCCGGGCGTAATGCCAAGATTCTTGGCCTTATCCTTTATCTCACCCATTGTCATTACTCTTTCAGCTAATTTTACCAGGGCCATGTGTTTCTCCTATTAACTGTGTGGTTGTTTTAATTTATTTTATACTTACGGGGTCCCTGTCCGGTCCCATTTTGCGTAAGTCACGTTCACATACGCTATTATTTCGGCAGTTTTTGCCCGCTCGCATCACCGACTTTGCAACAAATAGCAAATTGGTTTAAAAACCGCCGAAACGTGCCGGTACGCGGGGAATTTTTCGGACGTTAGATGAGATTAGGACGATCGCCACAACCCGCCCTCGCCGGCAATATAGGTTTCTTTTACCATCGGCTCTGCCCGGGCAATCGTTTTTATTTTTGTCGAGCTTGACCGGGAGAATCCCCTGATTACAAAAAGCAATATCAGGAATACGACCCATACCGCAATATAACTGCCGGCGCTGATTGCGATTAAATTGATTGGCAGATAAACTTCTTTGCTGAACATCGGCAAATACACAGGCCTGTCGTAGTGACTATTGATTATGTAGCCGTTGATATAGGCGATGTATCCGCCGATGCCGGCCGCGACAAGCGACAGAATAAATGTCAGCCGTACAAACCCCCTGATGATATTAGTCACCTTTCGCCCGCTTGCCGCAACCTTTGCGTCCTTGATTTTTGCCTTGACTGCCTCAAGCTCCTCCTCCAGCTTTATTATCACCGCCGCCTCAGATTTCGCCTGCGACTGATATTTCTTTTTCGCAAACGCTTCGGCCTTGGTCTGCTTTTCCGCCTTTATCTTTGCTTCTGTCTCTGCCTGCAGTTGCTGCTCTAACTGGCCCTTCACCTCAGCTTCTTTGACAACACGTGTTTCCGTTTCCTTTCTTGCGTCCTCTGCTTCGATAAGTTTCGCCTTGACCTCCGCAAGCTGGCGGCTTATTGCTTCAACCTGCGCGTCCGCCTTTAATCTCGCTTCGGTTTCGGTTTTTAGTTTTTCTTCGAAATTCTCTCTCGCCTGCTTTTCCGCCATTGCCGATTCCTCGGCCTTTCTCCTGACGTCGGTCTCCGTCAGCAGTTTTGCCTCGATCGCCGCTCGTGTGCTGACCTCCTGTTTAAGCCGTTCTTGCGCCTCCTGTCTTGCCTGGGCGTCAATTTTTGCCTGAAACTCCGCCTTTGCCTTTGCATCCAGCGAATCTTTGATTTTTTTCTCTAACTCGAATCTTGCCTCGGTTTCGTTTTTGATGTGTTCTTCCGCCTCCGCCCTGGTTTCCGCCAGTATTGCCACAGGTATCCCGTCATTGGCTTGAGAGAGCAGACCGGGAGCACAACCTCTTCTGTCCGGGGCCCTGACCTGCTTTTTGCATTTCGAGCAGTTCACGACCGTCCCGGCCAGTTCAGAAGCAATGTAAAATCCGTTTTGACAATGTGGGCAGGTGGCTATCATTTTATTACACCTATAAATAAAATATACCATTGGAATTTCGTTCAGCAAAACCCTCGACTTGGCTGGAGAAAGTCAAACTTAGTTGGTCCGGGAAAAACGCCCCTCCCAGCAAAACCACTGCGTACGCAATCCACAAACATTTGACCCCGCGGCAAATCTGTGATATGCTCTCTCTGTTGAATGTATTAGTGCCGTTTCAAAAAAGTTAATATAACTTTTTACAATCGAAGTTTTACGTTGGTCGTTTATTTTCAATGGATTCCCGTTTTCTGCGGGAATGACAAAAGCGACGCTTTATTTTTTGAAACGGCATTAGCCAGGGGAGCCCCCGCTGCTGTCTTGCGACAGCAAGACGCGGGGGCTGAGAAATCCCGAATTGTCGGGGTGACCCTATGAACCTGCTCAGGTTAAGACCTGCGAAGGGAGGCGAATCAATTATGTTTTGAAACGCTCCTTTTGCGGGAGCGTTTTTTTGTTTGTGGCCTCGGTTTTCGAGGATTATTTATGGGCTTATTAAAAATAAACGGCAAAGAGCAAATATTTCCCGACAGCAAAATGCCCGCAACTATAGCGGACTTATTGCGGCAACTTGGCGTCGATTCCACAACCGTCGTCGCCGAGCTCCAAGGCCAAATCATCGAGCGCAAAAACTTCCCGACTACGCCGCTGCACGCAGGCCAAAATATCGAACTCGTCAGGTTTGTCCCCGGAGGATAAATATGGATAAGCTCATTATCGCTGGAAAACAGTTTACCTCGCGTTTGCTCATCGGCACGGGCAAATTCTCCTCCAGCAGGGCGATGGTACAGGCGATAGAGGCCGCCGGTGCCCAAATCGTTACCGTGGCTCTCCGCAGGGTTGATGTCGCGAACAAAAATGATGATATGCTCTCTGCAATCGACCGCGAAAAATATCTACTGTTGCCCAACACATCTGGCGCACGCACCGCAGATGAGGCGATTCGTTTATCTCGCCTCGCGCGGGCCGCGACTGGTATTAACTGGGTCAAACTCGAAGTTACGCCCGACCCGTATTATTTGTTGCCTGACCCGATTGAAACATTGAAAGCCGCCGAAATTCTTGTTAAAGAAGGTTTCATCGTTTTGCCGTATATCAACGCGGACCCCATATTGAGCAGGAAACTTCAGGATGTAGGCACTGCCACCGTGATGCCTTTGGCCAGCCCTATCGGCTCAAACCAGGGATTAAAAACGCGGGCGGCGATTGAAATAATAATCGAGCAGGCCAATGTCCCCGTCATTGTCGATGCAGGCCTTGGTTTGCCCTCGCACGCAGCCGAGGCGATGGAAATGGGCGCAGACGCGGTGCTGGTAAATACCGCAATAGCGACCGCCGTTGAGCCAGCGAAAATGGCTGAGGCCTTCAAGCTCGCGGTAATAGCAGGCCGAACCGCGTATCTTTCAGGCGCAGCAGCCGAATCAAAAAAAGCAAACGCCTCAAGCCCTCTCACCGGCTTTTTGCGAAATGAATAACTATGACCACCGCAGCGCAACATCTCGATATTAAAACGATATTGGCCGACAGAGGCCTCGACGGCTCAGGCAGGGATATCTGGACTAAGCGTCTCGGCGAGATTACGGAAGACGAAGTCAAATGGGCGTTATCTCGCAAGCCGGGGTATTATGTCCTCGACCGATTGCTGATGCTCATCTCGCCCGCCGCCGAAAATTTTCTGGAGCAAATGGCGCAAATCGCCCATCAGCTCACGCTCCAGCGATTCGGCAGGACCATCCGATTATACGCCCCGCTTTACGTTTCAAATTTCTGCGTCAACGATTGCGTTTACTGCGGCTTCAATAAATCACATAAGTTTCCCCGAATCCGCCTCACAGTCGAACAGACCCTCGCCGAGGCAGAAACAATCGCCAAAGAGGGCTTCAAAGATTTACTCTTAGTCAGCAGTGAAGACAAAAAATTTATCACCGTCGATTACCTTGCTGAATTAGCATCAAAACTGCGGCCCAAATTCAGTTCGCTGTCCGTTGAAATCTACCAGATGTCCGCCGACGAATACGCCAAGCTTTTCGCAGCAGGCATCGAAGGCGTAACGCTGTATCAGGAAACCTACAACCGCGATACATACCATAAGTATCACCCCGCAGGCCCAAAAGCCGACTACGATTATCGTTTGAACGCAGCCGATAGTATGGGGCAGGGCGGTATGCGCGAAATAGGAATCGGCGCATTGCTGGGCCTTGATGACTGGCGGCTCGAAACCCTTGCACTTGCCGAGCACGCTCATTACCTTATGAAACGCTACTGGAAATCGCGCGTGTCTTTTTCCTTCCCGCGGTTGCGTCCGGCGAAGGATGTTGACCGCGCACGGTTTAATCTTCTTTCGGATAAAAATCTCGTCCAGATGCTCCTCGCCCTTCGCCTGTGTTTTGCCGACGCGGGAATGACCATTTCAACACGTGAACCCGCTAACCTGCGCGACCAGCTTGTTAAATTGGGCATTACCCGGATGAGCGCAGGCAGCAAAACCAATCCGGGCGGTTACTCCACCCACGCCGATTCAGTTGGCCAGTTTGATATCGATGATTCCCGCTCCCCCGCCCAAATCGCCGCTATGCTCAAACAAGCCGGCCTCGAACCTGTCTGGAAGGACTGGGACAGCGCATTTACGAATGATGAATAACCACGATACTACTAATGGACAGATTAATTAACGATGTTTTCTCAGATAATCAGTGTTTGATTTTTTTCAATTTTAAAATAGGCCACAGTAAAATATATAATGGTGGCACTAGATACCAATATTTGCGTCGGAGGTAAGTTCTCATTAAACGCCACTTCCATCGGTCTGCAATTTGCTCCCTTTCCCCGTATTCCGGTACTGTTGTTTTATGGATATGATGACCTATTTCGTGGTATAATATACCACTAATGAAAACATCCTGAATAAAAGAGAACTTCATCAATAATCTAAACACACGAGTTTCTTTATGGCTTGGAATCGCATTATCGATGAATATTTCTATCCATGCCGGCTCACCCTTCCATGTCTCATGATATAACCCCCTGCACTCCCGCGTGCGGACTTTCTTCCCTTGCGACCATTTTTTTTTCTTCGCCGGTCATTGTTCAAAGAATCGCTGTTCCTCAGCACCACTGTCGCCAGACCAGAGGTATACTTATTAGGTAAATCTGCAAGCAATCTTTCAACTGAGGCCCTCAGGTTGAAATGGGGCTTAACCGAATAACATTCTTTTATTTCAACAGGCATGATCCTATATTATTCAATTGTTATGGTTTTTGGAAGAAGATGGTTTCTGCGAAGCCGAGGAAATGTTTGCGGGAGCCAAGATTAGCAATCAATTGCCTGAGTGCAGTGTATTGTTGAATTCTCGTTGTTTCCACATCGCATATAAAGGCGGGTAAACCAGCAGTTCGAGTATGAAGCTGGTGAGAATGCCTCCAATCATCGGCGCGGCTATGCGTTTCATCATATCCGCGCCTGTCCCCATCGACCACATAATCGGTATAAGGCCCATAAACATCGCCATCACCGTCATCATCTTTGGCCGAATCCTTTTAACCGCGCCATGAATAATCGCCTCTTTCAAATCCGCGAAGGTCTTCATCCTGCCCTGGGCCACCATATCATTGTAAGACAAATCCAGAAACAGCAGCATAAACACGCCCGTCTCCGCGTCCAGCCCCATAAGTGCTATCATCCCGACCCATACCGCTATCGAAATGTTATAGCCCAGGATATACAGGAACCATACCGCACCAATCAGCGAAAAAGGCACTGCGAGCATTACGATGCCGGTCTTGACTATGTTCTTTGTGTTTATGTAAAGCAGTGTGAATATGATTAAAAGCGTCAGCGGGATTACGACCTTGAGCCGTTCTCTTACACGCAGCATATTTTCGAATTGCCCGCTCCATTGCAGCGCGTAACCCGCGGGCAGTTGCAATTGAGCTGCCGCTTTTTTTGCCCTTGCGACGTAACTTCCGATATCAATTCCTGCGATATCGACGTAAACATAACCCGCCAGCATCCCGTTTTCATCGCGTATCATTGACGGCCCAAGCGAAACACTTATCTCCGCAAGCTCGCCAAGCGGTATCTGCGCACCCGATTGGGTAGGCACAAGCACCCGCTGCAGCTTTTCCAAATCGTCGCGGTAATCTCGCGCGTATCGCACGCTTATGCCGTATCGTTCAGTCCCCTGAATCGCCGTCGTTACATTTTCCCCGCCTATTGCGCTTGTGATAATTTCTTCAGCGTCCTGAATGCTCAATCCATACCGCGCCAATTGTTCCCGTTTCAAATTGAAATCAACAAAATACCCGCCCGACACCCGTTCCGCATATACGCTGCGTGTCCCCTCAAGCGGCTTGATGATTTGCTCAAGCTGTGTCCCGATTTTTTCAATCTCACTCAGCTCTGCGCCGTAAATTTTAATGCCTATCGGCGTTCGTATGCCGGTCGAGAGCATATCGATTCTCGCCTTTATCGGCATCGTCCAGGCGTTGGTCACACCCGGTATCTGCATCCTCGCGTTCATTTCCTCAATCAGTTTTTCCCACGTTAATCCGGGCCGCCAATACTGTTTATCTTTCAGAACCACCGTCGTCTCCATCATCGAAAAAGGCGCCGGGTCCGTCGGCGTATTGGCGCGACCTGCCTTGCCGAGTACCCGCTCGACTTCAGGAAACGACATAAAAATTTTATCCTGTATCTGCAAAAGATTCGCCGCCTCCGTAACCGATATGCCAGGCAGTGTCGTCGGCATATACAGAATCGTCCCCTCGTTCAAAGGCGGCATAAACTCCGACCCAAGCTGAAAATAAACGGGGATGGTAGCTATCAGCAAAATCGCGGCGCAAGTAATAGTGAACTTGCGATGCTCAAGAACGAAATTGCACGCCGGCTCATATATCGCGAATAATCTTTTACTCACCGGGTGCTGTTCTTCGGGATAGTATTTACCGACAGTAATTGAGTTATACAGCTTCGAAAGCCACGCCGGCTTAAAATGCTTGTAATCCATCCGCGTGAAAAGCATCCGTATCGCTGGGTCGAGTGTTATCGCCAGTATCGCCGCGATTGCCATCGCGAGGTTTTTGCTGTATGCCAGCGGCTTGAACAGTCGGCCTTCCTGGTCAACGAGCGTAAATATAGGCAAAAACGCGACCGCTATCACTAAAAGCGAAAAGAATACCGACGGCCCGACTTCTTTTAAAGCATTCAGCCGGATGACATGAAAATCGCCTTTGCGCCCGCCTGCCTCCCATAGTTGCAATTTTTTATACGCGTTCTCAACCTCCACTATCGCGCCGTCAACAAGCACTCCTATCGATATCGCAATACCAGACAGGGACATAATATTGGATGTCAGCTTGATGCCGTACATCGGTATAAACGACAGCAGCACCGCGATGGGTATCGTAACAATCGGTATGATTGCTGACGGGAAGTGCCACAAAAATATCAGTATTACCAAACTGACGATAATCATTTCCTCGATGAGCTGATGTTTCAGCGTATCGATTGCCCGCTTAATCAGGTCCGAGCGGTCATAAGTCGTAACTATCTCGACGCCTTTGGGCAGCGACGGCTTTAGTTCCTCGATTTTGGCTTTGACGTTATTAATGACGTTGAGGGCGTTTTCCCCCTGCCTCATTATCACGATTCCGTCTACCGTGTCCCCCTCGCCGTCCAAATCTGCTACCCCTCGCCTTATATCAGGCCCGATTACGACATTAGCGACGTTCTTCACGAGGACAGGTGTCCCCGAACCATCCGTCCCTATAACCGTGTTCTCTAAATCCGCGGGCGATTTTACATACCCCTTTGCCCGAATCATATATTCCGTGCCCGACATCTCAAGCAGCCGGCCGCCCACGTCGTTATTGCTTTGCCTTATCGCCTCGACGACCTTGGTAAGGGGGATATTGTATGCCAGCAGCGCATTGGGATTGACGTTGACCTGGTATTGCTTTTGAAAACCGCCCACCGCCGCAACGTCCGCGACTCCGGGCACAGTTTGCAGCGAGTATCGCAAATTCCAATCCTGAAAACTTCGTAAATCCGCCAAACTATTATTGCCGGTCTTATCTACCAGTGCGTATTGATAAACCCACCCCAGCCCCGTCGCGTCAGGCCCAATCTCCACTGACACACCCTGCGGCAGTTTCGCGGTGATTTTGCTCAGGTATTCCACCACCCGGCTTCTCGCCCAGTATATGTCTGTGCCGTCTTTGAAGATTATATAAACGTATGAGAACCCGAAATCCGAAAATCCCCGAATCGCCCGCACATTCGGCGCGCCGAGCAGCGCGGTAACAATCGGATACGTCACCTGCTGCTCGATAATGTCCGGGCTTCTGTCCCACTGGGAGTAGATTATCACCTGCGTATCCGACAAATCCGGAATCGCGTCCAACGGCATATTCTTTATGCAATATACCGCCCCGACTATCGCCGCAATCGCGAAGAATATGACGATAAACTTATTTTTAGCGGAAAATTCTATTATCCTGCTAATCATTGCCGCACCGATGCCTTCACTTATTTGGTTCCGCTGTCTTGTTGAAACCTGCGTTCAATTTGCTCTCCGAATCTATCAGGAAGTTGCCCGATGTCGCGACCTCCTCATTTTCTGCAAGCCCCCCCAGCACCTCGTAGTAATCTCCCGCTTTATTGCCGAGTTTTACAACTCTCGGCTCAAAATGCCCGTTCGTCCCCGTGACAAAAACAATATCGCGCGTCCCCGCGTGCATTACCGCATCCTCCGGCACTGCAAGCTTGTCGCCGAGGTCGTATTTTATCGCCACGTTGACAAACATCTCAAGTTTGAGCTTGTTTTCGGGGTTATCAACCAGAGCCCTCACCTTTAGCGTTCTCGTTGCTACCTCCAGTATTGGGGTGACGGAAATAACGCTGCCTTCGAAAGACACTCCCGGATAAGCAATCGCCCGGACCTCGACGGGCGTCCCTGTTTTTACCAGCCCTGCCTCGTATTCGTAAATGGTTATATATACCCAGACGTTTTTATCTTCGCTGGTTGGAAGATACAGATTCTGCTGCGGCTTACCGCGCTTTTCCAGCCCGGTTATTTCATCCTCACTCATTCCCATGGCCAGCAGCTTTTGTTTCATCGACTTGGCAAGAGTTCCTGACTGTTCATCTATATAACCTTCGTCCTTGTGTATCGTCCGGCTGCTTTTGAACGCCTGCAGATATTCCTGCTGTGCCGTAAACAGCGCAGGGTCGTACGCAACCCTGCCCACCGTCAAAATTTGCCCCCCCAGTTTTCTTTTTTCCACCCTGCCTTTTTTTACGCCGATTAGCTGCTGCTTTTCAGGGCTTATATAAACACCGGATGTATGGACAGAGGTCGTTTCTTCTTCATATACCGGCACATAATCCATCCCCATCTGGTCCTTCATCGGCACAGGTGATGTCACTTCAGGGTTCATCGGGTTGCGATAATACAGTATTTTTCTTTCTCCCGTTTTTGCCGGCTTCTCCCCCTCTGCAGGGGGGGCAACCACTCGCTTCACTAACGTCATTCCGCATATCGGGCATTCGCCGGGTTTGTCCGAAGTGTAGTTCGGGTGCATCGGGCAATAATAAACCTCTTTGGCCGACTGCGAAATGCCGCTGATCTTTTGTTTATCGGTGTGCCGGCCGGGTATAAGGACTCCAATAACCGCCGCCACAATAATAACGCCGACGATAATCGTACGCCTTTTCATTATTCAATTCCTTCTTAAGGTGAATTCTTATTTTTGGAACTGTGGCAGCTTCGCTACGTATTTCTCCGGCTCTGCCAAAAATTTCGCCTTGCAGTCCTCGCAGCAGAAATAAACCTTCTTGCCCTTATACTCAGAAAAAACATTTTTGTTGATTTTGTTGCCTTCCATAACCGGACAAGTTGTCTGCTCGATTGATGCCGCGGCTGCTGTTGTTGCTGCCTTATTTATATCTTCTGCCGGTTTAGCCGCCTGCATCTGCACGTCTTTCATTGTTGTCTCTTTGGCTGGCGCAGCCGGGCTTTCTTTCTTTTTGCAGCCCGCAAAACCAAGAGCAAATACCACCGCAAGAGTTGATAAAATTATTGTTGAAGGTTTCATTTTTGTTCCCTTTCTAAAATATGTCATCGCTTTCTGCCTTTTTATACTAATCCGGTAGGAATATGTTCTGCGGGAGCAGGCCATAATCCTTTCATTATTGACTCAAATTTAAATCCGTTCCCGCCAGCATCGCTAATTCAGCTAATTTTTGCTGATTGTCCGCAATCGCCCGCTGTAAAGACAAGTGATAATCCAAAAGCGTCCGCTGTGCGTCAATCAAGCTTAAAAAATCTATTGTCCCTTCCCGATACGCCGCCTCCGATGCCTGTAGCAGTTCCCTGCCCTTGGGTATCAGTGTGTCGCGATACAATCGTATCTTTCGGATGCTGTCTCTGTATTCGTAAAGCGATTGTGCCGCCTTTGTTAAAAGAACGTTTTCTGTCTCAATCTTCTGCTGCTCAATGCTCGCCTTTTGTGCCTGTGCCTGTCTTTCTCCGGCGCTGTAGCTGTCACGCCACAAAGGCAAATTCATCTGAAATACAATAGCGACGCCGTCTCTTCCGCCGCGGCTGTCCATATTTTCCCAGTTTACACCTACGCCTATATCCGGATAAAAATTCTTCTCCGCAAGCGCAATTTTACTCCCCGCAGCCATTGCCTCGTAGTTCAAGCTCGCCAGCTCCGGATTTTTTTGTCTTAATGTATTTACTAATCGCTCATAATCTACCTCAATCGCGTTGAATTCTCCGGTCTTTGGCCACGGCAGATTCGTATCCGCCGGCAGGGTCAGTGCCGTCCTGAGCCGGCTTGCTGTCGGCTCTCGCAGCTGATTCAGTCCTCTTAAAACATCCTCTATTTTAGCTATCTCTACCTGTGCGCGAATCACGTCAGGATGACTCGCTTCAGTCGTCATATGCTTGGTTTGTGCGACCTCCTCGAAATGCCTCATTAGCTCGAGGTTCTCTTTGGCTATATCAATCGCCCCGGCAAGATAGGTAAATTCGTAAAATCCCTCTTTGACCTCTCTGAATAGCGCCAGTCGCGCCGCCTGGTATTTTTGTTGTGCCGCCGATGTTTCCTTTGTTGCTGCCTGGGTTCGTGCGTCAATTTTGCCAAACCACGGGAACGTCTGCATAACGCCGACCGTCTGCTTCATCTGCAGGTCTGATTGTTTCGTCCAGTAGTCGTATGTTAACTGCGGGTCCGGAAGTGCCTTTGCCTGCGGGACCTGCTCCGAAGCCATCTTCATTTGCTGGTAGCTGCTCTTTAGCCCGGCGTTGTGCGCCTCGGCATATTCCAGATAATCTCTCAGGGTCAGAAAACTGTTTGTTTCGTTAGGTTCGCCAAAAGCGCACACATACGGTAATACGATAATGGCGACAGTCACCAGAGACATTGTTAATATGCCTGTTTTCATCGCATATTCCCTCGAAACGATTTCTCGCTCAATTTATTCATCCGGGAACTTCATCTTATACAGGTTTTAATCTGCCATACAAGAAAATTATTACTTTCTGAATTTATCCAGTAATTCAATAACCTCGTCTATTTTCTTCTGTTTTTCCGCCTCGGATTTGCCCTTCAGAGCGCCGGCAACACAGCCGTCGAGATGTTTTCTGAATACTTCCCCTTCAACCCTGTGCAGTGCGCCGATACAGGAACGTATCTGGGTCAGGATATCGATGCAGTACCTCTTTTCTTTAATCATTCGCTGGATTCCGGCGACCTGGCCTTCTATTTTCTTCAAAAACTGCAGTTGTTCTTCGTGTGTAGTCGGCTGTTTCATATTTATACCCTTCTTTCCGTGTATATTATACCATACCCTCCCACCCTATGTTCAAGGTTTTTTTTAGATTATGAAGATTTTTTTAAGGTTTGGTTTAAAAAAATTAATGCTTTGTCCGATGCGGCCCAGGAGCTTTACTGCTGTTTGTCCAGGTCGGTCCCCGCCAGCATCTCAAGCTCGGCAAGTTTCTGCCGATTGTCCGCCAGGGCTCGCTGATATGACAAACGGTAATCTGTAAGCGTTCGCTGCGCATCAAGCAGGGCGTTAAAATCACCGTTTCCTTCCCTGTATGCCGCTTCCGATGACCGTAGCTGCTCTTCGGCTTTTGGTATCAGTGTTTCACGATAAAGCCCGATTCTTTTGATGCTGTCGTTGTATTCGTAATATGCCTGTGCCGACTTGACCAGGATATTATTTTCTGCCTCTACCCTTTGCTGTTCGATGCTTGTTGCCTCGGACACTGCTTGTCGCTGCTCGCTCCTGTAGCTGTCCTGCCACAATGGCACGTTCAGCGAGAGCATCAGCATTGTGTCCCTGCTGCTGTCCTGCGTGTTCCCGCCGGGTCTTTTTGTTTGTTCGAATTGCAGCCCGATTCCGATATCGGGATAAAGATTTTTCTCCACGCTTTTGACTTTGCTCTTGGCCGCCATTGCCTCGAAGCCAAGGCCCACAAGTTCCGGGTTTTTCTGCCTCAGCAGGTTTACCAGCAGCTCATAATCAATCGCCGCCGGCTCGAAATATTCCTGCTCAGGCGCAGGCAGGTTTATATCTGCCGGCAGATTCAGTGACGCTTTCAGTCGGCTTGCTGTCGGCTCACGCAATCGCTCAAGCCCTTTGAGTACGTTTTCCATTTTCGTCGTCTCAACCTGCGCACGAATTAAGTCCGGATGACTTGTTTCTGCCGTGATGTGTTTCGTCCTGGCTGTTTCCTCGAGTCGTTTTAATAAATCAATACTTGTTTCTGCTATAGCCGTCGTCCTGGCTAAGTATGAATACTCATAAAAGTCGCTCTTGACTTCCTTGAGAAGCGAAAGCCGGATTGCCTGATACTTTTGCTTCGCTGCCTCCGCTTTCTTCACTGCCGCATCGGTCCTCGCGTTTATCTTGCCGAACCACGGAAACATCTGCGTTATGCTTACCACCCGCTTTTCGTACGCATCCGGCAGGTAGTAGCTGTATCCCAATTGAGGGTCCGGCAGCGTTTTTGCCTGAACAACCTCCTTCGTTGCCGCCACCCATTGCTGATAGCTGTTCTTTAACCCGGCGTTGTGCGCCTCTGCGTAACTTGTGTAGTCATTCAGCGTCAAAAACCGGTTTGGCTCAACAATCGCGGGCAGGGTGACGTTGTTCGGTTCGCCCGTCGCGACCGCGCATTGAGCCAGAATCGCTATAATCACCCCTGCTGTTAGTATTGTTGTTCTCATTGGCTGTTTTTCCACTAATATTACCGGGATACACTATATCATCTTTGCCATCATAAACAAACGACATCTGTGATTAAGATATAGTGTCCACCCCGAAAAACCGGTTTCTTAAATTATTACCGGTGTCGATAATTTGTTGTTCTTGGTTTTGCAGTGATTATTTGTCGTTCGCGTCCGCGGCGCCGACGCGGGTTGTCAGCCGTGCGACGAGAAAATCCTCGAAGGCGTTGAGATTTTTCCATTTCGTCGCGCAGTTTATTTTCTTCGCCTTGCCGTCTATCACCGTTCGCCCGTCATCCGTAACGCGAATACCGAGGTTTTCCATCTCCAGTAAATCGTGACTCATCGCAAGGTAAATCGCTACGGTGTCAAACAGTGTTGAGCTTCTGCTGCCCACCTGCGCCTCGTTCATATTGCCGCTTTTTGTCCACACATAGTAGTTTTCAATGATCGCCTTCGTTATGGGGCTGTTGCAGTCCAGCACCTTCCTGTATTTGTCTCCCTGCAGCACCACCCTGCTGCATGTGTCTAATGGCGTGATAGTCATATCCCAGTCGGCTGCGAAAACCGTCTGTGATGCCTTGATAAATGAAACAACGTTATATTCTTTTTGCGGCTTCGACTTTTCGCCGTAGCCGCTGCGGACGCTGCCCTGCATTCCCACAAACCGGGCCTTCTTCGCTATATTCGGCTCGCGTTCCAGCGCAGCCGCAAGATTAGGCAGAGGGCCTGTCGATATAATAGTTATCGGCTCCGGGGAGTTCATAATCGTATCTATTATCGCCTGCACGCCGTCCTGGTAAATCTTCCCGGGATACTTCGATAAATCGAAATCCTTCACCCACCCGTCTTGCCTGTGCCCGGTTTTCATATCCCCTATGGCCACCCCCGTCCCGATTGGTATGTCCGTTCTGCCTGCTGTTTGGAGTATCTTCGCCACAACTTTTGTTCTGGCCGTCGTATCGCCCACCGCTGTAGTAATCAGCTTGACGTCAAACTCGGGCGATTGAAGCAGCATTGCCAGCGCCCATGTGTCATCGATGTCGTCGCAGATGTCGGTATCGAGAATAACCGCTATTTTCCCGTTTTTGCCGACGGGGCTGGACATGGTCTTGGTTCCCGATTGCTGCTCGCACCCGCAAACTATAACCAATGCTATTGCCGTAGCCGCAGTCAGCAGGTATCTTTTTTTCCCGTTCATTTCAAGTTCCTTTCAAAGGCCGTTTGTTCCTCTGTATGATAATCTTCTGTCAAGCCCTCCGCTAATACAAATTACCCAGGAATCCTTTTCATCTTTAATTATCCCCCCTTGACTTTTCGCCGGATTTTTATATTGTTGCATAAGTTTTGTGCAAGGAGGCCTAAATTGGCAGAAAAAATGACAGCAGGAGCGTTTGTTTTTGAATCGCCGGCAGGTTCGCCGGTCGGCAGCGTGTTGTATAACGAGCACCTCAAGCTCACCGATAAATCCCATATCGCCGAGTTCGCCGGCTATCTGATGCCCCTGTGGTATTCTTCGATTGCCGAAGAACATTCCGCGGTCCGTCAGCGGACGGGCATCTTTGACTGTACACACATGGGCGCTCTTGAAGTTGCAGGCCCGAATGCCGAAAGCTTTCTCGACGCGGTTACAACCAACAACGTCCGAACATTGCAGGTCGGCTCTGCGCAATACAGCTATCTCCTCGATGCCGCCGGCAATGTTCTTGATGACATTATTATCTACCGCCGCGATAAAGAAAAATTTATGGTCGTCGTTAACGCCTCGAATGAGCCGAAAGCCAAGGCATATCTGGCCGCATTGCAGGCAGGCAAAGCAAAGATAGACGTTGCAAAACCCGACAGGAAAATTAAGACCGCCCCCGTCCGTGATATGCGTGATACCAAAACCGGCCCCGATTGCAGGGTTGATATCGCTGTTCAGGGGCCTTCGTCGCCTGATGTTCTTTGCAAACTCGCGGACGCCTCGGTCGGTCAGCAGCTCAAAAATCTCAAAAGCTTTACGTTCTGCCAGGCGAAACTGGCGGATATCGACTGCATCATCTCCCGCACCGGCTACACCGGCGCAAAGGTCTGTTTCGAGCTTTTCGTGCATCCAAAAGATGCCGCGAAGTTGTGGCAAAAGTTAATTGACGCGGGCGCATTGCCTTGCGGACTTGGCGCAAGAGATAGTTTGCGTGTCGAAGCAGGCCTGCCTCTTTATGGCCACGAGCTTGATGGACCATATAATATATCCCCATTCGAGGCCGGCTATGGCTGGGCGGTTAAGCTCGACAAAGAATTCTTCATAGGCAAGGCGGCGATGGAGAAAATCTCAAAAACCTATAAAATGAAAGTCGCCCGCATCGAACTTTCCGGCGAAAAGGGTGTTCGTCCCGTCCGCCAGAACGACGCTGTAATAAGCGACGGTATTTGCGTCGGATGGGTCCTCAGCAGCGCAACCGCCGGCTCAAGACAGGTTGCGATTGTATATATGGACAAGGATAAAGCTATTGAAGAAAATTCAGTTGATGTATATTACCTGGCACGCAGCGAAAGCCAGAAAAACAAAGGCAGAAAACAGACCGTGCAGCAGGGCGAGCGGATAACCGGGGACATCACGGGCAAAGTCGTTGGCCGATTTGAAAAATTTTAGGACTGGAGAAAAATTATGATTCCAAAAGGGCTTCTTTACACAAAGGACCACGAATGGGCCAAAGTCGAAGGCGATATCGCGATTGTCGGCATAACCGACCATGCCCAGAACCAGTTGGGCGAGCTGACCTTTGTTGAATTGCCCGACGTCGGCAAAGAGGTCAAACAAAAAGGTGAACTCGCCGTTGTCGAAAGCTCCAAGGCCGCCAGCGACGTCTATTCGCCGGTTACGGGCAAGGTCACCGAGGTCAATAAGATCCTCCAGACCAGGCCGGAAACTATAAACGATGAGTGTTACGGCTCCGGCTGGATTTGCAAAATGCGAATAACAGACAAGGCGACGACGAAAAACCTTATGGACTCTGCGCAGTACGAGGAATACCTGAAAGGGCTTTAAGATATGCCGTTTATTGCTAATACCGCCGAGCAGCAAAAGCAGATGCTCTCCGAGATGGGCCTTACAATGGATAAGCTTTTTGCGGATATACCGAAAGGGCTTTTGGCCGGGTCGCTGAATCTGCCGGATGGTCTGCCCGAACAGGAAGTCCGTAATGTGCTGGCCGACCTCGCGGATAAAAATTCGATAAACCTCACGCTTTTCCTGGGCGGCGGCTTCTACGACCACTTCATACCATCCGCCGTTTATTCAATTATATCGCGCAGCGAATTTTACACCGCCTATACGCCCTATCAGCCCGAGGTCTCGCAGGGGACATTGCAGGCCATATACGAATACCAGTCGACGATTTGCCGGCTGACCGATATGGAAGTCGCCAACGCCTCAATCTACGATGGCGGCACCGCCATGTACGAGGCGATGATGATGGCACTTCGCATCACGGGCAGAAACAAAGTAATCATAGATGACAGCGTCAATCCTATTTACCGCGTTATGATAGAATCCTATACGCGGAACCTCAAAATCGAGCACGTCTTGACTCATTGCCGGACGGGCCTGGTCGATAGAGAACAGATATTAGCCAAACTCGACAATGACACCGCTGCCGTGATTTTGCAGAACCCCAATTTCTTCGGCTGCGTAGACGATTTCAGTGACATTGCCGAAGCCGCACACAAAAAAGGCGCACTTTTAATCGTGTCCAGCTACCCCATATCGCTCGGAATTCTGAAAACACCCGGCTCGATGGGTGCTGATATTGTAACAGGCGAGGGCCAATCACTGGGTATGCCGATGTCCTTCGGCGGGCCATACCTCGGCTTTATGGCGACGCGAATACAGCACGTCCGCAAAATGCCCGGCCGCATCATTGGCCGAACCAAAGACCGCAATGGCAATGATTGCTTCGTTATGACCCTTCAGGCAAGAGAGCAGCACATACGCAGAGAAAAAGCCACTTCCAATATCTGCTCCAACGAAGCCCTTTGTGCGATGACCGCACTGGTGTATCTGTCATTATTAGGCAAAGAGGGCTTGCGAGAGACGGCGCAGCTTTGCGCCGACAAGGCCAGTTACGCCTATAATCGCCTCACCGCGATACCCGGCGTGAAATCCCATTTCAAGGCAAGGTGGTTCTTCAACGAATTTGTTCTCGACCTGCCCAAAGACGCCGCCGACGTGATAGGCAAGCTCATCGAAAAAGGTTTCGCCGCCGGTTTCCCGCTGAGCAGGTATTATCCCGATATGAAAAACAGCATCCTTATTTGCGTTACCGAAAAGCGAACCAAACAGCAGATAGGCATGTTCGCAGAAGCCCTGGAGAGTGTTCTATGAAACTGATATTTGATAAAAGTGTGCCCGACAGACGCGGTGTTACAACGACGCGAAGTGACGTTGCCACCACTGTAAATATCAAAAAGGAATTCCTGCGTAACAAACCCGCTCAGCTCCCCGAGCTTAGTGAGCTTGACGTCGTGAGACACTTCACGGAATTATCTCGTCGCAATTTCGGCGTCGATACCAATTTTTACCCGCTCGGCTCCTGCACGATGAAATACAACCCCAAAGTCGCCGAACGAATCGCCGCCTACCCCGGCTTCGCGCATCTTCATCCGCTCCTGCCCCAGTTGCGCGGGGGCGGTATGCTTACGCAGGGTGCCCTCACTGTCCTTTATGAAATGGATTTGCTCCTTCGCGAAATCACAGGTATGGCCGGTTTCACCATGCAGCCGATGGCAGGCGCACACGGCGAACTTACCGGCATAATGATTATGGCTGCCTACCATCACAATAAAGGCAATAAAAAAACCACCGTCCTCATCCCCGACAGCGCTCACGGCACTAACCCCGCAAGCGCCGCCATCGCCGGCTATAAGGTCGTTTCTGTCCCCAGCACCGACAAAGGCGTTATGGACGTCAACGCCCTTAAAAAACTCCTCAACGACGAAGTCGCGGGCCTTATGCTCACCTGCCCCAATACGCTCGGTCTATTCGACCCGAATATCAAACAGATTTGTGATTTGATTCACAGCGTCGATGGTCTCGCCTATTACGACGGCGCAAACCTTAACGCCATCGTCGGCAAAGCCCGTCCCGGTGACTTCGGCTTCGATATTGTCCACATCAATCTCCACAAAACCTTCGCCACCCCTCACGGCGGAGGCGGCCCCGGCGCTGGCCCCGTTGGTGTTACAAAGAAACTTGTCGATTTCCTCCCCGTCTCAATTGTTACCAAACGCGACGACGGCACCTACGCCCTCGAATATAACCACGCCAAATCTATCGGCTACATCGCCCCATTCTACGGCAACTTCGCCGTAATCCTCAAGGCCTATGTTTATATCCTTATGCTCGGTAAAGCCGGCCTCGTCCGCGTCGCTGAAAACGCCGTCCTAAATGCCAATTACGTCCGCGTAAAATTGAAAAAACAATTTCCACAGGCGGTCGATGCTGTATGCAAACACGAATGTGTGCTGACGCCCTCAAAGAGTATGCTCGATTCTGGCGTTCACGCCTTGGATGTCGCAAAAGCGCTCATTGACCGCGGCTTTCATCCGCCTACTGTTTATTTCCCCACGACCGTCCACGATGCGATTATGATTGAGCCGACGGAAACCGAGAGCAAAGAAACGCTCGACTCATTTATCGATACGATGCTCGATATCGCCGAAGTTGCCAAAACCGACCCCGAAAAAATCAAGGCCTCGCCTTCGACTACCCCCATTTGCAGACCAGACGACACCGCCGCCGCCAAAAACCTCGACCTCGCCTGCCTGTAAGAAACGGCGACGCAGTTGTAGGGCGGGGTAAACCCCGCCGCCAAAAACTCGCCCTTATGGCACTCGGTACTGAAATGATGTTGTGATACTGCCGCCGGGCGGTATCATCTTTTCGACGTGAAGTTCAATCCGGCCGTCCTTTGTCCGTCTCTCCATATCCGTCGGCGTCGTGCTAATCAGCTCCGCGCCGGCAGGCAGCAAATATGTCTCTACACGCTGAGTCGGCTCATCTACTGCCGGACTGTGCCTCATATAATACTGAAATGTTTTTTCGCTGCCGGCTACCGGCTTTATTAACCCCTTCATCGTCCCGTCACAGGTGTATTCAATTAATCCATTTGGGGGTATCGACTCATTAAAAGTAACCTCATACCGATAGATATCCCCGTCGTGTAGGCTCGTGAATTTCAAATCCCTGCCGTTGACGTCTCTCATTGCTGTAACCTGCACAAAATCCGAATTAATAAAATTTTGGGTGGTTATTTCTCTTCCGCTTTTGTTTGTTTCACGAATGGGATTTTTGAAGAAGATTGTCCCATCGGGTCGTATGTCATCGTATATTATTTGCGTATAAGGCGCCGATTCAGTCCTGCTTTCTTTCCCTTCCGGCCCGGATGATGTTTTCTGTGCGCCCTCATTTACGCTTTTTGCCTTTGTAATTAAATCTTCCGGTATGGGCGTTGGCTTGCCGTCCTTGTCTTTCGTCGCGAAAACAAGAACGTATGGCTTCGCCGCTTTGCCTTCGCTGTTCACGAAACCGAGGTATGGTTCAATATTGAATGCGACCAAATATGCTTTGCCTGCCTCTAATTTCACCGGCAGCGTACAGGTCTTTTTTTCGTTATCATAGTAAGGGCTGCCTGTCGTTTCAGGATAGCGAATATCCATCCGGACCCACGACCAGGATTTATCCGTCATCTGCTGGTTAAACGTAACTGTTATCTGATTCAAATCTGCCGACACATCATTCGCTAATGTTTTCGGCGTTGTTTTTACAACAACCGGCGGGCTGTTATCTGCATGAGTCGCCGCCTCTCCTTGCACTGAATCTGACCCTGCGGATGAATCTTCGTTAACCCGCACATTGTCTATCGAGGCAGCCACCACCGGCTTATTTTCGTCAATGGAATAATGGCTCCCATCGAACAGCCAAACTCCCGGCTTATGCAGTTTGAACGTCCAGTCAAAATGCAAATGCATATTAGGCATGTCATTTTTGTCAATCTTGACTCTTAACGGCACATAGTGCGTCTTATCAACCGCCGCGTAATCCGAGAAATACTCATAGACCTCGTTGCATTTTGCCCTGACAGGAAACATTTTTTTCGCATCAATCCAAAACGTCCCTCCTTCCACCGGCTGATTAAAAGAGCCATACCAGCTTCCTCTTAGTCCATTGCCCATGCGAATTTGTATCGACTCCTTCAGCTTAAAATCGGCCCTGATGATCCCGTTGACTTCTTCGATTGAGGTATAAGTCGCGGCAGATGGCTCCTTTGCCAATTTGTGAAGGAGCGAATCGTATGTAATACCTTGCCGTATGGTCCTCTCAGCCGATGACGGTTCTGATACTTTAAACGTTTTGGTCTCTCCATGATAAAGGGCAAACTCGTATGAATAATTTTTAACCTCCGCTGGCGGCCCTGTTAACCAATAGCGGTTCACTTCAGCCATCCGTTTGATGATTTCTTCGCCCCTCCTTTGCACGTCCGCCGTTTGTTCTCCGGCTTTAGCGGCCTGGGTATTGTTGATATCGGACTCCGATTTACCTCCAAACTCCGCCGCACTGATAACCGGCTCAGTGCCGCCATTTGCACCGGTCTTAACAGCCACATCCTTTTTAACCGTAGGTTTAACCACAAACAGAACCATCTTTTCTGTGCTGCCGTCATCCCGACGTACCGCTCCCGCTGAAATCAAAGCTGAATGGCCGTCCGCTACCGAAACGGTTCGCCAGACGCGGACACCTTCGCTGTGACCATTGCTTTGCATCTCAAAATCCACGTCCATATTGATTGTCCTGCCATCCGCCTGCAGCATGGGCCTGACTTTAAGCGTCGTCCCTTCGTTTTCGCCTCTAATCTCAAGCGTCGTTTCATCCCCGTTCCATACTATTACTTGTGGTGAAGCCAGTGTCCCGGCGCCTGCCAGTGAAGCAGCCCAGTTCTTGAGTCGTCCAAGCTTCTCGCCGTCAAGCTCGGCAGATTCATTTTTCCTGCCCAGGTCGTTACTGATTCCAATTTTATCTCGCAGTAAATCACTCATCTCAACCGGCAGGGCAGGTATTAAGAATGCTCGCCCTTCAACAAGTATTTGTACCTTTCTCGCGTTTACCTGCTTTTGAACAATCTTTTTCTCAACTATCTTGCCGTCTTTAACAACAACCTTCATCGACGCCTCGTTATTCGTCCTGTCGGATTCCCCGATTGTGTTGTCCGGGTCAAGCACTACTGCAATCTCGTTTGTTCCCTCCTTCAGGGCAAACGGCATAGAACCCTCCTTCCACACTTCTCCCGGCTTAATAGGCCCCGCACTATTGTTCATTGGCGTCTTTCTCTCAGGGTCATTTTTATAAAAACACACACGGAACTTGGGGCTTGTGCCTTCGCCCTTGTTTCGGATTGAGGCAGTCACGGTGTAAAGCCCGCCCTCCGGATACGGACTAATATTAAAATCCTCCACGGCTACATCTACCCCAGCAACTGTCTTTTGCGATGCTTCTGTCCCTGTATCTGCTCCTCTTTGTGCGAAATAGACGCCTCCAAAGCTTTCGCCGCCATCTGACGGATAGAAACTTAAATGCAGGTCTCCTTCCTTCAATAATGTAAATGTCCGGGTAAACTGGCCCTCGCCGCGTTTAATAATAGGCCCCTGACTGCTCGAGGTCTCACCGTTCGTAGCATAGACATGAAGCATTGCATTATCACGCGATTCGAGCTTGTATCTGCCCTTGACGACATACGTCGCACCCGGCCTGATATCTAAAGCAGTACCCGACAAATCGGTAATCTCGATTGAATCTCCTCGATTAAATTTTGCTGTCGTAATCTCAAAATCGACCGGATGCATTACCACATCTTTTTTCTTGCTGTTGAGAGCAAAATCCAAAATCTTTTCTTGCTCCGAACCTGATATTTTAGTCAGGAGAACTTTGGCTTCTGTTTCATATCCGGATGCTTCGCATTTTACGTCGTGTTCTTCGTACCATGTTTTATAACTGTAATTTCCATTTGAATCCGTTATTGCCCCGTATTTTCCACCCGCGTATCGCTCAGAATCTGTGACCTTAGCCCCGGCTATCGGCTTCCCTGTCGCCGCGTCATTTACGTGCCCTTTGATTACAAATTCCGGTCCTGGTTTCCTCGCCATCCCTTTCGCCATCGGCAGCATCACCGCCGCGGCGGTAATAATGAGCACAAGCCCGGCAAAACCTATCTTCGTATCTTTGGGTATGGGTTTGCTTAACATAATTTTAATCCTTTCTTTCAATTTGCTCTTGGATTCGATGATGCTTACGGTCGCCAATCTGAGTTGCGGCTGCGAAAATGCCTTCTCCGCAACGTCTATAAGTGTATTGCTGTAGCTTGTTACCGCGCCGTTGAGGTGGGTCAGGACCATTTCATCGACCGCCTGCTCGCGAACCCGGCGAGCATAAGCGTTCGCCGCCCAAACAAACGGATTATAAAAATAGAATATCTGGAGGATTGTCTGAAACAGATTGACCCACAGGTCGGCGCGTTTCACGTGGCTAAGCTCGTGCATCAGCACCATTGCCAGTTTCGAGCGGTCCATCTTTTCGAGAAGGCCGGCGGGCACCAAAATCACGTGCCGCAACAGCCCGCACACAGCAGGGCTGACCATATCGTTCGACAATCGCAGTTCCACGATGCCCTTGACGCCGATTCTTTCCTGGCAGGTATGAACCATTTCAACTAATCGCTCCGGCGCTGGTTCGCTTTGAGCAATCAGTTTTTTGATTGATGCAATCCGCCGGATGAATCCCGCCAAAAGCACAAGCACACCAAAGAGCCAGGCAGTAAATATGCCCCCTCGCCAGTCCAGTGGGGTTGTTTCCGCTGATGCTGGCGATTCTGCGGCTTTGGAGACGGGGCTTTTGATAATGTCCTGCGGCGAGTTTATGGGCCGGACAAATTCGCTGCTCGTTTGAGTCGGTGTCGATTTGGTTGGCGCATAAGCCGTTTGCGTCTGCGGTTCCGGCAGCTTGCCCTGCGTTAGGTTGACCGAAAAATTTACGCCGGTCAAATGCCCAATACCGGTAGGCAGCGATAGCGTCGTCGGCAAAACAAGTTTAACTAACAGCAGACACCACAGGCAATATCGCAGCGACGCTTTCACTCGCTTGCGAATCATTATATCGCCTAAAAAAAGCAAAGAACTCAGCAGCCCGAACTGCACCAGCATCGTCAGTCCGTGCTGGCAGAATATTGCCCCGCTTTTATTGAGAACACTGATAACAGTACCCATTGTTCTGCCCTTTCCGAATTAAATTACCGTAAGGACCTACTTGCTCCTTCCTGTTTTGCCCACAATGTCCCTGAGCTCTTTCACATGCTCTTCTGAAAGATTCTCGTTTTCGACCAGGAATTGAACCATCGGCGCAATAGCTCCGTCGAATGCCCGGCTCAGCATCTTGCTGAATTCGCCTTTCGCCGCCTGGGTCCTGTTTATCTGGGAAGTGAAAAGCTGAAGGTTGCGGACCTTCTTTATTTTAAGCAAACCCTTATCGGCCATCCGGTCCATCGTGGTCTTGACTGTGCTGTAAGCCCAGCCCTTTTCGGTGGCCAGCGCCTCCTGCACCGTCCCCGCTGCACAGGGTTGATGTTCCCAGACCACTTTCATTATTGCCCACTCCGCCTCGGTCAACTCGCCAAAAACCGCCTCGTTCTTCCCTTTTGAATTTCCTTTTCCGTTAACCATATATTGGCCTCCACATATTCTACTGCAATAGAATGTATTCGACATATGTAGAATGTGTCAATATAATTTTTGAGATTTTTCAAAAATATTTTTCGCCCCCCTGAAACCACTCTCTGGCCCGATAGGCGTTCATGTTTCTTTTTGGAATACCATCGTTGTTTTTTGTAAACATAAACACAGAATCTACCCCAAATTGGCATGTTATAGGCCTTAATGCGGAATAAGGTAATTTGCCCATAGAATATACGTTGCGAAAATGCAACACAGTGCTAAAGAATGTCAGCGGTCTGTGTTGCACAACCAGCCGCAAAAGGTGTGTAACCTTATCTATGCCAAATCGTTATGTCCTTCCTGTTTTCTCAGCTATCATCCTTATGCCCACTGGCATAACGTTTGCTCCCATCTTCACTTTGCCTTTGATTGTAAAATAATTGGGCGGAACGCTCAAAAACCCGTTGATAGGAGGAGTGGTGTCCGCCCGATTTAAAGATAGCCAAAATCGGCTCAGCTGATTTTGTTATCCTATAGATAAGGGTCGCCGGAGGAGGCGACCCTGCTTTTTTTTACACCTGTCCGCCGGAATCTCTTATAATCAAGCAAGCTATGGAACCATAATCGGGCAAGATATGGCGTAGCCGGGTAAAATATGGAACCATAGTCGGGTAAGCTATGGGAAAGTTGTGAAATTATAATTGGGCGGGTATGGAACGGGCCAGCTGCAGGATAATCGACGCGAATTTTAACCGGGCACGCGAGGCGCTGCGCGTAATTGAGGATTACTGCCGATTCAATCTCAATTGCGCCCCGCTGAGCGGCCGGGCGAAGGAGATGCGCCATCAGCTATCATCAGCAATTGCCCGTCTTAACGCAGGCCAGTTGCTCGCGAACAGAGATACGCCGGGCGATGTCGGCGTCGGGCAAACAATCGAAAGCGCTATTGGCAGGGCGGATTTGAAGGATTCACTCACCGCGGCATGTAAACGGCTGCCTGAGGCGCTTCGGGTTCTTGCGGAGGCATTACGAAGCGTTGAGCCGGGAATAGCCGACCAGATAGAACGCCTGCGATATGCCGGCTACACGCTCGAAAAGGATATTGCCCTGTTTGCGGATGCCCAGGACAGGTTCAGCAAGGTTCGGCTGTATGTCTTAATAAGTTCAAATTTACCCACCAATGTTTTTGCTTTGGCAGGGCAATGTATCGCGGGCGGGGCTGACTGTCTTCAATTGCGGGCGAAAGATATTGACGCGGACAGATATTTCGCTACCGCCTGTGAATTTGTGAAGATGTGCAAAGACGCGGGGGTTATAAGTATTATTAATGACCGGGCTGATATTGCTATCGCGAGCGGCGCGGATGGAGTTCACCTGGGACAAAATGATTTGCCGGTCGAGCAGGCACGCAAACTTCAGATGATGCCTATGATTTTCGGCAAGAGCACACATTCACTTGCCCAGCTTAACGCGGCGATTGCGGAGCTGCCGGCGTATGTTTCGCTTGGGCCTGTGTTCGCAACGCCGACCAAGCCCGAAGCCAAACCAGTCGGCATCGAGTATGTTAAACAGGCGTTACCTATTTTAACAGATACGGGTGTTGGCCACGTTGCTATTGGCGGCATAACTGAAAGTAATATCGAAACCGTATTGGCAGCGGGTGCTCGGACTATCGCGGTCAGTTCGGCGGTTACAAATTCGCCGGACCCGAAGGCGGCCTGTAAAAAGCTGAAACAAAAAATCACGGCATTTCCTGATAAGCAGTAATTTCGTAACTGCCGATGTACCCACGATTTGCTGATTTGATAAACGGAAGTGCCGCAAGTAGCAGTAATTGCGAAACGGGGAGTTATCCACTTTAGTTTTATCGATTTGTTAAAACAGTTTGAGCTTTCTAATAATCAGTATTTTACCCAGATTAAATATCTGGACTCAGCTTGCCCATTATAACCCCCCTCTGTTAAATCGTAACTCCTTATCTGTGCTATAGTTATCATTTGTCACGCAAACCCTCGCCTCGATATTTTGTTATTTTGGTAACAAATAATGATATGGCTATTTCTCCTACTCAAATATAGGGTGAAAATTATCAACAAGTTATCCACATGGCCGGATTGTTAATGGATAACGCCGATTTTCCTTTAAAAGGGCGGCTATGTGGAGCGGGAGTTTTTGGGGGAATGCTATTGCATAAGGCGAAACAGAACTTTTGGCTCGGCCCTTTGTGGCGGAGAATTGAAATACGCTTGATTAAAGCGGGGCAAAAGGGTAAAAAGTATAACTGATTTCTGATTTCGGATTTCAGATTTAGTTTAGGAGAATGATAAATGTTCGCAGGTGCAATGACAGCACTGATAACGCCTTTCAGGGATGGGCAGGTCGATTTTGATACGCTCGATGAGCTGATTGAGTTTCAAATCGAAGGCGGGATAGACGGGATAGTGCCGGTTGGAACAACGGGCGAATGCCCGACGCTCTCACACGATGAGCACAAAAAAGTGATTGAACGCGTGGTCAAAACCGTGGCGGGGCAGGTTCCTGTAATCGCGGGGGCCGGCTCAAATTCGACGGCTGAGGCGATTGAACTGACGGCATTTGCGAAAAAAATCGGCGCGGACGCGACTTTGCAGGTTGACCCGTATTACAATAAGCCGACACAGGAAGGTTTCTATCAGCACTTCAAAGCCATCGCCGAAGAAGTGGATTTACCGATTATTCTGTATGATATTCCCGGCAGATGCGGTGCGGGGATGACGGTCGATACGATTGTGCGGTTATCGGAGATTGAGAATATCGTCGGGATAAAAGACGCGACGGGCCAGATGGACCACGTCAGCGAAATTGCGACGCGGTGCAATATGACGATTTTGTCGGGCGATGATTCGCTGACGCTGCCGATAGCCGCGGTGGGCGGCAAAGGCGTAATCAGCGTCGTATCAAACATCGCGCCGGCGGATGTAAAAGCGCTGACGGATGCGATATTAGAAAGTGATTTTACGAGCGCGCTGAAATGGCACAAAAAACTATTTGCGCTGAGCAGGGGAATGCTTTCGCTGGCGTCGAATCCGATACCGGTAAAAGCGGCGATGGCAATGATGAATTTGTCGGATGAGGAAATGCGATTGCCCTTAGTGCCGATGGAAGAAAGCAAAAAAGCGCTTCTGCGGAAAACTTTGCAGGAATACGGGCTGTTGAAATAATTTTACCGCAGAGCACGCTGAGACCGCAGAGAAATTTTGAGTTTTAAGTGTTGAGTTTGGGATGCGGATGCCGCCGGTGCGAGCGTTCAGCGGACAGCGTTTAGCGTACAGTTTAATTTCCGATTGGCGATTCCGGATTGCGGATTTAATCTTTTTGAAACTTGAAGGTTCTTTGTTTATCCGCCTTTATTTGGGAGATTCCTCGCCACAACTTGGCTGCGAGATCGCTGCGGCTACAGAAAATCAATACGTATAGCGGATGGTTTCCCATAGTTATTCGTTCATACTCGAAGTTAGTGTATCCGAGCGTTTTAATCTGGCTGACGTAAAGCTCTCGCAAAACCTCAGCCCGTCGTTCCCGTGGAGTATCGTTTATCTTTGTACGCCAATCGGCTCCTATGCCAAGACACTTGTCCAAATTCGAGTCAGGGTCGGCGAAATAATTATGTTCCCAGTTTCGCAGTACATCTAGGTGATCCGGGAAAAGGATTATCAAGTCAGCCCGCACACAGGATAAGATCTTTAACGTCTCAAATTCTATATGTAACCCGTATGGGTCAAGGAAAGCCAATGAGAGTGTTCCACTTGGTATTTGCCCAACGATTTCCGTTATCTTCTCGTTCGCATCTCCGTTAAGAATTTGGGCGTTCGGACTGGTTTTATGCACGCGCAACTCAAGGGCTTCATATTTGCATTCGTCCTTTTCACACAGATGTAACTGTGTAAAACGGTCTCCTGCTTGTGCGGCGATCATAGCAGAACCCCACTCAAGTTTCCCTGAGTTCTCCAATTTTTCGATGCCAGCACCCGCAAATAAATCGATATAGTGCAAACCAGCCCATTTCTTGTTTTTCATAGCAGTTGTGAAGGCATCGATGTATCCCTTCAAGAAGTAATGTTTATGGTGAGACCATTCGCCTACAGTGGGAATGAAACGACCATCGTCTTTGGGTGGTGGAAGTTTAAGCATATTGGAATTGTGGGTATGTATTTGCCCTCGGCATTTGGCTATAGGTTTGGCCCTGGAGGATTCGGCCGGCGAGTTTTTTGCGTACGCCGCCCCATTGTTTGAAGAAGAAGGGGACGCCTGCCGTGAGGCACTGGTCGCGAATATCGACAACCCATTTCGGGTCCATTGGTCTTGCGCCGGGACCTGATTCTCCGCCTGCGATGACCCAGTTGATGCCTTCGAGATTTATATCGGTAATGGGGCCTAAAAGCGGTTCGAGCGATAAGAATTTCACAGCCGCAGGAGTTTGCCTCAGATGGTCGATTCGCTCCAGATAATCAGCGGTTTCTACGGTAACGCCAGCCCAAAGATTTTGCGGCCAGGGCAGGTCGCAAGCCATTTGCTGAAGGCGTGAAGACCGTTTGGTCAGCAACTGGAACTGATGCTGCGACGCCTTTTTCATTACGCTAAAGCTTTCGGCAACAAAGTTATCCGGGACGAGTCGATGAAACATATCACCCATTGAATTGACAAAAATCTTTCTGGGGTTGTGCCATTTGAGGGGCAGTTCAAGCATATGCTGATGAATTGTAACGTTGAAACCGTTGCGGTAGTTGGATTGTCCCATAGCTTGTAATCGCAACGCCATTCGTTCGGCATAGCAATGCTTGCAGCCGGGGCTGATTTTTGAACAGCCGGTGACCGGATTCCAAGTACATTCAGTCCATTCTATTTTTGAGTTCTGAGCCATAGCGTTACCTGACCATTATATCGAGGTTAACTCTGTTTTGGGATAAAAAAAGGAACGTTAATAATCGGATTTTGCATTATCGATTTTCCTCCGTAAAATTGAGGTGGGCGAACTAGCCGTGGTATTTTTTGGCGGCTTCGTCATAAGCGCGGGCGGCGTCGATTTCGGATTTGAAGCGGCCTAAGTATATTTTTTTGCCATGGTTCCTGATGGTAGTGACCCAACGGCTGCTCTTTTTCTCCCAATAAAGCCCTACAAAGCGAGAGGAGGTTTTGGATTTGGTCTTTCGCCTATTGCAGGTATTTTGAAAGTGAGTGGCTAATCGGAGGTTGGCCCTTCGATTGTCGAGGGTATCGCCATTTTCGTGGTCAACCAAAAGGCCTTTAGGGGCATTCATAATCTCCCTGTGCAGGCGCCGAGTTGTTATCTTAGCTCCTATTTTTGTGCTTCTTACGGCGTAAACAGTCGAGCCCTGTCCGCCCATTATCCATTTGAAAGCACAATAGCGGTAATAATCCTGCACATCGAGGATTGTAAATTCACCCTCGCCGAGGAAAATTTTGCGAAAGGAATAGCCGAATTTCCATTTGCGATAAACTATTACAGGCCAGGCGCAGATTTTGTCCAGCCAACTCGGTATCCCAATTGTTAAATTGACTTTCATAATCCTCTCCCCTTCTGCCACTAAGACACAAAGACACTAAGTTTTTGTTTTGATTTTTATGACCCTCCGTTGCACTTTGTGCTATGGAGTGTAAACCCGCAGGCGGGCCTGCGGGCTAACCGGAGTGACCACGAGGTCCCTCTATATATGGCGCGAACTTACGCGCTTTTGACGAAAACGAGGAATTTCCTGATACGCCCAAAATCGATAAGTACTTGCGGGACAAGGAGTAAAAAAATTTTAGAATTTCTTCATCTAAGGGTTTTCGACTTGCGCACTTTTGTCGAATCGCAGCGAGGCAGTAGGGATTCTATTTTGCCTATTTTGACATTGCGAAGAGGTTTACTTACCGTAAATTTTATCCGGGTCGAAGACCTTTTCGGCGACGAATTCAAGCTGTTCGGCTGTTCCTTTTTTCACTGCGCGGTAGAAACAGGATTGGTAGCCATTGTGGCACTGGCCTGAATCGACGGCAACTTTGAGGACGATGCAATCCTGGTCGCAATCGACGAGGATTTGGCTGACCTTCTGGACGTGGCCTGATTGTTCGCCTTTTTTCCAGAGTTTTTTTCGGCTCCTGCTGTAATAGGTTCCGCAGCCGGTTTTGATGGTGCAGTCGAGGGCCTCGCGGTTCATATAGGCGACCATCAGGATTTCGCCCGTTTTGGCGTCTTGGGCAATGGCGGGAATAAGGCCGTTCGCGTCGAATTTCGGCGTCAGTTTTGTGCCCAGCTCTATTGTTTTGTCGGCAGCCACGATTATTTCTCCTTCAATATCTAAATCTTGCCGGAAAGGGTTTTAACCGTTATCATCTTCTAAAACAAGTGTTTTACGTTGAAAGCAGATAAATGGGTGAACAAAAAAAAACCACTGCGCACAAACTGTTTTTTTTTCTGCGAATCGGGTTTGTAGTAGCCGCGATAGTGGCGGCGGTAATATGGGTTTGCGGAAAAGAAGCTGATGTTCGGCGTTATGTGATACTATGGCAGAGTTTTGTGAAGATGGGGCCGTGGTTTTTCGCCGGGATAGTGGCGGCGTTTGTCGTAAGCCAGGCGATTTTAGCGTCGCGGTGGTGGCTGCTTCTGCGAACACAGGGGATTCGCATTAGTATCTGGGCGGCGATTCGGCTGCACTTTCTGGGGCTTTTTTACAATAACGCGATGCCCGGCTCGGTAGGCGGTGATTTGATTCGGGCGTGGTACGTTACCAAGCACACAGAGAAGAAATTCGAAGCCGTGCTGAGCATATTTGTTGACAGGTTCGTCGGGCTGTTAAGCTCTTTGATAATGGCGGGTTTTTGCTATTTCGTTTTACTGCGAGGCGTAAACCTTGGGATAAGCCAAAAGGCGGCATCAGGCATTTTGAAGTGGGCGGTGATTGCTGTCGCGGCACTGGCAATTTTAGCTGCAGTGATACCGGCGGGAAGAAAGCTGGCGGCAAAGGTATATCAGCACTTCGTAACGTTTGTCAAAAAGCTCTGGACGGCGGCGGTCTTGTATGGCAGCAACCCGTTGACCATACTCGCGGCATTCGGGCTTACGTTTTTACTTCAGGGAATAGTTATAACGGGTTTCTGGCTGATTGGCCGACAAATAGGTATAGAAGCGGGGTTGAAATACTATTTCGTGTTTTTCCCGCTGACCTGGGGTCTTGGCGCGATACCCGTGAGTGTCGGCGGTGCGGGAATGGTTGAGGGAGGGCTTGTGGGGTTGTTTAAGTTGGCCGGGGTGGAACCAGTACAGGCGCTGGCGATTGCGCTTTGTCAGCGGGCGGTGTGGATAGTCGCGGCTCTGCCGGGGGCGTGGATACACTGGACAGGCAGACATTTGCCAAAAGAGATGCAAATTGAGCCAGGTGAGAATTTATAATTGATTATTGGTTATAAGGAGTAACGGTAAGTATGGCAAAGGGGCGATTCAGAGGATATTTTTTACGCGGGCTTGGGGTATTGCTGCCTACGGTCCTGACGATATGGCTGATTTTGTGGGGTTTCAACTTTATCAATGACAAAATCAGCGTTCATATAAAACAGATACTGATTTTTGGGATAAAGCTGGCCGGGGGGTCGGAAGCGATACTGGAGAATTTTTGGATTGGCTGGTTTCTGTCGATAGCCGGGTTTTTGATTGCACTGGGAGTCGTGTACATAGCGGGAATCCTTTTTGCCAGTGTGCTGGGCAGGGGTATTTGGCAATATATCGAGCGGCTGATGGCGAACATTCCCCTGTTGAAGCAGATATATCCTTATATCAAGCAAATGACGGATTTCTTCTTCAAGCAGGAAGAAACCAAAAAGATATTTTCAAGGGTGGTTGCTGTTGAGTATCCCCGCAAAGGAATCTGGTCGGTAGGGTATGTTACGGGCAGCGGCATAAAAAAGATTGTTGAAGGGCAGAACAAGGAGTTTGTTACGGTCCTGATACCCACCGCACCGACGCCTTTTGGCGGTTTTCTGATAATTGTTCCAAAAGAAGAAGTTGTGGATTTGGATATGTCAGTCGAAGAGGCGTTGAGATTCATACTCAGCGCGGGGGTAATAACCCCTGGTGCCGCCCAAACGCCGGCACAACCGGGGTAGATTATGCGTGAAATTGGGAAGGGCTTGTGTATAATAAGCTGGCCGGCAGGGGCCGGGTTATAAGCTATTTAATTGTAAATGAAAAGGAGAACTGCTTTGTTATTCAGGATTAGCGGCAAACACACGGAGGTCCCGGAAAGCGTAAAAAGCTATGCCGAGGAAAAAACCGACAAGCTGCCCAAATTTTACGACGTCATCAACCAAATCGAGGTTATTGTTGACGGCAAAGAGGGAAGCAAGGAAGCGGGCAACATCGCGGTGGAAATTATCGCCAGGGGAGAACGCAAGAAAATTTTTGTGGTAAAGGAAAAAGGCAACGACGTTTACGCATGCATCGACCTGGCGGCGCACAAACTGGAACAGCAGCTCAAGAAGACCAAGACCAAAGAGCGGGACGAAAAGAAGCACAGGGCCAGCTAAAGTTCTGAGTTTTTCAGCCGATATGATGCAGACAAAAAAACCTTATGGGTACGTTTTAGGAAAGATGGTATGAAGTTTGCGGATTTCGTTTGTTTTGAGGCGGTCATCCCTGAACTTGAGTCAAAGGACAGGGATGGAGCCATAACGGAGCTTGTGGCGGCGCTTGACAAGGCGGGCCGGCTCGGGAAAGGCAACTGCGACAAAATAACGCGCGCCGTAATCAAAAGGGAAAACGAGGCAAGCACTGGAATGGGCAAGGGAATCGCCGTTCCTCATGTCAAGCACAAGTCGGTCAGGGATGTCGTCGCCGCGGTGGGCCAGAGCAGCAAAGGCATAGATTTCGCCGCGCTGGACAAGCAGCCGGTGTATTCGGTCATTCTGCTGTTAAGCCCCGCCGAAGACCCCGACAAGCACCTGCAGGCAATGGAACAGATTTTCAAACACCTTCAGCAGGAAAAATTCCGCAAGTTCCTGAGGCAATCACAGACAGCCGCTCAGATTGAGGACCTGTTGAAGGAGGCGGACGTCAATCCGTCCCTGTGAGTTTTGTGATACAACCAGGCCGGTGATATCTGAACGGATGCTCAACAGTGCAAAATACAGTTTGCGAACTTGAAGTTGAAATAAAAAACGCGGACGGGCTTCATATGCGGCCCGCGATGCAGTTTGTAGATACGGCCAGCAGGTTTCAGTCGCTGGTAACCGTCAGCAAAGACGACACAAGCGTGGACGGCAAGAGTATTATGCAAATGAGCATGCTTGCGGCGACATGCGGAACCCGGCTGAAAATAAAAGCCGAGGGTGCGGACGCGGCTGAAGCGGTTGAGGCGCTTCGAGAGCTTGTTGAAGTAAAGAAATTCGGCGAGCCGACACCCGAGGAAAAGAGTAAGCAGGCGTACTGATCCCGGTCAGCAATGGAAATAAAAAAAGGCGTAGCCGTTTCGCCGGGAATTTCAATAGGTAAGTGCCTCGTTATCGACGCAGAGGATTACCGGATTCCAAGGCGACTTATTGAGCCGTCGCAGCGACTGACGGAAACGCAGCGGGTGCGCAATGTTTTCAGGGACGCCATCGAGGAGTTGACAAAGCTTCAGGCCGAGCAGGAGGAAATTGAAGGGCAGAAGATGAAAGACATCTTCGCGGTTCACCTCAGCTATCTTCGGGACCGCACTCTTCGCAAGAAAATAACCGATATGATAACCGCCGAATCGGTTACGGCTGAGTTCGCCGTTTCCAGTACGCTGCGTGATATTGCCGCTCATTTTGCCAAGGTAAAAGACGTCTACATAAGCGAGCGGGCGGCCGACATATATGACATCGAACACCGGTTACTGCGACTACTCGTCGGAGGCAAGCGGCAGGATATCGCGGCCCTGAAAGAAGAAGCGGTTGTTGTCGCACGCGAGCTTAGCCCCACGCAAACGGCGAGTTTCAATAAAGAATACGTCAAGGGCATTGCCACCGGCGCCGGCGGCAGAACAAGTCATACGGCGATTGTGGCAAGGTCGCTGGGTATCCCCGCGGTGGTCGCGGTGGAAGACATTACCGAAAGCGTCAGCGCGGGCGATGCCGTTATAATCGACGGCAATCGCGGCATTGTCATTGTGAATCCCGATGACAGCACGATACAGCAATACCTCGAATACGCGGTCGAATACACCGAGCTTGAACACCGGCTTGACGCGATAAGAGAAAAACCTGCCGAGACGCGAGACGGGGTGCGTGTGACGCTGTTTGGCAATATCGAGTTCCCCGACGAGGCACATGGCGTTCTTGAAAAAGGCGGTGAAGGTATCGGGCTTTATCGAACGGAATTTTTGTATCTTAACCGCGATACCGAGCCGACGGAACAGGAGCATTACGAGGCCTACTCGCGGACGGTTGCGGTATTCAAATCCAGGCCGGTTATATTGAGAACGGTGGATTTGGGAGCGGATAAATATACGCAGAGCAGACGTTACGCCCGTGAGCCGAACCCGTTTTTGGGGCTGCGTTCGATACGATATTGTCTGCAAAACCTGACGATGTTTAAAACGCAGCTTCACGCCATTATGCGGGCGTCGGTCCTGGGCGACCTGCGGATAATGTTCCCGCTCATAACCAACCTGCAGGAGCTGATGCAGGCCAAAATGGTCCTCGGCGACGTGATGGAGGACCTCGACGACGAGGGAATCCCGTATAACAGAAAAATCAAGGTCGGTATTATGATTGAGACGCCCGCGGCGGCGCTTACGGCGTCAATGCTGGCAAAAGACGCTGAGTTTTTCAGTATAGGCACAAACGACCTCACGCAATATACGTTGGCGGTTGACAGGGGTAACGAGCTTGTATCGACGCTGTATTCCTCGGTTGACCCCGCGGTCATTCGGCTTATCAGGACAGTGATTCAAGATGCGCACAAGGCACGGGTGGACGTCAATGTTTGTGGGGAAATGGCCTCGGAGCCTGAATCCGTAATGCTGCTGCTGGGTTTAGGCATACGCAAGCTGTCGATGGCGGCGCCGATGATACCGGAAATAAAACAGATTATTCGCTCAGTCACGGTAGAGGAATGCAATAAAGTCGCCAGAAAGGTTCTGGGGATGAATTCTGAAAGACAGATATCCAGCTTCCTTCGTGACGCGGCCAGAAAGATATTGCCCGAAGCGTTCTAAAAAAGAGTTTTACCGCTGAGCACGCGGAGACCGCAGAGAAAAAATATAGATTAACCTCTGTGTTTTCTGTGGTGAGATAAACAGGCAATCGCCTGTTTTTGAACGTGGCGGGCGACGAGAAATTGGGAAACAGATGTTGGTTGTAATTAGATTCCGAATAGGAGGGAGCTTGCGATTTTTGTCGCACGCGGAGACGATGCGCGTTTTCCAGCGGGCCTGTGTGCGTGCGGGGGTGCAAATCGCGTATAGCCAGGGGTTCAATCCGCATCAGCGGATGTCGCTTGTTCCGCCTCGAAGCGTCGGGGTCAAATCGGATGATGATATGCTGTGCCTGTGGCTCAAGGAGGGACAGACGGCAATTGACGTCGAATCGCTGAAAAGTGCGCTGCCTGCCGGCATAGAAATCATTTCAGCAGAGACCAGCGAGGCAAAAAATATTCCTGAGCCGATTTCTGCAAGATATGTAATGAACGTGCAGAAAATTGATGATGGAGCGAAGAAGCGTATTGCGGATGTGCTGGCGAGCGATAAGTTTGTTATTAACCGGCGAACCGGCGAGGACTCGAGAACCAAGGCCGTTGATGTAAGACCTTTTCTGGAAGAAATTAAAGTTGAACCGCAGGGATTTGCCGTTGACTGCAAAATCAGTCCGGCGGGTACAATACGCGTTGATGAAATTCTCGGTTTGCTGCAATTGAAAACCGCGGATTTAGTCGGGCCCGTCAGGCGCACGAGCGTGCAATGGAAAGGACTTTAGCGGTAGTCGTCAGAACGATAATTTTTATTATTCAATAGTTTGTGAAAGAGAAAGACAAGACAAATGCCAAGAGAAATGCTTATTAATGTAGCCGAGAGCGAAGAATGCCGCATAGCGGTTATGGAAAACGGTTCGCTCGAAGAACTATACGTGGAGCGGGCAAGCTCCACAAGATACGTGGGCAACATATACAAGGGCAGGGTCGTCAACGTCGAGTCGGCGATTCAGGCGGCCTTCGTAGATTTCGGAACCGGCAAAAACGGTTTCCTGCACATCAGCGACCTGCACCCGCGATACTTCGCGGGCAAATCCGCCATCGACACCGAGGAAATCGGCAAGCGGCGGTCGCTCAACGAGCGCAAGCCCATTCAGGCCTGCCTGCACAAGGGCGATGATGTTGTGGTGCAGGTTACGAAAGAAGGAATTAATACCAAGGGGCCGACGCTGAGCACCTATCTTGCCCTGCCCGGTAAATACCTGGTTATGATGCCCTGGATGGAGAAATCGGGCGTCTCCCACAAAATCGAGGATGAGCAGGAGCGGATTCGGCTGCGAACCCTCTTCGAGCAGAGCAATCCCCCGAAAGATATCGGCTTTATTATACGAACAGCCGCACAGGGAAGCTCAAAGCGGGACATACAAAATGATATGAAGTATCTGCGGCGACTCTGGGCCGCGATTGAAAAAAGAATTTCAGGCGCAAAGACGCCGTCCGAATTGTATCAGGAATCTGACCTGGTCATCAGGACGCTGCGTGACATTTTCAATAACGACATCAGCAGGATAATGTGCGATTCCGAAAGTATGGTCAAGCGGATTCGCGACTTTTTGTCGATAGCGTCGCCTCGTCTCAAACAGCGGGTGATATACTATGACGGCAAAGAGCCATTGTTCCACAAATATAAAATTGAGCAGGAAATCGCCAAGGTCCACTCGCGGGTCGTGCCCCTCAAAACGGGCGGGTCGATTGTCATCGAGCAGACCGAGGCGCTGGTCGCAATCGACGTAAACAGCGGAAAATTCCGCAAGCACACGGATGCCGAAGAGACCGCTTTCAAAACAAATATCGATGCGGCCGGTGAAATCGCAAGACAACTGCGACTGCGCGACCTGGGCGGCCTGATTATCTGCGACTTCATCGATATGCGAAGCCCGAAGCATCGCAGGGAAGTGGAAAAGGTCTTCAGAATCGCAACCAGGCCCGACCGCGCAAGGAGCCGGGTTCTGCACATAAGCAGTTTCGGCCTCATCGAAATGACCCGGCAAAGGATGCGCCCCTCGCTGCAATCAAGCACCTACCTGGCCTGCCCCAACTGCGGGGGCAGCGGCTACGTAAAAAGCCACGAATCCAGCTCGATTGAGCTTATCCGGCTGCTTCATCTGGCCGCCTCAAAAGAAACGGTCAAAAAAGTTGAGCTGTTCGTCTCAAATGAAGTGGCGGATTATCTCCAGAATGAAAAAAGAGCCGCTATTACGCATATTGAACAGACCAGCAGCAAGCGGGTGATTATTCATTCATCGCCCCAATACGCCGGCGAACGCTCCGAAATCGTCTGTTATAACGACAGGGGAAGCGTCGTCAAACTATAACGCTGCCGAATGCCCGGGTACCGTAGTAAATCTTGACGGTGGGCGGTGTTTCGGCGATACTTATAGCCCGGCTGGATATCTTTGTTAAAAGGGCTTCTGGAGTGAGCCAATATATGAAATTTGACCTTGATTACGCTCGGCAGGTAATAGACAGCGAGAGTAAGGCCATAAAAGGCCTCGCGGAGGTGGTAGGCCCGAACTTTGAACGGGCAGCGGAGATGATTTACAACTGCTCCGGTTCGGCAATAGTCAGCGGAATCGGCAAGGCTGGCATCATAGGCCGAAAAATCAGCGCAACACTGGCATCGACCGGCACGCCGAGTCATTTTCTGCACCCCGCGGAAGCGGTGCACGGCGACCTCGGCCGGCTGCGAAAAGAAGATATTATTCTCGTCCTCAGCTACGGCGGCGAAACCGAAGAGGTTGTCCGCCTGATTAACCTCGTCAAACAATCACAGATTCCGCTCATCGCCATTACCGGAGAAAAGGATTCCACCCTCGCCAAATACAGCGACGTGGTTCTCAGTATGGGCAAACTCACCGAGGCCTGTCCGCTGGGAATTGCGCCGAGCGTCTCGACGACCTGTATGCTCGCGCTGGGCGACGCCCTTGCGTTAACGGTAATGAAAGCCCGGAACTTCAGCGTGGAGGACTTCGCGCGGTTTCATCCGGGCGGCTCGCTCGGCACAAAACTGATGACCGTTGAGCAATCGATGATGTTCAGGCCCGGCGAGAAACTTCCTCTCGCGGCCGGTTCGGACACAATTGGAAAGATTCTTAAAAATACCAGCGACGTGAAACGCCACGGCGCGGTAATGGTTGTTGATAAACAGGGCAAGCTTGCCGGGATAATTACCGATGGTGACATTCGCCGGCTGATGACAAAAGACGGCCCCGGCGGTTTCGATATGAAGGCCGCTGATGTTATGACCAAAAACTGCAAAAGAGTTCGCCTCGATGCACTGGCGGCGGAGGCAACGGCTATTTTCCACAAGCACAGGATTGATGAGCTGCCCGTTGTGGACGCGGACGACAAGCCCGTGGGACTTATCGACGTGCAGGACATTGTAACAATCAAGGTTGTCGGGTGAGCCCCGTTAGCCCCGTTAGAAAAAAATCGTAATACGGAACTTTATGATAAATAGCAGTTCTCTAACGGGATTAACAGGGCAAGCCGGCCAAAAGAATAATCCCGGGAAAGAGTAAAAAAAATGCTGCTGTATTCGAGAAGGTTCACAATCTGGCTCGTTTCGTTTCTGGCGGTGCTGGTCGTATATTTTATATACAATCGCCTCAGCAGGACACCGTCTATACCAACGGACATAATGACAACGCCGGCGGGGCAGCTCGCCAACGTGCGTGATTCAAATGTCAATATCGGAAAAGTCGGAGACGTCGGCGTCGGCATTATTAAAAACGCACACTATACCACGCTTAACGCCCAAAAACAGGTCGAAAGAGAATTCGGATTCGAAGAGCTCCTGCACCAGGACGGCAACAACTGGGAAATCGAGAAGCCCTATATGAATATCTACCGCCGAAGCTTCAACTGCTCGATTACCGGCGAGCGGGCACAAGTCGCCGTGGAAATCGCGGGCGGCAGGATAACGCCCAGACAGGGTATGCTGATGGGCAACGTTGTTATCCGGATTTTACCCAGACAAAAAAAATCCGTCGGCGAAATGACTCTTTACCTTGATGACATCGCTTTTTCCGCGGACAAATCGTTGTTTTCGACGGCAGGCCCAGTCGAGCTTGTTTCGGAAAACATCCGGATGACCGGCACAGGCGTGGAAATTATTTATAACGGCGACGACGAGCGTCTCGAACGGTTGCGAATAACAAATCTGCATAGCTTGCGTATAAAAAAATGGGCACAGGGAACGGTTTTGCGGTCAACGCCGGACGCCAACGCAAATAACCAGAAAGGCGAAAGCGAGGAGGCATCCAAACGCGGGCAATACTACCAATGCACGCTCGATAAAAATGTCAGGATTGAAACCCCCAACGAACGGCTGCTTGCCGACGCCTTTTTGATAAACGATATCTTCGCAGCGGCCGGCTCGGATGAGGATGCCGGAAAAGAATCGTTGCCCGATGACAACGTCATCCCTGTCCAAAGCAGCAACAAACCGCAGGCCGCAATATCGGAGGAATCGCCCAGCGATATCACAATCAACTGCGACGACGGCATTATTGTTACCCCGATGGGTACATCATCCGAGAAGAAATTGCCCAAACAGCGAACCACTTACGCCGAGATTGTCGCCCAGCAGGATGCCAACACCTCACCCGTCGGCAAAACCACCTTCAGGGGCGCAAATGTCACCTACAGCGCGATAACGGGCGAGGCAGTCGCAATCGGGCCTTCAAGCGTTGCGTTTGACGTGAACGAAAAAACCGAAAACGGCGCAGGCAAACCGGGGACCGTCAGAATGACCTCCCGCCGACGGGCAGCGTTCTCGCCCGCCTCGAACAAAAGCACTTTCGAGGGCGACTGCCGCTGCACGGTCTCACAGGAACAGGACAAAATACTTCAACAGTATATAGTCCTGGCAGACAAGCTCGAAATAGACCTGGTGAAGAAAAATACAAACAGGGACTCCGGACAGGCAATGGATGTTAATCGCATGATTGCAACCGGCCCGGGTGTGCACTTGGTCAGCACGAAAAAAACGGTTCGACCCGGCTCACCGCAGGCCGGCGAGAAATTGTTGACGGGTATGGAGCTTAAATGCGCCTCGGTTAATTACGATACAACCGACGGCAATTTCTTCGCGACAGGACCGGGCCTGATAAAAGTGGATAATTCGCAGACCGATGAGCCGCAGGACAATCTCGACAGATTCAGCTTGCGGCGAAAAAGTTACGCCCTTATGCGAAACTTCGACTGGCTTTCCTACGCCGGCCAAAGCAAACACTTAATAGCCGACTCGAAGGGCGGCTCGCTGCTCGTTGATTATTTCCCGATTGTCGAACGTCACGGCAGCGAAAAGATCTCCATAACCGCATCGCATGTGGAGGCGGATATCGCCGATATGCCGACCGGGCGAACGGAGCTTAAAGACATGCAGGCAACAGGCGCGGTTACTTACGAAGACAAGGACACGCAGGTCATAGGCAACGAATTTATCTACGACGCCAACACCGCCTTAATTGATATCAAAGGCGACAAAGTCCGTCCCTGCATTTTCAACGGCGCAGTTATCGACGCCGTGCGATACGATACAAAAACCGGCAAGTGGAACACGCACCTCAAAGGCCCCGGCGCGATAAGATAGCGGCGGTCAGGAGCAAAGTGAGTTAAGCTCGGCCAGCGTCAGTTCATTTAGGTGAACAATAATTTTGTCCGCGGGTTTTAAGTGTTCGGCGGCGTAGGTGTTGGTGATGGCGACCGCCCGCATACCGGTGGCTTTTGCGGCCTCAAGGCCCCAGCGCGAATCCTCAATCACAACGCAATTTTCCGGTTTGATTGACTTGTGCGGCTTTCCGCCACACGAATGGCGGACAAGTTTATTGAGCAGTTTCAGAGCCAGCGAGAAACCTTCGGGGTCGGGCTTACCCCTTTCAACCTGCTCGGCTGAAACAATCACCTCGAAAAACTCTCGCAACAACGCACCCTTGAGAATCATTTCGATTTCAGGCAGCAACGCGCCGGAGCATATCGCTGTCGGGATTTTATTGTCGGCGAGCATATTAAGAAACTGGGGCACGCCCTCGATTATGCCTGCTTCGGTAGCAGCCATTTCTTTGAAGAGGTTCGCCTTTTCGCCAAGCAATTTTTCGAACTGCTGATTCGATAAGGACAGCTTTCCCTCTTTATCGACAATTCGCAGAAGTTCCTGGTCGGAAAGCCCGAGGAACCTGTCATAGTAATCGCGTATCGATAACTGGTAATTGAATCTGGTCAGCGCGCGGTTGAACGCCTGATAGTGCAGTTTTTCGGAATCCACGAGGACGCCATCGAAATCAAATATAACAGCTTCGAGCATAGCTGCGCCTTTAGTCACAGAGATTTTTAGCCACTCCCGTAAGGGATGCCTTTCGGCAAGAGGACACAGAGGTCACAGAGAAAAAATAAACAGTGTCAATCTGTGTCTTTTTCATTATTGTTCGGGGACGGGGCCAATCAGGGCGGCAAAGTCCGTGAACGAGGATTTGTCGCCCGAACAGATTAACTGGGTAAGAGCGGCGATTTTCGGCATGTTTTTAGTGATGAACCGCCGAGCGACAAGGGCTTTTCGTTTTTTCATCGGCATCGTCTGCTCTTTTGCTTCGTCTGAATCCTCGACAGCGACGTCCATCTTGACCTTTGTGCTTGCGTAATCGCAGAACAAATACCCCACGATTAAATCCATCGCGATATCGACCAGCGGTCTTCCGTAGAGGTCCATATATTCCGCACCCTGCTGTTTGACAAACGCGACGGCGGAGAATAGTTGTTTTGTGCCTTCGGCTAATTTAGCAAGCAGGTCTTTCAATTCGGGGTCGTATTCTTTCTGCGCCAGCTCAGCCAGATATTTTTCCGCTGTGCCGCTGCAAACGCCGCGCACCGCCGCGACAATTTGCAACTGCGAAGTGCCTTCGTAAATTGTCGTGATTCTCGCGTCTCGCGCGTGCCGCTCGACCGCGTAATCACGCATATAGCCCGAACCGCCGAGGACCTGGAGTGAGTCATAACTGACGCGGTTTGCCATCTCCGAGCATATATATTTACTCATCGGAGTCAGCATCGAGGCGAGCCGGTCAAACCGGCGCGACTGCTCTTTCAGTGATTTCAGTTTCGCTTTATCCGCGGGCGGGTTTAATTCAAGCTGCCTTTCAAAGCAAATATTTATATCGACAACACGGGACGTTTCATAGAGCATCGCTCGTCCCGCCTCAATCGCGATTTTCATATCAATGAGCAAATCGCGGACGGCAGGCAGCTTTTGTATTGCTGCGCCGAATTGTTTCCTGCTCGACGCGTAATCTCTCGCAATGCGATACGCGGCCTCGGCGATACCAAGCGACTGCCCGGCGATTCCGATACGCGCGCCATTCATCAGCGCCATAACGTATGTAACTAATCCGCGCTGCCTTTCGCCGATTAACTGGCAGGGAGTGTTGTCGAAGAATATTTCGCAGGTGGGGCTTCCGTGAATGCCTAACTTGTCTTCAAGCCGGCGGATATGCACGGTCGGGCCTCTTTCGCATACGAACAAGCTGAGTCCCAGTCCGCCCGAGCGGTCCGGCTCGCTGCGGGAAAGCACAAGAAGGACTTCACCGCAGCCATTGGTGATAAATCGCTTAACGCCGTGTAAAAGCCAGTTGCCGTTATTATCCTGGAACGCGCGCAACTTGACCGCCTGCAAATCCGAACCGGCGTCCGGCTCGGTAAGCACCATCGCACCTGTAATTTTGCCAGCGGCAAAATCGTGCAGGTATTTTTGTTTGATTTCCTCGGACGCGAATGCCTCGATTGTCCCCGCGATACCCTGCAAGCCGAATATATTCATAAGCGAGGCGTCGGCACGCGAGACGATTTCAGTCGCCATCGAATAGACGAGATTCGGGAAATTCAGTCCGCCGAAACGGTGAGGCAATGTAAACCCCATCACCTCCGCCTTGGCTAATTTGTCCATTGACTCTGCGATTCCTTTGGCGTAACTCACCGAGCCGTCGGGGTTGAGGGTACTGCCTTCTCTGTCGACCGATTCGGCACGCGGCGCGATAAAGTCGCCGCTCAACTGGCCGATGGAATCGAGAACCATCTCATAATTACATATCGCTTCATCGGCGCCGGCGGGCGCGGAATCGAACTGCGAAGCGAATTTGAAATCCTCTTCGCATAATCCGGCGAGAGCGCCCAGGTCGATGTGTTTAAACAAAAATCTTATGTCGTCGTTATCAGCGTAAAAATTTGGCATCGTTATTTACCTTCGCCTATAGCTTCCTTAAATCCCTTTTCCTTGATTGCCTTTATCATTTTCGGGACGACATCGTTGAGGTCGCCGATGATTTTGTAATGCGCCACGTCAAAAATCGGCGCCTGCGGGTCGTTGTTGATTGCGACGATTTTCTGGCTCTGGTTCATGCCCGACTGGTGCTGTATTGCCCCGCTGATTCCCACCGCGATATAAAGCGAAGGTCTGACGGTCGTGCCTGTCTGGCCCACCTGGTGATCGTGGTCAATGAAGCCCAGGTCAACCGCCGCCCTGGTTGCGGCTGGAGCTGCGCCGAGGCAGTTCGCCAAATCCCAGATTAGCCGGAAGTTATCTTTGCTGCCGAGGCCCGCGCCGCCCGCCACGATAATCCGAGCGGCCTTGAGGTCAACCTTCTTGGCACGGGTATGCTCTTCGAGAATCTCGATTGGCAGCTCCTGCGGAGACAATTCCACCTTTTCGGTTATTACCTGGCCTTTTTTCGCCGTGTTGGGCGTCGGCATAGGCATCACGCCCTCGCGGACGGTCGCCATCTGGGGCCAGCGGTCATAATTGATAATCGTCGCGATGATGTTGCCGCCGAACGCGGGCCTGATTTGGAAGAGCAGGTTTTTGTGCAATTGGCCGTCGGTTGTTTTGTGGTCGCCGATTTGCAAATCGGTGCAGTCCGCCGTCAAACCCGCTTTGGTTACGCTTGCGATTCTCGGCCCCAAATCCCTGCCCACCGCCGTCGCGCCGTAAATCACAATCTGCGGCTTGTATTTATGAATCAGGTCGTAAATTATCTTGGTGTAGCTATTTGTCTGATAATGTTCGAGCAGCGGATGCTCCGCAAGATAAACCTTATCGGCTCCATATTGAATCAGCTTTTTCGCAAGTCCTTTTACATTATCGCCCAGCAGCAACGCACCAAGCTGGACGCCAAGAATGTCCGCCAGATGCCGACCCTTGCTCATCAACTCAATAGGCGTATCTTCAAGCAGGCCGCCATGCTGTTCCGCGAATACCCAAACTTCACCCTGTCTGTTTACGTCAATCATATTTCGTATCTCGTATTTCGTAATTAGTTATGCGATGATTTTATCTTCGAGAAGTTCGTGAATCATACCGGCCAGCCCTTCGTCCGTCGGTTCAATCGATTTTGTCTCTTTGGCAGCCAGCACCACGCTTTGAATCCGATGGACCTTCGTGGGTGAGCCGTTTCTGCCGCACCATGTCAAATCCGCTTTCAGCAAATCGAGGTTCCACTGTTCTATGAGCAGCCCCTTCTTATCCATTTCGCCGCATTTTTGCACGGCCAGTTCTTTTATCTGGTCTGCGCTGGCGTGAGGATTTTCGGCTTTTATCTTCTGCTCGACTCCGGCGGGCGTCAGAGCGGCCTTGTATTTCATCATTTTTTTTGCCGCCGCCACTCTCGGCACATTGGCCTCACCCGTTATCGTCAGCAGGACGGGTAACTGCGTCTTGACCTTCTGCCAGCCGTTGCCAATGTTGCGCTGAGCAGTTATCGTCTGCCCCTCGATTTCGACGGGCTTTTCAACATATGTAATTTGCGGTATTCCCAGTTTTTCCGCCAATTGAGGCCCAACCTGTGCGGTATCGCCATCAATCGCCTGCCTGCCGCAAAGGACAATATCATATTTAATCCGTTTTACCGCGCAACTGAGTATGTAACTCGTTGCCAGAGTATCACTTGCGGCACAGCGGGCGTCCGTAACCAGGATTGCCTCGTCAGCCCCGCGGTAAAGGGCGTCCTTTAGTGTTGCGACCGCCGCGGGCAGCCCCATCGTTATAACGGTAACCGTCCCGCCGAACCGGTCCTTGATATCCAATGCCATTTCAAGGGCATTGAGGTCTTCAGGGTTAAATATCGCCGGCAGTGCCGCACGATTAACCGTTCCGTCATCGTTCATCGCCTTGCCCGTTATCCTTTTGGTGTCGGGCACCTGTTTTACCAATACTACGCAATTATACGCCACTTTTGGGTCTCCTTACTGGCTTAGCCATAGCCGCAGCCGCAATCAAGGGAGGGCAGTTTAGCAGTATTTTCGGCTAAGTCAATGGTTAAGAAAGCGTTAAACTGGGAAAGCATAATAGCCGATTTGTTATTGGACCACAGTTAGATTCTATTTTTATTTTGACAACGGTCTGGTATAACTAATAATGACGGGATTAAACTGGAAGAATACCTCCTTCCAAACCGGTAAACGGATAAATGGTAAACGACAATACCAATTACGATACGATGTTCGGCAAAATAGCCCTCGACCAGGGACTTTGCACCAATGAGGAGCTGAAACGGTGCATCGATGAAATCGAGAACCGCCAAAAAACCAGCCCTACCCTTCTCAGAGACCTTCTTGTCGAAAGGGGCTACCTCACAAAGTCACAGGCAAGCCGAGTTATCAATACCATCAAAGAGGCGCGAGGTTCCACTGCGACCCATCAGATACCCGGCTATATGATATTAGGCAAATTAGGCGCAGGCGCAATGGCGGTAGTTTACAAAGCCAGGCAACTAAGTTTGGACAGAATCGTAGCCGTCAAGGTTCTGCCAAAGCGTTTTTCCGAAAACAAAGAATACGTGGAACGATTTTATAAAGAGGGTAAGGCCGCGGGCAAGCTCAATCATCCCAATATCGTCCAAGCAGTGGACGTCGGCGAATCGGGCGGACACCATTACTTCGTAATGGAATACGTCGAGGGGAAAACCCTTTACGATGATTTGGCGGCAGGCAAAGTTTACGGCGAGAAAGAGGCGCTGGACGTCATTATACAGGTAGCAGAGGCCCTCAGGCACGCTCACTCCGTTGGACTTATTCACCGCGACGTTAAGCCCAAGAACATAATGATTAACAAGGAGGGGTTAGTAAAACTGGCCGATATGGGTCTTGCCAGGCAGACGACGGACTTCGAGGCGGCCAAGATGGAGAAGGGCAAGGCGTACGGGACGCCTTATTATATTTCCCCGGAACAAATACGCGGTGAAATAGACGTTGACGGCAGGGCGGACATTTATGGCCTGGGCGCGACGTTCTATCATCTGGTGACAGGGCGGGTTCCTTTTATGGCCGACGACCCGATGGAAGTAATGCGAAAGCATTTGAAAGACGAGCTTATCCCGCCCGACCACATCAATACTTCGCTTTCCGCGGGCGTGTCGGAAGTCATCGAAGTTATGATGGCCAAAGACAAAAAAAACCGGTACAGCAATATCGAGGAGCTGCTGGTTGATTTGAAGGCGGTCCGCAACGGCGAACCACCCCTGCGGGCACACAAACGAATGAATATGTCCGACCTCGAAAAGCTGGAGGATGGCGAGGTGGTCGAAGAATCAGAAAGTGTTGACCTCGAACAGTCCGTTACGCGATACAAGACAACTGTTCTTGTTCTGGGGGCCATGGCGGGTTTTCTGCTGCTGATTGTTCTTCTCCTGCTGTTCCGCAAATGAACCGATTGCGGTCAAATTCGAATTTTTGGTTAACCCTTAATTACTAATCGTATTATCTATGGCGACAGGTGCGCGTTTTACGTCAGAAGAGCTGGCAGATGTCCTCAGCCGGTATGATATCGGCAAAATCCGCAAGGTAATGCGCCTTGTGGGGGGCAGCAAACACGCGCCCAAAATCGTAGTAACAACCACGCAGGGCAGGTTTCTGCTCAAACGCCGCCTGCGGGATAAAGACGACGTATATCGTGTCGCATTCGCACACGCCGTGCAGTCGCACCTGGCCAAACGATATTTTCCCGTCGCGCCGCTGGTCGCTACACGGGATGAATTTGGAACCATACTGCAGCTTAGCAATAATGTATATGAGCTTTTCAAATTCGTGGGCGGCGTTCGTTACACCGGCTCAGCCGAAGCGACAATTGACACGGGAAGGCAGCTCGCGAAGTTCCACCAGTACCTTACCGATTTCAAATTCGAGTGGGAGCCGGTAAAGGCGAGTTGTCACAATTCGACAATGGTGAGGAGGCATCTTAAAACCATCGCCTCGGACATTTCACATAGCAGCGAAAGGAAGGCTTACCGCTGCGGGGAAGAACTGATGTCTCTTTATAACAGCGCCAGCGTGCAGGTTAGCCAGCTTGACTTCGATTCCTGGCCCAAACAGGTCGTCCACGGCGACTGGCATCCGGGAAATATGCTCTTCAACAAAGACAAACTCGTCGCTGTTCTCGATTTTGATTCCATTAAAATCGCCCAGCCGATTACCGATTTAGCCAATGCTATGCTCCAGTTTTCCCTTGTCGGCTATCGCCCCAACCCCGCCGAATGGCCCGATTATCTTGACCAGGCCAAATTAGTCCAAATCCTCGAAGGTTATCGTGAGGTTATCAGCCTGGATAAAGACCATCTCGCTTCGCTTCTGGATTTAATGATTGAGACAATGATAGCCGAGGCGGTTTTGCCAATCGCCGCGACTGGATTTTTCGGCAATCTTAAGGGAACGGATTTTCTGAATATGATTGTTCGCAAGGCACACTGGATTAACGACAACCGCAAAACTCTCACTGTTGCCCTTGAGTCATCGAAGCGACAGCAAACAGAAACCCCCGGCTAAATCAAACCGGGGGTCAATGCTCAAGCATAAATAAATTTCTTTATTCCTCGGTATGTTTCGGCTTCGCGTAAGCCGCGACGACGTTGGCCTGGATGTTCGGCGGGACGGGTTCGTAATGACTCAGTGACATTGAGTAGCTGCCGCGGCCGCCCGTAACCGATTTCAACTGGCTGTTATACTGCGTAACCTCAGACAACGGCACCTGTGCCTTAATAAGCAGCATATTGCCGGGCAGCATATCCTGCCCGAGCACCCTGCCCCGCTTGCCCGCGAGGTCGCCCGCGATATCGCCGATATTTTCCGCCGGCGCGGTTACTTCGATATTGACTATGGGTTCGAGCAGAACTGGTTTGGCCTTCTCGAGTGCGTCAAGAAACGCGCCTTTGCCCGCCGCCCGGAACGCCACTTCCTTTGAATCGACCGGATGATACTTGCCGTCGTAAACGGAAACCTTCACGTCCTGCAGCGGGAAGCCCGCGACGAAACCGTTTTCCATAATCTCGTTGACGCCTTTCAGCACCGCCGGTTCGTACTGGCCCGGAATCGACCCGCCGAAAATGTCCCAGCTATATACCAGTGGCGGGTCGGAATTTCGCGGCGCCGGCTCAATGCGAAGATAAACCTCGCCGAACTGCCCCGCTCCGCCCGTCTGCTTCTTGTGCCGATAATGACCTTCCGCCTTAAGAGTAATCGTCTCGCGGTATGGAATCTTGGGCTCTTTGGTGTTGACCTTGAGCTTCGAACGGCTTTCCATCTTTTCGAGCATCACGCGTAAATGTAAATCGCCGAGGCCATTCAGAACAAGCTCTTTGGTCTGTGCATCTCTCGTAACCTTCAGGCAGGGGTCTTCCTCGCAAAGTTTTTCCAGCGCCGTGCCGATTTTCTGCTCATCGCCTCTTGTTGCCGGCTCAAGCGCCAGCGCGAACATCGGCGAAGGGGCCTCGGGCATTTCGAATTTGCCTGTTATTTTTCCGTCGCCGATCACGTCCCCGACCCTAAGGTCCTCGATTTTGGCAAGCGTTATAACGTCGCCCGCAACGCCGGCGGGGATTTCCTGTGTCTCGCCGCCCTGAGATTTCAAAATATGGCCCGGTCGAACGCCCTTTTTGTCGTCGTTGCGAATCATATTCGTGTCGGATTTAATAGTCCCGCTGAACAGGCGTATGGATGAAAATTTCATATTCGACCTGGGGTCAAACGAAACGCGGAACACTAATCCCGCTAACGGCCCGGCAGGGTCTGCCTGCAGGGTAGTTTCCTTGTCGCCCGCCTTTAGTTTTGCCGGCTCCGCCTGTGCCGGCGACGGGGTATATTTCACGATAAGATTCAAAAGCCCCTCAATGCCCACTTCTTTTCTGGCATTGGTGAAAACAATCGGGACAACGCTTCCGGCCCTCAGCGCCTGGACAAAAACCGCTGAAATCTTTTCCGGCGGTATCGTCTCGCCGGCAAAATAGCTTTCCATAAGCTTGTCGTCCGCCTCGATTACGCTTTCGATAAGCTCCGTATGCGCCTGCGCGACATCCATAACGGGTGATGTGCCCGTGCTGTTTTCTATGCAGTCGATTACCGAGGCCTTGTCCGCCGCGGGCAGATTCGCGCATCGGCACTGCGTCCCGAAAAATTCCTGTATGTCCTTAATCAGCCGGGGCAGCTCCGCGTTTTCAGCGTCCATCTTGTTGATGACTATCAGCTTGGCCTTGCCGGTCTTGGTCGCCGTCTCAAACACCTTGCGAGTTACGGTTTCGACGCCGGATGCCGCGTTAATGACTATGACGGCCGTCTCCGCGCCGACAATCGCCTTTATAGAAGGCCCTATGAAATCCGGATACCCCGGCGTATCGATTATGTTTATCTGCTTGCCCCCGTACTGGGCGTGAACCACCGACGACTTTATCGAATGGCCGTGTGCCTTCTCCTCATCGTAATAATCGCAAATACTGGTCTTGTCATCCACGCTGCCTAATCGATTGGTCGCTCCTGTCTTGTGCAGTATTGCCTCGACGAGCGAGGTTTTGCCCGCGCCGCCGTGACCCATTATTACTATATTGCGTATATCGCCGGTATTTGCCACTTTCGGTTCTCCAATAAATGGTTTACGCGCCTGTCCGCCATAAAAGCCCTAAAACAAACCAGTATATGAAAAAAGACCGCGCAGAACAAGCCCCCTCTAAGGAAAAAAACCACCAGGACAACCCGCTCCCAAACCGGCCATTTACCATACAAATGCCTTCCTCGAATATTGTTGTCTCAAACGGGAAAAATTTCCGCTATTGCAAAATTTTCTTGCGCCCTTAGGCAAACCCTTCATGATGTTTTTATTGGACATTCACTGCCCCCAAAATGCCCCTATCCCATATATTGTGTATCAGGCCATCGGTTTACTGTATGTCGGGGTTTTAGTTATGGGGCGTTGATGTCGCCTTTGCAGGAGCGGCTCAAGAAAATTCGACTTCTGTGTCGATACTGCGAACAGCCATTAAGGATTTTTTTGAAGGACCTGTGATATGAGCAAAAGGGAATTGATTGATTGCATCTGCGAGATAAACAAGTCCGCAAGGCCGGATTTCCTGTCAAAATTCTCAGAAGATGAGCTAAAGGCCTACCTCGAACACCTGATGGAGCTGGATCTCGAAGAACTGCTCGTCTGTGCCTGAGCCCAGCGGGCTGGTGGAGGAAAGGGCATTGCGACTAAATACTCCACGGAGGGGGTATAAAAACCAAATCCATTAACCGCAAAACCCTCGGTTCATTCTACCGGCACTATTAAATCATTGCTTTGGGGCCTGCTCAGCGGAAACCATCGGCGGCACCTCCGCAATCGCGTTCGCCCTTAGGCCTACCGCCACCGGCTCAAAATCCTTTGGCACATACAATACGAAGTCAAACCATAATGCGCCATCTTTTACGTTTTTTGCATCAAGAGATATTATCTCTTTTGGCCCCACGGTTTTAACCTGGTTGTCACCCGTCAGATAGCCGATTGGGTAAGCTAGAACCGCACTGCCGCCCAGGCGCTGTTTCTCGTCCTTTTTTTTGCACATAAAACGCAATTGATTTATTGCCAAAGAACCTTCCGTCATTATTTTTCCGGTTAAGCCGACGCGAGTGATAATCGCCTCACAGTCGGAGGGGGGTTGTATGTCCTTAAGCCCTGCCGGTGCAGGCCATGTCGCGTTTTTGGCTGGTGTGGTCACACCACCGGCGTCGACCCTGACTTTCGCTTTAGGATTGAGCCGGTTGAGATATAATTCGTCAACGAACCCGGCGTGCAGAACCGCGAAACTCTGTGTTCCGCTTGCGCTGCCGCCGCTGATAATGCCGAATAAGCTCGCCAGAAAACCGTCAGGATTAAGTAACGCCCCGGCCGGTTTTTTGAGGTCGGGCCTGGAGGCGTCGAACCGCTGATAAGGATAACCGTCGGGCAGCGGTGACATTGCCGCGCCGATTAACAACACGCCTGAAACAACGTAGCCAAGCAAAAGACCGAATGCTATCCGTCCGACCCGCTCGGGCATAACGCCGAAATCGATTTTTTGCTTGGTAAGCGTGATCGCTGCGGTTTGAAGGACCGCGAACGTAATCACGAATAACATTCCGAAGCAAACCGGCTGGGCAAAATCAACAATCAGCTCCTGCTTGATTACTATTTCCGACAACTGCTCATACCACCACAACGCCACAAAGCCTGCACACAACGCCGCAATAAACGTCTGGAATGATTTTATCAAAGTACCCTTGAGATACTGGACCGCGGCGCATCCCGCCATAATTATTAGTATCACTGCGCTTATCATTACAACCTCATTTTCACATTAATTTTGTGCCGAGCGTTCATCACCCGGCTTTGTTCTATTGTTCGGCTGTCGATTTCTGATCTTTCGATTTTGAAAGGACTCTCACCATCTCATTTATCGATGTAATCCCCGCGATGACCCTCAGCAGTCCCTGTTCCTGGAGATACAGCATTTTAGCCCGCCTCAACTCGGTTCCAACGTCTGAAAGTGTCTTTGCCTGCTTAATCGCGTTTCGCAGCTGGTCGTTCAACATAATGGTTTCAAAAATGCACATTCTGCCGAAGAATCCTGTTTCTTGGCAGTTTTCGCAGGGGAATGGTTTTCCCCGCTTGTCGTAAACCACTTTGCCGGTGCGATAAAGGACCTTTGCTCTTTCTGCCGGGATGTTGAACTTGTGCAGCAGGTCGCTGTTCGGCTCGTAGGCCTGTTTGCACTTCTCGCAGAGCTTTCGAAGCAGACGCTGGTTGCACATTCCCAGAAGATGCTCAATTGCCTTATTCTTGTCACCGACGAGTTTAATCCATTTGGCCAGCGCCTTGAGGGCGTTTTCCTCCTCGATGACGACGTAAACAAGCTTGCTTTCCGCTGCCCCACAGGCGATTTGGGCTGTTTCGACGTCCTCACAATCCGCGACACCAACAATGTCCGGGTCCATACGCACCATCGACTGAAGCTTCCTGCCGTATGTAGTTATGCCGCTGTCGCCAAGGACATAGATATTTTGCGTTATATTGGGCAATTTGCCTGACGGCTGTCTCTCTAACGTTATTATGCCGTTGAGAAACGCATCGTGACTCCGCAGCAGCGTATAAAAAGTCGTCGTTACGCCGCTGTTTTTGGGTCCCGAAACGATAAACACTCCTTTTTTAGCGCCATGCAGCGTCCCGAGCTGTTCGAGCTGGTCGGCAGTCAGGCCCAGGTCGCTGAGCTTGGTGATATTCTGCTGGGTTACCAGTTTCGCCCGCATTTGCTCGCCAGCGTTTGACCCAGCGGTCATCAGCTCCCAGTCGATTCTCTTGCCCTGTTTGAAAATCGTGAACTTGCCCTTTTGGGGTTTTCGCTTTTCCTCGATATCCAGGTTGGCCAAATTTTTCACGAAGCGAAGGAGGTAGTCCATCTGGTCCTTGGCGACAGCCGGCTGCTTCATAGCCGTCCCGTCGATGTAATATGCGACGTCGTAATTTTGCGGCGTCGGCGTGCAAATCACGTCGTACGCCCTGCGATACAATGCGTCGTCAAACATGGTGTACGCCGCCTTGTATCCGAAATAGTCCGGCGTCTTGACCTCGGGTAGAGGGACCTCGTTGTTGTTGGCAGTTATAAACACGTAAGCCGCGACCGGCTCTTTCTTTTTTATGCTGCCCATGAGCATATCTTTGATGTAGTCCGCCGTAAGCACGCGCTGAAACTCGGGAACCGCCGCGTTGCGGTGCATAACATAGCTGATGGTTGCGGCGCCTGTCGCGATAATATAAAACGCAAGGCCTATAGCGAAAATCGGAATCAGAAGCCAAATAAGTCCTGCTGCGGCCCATATCCCGAAAACGACTCCGGTCCAGAACGTATATTTTGTTCCTATCGCCTCAGCGTCCTTATAGACCCAGTCGATAATGAACAACCAGCCAAAATATAAAATTAAAAATGCGGCAAATTTTATCGGCGACAGATATCCGCCATAAACAATGGCTGCTAAAATGTCAGGCATAACATACTCCATTGCGGTATAAATTTCGTCCTCACAGGATGCCGCCCTTTTCAGTGCGAATACCTTTGAGAGCCATTTTCAGCTCATCCGGGTTGGGTGCGTATTTATATGCGTCTTTCGGCTCAACATAGCCGTCCATTATCAGTTTCACCAAGCTGTCGGAGATGTCCTGCATCCCGTCCTGGGTACATGAACGAATCAGGTTTGGAATTTCGTTCTCACGTTTCTCGCTTATCAGCTTGCGTGCCTCGGAATTGGCAAGAAGTATCTCGTTGGCGGGCATCCGGTCAACACCCTGCTTGACGCTCGGAAGCAATACCTGACTGATAATCGCCCGCAGAGTTACGCTCAGCGTCTGCCTGGCGAGGTCTCGCTCGACCTGGGGGAACAAATCCACCAATCGCTGAACCGCCTGCGCGGCGTTGGTTGCGTGAACCGTCCCGAACACTAAATGACCCGTCTCAGATGCCCGCATACCCGCCGAGACCGTTTTGGCGTCGCGTAATTCCCCGATAAACACAACATCCGGGTCCTCTCGCATCAGGTACGTCAACGCCTGGTCGTAATCAGGAACATCAATGCCGACCTCTCGCTGTGAAACTAACGCCTTTTTATCCTTGATGTAATACTCAATCGGGTCCTCGACTGTTACGATATGACAGGAATGTGAGGTGTTGATGTAATCTATCATCGATACTGCCGTCGTCGTCTTGCCGCTGCCAGTAGGGCCTACTACCAGCACAAGCCCCTGGTTGCCATCGGCTATCTTTTTCAGCGACGCCACGGGCAGGAAAAGCTGCTCTAATGTGGGAACGTCCGTATTGACCCTTCTGGCTACCAGACTCACCATTCCCCGCTGTCGGAAGATATTTACGCGAAACCGGTCCTCCTCCGACACCCCGTATGAAAAATCCAGCGTCCCGTTTTTGGCGAAAGATTGTTTCTGCTCCTCGCTTAGTATCTCGGAGGTCAACTGCTCAAGGCGCTCCTCCGTCAATGTCTCGCCCGTCGTGCTGCGAAGCTCATCCTGTATCCGCAATCTGGCCGGCTGTCCCGCCTTAAGATGTAAATCACTGGCGCGTGTCTTTATCGCCACACGGAAAAACTTGTTTATCTCCGGCTCTCGCTTTTGCGATGCGTCCTGACCAGCGATTTGTCCCGAATCGACCATAATCAAACCGAAATTCGCGGCTATTTTCCGCTTCTAACCGGCTTTTGTACCCAACGAGGGGTATTCACCCACTGTATTATAGACCATTTAATATAGGACATTTACGCCTGTTTGTCAACCTCGACAACCTCATTTTTTACCCCCTCCCAGCCACCCCTTTGTTGCCCTAAGCGCCTTTACTTTTTCATCGCGGGTCTGTATTATATCCTAATTCGCCGATGTAGCTCAATGGTAGAGCACGGCTTTCGTAAAGCCGGGGTTATGGGTTCAAGTCCCGTCATCGGCTGTATTGATTTTGGGAAAGTTTTGGCTTATGAGCGTAAGCGACACAACAACGCAGGCAAGGGAAGTTCTGCTTGGCCTTTATAGAAAGATGAGTCCTTCCAGAAAAATCGAAATGGTTTTCGATGCGTAACGCACAGGACAGTTTCTTTCAATGGCAGGCATTAGAACGCAATATCCCTCGGCCAGTGAAAATGAGGTCTGGAATATCTGGGCAAAACGCCACTTAGGCGAAGAGTTATACAATGAAGTTTATAGCAGCCCAAATTGTCCAGAGCGATATCGAAAACCTAAACGTATTGATTTTGATGATATGAGGTAAATTATGAGTAACGCGGATAAAGCGGCAGGGACTTTTAAAGAGGGTTTTTCGTGTTCGATGGCGGTGCTTGCTACCTACTGCGAGCAGTTCGGCCTGGACAAAAAGCTGGCATACAAGGTCAGTTCCGGCTTCGGCGGCGGCATGCACTTAGACCAGACCTGCGGAGCCGTAACCGGCGCATTTATGGTTCTCGGTCTCAAATTCGGCAGAACAAGGGCTGACGATATCGAAGCCAAAATGAAAGTTGCCAAATTAACAAATGAATTCGCCAAAAAATTCAAGGCACGACACGGCTCAATTCGCTGCACCGCCCTCATCGGCTGCAATATCAGTACGCCGGAAGGCTTCGAAGAAGCGAAAAAGAAAGACCTCTTCACACAGCTCTGCCCCAAGTACGTGATATCCGCCGCGGAAATTTTAGATGAGATGCTCGGTTAGGTTTATGGCTGGCGACTTACAACGAAAATACGATACCCTCAAAAAAATCCTTAAAGACCTCGGCTCCGTCGTCGTCGCATATTCAGGAGGCGTTGACAGCACGCTTCTGCTCAAAGTTGCCGTCGATACCATCGGCATCAAAAATGTTCTTGCCTGCATCAGTGCGGGCGTCGTCGAGCCAAAAAACGTTCTGAAAAGGGCTAAAAAAATCGCAAAGGATTTTGGTGTTCGTCTGCAAACCATCGACGCCGACGAGCTTAAAGACCCGAATTTTGTCGCCAACAAAGCGGACAGGTGCTTTCACTGCAAAAGCCACTTGTGCAGAGAGCTGATTGATATCGCGGCCAAAAACGGTTTGAAGCAAGTCGTCTTCGGCACAAACCTCGATGACCTCGACGATTTTCGCCCCGGCAACCGCGCGATGAAACTTTTCGGCATACACTCGCCGCTGGCAGAAGCAAAACTCACCAAAGACGATATCCGCGCGCTCAGCAGGAAACTGGGCCTCGAAACCGCTGATGTCCCTTCGTCGCCCTGTCTTGCGTCCCGGCTTGTTTACGGATTACAGATAAGCGCAAAACGCCTCAGTCAAATTGAAAAAGCGGAAGATTTTTTCAGGACGCTTGGTCTCGTTGAGTTCCGTGTCCGCCATCACGACGTAATCGCCCGAATAGAGGTTCACCAGGAAGATTTCAAAAAGATTATCGCCGAGCCGAACCGCTCGCGAATCATCAAAAAACTCAAATCCCTCGGCTTCAAATACATTACCATTGACCTCCAGGGCTTCCGTTCCGGCTCATTAAATGAAACGCTTTCCAAAAACGACAAACGCTGAACCAGTTTTTCATTCAACTAAATCCAAAACTCTCGCCGAAATAATATAGCAGGTGTCGTTAATACTGCCCATACTTATGAAAACTATATCGTTTCCGACGAAACTGTTTTTTGTTCTCGCAATCACGTTTTACGCCGGCTGCTCAATGCAGCCGCCAGGCGCCGATTCCTCACCTGCACTGTTCCATGATTCCACCCCTTGCTCCCATTTCGGCCCCGCTCAAATTGACGTTCTCCCCATAACCTCCATCACCCCCGCCTCTGCCGCTGACCGTGACGCCGCTATTAACGCCTACGTCTGCCTTATCGATGCCTTCGACTCTCAAATCAAGGCCCCTGTCATCTTTCGCTTTGAACTCTTTCAGCGGTTCCAGCGTTCCGCCGACCCAAAAGGCAAACGCCTGATTGTCTGGCCCGATATCGACCTCACTGACCCCGCTGTTAACAGCAATCTCTGGCAGGACTTCCTCCGCGCATATCTGTTCTCTCTCCCCCTGCAAAAAATCTCCGCCGAAAACTGCATCCTCCACGTTACCGTTATTTGCCCCTCGGGAAAACGCCTCACCGCCGACTTCATCGTCCGCACAAAATCATAACAAAAAAAGCGGCAGGTTTTATCCCGCCGCATCGTTATCAGCTCAAAACAAACGTAGTGTTTTTTATTATCAGTGTTTGCCGAACTTGTCAATCAGCCGAATCATTTCGGTTGTCGCTTCTCGTATCCCGACAAACATGCTTCTGGCGATGATGCTGTGCCCGATATTTAATTCGCTCAGGTCTTCCATTGCGGCAATCGGGCCGATATTGCGATACGTTAATCCGTGCCCGGCGTGCACAATCATTCCCTTTTTTATGCCCAGGTCTCTGCCCGCTTCGAGCCATTTGAACTGCTGGTAAATATCTTTTTCCGTCCTGGCGTTGGCGTATTGCCCGGTGTGAAGTTCGATGGCGTCGCAGCCGAATCTTGCCGCAGCGACTATCTGCTCTTTTTCCGGCACGATAAACGCGCTGACGAGGATGCCCTTTGCGTGCATTCGCCTGACGACCTCTTTCAGGCGGGCGCCGCAGGATACGCAATCGAGTCCGCCCTCGGTGGTCAATTCCGCTCTTTTTTCCGGCACGAGCGTTACCTGCTGGGGTTGAATCCCTTCTGCGATGCGGACAATCTCTTCTTCCATCGACATTTCGAGATTGAATTTGGAAACAACCGTCTCTTTAAGCACCTGGACGTCGCGGTCGTTGATATGCCGTCTGTCCTGCCGAAGATGGGTAGTTATCCCGTTGGCCCCGGCCAATTCACATTCCGCCGCCGCCCAGACAGGGTCCGGCTCATCGGCACGCCTGGCCTGCCTCACCGTCGCTATGTGGTCGATATTTACATTTAGAACTGCCATAGTATTTACCTTAAAAGCGAGTCAATCCATTCTCCGTAGTAGTATTCTGCGAAACAGCAAAATGTCGTTATCTCTGTTGCAAAGCACAAGTTTCGCCAGAAACGGCACTACTGCGAAGGATGAATTATAACGCTTCCGCCGATATCAGCAAGATTATAAGTTGGCGGATTGTGTTTTCTGCCGGTATAATTCGGCACAGGCGAGGCCCCGTTAGAAAAAATCGCAATATAGAACTTTACAATAAATCGCAGATTTCTAACGGGGCGGGCAATGAAATACTAAGTAATAAATCGTGAATAGAGAATGACATTAAGCTGGGCAAACAGAATAACTATTTTGAGAATACTGCTGATAGCGCCGTTTGTCAGTTGTATGCTCCAGATAAATGACCCGGAACTAAGCGAGCATATCCGGCACCTGATTCGTTATTCGGCGGTGGCGATATTTTTTCTAATGGCGATAAGCGACGGTATTGACGGGTATCTGGCGCGTAAAAACGGGCAGACGACCAGGTTAGGGACATTTCTTGACCCGATGGCAGACAAGCTGCTCATTACTTCGGCTTCCCTGCTCCTTGCCTCGCGCCACGCCGGGGTTGACGGTTTCATACTGCCGCCGACCGTGGTCGTGCTGATTATCGGCAAAGACGTCCTCATATTCCTCGGCTTTTTGATTGTCTATTTTCTTACGGATAAAGTCCTCGTTGTTCCGGTTTTTGCGGGCAAGGCATCAACGGCGCTACAGCTTTCGATGGTGGCGGCGATACTAATTGCGCCGGAGGTATCCGCAGTTTTTAACTGGTGGGTTTATTTTGTGCGGGTCTTATGGTGGTCAGCGGCAGGGGCGGCGGTACTGGCAACGCTGGTCTATATCCGCGCCGGCTCGAAATTCATCGAACAGTACGAGCAGCACAATAATCACTGACAGGGTTTGTCTTTTTGTTTTTCCGGCTCAATAACGACGGCTGCGCCCTAAGCTATAGCGGTGATTTTGGCTTTTCCGGGCGGGCGGCCTTGAAGCTGAATGTCTGGAAATATTTCTCGTCGCTGGTAATAATAATCTCGCCGGCCACGCTTAAATCCGGGCTTAACCATCCCCTCACGTAGATATCGCCGCCGAGGATGCGGTATTGCTTGGCATCAGCCGATGTTTTGTGCACCATAAATGTCCCCTTGCCGAGGAAATACAGCTTCGACGGGTCCTCTCCCTTTTCGTCCCGATATATTTTTCCAGGGTAAACCTTCCCGTCGAAATGGCCGTTCTGAACGTCAAAATTATCCCTTTTGTCGTTGGAGTAAGTGCCGGACCAGTCGCCGTATATTTGCCCTTCAGAGCCGACAGATAAAACCAGATCTCCCCGCGGGGTTTCCGTTCCCAGCAGACGAGCGTTCATATCGAATTTAATTGTTCCGGGGATTTTTGCCTGCTTTTCGCTTATCGGCGGGACGGGCTTTTCGGGTTTCTCGCGAAGCCGCCATTCTTTCCACGGCGTCAAATCCTGCGCCGTGTCCGGGTCAGGGGTATGGCTCTTCATATAACGTTGAACTCCATAGACCACCGCCACCAGCAGCAGGACTATTATCAATCCAACAATGGCGTTGCCTCGCCGGCTTTTGTATCCCGAAAATAATTCTTTATTCCTCATAATATAACTTCCTCAAATCAGATATTAATCGGTTTCTTCACCTGGCGTAATTTACCTGTGTTACCCAGCCGAGTCAACGATGGATTTCGTCGCAACGCACGGCTGGGCGTGATTGTTTTTGCGGGCAGCCGCAGGGTGTGGCTTTATCCGCCGCAACCGGCTTTACGGCGAAATCGGGCAGGTCCTATAAATGCGGCAAAGCGGCCGCCACCGAAGATAGTCCTATAATAGCGGCGATAGCCCTCAATAAATGCGCCTTTACGAGTAATCAAGGGAAAATGTCTCGACGTTACGTCGGGAAAGCGGTATTCCGATTGGGTTTTTCCTGATTCGACGAGAGTATTTCCCTGAATGTAATATAGAAGAAATTCAGATTCGATTTTAGTTGGGAAGAGCTCCTTGTCGATATTATACTTTGCTATGGAAGAAGACGTGAATTAACAGATGACGGCCACCTCGATATATTGATAGTGCCCCTGTAGTTTGTTTGCTGATAGTTATAGGGCGCACCCACAAATGTAAAATTAGCAGTGTTCTTTGAAACCGGAATCAGAAGAAGATTGAATTTATTAGGAGATTACGAAAATGTCATCAAACACAAGAAAAGCGACTCTTACTAAAGCCATCTATGTCCGGTCAACTGTGATTATTGTATGTCTTGCCCTGATGCTGGGTTTTGCTTCTACGGGTTACGGTGATATCATCATAGGTAATTTCGAGAGAGGTGACAGTAACGATAGCTGGGGCCCCGGGTCGAATGACGCAAACGCCATTCTTGTTTCCGATTGCAACATAGGCGTTACATTGGGCCATGGGAGTCTTAAACTAACACCTGGTAAAGGTAGTAAAGGCGCATATTGGAGGCTTGCCTATTCGGGGACGCCATTAAATTTTACCGACGCGAATCTTCAGTTTGACCTGACAATGATACAATCGGAATGGACCAGCGGCAGCTTTTGGACTCAGGTAGGTGATAAAGTCGCGGTAAACAGCGGCGGACCTTCCAGCTGGAAAGAGTATGGGCCTGCATCCAGTAGCGCACTGGCATATTCGTTTATAGACAGGGACACCGGCTTATCTACCGATCATTGGTGGGGTTCATGGGAAGCTGATGCGAACAAGACATACAGCTATGACCTTTCGGACTATGACTCTACAGGTTCCAACTGGATGCAGATTGCAATTTCCGTTCAGGTTCCTGACGAGACTTTTGACGATTATGGTGTTTACATCGGTGGCGGAAATTTCTACTTCGATAATATACGGCTGGTAACCCCGAATATGGTAGTTACCAACTGTACAGTAACGGCCGGCAAAACCCAGGCCTCAAGTGATACCGATTACATTGACATGACGGATGCCTTTACGGCCTCGGGAACCTTTATCCCGCTAGCCGATGTTAACGATGCCAATTCGGTGGTGGTTGCAATTACCTCGACGACCGATAATTATGTCGTTTACACTGAAACTTTGACCGATTTCAGCCCGACGGCAGTGAACACCAAACACAAATACGCACACACGGGCAAACTTGTCAAAGGCCAGGAAGGGAAAATTACTTCCCTTACGATGGATTTCAGTAAAGGAAAGTTTGCAATAACAGCAAAGAATATTAACCTGACAGGCCTTGCCAGTCCTATTGCGATTAAACTCACTATAGGCAGCAATGAACTGAATGGGCATGCCAATGAATTGATTATCAACGGCCCAACAAAGACGATACCTACTCGTCTTATGCGGATGTATAAGGACACGCTCATAGTTACCAAGACAAAGGTCACGAACAGCACCAAGGCCTCGTCTGATTCGCTGTCGGTTACGGGTGAAATCGCGGTGAAAGACATCAATGCAACCCAGCCGAACCTGAACAATGAACAAGTTGTCATTACATGGGGCGACAATAACGATGTCAACAACGTTCAGACCTTCACGATTCCGACAAACAGCTTCAAGATTCCCAAGGCGGGACATTTATACACGCTCAACAAAAATATTGAGCCGAACGTAGCTCCTGTCGCGGAACCTAACGCCATAGTGAGCGGCACAATCGACCTTGATAAATGCACATTTACGTTGTCGATAACGAAGGCGGACATTAATACTGTACCCTCCGGCCTGGCGAAGTTCGGTATTGCGTTCGGCGATTTCAACGAAGTAAGCGTCGTTAATCTTGATGATTAGCGAGATATCAGGCGTAGATGTGACAGTTAATGAAAGTACACAGGAACCGATTACGGTGGACGACACCGTAATCGGTTTTCCTGCTTGATTTAGGAGCCAAGCAAAAGATACATCTGCCAGGAAAGGTTCTTTAGTTTTGAGGAAACCGGGAAGGCGCTTATTTAATAAAGGCGATAGCGATGAAGAAGACAGAGGAAGTATTCGGTACCGGACTCACTTTGGCATTTTATAAAGTTATCATTGTGTGCGCACTTCTTTGTGCGGTTTCTTTGCTTTATGCCGCACCCTCACCATTGCACGTGGAAGGCAACAAAATTAAAGATGCCGAGGAGCATATTATTGTTCTTCGAGGCGTTTGTGCGCCTGATATTGGCGCGTTAAAAGAGTTGTACGGCATACATGATTATATTGACCGCGTTACAAACCCTGACGACCCCAACGGCAGTTCACCGGGATGGTACACAAGAGTTATAAAATACTTTGTTATCCCCACTGATTCAGATGTAACCGGCAGTCCTCTTGAATTTGACCCCTGCAACCTCTCCGACCCCAATAACGAAGCTATATATGAAGCCCTCAAGGACGCCGTTAATTACGGGGCCGAGAAAGGCGTCTATTCGATTATCTGCCCGGATTATCATAAAGGGATTAACGATAAAGTTGCCGAGACAAATGCGTTCTGGGGTTATATAGCGCCGAGATTTGCCAACGACGGCAATGTACTTTTTGAGCTTTTCAATGAGCCGACCGATGGCGCCGGCAGCTGGGGTATTATCCAACCTGTAATGCAGGCGTGGGTTAATACTGTGCGGGCTTCAGCGACGGATAATCTTATTATTGTAACCGGCGGGTGCTGGGCTCAGCAGATTCAGCCAGTGGTTACTAATCCCATTATCGGCGACAATATCGTTTATGATTTACACTGCTTTGGTCTTACCTGGAGAACAGCAGCTGATTCCTGGATTAAGCCGCAAATAGATACTGTGTCTCCTGTCTATCCGGTTTTAGTAACCGCATGGGGGTATGAGCCGAACTCTGACCCTTGCGTATATAGCACCCAATGGTCATGCGGCTCGGCTTCCGATTTTGGCCAGCCATTCCTTGATTATCTTGAAGGTCTTGGAATCGGCAGTGTCGCTTATTCGGCGTCTTATAGCTGGAACCCGTCGATGTTTGACTCAAACTGGCAGCTTCTTTGCGGCGATCATATGGGCTGTTTTGTGAAGGACTGGCTTTATGAAAAAAGAAACGCCGAACGGTTTTCAACTATGACGGTTACCAATTGCAAGATTACGGCCGGCAAAACCCAGGCCTCAAGTGATACCGATTACAGTAACATGACGGACTCATTTACTTTTTCCGGAACATTCAACAACATTCCGATAGATTTCAGCCAGGCGGCCAGCATAGATGTAAACATCATTTCATTGACTGATGGAAATCAAATTTATTACCAGAATATCGAGTGCAATTCTTCTCCGTATGTAAAGAACGGCAAGTTTGGGTACACACATAAAATTTCCAAAGGCCAACAAGGCGCAATCACTTCATTGACAATAGACCCGAGCAAAAGGAAGTTTGCCATGACGGCTAATAATGTTGACCTGACAGGCCTTTCCTGCCCAGTGTATTTGGAAATGGCGATGGGTTATTATACTCTGACGGGCGATGTCAACGAGACAATAGTTAACGGCAAAAGCCTGATTCCTACCCGCCTTATGAGAACGTATAAAGACACGCTCGTTGTAGACAATGCAAGCGCCAAGAAGGGCGCCAAGCCGTCTTCTGATTCGCTTTCGGCCAAAGGAGACCTTGCGGTAGAAGATATTAGCGTCAACCTGTGCAATGAGGACGTCAACTTTATATGGGGCGACCATGTATTCAGAATTCCACAGGGCAAATTTACTGCCTCCAAGACCGGGCATTTATATCAATGCAGTAAAGTTATCGCAGACACCAGCAACGGCAATGCGGGCCTTGTAACGGCGAGCATAGATATCGACAACGCCACATTTGCTGTGTCGGTAAGCGCGGCCAATTCACTTGATGTCACATCGAATTATATAGCCTTCGGCGTAAACTTCGCCGATTTCAACGAAGCAGTTAATGTTAATCGTGTTACGAAGCGTTCGTACTGAAGGCATCCGTCCGGGGGGTAATCCTTGACGATTTTTTGAAAAGAATACACCTTTAATTTTAGGGGTTATAGAGTGCTATCTAAGACAGAGAGGAATTACTTTATGGGATGTTCAGCCGGATATATTCACGCTGCGTTTAAAAAATTTGCCGTAGTATTTATATTTCTTTGTGTGGTCATGCCGCTATATGCCGTCCCTCCGCGGTTACACGCGGACGGCAATAAACTCAAAGACCCCAATGGAAATATTGTTGTTCTCAGAGGCGTTGCCATGATGGACCTCGGCTCTCTCGAGGACTGGTATGGCGGCGCACTAAATATGATTGACCGTATAACAGATTTGAACGATTCTAACGGCAATTCTCCCGGCTGGTACACAAAGATAATCAGAATTGTGATTGCCCCGCCTGATTCGGTAGGCGGCTGGCCGCATCCCTTCAACCCGGACAATAACGATTTATATGATCTTCTCAGAACAGTTGTTGATTACTGCGCTGAGAAGGGAGTTTACGCGGATATTGACTGGCACTATGTCGACAATACTTACAGCCATGTTGCGTCAACGAGTGCGTTCTGGCAGTATATGGCACCGAGATTTAAAAATGATACTCACGTTATTTTTGAACTTTTTAACGAACCGATTAATCAGGTGGGCACAGATGCTGCCAACTGGACGAGCGTTAAAACCGATATGGAGACATGGATTGGTATTGTGCGAGCATCAGCGCCTGACAATCTCATTTTTGTCGGCACACCACGGTGGTGTCAGATTATTGGGCCGACAGCCACCGACCCTGTAGGCGATGTCAACGTAGTTTATGTTTCCCACATCTACCCAACTCATTGGCTTTCCAGCGGCAATTCGTACTACGTAAGCACTATTACTGCCGCCGCCGCAGTTCATCCGGTCATAATGGGCGAATGGGGGTTCGAGTCATCGTCGGACCCGAACGATTATATAACTAATGGGACGATTTCCAATTACGGCGAGCCGCTGAAAGAATTTGTTGAGGGAATTGGCATCGGGAATATCGCCTGGGTCGCCAGTTACAACTGGGGTCCGCCGATGTTCAGTTATGATTCGAACACCGGGGTTTGGACGCTTCGAGTCGGCCCCGGTGAAATGGGCGGTTTTACGAAGGACTGGCTTTATGAGGCAAGCGACGTTACGCAGAACATCGATTTGAATATCACCAATTGTAAAGTTACAGCCGGCAAAACCCAGGCAGTGAGTGATACCGATTACAGTAACATGACGGATGCCTTTACGGCATCGGGAACAATGGCGTCATCGCCGCTGGCGC